>NZ_MJGO01000037.1:0-31175 GCF_001864895.1 Curtobacterium sp. MCBA15_009
AGCCGCGCGGAGCCCGGCGGCGCCCGGCGGCGCCCCCGCGGACGCCACCACCGCCGACATCGCCCGCGCCGGCGCCCCCGCGGCCGGTACCCTGATCCGGTGACCGACGCGACCCCCACGCACTGGACCCTGACGCTCGTCTGCGACGACCAGCCCGGGATCGTGCACGCCGTCTCCGGAGCGGTCGTCGCCGCCGAGGGCAACATCACCGAGTCGCAGCAGTTCTCCAGCGCCGACACGAACACGTTCTTCATGCGGCTGCAGGTCATGGCGCCGGTGGACCGCGCGACGTTCGAGGCGGCACTCGCCCCGGTCGCCGCCCGGTACGACGCCCGCGTCCAGCTCGACGTCGTCGGTCGGCCGACCCGCACGCTGGTGCTCGTGTCGAAGGCCGGGCACTGCATGAACGACCTGCTCTACCGGCAGCGCCGCGGGCAGCTGCCCATCGAGATCCCCCTCGTCCTGTCGAACCACGCGGACCTGTCCGAGCTCGCCGCGTTCTACTCGGTTCCCTTCGAACACCGCCCGGTCACGGACGCGGCGAGCAAGCAGGAGATGGAGCGGCGCGTGCTGCAGGCGGTGGAGGAGCACGACATCGAGCTCGTCGTCCTCGCCCGCTACATGCAGATCCTGTCGCCGGAGCTGTGCGCCGCGCTCGAGGGCCGCGCCGTGAACATCCACCACTCGTTCCTGCCCGGGTTCAAGGGCGCGAACCCGTACCGGCAGGCGCACGCCCGCGGCGTGAAGCTCATCGGTGCGACCGCGCACTACGTGACGAGCGACCTCGACGAGGGCCCGATCATCGAGCAGAACGTCGTCCGCGTCGACCACACGAAGGACCCGAACGAGCTGGTCTCCATCGGCCAGGACGAGGAATCCCGGACGCTCACCCAGGCGGTGCGCTGGATCGCAGAGGACCGCGTCCTGCTCGACGGCGCCCGCACCATCATCTTCAAGTAGGCAGCACCATGACCAACGCCCCGCAGTCCCCCGTCGACTGGGACGGTGTCCCGGCACCGACACCGGCAGCCGGCTCCCGACGGCGCCCGGACGGCTGGCGGGTCCTGCGGGTCGTCGTGTGCGTGTTCGGCCTGCTATCCCTGGTGTACTGGGGCTACCTCGCGTGGCCGTTCCCGTTCCCGGGCGTCCTGTTCATGATCGGCGCACCGCTGTTCGCCGCCGTGGTCTGGTACTTCTTCCGCTCGCCGCGCTCCCCGATCGAGACCGACATCGTCGGCAAGACCATCGTCGAGGTCGCCCTGGTCGTCGCCGCAGGCGGCGCCTGGCTCGCGATCGGGCACCCGGTGGTGGGCCTGGTCTTCGTCGTGGTCGCCGCCCTGAGCGGTGTGGTCGCGTTCCGCAGGGAGACCGCATGAGTGCCACGGGCCTCCAGACCGGCCGGGAGGCCCAGCGCACCCTGGTGCGCGCAGCCCGCGTCGTCGACGCGGCCGGCACCACGGCGGACGGCTGGGTCCTCGTCGTCGGTGACGCGGTCCACGCGGTCGGCTCCGGCCGGGACGCCCCCGCGGCGGACCAGGTCGTCGACCTGGGCGACGCGGTCCTGACGCCCGGCTTCGTCGACCTGCACGGCCACGGTGGAGCGACCCAGGCGTACGAGGACGACACCGTCGACGCGGCGCTCGCGATGCACCGGGCGCACGGCACGACCCGCTCGGTCCTGTCGCTCGTCGCGAACCCCGTCGACGCCCTCGTGGCGTCGCTCGAGCGGATCCGCGCCGTGCGGACGGCCGACCCGGTCGTGCTCGGCGTGCACCTGGAGGGGCCGTTCCTGTCCCCGCACAACAAGGGCGCACACAACGAGTCGTTCCTCGTCGACCCGACACCGGCGGCCGTCGAGGCGCTGCTCGAGGCCGGCGACGGCGTGCTCCGCCAGGTCACCGTCGCCCCGGAGCTGCCGGGCGCGCTCGACGCCGTCCGCCGTTTCGTCGACGCGGGCGTCGTCGTGGCGGTCGGCCACACCGTCGGCACCCTCGACCAGGCACGCGCGGCCTTCGACGCCGGTGCGACCGTGCTCACGCACGCCTTCAACGCCATGCCGGGCATCCACCACCGGGCGCCCGGCCCGATCGGCGCCGCGATCGCCGACGAACGGGTGACCCTCGAGCTCATCCTGGACGGCGTGCACGTGCACCCGGTCGTCGCGGACACGCTGTTCCGTGCCGCACCCGGCCGGGTCGCGCTGATCACCGACGCGATGGGCGCCGCCGGGGCGGCCGACGGCTCCTACCGACTCGGGTCGCTCGACGTGACCGTCACGGACGGTGTCGCGCTGGTGGCGGGGACCGGGACGATCGCCGGCTCGACGCTCACGCAGGACGTGGCGCTCCGCAACGCCGTCGCGCTCGCCGGGCGGACGCTGCCCGAGGCCGTCGCGGCCCTGACGAGCGTGCCGGCTGCGGCGTTGGGGCTCGGCGACCGGCTGGGCCGGCTCGCGCCGGGGTACGCCGCGGACCTCGTGGCGCTGTCACCGGCGCTCGAGGTGCAGCGGGTCTGGGGCGGCGGGCGCGAGCTGGGCTGAGCGCTCAGTCGCCCCCAGATCGACCGGCGTCAGTCGCCGTCCGTCCGCGGACATCGACGGACCGGGACGCGACGCCGCCCGGACGACCACCGATCATGACCACCGCGTCTGCTGCGGCGATCGTCGACCGTCGATGAGAGATCATGACGATCGTGACCTCGCCGCGCAGCCGCTGCAGGGCGTCGTCGACGATCCGCTCGGATTCCGCATCGAGCCCGGACGTCGGCTCGTCGAGGAGCAACACGTCCGGTCGGACGAGCAGCGCTCGGATGATGGCCACTCGCTGACGCTCGCCGCCGGAGAGCGTCGTCGCGTCCCGTGTCGCTTCGAGCCCTCCCACGGTCCTCGTGAGACAGAACGCCTCGAGGAGCTCAGCGAGCAGCACGGCGTCGAGTTCTCGGCCGTCCAAGGAGAGGTTGTCGTACACGCTCCCGGGCCGCATCGTCGCGGCTTGATCGACAAGACCGATCCGGCTCCGCAGCGCCGCTTCCGGTAGTTCGTCCACGGACACGCCGTCGAGCAGGACGGCTCCTGCATCCGCCGTCGTGAACCGTTCGACCAGGTTGAGCAGCGTCGTCTTCCCCGCGCCGGACGGGCCGATGATCACCGTCCGCTGTCCGGCGCGGGCCGTGAAGCTCACGTCGTCGAGGAGCAGCCGCCCCTCGACGCGGAGTGTGATCCCCTGGAAGTCGATGCGCGGCGCCGACCCGCCCTGCTCGACGGTCAGGGACTCGTTCCGTGGCAATGGCCGCTCCATCGCGGTCACACCCTCGATGCGACGATGGGCGCCCTGTGCTTCGAGGACGGCGACCGCAGCGTTCAACAGCTCCGTACTCGGTTGGACGAGGAGCCCGAAGAACATCACGAACGTCGCGAGGTCGGCGATCGTGGTCCCACCGCCGGCCACGCGGAGCCCGCCGGTCACCAGCACGCTGACGAAGGCCGATTGGAAGGCGAGTTGCGTCACGGGCGCCACCCAAGCCCGGGTCACAGCGATGCGCTCGCCGTGCCGTCGCACCTGCTCTGCCAGGGCTGCCCCTCTGCGGATGGCATGCTCCTCGCCGCGGTACGCAGTGATCACCAGTCGCGACGAGGCGACTGCCTCGATCTCGTTCCCGTAGCGCCCGAGCGCCACCTGCGCCTCGTCCGTGAGCTCGGAGATCCGTTTCCCCGCCAGGAGCGCGACTGAGGCGGCGCCACCGATGGCAGCCAACGCGACTGCGAAGGTCAGCGGATCGAGGAGGATGAGCGCCACGACGCTGCCCACCACGAGGACGAGGGCTCCGACGACGTCGACGAAACCGGAAGCGGCAGCACGCCGGAGCGCCGCGACGTCGGATGTGCCGCGGGACACGAGGTCTCCGATCCCGTCACGCCGTATCCAGCCCGGTGGCGCGGTGACGATGGCCGAGAAGACCGTTCTCCGCAACGAAGCCGCCGCGTGTTCCGCTGCCGTTTCGACCAGACGTTCCCGGACACCGGTCAGGACGGCGACAGTACCGAGCAACGCAGCGAACGCCACGACGGCCCACCAGGGGATGGCCGCACCGGAGGTGGCTCCTTCGATGACCTGCTGCAGGACGAGCGGCTGGGCCAGTGCTGCTCCCGACGCGAGGAGTCCGGCCACGGCTGCTGTCACGACGCGTCCGCGCGCACCGGCGAGGTGCCCCCACAGGACCCGGACGATGGACATCACGATGCCTTCCACTCGGATGGGTGAACGGTGTGCTCCCGGGGGTCGAGAGCACACCGTTCACGTCTGGAGCGCTCAACAAATGGCGAAGCTGATCGTGCTGATCACCTTGCAGTTGATGCTGACGCTGGAGCCTGCACGCAGCTCGATGTCATCCTGCGACTCGAGACCCTGCAGCGAGAGGACCTGGTTCTTCATCTGTTCCACCTCCCTCCATCGCTCGGGACGGTACCGTCGCGCGGTCGCGCGCCGGAAGCAATCGGTCGGCGTTCGGTACGGGGAGCCAGCCGAGCGGCCGACCTGCCGCCTCGTGGAGGGCGAGGAGCGCCCCCGCGGACCCGGTGGAGAGATCGAACGAGAGTCGGTACGAGAAGTCGCCGGGAACCACGTCGAACCCGTTCCGGCGGAGGAGGTACAGCTCGAGTGTCCGTACCGCTCGGGGGACGAACGTCGATGCACCATCGAGGTGCAGGGCCGTGTCCACCGCGGCCGCCGCCGTGATGAGTCCGGACGCACCTCGGAAGAGGCCGGGGCTGTAGTAGCAGCGCGACTGCGTCGTCACACCGATGCCGTGGAGTTCGTCCTCCCACTCATCCGAACCGGTCCTCGCTCGGTAGGAGGCGATCGCGACGGCGAGCCCCGCGCTCCCCCCGGCGAGGTACGGGATGACTCGCGCGTCCTCCTTGACCTGGAACATCCCGTCCCGAGACACCACACAGATGTCGAGTTCGTGCTCGATGGCTCTCCGAGCGCCGTCGAGGTAGGCACGGTTCGTCGACACGCGTGAGCATGCGGTGAGGAACAGCGCGACGCCCGCCCATCCGTCGATCAGCCCGATCGGGACTCCGTCCGGGTCTTCCACACGGAGTTCTGGGTGCCGCTCGACACGACCCAGCAGGTCGTCGGCGACGCTGAGCGCGGGTGCGAGGAGGGCGCCGAGTCCCGCCAGCTCACTCGCCTGCAGCAGGAGCAGCCCACGCCCGGCCGAGCCCGAGCGGATCGCCACGTCGTCGTCAGGAGGGGCGGCCGCGACGCGTTCGAGGAGCGGGCGGGCCTCCTCGATCAGTCCGAGCTCGAGGAGGACGCCTGCCACACCGGCGGATCCGGAGAAGAGACCGGTGTCGGCACCGGCCCCGAGCAGACGCTGCGCCGCCTCGATCAGCCAGAGCCGTGCCTCGTCCGGCACTCCTCCTGTCCGGCTGAGTGCCAAGACGACTCCCGCGGCCCCTGTCGCGACGTCGTCGCGACCGTGTCGGTTCTCGTACTGTCGGATGTCTCCGGGAGCCAGCCGGTCCGTGTCGGGGACGAGGCTGTCCAGGAGTCCTTCTCGGAGCGACTCCGTGACGGCCCGCATGTCCGACGGGCTGGCGAGCCGGTGCTGTGACGGCGCGAGCGGTCCTGCCGCAGCCGGCGTGAGCGCTGCAGCACGCGCCTCGATGTCGCGGATCAGGGCGACCGGCTCCGCCCCGAACTGCTCCTCGATCCACCGGTCGTGCTCCGACGCCAGCTCCGGGGCGAGGTCGATCGTGGGGCCGACCGGGAGGAACACGAATCGCGCGATCCGGGCCAGCGCGAACCAGTCCATGCCCTCGCGGCTGGACCCGGGAGGGGCAGCGAAGCCGACGGTCATCAGGCCCGAGTGGACTTCGTCATCGAGGTCACTGGCCGCCTCGAAGTCGATCAGGCGGACTTCGCCATCGGTGCTGATCATGATGTTCGCGGGTTGCAGGTCACCGAGTCCCACTCCCCGCGCATGCACGTCGACCATCGCTGCTCGGGCTTGGCGGACGATGCGACAGGCGTCGCTCGTGAACTGCCCCACGTCGGCATCGCGTCCGAACGGGTAGAAGGCAGCCGTCCACGAGTTCAACGTCGTCCCTTCGACGTAGTCCTCAGCGATGAACCGGTGCTCCCAGACCGAGAACTCGTCGTGGATCCGTGGCACCCACGGGCTGCCGTCGAGGCGCCGGAGCACATCGGCTTCGATGGCGAGCCTCGCGACGGCATCTCGCCCCTGTCCGTCGAGTCCGGCGCCGGGCCGTGCCTCCTTCAACACGACCTGCAGGCCGTCCGTGGAACGGGTCGCCCGGTAGACGCCGCCTCCGTTGCTGTGGTGGAGAGCGCTGTGCACGTCGTACGGCATCTCTGCATCGTCCGACGTGGCTTCCAGCTGTTCCCGGACACGACGCACCGCTGCGGGCTCTTCGACGAAGTCGGGTTCCGAGTAGACAGGTGCCCGGTCGTCACGGACGACGTTGCCGTCGGGGTCCGTGATGCCGAGGTGCCCTCCGCCGTCCGGGCCGCTCGTCCGCTGCTCCACGAAGCCTCCGTAGCGGTATGAGACGTTGCCGGATCGCCAGCGTCGGTCGCTGAGGACGTACGGCCCCGCAGGCATCCCCGCGAGCGTGGTGTCCAGCACGTCGAGCAGCTCGACGAAGTCGTCGTCGTCCCTCGGGTAGACGGTCACGAACTTGCCGGAACTCGATCGATCGCCGTACTTGGAGTTCTTGAGCAGGAGTTCCATCACCGCACCCACGAACTTGAACGGCGTACCGCGCTGGTACAGGACAGGCGCGATGCGGTCGAGCGTCTCGTCCGCGCCCGAAGCCGGGGCCGTGATGTGGATCTTCCACCCCTGCGCGGGCAGGGACGCCCCGGGGACGAAGACGTACGTCCAGTGCTCCTCGGCACGGACTTCCCATCCGTCGGGCGGCTCGGGCAGCACGTGCAGCTGGTCGGCCGGACGAACGGGGTTCACGTAGACGGACTCGTCTGCTTGCAAGTACCGCAGGTAGCGGAAGTCCATGGAGTGGCTCCTCGATTCGGGCCGGACCGGTCCGGGCGTCACCGCCCGGGCCGACCCGGCTGATCATCAACAGACGGCGATGCTCGCCGTGCTCGCCGGCATGATCGTCGTGAGGGGGCAGAGGAAGTAGCTCGTCATCGAGAAGATGCTGTCCGCCTGCGCCGGGGTGTCGGCGGGGCCGACCTTCATCCCCTGGAGCGCGAGGACGGAACGCCCCTTCATCGCGATGCCTCGCCGTTCGGACTCGTCGGGCACATGTAGATGCTCAACGAGGACTGCTGCTTGCAGATGAGGCTGAGGTTGGACGTCAGGCCGGCCTGGGCGACGTCGTCCGCAGCGAGACCCTGCAGGTCGAGCACGGCGGCGCTGTCGGAGCGCCGTTGGATCAGAGTTGCGGTGGGCATGTGGTTCCTTTCGTTCTGTTTCCGGGGGTCCTTGGGCGCTTCGGATCAGCGGATCCGAGCGGGGGCCAGGTCGAGCGTGGCGAAGGCCGGGTCCTCCGCCCCGTGGAGGTTCGCGGCAGCAGCGCGAAGCGACGCGATGGACAGCACGGGTCCGAAGAGCCGCCCCGGCTGGCTCCGAAGGGCGATGCTCGTCACCGACACGACCTCCCCTGCTCCGCCAGGGACGGGGACGGTCCAGGGGCCACCCGACGCGCCACGCTCGAGGGCGGCGTCCACCGAGAGCATCGGGACGGCACCAGCCGGCGTGACCCGTGCTGATCGCCAGCGCGGGCGCTCTGCTCGGAGCAACTTGTTCTCGATGCCGACGAGCGTCACGCGGTCGGGCAGCGTGCCTGTGTGCAGGTCGGCTGCCGCGAGATCGTCGAACCGGTCGGCACGGAGAAGAGCGAAATCGTGCTGCACGTCTCCTGACTCGACCCACGGTCGAGGCACCGCCATGCGGAGTGCGACGACGTCGTCAGGACGCCCGGATCTCCACGAGTGTCTTCGTGGTTCGCGCCACGGAGAAAAGCGCACGTGAATCGGTCGGGACTCAAGCCAACGGAAATGCACACAATGCGCCGCGGTGAGCAGGAAATGCGACCCGTCGACATCGACGAGAGCACCGGTCCCAGCAGAACGGGAACGTCCCGAGAAACTGAGGACCTTCCCGAAGCAGCTCACCCCGGACACAGCCCGACAGCTCTCCTACCAGTGGCGAACCGTCGAGTACGCATCACCCAGAAGGAGAACGGGTCGGAAGAAACACCTGATCATGGTCGACAACAGCCACTGCAACCCCCTGTGAGTGCGGCTCATCTGCGAACGACACGGTCGGTATCGGCTCGTCCGTGTCTCGATCCGCCGTCCGGCCAGACCCCCTGACTGACGACACGTCCACCGTAAACACCGCTCGTCCGAAATGTCCACCCCAATCGAGATATTTTCTCGACGACAATTCGACCGGGCGCGAAACGCCTGGAGAACCGCCTTGACACGAATTGCTCGCGACACGCAGAATCGAAATCATGGCCACAGGGGAGAGCCCACCGCCGATCACGCTGCGGCGTCACCGGGCCGGCAACGTCGCCCTCGTGCTCGCGGTCTGTGCGGTGACGGCGTCGGTCGTGTGCTCGATCGTCGTCGGCGTCGGGCTCGGTCCCCTGGAACTCCGACAGCAGACAGGCACTCCTTCACCGCACGACGCGACGGCTGCTGCCGTCTACGTCGCGCTGGCTTGGTCCAACGTCATCTGGACCGGCCTGGGCGTCTGGGCGCTCGTCCTGGGGACGACTGCGATCGCCAAGAACCGGTCACGAGGAGCAGGCATCGCTGCAGTCGTCATCGCGGCGGTCGGCCCCGTGGCCTCGTTCGCCGTCTGGGTCGGGCTCACGCTGCTGACCGCGCCTCTGGGGTGACCGCGGACGCAGGACGACGCCCGCCACGACGGCACAGGGCCGGGCGCTCAGTCGCCCGGCGGCCGCCGTGCTGCCGCGACGAGCGCGGCGGCGACCAGCCGCTCGGCGTGCTCGTCGGGCACCCCGAGCCGTCGCACCGTCTCGACGTAGGACCGCGCGGCGGCGACCGCGGCACGTTCGGTGTCGTCGTCGTGCAGGCGGACGACCGTGCCGTTCCGCCCGCGGGTCTCGACCAGGCCGTCGGACTCGAGCTCGCGGTACGCCCGGGCGACGGTGTTCGGCGCGAGACCGAGGTCGGCGGCGAGCTTGCGGACGGTGGGCAGCCGCTGGCCGGCGCGCAGGGCTCCGCCGTGGATCTGCTGCACGAGCTGCTGCCGGAGCTGCTCGAACGGTGGGAGCCGCGATGCGGCGTCGATCTCGATCATCGGTGCGCCCGTGGTCTCAGTGCCCGCGCTGCGCGGCGACCCCGGCGGGTGTGCCGGGCCAGAGCTGCTCGAGGTACCACGTGTCGGCGATGCGGCTCATCCTGACGAGCACGACGCTGCCGGCCGTGATGACGAACGCGGGGAGCAGCAGCCACGCCGACGCGGTGTCCGTCACGAGCAGGGTGCTGCCGATCAGCGTGATGAGCAGGACCTGTCGGATGCCGGTCGCCACCCCGTTGAGCGCCGACGAACGGAGGGCGTCGTCCCACATGAGCTCCTCGGTGGTGGCGGCGGGCTGTCCGCGGAGGACGAGGCGGCGGCCGAGGACCTCGAGGGCGACGAGGCTCAGGGTGGAGACCGCGAGGAGCGGGGCGACGACCACGGCGAGCCGCAGGTCCCGTCCACCGAGCTCGACGGCGACCAGGGCGATCGTGGCGAGCCAGAGCACCCACGCGAGCAGTCGGAGCAGGCTCGGCACGTAGGCCGAGAGTGTGACGGTGTCGAGGCGGGCGACCCGCGGGCGGTCGTCCGGCCGGAAGGCACCCAGGAAGGACGCCCAGACGAGCCCGGCGCCGTACCCGGCGACGGCGACGGCCGCGCAGGCGTAGAGGCCGACCCGGTCGTGCTGCGAGCCGGTGGCGAACGTCACCCCGAGGGCGAGGGCGAGCCCTGCCAGGCCGCCGGAGGCGCTCCCGAGCAGTCGGGCGGCGGTCCGGGCCCGCAGATCGGCCTCGAGCGCCGGCGGCACCGGGAGTCCGACGCGGGCGGCGAGGCGTTCGACCTGCCACGCCTGCACCGAGCGGGACCGGGCGCTCACGGCGACGAGGACCAGCGAGAGCGCGATCGCGCCGAGGATCCAGCCTGCTGCACCGTCCATCGTGACCCCACTCCCTCGTCAGGCGTTGTGGCATCACATTGGTACAGAACCGGTTCTGTGTCAACCCATCCACGGCAGTCAGGGGCCGGGCACCGCCACGCGGACCGCGCTGATCCGCCCGTCGTGCGTGCGGGCCGTCGTCGCCGGGTCGTAGCTGTCCGCGGTGGCGAGGTACAGCGTGCGGCCGTCGTCCCCGCCGAGGGCGCAGTCGACGGCGCACCGACCGGGAGCGTCGATCCGGTCCGTGACCTCACCGCCCTCGACGACCCGCAGGAACTCGCCCGTGTCCACCGAGCAGACCCAGACCGCCCCCTCGGCGTCGACCGTGCTGCCGTCCGGCGTGACCCCCTCCGGCAGGGTCGCCCAGGTCCGCCGCCCGGTGAGCGAGCCGTCCGCCTCGATGTCGAACGCGGTCAGCCGTCCACCCCAGGTCTCGCTGACGACCAGGGTCCTGGTACCCGGCAGCACGTTCGCGCTGTTCGGGAAGACGAGTCCGTCCGCGGCGAGCCGGGCGGACCCGTCGGGCTCGACCACCCAGAGCGGTCCGGGGCAGAGCTCCTCGCCGCCGTACAGGTCGTAGCCGAACGCGCCGATGTAGGTCCGGCCGGTGGCCTCGTCGACGACCAGGTCGTTGACGAGCGACGACTCGACCGACGACAGGTCGGCGAAGACCGACGTCGACCCGTCGGGCTCGACCGCGACGATCGTGCGGGACTCCATCGCACTGACGACGAGCCGACCGTCGGCGAGCCAGCCGAGGCCGGAGGACTGCCCGTCGACCCGGGCCTCGCGCCGCGGGGCGGTGTCGGCGGACGGGTCGACCGAGAAGACCTCGCCGGTGTGCATGTCCGAGTACCAGAGCCGGCCGGCCCGCCAGCGGTTGCCCTCGGGGAATCGGATACCGGTGACGACGTCGGTCGCTGCGTCCAGGGAGATGTGCACGGATCCACCCTGCCACCCGGGTCGTGGGCGGTCGGCAGCGTCCGCGCAGCCTTGCGAAACGGAACGGTGTTCCGTATTGTTGCGTGCGTTCCGGAAACCTGTTCCGGAAATCCTTGGACGAGAGAGAGCCGCACACCGTGACGACGAACCAGCACCCGATCCCCACCCCCTTCACCGCCGCCTCGACCGCTGCCGACGTCCTGGACGGCGTCGACCTCGACGGCCGCCACGTCGTCGTCACCGGCGGCCACGGACGCCTCGGCCGTGAGGCCACGCGCACCCTCGCGGCAGCCGGTGCGCACGTCACCGTTGCTTCCCGCGACACCGCACGCGCCGCCGCCGCGGTCGCCGGGATCCCCGGCGTCCGCGTCGAGGAGCTCGACCTCGCCGACCCGGCATCGACCGACGCGTTCGCGGCCCGCTGGACGGCGTCCGGCCGCCCGCTGCACGCGCTCGTGAACAACGCCGCCGTGCTCTTCTCGCCGGAGCGCCGCCTCGACGCCCGCGGCAACGAGCTCGCGTTCTCGACGTCCCACCTCGGCCACTTCCGGCTCACGACCGCGCTGCTCCCCGCCCTCCGGGAGGCCCGTGGTGCGCGGGTCCTCACCGTCACGTCCGGCGCGGCCCG
The DNA here is from genome assembly GCF_001864895.1 of Curtobacterium sp. MCBA15_009. Lineage (GTDB taxonomy): Bacteria > Actinomycetota > Actinomycetes > Actinomycetales > Microbacteriaceae > Curtobacterium. The sequence continues at coordinate 11,772 of NZ_MJGO01000037.1, forward strand.
GTTCGGGCAGATCCACTGGGACGACCTCGCGTTCGCCGGCGGGTACGACCCGGGTGCGGCCTACGGGCAGTCGAAGCGGGCCAACGTCCTGTTCACCGTCGAGCTCGACCGCCGGTACGCCGACCAGGGCATCCGGGCCTTCGCGGCCCACCCCGGCGTCGCCATCGGTCCCGGACCGCACGACGCCGACCGGCTCGCCTCGTTCCGGGAGCAGGGCCTGGTCGACGACGACGGCGCGACGATGATCGACCCCACCGTCGGCAAGAAGACGATCGAGCAGGGCGCGGCGACGATCGTGTTCGGTGCGGCGAGCCCCCTGCTCGACGGCATCGGCGGGGTCTACCTGAAGGACAGCGACGTCGCCGTGCTCGACGACGAGGTCCGCCCCCTCACCGCCGACCACATCCCCTCGGACGCGAACACCGCGATGCTCGACCCGGACGACGCCCGCCGTCTGTGGACGGTGAGCGAGCAGCTCCTCGCCTGAGCCGGGCCCACCCCCGCGGCCGCCCACTCGCTCAGCCGCCCACGCACTCACCGGTCGACCGGACGCCCCCGCTGTCCGGTCGCCCAGCGCGTGTCCGCCGCGTCCCCGACCCGGAGCGACAGCGTCCCGCCGCGGGTCACGAACGACGCCGGCACCCACGACCGCTCGAGCGTCCGCCCGTCCAGCCGTGCACCGTGGACGTACGGCTCGGTCCCGGAGGACCGGATGACGATCCGCTCCCCGCTCGACCGCCGGATGTCCACGGTGCTGAAGGTCGGGCTGCCGACGAGCATGTCCGCACGACCCGGTGTCTGCGGGAACAGCCCGATCGACGCGAAGACGTACCAGGCGCTCATCGTGCCGAGGTCGTCGTTGCCCGGCAGGCCGTCGGGGCCGGTCGAGTAGGCGTCGTCGACGACGCGGCGCACGGTCTCCTGCGTCTTCCACGGGGCGCCGAGCGCGTTGTACATCCACGGCGTGTGGATGTCGGGTTCGTTCGTCGGGTCGAACTTCGTGGCGTCGCCACCGGTCACGGCCCAGTTGCCCGAGGCGTCGTGGAAGAAGGCGTCGAGCCGGGCGATCGCGGCGTCGTCACCGCCGAGGGCGCTCGACAGCCCCTGCACGTCCTGCGGCACGAGCCACGTGTACTGCGCACTCGTCCCCTGCGCGAACCCGGTCCCGGTCGAGGGCGACCAGCCCGGCGTCCACGAGCCGTCGGCCTGCCGTGCCGCCTGGTAGCCGACGGCGGCGTTGAAGGTGTTCTCCCAGTACGTCCCACGCTCCGCGAACATCCGGGCGTCGGAGCGAAGTCCGAGGGAACCCGCCCAGTACCCGAGCGCGCTGTCGGCGATCGAGTCCTCGAGGGTCTCGGCGGCCCCACCCCAGCACGAGCAGTCGTCGTTCGCCGCGTAGTGCCGCTCCAGGTACTCGTCGAGTGCGGGCCGCTGCGCCAGGCACTGCCCCGGGCACCCGATGTCGCTCTCGGCGTCGGTGTTCTCGACCGTCGCCTGGTGCTTCAGGGAGGCGTAGGCGGCCCGGACGTCGAAGTTTCGGACACCCATGGCGTACCAGGTGGCGAGCGTCGCGGCCGAGGGGTCGCCGGTCATCACGTGCGTCGGCGCTCCGAGGTGCAGCCACCGGTCCCACACGCCGCCGTTCTGCTCGGCGAACCGCAGCATCGACTGCGCCATGTCCCCGGCGACGTCCGGCCGCAGCAGTGCGAGCAGCTGGATCTGCGCCCGGTACTGGTCCCACCCGGAGTACGTGCCGTAGACGGCCCGGTGTCCGCGGTCCATCCTGTGCACCCGCTGGTCCGGCCCGAGGTAGCGGCCGTCGCGGTCGTTCAGCGTGTTCGGCTGCATGAGCGCGTGGTAGACGGACGTGTACAGCTGGGTGGTCCGGTCCGCCGTGCCGCCGCCGACGCGCAGGCGCGACAGTTCGCGGTTCCAGGAGGCCCGTGTGCCGGCCGCCACGTCGGCGACGGTCGAGCGCTTCGTCACCTCGCCGTCGCGGTTCGCGACGGCGCCTGCGGCGCTGACGTACGAGATGCCGATCCTGGCGTGCACCGTCGCACCGCGACGCGCGTCGAAGCCGACCCACGCGCCGGAACCGCGTCCGGCACGGTCGGCGCCGGTCAGGTAGCCCTCCCCACCGGAGGAGGACGTGCCTCCCGGCCGGACCGTGCCGTCCTGCCAGGTGCCGGTGCTCGTGAACGAAGTGTCGAAGGTGGCCGTGAAGTACAGGCGGTAGTAGCTGCGGCGGTCGGGGTTGGTGGCGCCGCCGCCGTTCGCGCGGCGGCTGCAGAAGCCACCGGTCAGGACGCTGCCGCTCACCGTGCGGGTGCGGGCGTCGACACGGGTGGTGGCGGCCTCGCTGCCGTTGATCGAGTTCGACGTGCGGAAGAGCAGGTTCGCGTCCTTGCCGGCCGGGAACGCGAACGCGCCGACGCCGGCACGGGTGGTGACGGCGAGGTCGGTGCGGACGCCGTTGTCGAGCGCGACGCTGTACCGGCCGGGACTCGCGGACTCGTCGTCGTGCGAGTACCCGGCGGCGTAGACGGCGTCCTTCGAGTCGGCCGACGGCGAGGTCGTGACCGGTGTCGTGACCGGCATGATCGGCACGTCCCCGGCGGCCCCCGGCGCACACCCGGCGCCGTTCAGGTGCGTCAGGCTGAAGCCGCGCAGCCGGTCCACGTCGTACGAGTAGCCGTTCGCGACCGGGGTCGAGGTCTGGTCACCCGCGGTGCCGGTCGGGCTCCACTGGAGCATGCCGAACGGTGCGGTGGCGCCGGGCCACGTGTTGCCGTCACCGCTCGTGCCGATGAACGGGTCGACGTACCGGGCGGGGTCGGACACGGGCCGACCCGCGTGCGACGTCTGCGACGCGGGCGACGCGACGGCCGGTGCGGCGGCGACCCCCGTCCCGAGCAGCGCGGCGATCGTGGCCACCGCGGCGAGCGGCAGCGGACGGAGGAGCGGGCGACGGTGCACGCGGGATCGGTTCACACGGGCGACGCTAGCCCCCTCGAACGGGGGACGCGCGATCCGTCACCGAGCGGTCTCCTGCTGTTCACGTCGCTCCTCGACGAACGCCCGGACCCGAGCGCGGAACGCCGGGTCCGCCGCCGGACCCTTCACCGGCACGACGTGCAGCCGCCGGTCACCACGACGGAGTGCCGGTCCGACGAACACCCCCTCGGTGACGTCCGGGGCGGTGGCGGCCCAGAGCGTCGAGCGGGCGCCGTCCGTGGCGGTCCGGGCCAGACTGCGGGCGACCATCCCGCCGAGGCGCTGCGTCAGGGTCTCCGCCTGGTCGTTCATCCCCGTCGCCGCGATGCCGGGGTGCGCGATCGCCGACCGGACGTCCGAACCGGCAGCACGGAGTCGCTCGCCGAGGTCGACGCTCAGCGCTGCGGCCGCGGTCTTCGAGTCGGTGTACACACCGAACTGCGAGTAGTCGGCCGGGCCGTCGACCCCGCCGGGTCCGGGTACGCGGCGGGTGCGCTGCGACAGGTTCGAGCCGACGAGCACGATGCGGGGCGACGGCCCACCGAGCGACGGGAGCATCACCTCGGCGAGCACGGCCGGTCCGACGACGTTCGTCGCCCAGGTGCGCTCGATGCCCTCGTCGGTGCGCCCGAACGTGCCGAGCGTCGCACCCGCGTTGTTGACGAGGGCATCCACGACGATGCCGTCCGCGGCGAGCTGCCGGGCGAACGCGGTGACGGACGCGACGGACGAGGTGTCGACGAGCCGAGCCTCCAGGTCGAGACCCGCGGGGAGGACGCGAGCCGCCTTGTCGAGGTCCCGCACGCCAGCGACCACGCGGGCGCCGGCGTGCGCGAGGGTCGTGGCGACGACGAGGCCGATCCCGCCGGTCGCGCCGGTGACCACCACGGTCCTGCCGTGCTGGTCGGGCATCGCTGCCGGTTCCCACTCGAAGCGGTCCATGGTCGTCTCCTGCTCGTTCGCCTACTGAATCGGATGATTCATCCGGAACGCTAGCACAACCGGATAGGGTGTCCACATGACGATCGCGATGGCCCGGCCCGAGGCGCTGCGCTCCGATGCCCAGCGCAACCGGACGGCACTGCTCGACGTGGCCCGCACGTTCGTCGACCGGGGCGAACCGGCCCTGCTCAACGCCGTCGCGCACGAGGCCGGAGTGGGGGTCGGGACCGCCTACCGGCACTTCCCGAGCCAGCAGCACCTGCTCGAAGCGCTCGCGATCGACGCGCTCGAGGACATGCTCGACCAGGTCCGCGACGCCGTCGTGCTGCCGGACGCGGCCGATGCGCTCCGAGGGGTCGTCACCGCCGCGTTCCGGAGCATGGTGGACGACGCAGCCCTCGGCGACCTGCTGACGAACGGCGGGTTCTCCTGTGCGGACACCGCTGCCCTCGCTGGCGACCTGGTCGTGTCCGTCGACGCACTGCTCGCGCGCGGACGCACCGAGGGGGTCGTCCGGACCGACGTCGACGCCGACGACCTCCGCCGACTGCTCTGCGGACTGCGCGAAGCGGCGGTCGCGGGCGGCACCCGGGTCAGCGATCCGGAGCGCTACGTCGAGATCCTGCTCGCCGGCCTGCGTCCGACGAGCTGACCGCCGCGCGGAGCACGCCGAGGCCGACGAGCGCGCCGAACCCGCAGACGGCCACCGCCGCGACGGCGACGGCGACGTAGGCCGCCTCGGTCGAGGACCCCCGGTAGGGCGTTTCGTCGAGCCACCCAAGTCCGGCGATCACGACGACCAGGCCGATCGCGACACTGCCGACGACCGCCAGCACCGCGTCACGGACGGCCCGGAGCACGGTGCGCGAGCGGTGTTCCACCGGTTCATCCTGCCGTGCGGCGGCGGGCACTGTCAGGATGGGCGCATGAGCGTCATGGTCTCCCTCTTCGATGCACGCCGCAGCCGCACCAGCGAGAAGTACACGGCCTTCCCCCCGGACGTCCTGCCGATGTTCGTCGCCGAGATGGACTCGATGCTCGCCGAGCCGGTGCGCGAGGCCCTGCTCCGCGCGGTCACCGACGGGGACACCGGGTACGTCGGCCACGGTCGGGCGCTGCCCGAGGCGTTCGCGGACTTCGCCGAGAGCCGGTGGGCCTGGCACGTCGACCCCGACCTCGTGCGCACCACCACCGACGTGTCGGTCGCCGCGGTGGAGATGCTGCGCCGGGTCATCGAGCCCGGCGACCAGGTCGTCGTCATGCCGCCCGTGTACCCGCCGTTCTGGGACTACGTGTCCGAGGCCGGCGGCACCGTGACCGAGGTGCCGCTGCTCGCACCCGACGGCCCCGCCGACCCGTTCGACACCACGGCAGGCTGGCGGATGGACCTGGACGGCATCGCCCGCGCCTTCGCCGACGGCGCCCGCACGGTGCTGCTCTGCAACCCGCACAACCCCCTCGGACTCGTGCACGACCGTGCCGCGCTCACCGCGCTCGCGAAGCTCGCCGCCGAGTGGGACGCCGTGGTCGTCTCGGACGAGATCCACGCGCCGCTCGTGCACGCCGACGGGGTCTTCACGCCGTTCCTGGAGTCCTGTCCCGAGGCCGCGTCGCTCGGGGTCGCCCTGACGAGTGCGAGCAAGGCGTGGAACCTGGCCGGCACCAAGTGCGCGCTCATCGTCGGCGCCTCGGAACGCGCCCGCGGCTGGTTCGACGCCCTGCCGACCGAGGTCGTCGAGCGCACCGGGATCCTCGGCTACACCGCGAGCATCGCCGCCTTCAGCGAGGGTGAGCCGTGGCTCGCGTCACTGCTCACCGAGCTCGCCGCGAACCGTCGCACCCTCGCCGAGCGGATCGGCGAGGTGCTGCCCGGTGCCGGCTACCGGCAGCCGCAGGCGTCCTACCTGGCGTGGCTCGACCTGCGCGCGCTGCCGTGGGGCGACGACCCCGCGGCGCTGCTCGTGGACGAGGCGAAGGTCGCCCTCGCCGCGGGCCCGGCGTTCGGTCGACAGGGCGCCGGGTACGCGCGCCTGAACTTCGGGTGCTCGGCGGAGACCCTCGACGAGGGACTCGACCGCCTGCACGCTGCCTACCGACAGCGCGCGGACGGCTGAACCGCCGGCCTACTCGAACCGCTGCCAGGCCGGCTTGTTCGTGTACGTGTAGCGGTAGTAGTCGGCCAGCTGCAGCCCCGCGGCGGCTTCCTCGTCGACGACCACCGTCGCGTGCTCGTGCAACTGCAGCGCCGAGCCCGGGACGAAGGAGCTCAGCGGCCCCTCCACCGCGGCCGCGACCGCGTCGGCCTTCGACGAGCCCTGCGCCACGAGGACGAGCTCACGGGCCTCGAGGATCGTGCCGAGCCCCTGGGTCATGCAGTGGGTCGGGACCTGCTCCGGCGAGTCGAAGAACCGGGCGTTCGCGTCACGGGTCGACGGCGCAAGGGTCTTGATGCGGGTCCGCGACGCGAACGACGACGTCGGCTCGTTGAACCCGATGTGCCCGTTCGCGCCGATGCCGAGGATCTGCACGTCGATCCCGCCGGCGGCCCGGATCGCGGCGTCGTACTCCTTCGCCGCGAACTCCAGGTCGGTGGCACGGCCGTCCGGCACCCGCACCCGGCTCGGGTCGAAGCCGAGCGGGCCGACGACGTCGCGCGCGATGACGCTGGCGTACGACTCCGGGTGCTCGAGCGGGATGCCGACGTACTCGTCGAGGGCGAACCCGCGGGCCTCGGCGAAGGTGATCTCCCCCGCACGGACCCGGCGTTGCAGGTCGGCGTAGATGCCCTGCGGGCTGGATCCGGTGGCGAGACCGATGACGGCGGACGGCTTCTTGGCGACGACGGACGCGATCTTGGCCGCGGCGACGCGACCGACCTCGTCCGGCGTGGGCAGGATGATGATCTCCACACCGCGATGCTACTGGTCATGACCAGTCTGCGACAGGGCGGGATCGGTAGCGTGGGTGCATGCCGACCCCCGACTTCGTCCTGTCCCTGCGATCGCGGATCGGCACCGAGCCGCTCTGGCTGACCGGGGTCACCGCCGTGGTCACCCGTGGCTCCGGGGCCGACCGGGAGCTGCTCGTGGTGCGCCGCGCCGACACCGGCGCGTACACCCCGGTCACCGGCATCGTCGACCCGGGCGAGGAGCCCGCGGTCGCTGCCGAACGCGAGGTCCTCGAAGAGGCCGACGTCGTCGCCGTCGCCGAGCGCCTCGCCTGGGTGCAGGTCCTGCCGGAGATGACGTACCCGAACGGCGACCGGGCGCAGTACCTCGACCTCGTCTTCGCCTGCCGCTGGGTCTCCGGCACGCCGGCACCCGCCGACGGCGAGAACACCGAGGCGTTCTGGGCCCGGCTCGACGCCCTGCCCGCGATGCAGCCGAACATGCGCGCCCGCGTCGAGGCCGCCCTGTCCGACGAGCACGCCGCGCGCTTCCAGCGCTGACGGCGGGGCGGTCGTCCGGCGGGCGGGCGGTCGTCCGACGGGCGGTCGTCCGTCGGGCGGTCGTCCGACGGGCGGTCGTCCGACGGGCGGTCGTCCGTCGGGCGGTCGTTCGTCGGCTCGTCGGCGTCCCTTGTCGGGACGGCGGGGCCGCCGGTACGGTGCTGGCACGGCGACGGTCGCCGTGCACGGACGGGAGGCACGCATGCGGTTCACGACGACGGTCCTGCAGGCGCGGAAGACGGCCACCGGGCTGCCGGTCCCGCCGTCCGTCATCGACGCGCTCGGCTCCGGCAAGCGCCCCGCCGTGGTCGTCACGATCAACGGCGGGTACACCTACCGGTCCACCGTCGGGGTCATGAACGAGCAGTTCCTCGTGCCGCTGTCCGCCGAGCACCGGGCGGCCGCAGGGGTGGCCGCGGGCGACTCGGTCGAGGTGTCCCTCGAGGTCGACACCCTGCCCCGCGTCGTCGACCTCCCCGAGGACCTCGCAGCGGCGCTGCAACAGGCCGGGGTCCGCGCGGCCTTCGACACGCTCTCGAACTCGCGGCAGCGGGCCCTCGCCGACCCGGTGTCCCAGGCGAAGGCCCCCGAGACCCGCGCCCGCCGCATCGAGAAGGCCGTCGACTCGCTGCGGTCCTGAGCGGGGCCGGGCCGCGGGCCGCGCCGTCTCGCCTTGGTGCAGTTTCGCGCGTGGGAGGTCGTTCCGCGCGTGGGGAGCCGTTCCGCGCGTAGGAAGCCGTTCCTTCCGTCTGCCCATGCGCGAAAGTGCTTCCCATGGCACGAGCAATGGGAAGGAACGACGGGCCGAACTCCCGCGGTCAGCGCCCGAGTTCGACCAGTACCCGCGGGATCTCGGTGAGCAGTTCACTCGCCAGGTAGCCGAGCGGTCCCACCTGCACGGCCAGGCGGTCCCCCGCGGTGGCGTGCACGGAACTGGCCCACGTGGCGGCCTGCGCCGGGTCGGCGCCACGGGCGAGGAGCCCGACGACGACGCCGGACAGCACGTCACCGCTGCCGCTCGTCCCGAGGCCGCCGGCACCGGTGCCCTTGATCCAGGTCCGACCGTCGGGGCTCGCGATGACGTCGGACAGGGCCACGACCGCGCCGTACCGCTCCGCGATCGCGAGGGCGTCGGCTTCGTCGTCCCCGCCGCACTCGCGGCCGAGCAGCCGTTCGGCCTCGCCACTGTTCGGCGTCATCACGAGTCGGCCGCGCAACGGTTCGAGCCGGTCCGCGACGTCGGCCGCGACGCCGAGGGCGAAGGCGTCCAGCACGACCAGCGTGTCGTCGCCGACGGCGTCCGCGATGGAGGCGACGAGGTCGCGCGCGCCGTCCGGTTCGTCCAGCCCTGGTCCGAGCAGCACGGCGTCGGCACTGCCGATGTCGTCCGCGATCGCCGCGAGTGCCCCCACGGCGATGTGCCCGGCGTCGTCCTGGTCGAGTGGTTCGACGCCCGACTCCGGCACGGCGACGGCGACCTCGGCTGCGACGCTCCGGGCGACGGCGAGCGTGAGCCGACCAGCGCCGACCCGGAGTGCGGCGAGCGCCGACAGCATCGCGGCCCCCGGCGTGCGGGCGGCGCCGCCGATGACGAGCACCTGGCCACGGCCGTACTTGCCCGCGCCGGGTTCGGGCAGCGGCCAGTCGCGCAGGAGGTTCGGGGTGATCTGTTCAGCGGACACGGACGTCGTCCTTCCGGCCGCTGTGCTCGGTGACCTCGGTCTCGTCGAGGTGCTCGACGGCCGAGAACTCCTCGAGCGTCCAGGGCTGCCCGACACCGTCGCGCCGCAGCCGGGTGAGCGAGGCGTTCGCCACGGTGTGGTCGCCGGCGAAGTCCATGAGGGCCGGTTCGTCGAGGTCGAGGCAGACCGCGACCATGAGCATGACGACGGCGTCGTGGGCGGCGAGGACCAGGCGGTCGGCTCCGTCGAGCCGGTCGACGTCGACGAGCAGGGACCGCAGCCGTGCCATCACGTCGACCCACGACTCACCGCCCGCTGGCCGGTGGTAGTACTTGCCGAGCCACTGCCGACGGCGCTCCTCGTCGGGGTGGCGGTTCCGCACCCCGGTCAGGGTGAGCAGGTCGAGGACGCCGAGTTCCCGGTCGCGCAGTCGCTCGTCCACCCGCTTCGTCGGTTCGGTGACGCCGCCGGCGGCGAGCGCGATCCCGATCGTCTGCTGCGCGCGGAGGTACGGCGAGACCCACAGCGCCGCGGACACGTCGTCCACGCCACGGTCGGCGAGTTCGCGGCCGAGTGCCCGGGACTGCTGCTCCCCGAGCGGGCTGAGCGGGACGTCGGCGTCGCGGTACTCGACCTCGATCACGTCGGCGCCCGCGCGTTCGGCACGCTCCGCGGCGACGTTGGCGAGGGATTCCCCGTGTCGGACGAGCCAGATCTCGGTGACAGCCATGCCCGCGACCGTAGACGACTGCCGCTGGACCCGTTCTCCGTCGCGGCTCCGGGAGCGTCAGCGGGCGACGTCGCGGGCGCTGCGGACCGGTCGGACGGCGCACGGCAGTCCGGCCGCGCGGAGCCTCCGGGTGAGTCGGTCGAGGTCCCACAGGTCGCGCCACTCCAGGCGGAGGATCACCCGCACCCCCGGCACGGTGAGCAACTGCTCGTGTCGGCGCTTCTCGTCGATGAACACCTGCGTGGCGTCGCGCCCGTTGCGGTACCGCTCCTGCGTGTACTTCGCGTGCCCGTCCATCTCGACGACCACGCCCTGTTCCGGGAACCAGAAGTCGACCTCGTACCGACGCCCCTCGACCACGAAGCGCTGCTGCAGGACCGGGACGGGCAGGCCGAGCTCGCGGAACACGACCCGCGCCAGTGACTCCGCGGGCGACCCGGAGCGCCCGTCGGCGATGTCGAGCGCGAGCACGGCGAGCCGGCGGCCACGGTCGTGCAGCGTCCCGCCGAGCGCTGCGGTGCACGCCTGTTTCGGGACACCGCTCCGTATCGCGGCGTCGGCGACGACGACGGTCGCCCGGGCGTCGCCGAGGAGCGCGATGTCGGCCACGGTGCGCGCGACCGTCGTGAACCGCACCCCGCCGTGATGCACGAGGTCAGTCGACCCGAGCGGCCTGGTGTGCAGGACGAGCGACTTCGTCCGTGCGCCGTACTGCGACTTCGGGACCGTGATGTGGACGTCCTCCGGCCAGCCGGCCAGCCAGGGCAGGCCGTGCGCCGCGACCGCCGAGACGTGCGACCCCGCGGCTGCGGTGCTCCGACGTCCGAGGCGGGCGAAGACCCGGGTGACGTACTGCTGGCGAGGGCCGGCCGCGTCCCAGTCGGCCCCGCGGACGAACGCGTTCGGTCCGACGCGGACGAGCCGGTCGGGGCCGTCCCCGGCGGCGCGGCGACGCATGGCGGCACCGGAGCGGCCTGCGTCGCGCATGGAGCTGGCGCGGTAGATGGCGAGTGGCTGTTCCATGCCGTCCACGGTGGAGGGCGACCACGCCGGGAGGTGCCGAGCATGTGGATCTGTGGACGGGCCTCCCGGCAGACCGTCCTGTGGAGGACGAACGTTCCTTCCCAATGCACCCGCAATGGAAAGGCGAATCGCGCGTAGGTGGCCAGAAGAAACTGGCACCTACGCGCGATTCGACCTCCTACGCGCGATTCAGCCCCCTACGCGCGAAACAGCACCCGGCACCGGCAACAGCACCCGCGCCCTCAGCCCCGGCGCACCCGCAGCGTCACGATCTCGAACGGGCGGAGCGTCAGCACGACCGGCTCGCCGGAGTCCCACTTGTCGCCGAGCGTCCGCTCGAGCAGGTCCACCGCGGTCACCGAGGCGGCGTCGAACCCGAACGACACCCCGACGTCGGTCGCCCGGCCGCCCGAGGCCTCGTACAGGCGCACGACCACGTCGCCCGAGCGGTCCTCGGCGAGCTTCACGGCCTCGACGAGCACCTGCGGCGACGACACCGTGACGAGCGGCTCGACGGGTGTCGAGCCTGAGACGGTCCGGACCGGCAGGTTGAGCCGGTAGCCCGAGTCCGCCGCGTCGAGCACCGAGGCGCCGACGCGCAGCACCGTGCGGAACACGTGGTGCCCCTGGTCGGCGTCCGGGTCCGGGAACGTCGGCCCGCGCAGCAGCGACTCGCGCACGAGCGTCGTGGTCCCGCCGTCGGGCCGCGTGGAACGGGTGACGTCGTGGCCGTAGGTCGAGTCGTTCGCCACCGCGACGCCGAACCCGGGCTCGGCGACGTGCACCCAGCGGTGCGCCGAGGTCTCGAAGCGGGCGTGGTCCCACGAGGTGTTCTGGTGGGTCGGCCGGTCGATGTGCCCGAACTGGATCTCGCTTGCGGCGGACGACGCCCGGACGTCGACGGGGAACGCGAGCTTCAGCAGCTTCTGGTGCTCGTGCCAGTCGACCTCGGTCTCGACGGTCAGCTCGGGCTCACCCTCGACGGCGGAGTACCGGGTCGTGAGCGTCGACGACCCGAAGGACCGTTCCACCACGAGCGTGGAGCCGTCGATCGCGACCGACGAGGCCGTCAGCACGGTGCCGTTGCGCTGGTAGGCGCGGTCGATGTCCCACGCCTCCCACTGGTTCGGGGTGTCGCGGAACACCGTGTACTCGGCGCCGGCCGCGCCCGGTGCGATCGCGTCGCGACCGCTGGCACGGTCGACGAGCGACACCACGTGGCCGGCCGCGTCGACGGTCGCCGTGACGACGCCGGTGTCGAAGACGAAGTGGTCGCCGTTCCGGACGGGAGGCACGGGTCGCGGCTCCTCGCCGAGCGAACCTCCCAGGGCGGTTGCGTCCCCCGCCGCGACCGGCGAGGCGTTGAAGCGCACGACGCTCCCGGACGAGCCACTGCCGGCGCCGGCGTCGGACGGCGCATCGAGCAGCCCGCTGCCACCGCTCCCGCCTGCGGCCGTCGACGACGACGCACCGACGCCGGCGAGCACCGTGGCCCCGCCGTTCGCGAGCGCGGTCGTCGCGTCGCCGATCAGCCCCTCGAGGACCTCGGCGATCCGTGCGTAGTTCTCCTCGGCGTTCTCGTAGACCCAGGCGATCGAGGACCCGGGCAGGATGTCGTGGAACTGCTGCAGCAGGACGGTGTGCCAGGCCGCTTCGAGTTCCTCGTACGGGTACTCCGCGCCGAGTCGCACGGCCGCGGTCGCCGCCCAGAGCTCGGCCTCGCGCAGCAGGTGCTCGGAGCGGCGGTTGCCCTGCTTCGTGCGGATCTGCGACGTGTAGGTGCCGCGGTGGAACTCGAGGTACATCTCCCCCGACCACACGCCGGGTTCCGGCAGCACGCGCTCGAGCTCCTCGAAGACCTGGGCGGGCGTGCCGAGCTGGACGCGGGGCGAGCCGTCCAGGTCGTGCTGGCGTCGGGCGGCCGCGACCATCTCGCGGGTGGGGCCGCCGCCGCCGTCGCCGAAGCCGTAGAGCAGCATCGAGGTGTTCGCGACGCCGCGCTCCTTGTTGTTCCGCTCGCCGCGGTGCAGGTCGGCGGCGGAGACGTCCGAGTTGTAGGTGTCCGCCGGCGGCAGATGCGTCAGGATGCGCGAGCCGTCGATGCCCTCCCAGTGGAAGGACGTGTGCGGGATGACGTTCGTCTCGTTCCACGACGGCTTCTGGGTGACGAACCACTTCGAGCCCGCGGCGCGGACGATCTGCGGCAGGGCGCCCGAGTAGCCGAACGAGTCGGGCAGCCAGGCCTCCGGGGTGTCGATGCCGAACTCCTCGAGGAAGAACCGCTTGCCCGCGACGAACTGGCGGGCGAGGGCCTCGCCGCCGGGCAGGTTCGTGTCGGACTCGACCCACATGCCGCCGACCGGGATCCACCGGCCCTCGGCCACCCGCTGCTTGATGCGTGCCCAGATGGACGGGTACCCGTCACGGATCCAGGCATACTGCTGCGCCGACGAGCACGCGAAGGTGAAGTCCGGGTCGCGGTCCATCAGGTCGAGCACGTTCGAGAAGGTGCGCGCGCACTTGCGCACCGTTTCGCGCACCGGCCAGAGCCAGGCGGAGTCGATGTGCGCGTGTCCGACGGCGATCGCGCGGTGCGCGGCGGCGCTCGCGGGCACGGCGAGCACGGGCGCGAGGACCGCGCGGGCGTCGGCCGCGGTGCCGGCGACGTCGTCCGGGTCGAGGGCGTCGGCGGCGAGCTCGAGCGCGTGCAGGACGTCCGCGCCGCGGGTGCCGTCGGTCGGCAGCTCCGCCATCAGGCCGCGGAGGACCCAGAGGTCCTGCTGCAGTTCCCACACGGTGTCGTCGCGCTCGACGACCTCGAGCGCGCGCACCCGGTAGATCGGCCGGTCGCCGGCGGTCGACCGGGAGCCGAGCGGGGTCCGGCCCTGGAACGAGTCGCCGCCGATGTCCGGGTTCGCACCGGCCTCGACGTAGAGCTCGAACGACTCGCCGGGGCCGACCTCGAGGGGCACGGTGTCGTTGCGCGGCTCGATGCCCTTGATCGTGGAGCCGTCCGGACGGTAGGCGAGCCCCTCCGCCTGGAAGCCCGGGTGGCGCTTCGTGAAGCCGAGGTCGACGTGCAGCTCGGCGGTGGTGCCGGGTGCGGTGCCGAAGTCCTCGGGCACGGTGCCGGTGACCCGGAACCAGGTGGTCCCCCACGGGCGGCCGCCCCAGGCGCTGCCCACCGTGAACGGCCTGTACGTCTCGCGCACCGCGGCCGTGAACGGCACCGGTTCGCCCGGCACCTCCCACGCCTCGATCGTCACCGGTGCCGAGCGCCGCAGGACGGCGGGGTCGACGCGGTCGCGGACGAGGCGGGCGATGCGGGCCTCGACGAGCGGTTCGTCCTTGTGCATGTGCTTCCTTTCGAGAGAGCCGGCGGGACCGACGGATCGGCCCTGGTCGCCGACGGATCAGCCCTTGATGCCGCCGGCGAGCGCGTTGCCGCCGCCGAGGCCCCTGGACACGATCACGTAGAGGGCGATGACGGGCACGGAGTAGATGATCGAGAACGCCGCGAGCTGCCCGTAGGCGACGGCGCCGTACTGCCCGAAGAAGTTGAAGATGCTCACCGCGGCGGGCACCTTGTCGGGCGAGAGCAGCAGGACGAAGGGGACGAAGAAGTTCCCCCAGGCCTGGATGAACACGAAGATGAACACCACCGCGATGCCCGGCCGCATGAGCGGGATGACGATGCGGGTCAGGGTCGTCATCATCGAGGCACCGTCGGTCCACGCTGCTTCCTCGAGCGAGATCGGCACCGAGTCCATGAAGTTCTTCGCCATCCAGATCGCCATCGGCAGGCTGGTCGCAGCGAGGAAGAAGATGCAGCCCCACACGTTGTCGATGAGGTTGAGCGACACGAACAGGCTGTAGACCGGCACCATCATCGCGGTGATCGGCAGCCCGGTGCCGAACAGGATCCCGTACAGGAACGGCTTGTTGACGCGCATCTTGTAGCGGGACAGCGGGTAGGCGGCGAGGAGCGCGACCACCACCGTCACGACCGCCGTGCCGCCGGAGAGCAGCAGGCTGTTCGCGAGCGGGATGAACGACAGCTCCGGCGTGAGCACCTTCGTGAAGTTGTCGAGGGTGAACGACGCGGGCAGCTTCACCGACAGCGAGGCCGCGGAGTCGAAGGCGGCCAGGACGAGCCAGAGCAACGGCACCGCGAAGCACACCGCGATGACGAGCAGCACGACGTTCGACACCCACCGCATGGTCCGACCCCGCGGCGAGGTCATGTGCAGCGAGCCCGGTGCGGTCACCGACCGCGTGGCGTTGGGTACGGGACGGTCAGCGGTGATCGCCATCAGTCCACCTCCGGCTTGAGCGCGCGGATGTAGACGATCGAGAAGACCGCCCCCACCACGAGCAGGATGGTCGCGATCGCGGTCCCGAAGCCGAGCTGCGAGAACTTGAACGCCTCCTGGTACGCCAGGATCGGCAGGGTCGACGAGTTCGTGCCGGGGCCGCCGGCCGTCATCACGTAGATGAGGGTGAACACCGACAGCGTCTGCAGCGTCGTCAGCATGAGGTTGGTCGAGATGCTCCGGCGGATGACGGGCAGCGTGATGTAGACGAGCCGCTGCCAGCCGGTGGCGCCGTCGACCTCGGCGGACTCGGTGATCTCCTCGGGGACCTCCTGCACGGCGGCGGAGTACACGAGCATCGAGAACGCGGTGCCGCGCCAGATGTTCGCCAGGATCACCGCGAGCATCGGGTACGTGTACAGCCAGTTCGGGCCGGAGATGCCGATCGACGCGAGGAACGCGTTGAGCGTCCCCTCGTCGTTGAAGAACGCGTAGGCGGCGAACGAGGCGACGATCTCCGGCAGCACCCAGGCGGCGACGACGAACGTGCCGACGATCGCACGGACCGCCCGGTTCGCGGTGCGCATGAGGAGCGCGAGCCCGAGGCCGAGCACGTTCTGGCCGACGACGGCCGAGGCGAGCAGGAACACGACGGTGAGGACGACGGACTTCGGGAAGTCCGGGTCGCGGAACAGCTCGAGGTAGTTCTGCAGGCCGACGAACTGCTGGTCGGCGGCGCCGGCGCCGGTGAGCGCCGAGTTCGTGAACGACCCGTAGAACGACGAGATGACCGGGCCGAGCAGGAACACGACGAGCAGGACCATCGCCGGCAGGAGGGGGACCGCGCGGCTGGCGGCCCGCAGCGGCCGCCGCTTGCGCGGGGCCGTCGGGTCGGTGCGTTTCGGCGCACCGGGCGCCGACAGCGTCGGCGCGAGTGGGGTGGTGGACACGGTGGCTGCCTTCCGGGTGCGGCTGGGGCTGACTGGTCGGGGAGAGGCGGACGGGAGGCGCGGCGCACGACGCGGGGCGCGCCTCCCGTCCGTCAGGTGGTCCGGTCCCTACCCGGAGACCGTGTTCTCCTTGCCGACCACGCCGACGACCGCGTCGTCGTAGGCCTTCGCCGCCTGTGCCGGCGACTGCTGCCCGGTCATCACGGACTCCATCGCGACCTGGATCGCGTTGGAGACCTGCGAGTAGTCGCTCGTCGCCGGGCGGAAGTTCGTGTTCTCCACGAGCCCGGAGAAGAACTTGAACGTCGGGTTCGACGCGTCGTACGACGGGTCCTCGGCGACGTCCTTGCGGACCGCGATCTGGCTGTTCTCGATGTCGTACTTGAGCGAGCCCTCCTTGTTGAGGAAGGTCGTGATGAAGTCGAACGCGGCCTGCGGGTTCTTCGAGTTCTTGCCGACCGCCAGGGTCCAGCCACCGGACATGCTGTTGTACCCGGGGGCCTGGCCGTTCTGCGTCGGCATCGGCGCCTGGCCCATGACCTTGTCCCAGTCAGCCCACGGGGCGGTGCCGGACTTCAGCCACGTGCCGGACTGCCACGAGCCGTCGAGGTCGATCGCGAGCTTGCCCTTCGGCAGCCACGTCTGCGCGATCGTGGTGCCGATGTTCGTGTCGAGGGCCCGCTGCGGTGTCGGGCCGAGGCCGCCCTGGTAGACGTCCTTGATGAACTGCAGCGAGTCCTGGAACTGCTTCGAGCCCGTGACCCACTTCTTGTCCTTGTAGAGCGTGTTCCCGGAACCGTCCGCCCCGTAGAGCAGCATCTCGAAGCCCTGCATCGTCGAGGCCTCGCCCTGCGGCTTGCCCGAGTAGATGTTGAACGGGATGACGTCCGGCTGCTGCTCCTTGATGGTCTTCGCCGCGGACAGGACGTCGTCCCAGGTCTTCGGCTTCCACGGCACGGGGAGCCCGGCCTTGGCGAAGATGTCCTTGTTGTACCAGAGCGCCCGGGTGTCGGTGCCCATCGGGATCCCGTAGACCTTGCCGTCGTCGCCCTGGCCGGCCTGCTTGGCGTTGTCGAAGAACTGGTCCCACTCGTCCCACTTCGCCGTGTACTGGTCGAGCGGCAGCAGGTACCCGGCCTCGGCGTCGGCCTTCACCAGGAAGGTGTCCTCGTACATGACGTCCGGCGCGGTCGCCGGCGCCTTGTTCATGAGCGCGAGCTTCGTGTAGTAGTCGTTCTCCTGCGCCTGGATCGGCACGAGTTCGACCTTCTTGCCCGGGTTGTCCTTCTCGTACTGCTTCTTGACGACCTGCATCTGGGCGTCGAGCTGCTGGAAGGCGCCGAACTTCTGGTAGGCGATCTTGATGGTGTCGCTCGAGGCGGACCCCGAGCTCGAGCAGCCTGCCAGGCCGGCTGCGGCGACTGCCACGGCGGCGAGGCCGGCGAGGATTCGGGTGCGGCGTTTCATCGGTGCTCCTTTGCACGGGATGTCCGCGGGCTCCTCGGCCCGCGCGCAGGATTAGTCCAGCGGATGGACTTATCCGTGTCAAGGAGTTTCTCGCCGCGGGCCGCGGCGCGGGGGTGCGGCGTGCGGGTGCGGGTGCGGCAGCGCGGCGCGGGGCGGCGTTGTCCGCCGCTGGTGCACTCGGTGAGCAGAAGATGTTGTCGGGTCGGCGCGCTCGACCCGACGTCTTCTGCTCACTCGATCGGGGTCGCTGTGCCCGTGACGGTGATGCCGCCGGACGCCGGGACGTCGACGAGCAGCACGCTCGGGCGTCCGACGTGCCGGCCCTGCCGGATGGTGACGCGGTCCCCCGCCGCGACGGCACCGACCTCGCGCAGGTACGCGCCCGTCGCCGCTGCGGCGGAACCGGTCGCGGGATCCTCGGTGATGCGGCCGACGGGGAACAGGTTCCGCGCCTCGTACTCGCGCTCGCCGGTCCGGTGCAGCACGGTCACCGTGCCGTGCCAGCCGCTCTCCTGCTTGAGCGCGGCGAGCGGGACCGGGTCGAACCGGAACTGGTGGAACAGCTCGCTGTCGTGCAGCACCACCAACGGGTGCCAGTTGCCCGCGAACGACTCGAGCACCGGGAACCCCGGGGCGACGTCGCCGGGTACGAGCCCGAGCAGGTCGAGCAGTCGGGTCAGCCGCCCGGGCTCGACGGCCCGGGAGTCCGGCTCGACGCTCGTCATCGCCACCTGCACCGTGCCGTCCGCGCCGGTCGTGGCGTCGAGCGACACCGGACCGGCCGCGGTGGTGAAGACCCGGGTGCCGATCCCCTCGCGCTCAGCGATCGCGACCCCGAGCGCGACGGTGGCGTGCCCGCAGAACGGGACCTCGGCGCCCGGCGAGAAGTAGCGGACGCGCGGGCCGGTCGCGGTGGCGCCGACGACGAACGCGGTCTCGGGGTAGCCGACCTGCCGGGCGACCGCGAGCATCTCGTCGTCGGACAGCGCGGCCGCGTCGAGCACCAGACCGGCCGGGTTGCCGCCGCCCGGCTCGGCGGCGAACGCGGTGTACCGGAGGATCTCGATGCCCATCCGACGACGGTACCGCTGTGCCGCGCCGACCGGGGCCGAGCACTCGACGGTGGGGAAAACCCCCGGGTCGATCCGGGTGCGCACGTGATGTGTCACCGGCCGGCCGCGGCCGAGACTGGATCCATGAGCATCGACACCCGCCCCACCACCGCCCGCCGGACGCTCCGGATCGCCCTCGCCACGACCGCCGCAGCGTCGGCCCTCCTGCTCGCGACCGGGTGCAGCGTCCTGCAGGACATCGTCCCGAACAAGACCCCGCAGAAGCACTTCGCCTCGTACGCCGACGCGCCGCGGTCCGGTGAGTCGAAGGACGTCGCGTTCTTCATGCCGGCGTGGGTGCCGGACGACGCGGAGGACATCGACGTCCGCCTGCACGCCTCGCAGCCCGGCTACGTCATCCGGTTCGACTCGGCGCGCGGCGTCGACCTCGACGACTGCACGGAGCTCGACGGCTCGTACCGCGGACCGGCGATGACCGCGGACTTCCTGCCGGAGGACCTGCCGACCACGGGCCTGGTGACCTGCGGCGACGGGCGCGCGGTCGCCCAGATCGGCGAGCACTGGTACGGCTGGACGACGGAGGAGGTCGTCCCCGGCGACGACGGCCAGACGCTCCGCACGCAGGACTGACCCGGGGCTGCGCGCCTCGCGCCTCGCGCCTCGCATGGTGAGCAGGAACGGTCGGGTCGCGCACGGCGACCCGACCGTTCCTGCTCACCAAGCGCCCCGTAGGGCGTGGGGACTACTCCGCGACCGTGCGGAGGCGGCGGCGGCGGCGGCGG
>NZ_MJGO01000037.1:31879-104232 GCF_001864895.1 Curtobacterium sp. MCBA15_009
GGCGGCGGCGGCGGCGGCGGTGCACGAGTACCCCGGCACCTGCGGCGAGGAGCAGCAGCGCCAGCAACGCACCCGCACCGAGGCCGTCCGCACCGGTGAACGCGAGCTCCCCGTCACCCGTGACCACCGTGATCGTGGTCCACCCGACCAAGCTGCCATCCGCCGCGGTCACCGCGAGACGGTGCGCACCCGGCGCGGTGTCCGCCGGGATCGTCACCCGCACGGTGCCGTCCGCCGCGACCACGACGGTGCCGATCAGCGACGGGGTCGAGTACAGCCACACGTGCACCGTCGCACCGGCGTACTGCGCGCCGACCGTCACCGTGATCGTCTCCCCCGCACGAGCCGACGCCGGAGCGGACACACCACCACGGTTCGCCCCCGTCAACGACCCCTCCGACGGCGCCACCGGGACCACCGGCGGCGTGATCCCGTCCACCGGCGGCACCGGCGTCGGGTCCACACCCGGACCAGGGGTCGGCACCGGCGTCGGCTCCGGCGTCGGACCCGGCGTCGGGTCCGTACCCGGGCCGGGCGTGGGCCCCGGCGTCGGCGTCGGCGTCGGCGTCGGGTCCGTGCCGCCCTCGCACGGGTACGTCCCGGTGCGGAGCGAGAAGCCGTCCGTGTCGTTGTCGTCGGCGTAGAAGGTCGCCCGCTCGCCGTCCGTGCAGACCCCCGAGATCGCGAAGCCCTCGTTCGCGAGCGTCCGGTCCGCGTCCGCCGGGGCCTCGTACAGGGTGGTCGCGGCGAAGGCGCCGTCGGTGACCGCGAACAGTGCCGTGCGGCCGGAGCAGACCTCGTCGCAGACCACCCACAGGGCGTCGAGCGTCGGGTCGAACTGCACGTCCGCGACGACCGCGAACGGCGTCGCGATCGTGGCCACACGCTGGAAGGCGCCGTCCTCCATCAGGGCGTACGCGTACACGCTCGCCGTCCCCTCGACCCCGACGAGGAAGAGCCCCTCGCCGTGTCCCGGGTAGGTCGCCGGGGTGTAGGCGGCGCCGGTGTGCTCGTCGGCGAACGCGTGCTCGGTCAGCCACGCGTCCGGGATCCAGGTCACGCCTTCCAGGCCGGCGTTCGCGCCGAGCCCGGGGAAGTCCGCGGCCAGGTCCCACTCGTCGGTGGCGCGCAGCACGGCTGCGGACCCGTCCGTCGTGGCGTAGCGGAGCACGGCCGGTCGGCTCGTCGACGACACGTCGTTGTCGCGCTCGGTCGAGACGTACACGGCACCCGGGTCGTCGGCGGTGACCGTGACGCCCTCGGCGTCCGGGGTCCCGGTGCCGTCGGCGTAGCGCAGGTCGGTGCCCGCGGCGTTGGTCGGCACCCAGCCGCCCTCGCCGTCCGAGGCCAGGTGGTAGAGCAGTCCGTCGCCGTTCTGCACGGCCCAGAGCTGCCCGTCGCCCGAGGTGCTCGAGGTCGTCCAGTCGAGACCGCTCAGGTCGCCCGAGAACGTGTCCTCGTCGTCGAGCACCGTCTCGTCCGGGCCGCCGGGCCAGGCCTCGGCGGTGACGACGCCGGCGAACCGGTTCGCCGCGCCCTTCGTCGGCTCGGCGGTGACGGCGAACTCGCCGGTGCCGTCCGGGTTGCGGCCGTACGTCGTCGCGGCGTGCTCCGACCAGCGGTACTCGTCGGCGATCGCCCCCGCGGGGTCGGCGAGCCGCACCGCGTCCGCCTTGCCGAGGCCGAACACGAAGTCGGCCTCGTCGAGCACCGTGAACCCGCCCGGCGCGACCGTCGTGCCGGCGGGGATCGGGTAGGTGTGGTCGTCCTCGCTGTCACGCAGCACGTACCCGCCGAGGTCGACGGTCGTGGTGCCGACGTTCGTCAGCTCCACCCAGTCTCCCGGGGTGCCGCCCTGCGACTCGACCTCGTTGATGCGGACCGGCGACGAGCAGTCGTTGAGCGCACTCTTCGTCGAGGCCGTCGTGTCGACGAGCGGCCCGGTGCCGTCCGGGCAGCGCCCCCAGGTGACGGCAGCGTGCGCGGTCCAGGAGTACCGGAGCACCAGGTCGCCGGCGGTGTCGTACACGCGGACGGTGTCCTTGCCGCCCAGGCCGAAGTCGAACCCCGGCGCGGTGGCCGACAGCCCGTCGATGACGAAGTACCCGCCGGCCGCGATGGTCGACCCGCTCGGCAGCACGTACGCCTCGTGCTGGCCGTCGTCGTCGAGGAACGCGTAGCCGGACAGGTCGATGGCCGCGGCGGAGGTGTTCGCCAGCTCGACCCAGTCGGTGTCGTCGCCGTTCGACTCGACCTCGTTGACCACCAGGCCGTTCGCGGCGGCGGCACCGACCGAGGGGTCGTCCGCACCGACGACCGCGACGGCTGGGCTGGCGACGCCGATGCCGGCGGCGGCGATGAGCGCGGCCGCGAGTGCCGCGGTGGCGCGCAAGGTCGACGGGCGCAGCGTCGACGGGCGCAGGGTCGGCGGGCGCAGGGCAGGAGCGCGCATGCAGGGTCCTTCTCGGGGAGGTCGGGGAGACCTGCACGACTGTTCAGCATCCGGGCGTCCCGCCGGTGGCCGTCGGGTGAACGACGGGTGTCGTGGACCGTGGTCGCGACCGTCCCGGGCGACCCAGACCTCGTCGCCGGTCAGCCCCGGGCGACCCCGGAGAAGTCCGGCGTCCCGTCGGCGAGCGCCGGCAGCGGCGATCCGTCGACGTACCGCGGCCAGGCGAGCGCGCGCGACGCCGTCGGTCGGGTCGCGTACCGGAACCCGTCCGGACCGGTCACCGTGTCGGTGTCCGGTGACGCGACCGGCACCGCGGCAGCGGGAGTCGGAGCGGCGGGAGCGGACGCAGCGGGCGTGGACATGGGCGCCGGTGGCGCACTCGGCTCCCAGGCCGTCGGCGGGGCGGACGCCGACACCGCACCGGAGCCCGGCGTCGCACCCCAGGCAGAGGCAGCGGGTCCCGGCCCGGGCGAGGGGTCGGCGAACGGCAACGGCCCCCACGACCCCACCGACGCGTCGTGGTGGTCCCGCGGGCGGAAGAGCGCGTTGCTCAGCGGCACCACGACGGTGCCGAGCAGGTCGAGGATGACGACCACCCAGACGAGTCGCCAGTATCCCGGGCGCAGGTCGAGGCCGGGGGCGAGCAACGGGATCGACACGAGCAGCGCGAGCAACGCGATGACCCCGACGGTCGACTTGGCGACGACCTGCAGCACCGGCGTCGGGAACCGCCGGTGGATGACGAGCAGCAGGTGCACGTGCAGCAGCGCCACCCGCGCGACGGCGACGAGCCCGATCCACTGCCAGAACCGTTCGCCGACGAGCCAGATCCCGTCGCCGCCGTACGGGTCGGTCGGGACGATCCAGACCTTCACCAACCCGGCGACGAGCAGGTACAGCGACGTCAGGACGCTCGCGAACGCGAAGGTCCCCGACCGCTGCGAGGAGACGTCGGCGTCGTACCAGGACAGCAGGGCGAAGACGACGACCACGACGATCGTCAGGAGCAGCTGCACCGCGACCCGGCCGAAGTCCCCGAGCAGCACCGCCACGATGCCGACGAGTCCGGCGGCGACGACCGCCCCGATGATCGTGCGGAACACGAGCGGGCGGACCCTTGCCCAGCGCGGATCGATCGTGCCGTCGTCCAGCGTGTCCGTCATGGTCCCCCCAGGTCCCCCGCACCGCCGACGGGTGCGTCGGTCCGCAAGCGTAGCGGCGACCGGTGGGTCAGCGCCCGATGAGCAGGGCGCTGGCCCGGGGCGACAGGGCCGCGTCGAGCACCAGGCACGCGGCCCCGACCGCGGCGACGTCGGCGCCCCGGTCGCTCTCGACGACGGCGACCGGGTGCTTCGGCACGAGCAACGGCGAGTCGACGATCGCCGCTCGGGCGGCGGGCAGCGCCGCGCTCGCGATCCGCGACCAGAACGGGCCGCCGAAGACCACCCGGTCGACGTCGAGCAGGTTCACGATGAGCACGACGGCCTGCCCCATCACGGCGCCGGCCTGCGCGGCGAGCGTCACGGCGGCGGCGTCCCCGTCGTCGATGGCTGCGGCGAGCTCGTCCCACGCAGCGTTCACCGCGTCGGCCGCGACGGGGGCGGTGCCGCCGACCGTGCCGCCGGTGAAGCGGACGCCGCGCTCCCGCGCGATCCGCACGAGTCGGTCCGGCGCGACGGCGGCGCCGACCTCGCCCCGCGTGCCCGCGCTGTCCGGGGTCCCGGCGAGGGCGCCCTGGTCGACCATGATGTGCCCGGCGTCGCCCGCGTTCGACCCGACCCCGCGCACCGGCTCGTGGTCGAGCACGAGTCCGACGCCGAACCCGGTGCCGAAGTACACGAAGGCGAAGTTCCGCGCCGCGGACTCCCCCGCCAGGAACATCTCACCGACGGCCGCCGCGGTCACGTCCTTCTCGAGCAGCACCGGGTGACCGGTGGCCTCGGCGAGTGCCTCGCGCAGCGGCACGTCCCGCCACCGCGGCAGGAAGGGCGGGTCGACCACGATGCCGGCGTCGACGTCGATCGGGCCCGGGCTCGCGATGCCGATGCCGAGCACGGCGTCGACGTCGATGCCGGCCTCGGCGACCAGGCCGCGCACCGCCGAGGCGACGGTGCGCACCACCTCGGACGGGTCGTCCGCGGTCGGGGTGGACGTGGTGGTCGACGCCACCACCGCCCCGGCCAGGTCGAGCAGCACGTAGGTGACGACGGCGGGGTCGACGTGCACGCCGACGGCGTAGCGGCTGCCGGGTTCCAGCCGCAGGATGGTGCGGGGCTTGCCGCGGCCGGAGACGACGGTGCCGGACTCGACGATCATGCCGGCCTCGATGAGGAACCGGGTGACGTTCGACACGGTCTGCGCGCTGAGGCCCGTGCGCGACGCGAGCTCGACCCGGCTCAGGCCGTCCGGTGAGCGGCGGACCGCGTCGAGCACGACCGTGCGGTTGAACCCGCCGATCGACGGCAGGTTCGCCCCGCGCCGATGCTCTGCCATCCCGCGACCATACCGCGGTGCAACGGTGCGGTCTCGGTCCGCCGCGGGCGCTGGCCCCCGGACGGGTCGCACCACTACCCTGGCCGCATGTCCGACCTGCGTCTCGAAGAACTCTCCGCGAAGACCGCTGCGGCGGCGAACTCCCTGACGCTCAAGCCGGGCCAGGAACAGTTCGTGCAGCCGACCACGTACGGCGTCGCCGAGTCCGACGTCAAGCCGAGTTCGGCGTGGACACGCGTGGTCCTCGACGGCGACGAGGTCCTCGGGATCATCATCGGCTCGTTCGACCCGGACAGCACGCACGAGGAACTCCGCAGCTGCATCTGGCGCGTCAACGTCGCGGCGAGCGCGCAGGGTCGCGGCGTCGGCCGCTTCGCCGTGCACGGCCTGGCGGACGAGGCCCGCAGCCGCGGGTTCGAGCGGCTGACCGTGGTGTACGAGCCCGGCGGCGACGACAGCCCCGAGGCGTTCTTCCGCGCCCTCGGCTTCGAGGTCGTGCGCGAGACCCGGTACGGCGACCACTTCGCGGTCCTGCCGCTGTAGTGCCTGCCGCCACCGGGGCGCACGAGGACTTCGGCGCCGCCGTCGCCGAGGTCGTCCGGAGCATCCCGCCCGGTCACGTCATGACCTACGGCGACGTCGCCGCCGTGCTCGGTTCACGGGCGTCCCGCGCCGTCGGCAAGGTCATGGCGCACGAGGGCGCCGACCTGCCGTGGTGGCGGGTCGTCCGCGCGGGCGGGCTCCCGCCGCTCCACCACGAGGAGCGGGCGCTCGGCCACTACCGCGCCGAGGGCACGCCCGTCCGGCAGGGGGCGTCGACCTGGAGGCTCGACATGCGTCGGGCGCGCTGGTCGCCGACCACGGACGCGGACGACCCGTTCTGAACGGGCGCCGACGGGGTCGGCCTACTTGAACGCGTTGACCGCGCCCGCGTCCATCACCACGGAGCCGTCGTCCGCGATGACGGGCCGCTTCTCGGAGCGCGGTGCCGAGTAGAACTCGAGCTTCTCGATGCGGACCTGGTCGCCGTTCGTGATGACGCCGGGCACGCACGTGTAGACCTTGTTGTTCGTGTCGGCGTCCCGCGCGTCGATCTCGACGACGTCACCGGCACCGTTGTCGATCGCCATGCCGACCTGGTACTTGCGGAAGGACCCGGTGCCGTTCGACTGCGCGGAGTACACGACGGGCACGATCCGGGCGATCTCGGGGTTCAGCGTGATCGCCACGGTCTCCTGCGCCATGGTCGTCTGGCCGGTGCCGCGTCGCTCGTCACCGCGGTGCACGACGGCGCCGTCGGCGGTGCGGGGGCTGAAGGAGCGCTCGGCCTTCGTGCCGAACTGCGCGACGGTCTCGACGTGCCCGTCGCGGTACTGCACGAGGGCGTAGACGTCGTAGTCGGTGGCGTTCGGCCACGAGATCGTCGCGGTGATCGTCTGCGTCTTGGTGAGCGAGACGACCTGTCGCTTCTCGAGGTTGATGCGCCCCTTCGCCAGGCCGAGGTCGGACGCCGGCGCGGGCGCCTCGGTCGGCTGCTGCGGCGCGGTGGTCGCGGCCGGCTCCTGTGCCGGCGTGGTGGTCTTCTTGCCGAACCCGAACATGTGCTCCCCCAGGTGGTGTCGTGCGGCGGCGTCGTGCCGCGCTGCTGCGGTCCATCCTGCCGGAGGAACCGGTGCGTGTGCTGCGCTCAGCGGTCGAAGCGCACGCCCTTCGGGTTCGACGGCAGCAGGAACAGCACGAGGAGCACGAGCGAGCCGATGCCGGGCAGCACGTGCAGGAACTGCCAGAACCCGGACCGGTCCGCGTCGTGCAGCCGGCGGGCGCCGAGGGCGAGGGAGCCGATCAGCGTCACCAGCCCCCAGAGCACGAACAGGTAGGACCCGACCGGGTTCTCGAGCAGCGGGGTGTCCGGCGTGAAGGCCTGCGGGGCGAGCTGCAGCACGAGACCGATCGCGAGCGACGTCAGCCACCACCACCAGAACTCGGAGCGCGAGGCCCGGCCGGTGAAGACGGTGTACTTGCGCCAGAACCGACGGACGGCCTCGGCGAAGGGGGCGCCGACGAACGGCTCGCTCAGGGCGACGCCGCCGGGCTGCACGCTCTCGTTGCTCATCGGTCCAGCCAACCACGTCGTCCCCGAGCGGCCGTGTCCCCCGCCCGGAGCGACGCACCCCGGAACGGGCGACGCGCCCCGGATCACCGGGGCGCGTCGACCGTCAGCGGGTGCGGCTCACACGAGCGAGTCGCGCCAGGCGGCGTGCAGCTGGGCGAAGCGCCCGGTGCCGGCGATGAGGTCGGCGGGGGTGCCGTCCTCGACGACGCGGCCGTGCTCCATGACGAGCACGCGGTGCGCGATCGCGACGGTCGACAACCGGTGCGCGATGATCACCGCGGTGCGGTCGGCGAGCAGGGTCTCCAACCCCTCCTGCACGAGCCGCTCCGACGGGATGTCGAGCGACGCGGTCGCCTCGTCGAGGATGAGCACCTTCGGGTCGGCGATGAACGCGCGGGCGAACGAGAGCAGCTGCCGCTGGCCGGCGGAGACGCGCCCGCCGCGCTTGTTCACGTCGGTGTCGTACCCGTCGGGCAGCGCCATGATGAACTCGTGCGCGCCGACGGCCTTCGCCGACGCCTCGATCTCGGCCCGGGTGGCCCCGGGCTTGCCGAGCGCGATGTTGTCCGCGACGGTGCCGGAGAACAGGTACGCCTCCTGCGTCACCATGACGATGGCGCGGCGCATGTCCTTCGGCTCGAGGTCGCGCAGGTCGACGCCGTCGAGCTGCACCGAGCCGCGGGACGGATCGTAGAAGCGCGCCATGAGCTTGGCGAGCGTCGACTTGCCCGCGCCGGTCGACCCGACGAGCGCGATGGTCTGCCCGGCCGGGATGTGCAGGTCGAACTCCGGCAGCACGACCTTGCCCGCGTTGTACGCGAACTCGACGCCGTCGAAGTCCATCTTCCCGTGCGCGTCCGGCAACCGGACGGGCTGCACCGGGTCCGGCACGCTCGGCCGTTCCTCGAGCACGCCGGAGATCTTCTCCATCGCGGCCGAGGCCGACTGGTACCCGTTGTAGAACATCGCGAGCTCCTGCGCCGGGTCGAAGAACCGCTTGGCGTACAGGGCGACGGCGAGCAGCACGCCGACCTCGAGCGAGCCACCGACGATGCGGAAGCCGCCGACGATGACGACCGCGGCGAGCGTGACGTTCCCGATGAGCACGAGGATCGGGTCGAACGTGCCGAACAGGTTGAACACCTTCGTGTTCGCCACGCGGTACGCCTCGACGAAGCCGCCGTACTCGTCGCGGTTGCGGGACTCCTTGCGGAACGCCTGCACCGCGCGGATGCCCGTCATCGTCTCGACGAAGTGCACGATGACCCGCGCCGAGGTGGTGCGGGTGGACCGGAACAGCGTCTGCGAGTTCGTCTGGAACCAGCGGATGAGGAACCAGAGCGGCACGAGCGAGATCGCCAGCACGAGGCCGGAGACTGGGTCGAGCAGGACGAGCGCCACGGCGGTGAACACCATGTAGAGCACGCCCTGGATGAGCTGGTTCAGCCCGGAGTCGAGCAGCTCGCGGATCGAGTCGAGGTCGCTCGTCTGGCGCGAAATGATCCGGCCCGACGTGTACGTCTCGTGGAACTCGAGCGACAGCCGCTGCGTGTGCAGGAACACCCGCTTGCGCAGGTCGATGAGGATCGCCTGGCTGATCCGGGCCGCGAGCACCGTGTACCAGGCGGCGAGGACCGCACCGAGCACCGCGATGACGACGTACGCCGACACGACACCGAACGCCGGTGCCCAGTCGTCCTGGTCGATCACCCGGGGCAGCGCCTCGTCGATGCCCCACGCGATGAGTGCCGGCCCGGCGACGGTGCCGGCGGTCGAGACGACCACGACGACGCCGAGCAGCACGAGCCGCGCCTTCAGCGGCGCCGCGAGCGACCCGAGCAGGGCGAGGGAGCGGCGCCGCAGGCGCTTGCTCTCCGCCTTGGTGAAGTCGCCACGCTCCTCGCCGCGCACCCCCAGGGTGGTGATCGAGGCGGTGATCGGTGCGGCAGCCTGCGCGTCGGCGACGTCGTCGATGACCGGATCCGCGCCTCCCGAGCCGGCCGACGTCCCCACGGGCAGGTTCTGTTCCTGCTGACTCATGCCATCGCCTCCTCGCGGGCGTCCGCATCGTCGTCGTCGAGCGACGAGATGACGTACCGGTAGTGCTCGTTGGTGGCCATCAGCTCCGAGTGGGTGCCGACGGCGGTGACCGTGCCGTTCTCCATGAGCGCGACGCGGTCGGCCAGGGTGACGGTCGACGGTCGGTGCGCCACGATGAGCGACGTCGTGTCGGCCAGCACCCGGCGCAGGCCGGCCTCGACCCGCGCCTCGGTGTCGACGTCGAGCGCCGACAGCGGGTCGTCGAGCACGAGCACCGACGGCCGCGCGGCGATCGCCCGCGCCAACGCCAGACGCTGTCGCTGTCCGCCGGAGAGCGACAGGCCCTCTTCGCCGACGCGGGTGTCGACGCCGTCGGGCAGGTCGTCCACGAAGGACGCCTGCGCGATGTCGAGGGCCTCGCGCATCAGCGCCTCGGCCTCGTCGCCCGTGACGTCCGGGCGGCCGAGCAGCACGTTCTCGCGCACCGTCGTCGAGAACAGGGTGGCGTCCTCGAAGGCGACCGCGACGTGGCGACGCAGCTCCGCTCGGGTGAGGTCGCGGACGTCGACGCCGTCGATCGTCACGGACCCGCCGGTGACGTCGTACAGCCGCGGGACGAGCGCGAGCAGCGTCGTCTTGCCGGACCCGGTGAGCCCGACGAGCGCCATCGTCTCGCCCGGCTCCAGCCGCAGCTCGACGCCGTTCACCAGGTCCGGGTACTGCGGTGCGGAGTCCTGGTAGCGGAAGTGCACCGCGTTGAACGCGAGCGCGCCGTGCGGCTCGGGGATCGTCTTCGGCTCGGCCGGGTCGGTGATGGTGTTCTCGGAGTCCATGACCTCGAAGAAGCGGTCGACCGCCGTCCTGGTGTCGAACGTCATCGACAGGAAGAAGCCGATCGACTCGATCGGGAACCGCAGCACCGTGGCGGTCGCGAAGAACGCGAAGAGCTGCCCGACGGTCATCTCGCCCTGCGACGCCAGCCAGATGCCGGCCAGCAGGCAGAGCGCGAAGGCGACGTCCGGCACGAGCAGCAGCCACAGCCAGATGCTCGCGATGGCCTTCGCCTTCTTGATCTCGGTGCCGCGGAGCGCCTCGGCCTGCTCGCTGAACTCGTCGAGCTTCGCGCCGCCGCGGCCGAACGCCTTGAGCACGCGGATGCCGTGCACCGACTGCTCCACGCTCGTGGCGAGGTCGCCGACCTGGTCCTGGCTGCGGCGTGCCACGACGGAGTACCGGCGCTCGAACAGCAGCCCGTTGATCCACAAGGGGATCGACGCGACCAGGAAGATCAGGGCGAGCAGCCACCCGAAGGTGAACAGCACGACGAAGCCCACCGCGATCGTGATGATGTTCACCACGAGCAGGACGACGCCGAACGCCAGCCAGCGGCGGATCAGCGACAGGTCCGACACCGAACGGGACAACAGCTGCCCCGACTCCCACCGGTCGTGGAAGGACACGGGCAGGTCCTGCAGCTTCGCGTACAGGGCGTTGCGCATGCTCGACTCGATGCGCGTCGACGGCCGCATCACCAGGCGGCGACGCGAGGCGATGAAGAACGCCTCGAGCAGGCCGAGCGCGAGCACCGCGAGGCCGGCCGGCCAGATCTGCGCCGAGTCGCGCGACGACAGCGGACCGTCGACGAGCCACTGCAGCACGTAGGGGATGGCGAGCGCCACCAGGGAGGCACCCATCGCCGCGGCCATGCCGGCGATGAGGCGGCCCTGGTGGGGCTTCACGTAGGGGAGGATCCGCGCGATCGCACGCAGGGTCGTCGGGCGGGAGGTGGACGGGCGCGCCGTGGTGGGCGACTTGGACATGGGTTGCGTCCTCATGCGTCTGCCGGGTCCCCGGGTCGCGCTGCGCGTGCGGTGCTCGCGTGTTGCCTGCGTGCGTCGTGTGCGCGGCCTCGACCTGGAGGCTCGGTGTGGCGTTGCGTGGTGATCATCGGCCGGGCGCGTGGTCACGCCGCCGCCGTCACGTCCGTGACGTCGGCCGGGCCGGAGGGCACCGGGGGATGGTCGTCCCCCGGGTTCAGGCGGGTGGTCCGCGACGCCGTCGACCGGCGCCGCGAGGCCGTGGGAACGGCCCGACTAGGCGGCGGCCGCGACGCGGGGTCGCGGGGCGATCAGGGATCGTCGTGCGGGAGCGGTCCCCACGACGGACTCCAGACCCGCACGGGCAGCCATCGCCACAGTTCCGGTCGTGTCGTCCATCGTCACTCCAGTCGTCGTCTTCGTCTCCGTGGTGTCCGCGGTGCCGCCGGTCCCGATGGACCGTCGACTGCCTGCCGCGGAGCCTTACAGACTATTCACAGGAGGACGCCCTGCGCAATGGTGCGCCACGAATTCGTCCGATCAGTGGAAGAAGTGCAGCTCAGTGGAAGAAGTGTCGCTCAGTGGAAGAAGTGCCGCTCGCCCGTGAAGTACATCGTCACGCCGGCGGCCTGCGCCGCGGCGACGACCTCGTCGTCACGGACACTGCCACCGGGCTGGGCGACCGCGCGCACGCCGGCGTCGAGCAGGACCTGCAGGCCGTCGGCGAACGGGAAGAACGCGTCCGACGCCGCGACGCTGCCGGCCGCACGGTCCCCCGCACGGTCCACCGCGAGGTGGCAGGAGTCGACCCGGTTGACCTGGCCCATGCCGACGCCGACGCTCGCGCCCTGGTTCGCCAGCAGGATCGCGTTCGACTTCACCGAGCGGCTCGCCTTCCACGCGAACGCCAGGTCGACGAGGGTCTGCTCGTCGGCCGGCTCGCCGGCGACCAGGGTCCACGTGGACTGGTCGAAGCCGGTGAAGCGGTCGGCGTCCTGCACGAGGAAGCCGCCGGAGACCTGCTTGACCTCGCGGTCGGCGAGCGCGAAGCCCGACGGCAGGGTGAGCAGGCGGATGTTCTTCTTCCGGGACAGGATCTCGAGGGCCTCGGGGTCGAACGCCGGGGCGACGACGACCTCGGTGAAGATGTCCTGCACCGTCTCGGCCATCTGCTTCGTCACGGTGCGGTTCGCGGCGATGACCCCGCCGAACGCCGAGAGCGGGTCGCAGGCGTGCGCGGCCGCGTGCGCGGAGGCGATCGGGTCGGCGGCGTCGGCCGGGGCGATCGCGATGCCGCACGGGTTGGCGTGCTTGATGATCGCCACCGCCGGCTCGTCGAAGTCGAACGCGGCCCGCACGGCGGCGTCGGCGTCGACGTAGTTGTTGTACGACATCTCCTTGCCGTGCAGCTGCGTCGCCTGCGCGATGCCGGTGCCGTCGGGCAGCGTGTACAGCGCGGCGGCCTGGTGGGCGTTCTCGCCGTAGCGGAGCGTGGCGGTCAGCTCGGCCGTGAGCGACAGCTGCTCGTCGAAGGTGCCCGGCGTCTCGAGGTCGGTGCCGGTCGTCGGGGCGGCGGCGGCCGCGACGACGTCGCTCGCGAAGTAGCTCGCGACGGCGGTGTCGTAGGCCGCGGTGTGCGCGAAGGCCTGGGCGGCGAGGCGCTTGCGGAGCTCGAGCGGGGTGCCGCCGGCACGGACGGCCTCGACGACCTCGGCGTAGGACGCCGGGGACACGACGATCGCGACGTTCGGGTGGTTCTTCGCCGATGCACGGACCATCGCCGGGCCGCCGATGTCGACGTTCTCGACCACCGTGGCGGTGTCGGCGCCCGAGGCGACCGTCTCGACGAACGGGTACAGGTTCACGACGACGAGCTCGAAGGGCGCGATGCCGAGGTCGGCGAGCTGCTGCTCGTGCGACTCGAGCCGCAGGTCGGCGAGCAGGCCCGCGTGCACCGAGGGGTGCAGGGTCTTCACGCGCCCGTCGAGCGACTCCGGGAAGCCGGTGACGTCCTCGACCCGGGTGACCGGGAACCCGGCGTCGCGGATGGCCTGGGCGGTGGAGCCCGTCGACACGATCTCGACGCCGGACTCGGCCAGGGCGCCGGCGAGCTCGAGCAGGCCGGACTTGTCGCTCACCGAGATGAGGGCCCGGCGCACCGGGACGACGTCGCGGTCGCGGTAGAGGCTGGGGTCGGCTGCGTGCACGCTCATGCGCTCGGGGTGTCCTTCAGGTCGGTGGTGCCGTTGGCGATGTCGAGGATGGTCTGGATGAGCAGGCGACGCTCGACCGGCTTGATGCGGTCGTGCAGCGTCGACTCGGTGTCGCCCGGCAGCACCGGGACGCGTTCCTGCGCGAGGATCGGGCCGCTGTCCACCCCGTCGTCGACGGTGATGACGCTCGCGCCGGTCTCGGTGACGCCCGCCGCCAGCGCGTCGCGAACGCCGTGGGCGCCGGGGAACTCGGGCAGGTACGCGGGGTGCGTGTTGATGATCGCCGGGGCGAACTCGGACACCACCGCGGGCGGCAGCAGTCGCATGAGACCGGACAGGACGAGCAGGTCGGGCGACCACGGACGGATCTGCTCCGCGAGCGCCTCACCCCACTCGGCACGGGTCGCGTAGCGGGAGAACGGCACCGTGAACGTCGGGATCGAGAACTCCTCGCCCAGCCCGAGGCCCTCGGCGTCGCGGTCGGCTCCGATGGCGACGACACGGGCGGGGTACTCGGCGTCGAAGGTCGCTTCGAGCAGGGCTCGGAGGTTCGACCCGGTACCGGAGATCAGGACGACCAGTTCGAGCACGGCACCAACCCTAGCGGGACCGGCGGTCGCGGGGACAGTCGCGGCAACGATTGAAGAACGTCACATGTTGCCGTCTAACTGCTGGAACGCTACCTTTGCGCCACGGGCTGCAAGGCGGCAGCCCCTGATCAAGGGGAACAATGACGAATTTCCGCGCTTCCCTCA
This sequence comes from Curtobacterium sp. MCBA15_009, assembly GCF_001864895.1. Classification (GTDB taxonomy): domain Bacteria; phylum Actinomycetota; class Actinomycetes; order Actinomycetales; family Microbacteriaceae; genus Curtobacterium. Next base: position 45,763 of record NZ_MJGO01000037.1, read on the forward strand.
CCGGGATCGCACTCTCGACTGTCCTGATCGCCGGAGGTCTGACGTTCGCGTCACCAGCGACCGCGGTCGAACAGACCGTCCCGGCGAATGCCTACGAGCGCCTGGCGGAGGTCTCACCGACCGAGATTGCTCAGGCCATCGCTGAAGCGGACGAAGCCGGCCTCGTGAAGAAGCAGACGAGCGCCCCGAACGGCACGGTCACCACCACCATCGACCTCGGGGAAGGGTTCGAGTTCGAGCTCGTCCAGCAGAGCGATGACCAGCGGATCGGCGTCGGGAAGGACACCAGGGGCGCCTACGTCTCGTTCAACGCGACCGACCAGAACATGATCATCAATGGAGCAGCCTTCGGCCTCGGCGCCGGACTGTGCGCTGTCGGAGGTCCGGCCTTCTGCGTGATCACCGGTGCGATCATCACCATGGCGACCGTTGCGATCACCGGCAACGGCGCCATCCGCTGCGGGACGAAGGCGCTCCGCGTGTACCCCTTTGCCGGCGGTCGGGTCAAGCCGCGATGCGCGTAGTGAACGGGAGAGCAGTGCGCAGGATCGTCGGCGGTGTCCCGTTAGCCGTCACCGTGAGCCTCGGGCTGGTCGTGCTCGGGTCTGTCGTCGGGGCAACTGCTTCGTCAAGTGGTTCGTGGTTCCGTCCAGCAGCCGCGGCGGTGTGCTTGTTCGCGGCGATCCTCTGTACCGGAGCGGCCCTCATCCGCCGACATGGTCAGCGCTGACGAACACCTCCGTCAGTGATCGTCCTTCGGACGGCGCCACCAAGGCAGCTCCTCATCAGGAATCTGGTCGGTGGCGTCCCAGGTCGTCTGGCGGGCCGGCTGCGCGCTCCGCCCCGGCCGGTCGCCGTGCACCTCCACGACCGGTTCCGCGTCGTCGACGTCGTCCCGTCCGGCGACGAACTCCTCGGTGCTCCAGGGGAACGCGGGCTGGGCGTCGGTGCGGTCCCGCTCCGGCGCGGCCGCCGGCCGCTCGGCCGCCGCGTGCCCGGCGTCGCTCCGCTGCCCGGCCACGCGGTCGCGCAGTCCGGCAGCACGCCCGCGCAGGCCGCCGGCGCGCTGCCGGACCGAGCCGGCGGCGTCGGACAGCCGGTCGCGCAGGCCGGCCAGACCGGCGCCGCCGCCGCTCCGACGTCCGTCCGAGGGCGCCTCGGTGACGCGGTCGGCGGCGACGGTGTCGGTCGCCGCCCAGGCCGGCAGTTCGACGTCGTGGTCGGTGTCGCGGACGACGTGGTCGTCGGACACGGGCTCGGTCGGCAGGGCCGCGCCCGCCCGGTCCGCTGCCGCGACGGTGGCACCGTCGTGCGGCTCCTCGACCACGAAGCGGTGCACGTCGGTGGTCCGTCCGGCGCCCGCCCGGTCGAGGGCTGCCAGCAGCGAGCCGGCGTGGGCGTCGGCCGCAGCGGCGTGCTCGTCGTCGTGGTCGGCCTCGGTCCAGCGCTCGCGGCCCCGCTCCGGGAACCGCACCAGGTCGCTGCCGGCGGCGAGCGCGAGGATCGCCGGCACCCCGACCTCGAGCGCGGCGAACGCACCGACGGTGAGGGCGTGCGGACCGACGTCGGCCAGCCGGCCGGGGCCGAGGGACCCCGACGACAGCCAGGCGACCAGGCCGGTCGCGACGCCGGCGACGAGCCCCGTGACGACGCCGCCCAGGGCGCGGTGCAGCGCCGAGTCGGCAGCGCCGAGTGCCCGGACGAGCCGCGGCCGCATCGCCCCGCCGACGGCGAACCCGGCGACGACGGGCACGAGCACCCAGACCAGCCCGAAGGTGTGGCCTGAGGTCGGCAGTGCGCCGAACACCGGCAGCCCCGGGATCGGCCCGAGCGTCGTCGCGATCGGCGACACGCTCGACCCCGTGCCGATGGCGAAGCCCGGACCGACGAGCCACGACGTGGCCCAACCGACCAGGTCCGGCAGGAAGGCGAGTTGTCCGACCGTGATGGCCACGCCGCCGACGACGCCGGCGTGGGACTGCTCGTACAGGGTGATGACCTCGGCGAACGAGGTGAAGAGCAGCAGGCCGACGACGAGCCCGGCGACCGCGACGACGACCGCGGTGGCGGCGGTGCCCGCGCGCAGCCCGAAGCCGATCACGGCGCGCCACACGGCGGGGACCCGGTCGAGCAGGTGGAGCAGCCGTTGGGTACCGGCGTCGGCGGGCAGCCCGCGTCGGCGGCGGCAGACCTCGGAGGTCCAGAGCGCCGGGATGCCAAACCAGAGCGCCGGCAGCACCACCGCCTGCCAGATCGTCGGCCGGGTGGCCGCCGAGGTCGAGGTCGCCGCGACGGCGAGGCCGAGCAGGGCGACGGCGGCGGTGCCGACGAGCAGCCCGGTGGTGCGGTGCTCGGTCTCCGCGAAGCGCCGTCCGGCGCGGCCGCCGAGCCACGCGGTGACGACCGCGAAGCCGAGCGCGGCGATCGTCACGTGGACGGGGTCGCCGGCGCCGGGGATCCCGGTGCTCTTCGCGGCGGCGGCACCGAGCAGGAACGTCACGTCGACGCCGTGGCCGACGAGCCAGACGCTGCCGGTGGCCTTCCAGAACACGTCCCAGTCGACCTGCAGGCCGTACTCGAAGCCCCACAGGAGCGTGAGCGGGACGAGGGCGATCCCGATGCCGACGCCGACCGTCACGACCGCCTCGATCGCGGCGAGCAGAGCGGTTCCCAGGCGGTTCATCGCAGCGAGGATACGGCCGTCGCTCGTCCGTCCGGCCCCGGCGCGCGGCCGCTCCGGCAAAACGCCGGTGTTCCTGCGACACGCCCTCGCAGGTGGCGCGGTGGCACCGCGGACGACGGAAGGCCCCCCACCTGCTGGTGGGGGGCCTCCCGTCCGTGCCGGGTGACGACCGTCAGCGCACCGCGCGGCGGCGACGGGCGACGAGCGCCGTCCCGAGGCCGGCGAGGACCAGCAGCCCGGCGGCCAGGAGCGGACCCCGGACCTCGGCACCCGTCCAGGCGAGCGAACCGTCGTCGTCGCCCCGTGCCGGGACCGCACCGGGCGTCGCCGAGGGCGCCGGGGTGCCGGGTGCCGCCGGGTCGGTCGGCTCGGCGGTGGGCTCCTCGGAGGGCTCCTCGGTGGCGACCGGGGCGACCGGACCCGATGCGGAGACGCCGGTCACCGTGCCGTCGGCGTCCACCGCGAACCAGAGCCGCGCCGTCCGCGCACCGGCGGTGACGACGAGCTCGTGGCTGCCGGCCTCGAGCGCCGGGAGCGCGGCGGTCGCGTCGAGCGCACCCGCGTCCGACGTCGTGCCGGTGTAGACCGTGGTCGGCGTGGAGTGCACGACGGCCTCGACGTCCTGCCCGGCGGCGAAGCCCGAGGCGTGGATCGCGAACCGGGCGCCGTCCACCGCGTCACCGACGCGGAAGCCGGCGTCGATCGTCAGGGCCGGCGTCGTGGCGTAGGTGAAGGCGCCGGTGGCCCGTGCCGCACCCCAGGGGTTCGTCACGACGACGTCGACGGCGTCGTCCGCGGCCCGCGGCTCCGACTCCGGCGCGAGCACGGTGAGCGAGGTCGACGTGTTCGTCGCCGTCGTGTCGACCCGGGCCTCGACGCCGCCGATGGTGACGGTGGCACGGTCGAGGTCGGTGCCCGAGACGGTCACGGCGTCGCCGGCGTCGCCCGTCGCCGGGGACACGGCGGTGATGGTCGGCACGGAGGACGCGACGACCAGGGTGTGGTCGACGCTGCCCGTGAAGCCGTCGCCGCCGGTCGCCGTGACGGTGAACGCGGACGAGCCGGACACGGTCGGGATGCCGGTGAGCGTGCCGTCGGCCTCGAGCTCGATGCCCGCCGGCAGGGCGCCGTCGGTCACCGCGAAGGTGTACGTGTCGCTCCGGTCGCCCGAGGCCGTGAGGGCCTGCGAGTACGGGACCCCCTGCTTGCCGTCGGGCAGCTCGGTCGGGCTGACCGTGACGACGGGTGCGGTGAAGCGGAAGCGGCCCGCCTCGCTCGTCGCACTGGTGCCGCCGGACGTGGTGACGGTCACGTCGACGACGCCCTCCGAGGACGCCGGGGTGACGGCGGTGATCTCGGTGTCGGAGTCGACCGTGTACGACGCGGCCGCTGCGTCACCGAACGAGACGGCGGTGGCGCCGGTGAACCCGGTGCCGCGGATCGTCGCCGTCGTGCCGCCGTAGACCACGCCCGACGCGGGCGAGACCTCGGAGACCGTCGGGACGGCCACGCGCACCGCGGAGCTGTAGGCGCGGGAGCCCGTGTCGCCGTTGGCGTCGGTGGCCGTGACGGTGAACACCGTCGTCGTGGCCTCGGTCGGGGTGCCGCTCAGCACACCACCGGCGCTCAGCGTCAGGCCTGCGGGGAGCACCCCGGCCGTGACCGCGAACCGGTACGGCGCGTTGCCGCCCGAGGCGCTGAGCTGCTGCGAGTAGGCCGCACCGACCTGGGGTGCCGGGAGCGTGGCGGGTGCGACCACGACGGTCGCCGCGGTGACGACGAGCCGGTCCGCGTCGCCGGTCGCGCTCGTACCGCTCGGGTTCGTGACGGTCGTGTCGACCGTGCCCACCGGGATGTCGGCCGGGACGACCGCGGTGACCCTCGTGTCGGACGCGACCACGAACGACGCGGCGGGCGTGGTGCCGAAGCGGACGGCGGTCGCCCCTGTGAAGCCGGAGCCGGTGATCGTGACCGTCCGCTGCGCGCCGCGTTGGACGGTGCCCGGCGAGACGGCGGAGACGTTCGGTGCCGGGGTGTACGTGAAGGCCCCGACGACGGGGTAGGTCACGCCGCTGATCGTGGTGACCTCGACGCGCTGCGGCCCGCCGGGCAGGTTCTGCTGCACCGGGACGGTGGCCACGATCTCGGTGTCCGTGGAGGAGCGCACGGGTGCCGCGACGCCCGCGACGCGGACGGTCGAGCCGGCGAGACCGGAGCCGGTGATGACGATCCGGTCGCCCGCGAAGCCGTTGGCCGGCGACACGAGCGTGAGCTTCGACGGCCACGCGATGGTGACGGAGCCGTTGCCGCCGTGGTTCGCGATCGCGCCGGAGAGCTCGCCGGCGAAGTAGGAGCTGCCGCCACCGCCGCCACCGGCACCGCCGTTGACGAACGCACCGGCGCCACCGCCGCTGTAGCCACCGCCGCCACCGGCCGAGTTCCCGTTGGAACCGCCACCGCCGCCGAAGCCACCGCTGCGCGCGGCGCTGCCGCCGGCGCCGCCGGCCGCCACCGAGAGTCCCGCACCGCTGCCGGCGCCGTTGCCGAGGAGACCGCCACCGCCGCCGGCGTTCGAGCCGCCGCCACCGCCGCCACCGGCCGTGCCACCGGCGCCGCCGCCGTTGTCGCCGGGGTTCGCGGTCGTCGTGGTGGTCGCCGGGTAGCCGTAGCGGTTCGAGCCGGTACCGCCGCCACCGCCGGCCGCGGCGAGGATGCCGGCCTGGTCGGGCGTGGTGTAGATGAACGAGCCACCGCCACCGCCACCGCCGGTCTGGTACTGGCGACCGTTCGCGCCCATCGTGCCGACGAGGATCTTGAGCTGCTGGCCGGGGGTCACCGGCAGTGTGCCGGTGAGCTCGGCTCCGGCGGCACCGCCGTCGTAGCCGGCACCGCCCTGGGCGCCGGCGATGTCGACGTAGACGCGGTCGACGCCCGCCGGGACGGTCCACGTCTGGACGGCACCGGTGGCCGGGAAGGTGACGGACGAATCGGTGGTCGAGGCGGAAGCCGGGACGGCCGTGGCGACGGCAGCGGCAGCGGCGAACGTGCTGACCACGATGCCGAGCGCGAGCGTGCGTGCGCGCAGTGCGTTGTGCATGGGGACGAGTGGGCCTTCGTTCGGGTCGGAGGGGCGCGCTCATCAAAGCAGTCCCCACCCCGCTCCGGGGGCTCCACGTGCCCCCACTTCGGGGCGACACGCGGGCGGGCGGCCGCCCCAACGACGAGAGGCTCGGTGCGGAACCCGCACCGAGCCTCCCGGCTTCGTCCCGATCCGTCTGCCGGGCGGTGGCCGCTACTTCGCGCCGACCACCTCGCGCAGCAGCGCGGCGGTCTCGGACGGCGTCTTGCCGACCTTGACCCCGGCGGCCTCGAGCGCCTGCTTCTTCGCCTCGGCGGTGCCGGCGGAACCGGACACGATCGCTCCGGCGTGGCCCATCGTCTTGCCCTCCGGCGCGGTGAAGCCCGCGACGTAGCCGACGACCGGCTTGGTGACGTGCGCCTTGATGTAGTCGGCGGCGCGTTCCTCGGCGTCGCCGCCGATCTCGCCGATCATCACGATCGCCTCGGTCTCGGGGTCTGCCTCGAACGCGGCGAGCGCGTCGATGTGCGTGGTGCCGATGACCGGGTCGCCGCCGATGCCGATGGCGGTCGAGAAGCCCAGGTCACGCAGCTCGTACATCATCTGGTAGGTCAGGGTGCCCGACTTCGACACGAGGCCGATCGGGCCCTTGCCGGTGATCGTCGCCGGGGTGATGCCGACGAGCGACTCCCCGGGGGTGATGATGCCGGGGCAGTTCGGGCCGATGATCCGGGTCTTCTCGCCCAGGGCCTTCGCGTGCGCCCAGAACGCGGCGGAGTCCTGCACCGGGATGCCCTCGGTGATGACGACGACGAGCGGGATCTCGGCGTCGATGGCCTCCATCACGGCGTCCTTCGCGAACGCCGGCGGCACGAAGACGATGGAGACGTCGGCACCGGTGGTGTCGATGGCCTCGCGCACCGAGCCGAAGACGGGCAGCTCGACGTCGCCGTGGGTGACGGTGGTGCCGGCCTTGCGGGCGTTGACGCCACCGACGACCTGGGTGCCGGCCTTGAGCATCAGGGCGGTGTGCTTCGTGCCCTCGCCACCGGTGATGCCCTGGACGATGACCTTGGAGTCCTTGTTGAGGAAGATCGACATGATCAGTCCCTTCAGGCCGCGGCAGCGGCGAGTTCGGCGGCCTGCTCGGCCGCATCGTCCATGGTCGCGGCGACGGTGACGAGCGGGTGCGCCGCCTCCGCCAGGATCCGACGACCCTCTTCCACGTTGTTGCCGTCGAGGCGCACGACGAGCGGCTTGGTGGCCGCGTCGCCCAGGATGCCGAGCGCGGCGACGATGCCGTTCGCGACGGCGTCGCAGGCGGTGATGCCGCCGAAGACGTTCACGAAGACGCTCTTCACCTGCGGGTCGCCGAGGATGACGTCGAGACCGTTGGCCATGACCTCGGCCGAGGCGCCGCCGCCGATGTCGAGGAAGTTGGCGGGCTTCACGCCGCCGTGGCGCTCACCGGCGTAGGCGACGACGTCGAGGGTCGACATGACGAGCCCCGCACCGTTGCCGATGACGCCGACCTGGCCGTCGAGCTTGACGTAGTTGAGGCCGTGGGCCTTCGCCTTGGCCTCGAGCGGGTCCTCGCTGGCGGTGTCCTCGAGCTGCGCGTGGCCCTCGTGGCGGAAGTCGGCGTTCTCGTCGAGCGAGACCTTGCCGTCGAGCGCGAGGATCTGCCCGTCGCCGGTGCGCACGAGCGGGTTCACCTCGACCAGGGTCGCGTCCTCGCCGGCGAACACGTCGTAGAGCTTCACGAAGACGTCGGCGACCTGGTCGCGGAGCGACTCCGGGAAGTTCGCCTGCGCGGCGATCTCGAGCGCGGCGGCCTTGTTGATCCCGGTGAGCGGGTTCACCTCGACGCGGGCGAGCGCCTCGGGCTTCTCGACCGCGAGCTGCTCGATCTCCATGCCGCCCTCGACGCTGGTGAGCGACAGGTAGGAGCGGTTCGCCCGGTCGAGCAGGACCGAGAAGTAGAACTCCTCGGCGATGTCCGCGCCCTGGGCGACCATGACGCGCTGCACGGTGTGGCCCTTGATGTCGAGGCCGAGGATGGCCTGCGCGTGCTCGTAGGCCTCGTCGGGGGTCTTCGCGACCTTCACGCCGCCGGCCTTGCCGCGACCGCCGACCTTCACCTGCGCCTTGACGACGACCACGCCGCCGATCTGCTCGGCCGCCGCTCTCGCCTCGTCCGGGGTGTCGGCGATGATCCCCTGCAACACGGGGACGCCGTAGGACTCGAAGAGGTCCCTGGCCTGGTACTCGAAAAGATCCACGCTGTTCTTCTTCCCGCACGTTCCGTGCGATCGGCATCGGTTACCCGGTCGCCACACTCACCATCGAGGGTCGCTCGATGTCGAGACAACGGCCGCCACGCAGCCTAGCGCTGGTCGGTGGACGCCCGGTGCGCGGGTCGCGGGATCCGTGGACGGACGGGAGGCACGGGTCGCCTCCGCCACGCAAGAGCCGCTGGACGCACCCCGGATCGGTCCCCCAGCGTGCGCCCGGCAGTGTGGATCGGTGAACGAAGCTCTCCGTACCCGCGCCGCCGACGTGTTCGGCTGGCGCCTCCGCCCCGACCAGGAATCCGTCATCGACGCCGTGCTCGACGGGCGCGACGCACTCGCCGTGATGCCGACCGGTTCGGGGAAGTCCGCGATCTACCAGGTCGCCGGCCTCGAACTCGACGGCATCGTCGTCGTGGTCTCACCCCTCGTGGCGCTCCAGGAGGACCAGGTCGTCGGACTCGAGCACCACGTGCACGCACCCCGCGCCGTCGCGATGAACGCCACGCGGAAGGCCCGCGACGTCGCCGACGCCTGGCACGCCGTCGCCGCGGGCGAGGTCGGGTACGTCTTCCTGGCCCCGGAGCAGCTCGTCAAGGACGACGTGCTCGAGCGGCTGCACGACGCCGGGGTCGCGCTGGTCGCCGTCGACGAGGCGCACTGCATCTCGTCGTGGGGCCACGACTTCCGGCCCGACTACCTGGCGCTCGGCGAGGTCGTCGAGCGCCTCGGCCGCCCGCCGGTCCTGGCGTTGACGGCGACGGGCTCCGCGCCCGTCCGCGACGACGTGGTGGACCGGCTCCGCATGCGCGACCCGTTCGTGCTCGCCTCGGGCTTCGACCGCCCCGGCATCCGGCTCGAGGTGGTCCGGCACGCCGAGGACGCCGACAAGCGGGCGGCCGTGGTCGACCAGGTCGCCGACCTCGACGGGGCGACGGTCGTCTACGTCGCCACCCGGGCCGAAACGACGGAGTACGCCGACGCCCTGGCGGCCCGCGGTCGTCGGGCGCAGCCGTACCACGCGGGCATGCGGGTGGCGGAGCGGGAGTCGGTGCACACCGGCTTCCTGGACGGCGACGTCGACGTCGTGGTCGCGACGAGCGCCTTCGGGATGGGCATCGACAAGCCGGACGTCCGGTACGTCGTGCACGCCGACGTGCCGGAGTCGGTCGACGCCTACTACCAGGAGATCGGCCGGGCCGGGCGGGACGCCGAGCCCGCCGGCGCCACCCTGCACTACCGGGCCGAGGACTTCGGCCTGCGCACGTTCTTCGCGTCCGGCTCGCCCCGGCCCGCCTCGGTCCGCGCCGTCTTCGACGCCGTGCCGGCGACCGGTTCGATCGCCCGGTCGGCGATCGCCGAGGCCTCGGGCCTGTCCGCCCGCACCGCCGGACGAGCGCTCAACGCCCTGCTCGACGCGGGAGCGCTCCGCGACGACGTCGACGGCGTCGCCCGGGTGCCGGACGGCCCGGACACGGCGGACCGCGCCGCGCGTGCCACGGCGGACCGTGCGGCGGAGCGTGAGCGGGTCGAGGAGTCCCGGATCGCGATGATGCGCCAGCTGGCCGAGACCACCGGCTGCCGTCGACAGTTCCTGCTCGGGTACTTCGGCGACGAGCTGCCGGAACCCTGCGGCAACTGCGACACCTGCTCCTCCGGTTCGGCGCACGAGGCCGCGGCCCACGTGGCGGACGGCTCGAACGACGCTGCCTGGCCGCCGGACTCCCACGTGGAGCACGCCGAGTGGGGCACCGGTGTGGTCATGAGCACCGAGGAGGACCGCATCACGGTGTTCTTCGAGTCGGCGGGCTACCGCACGCTCGCGATCGCGGACGTCGAGGAACGCGGGCTGCTCGAGCGGGTCTGACGGTCCCGTCGGCTCCAGGCGCGGTGGGGGAAGGGAAGGCGCGGTGGGGGAAGGCGCGGTCGCTCGACCACCCGTCGGCGACCGCGCTCCACTCCCCCGAGCATCCGCGATGTTGCCCCGGCGGCGTGACCGGCAGGTGACGCCCGGGTGAACACGACACGAAACCGGACGGCCACCAGGCGCCGACGGGTAGGCAGGAAGCCAGCAAACGGAGAGGAACCACCATGAGCGATCCCGGCATCAGCCCCGTCGACGACCTCGACGCCCAGCAGCGACGCGATGACGACATCGACCGCGAGCACGTCGGCCCGTACGAGGTGGACGAGTCCGAGGAGTCCCTGGAGACCGTGACGAACGACGCGGTCGCCGGCGAGACCGTCGAGCCGCAGCCCGGCGACGGCTCCGACGACGGCCCCACCGGCGGCGCCCCGCGCGAGGGCTCCCCCGACCTGTGGGAGCACGACGGCGACGAGGACCGTCCGGACCTCGGCAACGACCTCGGTACGAAGCCGCTCTGACGCGGCACCCCAGGAGCACGGCTCGGTACGATCGAGTCGTGCTCCGTCGCGTCCGGGAAGGTCTGCACCGCTGGCCTGCGGTCGCACGGCTCGTCGCGATCGCGGCGCTCCTACTCGTCGCCGCCGCCGCGCACCTCGCCGCCCGGTCGGAACCGGCGGGCCGGTGGCTGCCCCTGCTCGTGGTCGCGGTCGTCGGAGCGCTCGTCGCCGGGGCACCGCGACACCGCTGGCCGCTGCCGGCGATCTGGCTCGTCGCCACCGTGCTCGCCGTGACCCGCGGCTCCGCCGTGGACCCCGGCGCGACCGCCGCCGCCCTCGGCGTCGGCGCGGTCGCGCTCGTCGCGGCCCTCACCGCGGACGTCGTGCCGGTCCTGCGCACCCGCCACCGACGGGGCGAGCGGTGACCCCACGACGGACGGACGGCAGCGCGTCGGACACACGCCGCGCCTCCCGTCTCGGGCACGGCCGCGTCCAGGACCCGGACCTGCGGCGATGCATCGCCGACAGCACGCCCGTGGCCGCGGGCGGCCGCGCCATCCTGCTGCAGATCGCCGACCCCGTCGTCGCCGCCGGCGTCCGACGGCACTCCGACTTCGCACGGCGGCCGCAGCAGCGGCTCGTGCACACGCTGATGTTCGTCTACGCCGTCGTCATCGGGACGGCGTCCGACTCAGCGACCGCGGTCGGCTTCGTCGACCGCGCCCACCGGCCGGTCGCCGGCGCGGACGACGTCGACCGGCAGCTCTGGGTCGCGGCGACCCTGTTCGACTCGGCCCGACGGGCGCACGACCTGTTCGGCACCCCGTTCTCGGATGCCCGAGCGGAGCAGGTCCTCGCCGCCTACGCGCCGCTCGCCACCGCGCTCCGGGTGCCCGACGACCGCTGGCCGACCTCGGTGGCGGCGTTCGACCGCTACTGGCAGGGCGCGCTCGACGGGCTCCGGGTCACCGACGACGCCCGCGGCGTGGTGCGGGACCTGCTGCACCCGCGGTTCGCCCCGCGCTGGGTGCGTGCCGCGATGCCGCTCGTGCGGATCGTCACCGTCGGCATGCTGCCGGAGCGGATCCGCGCCGCGTACGGCTTCGCGTGGGGGCCGCGGGAGCAGCGCCGGTTCGACCGCACGGTCCGCCTCGTCGCGACCGTGCGCGCCGTCGTCCCCCGGCCCCTGCTGCGGCTGCCCGCCGCGCTGCTGCTCCGTGGGCTGCGTCGGACGACCCGTCGACACGCCGCGGTACGGTAGCGGGCATGTCGGTCGACCACTTCGCCATCACGGTCCCCCGGTCCTGGTTCGAGCTGCCGGTGGACCCGGAACGGCGCGACGACCGGATCTCGGCCCTCGTGCAGGAACGCATCGAGGACCACCGCGAGCTCTGGGACCACCGCACCGAGATCGTCCGGGTGCTCCGCCGGTTCGCGCGGTCCGCCTGGGACAGCGGTGCCCGGTACTGCGCCGCGTTCGCCGAGCCGAGCGAGGACGGCATCGTCTCCGGCGCCCTCACGGTCACGGTCCTGCCCGCTCCCGAGGCCGGTGGCGACCCGCTCGGGGCGCTCACCGACCACGTCGCAGCCCTCGGCGGCGACGAGGACGGCATGCACGTCGACGTGCACGAGGTCCCGCGGGTGGGCCGGGTCCCGCGCGTCTGGGGCGTCTCCACCGTGCAGGCCCCGGACGGGCGGGGCTCGTTCGACGTCGTGCTCATGCAGACGTTCGTGCCGGCCGGCGAGCAGGTCGCGCTGGTGAGCGTTTCCTCGCCCGCGACCGACCTGGCCGAACCGCTCTTCGAACTGTTCGAGACCGTCACCGACACCTTCGAGCTCCTCGACTCGGCGGCCGTCGGCCCCGGGGACGACTGATGCGCCTCTGGCCGTTCCGGCGGCGGCGGAAGCCCGTCGAGCCCGTGGTCGAACGGGTCACCGCGGACGACCTCGCGCGGATGGCGCAGCAGGGCGAGCTGGCCCGGGCCGTGGTCACACCGCCACCGGCGCCGCGTGCCTCGGCCGACCGCGTCCGCTCCACCGTCGCGCAGCTGCCCGGGCGCCCGCTCGGCGGCTCCGGTGTCGCGACCCAGGCCGCCCCCGCGCGGCAGCGGGCAGCCGCCGTGCTCGTGCTCGACGACGAGCAGCGCGTGACCGTCTCGGGCGGCGGGCTCGTCGGCCGCGACCCGGCGAGCGCCCACCCCGACGGCGGGTACGCGCACGTCATCGCACTCGAGGACCCCGAACGCCTGCTCAGCCGCACGCACCTGGAGTTCGGCTTCGGTGCCGAGGGGTCGTTCTGGGTGCTCGACGCGGCCTCGGCGAACGGGGTCGAACTCCACCGCCCGGGCCACCAGGCGGCGACGCTCGTGCCGTCGCAGCGCACGACCGTGCAGCCCGGCGACACCGTCGTGTTCGGGGGCCACACCCTGCGTGCGGAGCCCGCCGTCGGCCTGGTCGACGAGGGGCCGCTCGGCTGACGTGCGGTCCCGAGGCGGTGGGGCAGTTCCGCGCGTAGGAGGACGTTCCGCGCGTGGTGGGCCGTTTCGCGCGTGGTCAGCAGGTTCTTCCGGCTTCCGACGCGCGGATCACCTTCCCATCTCGTGCGCGATGGGACAGAACGAATCCGGGCGGGCACCAGCGACCTGGAGTGCAGCAGCGAAGGTCCGGACAGCGGGCCGACGGAAGAGCCGGTCAGACGCGAACCTGAACAGCTCAGACGATCTCCCGCGCCTCACCGGGGTCGCACGATGAGAGACATCCGGCGATTGACGGTCGACGAACGTCTGGTCGACATCCGGCAGATCCCGACGGACCGCTTCGTGTACCCGGATCGCTTCACCGACGTCGTGGTCGAGGTGGACCTGCCTGCCATCCGACCTTGGTCGTGGCTCTGCGAGTACGAGGGCGACTCGTCGTTCTGGGCGGCCACGGTCGCGGAACAGTACCCAGGCCGTTCTCTCGTACCGTTCGCGAAGCACCAGGACACCGACGACGTGTTCTGCTTCGAGGGCACCGACCACACCGGCGACCCACCCGTGCTCGTCATCCACGCGTTCGCCTCGCCGGGAACGGAGTACCGGGGCCAGTGGACGTCGTTCGACGTCTGGTGGGAGGAGATGGAGGAGCACCGAGCAGCCTGGCTCGCCGAGCAAGAGCACGAGCACGAGCACGAGGACGAGGACGAGGACCCACGATGACCCGACGGGACACCACGATCAGCAAGGCGATGTCGCACGCCCTCCGTCACGAGCCCGGCGCCTACGGCCTCGACCTCGCACCGGACGGCAGCGTGCCGGTGGCCGCGCTGGTCGCCGGTCTGCAGGGCGCCGGTGTCGACGTCACCGTGGACGACGTCCGACGGGTCGTCGCGGAGTCCGACAAGCAACGCTTCGTCATCGACGACGACCGCATCCGCGCGCAGTACGGGCACTCGACCGACGAGCGCATCCTGAAGCGCAGCGTCGAACCCGCTGCCGAGCTCTGGCACGCGACGTCGCCCGAGGCCGCCGCACACATCCTCGAGCAGGGGCTCCTGCCGATGGGCCGGCAGTACGCGCACCTGACGACCGACCGTGACCTCGCGCTCCAGGCCGGGCGGCGCAAGGCCCCGCACCCGGTCCTGCTCCGCATCGACGCCGCGCGGGCGGCTGCCGACGGTGTCGAGTTCGCCGAGGGCCACGACCGGGTCACGCTGGCGCTGTGCGTCCCGCCGCAGTACGTCGAGCGCGCCGGACCCTAGTCGAGCGGCACCTGCACGAGCCGCAGCGCCTGGTCGGCGTCGTTGAGCAGCGCCCGCCCGGCGACGCGGTCCTGCGTGACCAGGCTCTTCGAGAGCTTCGTGCCGATCAGGTCGCCGTCGACGGTGCTGAGCGGCGCGAGCAGCATGCCCCGCCGGGCCTTCTTCGCCTCGACCTGCCACCCGCGGAACCCGCTCGCGACGCCCTCGACGTCGCCGCCGAGCACGAGGCCCACCGAGCGGCCGCGGTCGGACTCCAGGATCGCGCGGAACACGGGTTCCGCCGCGGTCTCCTTGAGCACCTCGGCGTCGTCGACGAGCACGAGCGTGAAGCGACCGGCGCCGGCGTCGACCGCGGCGGTCAGCCCCTCTGCGCCGATGCCGGCGTCGGTGACCACCGTCGCACCGGGCGTGCCGTCCAGGGTGCGGAGCGCCGAGTCGCGGGGCGTGACCGCGACGACGCACCCGCCCGCGCCGAGCACGTGCCGTGCCATCGCGAGGAGCGCGGTGCTCTTGCCCGAGCGCGGGCTGCCGCCGACGATGAACACGGGGGTGTCCTGCAGGAAGTCGTGCGTGAACAGCCGGAGCTCGTCGCCGCCGACACCGAGGGCGACCCGGCCCGGTACCGCGTCGGACGCCGGCAGGTGGCGGAGCGCGTCGTTGAGGGTGACGGAGCGGGGCAGCACGTCGATCCGGAACGGCTTCGGCGCGTCGTCCGGCACGTGGGTGCGGACCTCGTCGCCGATGCCGCGGAGCGCTGCGGCCTGGTCGCGGCCGCCGAGTCCGCCGGGCAGCACCGCGACCTGGGTCTCCGTCGCGGTGCCGTTGCGGAAGCCGCGGCCGGGCGGGATCGACTCGGGCAGCTTCTTGCCGTTGATGCCCTCGTAGTTGTAGTCGCCGCGGTCGGCGAGGGCGAGCAGCAGCTTCCGTTCGACCTGGCTCGACATCCGGCCGGAGGTCAGGGTCCGGTCGCCGGAGACGACGAGGTGCACGCCGACGCCGACGCCCTCGCGCAGGAGCGTCTGGACGGCGTCGTGCAGCGCGCCGTTCTCGGCGTCGGCCAGGGTCGCCATGAAGCTCTCCCACTGGTCCAGCAGGACGACGATGTGCGGCAGCGGCGTCGTGCCGGGGTCGGAGCGCTGCTCGGCGATCGACGAGTACCCGCCGCTCGCGAACGCCGCCTGCCGGTCCTGCACGGTGCGCAGCAGGATGCCGAGCAGGCGCGAGACCCGGTCCGGTTCGTGTCGCTGCACGACGGCGCCGCAGTGCGGCAGGCCGGCGAGGGCGAGCAGCGCGCCGTTGCCGCAGTCGATGCCGTACAGGTGCACGTCCCCCACCCCGAGCCGCAGCGCCATCGCGCCGGCCAGTGTCCGCAGGGCCTGGCTGCGTCCGGAGCGTGGGGACCCGATGACGAACAGGTGGCCGTCCACGTCGAGGTCGAACACCGTCTGCCGCTGCTGCTGCTCGGACGGGTGGTCCTCGACGCCCCACGCCACGGCGAGTTCCGGCAGGTCGCCGTCGCCGGCCGCTTCGACGTCGTCGAGCCCGACGACCGTGCCGAGCGGCGGCAGCCACGGCTGCCGCTGCGCGGGCGTGCCGAGCGCGCGGGTCGCGTCGCCGATGGACCCGACCAGGACGCTCAGGTCGGTGACCTCCACGTCGCTGGCCGCCGCCTCGACGGCGGCAGGTCGCGGGGCCGGGTCGCTGTACGAGGCGAAGGTGAGCTCGCGGACCAGCGCGGGCCGGGCCTCCTGGTCGTCCGTGCCGGGCCGTCGCCCGCCCACGCGACCGGACTGGAAGGGCAGCAGCGAGGCGGCGCCGAGCCGCACGTAGGCGCGACCCGGTGTGGTCTTGGCGATCCGCGCGGCGTCGTTCGCACCGATCACGTCCTGGCTCTCGGACTGGTCGGTGACCCGCAGCGCGATCCGCAGGTTCGTGTTCGCCCGGATCTCGGGCGAGACGACCCCGCCGGGACGCTGGGTGGCGAGGATCAGGTGGATGCCGAGCGAGCGTCCGCGCTGCGCGATGTTCACGAGCCCCTTGACGAAGTCGGGCAGCTCGCGAGCGAGCGAGGCGAACTCGTCGATGACGATGAGCAGCCGCGGCATGCTCGCGATGGTCTCGCCACCGGCGGCGGCGCGCTTGGCCTGCAGGTCCTGGTAGTCCTCGAGGTCCTTCGCGCCGACCGCGGCGAGCGCGTGCTCGCGGGTGCGCAGCTCGGCGCCGAGCGACTCGAGCGCGCGCTCGACCTGGTGGGTGTCGAGGTCGGTGACCATGCCGACGGTGTGCGGCAGGAGCACGCAGTCCTTGAACGCCGCGCCGCCCTTGTAGTCGACGAGCACGAAGTTCATCTCGTCGGGCCGGTTCGCGACGGCGAGCGAGGCGACGATCGTCTGCAGCAGCTCGGACTTGCCGGAACCGGTCGTGCCGGCGACCAGGCCGTGCGGCCCGTCGTTGCGCAGGTCGATCGCGAACGGGCCGTCGATCGACGCGCCGACGACGGCGGTCGTGCTGCGTCCGCCGAGCAACCAGCGGGCCTGCACCGCCTCGGAGGTCGGCGGCTCGAGCTGCAGCACGTCGAGCAGGCGCGCCGACGACGGGATCGCGCCGTCCTCGGCGTCCGGGCTGGCGTCGACGACGGGCGACAGCGATCGGGCCACCCACTCGAGCCAGTCCTGGTCGACGAGGTCCGGACGGGCGTCGTCGATCCGCTCGGTCCGCTGCTGGGTGACGCGCACCCGGTCGTCGCGGACGACGACCACGGCGTCGCACTCCTCGGGCAGCAGCCGCTCGTCCAGGTCGAGGCAGATGCTGAACACCCCGACCGCCGGCCCCTCCTTGAGGACCTGCACGAGCGACGGCATCGCCCGCAGGCGGCGCGCGCCGTCCATCACGACGACGATCTCGTCGGCCGGCGGCGTCTTCTTCCCGATGCCCGCCTCCTTGCGCGCGTCGATGACCGCGGCGAGCTCCGCGATGGCGCGGGCCGTCGTCGCGGCGCTCGAGGCGATGCTCGTCATCGGCTGGTCGGCTCCGTCGCGACGGACGTGCGGCAGCCAGGACATCCACTCCCACAGCGAGGTGCGGGTCGTGTCGGTGAGCAGCGTGAAGCGCACGTCCTTCGGGCTCTGCAGCGTCGCGAGCTGCGCGACGACCCAGTTGGCGAGTCGACGAGCGTCGTCGTCCGGCCCGGCGATGCCGATCACGCCGCGTTCGGCGAGCCGGATGCGCACCGGCACGTCGGTGGCGTCCCAGGCGACGGTCCGCTTGTGGGAGAGCTGCTCCGGGTCCTCGATGGTCACCTCGGAGCGCTGCGTCGCGGTGCCGACGCGGACGAGCAGGTGGTCGGGGTCGGTCCGCCGTCGCTCCCACAGGCGTGGCAGCGGCGTGACCGCGGTCTCGTAGACGGCGGCGGGGTCGGGCGCGCTCGCGATCCAGCGTGCGCGTTCGGATTGGAGGCTCTCGGTCGCGTCCGCCTCGATCCTCGCCTTGGTCTCCTCGTACTCCACGACCCGCTGGCGGTACGTCTTCTTGCCCTGGCGGCGGCCCTGGAGGCCCGTGATGATCATGAGGATCGGCGACAGCAGGGCGACGAGCAGGTAGATCCACCGCCCCGTGGTCGACACGAACATCACGGCCATGCCCATCGGCGCGAGCGCCATGAGGACGGGCAGCGCCCGCGCCGGCGGCTCGGTGGGCGGTGCCGGCAGCTGGTAACGCGTGTGCTCGTCCGGCGGCAGGATGCGCGGCGGCCGGTTGTACTCCAGGGCCATGCCGTCGTCGGCCAGGGACAGGTGCGCGCCGCGGTCCGGGGCGCGCCCGAAGCCGAGCAGCACCCCGCCGACGGCGAGCTGCGCGGTCTCCGGCCAGTCGGTCGACCCGGTGACGGGTTCGCCGTCCAGCACGGCCCCGGCGAAGCCGTTCGCCGGGCGCACCGTCGCCCCGTCCGCCGTGACCGTGACGAGCAGGGCGACGTCCGGCACCGTCGGCGTGCCGGAGGCCTCGGCCTCGACCGCTTCGGTGGCGCTGACCGGGATCCGCACGTGGGCGCCCGGCGCCGTCCCGACGACCACGGTGCCGGTCCCCACCCGGACGATCCGGCCGGCGTGCAGACCGGACACGATGCGGATCTCGGCGTCGCCGAGCGGACGCAGCGGCGGGGGCGGCACCTGCTCGAGGCTGCGGCTGACGACCACCCCGGCCCGCACCCCCGACCCGGCCACCGTCGCCGACAGGTCGAGCGGCCGTTCCCCCACGAAGTACGCCGGCGTCCGACCCGAGGCGACGACGTCCGTGGCGATGAGCCGCTCGGCCTCGGCCAGGACCTCGCGCACCGCTCGTGTCTCGTCCCCGTCCACGTAGACGTTGGCCGTCTGGCCGCTCTCCCGGTCGACCATCGTGAAGGTGAAGGTCATGGCAGGTTCCCCCGTAGCGTTGACTACACGTAGGAGCACGATGGTAGTGTCTGCCGCACACGCCCCGTTGGGGGGACAGAACGAAACTCCGGGGAAAGGGAGTCACACCGTGGCGAACATCAACGTCTCGTACGCAGACCTCGAGGCCGCGGCCTCCGACCTCAAGGCCGGCCAGGCCGACATCGAGGACCGTCTCTCCGCACTGCAGCGGAAGATCCAGCAGCTCGTCTCCGACGGCTACGTCACCGACAAGTCGTCGGTCGCGTTCGGCGAGTCCTACGACGAGTTCAACCGTGGCGTGAGCCAGACCGTCCAGGGCCTCGACGGTCTGTCGACCTTCCTCTCCAAGGCCTCGCAGACCCTGTCCGAGACGGACGAGTCGCTGGCTTCCGGCCTCAAGGGCTGACACCGTCGTCGACCCCGTGTCCCGCGATCGCGCGGGGCACGGGGTCGTCGCGGTTCCACTGGGGGGCGGTCCGGGACCGGCCCCACGGTTCGTGATCGGGGAGGGACAGTTCCGTGGCAGACAAGCTGCTGGTCGACCTGATGGGGCTCGGGGAGCTCCAGAGCGACCTGACGACCGTGCACAGCACGCTCGAGCAGGCGCACAAGCGCGTCGACGCGTCCGACGACGAGATCGGGTCCGGCACCGTGCAGAAGGCGCTGCACGACTTCGACCACCGCTGGGGTGACAAGCGGCAGAAGATCAGCGACTCGGCGAAGGCCCTGGCGGACATGCTCGACTCGTCGATCGAGACGTACACCGAGACCGACGAGCAGCTCGCGCAGGCACTCCAGGTCAACGACGACAACGGTGGCGGCGGCCCCGCCGCCTCGAGGGCGCAGTAGTCGTGGCGCGACCGTCGGGGTGGGACGTCGTCGACCAGGGGGACGACCCGGTCAAGGGGGATCCGTCGTCGGTTCGGATGATGGCGCGGGAGTACCAGCGCATCTCCGACGCCGCCGATGACGCCTCGACCCGGTTGAACTCTGTGCAGGGGTCCGGGTGGCTCACCGACTGGCAGGGTGAGGCGGCGGACGTGTTCGTCGACGCGATCGAGGACACCCCGTCGGACCTGACCAAGCTCGTCGCCTCCTACGAAGCAGCAGCGACCGCGTTGTCGGGGTGGGCCGACGTCGTCGACGACACCCAGTACCGGGCTGACGGTGCGTTGGCGGACGCGAAGGACGCCTCCGGCGACCTCGCCGCAGCGCAGACCCGCCTCGCGGACGCGCAGTCGACCCTGTCGCACTACCAGTCGGCGTCGAAGGACCTGTCGAAGGTCGCTGAGAAGTACCCGGCGGGCTCCGACGTCCCCGACGGGGTGGACGTGCCGTCGCCGGCGCAGTTGCGGGCGGCGTCCGACAACGCCTCCGTCGCGCAGGGGTCCGTGTCGAGTGCGCAGGGCGACATCGCTGCGGCGCAGTCCCGGATCGATGCGGCGAAGCGGCTCGTCGCCGACGCGAAGGGCGACTGGGAGGACGGCGAACGGCGCACCGCGACGAAGATCGGCGAAGCCGCCGACGCGGGCCTCGGCAAGCAGTCGACGTGGGACAAGATCTTCGGGTCCGAGGCGTGGGAGACCATCGTCTCCATCGCGAAGGTCGTCGTCGCCGTGGGCGGCATCATCGTCATGATCATCGGCGGGCCACTCGCCTGGATCGTGCTCGGCGCAGCCCTGCTCGTGCTCGCCGACACCCTGTACAAGATGTCGAAGGGCACCGCCGACGGGTGGGACCTCGCCTTCGCCCTGCTCGACTGCATCCCAGGGATGAAGGGCATCACCACCGCCGGTCGACTCCTGTCGGCCGCCGGCGACGCACGCAAGGCGTTCTCGCTCGCCCGTTCGACCGGTTCCCTCGGCTCGCTGGCCGCGCGGACGTTCAGCGGTGCCGGCCGGTACGGCGTGATGGCCCTCAAGGAGCTCCCGCTCGCGGTGCAGCAGTTCGCGTCGAACCCCGCTCGCCGGATCGAGCGCATGGCACTGCAGGTGCGCTACCTGACACCGGCGAACATGCTGCACAGCACCGTCGACGCAGCGAAGGGATTTGCGAGCGGTTACACGGCCGGTGGCCGAGGTACGGGCATCACCGGCAGGCTCCTCGAGGGGATCCAGAAGTCCGACTCGGCGTTCACACGAACGGTGAACTCCGGCTACAACGCCCACGTGTCGGAGATCGCCCGTACCGATCCAGCGCGAGCGAGTCAACTGTGGCAGGGCGGCGACGGGTACTACGGCGTCGACGACATGACGAACGTCGTAGCCGGCTCGAAGGGTGTCGACGGGTTCGCCTCCACTCCGAACTTCGACGGGTTCGGTGCGTCCTACGCGGTACCGGACCGCCCCGTGGTCGACTCCGCGACCTTCCACGAATCGGCGCAGGTCGGCGCGAGCACCGGCTACGCGACCCCGTACCGTGAGTTCGTCTCGGAGACCCACATCAGCCCGGATGCGACCTACGCGATCGGCCACGCAGGAGCCAATCCGCAGTTCGGCGGCGGGGGTGGTACGCAGATGTTCCGCGCGGACATGACCGGGCACAACCCCGCTCCGTTCCCGGCACACGGCGGATCTGCGCACGCTTGGTCTCCCATGGACAGTTCAGTACGGACGGTCGGAGAATCGGTCGCGATGCGCAATCTCCTCCATGCCCCGTGGCGCGCCACCGCGTACACCGCCCCGTTGGCCTCGAGTGAGTGAGCCGATCAGTCCCGCGGACCTGCCGACCTTCATCAGGGTCGGTCCCGTGGCCGACAGACGGTTCGCCGACGACGGACGCCTCGTCATCGAGCGAGACGGCGTCGAGGACGGGAGTTGGAACGGCACCGCCATGGCGCAGTACGTCGCGCCCGCGGCCGCGCTCGCCCTGATGCTCGACGTCCTCGACCCCGAGGTCGACGAACGGGTCGGAGCTGAGCACCGTTTCCTCCTCAACTCGCGCGAGGACGAGCGCGGTGACATGCGCGGCGGCCGCTCCCCGATCTCCCGGTGGGCGTACGGCACCCTCGTCGACTACCCGATCGACATGCAGCTCCTCGCGGCACGCGCGCGTCTCGTCCACACCCGTCGATCGGACCACCCCGCCTTCGACGACGTGTACTTCCGTCACCCGACCACGGGACGGTTCGTCGAACAGCTCGGACCCGGAGCATCGTGGTACCGGAATGGCAGGCGCGACTACTTCGACCAAGTGCTCTCGTTCGCCAGCGATCCCCGAGCAGATCGGCTCGTCAAGAAGTACCGCCGGCTCTGGGAACGAGCAGAAACGCACTGGTCACGTCGGGCGACCGACGAGCAGCGACGGCGAGAAGGCCCGTGGACCTGAGCGACGCGGTCGAGCTCTCGGTCTGGCGACGGGCGGTCGACCTCGACCTGTGGATGCTCGCGACCGAGGACGGCATGCCGGCGGTCATCGCCCCCGGTGACGAGTCCTCCCCCGCCGTCACGCTCGCATTCCTCGCCCATGACCAGGCTCGAGCAGCCGCCCCGGACGACGCGGTACTCCTGCACACGACGCTGTGGTCAGCGCTCCGTGCGACTCCGATCGACGTGGCCGTCCTGCTCCAGCCCGGTCAGGCCGACGAGCAGGTCCTGCTCCCCGACGACATCGACCGGATCATCGGTGGCCCGCGAGACCGCGCGCCGACGCTCTCTCCCCGCGACCTGGCGATCACGTCGGTGATCCCCGCAGCAATCGTGGACGAGACCGTGATCCCCGAGCCGGACGGTCAACCCGTCGGCGTGCTCCTCGACCAGTCCGACCGCTCCGCTGACCGACTGACCCTGGCTGCAGGGCCGTCGATGCCGTTCGGACTCGACGCCTGGACAGCAGCGGCACTCGTCCGGGCAGCGAGTCCGTTCCCGAGGGGGTTCGACATCGTCGTCGGCGCCCCGGATCCGGAGCAGCACCCGGCGGTGACCGCCTTCCGCGCGCAGTACGACGGTGCACAGATCAGCACGGTCGGTGTCATCGTCGAGCGGGTGTCCGAGCGGATCGTCGTCCTCGTCGACTCCGAAGACGCCGATGAACTCGAACGCGTCCGGGTCCTGGTCGCATCGCTCGTCCCGATGCCCGTCTTCGCGGTCGCACGCAGGTCCGCGCCGGAGCAGGCGTGGGTGCTCGGGCAACCCGACAGCACTCTGTCGTGACGGTGACCAGGCTCGCACCTGCACGCCGGGCGACGATCACGGCCGTCCCGGTTCCCGACGCGCTCCACCTCGCAGTCGACGGTGCGGGTCGACCGGCAACCGAACCGTACGACCGCGGGGTCGGCGTCGAGTTCGCGTACTCGATCGCCGAGGACCGTCCGGCGACGAGGGGAGTCACGACACGAGAGGTGACGCGGCAGTCCCTGCTCGAGGACGAGCGGGGCGGCCGCTTCATCGTGCAGGTCGACGTCGCCGAGGGACACGGGGACGGCGTCCCGATCACGGCGCAACAGCCACGTCGTCCAGGTCTGGTCCCGCTCGCACCGTCCGGCGTCCGCGCCCTCGAGCTGTCCGCCGCCGACGGGATCTGGGGAGACATCGTCAGCAAACTGGCTCGACCGCACTCAGCGTGGAGGCTCTTCGAAGCTTCCACGGGCGGTTCGAGCTGCTCCGTCGTCATCGACACGGACCCGGACGGTTGGCGGACGCGAGCGGTCGAGGCCCTCGGTCGGCGCCCGCACCCGGAAATCGCCGTCGTTGACTCACCCGATGCCGTCGCTCGTCGTTGGCGCAGGGCCGCCCGCCACCTGCTGGGATCGACACCCGGATGACCGAGTGGGCACGCACGGCGCACCGCGGGAGCGAGACGACCCCGGTCACGCTCACGGTGGACGTCGAACGGTCCGGCACAGGCGGACGGTCCCGCTGCTCCGTGACGGTCGTCATCGACGGTGTCGAGCACGTCGCTGTCGAGCACGATGCCTTCGAGGCGCTGTGCAGGGTACGCCTGGAGCTCGAGCACGAGGGTTGGCTGCTCGGCGTCGAGGGCGCGCGGATCGACGTCTGGCCGAGCGGCGCGGCGCGCGACCAGGGCGGGGGCCTCCGCGCCTACCGACTCCGACAGGGACGCTCCCCTGGGCCGGCGGACCTGGTCGACGTGTTCGCTCCGACTGCCGAGCGCCTCGCCACGGTCGCCGAGCAGCGGGCTGCTGCGGGAGCCGCGCTGCGCACTCCCCGCGCTGCCGCACCGTACGACGACGTCGACGAGGTGGTCTCGGTCACCGGACCGTGCGAGCAACTCGTCGTCGATCGGAGCCTGCGAGGCCGCCTCCGCGCAGCGCTGTCCGGCGGCCGACGCCACGGCGACGAGCGATGGCAGATCGTGCGATCGCTGGCCGGGGACGCGCTGCAGCCGGGCGAGTGGGACGAGGCCGAGGCACTGTCCGACGGCCCCGACGACGTGCGGCTCGTCACGACGATCGGTGCGGACGAGGACGGTGTGCGGTGGTCCGACCTCGTCGACATCGGGGTCGACGGCTCCGGCACGGTGCGGGTCCGACGCTTCCGTCGCCGGTACGTCGGTCGGACCCGTGCGCACGTGGAGGTGCTCCTCGACACCCGCGCACAGGGGCAGCCACCGACGGAGTTCCGACCGACCGACCTGGCAGCGCTCTCCGCGCAACGACAGGTCGACGCGTTGCATCGGTACGTCGACGGCCTCGCCCTGGTGCCGGCACCAGCGGTCGACGCCATGTTCTGGCTCGACCGCGGCCGCGTCCCGACCGGGCGCGACGACGACCAGGGGGCGAACACGACCTTCTCCGGTCTCGCGGACCAGGCGATGTACACGGTGCTCGTGAGCGGTGCCGGGCACGTCCGGATCACCAGGGAGACGGAATTCTTGTCACACTGACAAATACCGTGGTACGGTCGGACCATGGCAGTCGAACTCAGCACCTGGGACGCCCAGGGCAACCAGACGACACCGACGTTCTCCACCATGCGGTTCCCCGCCGGTGAAGCGCACGTCAAGGTGGCGAACGACACCGCCGAGCCGGGGGGCACCACCGAGATCGCGACCCTGCGCGGCACGAACGGCGACGACCTCCTCATGCTCGGCATGTGGGCGGACGCCGTCCGGCAGCGCGGATCGCGGTCCGTCGCCCTCGTCCCGTACCTGCCCGGCGCCCGGCAGGACCGCGGCCTGCCCTTCGGGGCGAAGGTCTACGCGGACGTCCTCAACGGGTTCCACATCGACCAGATGATCGCCTTCGACCCGCACTCCCCCGTGGTCGTCGGGCTGGTCGACCACCTCACGGTGGTCACGAGCGAGCAGGTCGTCCGCGACGCCGTGCTCGACGTCGAGGGCGACGCGTACACCGGCATCATCGCGCCGGACAAGGGCGCGGTCGCCCGGGCCACGGCGGTCGCCGAGTCGTGCGGCCTGCCGCTGTACCGGGCCGAGAAGCACCGCAACCCCGACACCGGCAAGCTCGACGGGTTCTCGTGCGAGCCCCTCCCCGCGGACGGCCGGTTCCTCGTCGTCGACGACATCTGCGACGGCGGCGGCACGTTCATGGGCCTCGCGAGCTCGACCGGCCTGCCGAAGGAGCGCCTCGGCCTCTGGGTCTCGCACGGCGTCTTCTCCGGCCGGGCCCCGCAGCTCGCCGAGCACTTCGGCGAGATCGTCACGACCGACAGCTACCCGGCGCAGAACGACGTGCCGGGCTTGCGCACCGTCCCGCTCAGCCCGTACCTCACGAAGGAGATCCGATGACCACCACCACGACGGGCCTCGAGCCCCGCATCACCACCGCGAGCCCGATCGCGCCCCTGTTGGCCGTCGACGGCTACAAGCACTCGCACCGGCAGGTCTACCCGGCCGGGACCACCCGGATCCTCATCAACTGGACGAACCGCTCGAACGCGCACATGCCCGAGTCGACCCACGCCGTGGTCTTCGGCCTGCAGGCGTTCGTCCAGCGCTCGCTCGTCGAGGCCTGGGCGCCGTTCTTCGCCGCCGACGAGGACGAGGTCGTCCGCCTGTTCGACGAAGCCCTGCAGGGCTACTTCGGCCCGAACCACATCGGCACCGACCACGTCCGGGCGCTGCACCGCCTCGGCTACCTGCCCCTCGAGATCCGTGCGCTGCCCGAGGGCACGCTCGCACCGATCGGCGTCGCGACCCTGACCGTCGAGAACACGATCGACGAGTTCTACTGGCTGCCGAACTACATCGAGACCGCCCTGTCCGCATCGATCTGGCACCCGTCGACCGTCGCGACGAAGGCGCTCGAGTACCGCGACCTCATGGAGGACTGGGCGGCCCGCACCGGCGCCGTCCCCGAGGGCATCGACTTCGCCGCGCACGACTTCTCGTTCCGCGGCCAGTCGAGCATCGAGTCGGCGGCAGCGGGTGGCGCCGGGCACCTGCTCTCGTTCCTCGGCACCGACTCGATGCCGTCGCTCGACTTCATCGACCGCTACTACCCGGGCGACAACGGCTGGGTGGCCGCGAGCGTGCCCGCCACCGAGCACAGCGTCATGTGCGTCCGCGGCGCCGACGGCGAGCTCGAGACGTTCCAGCAGATCCTCGACGTCTACCCGACGGGCATCGTCTCCGCGGTCAGCGACGGCTTCGACCTGTTCAAGGTCATCACCGAGACGCTGCCGCAGCTCAAGGACCGCATCACCGGCCGCGACGGCAAGCTCGTCATCCGTCCCGACTCGGGCGACCCGGTCGACATCGTCACCGGCACCGTGCACGACGTCGACGAGGCCGAGCTGTTCGCCGCCGACCGCAGCGACGAGCAGAAGGGCGTCGTCGAACTGCTCGACGAGATCTTCGGCCACACGGTGAACGAGCAGGGCTACAAGGTCCTCGACCAGCACATCGGCGTCATCTACGGCGACAGCATCACGCTCGACCGGGCCCGCCGCATCTACGAGCGGCTCGCCGCCAAGGGGTACTCGAGCGACAACATCGTGCTCGGCATCGGCTCGTACACGTACCAGTACATGACCCGCGACAACCTCGGCAGCGCGGTCAAGGCCACCTGGGCGCTCGTCGACGGCCAGCCCGTCGACATCCAGAAGGACCCGAAGACCGGCAGCGGCAAGAAGAGCGCGAAGGGCCGCATCGCCCTGCACCGTGACGAGACCGGCGAGATCCGGCAGACGGACCAGGCCACGGCCGAGGACGAGGCGACCAGCCTGCTCCAGCCGGTGTGGGTCGACGGACGCTTCACGCGCCTCCAGTCCTTCGCCGACGTGCGAGAGACGCTCCGCGACGAGCGTGCGGCCCGCACCGCACGCCGGGCCGCCTCCGCGTGACGGAGACCGCTCCGGCGGTCCGCGACCAGCCGCTCATCGCGATCGACGTCGTCCCGACGTCGTTCGCGGGGGCGGCTGGCCTGCGGGTCGCCTCCGCCCGTCGGCTGTACGACCCGTTCGCCGGACGGGAGGCCCTTCCCGGCGTGCTCCTGGACGGTTCCGAGATCCTGGCCGACGCTGCGCTGCGCGCCCTGCGCACGAAGGCGGGCGTCGGCCCGGCGGCGGTGCGCCATCTGGCGCAGGTCGGCGCGTTCGACGGGCCGGACCGCGATCCGCGGAGCACCGCGATCAGCATCGCGTTCCTGGCGGTCGTCGACCCGCAGGCCGCCCCGGACGCGACCTGGCACGACGTCGGCGAACGCCCGTTCGGCCTGCCGTTCGACCACGACCGCATCGTCGACGCGGCGCTCGAGCACGCCCGCGTGCGCCTGTGGTCGGACGTCCCGCTCACGCGCGCGCTGCTCGGGGAGCGCTTCACCACCTCGGACGCCGGTCGCCTCCGCGCGGCGCTCACCGGGAGCACCCCGGATCCGGGCAACCTCAACCGGATGCTCCGCACCAACCCGGCCGTCGCCCGGGTCGACGCGGCCCCGGCGGCCGGTCCCCGCGGCGGGCGTCCCCCGGCAGCCTGGACGTGGACCGTCTGAGCACGGTTGGGTGGGGGCATGTCCTCTTCGCTGTCCGGTGACGACTCCCTGCACCTGCCCGAGTTCGACGCTCCCCCCGCCGCACCGCTCGACCTCGCCCAGCAGTGGCTCGACGCCGCGGACGAGCGCGACGTCTCCGAGCCGAAGTCGATGACGCTCGCCACCGCCGGCGCCGACGGCCGGGTGTCCGCCCGCACCGTCGACGTGAAGCGGCTCGACGACCGGGGACTGGTCTTCGGCACCTCGACGCTCAGCCCGAAGGGCCGACAGCTCGCCGAGAACCCGCACGCCGCACTGCAGGTCTACTGGCGCGAGACCATGCAACAGCTCCGGTTCGAGGGCCGGGCCGTGCAGCTGTCCGACGACGAGTCCGACGCGCTGTTCGCCGACCGGTCGCCGAAGTCGCGCGCCGCCACGGCGATCGCCGACCAGTCCGCCGTGCTCGAGCCCCGGACGCTGCAGGACCTCATCGACGACGCCAACGTGCTGCTCGACGAGTCCGACGACGACGTGCCGCGCCCCGCGGGGTGGGTCGCCTGGCGCCTCGAGCCCGAGCTCGTCGAGTTCTGGCACGGCAGCCGCGACCGGATGCACCGCCGCCTGCAGTACGCGCTCGCCGACGGCGCCTGGTCGGCCACGCGTCTGCAGCCGTAGACGGCCTCGCTCCCGCTGCCCCCACGACGGCGTCGTGCGGCGCCCGCGCGCCCCGCACCGCCGCACAACCAAAGTGCACTCGAACCGCGGAATTCCGCGGCGCGAGCGCACTTCGGTTGTGCAAGTGGGAGCGGAACCGGCCGACGTGACGCCGACGCAGAGCGAGCGCGGAACGGAACGGAACCGCCCTACCGCCCGATGGGGTTCGCCATCGCCCCCGCCCGGATGAGCGACGCCGACTGGTCCGCCAGGTCGACCATCGACAGGGTGTTCCGCAGCTGCAGCCGGTTCAGGCACGAGTGCTCGAACGTCGGCACCCGCAGGTCCAGGGGACGCCGGCGGTCCGGGTGCGCGGCGGCGTGGGCGTCGACGCACTCCCCGACGACCTGCCAGAAGCGGGCCTCGGGCAGCACCCCGTCGTCGTCCAGGATCGCGGCGACGAACCGCAGCACCCCGTCGAACACGTCGGTGAACACGGCGAGCGCCGCTTCGTCGTCGGACACCGGGTGCACGATCCGCTCGACGTCCGCGGGGACCGGCCGGTCGGCGTCGCGCCCGAGCACCACGACCTCTTCGCCGATGTCCTTCATGACGGCACGGACCACGACGCCGTCCCGCACGACGAGCACCAGGTTCTCGCCGTGCGGCATGAAGGCCAGCTCGTGCACGGTCAGGCAGTGCACGACGGGCAGCAGGTAGGCGTCGAGCCAGCGCCGCACCCACTCGTCGGCGGGCAGCCCGGAGGCCGCGATCAGCGCCGAGACCACGGCTGCCCCCGAGGCGTCCCGGTGCAGCAGCGCCGCCATGGTGAGCAGCTGCTCGCCCCCGGCCAGGTGCGGGACCGGGCTCTCCCGCCACAGCGCCGCGAGCATCTTCCGCTGCGGCGAGGACACGTCGACCCGGTGGTACGCGTCGCCGGTGTACCCGATGGACGCGTGCTCCCGCAGGACCGAGAAGCCGGCGGCGGCGAGCGTGGGGTCGGCGGCGACGATCCCGGCGACCCAGTCGTTCACCGCCGGGGTGTTCCGCATGTACGCGGGGGACATCCCCCGCAGGAACCCCATGTTCTGCACGGCGAGCGCCGTCTTGACGTACGAGCGTGCCGGCTCGGTGCGGTTGAACGCGGTGCGGATCGACTGCTGCGGCTGGTACTCGTCCGGCCCCTCGCCCAGGTCGACGAGGTCCTGCCGACCCAGGTCGGGCGCGAAGGTCACGGCGATCCGGTGCTGCCACTGCCACGGGTGCACGGGCAGCCACACGTAGTCGTCGGGGTCGAGCCCGCGACGCTCCAGCGTGGCCCGGAACCCGGCCACGACGTCCGCCGACAGCTCCGACTCCCAGTGCGCCTGCTCGGTGCGGTCCGCGGCGAGCGCCAGGTGCGTGTGCTCGCGTCGGGCGGCGAGCCACCGGTACCGGAACCGGCCGCCGGACTCGGGCGCGAAGGCCCGGTACTCGTCGAGCCCGAACCCGATCCGTCCGTTCGCGGCGACGAAGGCCGGGTGCCCCTCGGTCATCGCCGATTCGACGTCCTGGAAGGAGGCGACAGCGGCGTCGACGGATCCCCCGGCCCGCCCGCGCGCGAGCTGCGCCGCCGACGGCCCACCCCGCCGGTGCTTCGCCGCCGCACTCGCCAGGGTCGAGGCGATCTCCTCCAGGTACGTCCCCAGCAACTCGTCGGGGATCCCGAGCACGTCGCGCAGCTCGAGCACGAGCTCCTGCGCACGGAGCGGCGCCGGCGCCCCCGCACGGGTCCGCGTCAGCGAGGCCTCGTCCATCGACCAGTGCTCGAGCACGTGCTGCCGCGCCCGGAACCGGTAGGTCGACTCCCCCGCGTCGAGCTGCCACCCGTCCCCGTCCGGCACGGGTGCGATCAGCCGTTCGTGGGTGAACTCCGCGATCGCCTTCGCGACGAGGTGCCGTTCGGCGGGTTCCAGGTGCTCGGGCCGCAGGTGCGCGGCCGGCCCGTCGCCGTCGGGGACGCCGATGCGGTCGGTGTCGAGCACCGACAGCAGGGCCCGCTTGCCGTCGACGTCCACCTGTCGCAGCGCACGGAACCCGACCTCGGCGTTCTTCGCCTGCACGGCGGTGTTCCGCACGTCCGGTTCGACGACGACCCGACGCGCACCGAGGGCGTCCCGGCAGTGCTCGACGACGGCACGCATCACCGCGCTGGTCAGGCCGCGCACACGACGGTCCGCGGGCGCCGGCGCGACGAGCAGGTGCATGCCGACGTCGCCCGGCTCCGCCGCCCACACGTCGGTGAGCAGGACGGCGGCGGGGTCGTAGGTCTCCGCCAGGAAGCACGGTTCGCCGTTCCGGCGGCCGAGCCACGCGGCCTGTGCGGGGTCCGACTGCACGCCGGCCAGGTAGTCCCGGACGCCGTCCACGTCGAGGTCGCCCATCCCCCACCACGACGAGGCCGGGTGGGCGAGCCACGACTGCACGACGGCGGCGTCGCGTTCCGGGTCCACGGGTTCGACGGTCAGGAGGCCCGGCTCGGCTCCCACAGGCGCAGTCGCCCCGTGTGCGTCGACGGTCGCAGTGCCCTCGACAGGGTCTCCCACACCGGTGCCCTCCACAGTGTCCTCAACACCGGCGCCCACCACAGTGCCCTCCACACCGGCGCCCGCCGCGCCGGTGCTGTCGACAACGGCGCTCATGCGGACACCTCCGCACGCTCGGTCGTGCACCCGGCCGGTGCGCTGTGCGCGCTGGCGGGCGGGGCCGTGGACGGCGCTGCTGTCGGCTGCCCCGAGGCGGGCAGGCCGAACTCCTGGAAGGCGATCCGGGCCTCCAGGCCGTACACGGGGCGACCCGTGACGGACCGGATGATCGACGCGTTCCGCCACGCACCCATGCCGAGGTCGGGCGCGGTCAGGCCGTGCGTGTGCTCCTCGGCGTTCTGCACCCAGATGCGTCCGCCCAGGGTGTCGACGTGGTGGTCGCGGGCGACGGCCAGGCGACCGCGGGAGTCGCGGGCGACGAGGTGCTCGACCGGGTCGAGGAACCGCGGGACACGCGGGGTGTACCCGGTGGCGAGCACGAGCTGCTCGACCTCGTGCTCGTACGTCTGGTCGAGCTGCTCGTGGCGGAGCGTCAGCCGGTACGTGCCGCGGTCGGCGAGCCAGGCGGCGTCGACGACGCTCGTCTCGGTCCGGAGCGTCGTCGGGACCGGTCCCCGCGCGCTGATCCGGTACAGCTGGTCGTAGAGCTCATCGACCAGGTCGGCGCTGATGCCCTTGTACAGGCCACGCTGCTCCCGCCCGAGACGGTCGCGGACGGCTTCGGGCAGCCCGTGGAAGTGGTCCGTGTACTCCGGGCTCGTCATCTCGAGGGTGAGCTTGGTGTCCTCCATCGGGAAGAACCGCGGCGACCGGGTGATCCAGTCGAGGCGGTAGCCGTCCTGGCGGATGTCCTCGAGCAGGTCGCGGTAGACCTCGGCGGCGGACTGCCCACTGCCGATCACCGCGATCGAGCCGGCACCGCGGAGCGCGTCGCGGTTCGGCAGGAAGTCGGCCGAGTGGATCGCCGGGCCGTCGATGCCGCGCAGCGGGGCGGGGACGGACGGCTCGGTGCCGATGCCCACGACGACGTGCCGTGCGCGGTACGTCTCGGGGCCCTGGTCGGTCTCGGCGTGCACCGTGAACGTGTCGGTGACCGGGTCGTGCTCGACGGCCGTCACCCGGCGGCCCCAGCGGAGGGTGTCGAGCCGGTCGGCGGCCCAGCGGCAGTAGGCGTCGTACTCGCTGCGCAGGGGGTGGAAGTCCTCGCGGATGTAGAACGGGTACAGGCGCCCGGTCTCCTTGAGCCAGGCGAGGAACGAGAACGGCGAGGTCGGGTCGGCCATCGTCACCAGGTCGGCGAGGAACGGCACCTGGATCGTGGCGTCGTCGAGCATCATGCCGTGGTGCCAGGCGAAGCCGTCGGCGGCGTCGAGGAACACCGCGTCGAGGTCGTCGAGCGGGTCGGTCAGGCAGGCGAGGCCGAGGTTGAACGGACCGATGCCGATGCCGACGACGTCGTGCACGGGGCGGTCGGCGGCCTGGCGGCCGTCAGCGGCGGTCATCGCGTTGCTCCTTCCGGGGCGGTGGCGGTCGCGCGGACGCGTGCTGCCGTCGCGGCGACGTGGTCGAGCGCGGCGCGCATCTGCGCCGGGGTGGTCTCGGGGTTGAGCAGGGTGAGCTTGTTGCACGGGCGGCCGTCGATCACGGTCTTCGCGATGAGCACCCGGCCCTCGGCGAGCAGGGCCGCGCGGATCGGGGCGACGAGCGCGTCGGCCTGGTCGTCGGTGACCCCGGCGGGCTGCCACCGGAACAGCACCGTGCTGAGCTGCGTCGGCGCGACGAGCACCAGGTCGGGGTGCTCGTCGACGATCCGGTGCGTGGCCGCGGCGAGGTCGATGACGGCGTCGAACGCCGCTCCGATGGCGTCCGCCCCGGACGCGCGCAGGGTGGCCCACAGCTTCAGGGCGTCGAACCGGCGGGTGGTCTGCAGCGACTTGTCGACCTGGTTCGGCTCGGCGGCGTCCTCGGGGTTCAGGTAGTCGGCGTACCAGGCGGTGCGGCGCAGGTCCTCCGGGTGCTGCACGAGCAGGGCGCTCGAGGACACCGGCTGGAAGAACGACTTGTGCAGGTCGGTCGTCACGCTCCGCGCCCGCTCGATGCCGGCGAGCAGGTGCCGACGGGTCGGGGACACGAGCAGCCCGCAGCCGTACGCGGCGTCGACGTGCAGCCAGACGCCCTCCAGGTCGCAGACGTCGGCGATCGGCTCGACCGGGTCGATCACCCCGCGGTCGGTGGTGCCGGCGGTCGCGACGACGGCCATCGGCGTCTGCCCGGCCGCGCGGGCGGCGGCGATCGCCTCGGCGAGGGCGGCGGGCACCATCCGGCCGGCGTCGTCGGTGGCGACGGCGACGACGGCCTCGAGCCCGAGCAGCCGGGCGGACTTCGCGATGCTGAAGTGGGTCTCCGCCGTGGTGAACACGGTGCCGCTGGTCCCGAGGGCCTCTCGTGCCAGCAGGAGGGCCTGCAGGTTCGACTGCGAGCCGCCCGAGGTGAAGATGCCGTCACCCGCGGCGAACCCGATCCGACCGGCGAGCCAGGCGACGACGTGCCGCTCGATCTCGGTGCCGATCCGGGACTGGTCCCAGGTGTCGACCGACGGGTTCACGGCGGCGAGCACGGCCTCGGCGGCGACCGCGGGCAGCGCCACCGGGCAGTTCAGGTGCGCGAGGTACGCCGGGTCGTGGAACCAGACGGCCTCGCGGACGAACAGGGCGTCGAGTTCGGCGAGCGCGCGGTCCGTCCCGAGGGGTTCGGCGTCGAGGTCGACCGCCTGCACCCGGGCCCGGAGGACCTGCGGAGCGGTGTCGGTCGTCGGGCGGTCAGCGGCGGCGAAGCGGTCGGCCAGGCGGTCGACCGTCGACGTGACGCTGGAGCGGTACCGCTCGGCAGTGGCAGAGGTCAGCAGTTCGATGGGTGTCACGTTAGGTAAGGCTAACCTCACCTCTGCTGCACTGCCACCCGAACAGGGGTGGACTCCCAGGTCTCGGGCGTGCCGCGTCGCCGTCCGGGCGCGACGGAGGCGCCCCGACGGGCGAGCGGCGGGTGAACGGACGTTCAGTCGTCCGTCGGCGACCTCGGACTAGAGCTTCTCGATCGGAGCGATCTTGATGAGCAGCTTCTTGCGTCCGGCGGAGTCGAAGGCGATCTCGGCGATCCGCTTGGCGCCCTGGCCGGTCACCGCCGAGACGGTCCCCTCGCCGAAGTCGACGTGCGAGATGCGGTCACCGGCTGCCAGCTCCATGTCGCCGTTGTCCCGGACCTGACCGGAGACCCGGTTCGCCCACTCGGTCTTCGGACGGGTCTTCGACGCCGCGGCGGCACGGTCGTACGAGCCGCCGCCCCAACCGCCACCACCGCGGTAGCCACCGCCACCACCGCCCGTGCCGCCGTCACGCTTGGCGTTCAGCGCACGGGGCTGCGTGCCGCCACGGCTGTTCGCCATGCCCGGCGACTGCTTCCACTCGATGAGCCCCTCGGGGATCTCCTGCAGGAAGCGCGACGGCATGGCCACGTTGACGTCGCCGAACTGCGCGCGGGTCATCGCGAGGGACAGGAACAGGACCTTCTTCGCGCGCGTGATCCCGACGTAGAACAGCCGGCGTTCCTCGGACGGGCCGCCCGGCTCGGCGGCGGACATCCGGTGCGGCAGCAGGTCTTCCTCGACACCGGTCAGGAACACCGCGTCGTACTCCAGGCCCTTCGCCGTGTGCAGGGTCATCAGCGAGACGGTCCCGGACGAGTCGTCGAGCTCGTCCGCCGCGGCGACGAGCGAGACCTCGGTCAGGAAGTCGGAGAGGGTGCCCTCGGGGTTGTTCTTCTGGAACTCGCGCGTGACGGCGACGAGTTCGTCGATGTTGTCGGCGCGGGCGGCGTCCTGCGCGTCGGGCGACTTCCGCAGGTTCTCGAGCAGACCGGAGCCGTCGAGGAGCTGCGTCAGCGTGTCGACGACCGGCTGCGTCGGCGCCTTCTCGGAGACGGTGTCGAGCAGCCCCGCGAACTCCGTGATGGCGTTCCGCACCTTCGGGCCGAAGCCGAGTTCGCCGGCGTGCCGCAGCGCGTCGCGCATCGTCGTCTCGTGCTCGTCGGCGTAGCGCTGCAGGGTCGTCTCGGTGACGGCACCGATGCCCCGCTTCGGCACGTTGAGGATGCGCCGCAACGCCATCGGGTCGGCGGGGTTCGCGACCGTGATCAGGTACGCCATGGCGTCCTTGATCTCGGCGCGCTCGTAGAACTTCGTGCCGCCGAGCACCCGGTAGGGGATCGCCGCACGGATGAAGATCTCCTCGAGCGCACGGGTCTGCGAGTTCGTCCGGTAGAACACCGCCATGTCGCGGTAGTCCATGCCGTCCTCGCGCAGGCGCTGGATCTCGTCGGCGACGAACTGGGCCTCGTCGTGGCCGGTGTACCCGGTGAAGCCGACGATCTTCTCGCCGGCGCCGACGTCGGTGAACAGGCTCTTCGC
The DNA here is from genome assembly GCF_001864895.1 of Curtobacterium sp. MCBA15_009. Taxonomy (GTDB): domain Bacteria; phylum Actinomycetota; class Actinomycetes; order Actinomycetales; family Microbacteriaceae; genus Curtobacterium. The sequence goes on from NZ_MJGO01000037.1 coordinate 80,922, forward strand.
CTGCCGGTCGAAGTTGTTCGCGATGACGGCGTTCGCGGCGTCGAGGATGTTCTGCGTCGAGCGGTAGTTCTGCTCGAGCAGGATCGTCTTCGAGTTCGGGAAGTCGCGCTCGAACTCGACGATGTTCCGGATGTCGGCCCCGCGGAACGCGTAGATCGACTGGTCCGAGTCGCCGACCACCGTCAGGGACGCGGGGGCGATCGAACCGTCGGTCTCGCGCATGCGGGCGACGTGCTGGCCGGCATCCTCGAGCTTGTCGACCTGCTCGACGGGCACCGGACGGGTGAGTTCACGGATCAGGGCGTACTGGGCGTGGTTGGTGTCCTGGTACTCGTCGACCAGGATGAACCGGAAGCGGCGCTGGTACAGGGCCGCGACGTCCGGGAAGGCCCGGAAGAGGAACACCGTCTGGCCGATGAGGTCGTCGAAGTCGAACGCGTTCGCCCGACGGAGCTCGTTCGTGTAGCGCCGGAACACCTCGGTGAACATGACCTCTTGCGGGTCGTTCGCGTTGATGTTGCGCGCGTACGTGTCGATGTCCCGCAGCTCGTTCTTGAGCTTCGAGATCTTCGACGCCGCGGCACCGACCGTCAGCCCGAGCGAGTCGGCCTCGAGCTCCTTGATGATCCGCTTGAGCAGTGCCCGCGAGTCGGCGGAGTCGTAGATCGTGAACGACTGCGGGAACCCGAACCGCTCGGCCTCGCGCCGGAGGATCCGCACGCAGGCCGAGTGGAACGTCGAGATCCACATCCCCTCGGCCTCGCCGCCGACCAGCGCACGGACGCGCTCGCGCATCTCGGCGGCGGCCTTGTTCGTGAACGTGATCGCCAGGATCTGCGACGGCCAGGCCTCGCGGTTGGCGAGCAGCAGCGCGATCCGGCGCGTGAGCACGCTCGTCTTGCCGGAACCGGCTCCGGCCACGATCAGCAGGGACTCGCCGCGGTACTCGACGGCTTCCTTCTGCTGGGGGTTCAGACCCGCGGTGAACGGGTCCTCGTACGCACGGGCACCGGCGCCCGGCTCGGGCGTCGATTCGAAGGGGTCGAGCACGATCGTCATGTCCGGGACAGTCTAGGCGGGACCCCCGACAGCCGACCGTGCCAGGACGGCCAGGTCGGTGTGGTCGGCGAACACCCCGTCGAGACCGGTCCGGACCACCGAGGTGTACCAGCGCTCCCAGTCCCCGAAGGCCGCGACGTCCCCGCCCCGGCGCAACGGCCCGGGCAGGAACCGGTTCTCCGGCCGGAGCGTCCACGTGTAGACGGCGAGCCCGGCGGCGTGGGCACGGTCGACGATCGCGCTCCGCACCGGCGTCGGGTCGTCGAGCGCGACGCTGTCCACCCCGGCCATGAGCGTGCCGAGGTCGACGCTGATGCCGTGGAACTCCGTCGCGAAGGACGCGAGGGCGTCCTCGGAACGCTCCGCGGCGTAGGTGGGAGCCAGCGACCCGTGGGACGCGACCTCGTCGGCGGCGCTGCCACGGGCCTCCTGCAGGTACACCAGCCGACCACCCGTGTGCCGCTCGCGCAGGTCGCGGAGCACGCCCTTCTCGAAGCTCTCGACCGTGAGCCGCTCGTCGTGGCGCCACCCGGCGTCACCGAGCGCGCGGTCGACGAGCTCGTCCATCGGGAAGCCCGCGCGGTCGAAGAAGGCCGCGTGCTTCACCTCGGCGACGAGGCCGACCGGACGGGGCGCGGCGTCGAGGATCGCGAGGAGGTCCTCGAGGCGCAGGACCGGTTCCTCGCCGTCGTGCTCGGCCGACCCGGGTCGCAGCGCGGGCAGTCGCTCCCGTGTGCGGAGCGTCTGCAGCTCCGCCCACGTGAAGTCCTCGGTGAACCACCCCGACAGCGTCTGCCCGTCGACGGTCTTCGTCGTGCGCAGGTGCCGGAACTCCGGTCGGTCGGCGACGTCGGTGGTGCCGGACACCTCGTTCTCGTGGCGGAGCACGAGCACGCCGTCCCTCGTCGGCACGAGGTCCGGCTCGATCGCGTCGGCGCCGAGCTCGATCGCGAGCTCGTAGGCGCTCCGCGAGTGCTCGGGGCGGTAGCCGGACGCGCCGCGGTGGGCGATGACGAGGGTCATGGCGCGACCCTACTGGCCGCGGGTGACCGTGGGGACGGCGTGGGTCACGGGACACACGCGAGCCGCCGGGGGCCGCCGTTCCCAGCCCGCCGACCGAGCATCGCCGCATGACCGTCCGATCGCTGTCCACCGCCGTCGAGGCCCGGATCGACCGCGCCGCCCGCCGCCTGCTCGACGCCGGGCACCAGCCGCGCCGACCCGCCCGCCGGTTCGTCACCGAGTTCCTGGTGTTCGGCGCGAAGCAGGCCTGGGCGTGCACCTTCGGTGCCCTCCTGCTCGCGACGATGGCCGTCGTGCACCTCACCGTGCCGGCGGCGGTGCGGAACGACGTGCTGACCGTCGCCGCCGTGCTGCTGCAGGTCGGCATGCTCGTGTTCGGGCTCGAGACCGTGCGGGAGCTCCGCGTGGTGCTGCTCTTCCACGTCGTCGGCACCGTCATGGAGGTCTTCAAGACCCACATGGGGTCGTGGTCGTACGGCTCCGGCGGCCTGCTCGTCGTCGCCGGGGTACCGCTGTTCTCCGGCTTCATGTACGGCGCGGTCGGGTCGTACCTGGTGCGCGTGCACCGCCTGTTCGACCTGCGCTTCGACCGGTACCCCCGGCAGTGGGTGCTCGCGGTCGTCGCCGGGGCGGTCTACCTGAACTTCTTCGGCCACCACTTCGTGGCCGACGCCCGGTACGTCCTGCTCGTGCTCGTGCTGCTGCTCTTCGCCCGCACGACCATGCACGTGCGAGTGCACCGCTCGACGCTGCGGATACCCGTGCTCGTCGCGATGGGCCTCGTCGCCGTCGTCGTCTGGGCCGCCGAGGACGTCGCGACCTGGGCGGGCGCCTGGAGCTACCCGGCGCAGGCGGCGGCGTGGCAGCCGGTGTCGCCGACGAAGATCGTCGCGTGGTTCCTGCTCATGACGATCTCGATCGCCCTCGTCACCTGGCTCCACCCCGCTGGCTCCACCCCCGCAGCAGACTCCCGAGCAGTTCGCGGCACGCGTGCAGCGCATCCCCATAGGCTGCTCGCGTCAGGGCCCCACGGGGCCGCGTCCGCTCGCCGCGAATCCTCAGCCTTCCGCGGCCGAGCGCACCTAGGCTGAGAGGACTCGAATCTCCAAGGAAGAGGACACCATGGCCTTCAAGCCCGGTTTCGACCAGTCCCCCGCCTTCAACGACCAGGGACGCAACGCCTGGGGCGGCGCGACCGGTCAGCAGCAGGCCGGCTGGGGACAGACCCCGCAGCAGGCGAAGGGCGGGATGACCCCCGACCAGCTGCAGTACATGTACGACCGCCCGGCGGCCTCCACGGTCGACACGGACCGCATGTCGTACGAGGACACCATCGTCAAGACGCTGCTCGCCTTCGGCGTGCTCATCGTCGGTGCGGTCGCCGGCTGGAACCTGCCGCCCGCGGTCTGGATCGTCGGCGCGATCGTGGGCTTCGTGCTCGCGCTGGTCAACACCTTCAAGAAGAAGCCGTCGGCGGGCCTCGTCCTGGCGTACGCGTTCTTCGAGGGGCTGTTCGTCGGCGGGATCTCCGGGTACTACGACACCGCGTTCGACGGCATCGTGCCGCAGGCCGTGTTCGGCACGCTCGGTGTGTTCTTCGTGACGCTGCTGCTCTTCCGGTCCGGCAAGGTCCGCGCGACGCCGAAGGCCACGCGCTTCTTCCTCATCGCGATCGTCGGCTACATGGCGTTCTCGCTCGTCAACGTCGTCCTGATGCTCACCGGCGTCACGCAGAGCGCCTTCGGCCTGCTCGGCGTGACCCTGTTCGGCATCCCGCTCGGTGTGCTCATCGGCATCTTCGTCGTCGTCATGGCGGCGTACTCGCTCATCCTCGACTTCGACCAGATCAAGACCGGCGTCGAGCGCGGTGCCCCTCGCGTCTACGCCTGGACGGCGGCGTTCGGCCTCATCGTGACGCTCGTCTGGCTGTACCTCGAGATCCTGCGCATCCTCGCGATCGTGGCGAGCAGCTCGCGCAACTGATCCACCCCGCACCACACGGAGGGCCCCGGCACACGCCGGGGCCCTCCGTCGTTCCCGTGAGGTCCGCCGAGGTGTGGGTCCTCCGAGGTCTGGGGTCCGCCGAGGTCGCGCGACGTGCCGCACGTGCGCCGTCGAGGTCGCACGAACCGCCGCCCGACGACCCGGCAGGCGGCAGTTCGTGCGACCTCGACGCCCGCCCGCCTGCCGCCTGCCGCCCGGCCGGCGCCCCGGGCCCCGGGCGCCCGGGGCCCGGACGCACGGGCCCCGGACGCACGGGCCCCGGACGCACGGGCCCCGGACGCACGGAGGCCCGGCACGCAGCGCGTGCCGGGCCTCCGGACGGTCAGGGGAGGACTACTCCCACTCGATCGTTCCCGGCGGCTTCGACGTGACGTCGAGCACGACGCGGTTGACGTCGGGGACCTCGTTCGTGATCCGGTTCGAGATCTTCGCGAGGGTGTCGTACGGCAGACGCGTCCAGTCGGCGGTCATGGCGTCCTCGGAGGAGACCGGACGGAGCACGATCGGGTGCCCGTAGGTCCGACCGTCGCCCTGCACGCCCACGGAGCGGACGTCGGCGAGCAGCACGACCGGGCACTGCCAGATCTCCTCGTCGAGGCCGGCCGCGGTGAGTTCCTCGCGGGCGATCTTGTCGGCCGCGCGGAGCAGCTCGAGGCGGTCCTTCGTGACCTCGCCGACGATGCGGATGCCGAGACCCGGGCCGGGGAACGGCTGGCGGCCGACGATGACCTCGGGCAGGCCGAGCTCGCGGCCGACGGCACGGACCTCGTCCTTGAACAGGGTGCGCAGCGGCTCGACGAGCTCGAACGTCATGTCCTCGGGCAGGCCGCCCACGTTGTGGTGCGACTTGATGTTCGCCGTGCCCGCTCCGCCGCCGGACTCGACGACGTCGGGGTAGAGCGTGCCCTGCACGAGGAACTTGACCTCGGCGTCGGTGTCCGAGGCCTTGGCCTCGAGCACGAGCGCCTCGGCGGCACCCTCGAAGGTGCGGATGAACTCGCGCCCGATGATCTTGCGCTTCTGCTCCGGGTCGCTCACACCGGTGAGGGCGTCGAGGAACTGCTGCTCGGCGTCCACCGTGACGAGCCGGACACCGGTGGAGGCGACGTAGTCCTCTTCTACCTGCTTGCGCTCGTCGGCGCGCAGGAGCCCGTGGTCGACGAAGACGCAGGTCAGCTGGTCGCCGACGGCCTTGTGCACCAGGGCCGCGGCGACGGCGGAGTCGACACCGCCGGAGAGCCCGGCGATGACCCGTGCGGAACCGACCTGCTCGCGGATGCGCGCGACCTGCTCCTCGATGACGTTGCTCGAGTTCCAGTCGCCGGGCAGCCCGGCGGCACGGTGCAGGAAGTTCTCGAGGACGGCCTGGCCGTGCGCGGAGTGCTTCACCTCGGGGTGCCACTGCACGCCGTAGAGCTTGCGCTCGTCGGACGCGAAGGCCGCGACGGGCGTCGAGGCGCTCGACGCCAGGACCTCGAAGCCCTCCGGCGCCTTGGCCACGGAGTCGCCGTGCGACATCCAGGTGACCTGCGACGCCGGCTGGTCGCCGAGCAGCACGCTGTCCGTGCCGGTGACGTCGACGTCGGTGGCGCCGTACTCGCGCAGGCCGGTGTTCGCGACCTCGCCGCCGAGGGCGGTCGCCATGGCCTGGAAGCCGTAGCAGATGCCGAGCACGGGGACCCCGAGCTCGAGGATCTCGCCGTCGAGGGACGGGGCGCCGTCCTCGTACACGGACGACGGGCCGCCGGACAGCACGATGGCCGCCGGGTCCTTCGCGCGGATCTCCTCCGCGGTCATCGAGTGCGGGACGATCTCGCTGTAGACGTTCGCTTCACGGACCCGACGCGCGATGAGCTGCGCGTACTGGGCCCCGAAGTCGACGACGAGGACGGGACGCTGTTCGGTCTCGCTCACCGAGCGGCCTCCTTCTCACGCTGCTGGGCAGCGATCAGGTCGTGGTAGGTGTCCATGGCCTTCTGCTGCATGCGGTGTTCGACCACGAAGGACATGAACGGGATGATGCCCCCGAGGGCGATGAGCAGGAAGCGCGACGGCCTCCAGCGCATGATGCTCCACAGACGGAAGTCGGTGAAGAGGTAGAGGACGTACAGCCAGCCGTGCGCGATGAGGATCGCGATCGACAGGTTGAACGTGCCGGGTGCTTCGCCGGCGGTGCCGTTGGGCACGAAGAACGGCCCGTTGCCGAGCTGCATCTCGAGCTGCAGCGGCGTGTACTTGATGACGACCTCGATCACGAGGGCCAGGAGCAGCACACCGGTGATGTAGGCGGAGACGCGGTACCACTTCACCGCACCCGGGATCTTCGGGACGTCGCGGGTCCGGACGGTCAGTGCCATGTCGGCAATCCTACCGTCGGAGCGCGGCGGCTTCGGCGGCCAGGGCCTCGTCGCGCTCGTCCTCCTGCTCGCGCTCCCACGCGTCCTTCACGAACCGGTACCAGAGGAACACCGCGAACCCGGCGAAGACGACCCACTCGATCGCGTAGAACAGGTTGAGCCAGTCGAACTGGACCTCGCGCGACGGGGCGCGGTCCGCGATGGTGCCGAGGTCGGCGGCCTGCGCGGTCGCGCCGTCGGCGACGACGTACCCGAGGTACATCCGGTCGTCGAAAGCCTGCCAGGTGTTGACGAACCGTGCCGGGGCGACCGCCGAGTACTCGGCGCGCTTGTAGGTGTCCTGGTCGGGCGACTCGGCCGGGTAGTACCGGCCCTGGATCGTCAGCGTCTGCCCGTCCGCCAGGCGGTCACCCCCGGCGACGGCGTCCGCCCGTCGGTCGGACCACCCGATGACGACCGGGAGGCTCGCCCCACCGTCCGAGTCCACCAGGTGTCCGACGGTCTGGTACGTCCCACCCCCGGTGCGGCCCGTCAGGACGGTCGTGTCCCCGGCGACGAACGTGCCGGAGACCGTCACCTTCTGCCCGGCGAGGGTCTCGCTGACCGGCTTCTCCGGGGTGGTGACGGCGTCGAGGGTCGTGCGCGTCTCGGTGGTCGCCGGCAGGGGCTTGCCGTTGGCGATGCTCCGTTCGAGCTGCCACTTGCCGAGTCCGGCGAAGACCGCCGCCAGCACGAGCGCCAGCAGCAGCAGCGCGATCCACTTCGGTCGTCGGGCAACGGCCCACATCTGTATCAGTACTCCGGATCGCGCTGGCGGACCGGGCGTTCGGGGCGCTCGGCGGGGATCTCGACCGGCGACGTCACGGGGTCGGACGTCGCGTCGGGCGACTCATTCTCGCGCTCGTCCCTGCCAGCGGCCTCCACGAGGGCGAACTCCTCGGCGAACTGGCGGTCGCGTTCGGCCCGGCGGGCGGCCGCGGCGGCGTCCTGGTCGGCGACCCCGGCGGCCGCTGCGGCGTCGACGGCGTCGTCGAGCGCGGGACTCGTGCGGCGGCCGAGGCGGTCGCGCAGCCGCGAACGGAGCCGCGCGACGCGCGCCGGTCGCACGACGAGCCGGCCGATCCGGTCCGAGTTCACCGCGAGCAGCGGCCCGAGGATCGCCATGACGAGGACGTAGAGGCCGGCGAACGCGGTGATCCGCGCCTCCAGTCCGGCGGCCGCCGACAGCGTCGCGAGGATGAGCGCGAACTCGCCGCGGTTCACCAGGATGACCGCGGTGTTGATGCCCTGCTGCACGTCGAAGCCGTTCATCCGCGCGACCAGCTGGCCGGCGACGGCGTTCAGGACGACCGTCATGCCGATGGCGCCGAGGACCGGCCAGAGCACCTCGCCGAAGGTCGACAGGTCGAGGCCGAGGCCGAAGTTGACGAAGAAGAATGCGGCGAACACGTCGCGCATCGGCAGGGCGAGCTGCTCGATGCGGTCGCGGTACCGGGTGGCACCGCAGAGCAGGCCGATGACGAAGGCACCGATGGCGTCGGTCACGCCGAGCAGGTCCCCGATGCCGCCGAACATCACCGCGAGCCCGAAGAACAGGACCGTGAACAGCTCGTCGTCGCGCGTGGCGAAGATCTTCGAGACCCACTTGCCCGCGAAGCGCGCGAGCGTGAACATCACGATGAGGAACCCGAACGCGAGCGCGAGCTTGCCGACCACGGCCCAGGCGTTCGTGTCGCCGGACAGCACGACGGAGACGATCGCCAGGTAGATGGCGATGAAGACGTCCTCGATGACCGTGACGCCGAGGATCATCGGGGTCTCGTCGTTCGCCAGGCGTCGCAGCTCGATGAGGAGCTTCGTCACGATCGCGCTCGACGACGTCGCCGTCATGCCCGCGATGATCAGGGCCTCACGGGTGCCCCAGCCGAGCGAGAACCCGAAGGCGAACCCGACGCCCATGTTGATGGCGACGTACGTGCCACCGGACACCAGGAGCTTGCCGGCGTTGCCGTAGAACTCCTCTTGGTCGAACTCCAACCCGAGGTTGAACAGCAGCAGGATGAGCCCGAAGGTCGCGATGAGCTCGATGGTGTGGGACTCGACGTTCAGCCCGATCCACGGGGTGTGCGGGCTCGCGATGAGTCCCACCACCATGTAGACCGGGATCGCCGGCAGCCCGATGGTCTTGCCGAGCCGCCCCAGGACGTAGGCGATGACGAAGAGCACACCGATGGTGAGCAGCTCACCACCCAGGTGCATGCGCTAGCTCTTCCGCGGGGCCTCGGCCGAGGCGGCCGCAAGCTCTCCGCTGCGGTAGAAGGAGAACGCCTTCGCGACCTTCTCCGGGGACCCGGCCACCACGATGGTGTCGCCGGGGAACACGACGAAGTCGGGCGAGGGGGCTGGGTTCGCGCTGTCGCCGCGCACGACGGCGACGACGGTCAGGCCGATGAAGCCGGAGTCGTGCAGGTCGCCGAGGGGCTTGCCCGCGATGGCGTCGTCGTAGTCGACCGAGAACCAGTCGATCGACAGGCCGGGGATCTCGTCGAGCTTGTCGAGGCCCTCGGTGATCCGGGTGCCGCCGAGGAGTTCGGCGAGGGTGTGCGCCTCGTCCTCGCTGAGGCGCAGCGAGACCTTCTCGGACTTGTCCGCCCCATCGGAGACGTCGGCGAACGAGATGAGGTCGGAGTGCCCCGACCGGTGCGTGATGACACCGCACTTGCCACCGTCGTCGGTGTAGAAGCTGTGCAGCACGCCGACTCCGGGGAGTTTGACGCGATGGACGTCGACCATGATGGCTCCCTCTTCGAGTACCAAGATGATAACCGTCGGGTCGTCCGGTCCATTCCGCCCGCTACTGTTCCGTTCATGGGGAGAACGCGGATCGTCGTCGGGGTCGTCGGGACACTGGTCGTCGCGGCCTACGCCGCACTGCTGGCGGTGAACGCGCTCGTGCTCGACCCGCTCGCCGCGGTGCCCGGGCAGTCGCTCGCCCAGATCCACGCCGAGCTCACCCGCCAGGGCTTCTCGGTGCGCGGCGACACGGTGGCCGTCGTCGTGGTCGCGCTCATCGGCGTCCTGCTCGCCGCGGTGCTCTCGGTGCTGCTGCTCGTCACGCGGGCGCCGGCGCACGTCATCGCCGCCGTGCTGCTCGCCGTGGTCGTGATGGGCACGCCGGCGTCGTACGTCGCGGCGATCGCCATCGGCATGGACGTGGCCGATGCCTTCGGGGTCGGCGGCGGCGACCACACGATCTGGGCGGGCGTGCTGTACGTGACGAGCCTCGTCGCGCTCGTCGGGATCCCGGTCGTGCTCGTGGTCGGCCAGGCGGCGCACGTGCGCCGGACCGCCCTGCGGACGCACGCCGCCTGACGGACGCGCCCCGGGCCTCCCGTCCGGTCCGCCGGCAGGGAGGCCCGTGGCGGGCCCGTCACGCCGGTCGCTACCGGGGTTCGCTCGTCTTCTCGCCGACGACCTGCTCGTCGGACGCCTTCGCGCCCTCGGCGCCGTCCGAACGGCCACCGCCCACCACGACGTCGTCCTCGTCGAAGCCGAAGGCGATGTCCGGGGCCTCGAGCCGCACGCGGTCGGCGCTCTCGTCGTCGGGCTGCAGCTGCGACTCGCGCTCGGCGGCGACGCGCTTCAGGTAGTTCGCGACCTCGTGCTCCGTGGTCTCCTGGTCCCAGCCGAGCACGTCGGCCATGAGCCTCGCCGCGACCGGGGCGGCCGACTCGCCGCGGTCCCAGGCCTCGATCGAGATGCGGGTGCGGCGAGCCAGGACGTCCTCCAGGTGCAGGGCACCCTCGTGCGACGCCGCGTACACGACCTCGGCACCGATGTAGTCGTCGGCGCCGGGGAGCGCGTCGGCCAGCGAGGGGTCCTGCTCGACGAGCTGCAGGACGTCGGTCGCGAGCGTGCCGTAGCGGTTGAGCAGGTGCTCGATCCGGACCTTGTGCACGCCGAACCGTCGGGCCGTGCGTCCGCGACCGTTCCACGCCGCCGGGTAGCCCTCGGCGCCGAGCAGCGGGATGTCCTCGGTCGTCGACGCGGGGATCCTGCCGTCCATCGCGGCGACCGCCTCGTCGATGGCGTCCTTGCCCATCACCCGGTACGTCGTCCACTTGCCGCCGGCGACGACCACCAGGCCGGGCGCGGTGTGCGCGACGACGTGCTCGCGGCTGAGCTTCGACGTCTGGTCGGACTCCCCCGCGAGCAGCGGCCGGAGACCGGCGTAGACGCCCTCGACGTCCTCGCGGGTGAGCGGGACGCGGAGCACCCGGTTGACGTGCTCGAGGATGTAGTCGATGTCCGCCGCGGTCGCCGCCGGGTGCGCCTTGTCGAGGTACCAGTCGGTGTCGGTGGTGCCGACGAGCCAGTGCCGGCCCCACGGGATCACGAAGAGCACGCTCTTCTCGGTGCGGAGGATCATGCCCGTGTTCGACTGGAAGCGGTCGCGCGGGATGACGAGGTGCACGCCCTTCGACGCCCGCACCTTGAACTGGCCGCGCGTGCCGACCATCGCCTGGGTGTCGTCGGTCCAGACGCCCGTCGCGTTGACGACCTGCTTGGCCCGGATCTCGAACTCCTCGCCGGTCTGGATGTCGTGCGCCTGGGCGCCGACCACCCGCTCGCCGACCTTGATGAACCCCTCGATGCGGATGCGGCTGGCGGCGTGCGCCCCGTAGGACGCCGCGGTGCGCACGAGCGAGGCGACGTACCGGGCGTCGTCGACCTGGGCGTCGTAGTAGGTCATGCCGCCGACGAACGCGTCCTTCTTCAAGCCGGGCATGTTCTTGAGGACCTGGCCCCGGCTGAGGTGCCGGTGGTGCGGGACACCGGGCGGGCGGCCGCCGGACCAGCTGAAGACGTCGTACATCGCCATGCCGATGCCGATGTAGAACCGCTCCCAGACGCGGTGGTTGAGCGGGTAGAGGAAGCGCACCGGCTTCACCAGGTGCGGGGCGATCCGCTGCAGGAGCAGCCCGCGCTCGATGAGGGCCTCGCGCACGAGCGCGAAGTTGAGCTGCTCGAGGTAGCGGATGCCGCCGTGCACGAGCTTCGAGGAGCGGCTCGACGTGCCCGATCCCCAGTCGCGTGCCTCGACGATGCCGACGCTCAGGCCGCGGGTGACGGCGTCGAGCGCGCTGCCGGCGCCGACGATGCCGCCGCCGACGACCAGGACGTCGAGCTCGGTCGTCTTGAACGTCTCGATCGCGGCCGCGCGTTCGTCGGGGCCGAGCTTCGCCCGCGGGTCGAACCCGACGCCGGGAGCGGCGCTGCCGGCCGGCTCGGTCGGGGTGGTGCTGGTCGTCTTCGCCATCGTCGCCTCCGTGTCACGGTCGGCGCCGCGGTGTCACCCGTGACACTGCACGGGTGCCACCGTCACTGCTGGTGGTACGGCGCCACGACCACTTCTACTCGCTGGAACTCCTTGACGTCGGAGTAGCCGGTCGTCGCCATCGACCGGCGGAGCGCACCGACGAGGTTGGCGCGGCCGTCGAAGGTCGGCGTGGGACCGTTCAGGACGTTCTCGAGCGGGGCGATCGTGCCCACCTCGACGCGACGGCCGCGCGGCAGCTCCGGGTGGTGCGCCTCGGCGCCCCAGTGGAAACCGCCGCCGGGTGCCTCGGTGGCACGGGCGAGTGCCGTGCCGAGCATGACGGCGTCGGCTCCGACCGCGATGGCCTTGACGATGTCGCCCGCGGTGTCGAGCCCGCCGTCGGCGATGACGTGCACGTAGCGGCCGCCCGACTCGTCGAGGTAGTCGCGACGGGCACCGGCGACGTCGGCGACCGCGGTGGCCATCGGCGCGTGGATGCCGAGCGCGGCGCGGGTGGTCGACGCGGCGCCGCCACCGAAGCCGACGAGGACACCGGCGGCACCGGTGCGCATGAGGTGCAGCGCCGACGTGTAGGTCGAGGCACCGCCCACGATGACGGGGACGTCGAGCTCGTAGATGAACTTCTTGAGGTTGAGGGGTTCCTCGGTCTGGGACACGTGCTCGGCCGAGACCGTCGTGCCGCGGATGACGAACAGGTCGACGCCGGCGTCGACCACCGTGGCCGAGAACTCCTGCGTGCGCTGCGGGCTGAGCGACCCGGCGACCGGGACCCCGGCCGCGCGGATCTCGGCCAGGCGTGCGGTGATCAGCTCGGCCTTGATCGGCTCGGAGTAGATCTCCTGCATGCGCTTCGTGACGTTGCCGTCGGTGAGCGACCTGATCTCGTCGTAGTACGGGGTCGGGTCCTCGTAGCGGGTCCACAGGCCCTCGAGGTCGAGCACGCCGAGGATGCCGAGCTTGCCCATCTGGATGACCGTCGCCGGCGAGGACACCGAGTCCATCGGCGCCGACAGGATCGGGGACGCGAACGTGAACGCGTCGATCGACCACTGCACGCTGACGTCGCGCGGGTCGCGCGTCCGTCGCGAGGGGACCACCGCGATGTCGTCGAACGCGTACGCCCGACGTCCGCGCTTGCCTGCACCGATCTCGACTTCGCTCACCCGGCAAGCCTAGCGGTCGTGTCCCCCGGGTGACGCGGAGCCCGACCGACCCGCTCGTCCGCGGTGGCCAGCGCCGTCTCGACGAGCGTCGCGAGCAGCTCCGGGTAGTCCACGCCGACCGCTGCGAACATCTTCGGCACCTGCGACTGCGCCGTCAGCCCCGGCATCGTGTTCACCTCGTTGAGGACGACCTCGCCGTCCGGCGTCACGAAGCAGTCGACCCGGGCGGTGCCGGCGCACCCGAGTCGGGCGAACACCGTGCGGGCGACGACGTCGAGCCGGGCGGCGACGGCGGCGTCGAGCGGCGCGGGCAGGACGAACCGGGCGCTGCCGTCGTACTTCGTGTCGGCGTCGAAGAACCCGTCGGCGTCGTTGAGGACCTCGAGGGGCGGCCCGACGACGAGCTCGCCCGGGGCGCGCTCGAGGACGGCGACGTCGACCTCACGCCCGACGACCATGCGCTCCACCAGGACCCGGGTGTCGTGCGCGAAGGCCTCGGCGAGCGCCGCGTCGAGGCGGTCGAGGTCGTCCACGCGGCTCACGCCGAAGCTCGACCCGCCGGCGACGGGCTTGACGATCCACGGCAGCGGTCCGACGGCGCTCCGCAGCGCCCCGACGTCGACGGGCGCCCCGCGGTCGAGCAGGACGCCGCGTGCCACCGTCACGCCGGAGGCCTCGGCGACGAGCTTCGTCGCCCACTTGTCCATCGCGATCGCACCGGCGCCGACGGGGGACCCGACCACGGGCACCCCGGCGAGCGCCGCCAGTGCCGCCAGCGAGCCGTCCTCGCCGCCGGGTCCGTGCACGACCGGGAACACCACGTCGGCGCCTGCGACGACCGCCGCCGCCTCGGGGAACGAGCACGGGGCGTCCCCCGACCGCCAGCCGCCGGCACGGTCGATGGTGAGCGCCAGGACCTCGTACCGGGTCGGGTCGAGCGCGGCGGCGACGGCGGCGGCGCCGGCGAGCCCGACCTCGTGCTCGCTGTTGGCCCCGCCGCCGATGACGACGACGCGGACGGACTCGGTGCTGCTCATGTGGCGCTCCTGGTGGTGGTGCTGGCGGTGGTGGTGGTGTCGACGGTCCGTGGCACGCGCGCGCCGAACCCGGTGACGATCTCGTGCGCGTTCGTGCCCGCCCACCGTGCCCAGTCGACGGCGGTCGGCCCGGGACCGCCCATGACGGTGACGAGTTCGCCCGGCACGACGGCGGACCCGGTCACGTCGACGACGAGCTGGTCCATGTTGACCCGGCCGACGACCGGCACGAGGCGGTCGCGCACCCGGACCTGCGCGGACCCCGAGGCCGCGCGCGGGATGCCGTCCGCGTACCCGAGCGGCAGGACCGCCAGCTCGGCGTCCACCGGGGCCGTCCACGTGCCGTCGTAGCCCACGGGCGTCCCGGCCCGGACGGACCGCACGGCGACGACGGGCGCGGTGACCGTCATCGCGCCGACGAGTCCGGCCGTGGCGGGGCCGATGCCGACGAGCGCCGCACCGACGCGGACGGCGATCCCGCCGAGGTCCGCGCCGACGAAGGCGGCCGGGGTCCCGCCCAGGTGCAGGGCGACGGGCCTGCCGACGGCGTGGTCGGTGGCGAGCCCGGCGAGTCGCAGCAGGGTGACGGCCCGGGTGGTCGAGGCGAGGTCGGCGTTCGGCACGTGTCCCATCACGGCCGTCACGCGGACGTGTCCGGCGCGGTCGGCGTCCGCGGCGGCGGCGAGGAGCGCCTGCCACCTGTGCGGCTCCGCGCCCTCGCGGGCCATCCCGGTGTCGACGTGCAGGTGCACGGTGACCGGGCGTCCGCCACGGCGGCCGGCTGCGGCGACGGTGGTCAGGGTGGCGACGTCGCCGACCGCGACCTCGACGCGTGCGCGGGCGGCCGCCGCGAAGTCCGTCCCGGGCATGTGCAGCCAGCACAGCAGTCGGGCCTCGATGCCCGCGGACCGGAGCGCGAGGGCCTCGGTCAGGGTCGCGGTGCCGAGCGACCCGGCGCCGGCGGCGAGGGCCGTGCGGGCGACGGTCACGCTGCCGTGCCCGTAGCCGTCGGCCTTCACGACGGCGACGAGGTCGTGGCCACGTGCGGTGACGCGACGGACGTTCGCGGCGATCGCCGCCGTGTGGACCGTGCGGAGCGGCCCGGCGTGCGCGGCCGGCGCTGCGACGCGGGACTGCGGCACCGCCGCCGGCACCTGCGTCGGCACCGGTGCCGGCACCGCGGAGGCTCGCGGGTGGCTGCCGAGGAGGGTCATGTCCCCAGCGTGGCGGCGGCGCACCGCGGGCGGATCGGGGCAGCGGGTGACCGCCTTCACCCGCCAGGACGAAGCCGGGTCAGCCCTGCGACCGACGCTTCCTCAGCATCCGCAGGACGAGGCCGAGCAGGAGCGCGAGCCCCACCAGGACCGCCAGGAGCGCGGCAGCCACCTTCACCAGGAGCGCGGCACCGACGAACAGCGCGGCGAAGACCAGCCACACCAGGGCGTCGAGCACGAGGGATCCGGGAGTGCGCACCTGGGGCACGATACCGACCCGGCGGGGCCGACCCGGGCCTCCCGACCGGGAGCACCGGACGCACCGCACGCACCGGGAGCACCGGACGCGCGGGCCACGGGCGTCCGGGGACCCGGGCCACGTCGAGGAGCGGGGCCGTGCGGCGCGAAGCGACCACGCACGGCCCCACCCGTCACGGATACCACCCCCACAGCGGTACCCGCAGTCGACACGGGGCGCGCTAGCGCGCCGCGTCGACGTCCTTGGCGAGCGTCCCCAGGTAGAGCTCGATGACCTTCGGGTCGTCGGCGAGCTCCTTCCCGGTGCCCGAGTACGCGTTCTTCCCCTGGTCGAGCACGTACCCACGATCGCAGATCTGCAGACAGCGTCGCGCGTTCTGCTCCACCATGACGATCGACACACCGGCCTTGTTGATCCGGCGGGTCCGCAGGAACGTCTCGTCCTGGCGCACCGGGGACAGTCCGGCGCTCGGCTCGTCGAGCAGCAGCACCTTCGGGTCCATCATCAGCGCACGGGCCATCGCGACCGACTGCCGCTCACCGCCCGAGAGCGATCCGGCCCGCTGGTTCCGCCGCTGCGCGAGGACCGGGAACAGGTCGTAGATCACCTCGAGCCGCTCGGCGAACTTCCCCGGTCGCAGGTACAGCCCCATCTGCAGGTTCTCCTCGATGGAGAGCGAGGGGAAGACGTTGTTCGTCTGCGGCACGAAGCCGACACCGGCCTGCACGAGCTTGTTCGCCTTGAGGTTGGTGATGTCCTCGCCCTGCAGGGTCACCGAGCCCTCGCGGATGGACACGAGCCCGAACAGCGCCTTGAGCAGCGTCGACTTGCCGGCGCCGTTCGGCCCGATGATCCCGATGAGCTCGCCCGGGTAGCACTCCAGGTCGCAGCCGTTCAGGATGTTCACCCCCGGCAGGTAGCCGGCGACGAGGTTCTGCGCGCGGAGCACCGGCTCGCGGTCCAGCGTGGCCGCCGGGACGGCGGTCGGACTGGAGGCACTGCTCGCGGTGGTGGGGTCCGTTGCGTCCGTCATCGGGTCGCCTCCTGCTCGTCTTCTTCCTTGACTTCCTCGGCCAGCTCCTCGAAGGTCTCCTCGGTGAGGAGCGAGTCGTCGCCCAGGTCGGTGTCGTGGTGGGCACCCAGGTACGCGTCGATGACGGCCTGGTCGTCCATCACCGTGTCGGCCGGGCCCTCGGCGACGACCTTGCCCTCGGCCATCACGACCACCCAGTCCGAGATGTGGCGGACCATGTGCATGTCGTGCTCGACGAACAGCACGGTCATGCCGTCGTCGCGCAGGGACTGGATGTGCCCGAGCAGCGACTGGGTGAGCGCGGGGTTCACGCCGGCCATCGGCTCGTCGAGCATGATCATCGTCGGGTCGGACATGAGCGCGCGGGCCATCTCGAGCAGCTTGCGCTGCCCGCCGGACAGCGAGCCGGCGTAGTCGTCCGCCTTGGTGTCGAGCTTGAAGCGGGCGAGCAGGTCCTCGGCCTTCGCGGTGATCTCGCGCTCGCGCTTCGCCCACACCGGCTTGACCAAGGCGGCGAAGAAGTTCTCGCCGGGCTGGTCGCGGGCACCGAGCAGCATGTTCTGCATCACGGTGAGCCGGGACAGCGCCTTCGTCAGCTGGAAGGTGCGGACCATGCCCTTGTTCGCGATGTGCGTCGCGCTCGTCTTCTGCAGCGTGGCGCCGTCGAACCGCGTCTTCGCGCCCGGGCTCGGCTTGTCGAAGCCGGTGAGCAGGTTGAAGAACGTCGTCTTGCCGGCACCGTTCGGGCCGATGAGGGCCGTGATGGAGCCGCGCTGGACCTCGAGGTGGTCGACGTCGACCGCGGTCATGCCGCCGAAGTGCCGGGTGACGCCGTCGACGGTCAGGATGGGGTCGGCCTTGGGGTGGTCGTAGGTCTCAGACACTGAACGTCAGCTCCTTCTTGTTGCCGAGCAGGCCCTGTGGACGGAACACGATGAGCAGCATGAGCGCGACGCCGACGAGCACGTACGAGAACTGCTCGGCCTGCTGCGCGTTCATGATCGAGTCGGGGATGAAGTCGCCGGCGAGGGTGCGGATGAAGAGCCGGACGACGAAGAACAGCACCGCGCCGAGCACCGGTCCGAACACCGTCGCCGCGCCGCCGAGGATGAGCGCCGTCCAGATGAAGAACGTCATCGAGCGGCCCATCGCGTCCGGTTGCACGGAACTCGGCAGGACGTAGATGATGCCGGCGATCGCGCCGAGCGCACCGCCGAACACGAGCGCCTGCATCTTGTACGAGTAGACGTTCTTGCCGAGCGAGCGGACGGCGTCCTCGTCCTCGCGGATCGCCTTCACGACGCGGCCCCACGGGCTGCGCATGAGCAGGAAGAGGACGAGCGTGAACAGGGCGACCATCGCCCAGGCGGCGATGCGGATCCACCAGCCGTTGACCCCGTTGTTCGCGTACGTGAACCACAGGATCGTGGTGGTGCCGTCGGGCAGCGGGCTGAGCGCGGTGAACGGGTCGCGGTAGCTCGAGCCGGTGATGCCGTTCGAGCCGCCGGTGGTCGTGGTGAGCAGGCTCGAGCGACCCACCATGCGGATGATCTCGGCGCCGGAGATCGTGACGATCGCCAGGTAGTCGCCGCGCAACCGCAGGGTCGGGATGCCGAGGATGATCGCGAACACGATGGAGACGAGCAGGGCGACGAGCACCGCCATGACGAACGGCAGCCCGTTCGTGATCGAGATCGCGAAGCCGTAGGCCCCGAGCAGCAGGAACGCCGCCTGGCCCATGTTCACGAGCCCGGTGAGACCGAAGTGCACGTTCAGGCCGATCGCGGCCAGTGCGAACGCCGCCGTGGTCGGGGCGAGTGCCTCCTGTGTGAGCGAGGACAGCAGGTTGAGGATGTAGTCCATGCGCGTGCTCCCTTAGCCGATCCGCTCGGCGCGGCCGAAGATGCCCTGCGGTCGGAACAGCAGGATGAGGATGAGGATGACGAGGGCGGTGGCGTACTTGAAGTCACCGGGGAGCACGAGGTTCGTGAGCTCGACGACGATGCCGATGATCATCGACCCGACGAGTGCGCCGTAGGCGGTGCCGAGACCGCCGAGCGTGACCGAGGCGAACATGAGCAGCAGCAGCTGGAGCCCCGTCTGCCAGTTCACGCCGTTCAGCACGAGGCCGAGCATCACGCCGGACAGACCGGCCAGGCCCGCGGCGAGCGTCCACACGAAGCGGATCACCCGGTCGACGTCGATGCCGGACGCCGCGGCGAGCGCCGGGTTGTCCGAGACGGCGCGGGTGGCACGGCCGAAGCGGGTCTTCGCCAGGAAGAGCCCGGTCGCGACGAGCACCACGAGCGCGATGCCCATCGCGACGTAGGACTGCACCGTGAGCGTGACCCCGGCGAACCGGATGGTCTCGGGGTTGCCCTGCTGGATGCGGACCGTCGAGGCGCCGAAGAAGTACTGGAACGCGTACTGGGCGGCGATCGACAGCCCGATCGTCACGATCATGAGCTGCGTCAGGCTGATCCGCTTGCGGCGCAGGGGCTTCCAGATCGCGGCGTCCTGCAGGTACCCGGTCGCGGCGCACAGCAGGGTGACGACGATGCCGGTGAGCCAGATGTTCCACCCGAGCTGGTTCGCGAAGACGTAGGCCAGCAGCCCGCCGAGGGTGACCTGCTCGCCGTGCGAGAAGCTCGACAGGCCCGTGGTGCCGTAGATGAGCGAGAGACCGATCGACGCCAGCGCGATGAGCAGCCCGAGCCGGAGGCCGGACACCAGCTGCTGCCAGGCCCGTTCCGGCGTGACGCTCGAGGTGTCGGTCGACGTCGTCGCGCCCTGCTGGTCGGACAGCTGGAAGATCTGCCCCACGTTGGCGTTCAGCGTGGCCTGGACCGTGCGCTCGGCGTCGGCGGCGTTCGTCAGGTACTGCCCCTTCGGCAGCGTGTCCTGGTCGACGCTCACCGTGTACTTGCCGGCCTCGTCGACCCGGACCGACCAGCGGCCGTCGGTGTTCGTCGTGGCGGTCTCGGCGAAGCCGCCGGGCCCGGCGACGTCGACCGCGACGCCCTCGGCCGGCTTCCGCTCGGAGTCGGTGATGGTGCCCTGGATGCAGCCGTTGGTCGGGCTGACGGTGCAGGGCTGGGTGCTGGACGGGGCGCTGGACGAGGACGGACTGCTGGTCGCCGCGTCGGCCGTGGGCGTCAGTGCCCAGTCGACCGCGAAGGTGGCGAGGAAGGCGAGGAAGAGCACGGCGGCGAGGACCAGGCGGTTGCGGCCTGGTGCCCCGCGGCGGAGTCGGCGGTGCAGCGCTGACCCCGGCGGAGTGATGGAACCCACGGATGAGCCTCTCGTTCGGATAGTCGAGGACCCTAGGCATTTTTTGTGTCCCCCGTGTTTCCAGCGTGTCTCGCGCAGGAATCGTGGCGCATTCGTGACCGGGGGCCGCGCGATCCGCATGGATCCGCCCGTCCGGCCGGTACAGCGCCCCGCGGAGGCCCCTGCCGGAATGGGCGGGGACACGCGCGCGTTACCATGGTCCATCCGGAGCCCGCAGCCGTGTTCCCGGTGTCTGCAACCACTTCAGGTGCCACCTCACGGCACCCAGCCCACGGAGGGGATTCATGGACCAGCCGGATCCGTTCGGATTCATCGGACTCACGTACGACGACGTCATGCTCCTGCCCGGGCACACCGACGTCATCCCGAGCGAGGCGTCCACGACGTCCCGGCTCACCAAGCGCATCGAGGTGCACGTCCCGCTGCTCTCCGCCGCGATGGACACCGTCACCGAGGCGCGCATGGCCATCGCCATGGCGCGGCAGGGCGGCATCGGCATCCTGCACCGCAACATGTCCATCGAGGACCAGGCGGCGTACGTCGACAAGGTCAAGCGCTCCGAGTCGGGCATGATCACGAACCCCGTGACGACCACCCCGGACGCCACCGTCGCCGACGTCGACGCGCTCTGCGGGCAGTTCCGGGTCTCCGGCCTGCCGGTCGTCGAGCCGGACGGCACCCTCGTCGGGATCATCACGAACCGGGACATGCGGTTCGTCGCCCCCTTCGAGATGGCGACCACGCTCGTCCGCGACGTCATGACGAAGGCGCCGCTCATCACCGCGCTCGAGGGCATCGACCCGGAAGAGGCCGTGGCGATCTTCGCGCAGCACAAGATCGAGAAGCTCCCCCTGGTCGACGCCGACGGCAAGCTCCGCGGGCTCATCACCGTCAAGGACTTCGACAAGAGCGAGAAGTACCCGGACGCCACCAAGGACGACGAGGGCCGCCTGCGCGTGGGCGCCGCGATCGGCTTCTTCGGCGACGCCTGGCAGCGCGCCGAGGCACTGCTCGAGGCCGGCGTGGACGTCCTGGTCGTCGACACCGCCAACGGCGAGAGCGAGGGCGTGCTCGACATGGTGCGCCGCCTCAAGGCCGACGAGCGCTTCGCGGGCGTCGACGTCATCGGCGGCAACGTCGCGACGCGTCAGGGCGCGCAGGCGCTCATCGACGCCGGCGTCGACGCGGTCAAGGTCGGCGTGGGTCCCGGCTCGATCTGCACCACGCGCGTCGTCGCCGGTGTCGGCGTGCCGCAGGTCACCGCCGTGTACGAGGCGTCGCTCGCCGCGCGCGAGGCTGGCGTCCCGGTCATCGCCGACGGCGGCCTGCAGTACTCCGGCGACATCGCGAAGGCCCTGGTGGCCGGTGCCGACACCGTGATGCTCGGCTCGCTCCTGGCCGGTACCGACGAGTCCCCCGGCGACCTGGTGTTCGTCGGCGGCAAGCAGTACAAGGCCTACCGCGGCATGGGGTCGCTCGGCGCGCTGCAGACCCGTGGCGAGAAGACCTCGTACTCGAAGGACCGCTACTTCCAGGCCGACGTGCCCTCCGACGAGAAGCTCATCCCCGAGGGCATCGAGGGCCAGGTGCCCTACCGCGGCTCGGTCGCGAACGCCGTCTACCAGCTCGTCGGCGGCCTGCGGCAGTCGATGTTCTACGTCGGCGGCCGCACCGTGCCGGAGCTCAAGGCCCGCGGCAAGTTCGTCCGCATCACGGCCGCCGGGCTCAAGGAGTCGCACCCGCACGACGTGAAGATGGTCGTCGAGGCACCGAACTACCGCGGCTAGTCCGCAGGTCCCCGTGAGAGCGGCAGGCCACCACGATCGAGTCGCGGGGGCCTGCCGCTCTCGTCGTTCCGGAGACGGAACCGTCCGGACGGTTCCCTGACCAGGGGTTCCCGTGCGTCCTCGAAGGATTGTCACGGGTGCGTAACGAAACACGCAGGGTCGGAGCCCGGACACACGGGCGAAACACATCCGCTCTAGTTTTCTCGCATCCCACGCAGAGGGCATCGTGTTCGACCCGGTACGAAAAGGCCCTCCGCGCAGAGAAAGGGCTCCACGGATGATCAGAACCACCCGTGCCACCACGGCACTGGCCTTGGCGGGCGCAGCAGCCGTCCTCCTCGCCGCCTGTTCCACCACCAGCGCCGGCGACTCGCCGTCGAGTTCGGCGTCGGGCGGGGCGAAGAAGGACCCGGCCGCCAGCTGCAAGGCACCCGACTCGCCGAGCACCGACCCGCTGAAGATCGGCACGATCCTGCCGCTGACCGGTTCGCTGGCCTACCTGAACCCGCCGGCCGAGTCCGGCGTCGGCCTCGCCGTCAAGGACATCAACGCGGCCGGTGGGGTCCTGGACGAGGACGTCACGATCTCGCCCGCCACCGACTCCGGTGACAGCAACGACATGACGGTCTCGAGCTCCGCCGCGACGAAGCTCGTCAACGCGAAGGTCCCGGTCGCGATCGGCGCTGAGTCGTCGTCCGTCACGCTCAACGTGATCGACCAGCTCACCAGCAACTGCATCGTCGAGATCTCGCCCGCGAACACCGCGACCGACCTCTCCGGCTACTCGTCGTACTACTACCGGACCGCTCCGCCGGACTCGGTGCAGGGTTCGGCGCTCGGCCAGCTCGTCACCGGTGACGGCAACGCCAAGGTCGCGTTCCTCGTCTTCAACGACACCTACGGCACCGGCCTGCGCAACTCCGTGCAGTCCGCGGTCGAGGCCTCCGGCGGCCAGGTCGTCTACGGCGGCAAGGGCAAGGGCCAGGAGTTCCCGCCCGGCCAGACCACGTTCTCGTCCGAGGTGACCGCCGCACTCGCAGCCAAGCCCGACGCGATCGTCGTCCTGGCCTTCGACGAGACGAAGTCGATCATCCCCGAGCTCGTCTCGCAGGGGAACACGGCGAAGATCTACATGTCCGACGGCAACACGGCGGACTACTCGAAGGACTTCGACAAGGGCACCCTGACCGGCGCCCAGGGCACCATCCCCGGTGCGTCGCCGAAGGACGACTTCAAGAAGCAGCTGTCCGCCTTCTACAAGGACTCGTCGGGCAAGACGCTCGCCGACTACTCGTACGCGGCGGAGTCCTACGACGCCACCGTCCTCGCCGCCCTCGCCGCGGTGAAGGGCAAGGGCACGGACTCGGGCACGATCCAGGCCAACATGGCCGCGGTGTCGGGTGCTGACGGCGGCACCGAGTGCGCCACGTTCAAGGAGTGCAAGACGCTCCTGGACGACGGCAAGGACATCCACTACACCGGCCCGTCCGGCATCGGTCCGTTCGACGAGAACAACGACCCGTCGAGCGCCTACATCGGCATCTACAAGTTCGACGGCGACAACAAGCCCGTCTACCAGAGCGCCATCCAGGGCGCGGTCGAGAAGTAGGACCCGCTCCACCTCACCGAAGCGACAGTTCTCCGCGGATCATCCGCGGGGAACTGTCGCTTTCGTGTCGGGACGGTCGGCCGGGAGGCCCGGCGTGCGACCGTCGGGCCGGTGCGGCCGGGGCGGGTGCGAGC
>NZ_MJGO01000037.1:104935-121211 GCF_001864895.1 Curtobacterium sp. MCBA15_009
CGAGCGCCCGGCGCCGCGACGCCCGGGCGGCCGTGAAGGAGTCCACGGTGAGCACCACGAGTGCGAACCACACGATCGCGAACCCGGCCCACCGGGCGGCGGGCATCGGCTCGTGCTGCACGACCACGCCGACGAGCAGCTGCAGGACCGGCGCGAGGTACTGCGTCAGACCGAGGGTCGACAGGCTCACCCGCCGTGCCGACGACGCGAAGAGCAGCAGCGGGATCGCCGTCGCCGGTCCGGTCAGCACCGTGACGAGCACGTGCCCCCACCCGGCGCTGCCCATGGTCAGCCCACCACCCAGCCCGGTGACCCCGAGCACGACGAGCGCACCGACCGCGAGCGGCAGCAGCCAGAGCGTCTCGATCGTCAGCCCGCTCAGGGCGTCGACCGAGCCGCCGACCCGCTTCTTCACGAGCGCGTACGTGCCGAACGACGCGGCCAGGACGAGCGAGATCCACGGCATGCGGCCGTAGCCGATCGCGATGACCACCACGGCGACGACGCTGATCCCCACCGCCGCCCACTGCGCCGGCCGCAGGCGTTCGCGCAGGACGACGACCCCGAGGGCGATCGTGACGAGCGGGTTGATGAAGTAGCCGAGCGCCGCCTCGACGGTGTGGCCGGTCGTGGTCGCCAGCACGTAGACCGTCCAGTTGACCAGGATGAGCACGGCTGCGAGCCCCATCACGAGCATCACCCGACGCTGCGCGACGAGCGAGCGGGTCCGTCGCCAGGACCGGGTCACGGCGATCGCGACGGCGCAGAAGACGAGCCCGAACACGATGCGCCAGGCGACGATCTCGAACGCGCCGGCGGGGGCCATCGCCGCGAAGAGCAGGGGCATCAGGCCCCACAGGCCGTACGCGACCACTGCCTGCACGACGCCGACGGTCGCCTGGTCGCGGGCCGGACGCACCGGACTCGGTTCACTCACGGAACCATCCTAGGAACCGCCACCGACGCACCGGGCGGGCACCGGGCCTCCCGTCCGACCGCGCGACCACGCGCCGGACGCGAGAACGCCCCGCCGGCCGGAGCCGAACGGGGCGTTCTCGAGGAGTACTGGACTCAGCTGACGACGACCGCGAGGACGTCGCGGGCCGACAGGACCAGCAGGTCCTCGCCCGAGTACTTGACCTCGGTGCCGCCGTACTTGGAGTAGATGACCTTGTCGCCCACGGCGACGTCGAGCGGCACGCGGTTGCCGTTGTCGTCGATGCGACCCGGACCCACGGCGACGACCTCGCCCTCCTGGGGCTTCTCCTTCGCGGTGTCGGGGATGACCAGACCGGAAGCGGTGGTCTGCTCCGCCTCGACCTGGCGGATGACGATGCGATCCTCGAGCGGCTTGATGCTGACGGCCACGGTGACCTCTTCTTTCTCGGTACGGACTCGGTACAGATGAAAACCGGGTTGGCACTACGCACAGGAGAGTGCCAACGCCAACTCTAGGGGCCGTCTGGCACTCGGTCAATCCGAGTGCCAGCACGTCGGGAGAACACCCAGCACCTGGGAGGATCGGGGGATGGACGCCGCCGAACTCACCGCACTGCTGACCCCCGACGGGATGGCCCTGCTCGACCGTACCCCCGCGGTGTCCGACGGCGGCGAGATCGTCCGGGTGGTCTCGCGGCTCCGGGCCGAGGGACACGACCCCCGACTCGTCGCGGCGGTCCTCACCCAGGCGAAGCTGCGGCAGAAGGCCCGCGGCAAGTTCGGCGACTTCGCCGGACGCATGCTGTTCACCGAGGCCGGACTCGAGCAGGCGACCCGGCTGCAGGTCGCCGCGCAGCACGCCGGACGCTTTGCCGCAGCCGGCCTGACCCGTGTCGCCGACCTGGGCTGCGGCATCGGCGGCGACGCGCTCGCGATGGCGGCCCTCGACCTCGACGTGACGGCCGTCGACCGCGACGAGGTGACCGCGGCCGTCGCGACGCACAACCTCGCGCCGTGGCCGAACGCCCGCGTGCAGCTCGGCGACGCCGCCGCGTTCGACGTGTCGTCGGTCGACGGGGTGTGGATGGACCCCGCCCGCCGCACGAGCGGCCACTCGGACACCCGGCGGCTCGCCGACCCGGACGACTGGTCGCCGTCGCTCGACGCCGTGTTCGCCGCCGCCACGACGACCCCGACGGGCGTGAAGCTCGGCCCGGGGATCGACCGCGACCTCATCCCGGACACCGCCGAGGCGCAGTGGACGTCCGTCGACCGCGAGGTCGTCGAACTCGCCCTGTGGTTCGGCCCCCTGGCGAGACCGGACGTCCGCCGGGCGGCCACGGTCGTCGGCGCGCACGGCATCGCCGAGATGACCGGGGCAGCCGACGCCGAGGACGCCGAGGTCGGTCCGCTCGGCGCCTACCTGTACGAGCCGGACGGCGCCGTCATCCGCGCCCGGCTGATCGGCGACCTCGCCCGTGGGCTCGACGGGCACATGCTCTCCGACGGCATCGCCTACGTGACCTCGGACCGGGCCGTGACGACGCCCTTCGCCCAGGGCTTCCGGGTCCTCGACACGATGCCGCTCGACGTCAAGCGTCTGTCGGCCCGGCTCGCGGCCGACGGCATCGGCACGGTCGAGATCAAGAAGCGCGGCGTCGACGTCGACCCGGCGCAGTTCCGCAAGCGGCTGCGGCTGCGCGGGACCGGTCGTGTGACGCTCGTGCTCACCCGACTGGAGGGCCGGCACACCGCCGTCCTGTGCGAACGGCTCGGCGACGCGGCCGCCTGACGCGCTGCGACGCCGGCCGGAGCCAGCCCGCCGTGGCGGCGCGACGCCGGTCGGTCGGGATCAGCCGATGAAGGCGCCGGTCCCCGAGTCGTAGTCGTAGGGCGTCGACGGCGAGCCGTTCCCGAACGTGGCGACCAGGGCCAGGATCCAGAGGATCCAGACACCCGTCATCACCCAGCCGGCGATGATGCCGGTGAGTGCCAGACCGCGGCCCGACTCGCCGTTCTGCTTCATCTTGCCGAGGGCGACGTGGCCGAGGATCGCCCCGGCCGGGCCGAGCAGGATCGCGATGAACCAGAACGGGATCGCCGCCAGGCCGAAGACGATGGACAGGATCGCCGGGGTGTTCGTCTTCGGGCGCTGCGCGTACGGCTGGTACCCGCTCGCGGCGTACGGGTTCGCCCCGTAGGGGGTGCTGCCGTACTGGGTTCCGCCGTACTGCGCGCCGCCGTACGGCTGCTGCGCCGCGTACGGGTCCTGGCCGCCCTGCTGCGGCTGCTGCGCGTACGGGTTCTGCACGCCCGGCTGCGGTCGGCCGTACGACGGCTGCTGCGGCGCCGCGTACGGGCTCTGCTGCTGGGGCGCGCCGTACGGGTTGCTCTGCTGCTGCGGGGCCGCGTACGGGTTCTGCTGCTGCGGGGCCGCGTACGGGTTGCTCTGTTGCTGCGGGGCCGCGTACGGGTTCTGCTGCTGACCGTAGGGGTCGGGCTGCTGGGGCGCGGCGTACGGGTTGCCCTGCTGCTGCGGCGCCGCGTACGGGTTCGGTCCGCCGTGCTGCGGCGGCTCGGGAGCCGACGGCGCCGCGGGGGCGTCTGGGGCCTGCGGGGCGTCCGGAGCGGGCGAGCCGTCCGGCTGACCGGTCGACGCACCACCCGTCGTCGTCTCGCCCGGCTTCGGCCACTCGTTCTGATCGGACACCGCGATCCCCTCTCGGCGCCCGGTACCTCCGACGCCGTGTGAATCCTGCCACAGGCGCCCGAACACCGACCTGACCGGACCGGGCGGAGCGGGACGGGTCGGATCAGACCTGGACGGTCGTCACCGGCAGCGTCGAGTCGGCCGCGAGTCCGAGGTCGCTCGGTGCGTGCCCCTCGGCCACGAGTCGTGCCCCCACCGCGGCGATCATCGCGCCGTTGTCCGTGCACAGGTCGAACGGCGGGATCCGCAGCGCCACCCCGGCGGCCGCGCAGCGCTCCTCGGCGACCTGGCGCAGCCGGGCGTTCGCGACGACGCCGCCACCGAGCAGCAGCCGGTCCACGCCGGTGTCGCGGCAGGCGTGCAGCGCCTTCGTGAGCAGGACGTCGACGACGGCCTCGCGGAAGCTCGCGGCGACGTCGGCCACCGGCACCTCGCGCCCCTCGTCGCGGCAGCGCTCGACCCAGCGCGCGACGGCGGTCTTCAGCCCCGAGAACGAGAAGTCGTACCGGTGCGCCGCCATGTCCTTCGGCAGCGTCAGGCCGCGGGGGAACCGGATCGCCGTCGGGTCGCCCTCCGCCGCGGCACGGTCGATCTGCGGGCCGCCCGGGTACGGCAGCCCGAGCAACCGGGCGACCTTGTCGAACGCCTCGCCCGCAGCGTCGTCGATCGTCTCGCCGAGCAGCTCGACGTCGCCGACCAGGTCCCGCACGAGGAGCAGCGAGGTGTGCCCGCCGGACACCAGCAGCGCCACCGTCGGCAGCTCGATCTCGGACCCGTCCGAGCGCAGCACGTCGGCACCGACGTGGCCGACCAGGTGGTTGACCCCGTAGAGCGGCTTGCCCGTCGCCACGGCGAGCGCCTTCGCGGCCCCCACCCCGACCATGAGCGCCCCCGCCAGCCCGGGCCCCGCGGTGACGGCGACGGCGTCGAGTTCGTCGAGGGTCACGCCGGCGCGGTCGAGTGCCTCGTGCAGGGTCGGGGTCATGGCCTCGAGGTGCGCGCGTGCCGCGACCTCGGGCACGACGCCGCCGTACCGGGCGTGCTCGTCCATGCTCGACGCGATGACGTTCGCCAGCAGGGTGCTCCCCCGCACGATGCCGACGCCGGTCTCGTCGCAGCTCGTCTCGATGCCGAGCACCAGTGGTTCAGTCGCGCTCACCGAGGGCCTCCTGTCCGATGGGTCCGACGCCCGACGACCGCTCGTCGTCCGGGCCGGGCAGGTCCGCGCGCATCACCCACGCGTCGACGCCGTCCGGCTGGTAGTAGCGGGGCCGGGTCGCGATGTGCTCGAACCCGAACGCCGTGTACATCGCCTGCGCCACGGGGTTGTCCGCGCGCACCTCGAGGAACACCTCGCGCACACCGCGGCGACGGGCCTCGTCGAGGAGCTCCGTGAACAGCACCCGCCCGAGGCCCTTGCCGCGCTGGTCTGCAGCGACGGCGATGGTCTGCACGTCGGCGACCGGGTTGCCCGCGAGCGAGGAGAGCCCGGCGTACCCGACGACGAGCGGCGCGGACGTGTCGTCGGCCGTCTCGACCACGACGTAGTACCCGTGCGGCGAGTACAGCTCGCCCGACATCTGCGACGCCGACCAGGCGTCCGTCGGGAACGAGGCGTGCTCGAGCCACATGATGTCGTCGAGGTCCTGCGGGTGCGCCCGCCGCAGGCGGAGCCCGTCCGGCAGGGTCACTGCTTGACCCGCTTCGGCGCACCCGGCACGGTCACGTCGGGGTCGCGCAGGTACAGGGCCGTGTCCTGGTCGAACCCCGCGCCGGACGCGAGCCGGTCCGCGGCGAGCGCCCCGAGCCTCCAGGCCGGGACGGACAGGGCCGTCACGCGGTCCCAGCCCACCGCGTCGGGCCGGGAGGCCCGGATCGCCTCGTCGAGATCGGCGGGCCTGGCGAGACCCGGACCCGCAACCCGCGTGCCGGTCTGGTCGTACGCGCTCCAGTAGACCTCGCGGCGGCGGGCGTCCGTCAGGACGACGAACGGGCCGTCGCGCCGGCCGTCGCGCTCGTCGGCGGCGACCGCGTCGTGGCTGACGAGCGGCAGGACGGGGACGCCGCGTGCCGCGGCGAAGGTGCGCGCGGCGGCGATGCCGACGCGCAGGCCGGTGAACGGGCCGGGGCCGGTACCGGCAACGACGCCGGTGACGTCGGCGGGGGTGGTGCCGGCCTCGGCCAGCACCTCGGCGAGGAACGGGCCGATCACCTCGGCGTGCCGGCGGCTGTCCTCGGTGTCGCGGGTCGCGAGCGCCCGGCCGGTGGCCGGGTCGACGACGGCGACGGAGGTCCCGGCGGAGGTGTCGATCGCGAGCAGCACCCGTCCATCGTAGGCGGCGCGGGGGCCGGGAGCTCCTCGGCTGTCCCGCTCCCACCGGTCGTGCGGGCGCCGGTGGCAGGCTCGGTGCCATGGGGTGGATGCAGCAGAAGCCGGTCTGGGCAGCGGGCGTCGTCGTGGGCGTCGCGTTCGCCGCCGCGTGGTTCGGGTCGACCTTCCTGACCATGCCGGAACTCGGGGTCGGACCGCGAGCACTGGTCTCCCTGGTGGCCGGCGCCTTCTTCGGGGTCGTCATGGGGTCGTGGGTCGGGCGGGTCCGGCGCGCACACGGCGACGTCGCGCAGCGGCCTGCGTTCGGCAGGGCGGTGCGGACCGGCACGCTGCCGCCGGACGCGGACACCGCAGCATGGCGGCAGGCGTTGCTCGCGCGCCAGCGGCTCCACCGGCCGCTCCGGTGGACCGCGCCGGTCTTCTACGTGCCAGCGACCGCCTTCGCCGTCTGGCTCGCCGTCACCGGCCAACCGGTGTTCTGGTTCGGTGCGGCGCTCTTCGTCGCGGCGCTCGTCGCCACCGTCGTGACCACCCCGCGGGTGCTCCGCAACACGGCGACGCTGCTCGCTGAACTCGACCGGCGCGAGGTGGCACAGCACCCCGCACGGTGACGGACGGCCGCCGCGCCGGACACGGCTGCTGACCCGGGGTTCCGGATCGACACGACCGGAGGGGCGTGACGGGTACGGTCGTGCGGGTCCCGTCGGCACCAACCGGAAGACCCCGCCATGCACCTGCGCCGCTCCCCCGCGCCCACGTCCGTCCGACCGAGCACCTGGACCGACCCCTACGGGCGGCTCGCGGTGCGGTGCATGCAGACGGTCGTGATCGTCGTGGTGATCGGCGCGATCGTCACCGCCGCGACCACGCTCAGCCTCGTCACGATCCCCCTGCTCCTCGCGCTCATCATCGCCTCGGCGCTGCACCCCCTGGTCGCCTGGCTGCGCCGGCACGGGGTGCCCTCGGTGCTCGCGACCTCGATCGCGTTCGTGGCCGTCCTCGCCGCGGGCGCCGGCGTCCTGTGGCTGCTCGTCTCGACGTTCGCCGGGCAGTGGCCGATGCTGCAGGCCTCGGCGGTCGACGGGTTGCAACAACTGCAGGACCTGCTGCACGAGCTGCCCGTCCGGGTGACCGACGGGCAGATCGAGGACGCGGTGTCCGGCGTCGTCGACTTCGTCACGAGCGCCCGGTTCGGAGCCGGGGCGATCGCCGGCATCTCCGCGGTGACGAACTTCGTGACCGGGGCGGTGCTCACCGCGGTCATCCTGTTCTTCTTCCTCAAGGACGGCCCGGCGCTGTGGGAGTTCCTGCTCCGCCCGTTCACCGGCGACCAGTACGACCGCGCCCGTCGGATCGGCGACCGCGTGGTGACGACGCTCGGCGGGTACGTGCGCGGGACCGCCGCCGTCGCCGCCTTCGACGCACTGGCGATCGGCAGCGGACTCGCCGTGCTCGGCGTCCCGCTGACGATCCCGCTCGCCGTGGTGGCCTTCGTGACCTCGTTCATCCCGATGATCGGCGCCCCGATCGCCGGCACCCTGGCCGCACTCGTGACGCTCGTCGCGCTCGGCCCGGTGAAGGCCGTCGTCGTCGTGGCGATCGTCGTGCTCGTCAACCAGGTCGAGGGCAACTTCCTGCAGCCGGTGCTCATGGGGAAGACCCTGCGACTGCACGGCCTCGTCATCCTGGTCGGGCTGACGGCGGGCACCGTGCTCGGCGGGGTGACGGGTGCGCTGCTCGCGGTCCCGCTCATCGCAGCCGGCTGGGGCGTCGTGCAGGTCTGGAACGGCGAGGACGCACCGGCCACCCCCTGGCGGCAGAAGCGTCGCGAGACGGTCCCGGTGGGCTGAGCCGACCCGGGGCCGCGGGACGCGGCGACTACTCGAAGCGGACCGTGCTGGTGGGCGACGTCGTGCCCGTCGCGGCCTCGTCCGCTGCCTCGCGAAGGTGCTTCAGACGGGACCGCACACCGCCGTCCTGGCGACGCAGGACGATCGCGACGTCCGCCACGGACATCCCCGCCGCCGTCATCGCCTCGAGCCCGGTGTCCTCCTGCGTCGTCCACGGCGCGTAGGCGGCGGGCCGGTCGAGCCGAGCAGCGTCGACCTGCGGGTTGCCGGTCGGTGCAGCCCGGACCACCAGCGGGGACGCCGGGTCGTCCGCTCCGGACGTCGTGGCGACGGCCGGCGCCGGCGTCGGCTGCGGGCCGGTCGCCCGGACGTCCAGACAGGCGACGGCGGTCACCGGATGGCGTGCCACGACCGCTCCTGCGGGCGACCGGAACACCAACTCGGTGTCGTCACGGTCCACCGTGCCGACCTCCACGTCGCTGAAGCCGCCGGTGTCGAGGACGATGCGCATGGTTCCCCCCTTCGCGCTGACCAGATCTGCTGCGAGGCTACCGGTCGCCGGCCGGTGCACGGTCGACGACCGCCCGACGGACACCCTCCACCGCCGCGGCGAGCGCGCGCTCACGGGCCTCGGCGTCCTCGGTCTCGGAGTCGTGCACGAACACGGTGGCGCCCCGGCGGGCACCGCAGAAGTCGACGATCCCGTGCTCGACCTGCGTCCGGAGCGCCTCGGCGTACCCGTGCCGTTCGTACACGCCGGCGTCGTCGCCCGCGATCGGCACCAGGTGGACGGTGAGCCGTCCGAGCGCTCGACGGATGCCGCCGTCCGGGTCGACGTCGAACGCCCAGCCGTTCACGAAAACGCGGTCGATCCACCCCTTGAGCACCGCGGGCACGGACCACCACCAGACCGGGAACACGAGGACGAGGTCGGTGGCGCGGTCGATGCGCTGCTGCTCGGCGACGACGTCGGCCGGGGCGTCCGTGCCGGTCCGGTAGGTGTGCCGGTCGGCCAGTGTGAAGCGCGGGTCGAACCCCTCGGCCGCCAGGTCGGCGGTCTCGACCGTCCCCGCCGGCAGGGCGTCCCGCAGTCGAGCCGCGAGGTGGTGGGTGAGCGAGTCGGGGTCCGGGTGGGCGGTCACGATGAGCGTCGGCACACCGCATCCTCCCGGAGCCGGCTGGGCGGCACCGGGACGCCCGCTGCCGCCAGGCCGTGCCGGCTCACACCGCGGTCAGGTCGAGGGACCAGGCGACCTCGTGCGCGAGCTGCCCGGTCTGCCGGAACGACCGGACCTGGTGCGTGTCGGCCAGGGCGGCCGCCAGGTCGTCGCGGTCGGCGGGGCTGAACCCGAGCGACTGCCAGAACGGACCGGAGCGCCGCGAGAACAGCCACGCCCGTCCCGCGCCCGTCGCCGCGGCGTGGTCGACGGCGAAGCGTGCGAGCCGGGTGCCGTGGCCGAGCCCCCGCAGGTGCGGCGCCACCGCCACGCTGCGGACGAGCACGTGGCCACCGTCGGCGCTCGTCTCGTACCCGGTGCTGCCGACCACGCGGCCGTCGTCGGCACGGTCGACCCACAGCCGGACGGTCGACTCGAGACCGGCAGCGTCGAGGCCAGCACGGTCGAGCCCGGCGACGGTCAGGTCGGCACCGACGAGGAAGGCGCGGAGGTCGTCGACCGCACCGGTGTCCACGCGCTGCAGGGTCAGAGGTCGACGCCCGTCCAGCGCGGCCCCGTCGCGGTGACGACGACCCGGCGCGGCTCGTCGGGCACGTCGTCGGGATCGAGGTCCTCGTCGGCCCCGCGGTCGGTCGCGCCCGCGCCGGTCGCCCGCGTGATCTCGACGTCGAGCACGCTGTCGCTGATGCCGTCGACCATGCCGCGGCCCCACTCGACGACGACGATCGAGGTGTCCCAGTCGAGGTCGAGGTCGTCGAGCTCGACCGGGTCCGACAGCCGGTAGGCGTCGACGTGCACGAGGTCGGGACCGGCCGAGGTCGGGTGGGTGCGAGCGAGCACGAACGTCGGGCTGGACACCTGGCCGCGCGCGCCGAGCGCCGCCCCGAGGCCGCGGGTCAGGGTCGTCTTGCCGGCACCGAGCGGCCCGGTCAGCACGACCAGGTCACCGGCCCGCAGCACCGCGGCCAGTCGTGCGCCGAGCTCCCCCATCGCCGCGGTGCCGTCGACGGTCACGTCGAGCAGCACCCGAGCCGGACCGGTCACGGCCGTTCGCCCCGCAGGTAGGCGCCGACGCGCCCCTCGACCTCGTGCCCGTCGTAGACGCGCGGCACGCGCGCGCCGATGCGGCAGACGATCTCCTCGCCGATGGTGTCGAGCGCGGCGCCCCACTCCAGGACCGTCTGCTCGCCGTGCGCGCCCGCGCCGAAGAGCACCACGGTGTCACCGGTGCGGACGTCGTCGTCGCCGACGTCGACCAGGAACTGGTCCATCGCGACGCGGCCGGCGATCGGGTAGCGCGTGCCGTTGATCGTCACCTCGACCCGTCCCTGCGCCAGGCGCGGGACACCGTCCGCGTACCCGACGGGGACGAGCGCGAGCGTCGTCTCGGTGGCCGTCCGGTACGTGTAGTCGTACGAGACGCCGGTGCCGACCGGGACCCGCTTCGTCTTGGCGACCGACGCCGTCAGGGTCATCACGGGTTCGAGCCCGAGGTCCGCCGCCGAGACGCCGTCCGCGCCGGGGATGCCGAACAGGTTCGCCCCCATCCGCACCATGTCCTTACGGAACTCCTTGCGCTCGAGGCCGGCGAGCGACGCGGCGACGTGCTCCGTCGGGATGTCGAGCCCGAGGTCCTCCGCGATCTCGACCGCGGCGTCGAACACCGCGACCGCGGCGCTGTCCTCGTGGTCGGAGGTCTCGGCCAGGTGCGTGTACGCGGCGACGACCTCGATGCGGCCCTCCCGCTGGGCGTCGCGGGCGAGCTCGACGAGCGCCGGCCAGTCCGACGCCGTCGCACCGTCGCGGTGCAGCCCCGAGTCGACGCCGAGGTGCACCCGGGCCGGTCGGTGGTCGACGGCGTCGACGACGCGTTGCAGCTCGGCGACGTTCGAGACGCCGAGGTCGACGGCGGAGTCGATCGCGTCACGGAAGTCGAGGTCCGGGTCGTGCTGCCACGTGAACAGGTGGACGTCCTCGCCGACGCCGATCGACCGCAGGCGCAGGGCCGCGGGGACCGTCAGGACCCCGATCCACCGGATGCCGGCGTCGACCGCGGCGAGCGCGATCGGTTCGAGGCCGTGCCCGTAGGCGTCGGCCTTCATGATCGCCATGACGTCGACCGGGTCCATCCACTCGCGGACCAGGTCGAGGTTGGCACGGTAGGCGTCGAGGTCGATGCGGGCCTGCCGCAACGGTGCCGAGCTCACGTCGTCCTCCGTTCCACGCTGCGGCCGATGCGGGCGACCACCTCGTAGTTGATCGTCCCCACGGCGGCCGCCCAGTCCTCGACGGCGGGGTCGCCGTTCGCCGGGTCGCCCCAGAGGACCGCTTCGTCGCCGACGCGGACGTCGGCGTCGCCGATGTCGACGTGCATGGCGTTCATCGCGACCCGCCCGACGACCGGGAACGTGCGGTCGCCGATCCGGACGGAGACCCGGTTGCCGAAGTCGCGGTCGAAGCCGTCCGCGTAGCCGAGGCCGATGACGGCCAGCCGGGTGTCGGCCCCGGCCCGCCAGGTGTAGCCGTAGGAGACCCCGTCGCCGGCTCTGACGGGCACGGTGCGGAGCACCGCGGCGGTGACGCGCATCGCCGGGCGCAGACCGAGGTCGGCCGAGGTCCGGTCGGGGAAGGGGCTGAGGCCGTACAGCGCGAGGCCGACACGGGACAGGTCGCGTCGGGTCTCCGGCACGGCAAGCGACGCGGCACTCGCGGCGAGGTGCACGACGTCGGGCACGATGCCGTTCGCCGACAGGCCGTCGAGGGCCCGCTGGAGCGCGGCGTCCTGGTCGAGGTCGTCGGTGCGCGACGCGTTCGACAGGTGCGACATGAGGCCCTCGACCCGCGTCCGGTTGCCGCCGCGGGCGAGGGACCCCGCCGTCGCGAAGAGCTCGGGCCACTCGGACTCGACCGCGCCGTTGCGGCTCAACCCGGTGTCCACGCAGAGGTGCACGGCCGGGACCTCGGAGTCGGCGGCGGCGGACAGCTGCTCGACGCTCGAGACCGCGGGCGTGATGCCGTACTGCGCGGCCCGTCGGAAGTCCTCGTCGGGGGCGTGCAGCCACGCGAGGATCCGCACCCCCTCGTCGATGCCGCCTTGCCGCAGGGCGACGGCCTCGTCGAGGTCGGCGACGCCGAGCCACTCGGCGCCGGCGTCGACGAAGGCGCGCGCGGCGTCGAGGGCGCCGTGGCCGTAGCCGTTCGCCTTGACCACCGCGATCACCCCGGACGGTGCGACCTGCTCGGCGATCGTCGCGTAGTTCTCGATCAGGGCCTCTCGGTCGACCGTGACCCCCGTGAACGCACTCACTCTGTTCCCTCCAGCACCACGAACGCCGTCGCGATGCCCCCATCATGCGAGAGCGACAGGTGCACGGACGTGACGCCACGCGCATCCGCCACCCGCCGCGCGCCCTGGTGCAGCGTCAGCGACGGGTTCCGCTGGTCGTCCGAGACGACCTCGAGGTCCTGCCAGCTGAGCCCCGCACTGCTGCCGAAGGCCTTGATCAGGGCCTCCTTCGCCGCGAAGCGTGCCGCGAGCGACGCGGTCGGCCGCGGTTCGCCGTCACGGACCTGCTCGGACGGCGTGAACAGCCGCGTCCGCATCGCCGGGGTCCGCGACAGCACCCGTTCGAACCGCTCCAGGTCGACCACGTCGACCCCGATGCCGATGATCACCGCGACTACTCGACGGTGACCGACTTCGCGAGGTTGCGCGGCTGGTCCACGTCGAGGCCCTTGGCCGCGGCGAGCTCCATGCCGAACATGTGCAGCGGTGCCACGGCGAGCAGCGGCTCGAACAGCGGCGTCGCGAGCGGGATCCGCAGGACCTCGTCGGCGAAGGGCAGCACGGCGGCGTCACCTTCTTCCGCGATCGCGATCACCCGGGCGCCGCGGGCGCGGATCTCCTGGATGTTCGACACGACCTTCGGGTGCAGCGAGCGCGGGTCGCGCGGCGACGGCACGATGACGAAGACGATCTGGCCCGGCTCGATCAGGGCGATCGGGCCGTGCTTCAGCTCGCCGGCGGCGAAGCCCTCTGCGTGGATGTACGCGAGTTCCTTGAGCTTGAGCGCGCCCTCGAGCGCGATCGGGTAGCCGACGTGGCGGCCGAGGAACAGCACGCTGCGGGTGTCCGCCATCCAGCGCGCCAGGTCCTTGATGCCGGCGGCGTCCTCGATGGTCTGCTGCAGCTTCGGGGCGAGGCCCTCGAGCTCGGCGACCTGCTCGGCGATCTGCTCGGTCGTGAGCGTGCCGCGCAGCGTGGCGAGGTGCAGCCCGAGCAGGTAGAGCGCGACGCCCTGGGCGATGAACGCCTTGGTCGACGCGACGGCGACCTCGGGGCCGGCGTGCGTGTAGATGACCGCGTCGGACTCGCGCGGGATCGTGGCGCCCTGGGTGTTGCAGATCGACAGGACCTGCGCGCCCTGCTCGCGGGCGTACTTGACGGCCATGAGCGTGTCCATGGTCTCGCCGGACTGGCTGATCGACACCACGAGCGTGTGCTCGTCGAGCACCGGGTCGCGGTAGCGGAACTCGTGGGCGAGCTCGACCTCGACCGGCACGCGGGCCCACTGCTCGATGGCGTACTTGCCGAGGATGCCGGCGTAGGCGGCGGTGCCGCAGGCGATCACGATGACGCGGTCGACGGTCGCCAGGCGCTCGGCGATCGGGTCGAGGTCGGTCAGGGTGACCGCGCCGTCGTGCACGCGGCCGAGGATCGTCTTCGCGACGGCCTCGGGCTCCTCGCTGATCTCCTTCGCCATGAACGAGGACCACCCGCCCTTGTCGGCGGCGGAGGCGTCCCAGTTCACCTCGAACTCGCTCGGCGTGGCCGGGGAGCCGTCGAAGTGGATGACGTCGACGCCGTCGGGACGGATCGTGGCGATCTCGTCCTGCCCGATCGACAGCGCGCGCTGGGTGTAGGCGACGAACGCCGCGACGTCCGAGCCCATGAAGTTCTCGCCGTCGCCGAGCCCGACCACCAGGGGCGAGTTGCGACGGGCACCGACGACGACGCCGGGCTGGTCGGCGTGCACGACGAGGAGCGTGAAGGCGCCCTCGAGCCGCTGCACGGCCTGCTGCATGGCGGCGGTCAGGTCGCCGGTCTGCCGGTACGCGCGACCGACGAGGTGCGCGGCGACCTCGGAGTCGGTCTCGCTGCGGAACGTCGTGCCCTCGGCCTGCAGCTCGGCGCGGAGCTCGGCGAAGTTCTCGATGATGCCGTTGTGGATGAGCGCGAGCTTGTCGCCGTCGGCCAGGTGCGGGTGCGCGTTGCCGTCCGTCGGGCCGCCGTGGGTCGCCCAGCGGGTGTGCCCGATGCCGGTCGTCCCGTCGGGGATCGGCGACGACTCGAGCTCGTCGACGAGGGCCTGGAGCTTGCCCGCCTTCTTCGCGGAGACGAGGTCTCCGGCCGGGTCGACGACGGCGATGCCCGCCGAGTCGTAGCCGCGGTACTCGAGGCGACGGAGGCCACCGAGGAGGACGTCCTGACTGCTGTTGCTGCCGACGTAGCCGACGATTCCACACATGGGTTCGATCCTACGGTCTGCCTGGGACCCGCCCCTGCATGCCCGCCACAAGAGGGATACCGTTTCGACCATGGGACGCTTCGACGACATCGACATCACCACCCTGCACGGTGAGCACACCACGTTCGGCGCCTTCGCCGACAAGGCGGTGCTCGTGGTGAACGTCGCGTCGCGCTGCGGACTCGCGCCGCAGTACGAGCAGCTCGAGGCGCTCCAGAAGGAGTACGGGCCGCGTGGCTTCACGGTCCTGGGGTTCCCGAGCAACCAGTTCCTGCAGGAGCTCGGCTCCTCCGAGGCCATCGACGAGTACTGCTCCACCACGTGGGGCGTGACGTTCCCGATGTCCGAGAAGGTCAAGGTGAACGGCAAGGGCGCCCACCCGCTGTACCAGGCGCTGAAGGGGACGCCGGACCCGTCGGGCAAGGCGGGTCGCGTCACCTGGAACTTCGAGAAGTTCCTCGTCGCGCCGGACGGCACGGTGTCGCGCTTCCGCCCGACGACGAAGCCCGACGCCCCCGAGGTCGTCGCCGCCATCGAGGCGGCCCTGCCCGCCTGACGGTCCGCGTCCTGCGGACGCGCACCGAGCGCCGGACGGGAGGCCCGGATCACGTGGGCCGGTCGGCTCACGTGATCCGGGCCTCCCGTCTGTACGCTCGTCACCATGCCGATCCCGGACACCGCCGTCGCGCACCCGACCCCCTTCGTGGAGATCCCGCGGGACGACTGGTCGCAGCTCGCGCCGAGGGAGCACCTGTCGCTCACCGAGACCGAGATCGTGCAGCTGCGCGGTCTCGGCGACCGGCTCGACATCCAGGAGGTGCAGGAGGTCTACCTGCCGCTCTCGCGCCTGCTGACCCTGTACGCGGCCGGTGCGCGTGACCTGCACGCGTCGACGTCCGCCTTCCTGGGTGACCGCGCCGGCCGGACGCCGTTCGTCATCGGGGTCGCCGGGTCCGTCGCCGTCGGCAAGTCGACCGTCGCGCGACTGCTCCGCGAGCTGACGAAGCGCTGGCCGGACACCCCGCGAGTCGAACTCGTGACGACCGACGGGTTCCTGTACCCGAACGCCGAGCTCGAGCGCCGCGGGATCATGGACCGGAAGGGCTTCCCGGAGTCGTACGACCGGCGCTCCCTGCTCCGCTTCGTCAGCCAGGTGAAGAGCGGCGCGACCGAGGTCCGGGCGCCGTACTACTCGCACCTGGTCTACGACATCGTGCCGGACGCCGAGATCGTCGTGCGACAGCCCGACATCCTCATCGTCGAGGGGCTGAACGTCCTCGCGCCGCCGGTGCACGGCCGGCTCGCACTGTCCGACCTGTTCGACTTCACGATCTACGTCGACGCGAAGACCAAGGACATCGAGTCCTGGTACGTCGACCGCTTCCTGGCACTGCAGGAAGAGGCCTTCGCGAGCCCGGACTCCTTCTTCCACCGGTTCGCCTCGCTCTCCCGCGAGGACGCGGTGCGCACGGCGACCGAGGTGTGGCGGGCGATCAACGAGCCGAACCTCATCGAGAACGTGCTGCCGACCCGCTCCCGCGCCACCCTGGTGCTGAAGAAGGGCGCCAACCACAAGGTGAACTCGGTCCTGCTCCGCAAGATCTAGGCCGGGCGGGGGTGCGCTCGCGAGCGCGCGGACGCGGGCGTGGGGTTGCTCCCCGGCACGGTCAGCGGGGCGCGGGCGCGGTGCCGGTGCCGGTGCCGGTTCGGATGCGCCCTGCACAACCAAAGTCCGTTCG
>NZ_MJGO01000037.1:121728-170223 GCF_001864895.1 Curtobacterium sp. MCBA15_009
CGAACGGACTTTGGTTGTGCGAATTACGGTTGCGCTGGGGCCGCGCCGCGCCGCGCCCTACGCGGCGTCGAGCGCCAGCCGCTGCTCGACCACGGCGGCGAGCTCCTCGGCGATGCGCTGGGCGTCCTCCTGCGAGGCGGCCTCGACCATGACCCGCACGACGGGCTCGGTGCCCGACGGCCGGAGCAGCACACGGCCGCTGTCGCCGAGGGCCTCCTCCGCGGCGGCGATGGCGTCCTGCACACCCTGGTCGGCAAGCCCGTGGCGGTCGACCCCGCGCACGTTGAGCAGCACCTGCGGGAACACCGTCATGCACGACGCGAGTTCCTGCAGGGTCTTGCCCGTGCGGGCCATCTCGGCGACCAGGTGCAGCCCGGTCAGGATGCCGTCACCGGTCGTGGCGAACTCGTTGAAGATGACGTGGCCGGACTGCTCGCCACCGAGCGAGAACCCGCCCTCGTTCATCTTCTCGAGCACGTAGCGGTCGCCCACGGCGGTCTGCTCGACCGTGATGCCGTTGTCCGCCATCGCCCGGATGAGCCCGAGGTTCGACATGACCGTCGCGACGAGCGTGTCCGACGCCAGGCGTCCGCGCTCCTTGAGCGACAGCGCGAGGATCGCCATGATCTGGTCGCCGTCGATCGCGTTGCCGGCGGCGTCGACCGCCAGGCAGCGGTCCGCGTCGCCGTCGTGCGCGATGCCGACGTCCGCGCCGTGCTCGAGCACCGCGCGCGCCAGGTTGTCGATGTGGGTCGAGCCGACCCCGTCGTTGATGTTCCAGCCGTCCGGGTCGGCGCCGATCAGGGTCACGCGGGCCCCGGCGTTGACGAAGACCTCGGGCGAGACGCCCGCCGCCGCGCCGTTCGCGCAGTCGAGCACGACGTGGAGGCCGTCGAGACGGTGCGGCAGCGTGCCGAGCAGGTGGACCACGTAGCGGTCCTCGGCGTCGGCGAAGCGGCTGATCCGTCCGACGTCGGCGCCCGTGGGGGTGGGCGCGGAGTGGTCGTGCATGGCCGCCTCGATGCGGTCCTCGACCTCGTCCGGCAGTTTCTGCCCGCCGGCGGCGAAGAACTTGATCCCGTTGTCGGGAGCGGGGTTGTGGGACGCGGAGATCATCACGCCGAAATCGGCGTCGATGTCCGCGACGAGGAACGCCGCTGCGGGGGTGGGGATGACCCCGGCGTCGAGCACGTCGACGCCGGCGGAGGCGAGCCCGGCCGCGACAGCGGACCCGAGGAACTCGCCGGAGACGCGCGGGTCGCGCGCCAGGACCGCGCGCGGGCGCGGTCGACCGGACGCCCGACGGGCGTCCGCGTGGTGTCCGTGAGTGAGGACGGCCGCGCTCGCCTGGGCAAGACCCAGTGCGAGCGCGGCCGTCAGCTCGCCGTTGGCGAGACCACGAACCCCGTCGGTACCGAACAGACGCGGCATTGCGATCTCGGTGACGACTAGCGCTTCGAGAACTGCGAAGCCTTGCGGGCCTTCTTCAGACCGGCCTTCTTGCGCTCGATGACGCGGGCGTCACGGGTGAGGAAGCCGGCCTTCTTGAGGGTCGCGCGGTTGTTCTCGCGGTCGATCTCGTTCAGCGTGCGGGCGATGGCGAGGCGGAGCGCGCCGGCCTGACCCGAGGGGCCGCCACCGGTGATGCGGGCGACGACGTCGTACGAGCCGAGGAGCTCGAGCACCTTGAACGGGTCGTTGATGAGCTGCTGGTGCAGCTTGTTCGGGAAGTAGTCCTCGAGCGTGCGGCCGTTCACGACGAACGTGCCGGAGCCCGGAACGAGGCGCACGCGGGCGATGGCCTCCTTGCGG
This sequence comes from Curtobacterium sp. MCBA15_009, assembly GCF_001864895.1. Classification (GTDB taxonomy): domain Bacteria; phylum Actinomycetota; class Actinomycetes; order Actinomycetales; family Microbacteriaceae; genus Curtobacterium. Next base: position 123,541 of record NZ_MJGO01000037.1, read on the forward strand.
CGCCCGACGGCACCGCCGGAGACGTTGAGGATCTGACGGGGAGCGGCCTCGGCAGCGGCGGGTGCGCTCTCCGTGGTGAAGCTCTCCGGGGTCTGGTCGAGGGAGTCAGCGATCTGAGCCATGAGTTTTGTCGTGTCCTTGAAGTCGTCGTGGCCGGAACTACTGTGCGACCTGGTCGAAGATGTACGCCTTGGGCTGCTGCGCGGAGTGCGGGTGCTCCGCGCCGGCGTAGACCTTCAGCTTCTTGAGCTGCTCGCGACCGAGGGTGTTCTTCGGCAGCATGCCGCGGATCGCCTTCTCGACGGCGCGGGTGGGGTGCTTCTCGAGCATCTCCGGGTAGGAGGTCGCCGTGAGGCCGCCCGGGTAGCCCGAGTGGCGGTAGTAGACCTTCTTCGCGAGCTTCGAACCGGTCAGGGCGACCTTGTCGGCGTTCACGATGATGACGTAGTCACCCATGTCCATGTGCTGGGCGAAGGTGGCCTTGTGCTTGCCGCGCAGGAGCGCCGCGGCGTGGGTGGCGAGACGGCCGAGGACGACGTCGGTCGCGTCGATGACGATCCAGTCGTGCTGGACGTCTGCCGGCTTCGGTGAGAACGTGCGAGTCACAGGAGTGCTGCTTTCGTGTCGAGGTGAGGAGTCCGTGAATCCCACTCCGGTCGGGGTTCCCCACGGCAGAAGCCGGCGGAACGCCCGGGTGGAGGGCTCATCTGACTGTCCGCGCGCGGGGCGCACAGACCAAGGTGAGAGCCTAGCCGACGCGGGTCGCGTTGTCGAACGGTACCGCCCGTCGGCCGGGAGGCCCGTGCCGGCCCCGCCCCGCGCCTCCCGTCCGTCCCGCGGTCGCCCCCGACCCACCTGCTGAGCAGGAACGGTCGGGTCGCACACGGCGAACCCGACCGTTCCTGCTCACGAAGCACCCCCGCAGGGCGCGGGCTACTCCGCGGCCGTGCGGCGGCGACGGACGATGAGCACTCCGCCCGCGGCGAGGAGCAGCAACGCCACCACCGCACCCGCACCGAGGCCGTCCGCACCGGTGAACGCGAGCTCCCCGTCACCCGTGACCACCGTGATCGTGGTCCAGCCGATCAAGCTGCCGTCCGCTGCAGTCACCGCGAGCCGGTGCGCCCCCGACGCAGCATCTGCCGGGATAGTCACCCGCACGGTGCCGTCCGCAGCGACCACGACGGTACCGATCAGCGACGGGGTCGAGTACAGCCACACGTGCACCGTCGCACCGGCGTACTCGGTCCCGACCGTCACCGTGATCGTCTCCCCCGCACGAGCCGACGCCGGAGCGGACACACCACCACGGTTCGCCTCCGTCAACGACGACTCCGACGGCGCCACCGGCACCACCGGCGGCGTGATCCCGTCCACCGGCGGCACCGGCGTCGGGTCCACACCCGGACCAGGGGTCGGCGCCGGCGTCGGCTCCGGCGTCGGGTCCGTGCCCGGGCCGGGCGTCGGGTCCGGCGTGGGCTCCGGCGTCGGCGTCGGGTTGGTGCCCGCGGCGTCGAGGTCGAAGCCGACCAGGATCGGGTCGTGATCGCTCGCGCGGAACACGTCGTCGCGGTACAGGTCCGTCGCGTTGGAGTTGTGGCGGCTGTACTCCAGGCCGACCGACTCGGTCGAGTTGATGTTCCAGATGTCCACGCCCGTGACGGTCTCGAGCGCTGCCTCCGACGCGAAGACGTGGTCGAGCGAGCCGCTCAGGCCGGAGAACACGTACGAGTACTCGGTGCTGTCGAGCGCCGGGCCGAGGTCGGTGTAGCCGGCGTCGTCGAGGACGACCACCGGGTCCTCCTTGCTGTACGCGTTGAAGTCACCGAGCATGAACACCTTGTCGGTGCCGTACTGCTCCTGCATGTCGCTCGAGAAGGTCACGAGGGCCTCCGCCTGCCGCACACGGTCGGCGTTCGAGGCACCCTGGCCGTCGCCCTGGTCGGCGTTCTCGCCGGTGCCGGAGCCCTTCGACTTGAAGTGGTTCGCGATCACCAGGAAGTCGTCGTCCGCGGTGCCGCCGACCGGGCGGAAGGCGTCGGCGACGGGCTGGCGGGCGTTCGTGAACGCATCGTCGAGCAGGATCGTGGACTCGCCGACGGGTGCGACGCGGTCCTGCTTGTAGATCAGGGCGAGGCGGATGACGTCCTCGCTCGCGGGGACGGTCGCCGGGGACTCCGCGTAGGCCCACTCGTCCGAGCCGGCAGCCGCGTTGAGCGCCTCGACGAGCGTCGCCACGGCGGCGTCGCGGTCCTGACCGAAGCGGGCGGAGTTCTCGATCTCCTCGAGCGAGACGACGTCGGCACCGAGGCCGTTGATCGCCTTGACGATCTTCACCTGCTGGCGCAGGAAGTCCTCCTGCTCGGCGGCGCCGCGGGCGTCGCAGCCGGAGTTCACGGTCACCGGGTCACCGGCGCGGTCGGTGTAGTACGAGCACCCGGTGAGCTGGTCACCGGTGGTCGGGAAGTAGTTGAGCACGTTGAAGCCGGCGAGCTTCAGGTCGCCGCCGACGTCCTGCGGAGCCGGTTCGCGCACGTTCGAGAACGCAGCGGGCAGGGCGTCCGCCGGCGTCGCACCGGTGATCGGGGCGGTCGGCTGGAACTTCCACGCGTTGTTCCGGTAGTCGAGCACGACCGGCTTCGAGAACGTCGCGGTGGCACCCACCGTGACCGGCCCCTGCGTGAGCCAGGACACCGGGATGCCCTGGTTCGCCTTCGTGAGGAAGTTCGTGCTCGTGCCGTCGTCGAGCGTGACCTTGCGCGCCGCGTTCGACGTCGCGGCTGCGGTCGCCTCGGCGCTGCCCGGACGACCGACCTCGGTCGGCTGGACGAGGCGGCCGGCGCCGGTGGCGAGCACGACCTCGCCGTACTGGTTCGTCGTGTAGTTGTCGGCCACCGTGTAGGCGCCCTGCGGCGCGACGAGCATGCTCTCGAGCGACTCGCGCTGGGCGTCAGACGCCGGGAACGCGACCGCGGCCGGCTGCGGGGCGGCCACCGGGTCGGTGAGCTGTTCGAGTGCGGCGGCGTCCGTCACCGTGAGCTCGGTCAGGCCGAGGTACTCCGAGACGGCGCCCGTGACGCGCACGTGGTCGCCGACGGCCACGAGTCCGGCGGTCGCCGACGAGTACACGAACACGGCGTCCGACGCGGTGTGGGTCGCGAGGTCGATCGCGCCGCCGGTGCCTGGCGTCTGGATCGTGTAGCCGTTGAAGCCGCCGGTCGCGTAGACCGCGGTGACGACGCCGTCGGTGGTCACGTTCTTCCCCGCGTACGGCGAGGTGTCGGTGGTGCCCTGCAGCTGCGCGATCGTGACCGCCTCCGCCGGAGCACCGGGGTCGGTCGGCTCGGTCGGGTCCGTGGGCTCCGTCGGACCGGTCGGTGCGGTGGTCTCGCCGGCGGCGTTCCGCGGGGTCAGCGTGGTCGTCACCGAGAAGTCCGCGCCGTTGTCGTCGGTGTCGGCCGTGCCCTGGCGGACGAGACCGTTCGGTACGCCGTTGGCGCCCTCGACCGAGCGGACGGTGCCCTCGAAGGTGTTCGAGGCGCCGTACCCGAGCAGGTCGACGACACCCGGGGTCCCGGCGGTCACCGGACCGGCGGGGAGCGACAGTGCCGTGGTCTGTTCGGCGAGGACGAGCGTGCCCGTCGTGCCGGACGGGGTCAGCGACGCGGTGTCGTCCGGCGTCGGCAGGTCGGCGCCGGCCGGCGTGTTGCCGTTGCCCGCCATCGACACCAGGAAGGTGCCGTTCGCGGGGACGGTGCCCTCGAGCGTGCTCGTCGAGAAGGGTCCGGTCCCCGTCGCCGAGCGGTACTGCAGCGACCACCCGGCGAGCGACACCGGTGCGTCGGTCGGGTTGCCGATCTCGACGAACTTCTGGTTGTAGAAGGCGCCGGTGCTGCCGGCCTTCAGGTAGGCCTCGGCGATCACGAGGTCCGAGCCCTCGGGGTTCGCGGTCGCTGCGGTCACGGACACGAGCGGAGCGGCGACGAGCGTCGCAGCAGCCGTGGCGCACAGCAGAGTGCGCCCGAGGGAGTTGGGCATGGCAGCACGCTAGCGACCTGCGGAGGCCTTCAGGTTTCCGACCGGTGAACGATCACTCGCGGCGCGCCCGCGTCTGCTCCGCCCGCTCCGCGAGCGCCTCGTCCGCCGGGTACCCCACCTCGACGAGCGTCAGGCCCTTCGCCGGCGCGGTCTTGAACTCGCTCGTCCGGGTCTCGGCCACGCGGAGTTCCTCGAGTCGCTCCGCCCCGAAGCGCCCCTCGCCGACGGCGATCGTCGCCCCGACCATCGCGCGGACCATCGAGTGGCAGAAGGCGTCGGCCTGCAGGCGCGCCACGAGCACGCCGTCGGGTTCGCGGTCCCAGCGGAAGTCCTGCAGCGTCCGGATCGTGGTGGCGCCCTCGCGCGGCTTGCAGAAGGTCGCGAAGTCGTGCAGACCGAGCAGCGTCAGCGCGCCGCGCTCCATCGCCGCCGGGTCGAGCGGCGTCGGGTGCCAGAGCGTGTGCCCCCGTCGGCGCGGGTCACGCGGGGCGTCGAGGTCCGCGACGCGGTACTCGTACCGTCGCCAGACCGGGGAGAACCGGGCGTCGAAGCCAGCGGGTGCCACGGACGCACGGGTGACGACGACGTCGCCGTGCGGGCCGGCGATGCCGTTGAGCCGCTTGACCAGTCCGTCGAGCGGTGACCGGAGTGCGCCCGCCCGCCGCGGTCGCGCCAGGGCACCCCACTGCTCCGGCGAGAGGTCGAGGTGCGCGACCTGCCCGGTCGCGTGCACCCCGGCGTCGGTGCGGCCGGCGACGGTGAGCGACGGCGGCTCCCCCCACCGCGAGAACACGGTGGCGAGTGCGGACTCGAGCACCCCCTGCACGGTCCGCAGGTCCGGCTGCCGTGCCCACCCGGCGAACGGCGCCCCGTCGTAGGCGACGTCGAGTCGGAGCCGCACTGTCTCGTCCACCCGACCACCGTACCGGCGGGGCGACCACGGCCGGACGCGACCCCGGAGGCGCGGCGACCACGGGCGGACCCGACCCGGGACGCACGGCGCCCACGGCCGGACGCGAGGCCGGTGGCGGAGCGGCACCGGGCCTCCCGGCCGCTGACACCGCAGCACGCCCCGTGTCAGCGCCACGTCAGTGCCGCGTGAGCGGCCGGGCGCACCATCGTCCTCGACCACACACCCGGCGGTCCCCCGCCGGACACGATCCGCCACGAAAGGAACCCGCGATGAGCAGCACCCCGCTCGCGGTCGAGGCCACCGGCCTCGTGAAGACGTTCGGCACGAACCGTGCCGTGGACGGTGTCGACCTCCGTGTGGAGGCCGGCACGGTCTACGGCGTGCTCGGCCCGAACGGCGCCGGCAAGACCACCACCATCTCGATGCTCGCGACGCTGCTCCGGCCGGACGCCGGCCAGGCGCGGGTCTTCGGGCACGACGTCGTCCGCGAGGCGCAGACCGTCCGGTCCCTCATCGGCGTGACCGGTCAGTACGCCAGCGTCGACGAGACGCTCAGCGCGACCGAGAACCTCGTCGTGTTCTCGCGCCTGCTCGGGCTGTCCCGCGCCGAGTCGCGACGCAAGTCGACCGAGCTGCTCGAGCGCTTCGGCCTGACCGAGGCGGCCTCCCGTCCGCTGAAGGCGTTCTCGGGCGGCATGCGCCGTCGCCTCGACCTGGCGGCGAGCCTCATCGCGCAGCCGCCGCTCATCTTCCTCGACGAGCCGACGACGGGGCTCGACCCTCGCACCCGGTCGCAGATGTGGGACACGATCCGCGAGCTCGTCGCGACCGGGTCCACCGTCCTGCTCACGACGCAGTACCTCGACGAGGCCGACCAGCTCGCCGACCGCATCGCGGTGATCGACCGCGGCCGCGTCGTCGCCGAGGGCACCGGCGACGAGCTGAAGGCGTCGATCGGCACGGCCTCGCTGCAGCTCCGGCTCGCCGACGCCGACGCCGACCGGCTCGACACCGCGTCGGCGCTGGTGGCGCGCGTGCTCGGCTCCCCGGCGGTCGCGAGCCCCGAGGGCTCCCGCCTCACCGCCCCGATGGCCGACCCGGACCGGGTCACCGACCTGCTCGTGGCGTTCCGCGAGGCCGGCATCTCCCTCGCCGAGATCAGCGTGCAGAAGCCGACGCTCGACGAGGTCTTCCTCACCATCACCGGCCAGCCGGCCGCGACGGACACCGCCGACGACCAGCGCGAGCTCGAAGGGAGCAACGCATGACCACCATCACCACCACGGGGACCGCCGGCCCCCGCGTCACCCCGCGTCCCGGTGTCGGCTCGACCGGCCTCGGCGCCACCGTCCGGCAGTCGCTCACCATGGCGTACCGCGGGCTCGTCAAGGTCCGCCGGACGCCCGAGCAGCTGTTCGACGTGACCCTCATGCCGATCGTCTTCACGGTCATGTTCACGTACATTTTCGGCGGCGCGATCGCCGGCGACGTCGCGGCCTACCTGCCGATCATCATCCCGGGCATCCTCGTGCAGACGAACATCACCTCGTCGATCGTCACCGGCGTGCAGCTCCGCGAGGACATGGACAAGGGCGTCTTCGACCGCTTCAAGTCCCTGCCGATCGCCCGCATCGCCCCGCTCGCCGGCGCGCTGCTCGCCGACACCGTCCGGTACGCCATCGCCACGACGATCACCTTCACCGTCGGCTTCGTCATGGGCCTGCGTCCGGCCGGCGGCTTCGGCGCGGTGGTCCTCGCCGGCCTGCTCGTGGTCGTGGTCGCGTGGGCGATCAGCTGGATCTTCGCCTACTTCGGCGTCGTCGCGCGGACCGCGTCGAGCGTCTCCGGCATCTCGAACCTCGTGCTGTTCCCGCTGACGTTCCTGTCGAACGCCTTCGTCCCCGCCGACACCCTGCCGGACTGGCTGCGCTGGTTCACCGAGGTCAACCCGATCTCGCACCTCATCACCGCCGTCCGCGAGCTGGTGAACCACGGCACGGTCGGCGGCGACCTGTGGATCAGCCTGCTCGGCGCCGCCGCGGTCGTCGCGGTGTTCGCCCCGCTCACCGTCCGGGCGTACATGCGGAAGGCGTGACGCCCGCTCGTCAGCCCACGGGGAAGCGGAGCCCCTCGAGCAGTTCCCGGCCCCGCGCCACGGCCTCGGTCCGGTCCCACCCGGCCGAGGCCGTCTCGGCGTCCGCCACGGCCTCGGCACCGAGGGCCTCCACCAGGAGCGGCCGGACCCGCGCGTGCGCGAGGACCGCGAAGTCCTGCCGGGAGCACAGCCGGTGTGCCAGACCCCAGCACCGGGCAGCCTCCCCGAGCGTGCCGCGGCGAGCCGTCACGAGCGCCAGCCCGAGCAGCGCCGTCGCGACGACCGGCAGGTCCAGCCACCAGGGCTGCAGCCGCAGCATGACGAGTGCCGCCACCCGCAGGCGGCGTGCGGTCACCGTGTGGTCCGGCGGGTCGGCCGGGAGGCCCGGATCGCCCCCGCCTCGCGGCTCCGCCCCCGCCTCGTCCACCGTCGCGATCCGCGCGGCGCCCGCCATCACCATCCAGTTCGACGTCGCCCGCCGCTCCGGCAGCACGACCGCCCACGCCCGGTCGTACGCCGCTGCGGCGGCGACCGGGTCCCCGACAGCGCGCAGGCACTCGGCCTCGATCGCCAGCGCGAGCACCGCCACCTGTCCGCCACCGTCGCCGAAGCCGCGGGTCGGCGCCGGCTGTGCCGCGAGCTCGGCCGCTGCCGCCCTGGCGCGGTCGACGTCACCCGTCGCCGCGGCGCAGAGCCCGACGGACCAGGCGACCTCGGACAGGTCGTCGTCGGCACCGAACACCTCGAGCCGCCGCCGGGCGACGTCGGCCGCGGCGAGCGCCTCGGCGTACCGGCCGCGCTGCGCCAGGAGCTGCGTCATCGTGACCGCACCGGACCCGAGTGCCCAGGCGTCGTCGACGGTCGCCGCGAGCGCCTCGGCCCGACGGGCGTAGGAGAGCGCCCGGTCGGCGTCGCCGTCGTTCTCGGCCAGTGGCGCGCTGAGCGTGTTGCCCAGGCAGGCCACGGCGTCGTCGGGGTCGTCGCGCATCCGCTCGAGCAGGGCGGCGACCGCCTCGGGGCGTCCGGAGGTCATGAGCAGCGTGACCTCGGCGTCGAGCACCGGTGTGCCGGTCGGGCCCGCAGCGGTGGTGCGCCGCAGGGCGGAGATCGCGAGCGCCGTCGTCCGCTGGTCGCTGAATGCCGTCGACGCGCCCGCCAGCACGAGCGACAGGACGGTCGCGGTGCGGTCCCCGTCCGCCGGCGCCGTCCGACGCAGCACCGAGACGACGTCCGGACCGACCGCGACGGCCTCGCCGTGGGCGCCGCGCAGCGTCCAGTAGCCGCCGAGGCCGGCGAACAGGTGCGCGACGGCCGCCCGGTCCCCGGCGCGGAGCGCCCAACGGAGCAGCACGACGAGGTTGTCGGCCTCGCGGCCGGTCTCGTGGAACCAGCGGCGCTGCGGTGCACCCGGGGTGGTGAAGAGCGGCCGGGCAGCCGTGAAGTCGCGGCCCCACCGGATCATGGCCGAACGCACCGAGGCAGTCGCCCCGCGGTCGTCGAGCCGGGCCGCCCCGAACTCGCGGACGGTCTCGAGCAGGCGGTACCGCACGGGCTCCCCGTCGTGCTCGACGAGCTGCACGAGCGACTGCTCGACGAGCTCGGCGAGGTCGTCGAGCGCGTCGTCCCGCCGCTCGGGGACCGCGACGGCCTCGACCGCGTCCACCGACAGGCCGTCGGGGAAGAGCGCGAGTCGGGTCAGCAGCTCCTGGGCGCCGTCGTCGAGCAGCCGCCAGCTCCACTCGATGACCGCGAGCAGGGTGCGGTGCCGCTCCGGCGCCGAACGGTCACCGCCGCGGAGCAGCGCGAACCGGTCGTCGAGCCGGCGCTCGATCTCGTCGGTGCTCATGCCGCGGATGCGGGCGGCGGCGAGCTCGATGGCGAGCGGGGACCCGTCCAACCGGGTGCAGATCCGCCGGACGGCGTCGACCGGCAGGACCGCTCCCGGGCGCGCGGCCCTGGCCCGGTCGGTGAAGAGCCGCACGGCGGCACCGTCCGCCTCGACGGGCAGCGGTGCGAGGGGCGCCACGACCTCGCCGGCGATCGCGAGCGGCGCCCGCGAGGTCGTGAGGATCCGCAGCTCGGGGACGGTCGCGAGCAGGTCGGCCGCGAACGCGGCGACCCCGGCGAGCAGGTGCTCGCAGTTGTCGAGCACGAGGACGGTCGGCCCGTCGGCGAGGGCCCGCTCGACCCGGGTCCGCAGGTCCGCGGCGACGGGCTCCCGCAGCGACCGGGTCGTGCGGAACTCGGCGATCCCGAGGAGCGCCCCGAGGGCGGGCACGACGTCCTCGGCGGCGACGAGCGGGGCGAGCTCGAGCACCACGACGCCGCACGTCGACGGCAGCTCCGCGGCGACTGCCTGCGCGAGGCGGGTCTTGCCGAGCCCACCCGGCCCGAGGACGGTGACCAGCCGCGCCGAGGACAGCAGGTGCGTGACGGCGGCGAGGTCGGCCTCCCGGCCGATCAACGCGTTCGGCGCGGCACGCAGGCCGATCCGGCGGACGCTGCCGGACGCCGGGGCGGACCGGCGGAGCAGGTCGGCGTTCAGCCGGACGAGGTCGGCGGACGGGTCGGCGCCGAGTTCGTCGCCCAGGCGGTCCCGGTGCGCCGCGAACGCGGCGACGGCCTCGGCGGTGCGGCCGGCCGCTGCCAGCGCGCGCATGCTCCCGGCGACCGCCACCTCGTCGAAGGGGTTGGCCTGCGCCTCGGCCGCCCAGAGGTCCGCGGCCTCGTCCGCCCGTCCGTCCTCGACGAGGGCGGTTGCGAGCGCGCGTCGGAGCCCGCGCCGGGCGGCTGCGGCGCGGTCGGCCAGTGCGTCGCCGAGCTCGCCCTCGACGTCGGCTCCCGGCTCGCCGCGCCAGAGGTCGAGTGCGTGCCCCACCGCCTCGACGTCGGCACGCCGGGCCACCGCACGTTCGGCGCGGACCAGGTCGACGTCGTCCGGGCCGCACGCGAGCGCGTAGCCGGTGCTCGTCGACACGACGAGTCCGTCGGCCGTGGTGCGCCGGAGACGCGAGACGAGCGTCTGCAGGGACGCCCTGGCACCCTTCGGCCGGGTGTCCGGCCAGAGCTCGGCGATGAGCCCCTCGGTGCTCATGGTGTGCCCGTCAGCCAGGACCAGCGCCGTCGTGAACGACCGGGCGAGCGCACCGGGGACGGTGGTCGGCTCGCCGTCGGCACCGGTCAGCTGGACCGGTCCGAGGACGGCGACGCGGGGGTGCTCGCTCACGCTGCGAGTCTACGGAGGCGTCAGTCCCCGGAGTGTCCGGAGTGCCCCGAGCGCCCGGAGCCGGACGGGCCGGTGCGGAGCTCGAGGTCGTGGGTGGCGCGACGCTCCGACTCGACGATCCCGCGCAGCGCGACCAGGGCCGAGGACGTGACCGCCACCTGCGACGGGTCCTCGCGTGACGCGTCGAGCGCCTGCTCGAGGCCCTCGATCGCGCGGTCGCCCTCCTCCGGCGGACACTCGCCACGGATGGTGCAGGCGACCTGGCGGAGCGCCCGGGCGAGCGGCTCGGTGAACGCCGGGTCCGGGCGGCCGACGTTGGCCGACACCGGGCCGGACCGGGCCACGAGCTCGGTGAGGTCGGTCGTGTACCAGGCGACCCGCTCGAGCGCGCGGAACCGTGCACCGTCGCGCTGCAGACGGGCGCGGGAGCCGCGGAGCGCGCCGCGCGGGTTGATGCGACGGCTCTCGTGCGCGATGGACACCCGGGCACGCACGTCGGCGATGGCGCGGTCGAGGCGGTCCTGCTGGCGGTCCCAGGCGTCCTCGTCGCGGTCGCCGCCGTCGACGACGTGCGCGAGGCCCTCGAGGTGTTCCGCGAGCACGTCGTTGACCTCGTCGATGCGGTGCTCGGCGTCCCAGAAGTGCAGCGGCGGGAAGACGGTGAAGTTGACGGCGAGACCGATGACGACGCCGATCGCCATCTGCACGAGGTAGCCGAGCGAGTAGCCCTCGGCGTGCGCACCACCGACGAGCAGCACGAACAGCGCCGCCGTCGACACCCAGGTGCTGCCCTCGCCGAGCACCCGGAACCCGCCGACGAGCACGCCGATGCCGACGGCCAGTGCGACGGCGATGATGCCGGGGTCGCCGATCCACATCGTGAACCCGGCGACGACGATGCCGAGCGCGATCCCGATGAGCGTCTGGACGCCGCTGCGGAGTCCGGCGAACACCGTCGTCTGCATCGCGACCACCGCACCGAGCGGGGCGTAGTACGGGTACTCCGACGCCACCCCCGGCACCTGCAGGGCGACGAACCAGGCGAGCGCCGCCGCCCCGGCCGCCTTCGCGGCGTGCAGCAGACGCGGCTGGGTCCCCGAGGTCCGGCTCCACCACCAGACCCGACGGCCCACACCGGCCACGTGCTCGAACTGCATCGGACTCTCTCCCTGTCGGGCGGAAACGTTACGGGCGCCCCACTGTGAAGGCGTCGAGCAACGACGAAGCCCCCGCGACCGGGGTCGCGGGGGCTTCGTCGTGGTGCGGGGCGCTACTTGGCGTCGTCGGCCTTCGCGGCGTCGTCCGACTTCGCGGCGGCGTCCGCCTCGACCTCGGCGGCAGCGTCGGTCTCGGTCTCGGTCTCGACCGGCGCGGACTCCTCGGTGGTCTCGGTCTCGTCGACCGGGGCCTCCTCGGTGGTCTCGGTCTCCTCGACCGGCGCGGCGGCGGCCGGGGCCGCGTTGCGCTTGACCGGGGCGGGCGAGCTCGTCAGCGGCTCGAGCACGAGCTCGATCGACGCGAGCGGCGCGTTGTCACCCTTGCGGAAGCCGAGCTTCGTGATGCGGGTGTAGCCGCCCTGACGGTCCTCGACCTGCGGGGCGATCTCGGTGAACAGCGTGTGCACGACGGACTTGTCGCGCAGGATGCTGATCACGCGACGACGCGCGTGCAGGTCGCCACGCTTCGCGAACGTGATGAGACGCTCGGCGACAGGACGCAGGCGCTTGGCCTTCGTCTCGGTGGTCGTGATGCGACCGTGCGTGAAGAGGGCGTTGGCGAGGTTGCTCAGGAGCAGGCGCTCGTGGGCGGGACCGCCACCGAGGCGGGGGCCCTTGGTGGGCTTCGGCATGTCAGTTCTCCAGTGGTGATGGTGGTGCGCGCTGCGTCAGCGGCACGCGTGCGCGTCAGCGCGAGGTCAGTTGTTGGACTCGTCCTCGTCGTACCCGCTGTAGAAGTGGGCGCCGTCGAATCCGGGGACGGTGTCCTTGAGGGACAGGCCGAGCTCGGTGAGCTTGTCCTTGACCTCGTCCACCGACTTCTGACCGAAGTTGCGGATGTTCATGAGCTGCGTCTCCGACAGGGCGACGAGCTCGGACACCGTGTTGATGCCCTCCCGCTTCAGGCAGTTGTAGCTGCGGACCGACAGGTCGAGGTCCTCGATCGGGGTCTGCAGCTCGTTCGAGAGCACCGCGTCGACCGGCGCGGGGCCGATCTCGATGCCCTCGGCCGCCGTGTTGAGCTCGCGGGCGAGCCCGAACAGCTCGACCAGCGTGCGACCGGCCGACGCGATGGCGTCGCGCGGCGTGATCGCCGGCTTCGACTCGACGTCGACGACCAGGCGGTCGAAGTCCGTGCGCTCACCGGCACGCGTCGCCTCGACGCGGTAGGTGACCTTGAGGACGGGCGAGTAGATCGAGTCGATCGGGATCTGCCCGGCCTCGGAGAACTCGGAACGGTTCTGCGTGGCCGAGACGTAGCCGCGGCCGCGCTCGATCGTGAGCTCGAGCTCGAAGCGCGCCGTGTCGTTCAGGGTCGCGATGACGAGTTCCGGGTTGTGGATCTCGACGCCGGCCGGTGCGGAGATGTCCGCAGCGGTGACCTGACCCGCACCCTGCTTGCGCAGGTACGCGGTGATCGGCTCGTCGTGCTCGCTGGAGACGACCAGGCTCTTGATGTTGAGGATGATCTCGGTGACGTCTTCCTTGACACCGGGAACGGTGCTGAACTCGTGGAGGACGCCGTCGATGCGGATGCTGGTGACAGCCGCGCCGGGGATCGAGGAGAGGAGCGTGCGGCGCAGCGAGTTGCCGAGGGTGTAACCGAAGCCCGGCTCGAGCGGCTCGATGACGAAGCGCGAGCGGTGCTCGGAGATCGACTCCTCGGTCAGGGTGGGGCGCTGTGCAATGAGCACTGTGGGATTCCTTTCGGCGAAGTGTCCGCTATATGACACTTGGCGGTACGACGGGGCCGCGTGGGCCCCGACGGGTCTGTTGAGTTGTGATCACGCGCACCGATGTGCGCGATCGAACGACCAGGAATGGCCGCGGGCCCTGCCCGACCCCGTCGGAGTGGATCCGATCAGGGGACGAGCAGGGCGCGGCCGGTTGCTCCTCGCGTCAGACGCGACGGCGCTTGGGCGGGCGGCACCCGTTGTGCGCCTGCGGCGTGACGTCGTTGATCGAGCCGACCTCGAGGCCTGCGGCCTGGAGCGAACGGATCGCGGTCTCGCGGCCCGAACCCGGACCCTTCACGAAGACGTCGACCTTCTTGACGCCGTGCTCCTGCGCCTGACGCGCAGCGGACTCGGCGGCGAGCTGCGCCGCGAACGGCGTCGACTTGCGCGAACCCTTGAAGCCGACGGCACCCGAGGACGCCCAGCTGAGGACGGCACCCGACGGGTCGGTGATGCTGACGATCGTGTTGTTGAACGTGCTCTTGATGTGGGCCTGGCCCACGGCGACGTTCTTCTTCTCCTTGCGGCGCGGCTTGCGCGCGGCAGTCTTGGGGGTAGCCATGATGATCTCCTATCGGGCCTTCTTCTTGCCTGCCACGGTGCGCTTCGGTCCCTTGCGGGTACGCGCGTTGGTCTTGGTGCGCTGACCGCGCACCGGGAGACCACGACGGTGGCGGAGACCCTCGTAGCTACCGATCTCGACCTTGCGGCGGATGTCGGCTGCGACCTCACGGCGGAGGTCACCCTCCACCTTGAAGTTGCCCTCGATGAAGTCACGGAGGGCGACGAGCTGGTCGTCGGTCAGGTCCTTGACGCGGATGTCACCGGAGATACCGGTCTCGGCGAGTGCCTGGACCGCGCGGGTACGGCCGACGCCGTAGATGTACGTGAGTGCGATCTCCACGCGCTTCTCGCGCGGGATGTCGACGCCTGCTAGACGTGCCATGTGATGGCTGCTCCTGTTGTCAGTAGAGGTGTGGCGCAGTACCGGTGCCCGGGCCTCCGCCCCGAGGTGTCCCCCGGCCGTCGTGCGACCGGGTTCTGGTACTGCGTTGTCGATCTTGAGTTGTGGGTCGTGCTCGAGCAGCCTGCCGTCCGTCGGACGGCGCCGCGTCGGTCACGCGTCGGGGACTAGCCCTGGCGCTGCTTGTGACGCGGGTTGCTCTTGCAGATCACCATGACGCGGCCCTTGCGGCGGATCACTCGGCAGTGTTCGCAGATGGGCTTGACGCTGGGGTTGACCTTCATCGTTGTTTCCTCGTGCTCGCTGGCTTCGTGCGCGGCAGGGTTGCCGTGCCGTTCCTTTCCAGCTCGCGGATCACTTGTAGCGGTAGACGATCCGGCCGCGGGTCAGGTCGTACGGGCTCAGCTCCACGATCACGCGGTCCTCGGGGAGGATGCGGATGTAGTGCTGGCGCATCTTCCCGGAGATGTGCGCGAGGACCTTGTGTCCGTTCGTCAGCTCAACGCGGAACATCGCGTTGGGCAGAGCTTCGAGCACCGAGCCTTCGATCTCGATGACGCCGTCTTTCTTGGCCATAGCCTCACTGTCGCTTGGTTGTGGAACAGGTGTGATCCCCGAACCGGTCTGCGGGTCGGTCGCCACACCCGAGAGGGCATGACACACCAAAGATCGATCTTATGTGGTAAACCCGCAATTGCCAAGTGGGCGACGACGGACGGCCCCTCTGCTGGGGCTTCCGGTCGACCGCCTGAGTGTTCCACAGTGGTTTGTCGGCGCACTCCGGGGCGCCCGTGGGTGCGCGGACCGTACCGTGACCAGCAAGCCCGTCCGGCCGTCCACCTCGGCGCCGGACCACCGAACGGAGACCACGTGCCCGCCGTCACCCGACGCCCCTTCGCCCGACACGGCAAGCAGGCCCGCCGTCGTGCGTGGACGTCCGCGGTCACCGTCGTCGCCGCGGCCGCCGCCGTGCTCCTCGTGAGCGGGACCAGCCTCGCGGCGATCGCCGGCGCCCAGCTCAAGGCGGCGCCGCAGACCGTGCAGCTGAGCACCGACGACCAGAGCACCGCGAAGACCGCCGACATCACCGCGATCAAGGGCGGCGCGAACATCCTGCTCATCGGCAGCGACACCCGCGTCGGGCAGTTCGACTCCGACGAGCACGTCGAGGGCGCACGCAACGACGTCACGATGCTCGTCCACCTGTCGCAGGACCACCAGCAGCTCACCGCCGTCAGCTTCCCGCGCGACCTCATGGTCCCGATCCCGGCCTGCACGAACCCCGCGACCGGCACCACGTACCCGGCGGCCTCCTCGGCCATGTTCAACACCGCCCTCGGCAACGGCGGCGTCTCCTGCGTCGTGGACACCGTCGAGAACCTGACCGGCCTGAGCATCCCGTACGCCGGCCTCATCACCTTCGACGGCGTCATCGAGATGTCGAACGCCCTCGGCGGCGTGGACGTCTGCGTCGCCCAGCCCATCGACGACACCTTCACCGGGCTCCACCTCACCGCGGGGTCCCACAAGCTCGAGGGCACCGACGCGCTCGCCTTCCTCCGCACCCGGCACGGCGTCGGCGACGGCAGCGACCTCGCCCGGATCAGCTCGCAGCAGGTGTTCCTGTCGGCCCTGCTCCGCAAGGTCACCGCGGACGGCACCCTGTCGAACCCGCTGACGCTCTACAAGCTCGCGGGCGCCGCCCTGTCGAACATGACCCTGTCCGACGGCCTCGCCCGCACCCGCACCATCGTCGGTGTCGCCACCGCCCTGCGCGGCATGAGCACGGCGAACATGCTGTTCGTGCAGTACCCCGTCGCTGACGACCCGACGAACCCGGCGCGCGTCGTCGTCGACGAGCAGACCGCCCACACGCTCAACGTCGCGCTGCAGAACGACGTCCGCACCTCGCTCGGCGACTCGACGACCGGCCGCGCCTCGCAGGAGTCGCCGTCCTCCGGCGGGACCGCGTCTGGCACCCCGTCGTCGGACCCCTCGGCCGGTACGTCGACGGGCGGCTCCTCCTCGGCCGGCACCCCGTCCGGCACCTCGAGCACCCCGGCGACGCCCTCCACCCCGAAGCGCACCGCGACCGCGACGCCGCTGCCCTCGTCCATCACCGGGCAGAGCGCCTCCGAGCGGACCTGCTCCGTCGGCAACTGACCGGCGCCGCGCGCCCTGCTGGCTGTTCCGCGCGTGGGCGGTCGTTCCGCGCGTGGGCGGTCGTTCCGCGCGTGGGAGGTCGTTCCGCGCGTAGGAGGCCGTTCCTTCCGGCCTCCGACGCGCGGATCCGCTTCCGATTGCGCGCCCGATGGGTGAGAACGCACCCACGGACGGACAGGAGGCCCGGTGCCAGCCGGCACCGGGCCTCCTGTCCGAAGGGGGTCGCTACGGGATCGGGACGGGCGTGACCCCGAGCGGGGCGAGACCCGCTGCGCCGCCGTCAGCGGCCGTCGTCACCCAGATGCCACCGGCGTGCACGGCGACGCTGTGCTCCCAGTGCGCCGCGTCCGAGCCGTCCGCCGTGCGGACGGTCCAGTCGTCGTCGTCCGTCGTGCTGTCGATCGAGCCGGCGGTGACCATCGGCTCGATGGCGACCACGAGACCGGGCTTGACCGCCGGCCCCGCACCGCGGACGCTGTGGTTGTAGACGGGAGGGTCCTCGTGCATCGAGCGACCGATGCCGTGCCCGGTGTAGTCCTCGACGATCCCCCACGTGCCGGACGCGTCGATCGTCTCCTCGATGACGGTGCCGACCTCGTGCAGGGTGCGCGCGTGCGCGAGCGCCGCGATGCCGTGCCAGAGCGCACGCTCGGTCGTGTCGGCCAGCCGCTGCCGCGCCGCGGTCAGCTCGGCGTCGCCGCCGGGCACCACGACGGTGAAGGCGCTGTCGCCGTTCCAGCCGTCCACCTCGGCGCCGGCGTCGACGGAGACGATGTCCCCCACGGCCAGGACCCGGTCGCCGGGGATCCCGTGCACGACCTCGTCGTTGACGGAGACGCACAGGGTGTGCCGGTAGCCGGGGACGAGCTGGAAGTTCGGCACCCCGCCGCCGTCGCGGATCGTCCGCTCGGCGACGGCGTCGAGTTCACCCGTCGTCACGCCGGGCCGGATCGCTGCGCGCACGGCGTCGAGCGCCTCTGCCGTCAGCAGCCCGGGGCGCACCATGGCACGGAGCTCGTCGGGCGTCTTGTAGATCGACGGCTTGCGGAAGCGCACCACGCTGCTCAGACGGCTGCGGTCAGCCCGCGCGACGAGAGGGCGGCCTGGATCCGGTCGCCGACCTCGTCGATACCACCGAGCCCGTCGACGTCGACCACGAGGCCGCGGTCGCCGTAGGCCGCCACGATCGGCGCGGTCTGCTCGCTGTACACCTGCTGCCGACGACGGATGGTCTCCTCGTTGTCGTCGCTGCGGCCCTGGTCGGCGGCGCGCTTGAGCAGGCGGCCGACGAGGGCGTCCTGGTCGGCGACGAGCTGCACGACCGCGTCGATCCCGGTGCCCTGCTCGGCGAGCAGCGCGTCGAGGTACTCGACCTGTCCGACCGTGCGGGGGTAGCCGTCGAGCAGGAAGCCGTGCTCGGCGTCCGACTCGGCCAGACGCGACTTGACGAGCTCGTTCGTGAGCGAGTCGGGGACGTACTCGCCCGCGTCCATGAGCGCCTTCGCCTGCACGCCGAGGGGCGTGCCGTCGGCGACGTTCTTGCGGAAGATGTCGCCGGTCGAGATCGCGGGGATCCCGAGCGAGTCGGCGATGCGGCCGGCCTGCGTGCCCTTCCCGGCTCCGGGAGGTCCGACGATGATGAGACGTGCGCTCAACGGAGAAGCCCTTCGTAGTGACGCTGCTGCAGCTGCGAGTCGATCTGCTTCACGGTCTCGAGGCCGACACCCACGATGATCAGGATGCTGGCACCGCCGAACGGGAAGTTCTGGTTCGCGCCGAACAGCGCCAGTGCTGCCAGCGGGACGAGCGCGATGAGACCGAGGTAGAGCGAGCCGGGCAGCGTCACCCGGGTGAGGACGTAGTCGAGGTACTCGGCGGTGGGACGGCCGGCACGGATGCCGGGGATGAACCCGCCGTACTTCTTCATGTTGTCGGCGACCTCTTCGGGGTTGAAGGTGATCGCCACGTAGAAGTACGTGAACCCGACGATGAGCAGGAAGTACAGGACCATGTAGAACCAGTTGTCACCCGAGGTCAGGTTGCTCTGGATCCAGGTCACCCACGCGGGCGGCTCCGAGCCGTCCGAGGGCTGGTTGAACTGCGCGACCAGGGCCGGCAGGTACAGCAGCGACGAGGCGAAGATGACGGGCACGACGCCGGCCATGTTCACCTTGATCGGGATGTAGGTGTTGTTGCCGCCGTACGTCCGCCGCCCGACCATGCGCTTGGCGTACTGCACGGGGATGCGCCGCTGCGATTGCTCGACGAAGACGACGGCCATCATGATGGCCAGCCCGACCAGGATGACGAGCAGGAAGAGCTCGAAGGACTGCGACTGCTCGATCGCCCAGAGCGCCGAGGGGAACTGCGCTGCGATGGACGTGAAGATGAGGAGCGACATGCCGTTGCCGATGCCGCGCTCGGTCACGAGCTCGCCCATCCACATGATGAGGCCGGTGCCGGCGGTCAGCGTGACGACCATCAGCATGATGGCGTACCAGCTGTCGTTCGAGATGATCGCGGAGCAGGACGACGAGGCGTTCGTGCCGAAGAGGGCGCCGGAGCGGGCGACCGTGATCAGGGTGGTGGACTGCAGCACGCCGAGCGCGATGGTGAGGTAGCGCGTGTACTGCGTCAGCTTCGCCTGGCCGGACTGGCCCTCCTTGTAGAGGGCGTCGAAGTGCGGGATGACCACGCGCAGCAGCTGCACGATGATCGACGACGTGATGTACGGCATGATCCCGAGCGCGAAGACCGAGAGCTTCAGCAGCGCGCCGCCGGAGAACAGGTTGATCAGGTCGTAGAGCCCGCCGGACGACGAGGCGCTGGCGAGACAGCTCTGCACCGCGGAGTAGTCGACGAACGGTGCGGGGATGTACGACCCGAGCCGGAACAGCGCGATGATCGCGAGGGTGAAGCCGATCTTCTTGCGAAGATCGGGGGTGCGCATGATGCGCGCGACCGCTCTGAACACGAGGACTCCGAACTTCTGGGACCGAAGGCCGTCGATCGCGGCCGTACCGGTGTCGGTCGGCAGCGCCGACCCGGCAGACGGATGCCTGCCACTGTCAAGGAAACCGTAACGGCGGCCCGTGCGCAAACGCACGGGCCGCCGACGGGGGTTACTGGGAGACGGTGCCGCCAGCAGCCACGATCTTCTCGGCGGCGGACGCCGAGACCTTGTCGACCGTGACCGTGATCTTCACGGAGATGTCACCCTGACCGAGAACCTTGACCTTCTCGTTCTTGCGGACGGCGCCCTTGGCGACCAGGCCCGCAACGGTGACGTCGCCACCGTCGGGGTAGAGCTCCGAGATCTTGTCCAGGTTCACGACCTGGTACTCGACCCGGAACGGGTTCTTGAACCCGCGGAGCTTCGGGGTGCGCATGTGCAGCGGCATCTGCCCACCCTCGAAGCCGACCCGGACCTGGTAACGGGCCTTCGTGCCCTTGGTACCACGTCCAGCGGTCTTGCCCTTCGAGCCCTCACCGCGACCCACACGGGTGCGGTCCTTCTTGGCGCCCTCGGCGGGGCGGAGGTGGTGCAGCTTCAGCACCTGCACGCGCTCGTTCTTCTCGTCGCTCATGCGTCGACCTCCTCGACCTTCACGAGGTGCGCGACCGTCGCGATGTACCCGCGGTTCTGGGCGTTGTCCTCACGTTCGACCGTACGGCCGATGCGCTTGAGGCCCAGGCTGCGCAGGGTGTCGCGCTGGTACTGCTTCTCGCTGATAACGGACTTGATCTGCGTGATCTTCAGGGTCGCCATCACGCACCTGCCTTCTCGGTCGCGGCACGCAGGGCAGCGGCCTCGGCCTGGAGCAGACGAGCCGGGACGACCCGGTCGACGTCGAGGCCACGACGGCTCGCGACCGCGCGGGGCTCCTCGAGCTGCTGCAGCGCCTCGACGGTCGCGTGCACGATGTTGATCGTGTTCGACGAGCCGAGCGACTTGCTCAGGACGTCGTGGATGCCGGCGCACTCGAGCACGGCGCGGACCGGACCACCGGCGATGACACCGGTACCGGCAGCGGCCGGACGCAGGAGCACGACACCGGCAGCGGCCTCGCCCTGCACCGGGTGCGGGATCGTGTTGCCGACGCGCGGGACGCGGAAGAAGTTCTTCTTCGCCTCTTCGACGCCCTTGGAGATCGCCGTGGGGACCTCCTTGGCCTTGCCGTAGCCGACGCCCACGAGGCCGTTGCCGTCGCCGACGACGACGAGCGCCGTGAAGCTGAAGCGACGACCACCCTTGACGACCTTCGACACGCGGTTGATGGTCACCACGCGCTCGAGGAACTGGCTGTCGCCACCGCGGTTGTTGCGGTCGCGGCCCTGCTGACGGTCACGCCCGCCACCACGACGGCCGCGCTGGTCGGCGGAGTCGCGGTTGTTGGACGCGGAGCCCGCGGCGGTCTCGACCGGACGCTCGGCAACGGCCGGGGCCTCTGCCTCCTTGCCGGTCGTGGCCTTGGCCGTCGTGTCGGCAGCCGCGTCAGCGGTGGCCTCGACGTTGGCGTCTTCGTTCGTGTTCGCGATGTCGCTCACAGGTTCAGCCCTCCTTCACGGGCACCGTCGGCGATCGCGGCGACGCGACCGGCGTACTTGCTGCCGCCGCGGTCGAAGACCACGGCCTCGACGCCAGCGGTCTTCGCGCGCTCGGCGAGGAGCTCACCGACGCGACGAGCCTTGGCGGTCTTGTCTCCGTCGAACGAGCGGAGGTCTGCCTCCATCGTCGACGCGCTGGCCAGGGTGTGGCCCTTCGAGTCGTCGATGACCTGCACGAACACGTGACGCGACGAGCGGGTGACGGCGAGACGCGGACGAGCCTCGGTGCCGGTGATCTTCTTGCGGAGACGGTTGTGGCGACGAGCCTTGGCGGCCGCCTTGCTCTTGCCGCGGGTCTTGAGGAGTCCCATGATCACTTACCTGACTTTCCGGCCTTGCGGCGCACGTTCTCGCCGGCGTAACGGACACCCTTGCCCTTGTAGGGCTCGGGCTTCCGGAGCTTCCGGATGTTCGCGGCGACCTCACCGACGGCCTGCTTGTCGATGCCGGCGACGGTGACCTTGTTGTTGCCCTCCACCGCGAAGCTGATGCCCGCCGGCGGCTCGACCGTGATCGAGTGGGAGTACCCGAGCGCGAACTCGAGGTTCGAGCCCTTCGCCTGCACGCGGTAACCGGTGCCGACGACCTCGAGGCCCTTGGTGTAGCCCTGGGTCACGCCGATGATGTTGTTGGCGATGAGGGTCCGGGTCAGTCCGTGGAGCGAACGCGACTCGCGCTCGTCGTCCGGACGGGTGACGAGGACCTGGTTCTCCTCGACCTTGGCCTGGATGGGCTCCGCGACGACGAGCGCGAGCTCGCCCTTCGGGCCCTTGACCGCCACGTTCTGACCGTCAACGGAGACGGTGACGCCGGCGGGGATGTCGATGGGAAGACGTCCGATTCGTGACATTCTCGATCACCACACGTAGGCGAGGACTTCCCCACCCACGCCCTTCTGCTCGGCTTCGCGGTCGGTCAGGAGGCCCGACGAGGTCGAGAGGATCGCCACGCCGAGGCCACCGAGGACCTGGGGGATCTCCGTCGACTTCGCGTAGACCCGGAGGCCCGGCTTCGAGACGCGCTTGATGCCGGCGATCGAACGCTCGCGCTCGGGGCCGTACTTGAGGTCGATGGTGAGGGTCTGCCCGACGCGGGCGTCCTCCACCTTCCACTCGCTGATGTAACCCTCGCGCTTGAGGATGTCGGCGATGTTCTTCTTGAGCTTCGAGCTCGGGAGTGCGACTGCGTCGTGGTGCGCGGAGTTCGCGTTCCGCAATCTGGTCAGCATGTCTGCGACCGGATCGGTCATCGTCATGGTGTTCGTCCATTTCTCGCCTGGTTTCGACACCCGTTCCACGAATGCCGACCTGAGCGATCGAGTGACCCCGGGGCGGTTCCCCGAGGTCGGTGTGTTCGTGCGTGCGGGCCGGAGGACGTTGATCCCCCGGCCCGCACCGCTCGAAGTAGCTTAGACCGTCTGCTCGTTGGAGCGGAACGGGAAGCCCAGCTGGCGGAGCAGCGCGCGTCCCTCGTCGTCCGTCTTCGCGGTGGTCACGACGGTGATGTCGAAGCCGCGGACACGGTCGATGCGGTCCTGGTCGATCTCGTGGAACACGGACTGCTCCGTGAGACCGAACGTGTAGTTGCCGTTCCCGTCGAACTGCTTGTCGCTGAGACCGCGGAAGTCGCGGATGCGGGGCAGGGCGAGCGAGATGAGGCGGTCGAGGAACTCCCACGCGCGGTCGCCACGGAGGGTGACGTGCGCGCCGATGGCCTGACCCTCGCGCAGCTTGAACTGCGCGATGGACTTGCGGGCGATGTTGACCTGGGGCTTCTGACCCGTGATCGCCGTGAGGTCCTTGATGGCCCCCTCGATGATCTTCGAGTCGCGAGCCGCCTCGCCGACACCGGTGTTCACGACGACCTTGACCAGGCCGGGGACCTGGTTGACGTTCGCGTAGCCGAACTGCTCGGTGAGGGCGGACTTGATCTCGTCCTTGTACTTCTGCTTGAGGCGCGGCTGAACTTTCTCAGTCGTCGCGGCAGTCGTGTCAGTCATCAGAGCTTCTCACCAGACTTCTTGGCGTAGCGGACCCGGACGGTCTTCTTGACGCCGTCCTTCTCCACCTCTTCGGTACGGAAGCCGACGCGGGTCGGCTTCTTCGTCTTCGGGTCGACGATCGCGACGTTCGACACGTGGATCGAGGCCTCGTGCTGCTCGATGCCACCGGTCTTCGAGCCGCGCTGCGTCTGTCCGACGCGGACGTGCTTCGTGACGAAGTTCACGCCCTCGACGACGACGCGGTTCTTGTCCTTGAGGACCTCGATGACCTTGCCCTGCTTGCCACGGTCGCCGCCACGCTCCTGCGTCGCGCCCGTGATGACCTGGACGAGGTCACCCTTCTTGATGTTCGCCATGGCTTACAGCACCTCCGGCGCGAGCGAGATGATCTTCATGAACTTCTTGTCACGGAGCTCGCGACCGACCGGACCGAAGATGCGCGTACCGCGCGGGTCGCCGTCGGCCTTGAGGATCACTGCCGCGTTCTCGTCGAACTTGATGTAGGAGCCGTCCTGACGACGGGTCTCCTTCTTGGTGCGAACGATGACCGCCTTGACGACGTCACCCTTCTTCACGTTGCCGCCGGGGATGGCGTCCTTCACCGTGGCGACGATGATGTCACCGAGGCCGGCGTAGCGACGACCCGAGCCACCGAGCACGCGGATGGTCAAGATCTCCTTGGCACCCGTGTTGTCGGCGACCTTCAGGCGGGATTCCTGCTGAATCACTGCTGTCTCCTATTCCGAAGCAGGCCGGGGCCTACTTGGCCTTCTCGAGGATCTCGACCAGGCGCCAGCGCTTGGAGGCGCTGAGGGGACGGGTCTCGCTGATCACGACGAGGTCGCCGACACCAGCGGTGCCGAGCTCGTCGTGGGCCTTCACCTTGGACGTGCGGCGGATGATCTTGCCGTAGAGCGCGTGCTTCACGCGGTCCTCGACCTCGACCACGATGGTCTTGTCCATCTTGTCGCTCGTCACGTAGCCACGACGCGTCTTGCGGTAGCCGCGGACGACGGCGGCGGAGTTCTTCTCTTCGTTCGCCATCAGTTCTCCTCGGCGGTCTCGGCCTCGGTCGACTCAGCCGACTTGTCGGCCTTCTTCGTCGTCTTCTTGGCCTTGGTGGCGGTCTCGACGGGCGCAGGAGTGGCACGGATGCCGAGCTCGCGCTCGCGCAGGACGGTGTAGATGCGGGCGATGTCGCGCTTGACGGCACGGAGACGACCGTGGCTCTCCAGCTGGCCGGTGGCCGACTGGAAGCGGAGGTTGAAGAGTTCCTCCTTGGCCTTCTTCAGCTCGTCAGCGAGACGCTCGTTCTCGAACGTGTCGAGCTCCGTCGGACGGAGCTCCTTGGAACCGATCGCCATTATGCGTCGCCCTCCTCGCGCTTGATGATGCGTGCCTTGAGGGGCAGCTTGTGGATTGCGCGGGTCAACGCCTCGCGGGCGATGTCCTCGCTGACGCCGGAGAGCTCGAAGAGCACCCGGCCGGGCTTGACGTTGGCGACCCACCACTCGGGCGAACCCTTACCGGAACCCATTCGGGTCTCGGCCGGCTTCTTGGTGAGCGGGCGGTCCGGGTAGATGTTGATCCAGACCTTGCCGCCACGCTTGATGTGACGCGTCATGGCGATACGAGCGGACTCGATCTGCCGGTTGGTCACGTACGCCGGGGTGAGCGCCTGGATACCGTAGTCGCCGAAGCTGACCTTGGTGCCACCGGTCGCCTGACCCGAACGCTTCGGGTGGTGCTGCTTGCGGTGCTTGACTCGACGGGGAATAAGCATGGTTACGCCTCAACTCCTGCGCCGGCCGGCGCGTCCTGCGGGGCCTGCTGCTGACGGCCGCCGCGGTCGCCGCCACGGCGGTCGCCGCGCTCGCCACGGGGGCCGCCACGACGCTCGGGGCGCGACGAACGCTGGTTCGCCTGCTCGCGAGCGAGCTCCTTGTTCGTGATGTCGCCCTTGTAGATCCAGACCTTCACGCCGATGCGACCGAACGTCGTCCGGGCCTCGTAGAAGCCGTAGTCGATGTTGGCGCGGAGCGTGTGCAGGGGCACGCGGCCCTCGCGGTAGAACTCCGAGCGCGACATCTCGGCGCCGCCGAGACGACCGGACACCTGGATGCGGACACCCTTGGCGCCGGCGCGCTGTGCCCCCTGCAGGCCCTTGCGCATGGCGCGACGGAACGCGACACGAGCGGAGAGCTGCTCGGCGATGCCCTGCGCGACGAGCTGGGCCTCGGTCTCGGGGTTCTTGACCTCGAGGATGTTCAGCTGGATCTGCTTCTTGGTGAGCTTCTCGAGCTCGCCACGGACGCGCTCCGCCTCGGCGCCGCGGCGGCCGATGACGATGCCCGGACGTGCCGTGTGGATGTCCACGCGGACACGGTCACGGGTGCGCTCGAGCTCGATGCGGGCGACGCCGGCGCGGTCGAGGGTCTTCTTCAGGTACTCGCGCACCTTGATGTCCTCGGCCACGTAGTCGGCGTAACGCTGACCCGGCTTCGTGCTGTCGGTGAACCAGTGCGAGACGTGGTCCGTCGTGATCCCGAGACGGAAGCCGTACGGGTTGACCTTCTGGCCCATTACTTGCTCGCCTTCTTGCTCGTCGCGGCAACCTCGGCCTCGTCCGGCGTCGCGAGGACGACCGTGATGTGGCTGGTGCGCTTGTTGATGCGGAAGGCGCGGCCCTGGGCGCGCGGCTGGAACCGCTTCAGGGTCGTGCCCTCGTCGACGAAGACGCGGCTCACGTAGAGGTCGCGCTCGTCGAGGAAGCTGTTCGTCGAGTCAGCCTTGACCCGTGCGTTAGCGATCGCCGAGGCGACCAGCTTGTACACGGGCTCCGAAGCGCCCTGGGGGGCGAACTTCAGGATGGCGAGCGCCTCGTGGGCCTGCTTGCCGCGGATCAGCTCGATGACGCGACGGGCCTTCTGAGGCGTGACGCGGATGTGTCGCACGCGTGCGATCGACTCCACCATTTCGTTCCTCCTCTGCGTCCCCGCGTTAGCGGCGACGGCCCTTCTTGTCGTCCTTCACGTGACCACGGAAGGTGCGGGTCGGCGCGAACTCGCCGAGCTTGTGACCGACCATCGACTCGGTGACGAACACCGGGATGTGCTTGCGGCCGTCGTGCACGGCGATCGTGTGCCCGAGCATGTTCGGGACGATCATCGAGCGACGCGACCAGGTACGGATCACGTTCTTGGTGTTGGCCTCGTTCTGCGTGACGACCTTGCGAAGCAGGTGCTCGTCGACGAAGGGGCCCTTCTTCAGACTGCGTGGCATCTTCGGAACTCCTACTTGCGCTTCTTGCCGGCGTTACGGCGACGGACGATGAGCTTGTCGCTCGGCTTGTTCGGCTTGCGCGTACGACCCTCGGCCTGACCCCACGGGCTGACGGGGTGACGACCACCGGAGGTCTTGCCCTCACCACCACCGTGCGGGTGGTCGATCGGGTTCATCGCGACACCACGCACGGTCGGGCGGACGCCCTTCCAGCGCATGCGGCCGGCCTTGCCCCAGTTGATGTTCGACTGCTCGGCGTTGCCGACCTCGCCGATCGTGGCGCGGCAGCGGGCGTCGACGTTGCGGACCTCGCCCGACGGCAGACGGAGCTGCGCGTAGGGGCCGTCCTTGGCGACGAGACGCACCGAGGCGCCGGCCGAGCGGGCCATCTTCGCGCCGCCACCGGGGCGGAGCTCGATGGCGTGCACGACGGTACCCACGGGGATGTTGCGCAGCGGCAGGTTGTTGCCGGGCTTGATGTCGGCGCCGGGGCCCTGCTCGATGACGTCGCCCTGCTTGAGCTTGTTCGGCGCGATGATGTAGCGCTTCGTGCCGTCCACGTAGTGCAGGAGCGCGATGCGCGCGGTGCGGTTCGGGTCGTACTCGATGTGCGCGACCTTGGCGTCGACGCCGTCCTTGTCAGAGCGACGGAAGTCGATCACGCGGTACTGGCGCTTGTGGCCACCACCGATGTGACGCGTGGTGATGCGGCCGGAGCTGTTGCGACCACCGGTCTTCGGCAGCGGACGAAGCAGGGACTTCTCCGGAGTCGAACGGGTGATCTCGGCGAAGTCGGCGACCGACGAGCCGCGACGACCGGGGGTCGTCGGCTTGTAGTTACGAATAGCCATGATTTATCCCTCTGGTCCTCAGCCGACAGCCGTGAAGATGTCGATCGAACCGGACTTGAGCGTCACGATGGCGCGCTTGGTGTCCTTGCGCTTGCCGAGACCGAACTTGGTGCGACGGGTCTTGCCCGGGCGGTTCAGCGTGTTGATGCTCGCGACCTTGACGTCGAAGATCTTCTCGATGGCGAGCTTGATCTCGGTCTTGTTCGAGCGGGGGTCCACGATGAACGTGTACTTGCCCTGGTCGATGAGCCCGTAGCTCTTCTCCGAGACGACCGGCGAGATGATGACGTCGCGCGGGTCCTTGTTGAAGCCGCTCATGCGGTGATCTCCTTCGCGGTCTTCGACGCGATGAAGGCGTCGAGGGCGCTCTTGCTGAAGACGAGCGCGTCGGCCTTCAGCACGTCGTAGGCGTTGAGCTGGCCGTGCGTGAGCGCGTGGACGTTCGGCAGGTTGCGGATCGACTTGAGCGTGAGCTCGTCGTCCGACTCGAGCACGACGAGCACGTGCTTGACGGGCGCGACCTTCTCGAGCAGCGTGCGGGCGGTCTTGGTCGACGGCACCTCGGCCGCGACGAAGCCCTCCACAGCGGAGATGCGGCCACCGCGGGCGCGGTCCGAGAGCGAGCCGAGCAGAGCCGCGGCGATCATCTTCTTCGGGGTGCGCTGCGAGTAGTCGCGCGGGGTCGGTCCGTGGACGACGCCACCGCCGGTGTGCTCCGGAGCGCGGACCGAACCCTGACGGGAGCGGCCGGTGCCCTTCTGCTTGAACGGCTTGCGACCGGCACCGCGGACTTCGCCACGGTTCTTGGTCTTGTGGGTGCCCTGACGCGCGGCTGCGAGCTGCGCGGTGACGACCTGGTGGATCAGCGGGACGTTGGTCTCGACGTCGAAGAGCGCTGCGGGCAGCTCGATGCTGCCGGCGACGGCGCCAGTCGCGTCGAGGACGTCGATCGTGGTTGCGGTCTCGGTGGCCATGATCACTTACCCTTCACGGCGGTGCGGACGAAGACGGAACGGCCACGAGCGCCGGGGACGGCGCCCTTGACGAGCAGCAGACCCTTCTCGGCGTCGACGGCGTGCACCGTGAGGTTGAGGACGGTCACGCGGTCGCCACCCATGCGGCCCGCCATGCGCATGCCCTTGAAGACACGCGACGGGGTCGAGGAGGCACCGATCGAACCGGGCTTGCGGTGGTTGCGGTGCGCACCGTGCGAGGCGCCGACGCCGTGGAAGCCGTGGCGCTTCATGACACCGGCGAAGCCCTTGCCCTTGGAGGTACCGACGACGTCGACCTTCTGGCCCGCCGTGAACGTGCCGTCCACGGTGAGCTCCTGGCCGAGCGTGTACTCAGCGGAGTCGTTGGTACGGATCTCGGTGAGGGTGCGACGCGGGGTCACGCCAGCGGCCTCGAAGTGGCCGGCGGCCGGCTTGTTGACCTTGCGCGGGTCGATGGCACCGGCGGCGATCTGGATCGCCTCGTAGCCGTCGCGCTCAGCGTTGCGGATCTGGGTGACCACGTTCGGGCCGACCTCGATCACGGTGACGGGGATGAACTTGTTGTTCTCGTCCCACACCTGGGTCATCCCGAGCTTCTTGCCGAGGAGGCCCTTGACGGTCTTGGTTGAGTTCGCCATTGGTCAGCCCCCTTACAGCTTGATCTCGATGTTGACGTCAGCCGGCAGGTCGAGTCGCATGAGCGAGTCCACGGCCTTCGGCGTCGGGTCGACGATGTCGATGACCCGCTTGTGCGTGCGCTTCTCGAAGTGCTCGCGCGAGTCCTTGTACTTGTGAGGGGAACGGATCACTGCGATCACGTTCTTCTCGGTGGGGAGCGGCACCGGGCCGACCACGGTCGCACCGGCACGGGTCACCGTGTCGACGATCTTCCGGGCCGACGTGTCGATGACCTCGTGGTCGTACGACTTGAGCCGGATGCGGATCTTCTGTCCCGCCATGTGTCTCTTGTCCTCTCTGCGCCGCGCACCCTCTGGCCGCCTGACGCCGCTCGGCTCTGCATTCCTGCAGACCGTGCTGTTTTCCTGAACCAACCGGCCGCATCCGCTGGGGATGACCGCTGTTCACCTGTCAACCGCGCGGGCGACCATGGCCGTCCAGCGTGGGCAATCGACTTCCTCGCACTCCGGGCGCAGCAGTGCTGCGTCCGTCATGACCTCGGGGAGTCGTGTTCTGCTGCCTGCGGCCCAACCCAGCCCTGCTGGACAGGGGGGTTGTGCACTGCCAGAGCAGTGATCCTGCGGACTCGCACCCGCGGGGAATTCGGAACCGGACAAGTCTCGCATGTCCTCGGCCGACGTGCAACCCGGGCGTGTCGCGACATGCCGGGCGCGTCCGTGCCGGCTCGCTTCCCCGGATCCGCGCGGATCGGCCGGCCTGGAGGCACGGGTCACCGCCGTCACGCAGAGCGCCCTCCGGAGATGGTCCGGAGGGCGCTCGTGGGGACGTCTACTCGGCCGTCACCGGGGGCACGAACCACGGCGGGAAGACCGCCACCCGCGGCGCGTGGCCGCCGTGGTCGGCGAGCACCGCGCGCACCGTCTGGCGGGCCTTGTCGTTCGGCACACCGATGACGGCGACCGACGAGAACGGCACGCTCGGGCCGGCCAACAGCTCGAGGTCGTGCATCTCCGGGTCGGTGAAGTCCGTGCGGCGGATGAGGTTCGTCGCAGCGTCGGGGCCGACGGCGAACCGGACGTCCTCGGCGTCGGCGTCCTGGTCGGCGACGATGACCGACGCACCGAAGGTCGACACCGGGACCACGAGCACGATGTAGTCGACGGCGCGGGTGCGCCGCGCCGCGTCCGACCAGCGCTCGCCCTCGGCGCCGGAGCGCAGCTCGTCCCACCGCGTCGCGTCGGGCGAGAGCAGGAACGGCACGTGGCCGGCGACGGGCGAGCCGTCGGGGGCGTGCGCGTCGACGCGGGCGGTGCGGGTCTCCGGGGAGCTCACGTCGACGACGGGCTCGGCCTGCTCGGCGGCCAGGATGGCGCCCGCGCCGACGATGCCGTCGAGGTTGTCGATGTGCGTCACGTGGTGTGCCCGCAGCGCGGAGAAGACCCGGGCCTCCGGGAGCTCCGGCGTGGGCGACCGCAGCGACGTGCCCGGGCCGGAGGCCGGCGGGTCGGCGCGGAGGTTCGTGGTGATGCGGGTCCGCCGCTGGGTCGGTGCTGCTGGGGTGTCGGACACCTCGCGCTGGCGGGGCGCGCAGATGTCGCAGAGCTCGATGGGGAAACCGTGGATGCACTCGGTCACGACTGTTGGGGGTCCTTCCGTGCCGTGTGGGGGTGGTCCGGCACGTCGACCAACGCTACGTCATCCGGACCGCCACGCGGTCACTGTCGGTAGAGCAGGGCACGCACCTCGGACTCCGCGGAGCCGAGGCGGTCGGGGTCGATGGTCTCGCCGTGGTCGTAGGCGTCGAGCAGACGCGGGTCGATGTAGCTCTGTCGGCACACCGTCGGGGTGTTGCCGAGTTCCTCGCTCGCGGCCTTCACTGCGTGCGAGACCGCCTTCTTGCGCTTCGCCTGCGTCGACTCCGGTCCGGTCTTCGCCAGGTCGACCGCGGCGGCGACCGTGCCGTGCAGGGTCCGGAAGTCCTTCGCGGTGAACTCGTCCCCCGCGCGTTCCTTGACGTAGGCGTTGATGTCCTCGGCGGACAGCGGCTCCCACTCGGCACCGCGGCGCTCACGGAAGGACAGCAGCCGCGCGTTCGGTCCGCGGCGCTTCATGCCGGCGATGACCCGGGCGAGGTCGGCGTCGTGGATCGACGAGGACCACTCCTGCCCGCTCTTGCCGGGGAAGTCGAGCTCGATGTCGTCGCCGGAGACGTGGGCGTGCGCACACAGCAGCGTCGAGAGCCCGCGGCTGCCGTGTTCCGTCGCGTAGCGCTCCGAGCCGACCCGCAGCGACCCCTGGTCGAGCATGCGGAACGCAGCGGCCAGCGCGCGCTGCCGGTCGGGCTCGGGACGCCGCAGGTCCATCGTGACCCCACGACGCGCGACCGGCAGGGACTCGGCGAGGGCCAGGGCCCGGTCGTACTTGATGCGGTCCATGCGCTCGCGCCAGGACGGGTGGTACATGTACTGGCGCCGCCCCGCACCGTCGATCCCGGTGGCGAGGATGTGCCCGTTCTCGTACGGCGAGATCCACACGTCGTCCCACGCCGGCGGGATCACCAGGGCGTCGAGTCGCTCGCGCACGTCCTTGTCGGTCACGGTGCTGCCCGACGGGTCGCGGTACGAGAACCCGCGCCCGCTGCGGAGGCGGTGGTAGCCACGACCGTTGGTCGTGGAGCGGCGGAGACGTGTCACGTCCCTCAGCAAACTCCGACACGCCTGTGACGCACCACGGATCGGCGTGCACCGACGCGCCGGGGACGACCCGGGCCTCCCGTCCGTCGCCCGCGGACGACGAAGCGGGGCCGGGCCCGAAGGCCCGACCCCGCTCGCGCAAGGAACCGGAGTTACTTGATGATCTTCTCGACCGTACCGGCGCCGACCGTACGACCACCCTCACGGATGGCGAAGCGGAGGCCCTCCTCCATGGCGATCGGCTGGATCAGCTCGACCGTCATGGCGACGGTGTCACCGGGCATGACCATCTCGGTGCCCTCGGGCAGCGTGATGACGCCGGTGACGTCCGTGGTGCGGAAGTAGAACTGCGGGCGGTAGTTCGCGTAGAACGGGTTGTGACGCCCACCCTCGTCCTTGGTCAGGATGTACGCGTTCGCCTGGAACTCGGTGTGCGGCGTGACCGAACCCGGCTTCACGACGACCTGGCCGCGCTCCACGTCCTCGCGCTTGAGGCCACGGATGAGCAGACCGGTGTTGTCACCGGCGACCGCCTGGTCGAGCAGCTTGCGGAACATCTCGATGCCCGTGACGGTGGTCTTCTGCGTCGCGCGGATGCCGACGATCTCGACCTCCTCGTTCAGGTTGAGCGTGCCACGCTCGACGCGACCGGTGACGACCGTGCCACGACCGGTGATCGTGAAGACGTCCTCGATCGGCATCAGGAACGGCTGGTCGGTGGCGCGCACCGGGTCCGGCACGTTCTCGTCGACCTGGGCCATGAGGTCCTGGACCGACTTGACCCACTTCTCGTCGCCCTCGAGCGCCTTGAGCGCCGAGACCTGCACGACGGGGGCGTCCTCGTCGAACTGCTGCGAGCCGAGGAGCTCGCGGACCTCGAGCTCGACGAGCTCCAGGATCTCCTCGTCGTCCACCATGTCGGACTTGTTCAGCGCGACGACGATGTAGGGGACGCCGACCTGGCGGGCGAGCAGGACGTGCTCACGCGTCTGGGGCATCGGGCCGTCGGTGGCGGCGACCACGAGGATCGCGCCGTCCATCTGCGCCGCACCCGTGATCATGTTCTTCACGTAGTCGGCGTGACCGGGGGCGTCGACGTGCGCGTAGTGACGCTTCTCGGTCTGGTACTCCACGTGGGAGATGTTGATCGTGATGCCGCGCTGGCGCTCCTCGGGAGCGTTGTCGATCTGCGCGAAGTCACGGGCCTCGTTGAGGTCCGGGTACTGGTCGTGCAGAACCTTGGTGATCGCCGCCGTGAGCGTGGTCTTGCCGTGGTCGACGTGACCGATGGTTCCGATGTTGACGTGCGGCTTGGTGCGCTCGAACTTGGCCTTGGCCACTGTGGGTCCTCCTCAGGACTCGGAAAGCGTCACCTCCGGCCGGCCCTGGATGGGCTCGGACGTCGGTGCGCGGTGTTGTGTCGTTACTTTACTTGGTGGCGAGGGGCCCGTCGCCGGGCACCCCCGCCTGTGGAGAAGCGCTGAGCGCTACTCCCCCGCGTTCTTCGCGATGATCTCCTCGGCGACCTTGGCCGGGACCTGGCTGTAGGTCTCGAAGGTCATCGAGTAGACCGCACGACCAGAGGTCTTCGACCGCAGGTCGCCGACGTAGCCGAACATCTCGGACAGCGGCACGCTCGCGCGGACCACCTTGACGCCCGAGGCGTCCTCCATCGAGGCGATCTGGCCACGACGGGAGTTCAGGTCACCGATGACGTCGCCCATGTACTCCTCCGGAGTACGGACCTCGACGGCCATGATCGGCTCGAGGATCGCCGGACCGGCCTTGCGGGCCGCTTCCTTGTAGGCGATCGAACCGGCGATCTTGAACGCCATCTCGGACGAGTCGACGTCGTGCGCCGCGCCGTCCTTGAGGATGGCCTTCACGCCGACCGTCGGGTAGCCCGCGAGGATGCCGACCTGCATGGCGTCCTGGATACCGGCGTCGACCGACGGGATGTACTCACGCGGCACGCGACCACCGGTGACGGCGTTCTCGAATTCGTAGACCTTCTCGGCCGTGACTTCCATCGGCTCGAGGGCGATCTGCACCTTCGCGAACTGGCCGGAACCACCGGTCTGCTTCTTGTGCGTGTAGTCGTAGCGCTCGACGACCTTGGTGAGCGTCTCGCGGTAGGCCACCTGCGGCTTGCCGACGCTCGCCTCGACCTTGAACTCGCGCTTCATGCGGTCGACGAGGATGTCGAGGTGGAGCTCGCCCATGCCCTTGATCGTCGTCTGACCGGTCTCGGCGTTGAGCTCGACGCGGAACGTCGGGTCCTCTTCGGCGAGCTTCTGGATGGCCGTGGAGAGCTTCTCCTGGTCGGCCTTCGTGTTCGGCTCGATGGCGACCTCGATGACCGGCTCCGGGAACGTCATCGACTCGAGGACGACCTGGTTGGTCGGGTCGCACAGGGTGTCACCGGTGGTGGTGTCCTTGAGGCCGATGACCGCGTAGATGTGGCCCGCGGTCACGTTGTCGACCGGGTTCTCCTTGTTGGAGTGCATCTGGAAGATCTTCCCGATGCGCTCCTTCTTGCCCTTGGTCGAGTTGATGACCTGGGCACCGGACTCGATCGAGCCGGAGTACACGCGGACGTAGGTCAGACGACCGAAGAAGGGGTGCACCGCGACCTTGAACGCGAGGGCCGAGAACGGCTCCGACGCGTCGGGCTTGCGGATGATCTCCTTCTCCTCGTCCTTGACGTCGTGGCCGATCATCGGCGGCACGTCGAGCGGGGACGGGAGGTAGTCGATGACGGCGTCGAGCATCGGCTGGACACCGCGGTTCTTGAAGGCCGAGCCACAGAGGACGGGGTAGACCTCGGAAGCGATCGTGAGCTTGCGGATCGCGCTCTTGATCTCGTCCTTGGTGAGCTCCTCGCCGCCGAAGTACTTCTCGAGCAGGGCGTCGTCGGTCTCGGCGACGCGCTCGATCAGCTTGGCGCGGTACTCGTCCGCACGGTCCTTGAGGTCCGCGGGGATCTCCTGGACCTCGTACTGGGCGCCCATGGTGACGTCACCCTTGGCATCGCCCGGCCAGACCTTGGCGTGCATCTCGATGAGGTCGACGATCCCGACGAAGTCGTTCTCGGCGCCGATCGGGAGCTGGAGCACGAGGGGCTCCGCGCCGAGGCGGTTGATGATGGTGTCGACGGTGAAGTAGAAGTCGGCGCCCAGCTTGTCCATCTTGTTGACGAAGCAGATGCGCGGGACGTCGTACTTGTCCGCCTGACGCCACACGGTCTCGGACTGGGGCTCGACGCCCTCCTTGCCGTCGAAGACGGCGACCGCACCGTCGAGGACGCGGAGCGAGCGCTCCACCTCGACCGTGAAGTCCACGTGACCGGGGGTGTCGATGATGTTGATCTGGTTGTTGTCCCAGAAGCAGGTCGTCGCGGCCGACGTGATCGTGATGCCGCGCTCCTGCTCCTGCGCCATCCAGTCCATCGTGGCAGCGCCGTCGTGGACCTCACCGATCTTGTGCGTGATGCCCGTGTAGAACAGGATGCGCTCGGTCGTCGTGGTCTTGCCGGCATCGATGTGCGCCATGATGCCGATGTTGCGGACCTTGTTCAGGTCGGTGAGCACGTCCTGTGCCACAGGGTTCCTCCGGAAGAGTTGTAGGAGAGGTTGGCGGCCGTCCGGGCGCCGACGGTGGTGACCACCGGCGCCCGGACGGTGCCGGGACTACCAGCGGTAGTGGGCGAAGGCCTTGTTCGACTCGGCCATCTTGTGCGTGTCCTCGCGGCGCTTGACCGCGGCACCGAGACCGTTCGACGCGTCGAGGATCTCGTTCATGAGACGCTCGGTCATCGTCTTCTCGCGACGGGCCTTGGCGTACGAGGTCAGCCAGCGGAGCGCGAGGGTGTTCGCGCGGTGCGGCTTGACCTCGACCGGGACCTGGTAGGTCGAGCCACCGACGCGGCGGCTGCGGACCTCGAGGGTCGGACGGACGTTGTCGAGCGCCTTCTTGAGCGTGGCGACGGCGTCCTGCTGGTTCTTGGCGGTGACGCCTTCGAGTGCACCGTAGACGATGCGCTCGGCGAGGCCCTTCTTGCCGTCCAGCAGGATCTTGTTGACCAGCTGGCTGACGATGGGGGCGCCGTAGACCGGGTCGGCGACGACGGGACGCTTGGGAGCGGGACCCTTGCGAGGCATCTAACTCAACCCTTCTTCGCGCCGTAGCGGCTGCGAGCCTGCTTACGGTTCTTGACTGCCTGGGTGTCCAGGGCGCCACGGATGATCTTGTAACGGACACCCGGGAGGTCCTTCACACGACCGCCGCGGACGAGCACCATCGAGTGCTCCTGGAGGTTGTGGCCCTCACCGGGGATGTAGGCCGTGACCTCGGTGCCGTTCGAGAGCTTGACACGAGCGACCTTGCGCAGTGCCGAGTTCGGCTTCTTGGGGGTGGTGGTGTAGACGCGGGTGCACACGCCACGCTGCTGGGGGTTCGCCTTCAGGGCGGGCGCCTTGGTCTTGGTGACCTTCGGCGCGCGACCCTTGCGAACCAGCTGCTGGATGGTAGGCAACTGTTCTCCTGGTTCTTCGCTCGTGCTCTCTGGCCGGCGCGATCCGCCGGCTTCCTCGTCCCATGCTGATCACCGCCTGACGGCGGAGAACGGTGGGGGACGGAGTGGTCCGACCGGGCGATGTGGCCCGCCGGACTTTTCGGGCGCGCCCGAGGGCGCACACCCAGTAGAGACTACCCGCGGGGCGGGGTGAAATCAATCCGGGGCAGGAGCGGTCGCGCCGTCGGTCGCTGCGCCCGGTCGCCGGGGCGCGGGACTCACGAACCGGTGTCGGAGGACCCGTTGCCGACGGCGGACCGGAACGTCGCGCCGTCGTCGCCGAAGCCGGTGACGTAGCCGCTCGCGTTCACGTTGAGCGGGCCGGCCGATGCCGTCCCGGTCCCGCCGGCGCCCGCGATGTCAGCCGTGAACGTCGCGCGGCCGAAGGTCGTCGTGGTGACCAGCCAGCCGTTCGACGTCCAGCGGCTGACGTCGACGACCGGTCGCGAGACGAGGGTCCACTTCTGGTTGGTGTAGGTGTAGGCGGGGTCCTGGCCGTAGGCGTAGAAGCTGCACCCGGGGGGTGCGGCCTCCTTCGAGGCGATGCAGCCGTCGACCCAGGCGTCGACCGCCCGCTCCGCAGCCCGGACGCCGGCGTCCGTGAGCGACGCCTGCATCCGCACCGGTGTCGAGACGTCGTCGCCGAACCCGCGCACCGTCGTCTCGCCGCCGTCCGCGGTCGTCCACTTCCCGCCGGCGTAGGACACCGCGTACGTGCCGGGCAGCGCCCGCAGGCTCAACGTGCCGTCCTTCGCCGTCCGCGCCGTGCTGCCGTCGACGCGCACCGCGGCGGGGGTGGGGCCGTCGACGTCCACGACGACGGAGCCGAGTTCCGGCGCCTGCAGCTCCCACACCGGGAAGACCCCCCAGTCCGTCCCGGTCTGCTCGAGCGTGAAGGTGGCTGCCACGTCCTGGCCGCCCTGCCGCAGGTACGCCCGGACCGTCGCGGTGTCCCCCTCGGTGCTGGTGGCCGCGATGCGGTAGCCGGTCACCTTGTTCCGAGCCTTCGCGTAGGCGGCCGGGCGCAGCAGGACGTCGGACTCCTCGGGGTCGATCCCTGCGGCGTCCAGTGCCGCGTCGACACGTCCTGCCGTCAGGTCGTCGAGGAACGCGCGCACCGGGCGGTCGGCCGCGTGCGTGGCCGTCCCGATCGAGAACCCGACCACACCGGCGACGAGCAGGAGCACGACGGCCGTCGCCCCGGCGACGATCCCGATCACCTGCCGGCGGCGGAGACGGCGTGCGGGGCGTGCGGCCACCGCGGTGGTGCCGGACGCGTCGTGGGTGCCGCGGATCGAGGCCACCGGTGGGACGGCGCCCCAGCCGTCCTGCTGCTCCTGCTGGTCGGTCATCGTTCCCCCGTTGCGAGTGCGTCGTGCCCCGGAAGACTACCGCCCGGCCTGGTCGTCGCCCGCGATCGTCGTCCCCCGCTGCCCGCCCGCGTCGGCGGCGGCACGGGCCGCTCGTGCCTGCTGCTTCGCCGTCGCCGTCCCGCCCACGACGGACAGCAGCGCGACCACGACCGACCCGACCACGAACGGCCCGAGGGCGTAGCCGGCAGGGAAGACCACGAGCTCGGTCGCGTCGCCACGGAGCAGCGCGTAACCGACGGACCCGACCCCGAGCATGACGAGGTAGACGGTGGCGGCCGCGACGAGACCGGTCACGCCGGGGTTGCCGTCCCGCGCGCCGACGGCGGTCGCGAGGAACACCACGAGCGCACCGCCGACCACCATCGCCGGGCCGAGGTACGGGGTGGCGTCCGGCTGGGAGATGATCTCGACGTCGGCGAGCAGGGCCTCGAAGCCCGTGACGGCGACCACGAGCGCGATGAAGAGGACGGACGTCATCGTCGCGATCAACCACCGGGACATGGGCTGATCGTATCGCCGTCCGACGGGTCAGCGGGCGGTGTCGGTCCGGGCGGCGCGCTGAGCGGCTTCGTCGGACCGGCCGGCCTGCTCCTGCGCCGCGGCGACGAGCGCGAGGGCGATCGTCGCGGTGATGATCGGGACGGTCTCCGTCATCGGCGCCGGAGCGGTCGCGGGGACGGGACCGGGACCGGAGTCGGCCTGGAGGCCCGGGGCCGCGTCCGCCACGGACGCCGCGTCGGACTCGTGGTCGCGCACCGCGGGGCCCATCACCGGCAGGACGCCCGTGGTCGCCGGGGGCTCCGTGTGCAGGACCGGGGCTCCCCCGCCGGCGTCGCCAGCCCCGTCGCGCCGGACGCCGTCGGTCGGCTCGGCTCGACGGGCGGCCCGACGGGCCCGGCCCATCCGGACGAGGACGACCACGGCGACGACCGCCCAGATGCCGTTCACGATCGTCGAGGGGATCGCGTGGTGCGCGGCGACGTTCACCGCGACCGCGAGGCCGCCGACCAGGTTGAAGAGTTGGTAGACGGGGCCGTTCGGCAGCTTCCCCGTCGAGAAGAGGATGTAACCAGCGAGGACGGTTACGGCTCCGAACCAGCCGAGGAACTCCACGATTCCGACCAACACGCGCGACTCCGGGCACGACGGGAACGGCCGATCCGAGCCGACCGTTCGAGAGGGGACGAGCAGCCGCGATCGCGGGCTCGGGAGCATCGTACGCACAACGACGACTGTCGCGGAAGTGGGGTCGGCGTGCCGCGCCCGGCCCCACTTCACGGGGGTGGGCTCAGCCCTTCGCGGCGGCGCCCGAGTCCGTGGTCAGGACGTAGACGTAGCCGCCGAAGGTCCAGGTCTGCCCAGCAGACGCATCTGCCTCTGCCCCTTCCGTCGCCGCTCCGCTCGACTCCGCCGAGGAGATCTCGTTGATCAAGAACAGCCGCTCGCCCGACTGGGTACCGGCGACGAACTGCCGGGCCTGGTCGAACGTCCCGTCCACGGAGACCGTGACGGGGATCAAGGACATGTTCGACGAGTTGATCACCGGGTTCGTGAACGTCGTCGGCGGGGCCGGCGTGGTCGGCGTCGCACTCGCAGAGGCTTCCGAGGACGGAGCCGCCGAGGCGGTCGCCGACGGACTCGCCGACGGCGCGGCGGCGGCGCTGCCCGTTGCGGACGACCCGACCTCAGCGGCCGGGGGCGTGTACGGCAGGGCGTCGTCGGTCGTGATCGACGACACCGTCACCCCCGTCGCACCGGCGACGTCGTAGAGCTCCCCGTAGAAACGCGACATGCTCGCCGTCGCCGGAACGGAGGCCTGGAGCTTCTCGAGCTCGTCACGCATCGCCGGGAGCTTCTCGGCCTGCTTGCGCAACCGGGCCAGTTCGGCCCTGCTCGATGCGTTCGTCCGGTCGACGTCGACCTGCTGGGCGCGGCTCGAGGCGGCCTGGGCCAGCTGGGGCTGGACGCCGACGAAGAAGCCCGCGAGGACGACCGCGGCCATCGCCACGACGGCGAACACCATGGAGAGGCGGTTCTTGCTCACTGGGAGTCCTGGCCCTTCGTGTACGTGCGGTCGTAGGCCTTCTCGTTGACGTGGATGGTCATGTTGACCGTGTAGGACCCGCTGCTCGGATCGAGCGTCACCGAGTTCGCGGTCGCGTCGACGAAGCCGGGGAGCCCCTTCACGGAGTCGAGCCACTCCGGCAGGGAGGGCAGGGTCGGGGTCGCCACGTCGAGGGTCAGGGTGGCGATGCGTGATCCCTGCAGCGGGGCGTCCGCTTGGGCGTACGACTCGATCGGCGATGCAGAGTCCACGTTGAGGCCCGTGATGGACACACCACCGGGCAGGGAGGACTCCACCTTCGCGAGGTAGTCACCCCAACCGATCTGGGTGGAACCGCCGACGGCCTGCGCCGATTCGAGCAGCGACGTCGACGACTCCGTCGTCCGCACGTCCGAGTACTGCTGCTGCTGCTGCAGGATCGACAGCGACTGTTCCTGTGAACGGGCCAGCTCGGTCTTCGCCTGTGCGGCGAGCATCGCAGTCACGCCGACGCCCGCACCCGCGACGAGGACGAGGATCACGACGCCGAGCCAGAGCCGACGGGTCACCGCGCGCTCGCGTCGGTGCACGAGCACCTCGGGGGGCAGCAGGTCGACACTCGGGAACCCGCCGATGGTCAGGGGCTGACCCGAGCCGCGCTGCCGCTTCTGGCGGTCCTGCGGCGCCACGGTGACCGCGTCGACGCTCGCCGCCTTCCCGGCCTTGCGGGAACGAGGCTGCCGCCCCGTCCCGATCGTCGCCTGGCTCATGCTGCTTTCCCTCCGACCGCGAGGCCCCAGGCGACGGCGATGGCGCTGCCGTTCGCGTCCAGGGACTCGGTGGTGATCGATCGCGCCGTGCGGGCGCCCTCGAAGGGCGCCGCGTTCCGTACCGGCAGACGGGTGTACTCGGCCAACGAGTCGGAGAACCCGGGGAGCGCGGCTCCACCGCCGATGAGTCGCACGTCCCCGACCGGCTCCGACGGTCGGGTGTTGGCGAAGTAGTTGATGGTGTTCCGGAGACTCGACAGGAGCTCCTGCGCCGACTCGCGCACCGAGGCGATCGCCATCGCGTCGTCGGGGGTGCGCGCGGACAGCTCGCGCATGCCGAAGTGCCGCTTGACGGCTTCTGCTTCGTCCTCCGAGATCGACATCCGACCGGCGAGGGTCCTCGTGATGTCGTCGCCACCCGTCGGGACGATGCGGACGAACTTCGGCACTCCGTCGGTGACGACGACGACGGTCGTGGTGTTGGCGCCGCACTCGACGATGGCCGTCGTGCCACGGTGGTTGCGCGGCGTCACCACGCGCGACAACGCGAACGGGATCAGGTCGACCGCGACCGGGTTCAGGTCGGCGGCCTGTGCGGCACGCACGTTCGCCAGGACGGCGTCCTTGACCGCGGCCACGAGGAGGCCGGAGACGACCGGGCCGTTCTCACCGTCGCTCTCGCCGGTGGGGTAGAAGTCGAGGATGGCGTCGCCGACGGGTACCGGGAGCATGTCCTGCACCTGGAAGGGCAGCGACTCGCGGATCTGCGCGATCGGCGCCTTCGGCACGGTGAGGTCACGCGACAGGACCCGTTGGTTGCCCATCCCGAGGACCACGTCGCGGGTGCGGAACCGACCGATCGACCACAGCTGCTTGAGCGCCGCAGCGACGGTGTTCGGTTCGAGTACCTCGCCCTGCCGGGTGGAACCGGCCGGCACCGGTACTTCGGCGAACCGCACGATGGTGGGTTCGGCGCGGTCGGGGTCCTGGACCTCGACCGCTCGGATCGCGGAGGCTCCGATGTCGATGCCCACGATGTTCTTCGCCATGGCTGCTTCCTGGTTCGTTCGGGTCGGTAAGGGAGACGTCGATGGGGCGCGCGGCAGCGGGTCAGAGGCCGAGCAGGTGGAGGTAGGCGTCCCAGATCGGCGTGCCCAGGACGATCCCGGTCCAGGCGCCGACGAGCATCCAGGGCCCGAACGGGATCCCGGTGCGACGACCGGTCCGTCGGACTGCGAGAAGGACGATCGCGAAGATACCGCCGAGCAGGAAGGCGCTGAAAGAACCCACTGCGAGGGGTCCCCATCCGAGGTACGCGAGCACGAGCCCCAGGACGCCGGCGAGCTTCACGTCACCGAGTCCCATCCCGCCCGGTACCGCGATCGCCAACACCAGGTAGGCGGAACCGAGCACGCCACACCCGACGAGTCCGCGCACGAAGGCCCCCCAGTCACCGGACACCACCGTCGCGGCGAGCAGGAGTGCGCCGAGGACGACGTACGACGGGTACACGATGCGGTTCGGGAGGGTGTGCGTGTCGAGGTCGATCAGGGCGAGCGCGACACTGACGGCCATCAGGTAGAGCAGCGCCGCGGCCAGCACGACCTCCTGCACCGTTCCGCCCACCGAGCCACTCCGCGTGGCGACGAGGACGCCGACGAGGGCGAAGAGGACGCATGTGGCAGCCTCGACGAGCGGGTAGCGCACCGAGATCCGCGTCGCGCAGTCACGGCACCGTCCGCGGAGCACGACCCAGGAGAGCACCGGGACGTTGTCCCGATGTCGGATGTGGTGTCCGCAACCAGGACAGGCGCTCGGCGGGCTGACCACGCTCATCCCTGCGGGGACGCGGTGCACGACGACGTTGAGGAACGAACCGATCAGCAGGCCGAGCAGCCCGCTCATCCCCGCGACGAACGTCACAGCGCAGCCCCGGAGGCGTCGTACGCCGTCTTCGACTCGACCTGCGTCGCGACCGTGTAGGTGGTGATCGTCGGCTGCGGGAACTTCGGAGGCGTGTAGGTCCGCAGGCTGCTGTCGTACTGGTAGTCCTTCGAGTAACCGGTCCCACTCGCGAGGCCCACGGCTCCGCGCCAGTTCTGCGCGATCGACCCGTTGACCGTGAGCTGGCCACGGCCGGCCGTCGAGCCCTTCGTCCAGTTCTGCACGACGAAGGTACCGGCGTTCGAGAGGATGGAGGCGTCGATCCGGCGGTCGTCACCAGCGGTGGGCGCAGCCGGGACACCAGAGACGGTGAACGGGTTCCAGACCCACACGGCCTCCTGGCCGATGAGTCCGAGGACCGTGGACGCCGTGCGGTTCGCCGGGTAGGTGATGTCCCCCGTCACGTACAAGTAGTTCTCCGCCGCGATCGTGACCGCCTTGTCGACGACGCCCTGCACGAACACGTCTCCTCGATCGCAGCCGTAGGGGTTCGAGACGTTGGCACCGCCCCCAGCGGTCGGCGTGATCTCGGAGTTGTTCTTCTGCATCGTCGAACTGCCGGCCGTCGACACGTACGGGAATCCCACGCCGTTGGCGACCTGGTTCGTGACCGGGCTCGCGGCTACGTCGCAGGCGTTCTGCTTGTTCTTGAAGGCCGACGCGTCCCAGTAGTTCGGGTCCTGGGTGCTCCCGGACCGCTGCGCCGGTTCGTTCTGCACGTAGACGATGTTGTTCGTCGGGATCGGCACGGTGGCGCCTGCACCCTGCAGCGCCGCGACGGTACCGCACTTCGCCGAGTTGCCGTTGCTGCCCGACACGATGACGGCACCGGCCGAGGCGGTCTGCCCCTGCACCTGGGTGGCGATGGTCATCGGGGACTGCACCGTCATGGTGCCGTTGCCGTTGAAGGTGATCTTCGTCGGACCGGTGTAGAGGCAGCCGACACCTTCGACCGTCTCGGTCGTGGACGGCAGATCGGTCCGGGCGTAGTCCCGGAGGTTGCCGATGGTGGCCGGCGGCGTCAGGGTCGACGTCGTCGTGGGTGTCTGCGCGAAGGTGGCCTTCTTGCTCGTGGAGCAACCGCTCGTCGTGTAGCTGTAGACGCTCTGCACGGTGCTGTCGAACGTCGAACCGCAGATCATCAGCCGGTCGTTCGACCGGACGGGACCCTGCAGCCGGTCGTTCGGACCGAACTGGATCTGCGCGCACGTCGTGCTGGTCGCGAGCGGCTGGTACGCCGAGGAGCACAGCGCGGAGCTCCGGTTCGAGTAGGTCTCGTTGGTGACGCTCGGTTTCCCGGACTCGTAGTTCGTGTAGTACAGGTAGTTCGAGAAACCGTCCGGGCGGATGTTCGCGATGAAGGTGCGGGACGTGGTGCCCGACTTCCCGGTCACCTGCAGGCGGATGAGCCCCTGCGAGCCGAGCTTCGAGTTGTCGACGGCGTACCGGTAGGCGGCGTCGGAACGCTTGCCGTCAGCGCCGGGCACCCACACCCACGTCGAGTCCCCGCCGCGCTCGTAGGCGAAGGCAGGGTTGCTGCCCGTTCCGGACGGGAACGTGCTGCCGGTCGACCGGCTGAAGGGTGCCGACGCCTGCCCGTACAGGCCGTAGGAGTTGTCGGCGTTCAACCGCGCCTGGTAGTCCGCGATCCCGGCCTGTGCGGCCGCAGCAGCGCGGAGCCAGGCGGTGTCCTTCGCCGTCACCCGTGCGCCGCTCGTCGAGGTGGCGACCATCGTCGCGACGAGCAGCATCACCACCATCGCGATGCCGAGCACCGCGGGCAGCGCGAAGCCGTCTTCACCGCCGCGCAGACGGTCGGACCGGACGAGACGACGCATCAGCTTCCTCCGAGGGCGACGTTGACGAGGGAGACGGTGTTGGTCAGTACGACGGCGTTCGGATCGTTCTCGCCGGTACCAGTGGTCACGGTCACCGTGACGGCGGCGATCTTCGGCAGGTCCGCAGCCGACACCGGAGCCGACGGCGTCCCGAGGACACCACTGCTCGCGGCCGAGTAGGTGAAGGTGGTCTTGCTCGGCACGATCCCCGTTGCGAGGACACGCGTCGTCGTCGGGGTCGCCGACAGCGTCGCGGAGGCACTGGTGGCGAAGGTGGAGTCCGGCATCTTCGCTGTCCAGCCCGATCCGCTCCAGGTGGTCTCGGTCAGGGTGCGCGCGACGGGGTCGATGGTGAGCTGCACCTGCTGCGTCCTCGAGTCGGACGAGGTGGTGTCCACGAACGTGAAGAAGCGCACGCTCGACGCGCTCGCGTACTGGAAGGCGTTCTGCGGATCCGTCCCGGTCGGCACGGGGTTCTGCGTCGCGGACTGCAGCATCCGGGTCGACTCGTTCATGGCGTTGGCGGCGAGCCGCGTGTTCGACCCGATGTTCTTCGCCTGCACGGCGGTGCGCTGCGCCGAGACGAAGAACGACGCAGCGACGGCCAGGACGATGAGTCCCATCGACATCGCGACGATCAGCTCGGCGAGCGTCACCCCGGCCTCATCGCGTCGCGCCCGGTCGAGCAGGTCGGCGACTCGGCGCATCACGGCGCCACCGGGACGACGCGGGGATCCAGGGTCACCACGTTCTTCGAGG
Source organism: Curtobacterium sp. MCBA15_009 (assembly GCF_001864895.1). Lineage (GTDB taxonomy): Bacteria > Actinomycetota > Actinomycetes > Actinomycetales > Microbacteriaceae > Curtobacterium. The sequence goes on from NZ_MJGO01000037.1 coordinate 168,264, forward strand.
CGCTCACCGTGACGTTGTCGGCACCCGGGGTGGCCGAGATCGTCGCGACGGCCGTGCTGGCGTTGGTCGTCGACGTGCCCTCTTGCAGCGTCCACGTCCCGTACGGGAGTGCGATGTTCGTGACCGACTTCGCGGACAGACCGGCGAAGGTGTAGCGCACGGACGGGGAGCACCCCGGGTCGCCGTTCGCCACGGCGCTCGTGTTCTTGACCGTTGCCGTCAGGACGGTGTTCGAGCCCTTCAGCTGCACACCGACCACGCCCATCGCGATCTGTGCCGTCGAGCTCTCGCCTGGCATACCGCCGATGGCGGGGCCGAGGATGTCTGGGTCGGTCACCAGCTTGTCCGCGGTCGGCCACGTCGTCGGATCGACGTTCCGGCAGGTCGTCGAGAAGGCGCCGCCGAGTGCGTTCCAGCCGTCGGTGTACGGGAACACCGAAACGGTCGATGACGTCGCCGCCTGGATGGTGTCGCCGTGCCGGACGACACCGGTGAACCCGGTCGGCAGCGTCGCCGTCGTGTTCGCGTTCGTCGCGTACGTCATCGTGATGGACGCAGGCAGGTCGTAGGCAAAGCTCTTGCTCGCGACCGATCCGGCACGCGGGGTCACGACGTCGGACGTCTTGCCGTCCGGGGTGATGTTGCCGCTCTTGTTGATCGTGACGGTGTAGGACCCCGGGGTGACGTTGAGCACGTAGGTGCAGCCGTCGCTGTCCGTCACCGGGGGCTGCGCGGTGAGCGCCGCTGCTCCTGTCCCGGACACCGGGGTGACCTGGACGGAGACTCCGGGGTTCGGACCACCGTTCGCGGTCTGCACGCCGACGACGATCGTCGAGGAGTCGTTGGTCGACACGGAGGACGGTGGGGCGACCAACGTGTCGAGGCCGACGCTCCGAGGCGTCGCCGTCGGGCTGCTCCGCCAGCTCACCGAGACGTTGACCCGCTTGTACGACAGCTGACCGGAACCGGCGCCGCAGGTGTTGTCCGTCCCCGAGGAGGTGATCCAGCTGGTCTTGCGGGTCACGGTGTAGTCCCGCTTGCCGACCGTCTTCGTGGTGGTGCCTCCGGACACGGAGAACACGTCAGCGTTGCTGCGCACTGCGGTGATGTCAGCGGCAGCGAGGTTGAGCGCGGTCTCACGGGAGCGGTTGTCCTGTGTGAGCGCGAGAGTGCCGACGATCCCGGTCGCGACGCCGGCGGCGATGAGCGCGAACACCACCATCGCGACCATCACCTCGATGATCGTGAAACCGCTCTCGTCGTCGGAGGCGCGCACGCTCTTGGCGATGGTGCGCATGCTTGCCTCCACAGACGGTCGAATTCGGGATGATGCTGACGAGGGCGGGGCACGACGCGAGCCGTTCCCCGCCCTCCGGAGCCTTAATCAGGCGCAGGCGCCCTCGACGACCTGCGAGGTGTTCGAGATGCTGTAGGCCTTGTTCGTCTTCGTGTTCTTGCCGTTGACGCACCACGTGGTCGCACCGGTAGCGGGAGTGGCCTTGTAAGCAAGTCCGTTGTCCGAGCTGACCGAGTAGCCGTAGTCACCCAGCGTGGCCTGGTCCAGTGCCGGCGGGAGGGTGCCCTTGTCGGTCTGGTAGGCGACGATCGCGGTCTTGACGTTCGACAGGTCGGACTGCACCGAGGAGTTGCGGGCGTTGTTCTGGACGTTCAGGTACACCGGGATCGCGATGGCCGCGAGGATGCCGATGATGATGACGACGACCAGGAGCTCGATGAGGGTGAAGCCCTTCTCCTCTTCGGCCAGGAGACCCTTGCGGCGAGCTTCGAGCTTGCCCATGAGAGCGAAGTACATGATTGTTTCCATTCTGCGGGGAATGAGGGGAATGTGAATTCGGGGCTTGCTCTGCCGCCGCACATCAGCGTATTCGGGCTGATTTGGCGGGCCAATCCCGAGAACGGGGGCCATCGAGGGCAGAGAAGACCCCCAGTGCGGGGGCGA
>NZ_MJGO01000037.1:170758-676593 GCF_001864895.1 Curtobacterium sp. MCBA15_009
TCGCCCCCGCACTGGGGGTCGGGAATCAGGAAGCGCCCTCGATGACGCTCGTGATCTGGAAGATCGGAAGGTAGAGCGCGATGATCATGCCGCCGACGACGACGCCGAGGAAGGCGATGAGCAGCGGCTCGATGAGCGACGTCAGCGCCTCGGTGGTGGCCTCTACTTCGGCGTCGTAGAACACGGCGATCTTCTCGAGCATCACCTCGAGCGACCCGGCGTCCTCACCGACCGCGACCATCTGCGAGACCATCGACGGGAAAACGGGTTCCTTTGCGAGCGGCCCCGCAATTGATTCGCCTTTCCGCACTGATTCGCCGACATTGTTCAGTGCCCGTTGTACGACAAAGTTGTTCGACACTTCTCCGACGATGCGCAATGCCTGCAGGATCGGGACGCCGGCTCCGATCATGTCCGAGAAGTTCCGGGCGAAACGCGCGATCACGATCTTCTTCTGCAATGCCCCGAACACCGGCAGGCGCAGTGCGATGGGGTCGACGAAGGCGCGTACGCGATCGGTGTTCTTGTTGGCGCGCCACCAGAACCAGAAGACCGCGATGGCGATCGCCAGCGGGATCGCGACGTAGCGCATGGCGTGGGACAGGTACACGAGCATCATCGTCGGCAGCGGGAGCTTGCTGCCGAGCCCCTCGAACATGCTCTGGAACACGGGGACGATGAAGATCAGCATGATCACGACGGCGAGCAGCGACATCACGAGCACGACCACCGGGTAGGTCATGGCCGACTTGATGGTCGTCCGGAGCTTGTGCTCCTTCTCGAAGTTGGTCGCGATCGATTCCATCGCCTTGTCGAGAAACCCGCCCGTCTCGCCCGCGCGGATCATGTTGATCATGATCGGCGGGAAGTCGACGGGGAACTTCGCGACCGCATCGGAGAAGGCGACGCCGCGCTCGACCTCGTCGCGGACCTGACCGAGGATGGTCCGGAGACGCCTGCTCTCGGTCTGGTCAGCGAGGATCGAGAGTGCTCGGAGCAGGGAGAGCCCACTCGCGAGCATCGTCGCACCCTGCCGCGCCATGATCGCGAGCTCCTTGAGCTTGATGCCCGCCTCGAAGCCCGGGATCTTGATCTCGGCCTGCAGACCGGTGCCGGCCTTGGACTCGGTGATCGCGATGGGCGAGACGCCCATGCCCCGCAGGCGCTGGACGACGGCGCCCTCGGACGCGGCGTCGAGCCGCCCCTTGACGAGCTTGCCGGCGCCGTCCCGGCCTCGGTAGTCGAACGCGAGCGACATCAGTAGCCTCCGGAGAACTTGTCGCCGAAGTCGATGCCGCTGGCGGCGATCGCGGCGGCCGATGAATCGGACGGGGACTCGACGCGCTGCACGAGCCGGTCGAAGCCGTCCTCGTCGTGCACCTTCTCCATCGCGGCCTTCCGCGAGATCGTGCCGACGTTGACCAGTTCCGCGAGGTCCTGGTCCATGGTGTGCATGCCGAGGTCACGCCCGGCCTGCATGGCCGAGGTGATCTGGTACGTCTTGCCCTCGCGGATGAGGTTCCCGATGGCGGGCGTGATCGTCATGATCTCGGTGGCGACCACACGGCCGACACCGTTCGCCTTCGGCACGAGCGTCTGGCAGACGACGCCCTGCAGGGTGGCCGCGAGCTGCGTGCGGATCTGGCCCTGCTGGTGCGGCGGGAAGACGTCGATGACGCGGTCGATCGTGCCGGGGGCGCTCTGCGTGTGCAGGGTGGCGAACACCAGGTGGCCGGTCTCGGCGGCGGTGAGGGCGACGGAGATGGTCTCGAGGTCGCGGAGCTCGCCGATGAGGATGACGTCGGGGTCCTGGCGGAGCACGTGCTTGAGCGCCGAGGCGAAGGAGTGCGTGTCGGCACCGACCTCGCGCTGGTTGATGATGGCGCGCTTGTGCTCGTGCATGAACTCGATCGGGTCCTCGACCGTCACGATGTGGTCCGCGCGGCTCTCGTTCACCAGGTCGATGAGGGCGGCGAGCGTCGTCGACTTGCCGGAACCGGTGGGCCCGGTCACGAGCACGAGGCCGCGCGGCAGGCCGGCGAAGTCGCCCACGTGCTCGGGGATGCCGAGCTGCTTGAGCGTCTTGATCTTCGTCGGGATGATGCGGAAGGCCGCGCCCCAGTTGCCGCGCTGCTGGTAGTAGTTCACGCGGAACCGGTACTCCGGCGAGAGCGAGTACGCGAAGTCGAGTTCCTGGTCGTGGTCGAACTGGCCGGCCTGCTCGACGGACAGCAGCGTCTTGAGTGCCGCGATGACCTTGCCACGCGACCACGCGCCTCCCGGCACGGCGGGGCGGAGCGAGCCGTCGACGCGGACGGTGGGCGGGGCGTCCGCCGTGACGTGCAGGTCGGACGCACCCTGGTAGACGACCTGGGCGAGTGCGGTGATGAGGTCCGGGTCGGCGACCTCGCGGGCGTGCCGCGAGAAGTCGATGTCACCCGACGACGAGCCCGCGGCCGGCGCGGCGGGAGCCGCCGGCGGGGTCGCGTGGTGCGCGCCGCTGTACGGGATCGCCGGCAGCTGGTGCGTCGGCGCCTCGGTGTACCCGTAGGTCGCGATCGACGACGGCACCGCTGCCGGCGGCGTCGCGGGGGCGGCGAGGGGCTGCGCCACCGGGACGGCGATGGGCGAGCCGGTGGGGGCCGGCCAGGCCATGGTGTCGTCGCCGAGGTCGTAGACCTGCTCGGGCGCGGCCGCCGGGACAGGCGCCGTGGGGGCAGCCGACGCGAGTCGGGCGGCTCGTCGGGACCCCACCTCGGTACCGGGGTTGCCCGGGTGCCAGCCGGCGACGGGCTCGTCGCCGGGGGTCGTGATGTCGTACACGGAATCGGTCATCGCTCGTGTCCTCCCGGTGCCTACGCGACCACGCGCAGGATCTCGTCGACGCTCGTCATGCCGAGCTTGACCTTCTCGAAGCCGTCCTGGCGGAGGGTCAGCATGCCCTGCTGCTGGGCGACGCGGCTGATCTCCGCACTCGAGGCGCGCGCGACGGCGAGCCGTTCGATCTCCTCGGTGACGGTCATGACCTCGTGCAGCGCGATCCGGCCCCGGTAGCCCGTGTTCGAGCAGACCGCGCAGCCGACCGGCGCGAAGAACGGCGGGACCTCGTCGCCGGCGCGCAGGAAGCCGAGGGCCTGGAGCTGCTCGGCCTCGTACACGGCGGGCGCCTTGCACCGGTCGCAGAGGCGACGCGCGAGTCGCTGCGCCACCACGGAGTCCAGGGCGGAACCGACCAGGAAGGGCTCGATGTCCATCTCGGTGAGCCGGGTCACGGCCGACGGTGCGTCGTTGGTGTGCAGGGTGGAGAGCACGAGGTGGCCGGTCAGCGACGCCTCGATCGCGATCTGGGCGGTCTCGTGGTCGCGGATCTCACCGAGCAGGACGACGTCGGGGTCGGACCGCAGGATCGAACGGAGCGCCGAGGCGAAGGTCAGGCCGGCCTTCGGGTTCACCTGCACCTGGTTGATGCCGGACATCCGGTACTCGACCGGGTCCTCGACCGTGATGACGTTGATCTCGGGGCGCGCGACGGCGTTCAGGGTCGTGTACAGCGTGGTCGACTTGCCCGAACCGGTCGGACCGGTGACCAGGATCATGCCGTACGGCTTCGAGTAGGACTTCTGGTACGCCTGGAAGTTCTGCTCGAGCAGGTTGAGGTCCTTGAGGGTCAACGACGTGTTCGTGTTGTCGAGGATCCGCATGACGACCTTCTCGCCCCACACCGTCGGCAGCGTCGCCACGCGGAGGTCGATCTGACGGCCGCCGTGACGGACCGACATGCGGCCGTCCTGGGGCTTGCGCCGTTCCGCGATGTCGATGTCGCTCATGATCTTCAGGCGGCTGATCACGCCGTTCTGGATGTTCTTCGGCGCCGGGGCCATCTCGTGCAGCACGCCGTCGATGCGGTAGCGGATCCGGACCTCGTGCTCGCCCGGCTCGATGTGGATGTCGGAGGCGTGGTCCTGGATCGCCTGGGACACGAGCAGGTTGACGAAACGGACGATCGGGACGTCGTCGAGCGCACCGTCGGCGATGTCCACCTGGGCGGAGGCGCTGACGGACGCTTCCTCCTCGAGCGAGGAGGTGAGGTCGTTCAGCTCGTCGTCGGCACGCAGGTAGCGGTCGAGGGCGGTGGCGAGGTCGCGCTCCTCGACCTGCAGGGGCTTGATCGGACGGCCGGAGGCGGCACGGGCGTCGTCGATCGCCAGGACGTTGGTCGGGTTCACCATCGCGAGGATGAGCAGCTCGCCCTCGAAGCCGACGCCGAGCACGCCGTGCCGGCGGCAGAGCGCGGCGGGGAGCATCGACACGGCGGTGCCGTCGACCGGGTAGTCGGTCAGCGGGACGGTGCGGGAGTTGTTCGAGGCCGCGCGGGCGGTGATGAACTGGGCCTCGCTCACGACGCCCTGGTCGACGAGGCCGCGGATGGCGCGTTCGTCGAGCTCCTCGTCGCCGGTCATCGAGTCGAGGTGCTCGATGGGCAGGGCGCCGTTCAGGATGAGGATCTCGGACAGGGTCGCCATCAGGCCCCCACCTCCTTGGACTCGCGGGCGCGAGACGTCGTCGGGTCGTGCGCCACCAGGGAGAAGGCGCCCGACCACGCTACTTCTGGCGCACCGACGGACCGCAGTCCCAGAAAGAGGGGGCGAGCAGGGGTCGGGTGCACCCAGAACAGGGGTGCACGGTGGAGCTGGGTCCGGTGGAGGCGGGTCCGGTCAGAGCGCTGTGGACGCCGTGACGTGCACGTCGCCCGCGACGAAGCCGAGGCGCTCGTAGATCCGGCCGGCACCGCTCGGGTTCTCGGCGTCGACGTGCAGCACCGCGGCGGCGAGCCCGTCGGCGCGGATCGCCTGCAGTGCGGCGTCGAGCACGATCGGTGCCAGCCCCGTGCCGCGCGCCGCGCGGACGACCCCGACCCAGTGGACGTAGCCGAAGGAGTGCCCGCGGGCCGCGAAGGACTCCGGGTCGGACTCCACGACGGCGAACGCCAGGACGGAGCCGTCCCCGTCCACGACGACGCGCGACAGGTCGGGACGGCTCTTCGGTGCGGTGAGGAACCCGTGCCAGTCGGCGGCGACCATCGGCTGCGATCCCCAGTGGTCGCGGAAGGCGTCGTTCTTGGCGAGGCGCATCGGTTCGATGTCGTCGGCCGTCGTCCGTCGGACCACCAGGCCGTCCGGGACGGACGGAACCGCGACCTCGTCGGACCGCTCGTCGAACACGACCTGCATGTCGACCCAGTCGCGGATCGGCTCGAACCCCGCCCGCGCGGCGAGGCGCAGGACGGACGATCCGCGGCGCCCACCGACGTCGAGCGCCGCGGGCAGGTCGACGTCGAGCGTGGCGAGCCGCTGGCGCGCCCGCCCGCTCTGCCAGGCGAGCAGCCGTCGGCCGACGCCGCGGTCGCGATGGTCGGGGTGGACCGCGCCGTCGAGGACCACACGAGCCGCGGTGACACGGGAGGGGACGTCGACGACGATGCCGTAGGCCTGCACATGCCCGTCAGCATCGGCGCCGACCACGGTGTCGCGGGCGACGTCGAGTCCTTCTGTGGACAGCGAGCGGTGCAGGTCCGCTGTGGAGGGACGAGCATGCGGGTCGTCGACGGCCGCCGCGGCGACCGCCACGGCGTGCATCGCCGGCAGGTCGTCGAGGGTCGCGGGCCGGAAGGTCAGACCGCCGACCGGACTCGGCAGCTCGAGGTGTGCCGGTGCCGTGATCCGTTCGCGCAGGGTCGCCATCCCACCACCCTGCCAGGTCCGCCCACCCTCGACGAACCCCGCGACGCGGGCCATGATGAGTCATGGACATCACGAGCGTGACCGTCGGCCTGCCGGTCGCCGACATCGAGGCGTCGTGCCTCTGGTACGGCGCGGTGTTCGAGCGTGCGGAACCGGACCTCGAACCCACCGACGGCGTCGCCGAGTACGAGATCGGCGGCATCTGGGTCCAGCTCCTCGAGGAACCGGACGCCGAGGAGCACCCTGCCCGTGTCCGCTTCGGCGTGGACGACGTGGCTGCGCAGCACGCCCGGATCGCGGCACTCGGCATCGACGTGGGCCCGGTCGCGTGCGTCGACGGCGCGGTCGCGTGGTTCGACGTCCGCGACCCCGACGGGAACGTCCTGAGTCTGTACTCGCTCGTCGACGAGACGGGCACGGGCGGCGGCCGCGCCGACGACACCGGCCGCGCCGTCTGACCCGCTGCCTCCCGGACCGAGCTGCCCTCGGTTCTGCGGTGCAGCACGGTTGTGAACAGTTCGTTTCAAGGCCTGGACACCGGCCGCACCGCAGTTGCACGATGTCCGGCATGACAATGTTCCACATTTCAGCAGGTCGGTCGCACCGGCCGCTCGTCATCGCCGCTGTCCTCGTCGTGCTCCTGACCGTCATCGGGTTCGCCGCACCCGCCCGAGCCGTCGTCACCGTGCCCATCCTGACTGCCCGGGTGGCCTCCATCGTGCACAACGCCGGCACGGTGACGCTCGCCGGCACGGGCGACCCCGGCGACCGCGTGACCGTCCAGCCGTCGGACGGAGCAGCCGTGGACGCCCGTGTCCGCACGGACGGATCCTGGCGCGCCGTGACCCACGTCGACGACTTCGGCGACCACACGTTCACGGTCTCCGACTCGATCGGCTCGCCGCAGCGGACCGTCCGTGCGACCACCAAGCCGGTGACCTGGCTCGCGTTGCTGATCACGCGCGAGGGCTGGAACCGCTCACTGAAGGTGTCCTCGCCTGGTGGGTTCGAACCGGGCGCGCGTCTCGAGTTCAGCGTCGACGGTGCACCCTCTGGGTCGACCGTCGTCGACCGCGACGGGAAGGTCGCCCACCGCATCACCGGGGTCGGCTTCGGCAAGCACACGCTCACCACCGTCCTGCGCTTCGACGGCGCCGAACAGCTGCGGGTGAACGCCACCGCCGACCAGAACGCCGACCCGAGGATCGACGACGTCGTCGTCGACGCGGTCGGGCACACGGTCCACGTCTCGGGCCGCGGCCCGGCGGCGACCCAGATGCGCTTCGTCGACGAGTCCGGCGCACCGTGGTCCCTGGTCGACGGCGACACGGACTGGATCGAGAACACCGACGGCACCTGGGAGGCCGACCTCGCCTACCCCGCCGACGGCACCCGGTTCATGGGGATCATCGCCGAGGTCCACGAGGAGGGCAAGCTGGTCGGGTCGGCGACGTCGGGCGCGATGATCCCGTTCCCGACCACGGCCGCCGTCGACCGGTACGCGCCGCGGAAGCTGGTGCTGTCCGGGTCGGCGGAGCCGAACGCCCGCCTGTCGTTCACCGACGCCGACGGTGCGCCCGCGACGGACGCCGACGGGAACGCCGTCGAGCCGCGGGTCCCGGGGCTCGGCAAGTGGACGGTCAAGCTCGACCCCCGTCGGCTGGCCGGGGGGACCGTGACCGTGCACGCCATGGGTGACGACGGGCCCCTCGGGGACGCGACGGTCACCTACCGCTGAACGGCAGCCGTCGCTGACCGCGAGGCGACAAGCGGAAGGGCCCCGCATCCTGGTGGATGCAGGGCCCTTCCGTCGAGCTCACTCGGTTCAGTTGTACGTGCCCGGCGTGAAGTCGTCCGACGAGAAGCTGTCGAAGTCGACGAAGCTCAGGTCGGCGTCCGAGAACGACGAGTCGTCGGAGAAGATGCGGTTCGGGTACCGCTCCGCCTTCGCCTCCTCCGTCGCGTTCACGTCCACGTCGCGGTACCGGCTGAGGCCCGTCCCGGCGGGGATGAGCTTACCGATGATGACGTTCTCCTTGAGGCCGACGAGGTGGTCCTGCTTGCCCTCCATGGCCGCCTGCGTGAGCACGCGGGTGGTCTCCTGGAAGGACGCGGCGGACAGCCACGACTCGGTCGCGAGGGACGCCTTCGTGATGCCCATGACCTCCTGGCGAGCCGAGGCGGTCTTGCGACCCTCCTGCAGCGCCGCACGGTTCAGCGCGTTGTAGCGCGACCGGTCGACGAGCTCACCCGGCAGCAGGTCGGTGTCGCCGTGGTCGACGACGGTGACCTTGCGGAGCATCTGGCGGACGATGACCTCGATGTGCTTGTCGTGGATCGGCACACCCTGCGAGCCGTAGACGTCCTGCACACCGTTGACCAGGTGCTTCTGGACCTCGCGGACACCCTTGACCCGGAGGACTTCCTTCGGGTCGACGGTGCCGGCGATGAACTGCTCGCCGAGCTCGACGTGCTGGTTGTCCTCGATGAGGAGCGTCGCACGCTTGAGCACCGGGTAGATGAACGGCTCGTCGCCGTTGTCCGGCGTGAGGATGATCCGACGACCCTTGTCCGTGTCCTCGACCACGACGCGGCCGGGGGCCTCGGCGATCGGGGACGCGCCCTTGGGCGTACGGGCCTCGAAGAGCTCCGTGACACGCGGCAGACCCTGGGTGATGTCGTCGGCCGAGGCCGAACCACCCGTGTGGAAGGTACGCATCGTCAGCTGGGTACCGGGCTCACCGATGGACTGCGCGGCGATGATGCCGACCGCCTCACCGATGTCGACCAGGTTGCCCGTGGCGAGCGAACGGCCGTAGCACTTCGCGCAGACACCGACAGCCGACTCGCAGGTCAGGACCGAGCGCACCTTGATGCTCTCGACACCGGCAGCGAGCAGCTTGTCGATGAGGACGTCACCGACGTCCTCGCCGGCCTCGGCGACGACCGTGCCCTTCGCGTCCACGGCCTCGGTGGCCAGGGTGCGGGAGTACACGGTGTTCTCGACGCGCGGGTCGCGGACGAGCTTGCCGTCGGCGTCCACGGTCGCGATCGGCAGCTCGAGGCCACGCGTCGTGCCGCAGTCGTCCTCGCGGATGATGACGTCCTGCGAGACGTCCACGAGACGACGGGTGAGGTACCCGGAGTCCGCGGTACGGAGCGCGGTGTCGGCAAGACCCTTACGAGCACCGTGGGTGGCGATGAAGTACTCCGCCACGGTCAGGCCCTCGCGGTACGAGTTGATGATCGGGCGGGCGATGATCTCGCCCTTCGGGTTGTTCACCAGACCACGCATACCGGCGATGTTGCGGACCTGCAGCCAGTTACCACGAGCACCGGACGACACCATGCGGTTGATGGTGTTGTCGACCGGGAAGTTGTCGCGCATCTCCTGCGCGATCTCGTTCGTGGCCTCGGTCCAGATCTTGATCAGGTCGGCGCGACGCTCGGAGTCGGTGATCAGACCCTTGTCGAACTCGCCCTGCACCTTGGCGGCCTGGACCTCGTAGCCCGCGATGATCTCCTTCTTGCGAGGAGGCGTCACGACGTCCGACAGGGCGACGGTCACACCGGAGCGGGTGCCCCAGTAGAAGCCGGCGTCCTTGATCCGGTCGAGCGCGGCGGCCGTCTCGGTCTTGGAGTAGCGCTCGGCGAGGTCGTTGACGATCGCGGAGAGCACGCCCTTGTCGGTGACCTTCTGGACGAACGGGTAGTTCGCCGGCAGGGTCTCGTTGAAGAGCGCACGGCCCAGGGTCGTCTCGAGCAGCACGGTGTCGCCCTGCTCGTAGCCCTCGGGTGCTTCACCCTCGGCGAAGTGGACACCCGTCATGCGGATCTTCACCATCGCGTTGAGGTGCAGCGTGTGCTGGTCGTTCGCCAGGATCGCCTCGGCGACCGACGAGAACGCACGGCCCTCGCCCACGGCGCCCTCGCGGACGGTGGTGAGGTGGTGCAGACCGATGATCATGTCCTGTGCGGGCAGGGTCACCGGGCGGCCGTCGGACGGCTTGAGGATGTTGTTCGAGGCGAGCATCAGGATGCGGGCCTCGGCCTGGGCCTCGACCGACAGCGGCAGGTGCACGGCCATCTGGTCACCGTCGAAGTCCGCGTTGAACGCAGCACACACGAGCGGGTGGAGCTGGATGGCCTTGCCCTCGACGAGCTGCGGCTCGAACGCCTGGATGCCCAAACGGTGCAGCGTCGGCGCACGGTTCAGCAGGACGGGGCGCTCGCGGATGATCTCCTCGAGCACGTCCCACACCTGCGGACGCGAACGCTCGACCATGCGCTTGGCCGACTTGATGTTCTGCGCGTGCGACAGGTCGATGAGGCGCTTGATCACGAACGGCTTGAAGAGCTCGAGCGCCATCTGCTTGGGCAGACCGCACTGGTGCAGCTTCAGCTGCGGGCCGACGATGATGACCGAACGGCCCGAGTAGTCGACGCGCTTGCCGAGCAGGTTCTGGCGGAAACGACCCTGCTTGCCCTTGAGCATGTCGCTCAGGGACTTCAGGGCGCGGTTGCCGGTACCCGTGACCGGGCGGCCACGACGACCGTTGTCGAACAGCGCGTCGACCGCTTCCTGCAGCATGCGCTTCTCGTTGTTCACGATGATCTCGGGGGCACCGAGGTCGAGCAGGCGGCGGAGACGGTTGTTGCGGTTGATCACACGACGGTAGAGGTCGTTGAGGTCCGACGTGGCGAAGCGGCCACCGTCGAGCTGCACCATCGGGCGCAGCTCCGGCGGGATGACCGGCACGACGCCGAGCACCATCGCTGCCGGCGAGTTGCCGGTGGCGAGGAAGGAGCTGACGACGCGCAGACGCTTGATCGCGCGGATCTTCTTCTGGCCCTTGCCCTCGGCGATCTGCAGGCGCAGCGCCTCGGCCTCGGCGGCCAGGTCGAACGCCTCGAGCCGCAGCTTGATCGCCTCGGCGCCCATGTAGGCGTCGAAGTAGATCCCGAAGCGGTCCTGGAGCTCGTGGAAGACGGCGTCCTCGGGCTTGAGGTCGCCCACCTTGAGGTTGCGGAAGTCCTCCCACACACGCTCGAGACGGGTGATGTCCTCGTCGAACGACTTGCGGACCTGGGACATCTCCTTCTCGGCGGTGTCCTTGGTGCGGCGCTTGACGTCGGCCTTGGCGCCTTCTTCCTCGAGGGCTGCGAGGTCGTCCTCGAGCTTCTTGAGGCGGTCGGCGATGATCGAGTCGCGCTGGCCCTCGAGGGTCTTGATCTCGAGACGCATCTCGTTCTCGAGACCCGGCATGTCCGCGTGGCGGCCCTCTTCATCGATGTCGATGATCATGTACGCCGCGAAGTAGATGACCTTCTCGAGGTCCTTCGGCGCCATGTCGAGGAGGTACCCGAGGCGCGACGGGACGCCCTTGAAGTACCAGATGTGCGTGACGGGGGCGGCGAGCTCGATGTGGCCCATGCGCTCACGACGGACCGAGGACTTGGTGACCTCGACGCCGCAGCGCTCGCAGACGATGCCCTTGAACCGGACACGCTTGTACTTGCCGCAGGCGCACTCCCAGTCGCGGGAGGGACCGAAGATCTGCTCGCCGAACAGACCGTCCTTCTCGGGCTTCAGGGTGCGGTAGTTGATGGTCTCCGGCTTCTTGACCTCGCCGTACGACCACTGACGGATGTCCTCGGCGGTCGCGAGGCCGATCCGAATGGCGTCAAAGGAAGTTGCTTCGAGCAATGTTCTTCTCTCTTGCTGATTCAGGCTTCGATGTACGGGCGGGATCAGATGTCGTCGACAGAGGACGACTCGAACCGCGAGGAGATGTTGATGCCCAGCTCTTCGGCGGCGCGGAAGACCTCGTCGTCCGTGTCGCGGAGGCTGACCGCCTGGCCGTCGGCCGAGAGGACCTCGACGTTCAGGCAGAGCGACTGCATCTCCTTCATGAGGACCTTGAACGACTCGGGGATGCCGGGTTCCTGGATGTTCTCGCCCTTGACGATCGCCTCGTAGACCTTCACGCGGCCGAGGATGTCGTCGGACTTGATCGTCAGGAGCTCCTGGAGGGCGTAGGCGGCGCCGTACGCCTCGAGTGCCCACACCTCCATCTCACCGAATCGCTGTCCACCGAACTGCGCCTTACCACCCAGCGGCTGCTGCGTGATCATCGAGTACGGACCGGTCGAACGCGCGTGGATCTTGTCGTCGACCAGGTGGTGCAGCTTGAGGATGTACATGTAACCGACCGAGACGGGCTCCGGGAACGGCTCGCCGGAGCGGCCGTCGAAGAGCTGCGCCTTGCCGGACGAGCCGATGAGGCGCTCGCCGTCGCGGTTCGGCAGGGTCGAGTCGAGGAGGCCCTCGATCTCACGCTCGTAGGCACCGTCGAACACCGGGGTGGCGACCTTCGTGCCGGGCTCGGCGCTGCGCGCTGCCTCCGGCAGGTCGGCTGCCCACTCCTGGATGCCCTCGACGTTCCAGCCCTGCTTGGCGAGCCACCCGAGGTGGATCTCGAGCACCTGGCCGAAGTTCATGCGGCCGGGGACGCCGAGCGGGTTGAGGACGATGTCGACCGGGGTGCCGTCCGCCAGGAACGGCATGTCCTCGACCGGCAGGATCGTCGAGATGACGCCCTTGTTGCCGTGACGACCGGCGAGCTTGTCGCCCGCGGTGATCTTGCGCTTCTGGGCGATGTAGACGACCACGCGCTGGTTGACGCCCGAGCCGAGCTCGTCGTCGCCGTCCTGCGCGTCGAACACCTTGACGCCGATGATCGTGCCCTCTTCACCGTGGGGCACCTTCAGCGAGGTGTCGCGGACCTCGCGCGACTTCTCGTTGAAGATCGCGCGGAGCAGGCGCTCCTCGGCGCTCAGCTCGGTCTCGCCCTTCGGCGTGACCTTGCCGACGAGGATGTCGCCGGGGCGGACCTCGGCACCGATGCGGATGATGCCGCGCTCGTCGAGGTCGGCCAGCAGGTCCGGGCTGACGTTGGGGAGGTCACGGGTGATCTCCTCCTTGCCGAGCTTCGTGTCGCGGGCGTCGACCTCGTACTCCTCGATGTGGATCGAGGAGAGCGTGTCGTCCTTGATGAGGTTCTGCGACAGGATCATCGCGTCCTCGTAGTTGTAGCCCTCCCACGGCATGAACGCGACGAGGAGGTTCTTGCCGAGCGCGAGCTCGCCGTTCTCCGTCGCGGGACCGTCGGCGATGACCTCGCCCTGCTCCACACGCTCGCCGGCCGAGACGACCACGCGGTGGTTGTAGCTCGTGCCCTGGTTCGAGCGGTCGAACTTGCGCAGGTAGTAGGTCTGCGTGCCGCCCTCGTCGAGCTGCAGGGTCACGGCGTCGGCCGAGACCTCGGAGACGACACCGGCCTTGTCGGCGGTGACGACGTCGCCGGCGTCGATGGCCGTGTAGCCCTCCATGCCGGTGCCGACGAGCGGCGACTCGGAACGGAGCAGCGGGACGGCCTGACGCTGCATGTTCGCACCCATGAGGGCGCGGTTCGCGTCGTCGTGCTCGAGGAACGGGATGAGCGACGTCGCGACCGACACCATCTGGCGCGGGGAGACGTCCATGTAGTCGACCTCGTCCTTGGCGACGAGTTCGACCTCGCCGCCCTTCTTGCGGACGAGCACCTTGTCGTCGGCGAAGTGGAAGTCGCTCGTCAGCGGGGCGTTGGCCTGCGCGACGACGAAGTCGTCCTCTTCCGAAGCGGTGAGGTAGTCGATGGTCTTCGTGACCTCGCCGTTGACGACGCGACGGTACGGGGTCTCGATGAAGCCGAAGGAGTTGATCCGACCGAACGACGCGAGCGAACCGATCAGGCCGATGTTCGGGCCTTCCGGGGTCTCGATCGGGCACATGCGGCCGTAGTGCGACGGGTGGACGTCGCGGACCTCGACGCCGGCACGCTCACGGGACAGACCACCCGGGCCGAGGGCCGAGAGACGACGCTTGTGCGTCAGGCCCGCGAGCGGGTTGTTCTGGTCCATGAACTGCGACAGCTGGGACGTCCCGAAGAACTCCTTGATCGCGGCGACGACGGGGCGCACGTTGATCAGGGTCTGCGGCGTGATCGCCTCGATGTCCTGCGTGGTCATGCGCTCGCGGACGACGCGCTCCATGCGGGACAGACCGGTGCGGACCTGGTTCTGGATGAGCTCGCCCACCGCGCGGATGCGACGGTTGCCGAAGTGGTCGATGTCGTCCACGTCGAGGCGCAGCTGCACCGGCTCGCCGTCGCGGACGCCGTCGATCGTGGTGCGCTCGGCGTGCAGCGACACGAGGTACTTGATCGTCGCGACGATGTCCTTGACGGTGAGCACCGAGTCGGACAGCGGGGCGTCGATGCCGAGCTTGCGGTTGACCTTGTAGCGGCCGACCTTCGCCAGGTCGTAGCGCTTCGGGTTGAAGTAGAAGTTGTCGAGGAGCGCACGCGCGGCCTCGGCAGCGACCTGCTCGCCCGGACGGAGCTTGCGGTAGATGTCCTTGAGCGCCTCTTCCTTCGTCAGGATGGCGTCCTTCTCGAGGGTCGACTCGATCGAGGCGAAGCCCTGGAACTCGTCCATGATCTCTTCGCTCGTCAGGCCGAGGGCCTTGAGGAAGACCGTGACGGACTGCTTGCGCTTGCGGTCGATGCGCACGCCCACCTGGTCGCGCTTGTCGATCTCGAACTCGAGCCACGCACCGCGCGACGGGATCACACGGGCGGAGTAGATGTCCTTGTCGGAGGTCTTCTCCTGCTGGCGCTCGAAGTACACACCGGGGGAACGGACGAGCTGCGACACGACGACGCGCTCGGTGCCGTTGATGATGAACGTGCCGCGTTCGGTCATGAGCGGGAAGTCGCCCATGAAGACCGTCTGCGTCTTGATCTCACCCGTCATGTGGTTCATGAACTCGGCGTTGACGTACAGCGGGGCGGCGTAGGTCTTGCCGCGCTCCTTGCAGTCGTCGATCGAGTACTTCGGGTCCTCGAGCTCGGGAGCCGTGAACGAGAGCTGCATGGTCTCGCCGAGGTCCTCGATCGGGGAGATCTCCTCGAAGATCTCCTCGAGGCCGGAGTGCAGGGCGAGGTCGGTGCGACCCTGCTCCTGTCCCTCTGCGAGACGGGCCTTCCAGACGTCGTTGCCGACGAGCCAGTCGAAGCTCTCCGTCTGGAGTGCGAGCAGATCAGGAACCGTGAGGGTGTCCGTGATCTTGGCGAACGAGAGTCGCGAGTGGTTGCGACCGTTCTTGGGGTTGGTGGATGCGTTGGGCGCAGCAGCCAAGGGTGTGACCTCCGTAGGCCCCGTCGGGCCGACACTGACGAAGCAGTGTGTAGGTGAGTGGATTGATCGCTCGGCGATCCCCGAAGAGTCCGTGCCCTGTGACCACGCCGACGCGTGCCGGACGCAGGACGTCGGTGCACGTGTGGGATGATCTCCGTGAGCGGTACCCGCCGCCATATACGGGTCCGGCTGCACCAGGGCGGAGAAGAACCTGGTTGTGTGGACCAGGCTCAGAGGACTCTGCGTCGACCGCAATATGACGACACGGATGCCAGGGAGCGCGAACTGTCATCATAGGTCGCGTCGGAGCGTGCTGTCCAGTCCTGGCTTGACCGGATTCGGCGCGGGCGTGTATAAGCCCGCCACCTGCTCAGCCGAGGCGTTCCCGCTCGACGCCCGCCGTGCCTCCAGACCGGCCCTGCGGCCCCGCCAGTGCACGGAAGACGCCCTCGGGTCGGCGGGTGCGCACGAAGGTCCGGCGACCGCGGTCGTCGGTGAACTCGATGCCCAGCCCCGGCGTGAGGATCAGCGCGCGGACGCCGCGACGGAACCGCAGACCGATGCCGCCGTACGTGGCGGCGTCCGCCTCGACGAGGCGCACGTCCGCGATGCGTCGACGCGGGATCCGGCGGGGCGGCAGCGGACGGAAGTGCAGGACCACGTGGTCCGCGGTGACGGTGCAGCCGGAGCGGGCGAGCAGCAACAGCAGGCCGACGACCACGCCGAGGACCCCCGGCAGCACGAGCGCGCTCTCCGGGGCCTCGCCGGGCCAGCCGAGGACCGCGGCGGTGAGCGCGGCGCCCGCGACGAACAGGACGGCGCCGGTGGCGCGCATCCAGGCCGGGGCCGGTTCGCGGTCGGTGTGGACGGGTCGGGGGACGTGGACCGCCCGGGGGCGGGCGGCGCGTGCGGTGGGCACGCTCATGGTGTCGGCGGTCATGCGGGTCTCCTGCGGACAGGGCGTGCTGGTGCTCGACGGCCAGCGCTCGCGGGTGACCGGAAGGGGGCGTGCTGCGCACGCCGACGGCGCGCACGCTCGAGCGGTGGGGGCGCTCACGGGCACGTCGTGGTCGCGGGGAGGACGGACGCTCGGGGTGTGGGGCCCCGGGCCTCGACGCCTTCGACGCGACGACTGCGGTCAGAATACCGAGCGTGGCTTGGCATCTGCTGTCCGTCGGTGGCCTCCCGGGAGGCCCGCCCCGCGTCCGCCCCGCAGGTCGCGGCGGGACCGTGGTCGGCACCGTGATCGCGGCGCGTCCGCCGGTGGTGTTCGATTGACGACATGGCTGATGCGTTCGACGGGTTCCGGATCGGTGCGGGGCACTCCGTGATCGAGCCGGACCGGCACCGTCCCGGTTCGTTCACGCTCGTGGTCGACGGCACCCCGCAGTCGCACGTCGACCTCGACGACCCGACGCACCTGGCGTTCGAGTACATCCGCCGGATCGGGCACGCGATCGACCTGCTGCCGGAGGGGCCGATCACGGCGCTGCACCTCGGCGCCGGCGCGCTGACGCTCCCCCGCTACGTCGCGGTGACCCGGCCGGGCTCGCGCCAGCAGGTCGTCGAGCTCGAACGCGACCTGGTCGACCACGTCCGCGAGGCCCTGCCGTTCCCGCGCGGGGCCTCGATCCGCGTCCGGTACGGCGACGCCCGCGAGGTCCTGTCGAAGCTGCCCGCCGGCCTGCACGGCACGGTCGACCTGGCCGTCGTCGACGTCTTCGGCGGGTCACGGATCCCGGCGCACGTGACGAGCGTCGAGTTCTACCGCTCGGTGGCCGAGTTCCTGTCACCCACGGGCGTCGTCGCGGTCAACGTCGCCGACGGTGCGGGGCTGGCCTTCGCGCGGGGGCAGGCCTCGACGCTGCAGTCGGTGCTGCCGTCGGTCGCGGCCGTCGCGGACACCGGGATGCTCAAGGGCCGGCGGTTCGGCAACATCGTGCTGCTCGGCTCACCGACGGAGCTGCCGGTGGCGGACATGCCGCGGCGGTACTCGTCCGACCCGATGCCGGCGAAGGTCGTGCACGGCGCCGAGCTGCGGGCGTTCGTCGCCGGAGCGCCGATCGTGACCGACGCGACCGCGGTGGCGTCGCCGGAGCCGAACCGGAGCGTGTTCGGGGGCTGACCACCGGCGGGCCCCGGGTTCCGGACAGCGGTGGGGGCGGCTGTCAGGATGGACAGCACGACCGTGCACGAGCACGACCGAGCGATGGGAACCCCCGATGACGAACGACGACCGGAGCAACGAGGACCGCGCGGGCGACGGCCGGACGCCGGACTGGAACGGTTCGCCGCAGCAGCCCGCCGCCGACGCGCCCCGCTACGGCGAGCGCACCGACGCGGCACCGGGCTCGGCGCCGCAGTACGGCGAGCAGCAGTACGGCCAGCCCCAGTACGGACAGCAGCACGGCCAGCAGCAGTACGGGCAGCAGCACGACCACGGGCAGCAGCAGTACGGGCAGCAGCAGTACGCCGCGGCGCCGACGCACGACGGCGGAGCGCCCTCGTGGCAGGGCTACGAGGAGCCGAAGGCCAAGAAGAAGACCCTCGGCGTCGTCGCGTTCGTGCTCGGGCTGCTCTCGCTCGTGATCGGGGTCATCGGCGGCTACCTGCTCGGCTCCGGCCTCGTCAGCGGCGACGTGATCGACACCCTGCGTCAGGGTGCGGACGGCTCGACGCTCGACCAGTCGGAGGTCCAGCAGCAGCTGCTGAACGACCCGGCGGTTCGCTCGCAGCTCGTCACCGCGTTCGCCGTGATCGGCGTCGCGGCGCTGCTCGGCCTCTGGGCACTCGTGCAGGGCATCGTCGCCGCCGTGACCAAGCGCGGTCGTGGATGGGGCATCTTCGCGATCGTCCTGGCCGTCGTGGCGACGATCGCGACGTTCGTCGTCTACATCGGTGTCGTCGCTGCTGCCGCAGCCGGCGCCGTTTCCTGACCGAGACCGTCCTGAACGGCCCGTCGCGCTCCGGCACGGCGGGCCGTTCGGCTTGCCAGGCCCGTCGGCGCGCCGGTACCGCGCCCGGCCTGAGCAACCCCGAGCGCGTCGCACCGTCGGCTCCCGGCAGAGCGCGGCTACCCTCGAACCGATGTCCCTCCCGCCCGATGACCGTCAGCAGCCCGACCCGTCCGACCGATCCCGCGAACCGCGCCACGCGGCTCCCGTGACGGCCGGGGTCAGCCCGGGCAGCACCTTCGCGCCCATCAGCCTCCGCCCCGCGGTGGACGCGGACGCCGTGCACCAGCGCCTCCGCGACCTCGGGCAGAGCCGCAGCACCGATGCCCTCGCCGAGCGAGCGGAGCTCCTCCGCCTGCTGGGCCGCCTCGACGAGTCGCTCGTCGTCGCCGAGGAGGTCTTCCGCCTCGCGATGTTCACCGGGGAGCGCCAGGACAAGGTCGCCGCCCGCATCCGCCGTGCGCACGTGCTGCACGACCTCGGCCGGCACGAGCGCGCCGCGTCCGAGGCCGCCCTGGCACGGGACACCGCCGCGACCGAGGAGTGGCCCGAGCTCGAGGGCGCCGCCGCCGAGATCGAGGGCTGGTCGCTGTTCGAGGTCGACCGCTTCGACGAGGCCCGTGCCGCCCTGTCGCGTGCCTACCAGGCCTTCCGCCAGGCCGGCGCCCCGTCAGAGCGCACCGACGCCCTGCGCACCGCGGTGGAGGCCGCGATGCGCGCGTCCATCTCGAACCCGACGGAGTCCGCCGACAAGCCCCGGACGGCGCGGGAGATCGCCGCCCGGCGGTCCGAGGACGATGAGCCGACGACCCGTGTCGCCGAGCCGGTCAAGCAGGTCCCGCCGATCCGTCGCCGCGTGCTCGGCGCCCCGGACGCCGCGCGGACCGAGGCGGACGACATCTGGGGCCGGATCGCGGCCCGGGCGGCGAAGAAGGGCCAGGCCGACCCCCGCGCCGAGCAGTGACGGCCCTCGACGCCGTGCGACTGCGCGCCGAGGAGCTCATCGCGGAGCACCTCGGCACCGGCACCTGGACGTTCGGGTTCGACCACGCGAAGACCCGTGCCGGGCAGTGCGACTTCGCCCGTCGGCGCATCACGGTGAGCCGGCACCTGGCGGCACGGTTCTCCGACGACGACGTCGAACAGGTGCTGCTGCACGAGGTCGCCCACGCGCTCGCCGGGCCCCGAGCCGGCCACGGAGCCGGGTGGAAGCGGACCGCGAGCGCCCTCGGTTACACCGGCTCCCGCCTGCACGACGGCCCGATCGCCAGCGAGCTCGCCCCGTGGATCGGCGTCTGTCCGGCCGGACACGAGCACTTCCGCTACCGCACGCCCACGCGCCAGCTGGCCTGTGCGCGGTGCTCGCGACGGTTCGACAGCCGCAACGTCATCGCGTGGCGGCGCCGGACCGCCGCCGACGCCCCGACGACGGTGTCCGCGCCTACCGCATGACCCACTCCGCGCTCGGAGGCGCGCCGGTGAACCGTTAGCCTGGCCTGATGCACACGGGGCAGCACATCCGCACGGACGCCGGATCCTCCTGGTTCTTCGACGCCGGTCGGATCGCGCTCGACTTCGCCCACACCGGCGGCTTCGCGGACGACCCGGACGGCCGCCGTCCCCGGTCCCAGCTCGGCGAGCTGCTCGCGAGCCCGGCCGACCTGGACGAGTGGCTCGGCGACCACACCGAACCGATCGACGCCGGCGCGAGTGCCCGTGAGCTGCAGGACGCCCGCGCGCTCCGCGCCGCCATCGCACGCCTCGCCACCGCGGCGGCACCCGCCCCGGCGGCGACCGCAGCCGACCGCACCGCGGTCGCGGCGGGCCTGCGTGCCGGGACCGGCCGGACGCGCCCCGCGCCCGACGACATCGACACCGTCAACCTGTTCGCCGCCCTGCCGGACGTGCCCCCGAGCCTCCCGGGTGGCCGCCGTCGCGCCGGGGCGAACCGCGTGCGCCTGGCACAGGCCCTGTCGAGCGTCGCGCGCGACGCGGTCGCGCTCTTCAGCGAGGTCGGCTTCGACGACGTCGAGGCCGACGGCCGCGCCACCCGCCTGAGCCGCTGCTCGGCGGACGACTGCGGGCTCGTGTTCTACGACTCCTCGCGCGGCGGGACCCGACGCTGGTGCTCGATGCAGCGCTGCGGCAACCGGGCGAAGGTGCGGGCGCACCGCGCCCGTCGCGCCGCGGCCTGACCTGCCGCGACGCCCCCGGAACGACGAAAGCGGCCCCGCACACGCGGGGCCGCTTCGTCGTGTCGGCGGATCAGAACTGCAGAGCGCCCTCGACCGACTTGACCTTCATGCGCGCGAGCGCCAGGTTCGCCTTCGCACGGTCGAGCACGAAGTAGATGAAGACCTCGGGCTGCGCGGCGAGCGGGCGGATGATGTGGAACTGCGACGACAGCGTGATGAGGATGTCGTCGATCGAGTCGGCGAGGCCGAGCGAGCGCGCGGTCTTGAGCTTGGCGCGCACGACCTCGGTGTTGCCGGCGGCGGCGAGCTCGAGGTCGATGCCGGAGCCGGCGCCGCCGAGCAGCATGCCGGAGCCGCTGTCGACGACCGCGGCGGCCATGGCGCCGTCGACCGCGACGAGCTCGTTCAGGGAGTCGGTGATGGAGGACATTCGGGTTTCCTTGTCGTTCGGTGCGGTCGACCGGTCCCGGGTCGGGTCCGATCGGTGGAGGGGCCGACGTCGGTTCAGAACGTGGCCGCGGTCGGGGTGCGCTGCGCCTGCGCGAGACCCTCGCCGATGCGGGTGGAGCAGCGGCGGGCCACGGTGAGCGCCTTGCCGAGCATCTCGTCGGTGTCGAAGAGCGCGGCGAGCACGATGGTGGAGCCGGGGATCCGCATCTGGATCAGGTGGCCGCGCTCGGCGGCGATGATCACGTACTCGCCGGCGCCCATCGCGAGCTCGCGGCCGACGGCCTCGCTCAGCGCCTGGATCGAGCTCGCCATGCTGGCGAAGCGGCCGCCGTCGGTGGCGGCGGCGTTCGACTCGGCGACGCGGACGACCTCGAAGCCGTCGTCGCTGAGCAGCGAGGCGGTGAGCAGCGAGCTCGCGGCCTCGCGCATCGCGGAGAGTTCGACCCGGCCGAGTTCGATGACGGCGGGGTCCTGGTGGGGGGCGGTGGACATCAGCGGTGCACTTCCTGCGGGGGCGTCATGGCCGCACGCATCTCGATGTTGGCGACGAGCGTCAGCAGCACCGTCGTCATCTGCTCGGTCCGTCGGGGGTCGACGGTGAAGACCGGCACGAGCATCTCGGGGTGGGCCGCCTGCAGCGCGTCGGACAGCGCCGCCGCGGTGATCCCGGGGGCGACGTCCGCCCGGGTGAGGCCGACGACGACGCCGCCGCGGTCGTACAGGTCGCGGAACTCGTCGACGTACTCGATCAGCGAGGCGACCGGGTCCGGCGCGTCGGCGTTGACCAGCACGACGAGTCCGCGGGCGCGCTCCTGCAGGATCTGCCACATGAAGTCGAACCGGCGCTGCCCGGGGATGCCGTACAGGCGCACCTTGTCGGTGTCGCCGACGGTGATCTCGCCGTAGTCGAGCGCGACGGTGGTGGTGTCCTTGTCGGCGGTCTCGCGGTCGGTGTTCGCGGCCTCGGTGCGGACGACCGGCACCTCGCTGAGCGCCTCGATCGCCGTGGTCTTGCCGGCGCCCATCGGGCCGGCGAACAGGATGACGTGCTCGGCCATCAGCGGGCCAGCCGGTCGAGCAGGCGACGGAACAGGCCGCTGCGGGGCGCCGGTGCGGACTGCACTGCGGCGGGGACCGGACGGTCGAACGCCGGACGCGCCATCGCGACGTCGGGCGTCTCGGAACGCAGGATGCGCATGAGGCTGAAGGCGTTGATGAGGCGTCGCGCCTCGGTGGGGGCCACGTTCGCCTGCTCGGCGAGCTCGTCGACGGTGAGCGACGCGTACCCGAGCAGCGAGGTCATCCGGACGTGGTCCGGGGTGTGCGCGAGGGTGGTGAAGTTCGGCCAGCGCTGCAGCCGGTAGCGGTCGTCGCGCTGCAGCCACCAGGCGAGCTCGCCGGGGAAGGAGTTCAGGCCGACGTACCAGAGGAACGCCTGCAGCTCGTTGCCGGGGCCGGCGGAGACGACGGACTCGGCGTCGCGTGCCTCGCGGCCGACGCGCAGGTCGTCGGGCTCGATCGGGAGCGCGTCGAGCGGCGTGCTCGTCCAGTAGGCGTCCGTCGCGACGTCGATGATGAGCGGGTCGTGGCCGGCGATCTCGATGCGGAGCACCTCGCCGGGCGCGTCCCACATCGGCCGGACGGCCATGGCGACCCGGGTCCAGCCGAAGCGCGGCATCGGCGTCGCCTCGTGCGCGGGCGTCGCGTCGAGGTCCCCCGGACCCGAGAGCTGTGTCGATTCCATCCCTGGGTCGTCCTCCTGGCGCCGGTCCCCCGGCCGTTGCTCCCTCGACACCGTCCGCGCCGATCTGACGTGTCGATCCAAGTGGATCGGGACGTTCTGCAGGAAGCCCCCGTGCGGGCGTCACCTGTTGTGAGGGCAGGAGGACGGTGCCACACCGAAGACGAAGATTCGGTGCGCCGAATCCTCTGGCATGCTGGGATCGTGACCGACACCGCCGCCGCACCACCCGCCGAGCAGACCCCGCGCCGTCGCGCGGCCGGGCTCACCCTGCTCGGTCCGGCGTTCGTCGCGGCCATCGCCTACGTCGACCCCGGCAACGTCGCGGCGAACCTGACCGCCGGCGCGGAGCACGGCTACCTGCTGCTGTGGGTGCTCGTCGCGGCGAACGCCAGCGCGGTCGTCGTGCAGTACCTGTCCGCGAAGCTCGGCGTCGTGACCGGCCGGTCCCTGCCGGAGCACCTCGGGCTGCGGTTGCGCCGCACCCCCCGGCTGCTGTTCTGGGGGCAGGCCGAGATCGTCGCCGCCGCGACCGACGTCGCCGAGGTGATCGGCGGCGCACTCGCCCTGCACCTGCTCTTCGGGCTGCCGCTCGTGGCCGGCGGGCTCGTCACCGGGGTCGTCTCGATGCTGCTGCTCACGCTGCAGAGCCGCCGTGGCACCCGCGCCTTCGAGACGGTCGTCACCGCCATGCTCGTCGTGCTCACCGTCGGCTTCTGCGGCGGCCTGCTGTTCGCGCAGGTCTCGCCCGCCGAGCTCGTCGGCGGCCTCGTGCCCCGTTTCGAGGGCGCCGGCTCGGTGCTGCTCGCGGCCTCGATGCTCGGCGCCACGGTGATGCCGCACGCGGTGTACCTGCACTCGGCGCTCGCCCGCGACCGGCACGGCGAGGTCCCGGCCGGTCCGGAACGCCGGCGCGTGCTCGTCGCGACCCGGTGGGACGTCGGACTCGCCCTGGTGGTGGCCGGCGGCGTGAACATCTGCATGCTCGTGCTCGCCGCGGCGACGCTGCCGGGCGTCGCCGGGACCGACTCGATCCCGGGCGCGCAGCGGGCGATCGCCGAGCACGTCGGCCCGGTGGTCGGCGTGCTCTTCGCCGTGGGGCTGCTCGCCTCCGGGCTGGCGTCGACCTCGGTCGGCTGCATGGCCGGGGCCGAGATCATGCGCGGGCTCCTGCACGTGCGGATCCCGCTCGTCGCCCGACGGCTGGTGACCCTCGTCCCCGCGATCGTCCTGCTCGCGGTGCAGGCGGACGCGACGATGCTGCTCGTGGTGAGCCAGGTGGTGCTGAGCTTCGGCATCGCCTTCGCGATCGTGCCGCTCGTCACCTACACCTCGCGCCGGAGCGTGATGGGTGCGGACGTGAACGCCGCGATCACCCGCGCGGTGGCGTGGGTGATCGCGGCGGTGATCGTGGCGCTCAACGTCGCGCTGGTCGTCCTCACGCTGACGGGGTGAGGCCGCGCGACGTCGGGCCGTCCGGTGCGTCAGTCGACGACGCGGACGCCCTTCCAGAACGCGACGTAGCCCGAGTAGTCCTTGCCGACGCGGTCGAAGGACGACGGGATCGGCGTCGGGTACGACCAGGCGTTGTCCTGCAGCGCCTGCCCGTCCACGTTCACCGTGTAGTACTGCGTGTCGCCCTTCCACGGGCAGTGGTACTGGGTGGGGCTCTCGGTGAACAGCTCGGACTTCACGCTCGACGGCGGGAAGTACCAGTTGCCCTCGATCTGGATGAGGTCCTCCTGCGGGGCCTCTGCGACCACGGTGTCTCCGACGACTGCCTTCATGGCGTTGCTCCTTCGCTCGCTGGGTGCTGATCGGACCGAACGCTACGCCCGGCTCCGGGATTCCCGCAGGACGACGAGCTCCGGCCCCGCGGCGAGCGCCGCGTGCGCCGCGTCGCGGCCCGGTCCGGCGGCGGACTCGGAGGCCGTCACGAGGTGTCGCACCCCGCGGCGCAGCCCCGTCCACGCGGCGCACGCGGCCGCGGCCTCCGGCGAGGTGTGGTCGATCCCGACGGCGACGAGCGCGTCGACGACGGCGCCCGCGCCGAGCAGGTCGTCCACCGCGAAGTCCGGGGCGTCCGGCACGTCGGCGGACTCCCCCGCTGCGACCGCGGCGTCGTCGAGGGCGGGCGGGTGGTGCAGCCCGGCGGCGACGACCGCGACGACGCACCGGTCGCCCCGCTCGGCCTGGAGGCCCGTCACCCGTTCGGCGACCGCCGCCGCGTTGCCGAGGTGGCCGAGCACGACCTCCGGCCCCTCCGGCAACGCGTCCGTCGCGTCGGCGAGCGCCCGCCGCTGCGCGGCCGGGTCCGCGGACGCCGGCAGGACGTCGACCCAGACGAGCAGGTGCGCGCCGTGGGCGACGCGCGCCGCACCGCCGGTGCCCCACGCGAACCGGACCTGGTACTGCTCCTGGGTGCGTTCTGCCACGCCCGCCACGATAGCCGCGGGCACGCACCTGTCCGCGCCCACAGGATCCGCTGTCCCTCTCCACAGGGAGGTCGCTCGGGGCGGTCCGCGGGAGCGCGCGTCCGTAGGATGACCTTCCATGGAGATCGCCCCCGTGCCCACCCTGACCGGTGACCGTGTGACGCTCGAGCCCCTCGCGCAGGAGCACGCCGAGGACCTGCGGGCGGCGGTCACGGACGGCGACCTGTGGCGCACCTGGTACGCGTCGGTCCCCGCCCCCGCCCAGGTCGAGGACGAGATCGACCGGCGGCTCGCCGAGCACCGCGCCGGCCGGATGGTGCCCTTCGCGGTGCGCGACCGACCGACGGGGCGCGTGGTCGGTGCGACGACCTTCATGAACATCGACACCGGGAACCGCCGCGTCGAGATCGGCAGCACGTTCCTGGCCCGCTCGGCACAGCGCTCCGGCATCAACACCGAGTCGAAGCTGCTGCTCCTGTCCCACGCGTTCGAGGCCTGGCAGTGCATCGCGGTCGAGTTCCGCACGCACTGGCACAACCAGCAGTCCCGCGCGGCGATCGCCGGCCTCGGCGCCAAGCAGGACGGCGTGCTGCGGAACCACGGGATCGGCCGCGACGGCACCCTGCGCGACACGGTCGTGTTCTCCGTCATCGCGTCCGAGTGGCCGACGGTCCGGATGTCCCTGGCCGAGCGGCTCCGCCGGCACGACCGGGCCGAGGGCGCCCGGCGTCGCTCGGCCCGGCACGCCTAGGGCGGCGCACGCGTACGGTCGACCCATGCACGTCGGCCTCCGGATCATCCTCGACGCGCCGGTCGACACC
Organism: Curtobacterium sp. MCBA15_009; assembly: GCF_001864895.1. Classification (GTDB taxonomy): domain Bacteria; phylum Actinomycetota; class Actinomycetes; order Actinomycetales; family Microbacteriaceae; genus Curtobacterium. The sequence continues at coordinate 196,336 of NZ_MJGO01000037.1, forward strand.
GTGCGCGACGCCCTGCTGTCCCCGTCCGTGATGGTGGCGGTGACGAAGCCGTTCCTCGTCTACCGCTCGCGCGACCCGCAGGGGTTCCCGCGCCGGTGGGAGCCCGGGCACCCGCACCCGATCACGGCGAGCGCCTTCGGCCTCGTGCCGAGCGGCGACACGCACGTCGACCTCGACCTGTACGAGGTCGAGGGGGTCCCGGTGCAGCGCGACAACGGCGGCGGCACCTCGGGGCTGTTCGGGCGGATGACGATGCGGCACCGGATGGCCGTCGTCCCCGCACCCGGCGGGCGCACGCTGCTGCTCGACCGCCTGACCTACCGGATGCGGCCGTGGCCCCTCGGCGCGCTCCTCTGGCCGGGCATGTGGGTGATCTGGCAGTGGCGGGCGTCCCGGATGCGCGCCCTCGCGCCCACGTGGCGGACGGACGGTGCCTGACGGGCGCGGGTCGGGCCTCCCGTCCACCGCGCAGCGGCGTAGCCTCGACCACGTGAGCCAGACGCGCCCCGACGAGCCGACGACCGACGACCACGTGCGGAGCACGCTCGCGACGGTCGACTGGCGACGGATGACCTTCGACCTGTACCGGCGGGTCCGGGCGACCCCCGACCCGCAGGTCGCGCACGCGATGTGGCGGGAGACGCGCGACGCGATGTTCGCGGAGCACCCGGCGTCACCGCTGCTCGACGAGGACGCCCGTGACTTCGAGTCGCTGCCCGTCCCCGACTACGACCCCCACTGGCGGTTCGAGGTCCGCATCGAGCCCACGGAGCCCGCGGCGTTCGACTTCGAGACCGGCACCGACGGCATCGTGCACTTCGACCGGCTCGGCGTCGTCAGCGTGCCGGGCGTCGGCACGCTCGACGTGTGGTCGCACGGCGGCTACGCGGGCGGCCTGTTCGTCCCGGTGAAGGACGCCAGTGCCGGCAAGGCGCGCGGGACGTACGGCGGCGGGCGCTACCTGCTCGACACGATCAAGGGCTCGGACCTGGGCGGCGACGACGCCGGGTCGCTCGTCCTCGACTTCAACTTCGCGTACAACCCGTCGTGCGCGTACGACCCGGCGTGGGCGTGCCCGCTCGCGCCGCGCGGCAACACCGTGGCCGTGCCGATCCCGGTCGGCGAGCAGTACGACTTCTAGGGTGGAACGCATGGCTGGACTGGTCGCGATCGACGCCGGCGGGCGCATCCCGCCCTTCGAACAGGTGCGCTCGCAGATCGCGGCGCAGATCGCCGCCGGGTACCTGGTCGACGGCGAACGGCTGCCGAGCGTGCGCGGGCTCGCGGACGAGCTCGGGCTGGCGGCGGGGACGGTCGCGAAGGCCTACCAGCTGCTCGAGGAGGCCGGACTCGTGCACACGGCGCGCGGTGCCGGCACCCGGGTGGTGCGCCCGGCCGAGGTGCCGGACGCCGTGGCCGACGCGGCGCGGGAGCTCGCCGCGGCGGCGCGGGCGGCCGGCCTGTCCGCCGAGCAGGCCGCGACGGCCCTCCGCGACGCCTGGCCCGCCTAGACGGGGAGCCCCTCGCCGCGGCCCGGCGTCCGCCGTCAGCAGTGCTCGAAGACGTACTCGTCGCTCGACGGGGTCACGAGATCGCGGTCGCGCAGGATCGTCATGGCCGGGCGGCTCGTCAGGCGGCACACCGACCCCCACGAGCGCTCGAGGGTGTCGGCGTACTCGACGTCGATGACCCGCCCGCCGTACGCCTTCGTGTACGCCGCGCACTCCCGGTACTGCACGCACTCCTCGGCGACGACGAAGTCGAACCCGGTCTGCTCGCGGCCGGACGCGCCGAGCTGCGGGGTGTTCTTCTGCCCGACGGCCAGCCCGTGCCGGTGGCCGGTCGTGACGAGCGACTTCGCGAGCGCGAGGTTGCCGGCCCGGGTGAGCCGCTTCCCGCTCCGCGTCCAGGAGTCGAGGTTGTCGAACTCGACGGCGTCGAAGCCGCGGTCACCGCAGCGGGCGATGGTCTTCGCGAGCACCTTCGTGATGAGGGCGCGCTTCGCGGCGGTCCGGGTGTCGAGGAGCATCTCGTCCGGCCACCCCGGGTCCGAGACCGGCTTGCCCGCTCGGTCGCGGAGGATCGCGGACGGGTACGACTTCGTCCACGTGCGCGCGGCCTCGGGCTGGGTCTGGAACCCGTTGACGTAGCAGATGTCGTACGTGCCCTTCGCGGGCTTCGCGGTGCTGTCGCGCTCGACGATCGTCACACCGGACGGCGGCGCGTACGCCCCGCCGAGCTGGTAGTCCGGGCGACCCGACGTCGGCAGGTTCGTGTACCCCGCCGTCGATGCCGCCCGGGCGGTGCCGGCGCCCCCGGCCGGCGCGGCCTCGGCGCACCCGGCGGTGCCGAGGACGGCCACCAGGGCCATCGCGGTGGTCAGCAGGACGGTTCGTGTGCGCACCCCGGAATCCTCGCACGCGCGCGGCGAACGGCCCGGTCCTCGGCGATCCGGCCTCGGCGCGCTATGCTGGACGTACTCGAGGCGCCGATCGCCTCGTGCGTCGTACGGACGCCCCGAACTCCCGACCACCGATCCCACGGATCGCGGTCGATGATCGAGCACCTCACGAAGGTGCCCAGGCTTCTCTGCTGCGGCGACTGCGCCAGCCACCTCCGTTGGCGCGCATCCCGCCCGCGCGCTGCCTCGCAAGTGCGCCCACAGCCGGACCCCTCCGGCTCGAAAGGTCACCATGACCACCGAAGACATCCGTTTCTCCGACCTCGGCGTCCCCGCGCCGATGGCCGACGTCCTCGCACAGCAGGGCAAGGAGACCGCGTTCCCGATCCAGGCGGACACGCTCCCCGACTCCCTGCAGGGCAAGGACGTCCTCGGCCGCGGTCGCACCGGCTCCGGCAAGACGATCGCCTTCGCGATCCCGCTCGCCGCCCGCCTCGCCGCCAGCGGCCGCAAGCGCCGCGCCGGTCGCCCCCGCGCCCTGGTGCTCGCCCCCACCCGTGAGCTCGCGACCCAGATCGACGCGACCCTCGCTCCCCTCGCCAAGGCGATGGGCCTCAACACCACGACGATCTTCGGCGGTGTCGGGCAGGGCCGTCAGGTCGACGCCCTCCGCGGCGGCGTCGACGTCGTCGTGGCGTGCCCGGGTCGTCTCGCCGACCTCATGCAGCAGGGCCACGTGCACCTGGACGACATCGAGGTCACCGTCCTCGACGAGGCCGACCACATGGCCGACATGGGCTTCCTGCCCGGCGTCACCAAGATCATGCAGGCCACGCCGACGAAGGGGCAGCGCCTGCTGTTCTCGGCGACGCTCGACAACGGCGTGGACAAGCTCGTCAAGAAGTTCCTGCACGACCCGGTGATGCACTCGGTCGACGACGAGACCAGCCCGGTCGAGGCGATGACGCACCACCTGTTCGAGGTCGCCGACGCCGACGCCAAGAAGCAGCTCGTCACGACGCTCGCCTCGGGCACCGGCCGCCGCATCCTCTTCATGCGCACGAAGCACCACGCCAAGCGCCTCGCCAAGCAGCTCACCAGTCAGGGCATCCCGGCGGTCGACCTGCAGGGCAACCTGTCCCAGGGCGCCCGTGAGCGGAACCTCGCGAAGTTCTCGTCCGGCGAGGCCCTCGTCCTCGTCGCCACCGACGTCGCCGCCCGCGGTGTGCACGTCGACCACGTCGAGCTCGTCGTGCACGTCGACCCGCCGACCGAGCACAAGGCGTACCTGCACCGCTCCGGCCGCACCGCTCGTGCCGGCTCGTCCGGCGACGTCGTCACGGTGACGATGCCCGCCGAGCGTCGGGACGTCGCGCAGATGATGCGCGCCGCAGCGATCTCCGTCCAGCCGCAGCGCGTCACCGCCGAGTCGCCCGCCGTCACCACCCTGGTCGGCGAGGTCGCCCCGGTCCGCCACGTGGCCGAGGAGCCCGTGCAGCAGCAGCGCCAGCCCCGCCAGCGTTCCGCCGAGTCCGCCGGTGACGGCGCCGGTCGTCGCCGTGGTCGCGGCGGTCGGTCGGGAGGCGCGGGGCAGCCCGCGCGCGCCGGCTCGGCCACCGAGTCCGCCGGTACCGCCGGCGGCCGTCAGGGTCGTCCGGCCCGCGGCACCCGGTCCGAGGGCGCCGGTCGCTCGGGCGCCCCGGCCGCCGGTTCGACGGGTGGTCGTCGCGGCGGCGGTGCCCGTCGCTCGGGCAGCAGCGACGTCGTGCGCGGTGGCTCGTCGGCCGTCTGGTCCTCGGACGGCGGCTACGCCGCCGGCCGTGGCGCCGGCAACGAGTCGGGCGGCAACCGTCGCGGGAACTCGCGCCGCGCCTCCCGTCCGGCCGGTGCCGCCGACCGCCACTGACCCGTTCGACCGGCCTCGGCGAACCTTGACGTGCGCTGCGAAGCGGCGCACGTCACCGGGTACCTTCCAGGGCACCGGATGCCGCGCGAGCGGCTGACGGGGAAACGTCAGCTACTGGAAGGAGTGCCCATGGCAGGCATCGAAGACATCAAGAACGCCGCCGAGAAGGCGGCCGGCAAGGTCAAGGAAGCCGTCGGCAACGCGACCGACAACGACCGCCTCAAGGCCGAGGGCCAGACCGACCAGGGCAAGGCCTCGGCGAAGCAGGGCGTCACGGACGTCAAGGACGCCGCACACGGCGTCGCCGACAGCTTCAAGAACGACAACAAGTAAGCCGGTCCCGCACCGCGCTGCGAAGCCCCCGGATCCGATCGGATCCGGGGGCTTCGTCGTGTCGGGTCCAGGGGACCGGTCAGGGCAACGCGCCGACCGAGGCCAGGCCGGCACGGAGCAGTGCACCACGGCCGCCCTCCATCTCGTTGGCGACCGCGTCCGAGGCGGCCTCCATCGGGCTCATCCAGGTGAGCTCGAGGGCGTCCTGGCGCGGCTCGCACGTGCCCGTGACCGGGACGACGTACGCGAGCGAGATCGCGTGCTGGCGCTCGTCGGTGTAGACCGAGGCGCCCGGCAGCGGGAAGTACTCGGCGACGGTGAACGGGGTCGGGCTCGACGGCAGCTGCGGGAACGCCATCGGACCGAGGTCCTTCTCGAGGTGCCGGAACAGGGCGGTGCGGATGGACTCGCCGAACATCACGCGGCCGGAGACGAGCGTGCGGGCGATCGAACCGCTCGGGGAGACCCGCAGGAGCACGCCCACCTCGGTCACGACGCCGAGACCGTCGGTGCGGACCGGGACGGCCTCGACGTAGCAGATCGGCAGCCGGCGTCGGACGGTCGCGAGTTCCTCGTCGGACAGCCAGCCGGAACCGGAGTCGGGATCGGGGTCGGGGGTTCGCAGCGTGGCCATGCACCGTGTCTACCAGGGCCGGCGGCGAGTTCGGCGCACGGCGCGGGCACCTGTGGACGGTTAGCGTGGTCACCGTGATCGATGCGGACGTGGTGCGGTGGACCAGACCGGAGTCGGAACGGGCCGGGACGCCCCTGCTCGTGGCCATGCACGGGGTCGGGTCGGACGAGCAGGACCTGCTCGGCCTCGCACCCGCACTGCCGCCGGCCTGGACGGTCGCGTCGCTGCGCGCCCCGATGCCGTGGGGTCAGGGGTTCAGCTGGTACCCGCTCGGGACGCAGGGCTCCCCCGCGCTCGCGCCGGTGGACGACGCCGTCGCCGGGGTGCTCCGCTGGGTCGACGCCGTCGCCGCCGACCACCCGAGGATCGGACTGCTCGGCTTCTCGCAGGGCGGTTCGATGGCGCTCCAGCTCCTGCGTGCCCGGCCCGCGGGCTTCGCCTTCGCAGTGTCGCTGTCCGGGTTCGTGGTGCCCGGCGTCACCGACGCACGGGACGAGGCCGTGGCAGCCGTCCGGCCGCGCGTGTTCCTCGGGCACGGCGACCTCGATCCGGTGATCCCGGTCGAGGCCACCGCGCGCACGCAGGCGTGGGCGGTGACGCACACCGACGTGACCGACCGGACGTACGCGGGCCTGCCGCACGCGGTGTCGGCGGCGGAGCTGGCGGACGTGGCCGCGTTCATCGGGGCGTAGTCGGCGCGCTCGGCGCGCTCGAGGCGCTCGAGGTGCTCGAGGCGCTCGAGGCGCTCGGTGAGCAGGAACGGTCGGGTCCGGTGTGCGGACTCGACCGTTGCTGCTCACGATGTGGACGGGAGGCGCGGGGTGGGCCGCCACCGTGCCTGCTGTCCGTCAGTCGGCGAGGATCTGCAGCAGGTCCTTGCGGAGCTGGTCGATCTTGGCGGTGGCGGCCTTCGCCTGCTCCTCCGTCGCGCTGGTGCGGTACATGTGCAGGACGCCCATGGTCTTCCGGAGCGCCTCGACGAACTCGCGCGACGAGTCCGGCAGGCCCGGCGCGTCGAAGGCCGCGGCGATGTCGTCCGCCTTGGCCTGCGCCTCGGCCCTGCCCGCGTCGGTGAGCTCGAAGAGCGTCTTCCGGCCGTCGCCCGTCGAGACGACGAGGTCCTCGTCCACCAGCTGCTGGAGCGTCGGGTAGACCGAGCCGGGGCTCGGCTTCCAGGCGCCGTCGGTGCGTTCGGCGATGGTCTTGATGACGGCGTAGCCGTTCTGCGGGCCCTCGGCCAGCAGGCCGAGGATCGCGAGGCGGACGTCGCCGCGGCGACGGCGTTCCCGGCCGAAGCCGGGACCGCCGAACCCCGGACCGCCGAAGCCGGGTCCGAATCCGGGGCCGAAGCCGCGACCGAAGCCGCCGCGTCCGCCGTGGTCGTGGTCGCCGCGGTCGCGGCCGGGGAAGCCGGCGCCGTGGTGGTGCCGCGCGCCGCCGAAGTGGGGGCCGCGCGGGTGCTGGTCGGTGTCGAAGTGGTCGTGCATGGGTCGCATGGTGCGTCCTTCCGTCGTGCTGAGTCGGCTCGCGGACGGTGTGACAGGATCGTCTTCGTCGTATCGCGATGTCTGAACGATAGATCGTTACCTATCGCTTCGTCAAGGGGTACGTCCGCACGGGCCGCTGTCGGTGGTGACGGGCAGGATGGGTCGGACCATGACGGACGTCTTCGAGCGCTTCTCCCCCGCCACCGCCGAGTGGTTCCGCGGCGCCTTCGACGCCCCCACCCCGGCGCAGGCCGGCGCATGGGACGCCGTCTCCACGGGGCAGCACGCGCTCGTCATCGCCCCGACGGGCTCCGGCAAGACCCTGGCGTCGTTCCTGTGGTCGATCGACCGGCTCATCAGCGCGACGGACCGCCCGCCGGCGAAGCAGCGCACGCGCGTGCTCTACGTCTCCCCGCTCAAGGCCCTCGGTGTCGACGTCGAACGCAACCTGCGCAGCCCGCTCGTCGGGATCACCCAGACCGCGCGACGCCTCGGACTCGAACCCCCGGACGTCACCGTCGGCGTCCGGAGCGGTGACACCCCGTCGTCCGACCGGCAGAAGCTGCTGCGACAGCCGCCGGACATCCTCATCACGACCCCCGAGTCCCTCTACCTGATGCTCACGTCGCAGGCGCGCGAGACGCTGGTCAACGTGGACACCGTCATCGTCGACGAGGTCCACGCCGTCGCGTCGACCAAGCGCGGCGCCCACCTCGCCGTCTCGCTGGAACGCCTCGACGACCTGCTCGAGAAGCCCGTGCAGCGCATCGGGCTGTCCGCGACCGTCCGCCCGGCAGAAGAGGTCGCCCGCTTCCTCGGTGGCCGCGCCCCGGTGACGATCATCGCGCCGCCCGCCCAGAAGACCTTCGACCTGCGTGTGGTCGTGCCGGTCGACGACATGACCGAGCTCGGCGCACCGCCCGTCGGCGCCGACGCCACCGACGCGCCGACGAACGGCTCGATCTGGCCCCACGTCGAGGAACGCGTGGTCGACCTCATCGAGGAACACCGGTCGACCATCGTGTTCGCGAACTCGCGGCGACTGGCCGAGCGGTTGACCGCGCGGCTCAACGAGATCCACGAGGAACGCGTGCTCGCGGCCGCAGCACCGACAGAGGCCGCAGCGTCCCTCGTGCCGGCGGGTGGTCCGTCGGCCGGTGGCGGCCGTCCGCAGTCCCCCGCGCGGACGTCGGCGCACGCCGTCGCTCCGCAACGGCCGCCCGCGCAGCTCATCGGTGCGTCCGGGCAGACGGGCGGCGGCGGGTCCGACGCCACGGTCCCCGCGCTCGCCCGCGCCCACCACGGCTCGGTGTCGAAGGACCAGCGCGCCATCATCGAGGACGACCTGAAGTCCGGACGACTGCGGTGCGTGGTCGCCACGAGCTCGCTCGAACTCGGCATCGACATGGGCGAGGTCGATCTCGTCGTGCAGGTCGAGGCGCCGCCGTCCGTCGCCAGCGGGCTGCAGCGCGTCGGCCGCGCCGGCCACCAGGTCGGCGAGATCTCCCGAGGCGTGCTGTTCCCGAAGCACCGCGCCGACCTCGTCAACAGCGCGGTCACCGTCGAGCGGATGGTCTCCGGGCAGATCGAGTCGATCTCGGTCCCCGCCAACCCGCTCGACGTCCTCGCCCAGCACACCGTCGCCGCCGGGGCGATCGACACCGTCGACGTCGAGCACTGGTTCGACCTGGTCCGCCGCAGCGCCCCCTTCAGCGGACTCCCGCGTTCGGCGTTCGACGCCACGCTCGACCTGGTGACCGGCCGCTACCCGAGCGACGAGTTCGCCGAACTCCGCCCGCGGCTGGTCTGGGACCGCGTGCACGGCACCCTGACCGGCCGGCCAGGGGCCCAGCGGCTCGCGGTGACGAGCGGCGGCACCATCCCCGACCGCGGCATGTTCGGGGTGTTCATGGTGGGCGAGAAGGCGTCCCGCGTCGGCGAGCTCGACGAGGAGATGGTCTACGAGTCCCGCGTCGGCGACGTCTTCGCACTCGGTGCGACGAGCTGGCGGATCGAGGAGATCACGCACGACCGCGTCATCGTCAGCCCCGCCTTCGGGCAGCCCGGTCGGGTGCCCTTCTGGAAGGGCGACGGCATCGGCCGCCCCGCCGAGCTCGGGCGTGCGACGGGGGCCTTCGTGCGCGAGGTCGAGGGCGCCTCGGACGACGACGCCCGTGCCCGGGTCGCGGCGGGCGGCCTCGACGAGCGCGCCGTCACGAACCTGCTGACCTTCCTGCGTGACCAGCGCGTCGCCACCGGGCACGTGCCGAACGACACCACGCTCGTGGTCGAACGGTTCCGCGACGAACTCGGCGACTGGCGGCTCATCCTGCACTCGCCGTACGGCATGCAGGTGCACGCACCGTGGGCGCTCGCGGTCGGTGCCCGGTTGCACGAGCGGCACGGCATCGACGGCGACGCCATGGCCGCCGACGACGGCATCGTCGTCCGGATCCCCGAGACCGACGCCGAACCCCCCGGCGCCGACCTGTTCGTGTTCGAGCGCGACGACCTCGAAGCCCTGGTCACCGACGAGGTCGGCGGCTCGGCACTCTTCGCGGCCCGGTTCCGCGAGTGCGCGGCGCGTGCGCTCCTGCTGCCGCGCCGGAACCCGGGGCAGCGGTCGCCGCTCTGGCAGCAGCGGCAACGGGCCTCGCAGCTGCTCGAGGTCGCCCGCAAGTACCCGACGTTCCCGATCGTGCTCGAGACCGTGCGCGAGGTCCTGCAGGACGTGTACGACGTGCCGGCCCTGCTCGGCATCGCGGACGAGATCGCGGGCCGCCGCATCCGCCTGGTCGAGACCGAGACCGAGACCCCGTCGCCCTTCGCCCGGTCGATCCTGTTCGGGTACGTCGCGGCGTTCATGTACGAGGGCGACTCGCCCCTGGCCGAGCGACGGGCCGCGGCGCTGTCGCTCGACTCCACCCTGCTCGGCGAGCTGCTCGGCCGCGCCGAACTGCGCGAGCTGCTCGACCCCGCCGTCATCGCGTCCGTCGAGCAGGACCTGCAACGGCTCTCGCCCGACCGTCGCGCCCGCGACGCCGAGGGGCTCGTCGACGTGCTGCGCCTGGTCGGGGCGCTGGAGCTGTCCGAGGCCGTGGACCGCAGCTGGCTCTCCGACGCCCCGGACCGCGCGGCGGCCGAGACCGAGGTCCGCGAGACCCTCACCGCCCTGGAACGCGACCGCCGCGTCCTGTCGTTCTCGCACGCCGGGTCGACCCGGTGGGCCGTGATCGAGGACGCCTCCCGACTCCGCGATGCCCTCGGCGTGCCCCTGCCGATCGGGGTGCCGACGGCGTTCGTGGAACCCGTCGCCGACCCCCTCGGCGACCTGATCGGCCGGTACGCCCGCTCGCACGGGCCCTTCTCGGCGCAGGACGCCGCGGGACGGCTCGGGCTCGGCATCGCCGTCGTGCAGGACACCCTGCGCCGGCTCGTCGCCGACCGCCGGGTGGTCGAGGGCGAGTTCCGACCCGACCGCCAGGGCGCCGAGTGGTGCGACTCCGAGGTCCTCCGCCGGATCCGCACCAAGTCGCTCGCCGCCCTCCGCCACGAGGTCGAGCCGGTCTCACCGGACACGCTCGCCCGCTTCCTGCCGGCATGGCAGCACGTGCAGGCCCCCGGCACCCGCGGCGGCCTGCGCGGCGTCGACGGCGTGCTGCAGGTCGTCGACCAGCTCGCCGGCGTCGCGCTGCCGGCCAGCGCGTGGGAGACCCTGGTGCTGCCGACCCGTGTGACCGACTACTCGACGAGCATGCTCGACGAGCTCACCGCCACGGGCGAGGTCCTCTGGTCCGGCGGCGGCACCCTGCCCGGCAACGACGGGTGGGTGCGCCTGCACCTGGCCGAGTCCGCCGCGACGACGCTCGCCGAGCCCTCCGGCGACGAGACGACCGAGCTGCAGCGCGACGTGCTCGGCGCCCTGGCCGGCGGCGGCGCGTACTTCTTCCGACAGCTCGGACAGGCCGTCGGCAGCACCGACGACAAGGCACTGACCACCGCCCTGTGGGACCTCGTCTGGGCCGGGCAGATCACGAACGACACCTTCGCGCCGCTCCGCGCCATGCTCGGCGGTGCGGCGAAGAGCACGAGCACGCCCCGGGCACGGGCCTACCGCGGTCGTCGCCGTCCGACCCTGCCGACGCAGTCCGGACCGCCGTCCGTCGGCGGCCGCTGGTCGCTGCTGCCCCTGGCCGAGTCCGACTCGACGCTGCGCGCCGCCGCGACCGCCGAACAACTGCTCGAGCGCTACGGCGTCGTGACCCGCGGGGCCGTGCAGGTCGAGGGGGTCCGGGGCGGGTTCGCCGGCGTCTACCGGGTGCTCTCCCGGTTCGAGGAGTCCGGCCGGGCCCGCCGCGGGTACTTCATCGAGGGACTCGGGGCGGCGCAGTTCGCGACCGGTCCGACCATCGACCGGCTGCGCACCTACGCCCGTGACCTCGACGACGACGAACGCACCGACCCGGACCGGAAGCGCGAGGCACTGACGCTCGCGGCGACCGACCCCGCGAACCCCTTCGGAGCGTCGCTGCCGTGGCCGACGGATGCGCCGACGGGCGACACCGACGACACCGACGGCTCCGGCGGCTCCGGCGGCTCTGGCGGCTCTGCGGGCGGCGACGACGTCGGGACGAAGGCTCGCGGTCACCGCCCCGGTCGCAAGGCCGGCGCCCTGGTGACGACGGTCGACGGTCGACTCGCGGTCTACGTCGAGCGCGGCGGCAAGTCCGTGCTGACGTTCACCGACGACCCGGCGGACCTCGCGGTCGCGGCCGCGTCGATCGCGACGACCGTGCGGACCGGGCTGCGGAAGCTCGCCGTGGAACGGGTCGACGGCGACTTCGTCCTCGAGACCCCGCTCGGCGGCGCACTGCGCGAGGCCGGGTTCACCGCCACCCCGCAGGGACTCCGGCTCCGTGCCTGAGGGCGACACCGTCTACCGAGCGGCACGTCGGTTGCACGCCGCGCTCGCGGGCAAGGTGCTGACGCGCAGCGACTTCCGCGTGCCCGCGTTCGCGACGGTCGACCTGGTCGGCCGGACCGTCGACGAGGTCGTGCCCCGCGGCAAGCACCTGCTCCACCGGATCGGTGATCTCACCGTGCACTCGCACCTCAAGATGGAGGGGCGGTGGGACGTGTACGCCCCCGGTGACCGCTGGCGACGACCAGCGCACCAGGCCCGTGCGGTCCTCGACGCCGCGGACGTCTCCACCGTCGGCTTCACGCTCGGCGTGCTCGAGATCGTGCCGCGCGACCGCGAGTCCGAGGTCGTCGGGCACCTCGGACCGGACCTGCTCGGACCCGACTGGGACGCCGACCTGGCACGCGAGAACCTGCTGCGGGACCCGTCCCGCCCGGTCGGACTCGCCCTGCTCGACCAGCGGGTGCTCGCCGGGCTCGGCAACGTGTACCGGAACGAGCTCTGCTTCCTGCGCGGTGTGCTGCCGACGCGCCCCGTGAGCGAGGTCCCCGACCCGGCGCGGACGATCGCGCTCGCGAGCCGGCTCATCACGGCGAACCGCGACCGCAGCAACCGGGTGACCACCGGCGTCGACCGCCCCGGGCGGCGGTTCTGGGTCTACGGACGGGCCGGCAAGCCGTGCCTGCGGTGCGGCACCCCGGTCCGGCACGGCGAGCTCGGGGACTCGGAACTCACCCTGCGGGACACCTACTGGTGCCCGCGCTGCCAGACCTGACCGGCAGCGCGGGCTGTCGCGGTCAGGCGCTCGCGGGTCGGTCCGCGACGGTGCGACGGCGCAGCGCAGGGTCGAGGACGGCCGGCGGGTCGTACTGCTGGTCGAGCCGACCGACGTCGGACCCGGGCGGCACGATGGCGTCGATCCGGTCGAGCACCTCGTCCGACAGCACGACGTCGGCGCCCGCGAGCAGATCGTCGAGCTGCTCCATCGACCGCGGGCCGATCAGGGCACTCGTGACCCCGGGGTGCGCGATCGCGAACGCCATCGCGAGGTGGGTCATCCGGATCCCCGTCTCCTCGGACAGGGCCACCACCTGCTCGACCGCGTCGATGCGCCGCTCGTCGCTGTTGTGCCGGAACATGCCGACACGGGCGAGGTCGCTCTCCTGCCCCTTGCGGAACCGGCCGGTCAGCATGCCGCCCGCCAGCGGGCTCCAGACGAGCGCCCCCATGCCGTAGCGCTGGACGACGGGGAGCACCTCGCGCTCGATGCCGCGGTTGAGGATCGAGTACGTCGGCTGCTCCGTGCGGAAGCGCTCGAGACCGCGGCGCTCCGACGTCCACTGCGCCTCGACCTGCATCGAGGCCGGGAAGTCCGACGACCCGATCGCCCGCACCTTGCCGCTCCGCACCAGGTCGGTGAGCGCGGACAGGGTCTCCTCGAGGTCGACGGTGTCGTCCGGGCGGTGCGCCTGGTACAGGTCGATGTGGTCGGTCCGCAGGCGGCGGAGCGAGTCCTCGACCGCGGTCGTGATCCACCGTCGCGAGTTCCCGCGGCGGTTCGGGTCGTCGCCCATCGGCCCGTTGAACTTCGTCGCGATGACGACGTCGTCGCGACGGCCTGCCAGCGCCTTCCCGACGAGGGACTCCGACCCGCCCTGCGAGTAACGGTCGGCGGTGTCGATGAAGTTGATGCCGGCGTCGAGGGCCCGGTGGACGATCCGGATCGAGTCCTGTTCGTCGCCGTTGCCGATGCGGCCGTCGGTGCCGAGCATCATGGCGCCGAGGGCGAAGGGGCTCACCTGGATGCCGGTGCGGCCGAGGGTGCGGTACTGCATGTGCGTGCCTCCTGTCGGTGGCGTTCCGCGGGTCGGTACCGTATCGTGGCACCAAGTGGAACACCCTTCCGGAAGGATACGGAAGGGCTTTCCGTTTCCGCAAGAGGAGGATCCGTGCGCGCCGACGCCCGTCGCAACGCCGACGCCCTGACCGACGCCGCGAAGGCGGTCTTCGCCAGCGACGGCGTCGACGCCCCGGCGAAGGTGATCGCCGATCGAGCCGGAGTCGGCGTCGGGACGCTGTACCGACACTTCCCCCAGCGCTCGGACCTCGTCGTCGCGGTCTTCCAGCAGGCGGTGGACGCCTGCGCCGCCGCCGCTCCGGAGCTCGCCGCCACCCACGCACCCGACGAGGCCCTCGCCCGCTGGCTGCAGCGGTTCACGGAGTTCGTCGCCACGAAGCGGGGCCTCGCCGCAGCCCTGCACTCCGGCGACCCGGCGTTCGAGGCGCTCCCCGACTACTTCCTCGCACACCTCGGCGGCGCACTCGCCGGCCTGCTCGCCGCCGCGGCCGACGCCGGGACGATCCGCGCCGACGTCGACGCCCCACAGCTCCTGCACGCCGTCGCGAACCTGTGCCACGGCGCACCCACCGCCGAACAGAGCCTGCTCATGGTGGGGCTGCTCGTGGACGGCCTCCGCTACCGCGCGACGGTCTAGGCGCCCGCGACCCGTCGCCCCCGTGGCGGGTGCAGCCGGTCGGCCGCCGTCGCCCGGACCGCCTCGGACACCCGCTCGAGCAGCGGTGACGCCAGGTTCCACCGCTGCCACCACAGCGCCACGTCGGCCTGCCGCCCCGGCGCCAGCTCGACGAGGTCCCCGCGCGCGATCGCTCCGAGGCACTGCGCCTCGGGCAGCAACCCCCAGCCGAAGCCGAGAGCGACGGCACGGGCGAAGTCGGCCGAGGTGGGCACGAAGTGGCGCGGGCCACCCGGTGCGTGGCCGAGGACCTGGCGCAGGTAGCCCTGCTGCAGGTCGTCGTCGCGGTCGTAGTCGACGAGCGGGACCTCGTCGAGCCGTCGCAGCATCCGCCGCTCGGTCCCGGTGTCGCCGAGGTACCGCTGGACGAACGCGGGCGAGGCGACGGCCCGGTACCGGTCGATGCCGAGCGGCACCGAGGAGCAGCCCTGCACCGGGTCCGCCTCGGCCGTGACCGCGCCCATCACCGTGCCGGCGCGCAGGAGCTCGGCGGTGCGGTCCTGGTCCTCCCGGTGCAGGTCGAAGACGACCTCGGTGTCGGCGCGGACCAGGGCGAGGGCGTCGAGGAACCAGGTGCCGAGCGAGTCGGCGTTCACCGCGAGGGGGATCGACGGCACGACGGACCCGCCGTCGCCGAGGGCCCGGGCGGTCTCCTCGTCGAGGAGTCGGGCCTGCCGCGCGTGCCGGAGGACCACCTCGCCGTCGGCGGTCGGCCGCACCGGGGTGGTGCGCTGCAGGAGCACCCGGCCGAGCTGCTGCTCCATCGACTTGATGCGCTGCGACACCGCGGAGGGGGTGACCGCCAGCGCGCGAGCCGCGGCGTCGAGGGTGCCGTGGTCGACGGCGGCGAGGAGCGTCTCGAGGTGGTCGCGCTGCAGCCGGAGCATGCAGCTGAGCTTACGGCGCTGCAGGAACGTGAGCTGGTCTACACACGATCACGCCCCTATGGTCGGAGCGTGATCCCCCTGCTCTCCGGCCTCGGCACCGGCCTGGCCCTCATCGTCGCGATCGGCGTGCAGAACACGTACCTGCTCCGGCTCGCGGTGGGTGCCGGGCTCCGTGTCGTGGCCGCGGCGGTCGTGGTGTGCGCGGCCTCGGACGCCGTGCTCATCGTCGCCGGAGTCCTCGGGGTCGGGGCGGTGGTCGAGCGGTTCCCGGCCGCGGTCGTGGTGATCCGGCTCGTGGGCGCTGCGTTCCTGGTGACGTACGGGGTGCTGGCGGCACGGCGGGCACTGCGCCCCTCGGGCGACGCGATGCGCGTGGGGTCCGAGGCGGCCGACGACGGCGTGCCAGCGGTGACGGCGCCCGCGTCCGCCGCGCCCGTGGACGGGCATCGCGCCCCGACTCATCCGGGCGCGGTGCCCGTGCGGGGGCGCGACGCGGGTGCGCCCCGAGCAGCGGCTGCCGCCGACCGGCGCGACCGGGACGTGACCGTGCGGACGGCCGTCCTCACCATGCTCGTCTTCACGTGGGCGAACCCGCACGTGTACCTGGACACGCTGGTGTTCCTCGGATCGGTCGCGAACCAGCAGGGCGTCGACGACCGCTGGCTGTGGACCGTCGGCGCCGTCGCGGCGAGCTGTCTCTGGTTCGCCGCCATCGGGTTCGGTGGACGGCTGCTCCGGCCGTTGTTCGCGAGGCCGGGGACCTGGCGGGTGTTCGACGGCCTGGTCGCCGTCGTGATGCTCACCTTCGGCGTCCTGCTGCTCGTCGGCCTCTAGGAGGCAGGCCACCGCACCCCCGGCGGGCCACCACACCGTGAAACGGACACAGCACCACGCAACCGCGCGGTGCTGTGTCCGGAACCTGGTTCCGGCGGGGACGGGACGTGGCGTGACGGAACGGACCTACTGCATGCCCTGGCCGACGCGGCTGTGGCGGCGGCTGTACCCGAAGTAGATCGCGAAGCCGATGACGAGCCAGACGACGAACCGGAGCCACGTCTCGACCTCGAGGTTGAGCATGAGCCAGAAGCACAGCACCGCCGAGATGATCGGCAGGACCGGCGACCACGGCACCCGGAAGGCCCGCGGGGCGTCGGGCCGCGACTTCCGCAGCACGACGATGCCGATCGACACCAGGACGAACGCGGACAGCGTGCCGATGTTGATCATGCCCTCGAGCTTGTCGACAGCGGTGAACCCGGCGAGCAGTGCGACCACGACGCCGGCGACGACCTGCACGCGGACCGGGGTCTGCGTCTTCGCGTTGGTCTTCGAGAACCAGCGGGGCAGCAGGCCGTCGCGGCTCATCGAGAAGACGATGCGGGACAGACCGAGCAGCAGCACCATGACGACGGTGGTCAGGCCGATGAGCGAGCCGATCGCGATGATGCCGGCGGCCCAGGGCAGCCCGACGATGTCGAACGCCGAGGCCAGGGACGGCGCCTTCTCCTCTGCCAGGCGCTGGTACGAGACCATGCCGGTGATGACGATGCTGACGCCGACGTAGAGCAGGGTCACGATGCCGAGGCCGATGAAGATGCCGCGGGGCAGGGTCTTCTGCGGGTTCTCGGTCTCCTCGGCGCTCGTCGCGACGACGTCGAAGCCGATGAAGGCGAAGAACACCAGGGACGCCGCGGCGAGCAGGCCGAAGACGCCGTACTGCGCGGGCTCCGAGCCGGTGAACCAGGACACGAGCGACTGGGTCCAGACGCTGCCCTCCGAACCACGGGCGGGTGAGGCCGGCGGGATGAAGGGCGTGAAGTTCGCGGCCTTGACGAAGAACGCGCCGGCGACGATGACGAACACGACGATCGCGACCTTGATGACCGTGATGACCGCCGACACCCGCGACGACAGGCGGGTGCCGAAGGCCAGGAGCACCGTGAAGATCCCGACGATCAGGACCGGACCCCAGGTGAACGGGATCGGGCCGAGCTGGATCGTGCTCGGCAGGGTCACGCCGAAGACGTCGAACGCGGTGCTGAGGTAGATGCCCCAGTACTTCGCGATCACGGCGCTGGCGGTGAGGGTCTCGAGGATGAGGTCCCACCCGACGATCCAGGCGAGCAGCTCGCCCATCGTCGCGTACGTGAACGTGTACGCGGAGCCGGCGACCGGGATCGTCGAGGCGAACTCGGCGTAGCACATGATCGCCAGGCCGCAGGTGACGGCGGCGAGCAGGAACGAGATGATGACGCCGGGCCCTGCGAAGTTCGCGGCGGCGTTCGCGCCGACCGAGAAGATGCCGGCGCCGACGGCGACCGCGATGCCCATCGCGGCGATGTCGAACGTCCGGAGGGAGCGTTTCAGGGACCTGCCCTGCTCCTCGGAGTCGGCCAGACTGGCCTCGATCGACTTGATGCGGAGCTTCGGTGCCATGGGGTGGTTCCCGTCATCGACTGGGCGGCGGACCTCGGAAGGGTACTGGTGTACCACCGCGTCACGCAAAGCGTCCGCCCGGACGGTGCGGTCCCGGGAACCCGGTGCCGACCGCGACACCGCGGGACCGCAGGACCGCAGGCAGGACGGCCGGGAGGCGCGGTGCGGCTCCGACGTCCGACTCCCGGCCCGGCGGCGGGTCGGTTCAGCGGGCCGCTCGCCAGTCCGCCAGGAAGCGTGCGCCCGCCTCGTCGTGGATGACGCCGTCCGGCGCCGTGAGCACCGGGTACGGCGTCGCCGGGACACCGTCGGCGGGACGGACGTCGACGTGCGCGACCTCGTGGCCGTTCGCGTGCAGCCAGTCCGCCATGGCGTAGTCGCTGCGCGAGTCCCCCATCGTGCGCCAGGCCGTCGGCAGGTCGCCGTCCTGCGCCAGGAGCTCGAGCGACCGCTCCGCGCCGAGGTCCTTGCCGCTGCGGTCCGACTCGACGTCGGTGGAGATGATGGTCGGGTCGATGCGCCACTGCACCGCACCGTCGGCATCGGGGCGGACGTCGTCGAGGCGGCGCACGCCGAGGCCACGACGCTCGAGCGCAGCCATCGCCTTCGCGTCGAACTCGGCCTGGCGGGCGAGGTAGGTGGCGTTCGGCACCTCGACGCGCTGCTCGATCGAGACCATCGCGTGCTTCGTCTCGTCGAAGAACACCAGGTCGGCGTACTCGGCGCGCACGAGGTCGCGCATCTCGTCGGCGAAGTCCCGCGGGAGCGCGAGGTCCTCGGCGACGGTCAGCTCGCCCATCCCGCCGTCGTACTGCGGACCGATCGAGCACCACACGGCGCCCTTCTCACACACGGCGTGCACGCGGCCGCCCTCGGCGAGGCCACCCGCGAGCAGCGGGCCGACGACCTCGCTCCGGATGAACGCGTCGCTCCGACCCGTGTTGAAGACGACGGGGATGCCCTCGGCGGCCAGGGCGACGATGTCGTCGACGATGCTCGGGATCGCGATGGTGCGCGAGACCGGGCTCGCGATGGGTCCGTCGACGTCGAGCAGGAGACCGAGGCGGGGTGCGTTCACCCCTCCATCCTCTCGCAGTCAGCTGCTCGGCGAGCCGACCCGGGCGAGGAACGCGTCGAGCACCTGACCGACGGCCGCGGGGTCGGGGACGTGGCCCTGCCCGGCGACCTCGGTGTACTCGGACCCGGGCACGGCCCCGACGACGGCGCGTGCCGCCCGACGCATCCACTCGAGGCTGTCCGACCCCGCGGCGACGAGCACCGGCACGCCGACGGCCGAGGCCACGCGCTCCGGGATCGCCAGACCGTTCATGACCCGGACGTCGCGGCCGAGCACGTGCGCGTCGGCCACGAGCGACCGCCAGAGCCCGCTCCGCAGGCGCAGCGCCGAGATCTGTCCCATCGGCACCCCGAGGACGTGCGCGAGGAAGGCGCGCACCGCCTGGGCACGGCGACCGGCGGCGACGTGCTCGTCGAGCAGGTCGGCGAACACCACGTCGTCGGCGTGTGGGTCGACGCTCGCCCGGTACGGCGGTTCGTACAGCACGGCTGCGTCGATCGGCACACCGGCGGCGAGGGCGCGCAGGACCACACCGGCGCCGACGCAGATGCCGAGCGCGGACACCGGGCCGTCGACGCTCGCCACGACGGCGGCGAGGTCCTGGACCTCGCGGTCGACCGACCACGGCCGGGTGTCCCCGCTCGCCCCGCGGCCACGGCGGTCGTAGGTGATGACGCGGTAGCGGTCGCGCAGGGCGGTCGTGACCCGTCCGAGGTAGTGGCTGTCCCGGTGGTCGAAGGCGCCGGCGAGCACGACGAGCGCCGGCCCGGTCCCCGAGTCGGTGACGGCGATGACGGTCCCGTCGGCGGAGACGACGGTGCGGTCGACGTGCTGGTCCATGGTGTCCTTGCGAGGTGGGTCGACGGCGCTGCGTCGGGTCCTCGGGTCGGACCGTGCGGGTCGGTCCGTTCATCGTGACAGCGGAGCGCTCCCACGTCGACACCCGCAACCAGGGGGAAGGGCGGAACGGTCGGTCTGCCACCGCGGCCCCGGGCGGCGCTCCGGTGGCCGGCCGGCTCAGACGAGCGCAGAGGTGCCGACCGATTCCCGCTCGAGCAGGGAGCGCTTGACGTCGAGCCCCCACGCGAAGCCGCCGAGGGTGCCGTCCGAGCGGAGGACCCGGTGGCACGGCACGAACAGGGCCGGGGCGTTCCGTGCGCACACGCTCGCGGCGGCGCGGACGGCGTCCGGTCGGCCCATCGCCGCCGCGAAGCCGGTGTACGTCAGGGTCGTGCCGGCCGGGATGCGGCGCAACTGGCGCCAGCCCTCGGCGAAGAGCTCGGTGCCGAACTGCCGCACCGGCACCTGCATCGCGTGCTCGACGTCGCCGTCGTAGAAGGCGTCGACCGCCCCGGCCGAGGCGACCCGGCCCACGGTGACGTGCTGGGGCCGGTGCCGGTCGGCGATGCGGCCGAGGACGCGGTCGACCGAGTCGGTCCACCCCGAGGCGAGCACGCGCCCCTCGGTGTCCTCGAGCACGGTGAAGGGTCCGTCGGGGGTGTCCAGGGTCTGGATGGTCGCGTGGGTCATCGTTCGTCCTTCCGGGAGTCGGTGGGGCGCACGGCTGCCGCGGCCATCGCGCGGTCGATGACCGGTCGCCAGCAGTGCATCGTCAGGTAGCTCCGCCAGGGCGCCACCTGCTCCGACCATAGGGAGAGCTCGCGCGCCGTTCCGGGCAGGCCGAGGACCTGTGCACCGTTCCGCACCGCGAGGTCGCTGTGGAGGAGGATGTCCGGGTGGTGCCGCACCCGCAGCGCCACCGAGTCGGCGGTCCACGGTCCGATGCCCTTCACGGCGAGCAGCCCGGCGCGGAGCTCGTCGACCGACTGCGCCGCGTCGACGACGAGCGACCCGTCGGCGAGCGCCGCGGTCACGCGCAGAATCGTGTCCACCCGCGCCGCGGGACCGCGCAGGACCTCGGCGCCCCGTTCCGCGATCACGGCCGCCGACGGGAACAGCACCGCGTCGGGTGCGACGGCCGGGTCGACGGGGCTGCCGAGCGCCGCGACGAGCCGGCCCTGCGCCGTGCGGGCCGCCGCGACGGAGACCTGCTGCCCGATGAGGGTGCGCACCACCAGCTCGTGCGCGTCCACCACCCCGGGCAGCCGGATGCCCGGCACGCGGGCCACGGCCTCGGCGAGCTCGGGGACCGACCCGAGGACGGCGTCGACGGCGACCGGGTCGGCGTCGAGGTCGAAGGCGGCACGGACCCGCGCGACGAGTGCGGGCAGGTCCGACAGGTCGGTGACCCGGACCCGCAGGTCGATGCCGGTGCCGCGACCCGACGCCGTGGACCCGGCCGTCCCGGGGACCGCAGCCGTCGCGGTGAAGCGGGCCGGGCCTCCTGGCAGGGAGAGCACCCGACCGTAGGAGGTGACCCGGCCGGCCGGGTCGAGCCCCACCTGCTCCGTGCCCGGCAGCGCGTGCAGCGCGTGCCAGTCGAGCAGGCCCTGCGCGTCGAAGGGCTCGCGGGCGGGCAGGTGCACGTGCAGGTCCCCGTCGGGGGTCGCGCGCGTGGTGCGCCGGGCGCGGAGCTCGGTCGGGGTGACGGCGAAGACCTCGCGGACGGTGTCGTTGAACTGCCGGACGCTCGTGAACCCCGCGGCGAAGGCGACGTCGGCGACGGGCAGGTCGGACGAGGTGAGCAGCGTGCGTGCGGTCTGCGCGCGGTGCGCCCGGCTGAGCGCCTTCGGGCCGGCACCGAGCTCGGCGGTCATGATCCGGTTGAGCTGTCGCTCGGAGTAGCCGAGGCGGGCGGCGAGGCCCGGAACGCCGTCCCGTTCGACGACGCCGTCGAGCACGAGGCGCATGGCGCGTCCGGCGACGTCCTCGCGCAGGTCCCACTCGGGGCTGCCCGGCGTGGCCTCGGGCAGGCACCGCTTGCACGCACGGAAGCCGGCGAGGTGTGCCGCGGCGCTCGTGCGGTAGAAGGTGACGCCGGCCTCGCTCGGGGTCCTGGCGGGGCAGGACGGCCGGCAGTAGATGCCGGTCGAGTGCACGGCCGTGACGAACTGGCCGTCGAACCGGGCGTCGCGCGAGGCGACGACGCGGTGCCGTTCGGCGTGCAGCGGGTCGGTGACGGGGGTGGACACCGGTCCAGCGTGGCACGCACCACCGACGCGGTTCTGGCGGGAATCGGACGGGGCAGTGCGGGTCGCGTCAGGAGCGGGGCGGTCGACCGGGAGGCCCGACTAGCGTTGGGCGGGTGAGTTCCGGAGACGACGCGGCCGGTCCCGGCGACCTGCCGTACGCCACCGAGGTCGAGGTCGCGCTGCTCCTGGTGTCACGGCGGCACCGGTACCTGGGGCGGCCGTCGGACGGCGCCGAACCGGTGCTGCCGACCGATCCGGACGAGCGCCGCGACCGTGTCGAGCTGCGCGCGGGCCTCGGGATCGTCGGGGACCGGTACTTCGCCTCGCGGGCGCACGTGCACGCGTCCGTGACGGTGATCGGCCTGGAGTCGCTCGAGGCCGTCGGCGCCGAGCTCGGGGTACCGGTGGACCCGGTCGCGACCCGGCGGAACGTGTTCCTGCGCGGGGCCGACGTCGAGGCGCTCCGCGGGGAGCCGTTCTCGCTGACGAGCACGGCCGACGGGTCGGTCCCGGTGCTGTTCCGGGGTCACCGGCCGGCGAACCCCTGCGCCTGGATGGACCACGAGGTGGCGCCGGGGGCGTTCCGGGCGATGCGCGGACGGGGCGGCGTGCGGTGCGACCCCGAGTCCGACGGTGTGCTCACCCTCGGACCCGCGGTGCTCCGCACGACCCGCCCCGTCGCGCTGCGCTGACCGGCGGGTGCGGTCCTACGCGGTGAGGACGCGCTCGATGCCGTCGACGAAGGCGGGCAGGTCGTCGGGGTTGCGAGAGGTGACGAAGCCGTCGGCGACCTGGACCTCCTGGTCCACCCACTCCGCGCCGGCGTTGCGGACGTCGGTCTGGAGCGACGGGTACGAGGTGATCGTCTTGCCGGTGAGGACACCGGCCTCGATGAGGGTCCACGGACCGTGGCAGATCGCGGCGACGGGCTTGCCCGCCTCGACGAACGACTTCACGAGCGCGACGGCCTGGCCGTCGGTGCGCAGGGTGTCCGCGTTGATGGTGCCGCCGGGGACGACGAGTGCGTCGTAGTCCGCCGCCGTGACACCGTCGATGGTGGTGTCGACGTCGACCGACTTGCCCGGGTCCTTGTCGCCGACGAGGGTCGCGATCGAGCCGGACTCCTGCGCCGCGACCGTCACGGTCGCACCGCGCTCGCGCAGCTGGTCGGTGGGGACGACGATCTCGTCCTGCTCCACGCCGTAGTTCGTCGCGATGACGAGGATCTTCTTGCCGTCGAGGGCTGCCATGGTCGCTCCTTCCGCGGCCCGGTGGTTCCGGCCGCACTTCCTGCGCGGTCGGTGTCCCGGCCGCTCGTCCAGGGTCGTCGCCGACGGCTGGGCACGTCCGCAGGACGGAGCCGACGTTCAGCCTCGGATGCGGAAAGCGGCCCCGTCGGCCGTCACGGTGATGCCGTCGTACCCCGGCACGCGGTGCAACCCGGCCGTGACGTCCGACTCGTGCCCGCCCACCACGACGGTCGTCGCACCGGAGGCGATCGCGGACTCGAGCCCGGCCGGCGCGTCCTCGAAGGCGACGCAGTCGGCGGCGTCGACGCCGAGCAGGGCGGCGCCGCGCAGGTAGCCGTCGGGGTGCGGCTTGCCGTGCTCGACGTCCTCCGAGGGCACGAACGCCGGCGGCATCGTCAGCCCGGCGGCGGCCATCCGCCCGACGGCGAGGTCGCGGGGCGCGCTCGTCACGAGCGCCACGGGCACGCCGGCCGCGAGGAGCCGCTCGACGAACGCCGCGGCGCCCGGGATCTCGGCGATGCCCTCGGTGTCGGCGCTCTCCTCGTCGACCAGGCGGGCGGCGATGCGCAGCTGCTCGTCGGTGTCCAGGTCGGGCAGGAAGCGCTGGATCGTGCTGATCGCCTGGCGGCCGTGCGAGAACGCGAGGATCTCGGCGGGGTCGATGCCGTGCTCCTCGGCGAAGCGCGTCCAGGTCGCCTCGACCACCGCGGTCGAGTCCACCAGGGTCCCGTCCATGTCGAAGAGGACCCCGGACGCCACGATGTCGATCACACGCCCGACCCTAGCGCCCGCGTGTCCGACGGGCCCGGGGCGGTGTCGAGTGAGCAGGAGACGTCGGGTCGAGCGGGCCGGGGCGACGTCTCCTGCTCACTCGGTGCCCGAACGGCCCGTCAGCGTGCGCGGACCCACCGCGTCAACAGCACCCCGCCCTCGCCGAGCAGCACGTGTGCCGGCCGCATCCGCCGCAGCTCGGGCGATGACCCTGTCGCGATGCGGGGTCCGGCGCCGCCCTCGAGGGACGGGTCGATCGTCAGGGTCAGCTCGTCGACGGCGTCCGCGGCGACGAGCGCCCCGAGGAACGACGGACCGCCCTCGCAGTGGATGCTCCCGAGCCCACGGGCGGCCAGCGCGCCGAGCACCGCGGCGACGTCGACGGACGGAGCCCCGCACGCCACGACGTCGGCGACCTCGGCCAGGGCACGACCGGACGACGACGCCGCGCCGGACGCCGACGTCAGGACGACCGGCCGCACCGGTGCCTCGGTGAAGACCCGCGAGGACGCGTCGAGCGACGCCGAGTTCGTCACGATCGCGAAGACGGGGTGGTCGGACAGGCCGCGCGCCCGCCGCCAGGCGACGTCGGCGTCGTGCAGGACCATCGGGCCGTAGCCCTCGTCACGGACGGTGCCGGCGGCGACGAGCACGACGTCGGCCACCCGGCGGAGCAGGTCGAACACACGCAGGTCGTCGGCACCACCGAGCGCACCCGTCCGGCCCGCCGCGGTCGCCGACCCGTCGAGGGTCGCGACGAAGTTGACGCGGAGCCAGCGGTCGCCGACGCCGTCGGTGTAGAGCGCGAGCAGGTCGTCGTCCGACAGGTCGGCGACGGACGGGGGCAGCGGGTTCACGTGTTGTGCCTCGACTCCACCGGTGCCCGCCAGCCGAGCGTCGCCTCGACCATGCGCATCGCGTCGACGCTCTCGGCGACGTCGTGCATCCGGACGATCCGGGCGCCGAGCACCGCACTGAGGGTGGCGACGGCGAGCGACCCGGCGAGGCGCTCGCCACGGGGGCGGCCGAGCGACTCCCCCACGAAGTCCTTGTTCGACACCGCCGCGAGCACGGGGTAGCCGAGTGCGACGACCTCGGGCAACCGCCGGGTCAGTTCGAGCGTGTGCACCGTGTTCTTGTTGAGGTCGTGGCCGGGGTCGACGACGATCCGGGACTCCGGGATCCCCGCGGCGAGCGCCCGGTCGACCCGCTCGCGCAGGAACCCGACGACGGACGCGGTGACGTCGTCGTACCGGGGCGGCGCGGCGAGCGGACGGCGCGGTTCGGCGGTCGAGTGCGTGATGACGACCGTCGCCTCGGAGTCGGCGACCACGTCCGCCATCCGCGGGTCGCGGAGTCCGGTCGTGTCGTTGACGACGCTCGCGCCGGCGGCGATCGCCGCGGCCGCGACCTCGGGTCGGAAGGTGTCGACGCTGATCGTGACGTCGGACTCCTGGGCGAGCTGCCGCACGACGGGCACGACGCGGTCGATCTCGTCGGCCGCGGGGAGCTCGGGCCCCGGCGCGAACTTCACCCCGCCGATGTCGACCCAGTCCGCACCCTGCTCCGCCGCGCGCACGGCCGCCGCGACCGCACGGTCGAGCGCGAACGTCGCGCCGCGGTCGTGGAACGAGTCGGGCGTCCGGTTCACGATCGCCATGACGGCGATGCGGTGGTCGAAGTCGACGGTCCGCCGTCCGATCGTGCGGACCGGGTCGCGCAGTTCGGGGACGACCCACCCGGGCGGGCTCGTCACGCGTCCGCCCCCGGCTCGGCGGCCGGCGGCGTGGCCGACCCGGCACCGATGAGCGCGATCGCCTCGGCCCGTTCCGCGGCGCCGGCCAGCGTGCCGTTCGCCGCGACCGTCACGGTCGTCGAGCTGTTCTGGCGCTCCCCGCGGCTCGTGACGCACTGGTGCTGTGCGTCGAGGACCACGAGCACGCCCGCTGCGCCGAGGCCCTCGGCGATGGTCGCCGCGACCTGTTCGCCGAGCCGTTCCTGCAGCTGCGGGCGGGAGGCCACCGCGTCGAGCACGCGCGACAGGGTGCCGAGGCCGATGAGCCGCTCGCCCGGGGCGTACGCCAGGTGCGCGACCCCGAGGAACGGCAGCAGGTGGTGCTCGCAGACCGAGCGGAACCGGATGCCGCGGACGACGACGAGCCGACCGCGCTCCCCGTCCTCGGCGTGCACCGTGCCGTCGCGGGCGATCGCGACCGCGTCCGTGCCGATGCCGCTGAAGAACTCGGCGTACGAGTCGGCGACCCGGGACGGCGTGCGCACCAGCTCGGGGCGGTCGGGGTCCTCGCCGACGGCGAGCAGGAGTTCGCGCACCGCGGCCTCGACGCGGGCGCGGTCCAGGGGAGACGTCACCCGCTCATCCAACACCAGCCGCGCGCCGTGGACGCGAGCGGCCGCCCGCCATGACGTCCCCGGGGACGCGCGCCGGGCCTCCTGTCCGGAAGCCCTGTGAGGATCCTGTGACACGCGCGAAACCCAGCGTCCTTTAAACTCAGTCGGTGAGCGCCACGAAGACCGACACCCCACACCGGAACCGCTTCGCGACCGGCCTCGACCGCTTCTTCTCGATCACCGAACGCGGGTCCTCGATCCCGCGCGAGGTCCGCGGCGGCCTCGTGTCGTTCGTGACCATGGCGTACATCGTCATCCTCAACCCGCTCATCCTCGGCGGCTTCAGCGCCGACCAGGCCGCGAAGGACGTCAGCGGTGGCTGGCTCGAGAACGCACAGGTCGCCGCGGCGACCGGTCTCGTCGCCGGGCTGATGACCATCGCGATGGGCGTCATCGCGAACCTGCCGTTCGGCATCGCCGCGGGCCTCGGGATCAACTCGTTCCTGGCCGTCAGCGTCGTGCAGCAGGTCACGTGGGCCGAGGCGATGGGCCTCGTCGTCATCAACGGCGTCATCATCGTGGTCCTGGCGTTGACGGGGATCCGGACGATGATCTTCACCGCCGTGCCCGCGCAGCTCAAGGCCGCGATCACGGTCGGCATCGGCCTGTTCATCGCGTTCATCGGGCTCGTCGACTCCGGCTTCGTGCGGTCCTCCGGCCTGTCGTCGCCGCCGCTGCAGCTCGGCGAGGACGGCTCCGTCGGCGCCCTGCCGACCATCGTGTTCCTGATCGGCCTGATCATCATCGGCACGCTCATGGCCCGCCGCGTCAAGGGTGCGCTGCTCATCGGCATCGTCGCGACGACGATCATCGCGATCATCCTGCAGGCGGTCTTCCAGGTGCCGACCTCGGTCGACTCGAAGACCGGCTGGAACCTCAACGCCCCCGGCCTGCCGAGTGCGCTCTTCGCGTTCCCCGACCTGTCGCTCGTCGGGCACGCCGACCTGTTCGGCGCGTTCAGCCGCATCGGACCGTTGGCCGCGTCGATGCTCGTCTTCACCCTCGTGTTCACGAACTTCTTCGACGCGATGGGCACCATGACCGGCCTCGCCAAGGCCGCCGGCGTCGCGAAGCCCGACGGCACCTTCCCGCGCCTGAAGTCGGCGCTCGTCGTCGAGGGCGTCGGTGCCATCGCCGGTGGCGGTGCCTCGGTCTCGTCGAACACCGTGTTCATCGACTCGGCCTCCGGCATCGGCGAGGGCGCCCGGACGGGCATGGCCTCGGTCGTGACCGGTCTGCTGTTCCTGGCGTCGATGTTCCTGACGCCGCTCACCCAGGTCGTCCCGCTCGAGGTCGCCGCCGCCGGCCTCGTCGTCGTCGGCGCGCTCATGGTCGCGCAGGTCGCCGACATCTCGTGGACGGACTTCGGGTCGGCCCTGCCGGCGTTCCTGACGATCGTCGTCATGCCGCTGACCTACTCGATCGCGAACGGCATCGGCGCCGGCTTCATCAGCTGGGTGCTCATCAAGCTGCTGTCCGGCCGCGGCCGCGAGGTCTCGTGGTTGCTCTACGTGGTCGCCGCGGGCTTCCTGCTGTACTTCGCGCGCGGACCGCTGGAGGCGCTGCTCGGCGTCGGCTGACGCCTGGGGCGAGTGGCGGTCGGCGCCGGCTGACGCCCGCTCGGCGGGCCGGTCGGCCGGCTCCCGCTGGTCGGGCCGGTCGGCTGGGCCCCGCTGGTCGGGCCGGTCGGTCTGCAAGAGCGACAGTTCCCGTGGGGCCGCCTAAGGGCGGTCCGCGAAAGCGACAGTTGTCCGCGAACCATCCGCGGAGAACTGTCGCTTTCGCGTTCGGGCGGCCTGGAGGCCCGGGCTCAGTCCGGCAGGTCACCCGGCGTCGCCTCGTGGTGGCGCTGGTCCGGGGTGCGCCGGTCCTCCTTCATGCCTGCCTCGAACAGGTGGCGGCGGCCCTGCACGAGCTCGTCGCGCGCGGTGCGCTCGAGCTCCTTGGCCAGGGCGTAGTAGCCGTCGTCGTAGTCCTCGACGATCTGGAACGTCCAGCGCCCCGCGATGACGTTGCGGCCCACCAGCTCCGTGTCGATCCGGTCGGCGAGGTCGGTGTGGCCGGCCTTCCGCAGTTGCTCGACCGCCTCGCCGAGGTCGAGGTCGGCGGTGCCGGTCAGGCGGTGGAAGCCGTAGAGCAGACCACGGGCGTGCTCGATGACCTCGACCGCGGCGGACAGACTGCCGAGGGCCTCGACCGTGGCCTCGGACACCCCCTCCGGAACCTGGTGCTGCGCGTCGGGACCCTGTGCGTCGTTCGTCATGGACCCTCGTCTACACGACCGGACCTGGCCCCGGGACCGGCATCGTCCACGACCCGCCGTGCGCGTCGTGGGCGCTTGCGGCGGAGGACGCGGGCGACCTAGCATTCGAACACACGTTCGAACGGAGAAGCCGATGATGATCACCGACACGACCGCCACCGTGTGGTGGTCCGAGGGGGCACCGGCCCGGTTGGTCTGGGCCGGACGACGCTGGCGGGTGTCCGACACCCCCACGCGCCTCACCGTGACGCGCGCCGAACTGCCGACCGCGATCACGCACGCGCCGGAGCGCACGGTCGGCTGGCGGTTCCAGGCGACCGCCGAGGACGGCGAGGCCCTGGTCGTCGACATCGTGCCGGAGGGGGACGGCTGGGGCGTCGCGCGGACGTGGACGTGAACGGTCCACCCGACGTCGTCGGCGCGACGGGTCAGGCCGGTGCGCGCTCCGTCGCCACCGGGCGCTCCATGAGCCGCCACGCACCACCGGTCAGCGGCGCGAGCGTCACGACCGTGTAGAGCACGAGGACCACACCGAAGGTCGTCTGGACCCCGACGCCCTCCGCCGCGAAGCCGGCCAGCAGGCCGCCGAGCGGGATGCCCGCCCACGAACCCGCGCCGAGGAGCCCGAACACCCGGGCACGCATGTGCTCCGGGATGCGCTCGAGCTCGACCGCCCCGAGGATCGGGTTGAGCGCCCCGGCCGCGAGTCCGGACAGCGCGGCGGCGCCGAGCATCCACGGCAGTCCGAGGCCGAGCGCCGGCACCAGGAGCGACGGACCGCCGGCGAGCACGAAGCACACCACGAACGTGGCACGACGCGGGACCCGGTGGGCCACGTACCCGAACGCCACGGACCCGATGAAGGCCGCACCGCCGAAGGTCCCCGTCGCGAAGCCGAGCGCCTGTGCCCCGCCCAGCACGTCCGCGGCGTAGAGCGGCAGGAGCGTCGTCGACCGGGCGGCGTCGAGCAGGTTCGTGACCAGCACGAGGGCGACCACGAGTCGGAAGAACGGGTCACGGACGCAGAACCGGAAGCCCTCGGCGATGTCCCGCCAGTACCCGGAGGCCGGTTCGGCGTCGGCGTCGGCGGCCGCTGGCGCCGGGGCGTCGGCCGGCCGGACCAGCACCGCGGCGAGCAGTGCGGCGGCGCCGAACGCCGCCGCGGTGCCGACGAGCGCGGCCATCGGCCCGGCGGCCGCGACGAGCACACCGCCGAGCGGTGCACCGATGAGCACCGAGAGTCGCTGCGCTGCCTCGAAGTGCCCGACCGCACGCTCGAGCGGCACCCCGGACGAGCCGGCCAGTCCCGGCAGCAGGACCCGGCGCGCGGACTCCCCGGGCAGGTCGAGCAGACCGCTCACGAAGACGAGCGCCAGGAGCGCCCAGAAGGGCAGCCCCACCGTCCACGCCAGCACCGGCATCGCGAGCAGCGTCACGCCGCTGACGAGGTCGGACACCACGCTCGAACGGACGAAGCCGACCCGCTCGACGAGCGCCCCGCCGAACGGGCCGCCGAGGACGATCGGCACCGTGGCGGCGAAGGCGGCGATGCCGACGTCCGTCGCCGAACCGCCCCGCGCGAGGACGGCGAACGGCACCGCCACGGTCGTGACGACGTTCCCGGTCCGCGAGAGGATGTGGACCGCGAGCAGGGCTCGCAGCCGTGCCTTCGGCGTCACCGTCGCGTCGTCCGGTAGGCCTGGGTGACGGCGATGACCTGCTCGGCCCCGTCGTCCGTGGTGTGGGCGTCGCTGACGGCCGTCCACCGGTCGAGGACGGCGGCGAGTTCCGCGCCGAGGCCGGCGAGTTCGTCCGGCGTGAGCCGGAGCACCTGGTCCGAGCTGGTCGACGCTGCGACCCACTCGCGGCCGAGCACCGGCGCCTGGTCGATGAAGCGCTGGTACTCGGTCGCGTAGGCCTGGGCGACGGTGTGGCCGAGCTCGGTCGCGGCGACCAGCCGTTGCGGGTCGCCGAACGCCTCGGCCAGGTCCCACGACGTGCGGTCGGCCGTCGCACGCCACCACCGCTCGCGGCGGTCGGCCCCGAGGTCCGGCGCCGGTTCGATGAGCTCGGCCTCGGCGAGACGCCGACAGTGGTAGCTGATGGTGCCGGGCGCCTCGTCGATCACGTCGCCGAGCATCGCCGCGGTCTGCGCGCCACCGGTGCGCAGCAGGCCGACGATCCGGAGCCGGGTGGGATGGGCGAGTGCGCGCATGTGGGCGGCATCGTCGAGTCTGCGAACGGTCACGGCACGACCATAGATGCACAAGAGTCATTGCGCAATGGTTCTTGTCGATGTCGCCGTACCGGCGGACGGGCGACCGCGCTACGGTTCCGGCATGGCGAAGTGGATCGCGTTGCTGCGCGGGGTGAACGTCAACGGCATCACGATCCGGAGCGCCGACCTCGGTGCGCTGTTCCGTGGGCTCGGTTACGCGGACGTCCGGACCGTGCTGGCCTCGGGCAACGTGGTCTTCAGCACGGACGACGAGCAGGACGTCGCCCGGCTCTCCGGCACGATCGAACAGGCGTTGCGCGACCGGTTCGGCTACGACGCGTGGATCGTGCTCGTCCGGCACGACGACCTGCGAGCGGTCCTCGACGCGTTCCCGTTCGCCTCGGCACCGGACCGCCACGACTACGTGCTGTTCGGCTCGGACGACGCCGCCCTCGACGACCTGCTCGCCGACCTCGTGCTCGACACCGCCGTGGAGCAGGTCGCGCGTGGACGGGGCGTCGTCTACTGGTCCTGCCCGAAGGGGTCGAGCACGGACACGGTGTTCGCGAAGCGGGCCGGCGCCGCCCGCTTCAAGCGCACGACCACGACCCGCAACGCGAACACGCTCCGGAAGCTGCTGTGACGCGGGGAGCGCTGCACCACGTCGAACTGCGCACGGCGGACCTGGGCCGGGCCGAGCGCGCGTGGGGGTGGCTGCTCGGTGCGCTGGGCCACGAACCGTTCCAGCGCTGGGAGGACGGCCGGAGCTGGCGACTCGGCGACCTGTACGTCGTGCTCGAGGCCGCTCCGCTCGACGGGGCGCACGACCGGCGTCGTGCGGGGCTGAGCCACCTGGCGTTCCACGCCGGCTCGGCGGCCGACGTCGAGCGCCTCTGGCAGGACGCACCGGCGAACGGCTGGACACGGCTCTACGAGGACCGGCACCCCTTCGCCGGTGGGCCGGACCACCACGCCGCCTTCCTCGAGGACGGCGAACGGTTCAAGGTCGAGCTCGTCGCCGACTGACGCGACCGGGCGGGGCGGGACGTGACCGCGCCCCGCCCCGTCGGGCTGCTACGCCTGCGGCGGCTGGCCGTTGCTCGCCAGGGTGCCGCCGTCGACCGGCAGCACGGCACCCGTGACGAACGACGCGGCGTCGCTCGCCAGGAACAGGATCGCGGCGGCGACCTCCTCGGACCGACCACCGCGCCCGAGGGCGATGCGCTCCGCGAACTTCGCCTTGAGGGACTCGTCCTCTGCCTGCTCCGTCGTGAGGTCGGTCCAGATGAGGCCCGGCGCCACGGCGTTCACGCGGACGCCGAAGTTCCCGTTGTCGAGCGCCGCGGCCTTCGTGAAGTTCGAGACGCCACCCTTCGCCGCGTTGTACGGGCTCATGCGCCAGTCGGCGGCCTCGCCCGACACCGACGAGGTGTTGACGATCGACCCCTTCGTCTCGCGCAGGAACGGCAGCGCTGCCCGGGTGCCGTAGAACACCCCGGAGAGGTCCGTCTCGATGACCCGACGCCACTCGTCGGTGCTGATCTCGGTGATGTCGCCCGAGCTGAAGGTCCCGGCGTTGTTCACCAGCACGTCGAGCCGGTCGAACCGGTCGATGGCCGCCGAGACGACGGTCTCCCAGTCCTCGGGGCTGGCGACGTCCGCGTGCAGCACCACGACCCGGTCGGTCGGCAGCGAGTCGCCGACGGCACGGACCTTCTCCTCGACGCTGTCGGTCAGGACGACCGACGCGCCTTCGTCGACGAGCGCCCGGACGGTCGCCTCACCGATGCCCGAGCCTGCGCCCGTGACGATCGCGACCTTGCCCTCGAACCTGTTGCCCATGGTGTCTCCTCTTCGTTGCACGATCCGTGCCCGGGAGACGCCATCGGCCCGTCGGGGCACGTCGGACCACGGTGCCCGGGACCGCCTGGACACGTTCGGAGGTGCACACCTCGCGCTGAGATCGCAGTCCGCCCCGGCACCGCTCAGCGGAACCGGGGCGGAGTGCGACCTCAGCGGCCGGCGACGGACGCGGCCAGCGACGAAGGCGGCCGGCGCTACGCGGTCGTCTCGTCGACGTCGAAGTCGCGCTCGAGGGAGATCGTCGGGATCGACGCCGTGACGACCGACCCGTCCGCCCGCAGCGTGCCCTGGATGTCGCTCGTCGTCGGCGCGTGCCCCGTCATGCGCGGCCCCTGGTGCGGGAGCGGCACGACCGTCGGGGCACCCGCGACGATGTCCCACTGCTGGTTGTGCACCCACGCCGTGAAGCCCTCGCCGGTCTCCACCGTGAACGTCAGGGCTGACTCGTCGAGGTCGACCCGGACCCGCGACCCCCGCACCGTGATGCGGAAGGTCAGGCGCTCCCAGTGCCGCGGCAAGCGCGGGTTGAAGGTCATCCGACCGCCGTGGTCGCGCATGCCGCCGAAGCCGTTGACGAGCGCGCCCCAGATGCCACCGGTCGACGCGATGTGCACGCCGTCCGAGGTGTTGCCGTGCAGGTCCGCCAGGTCGACGTAGAGCGCCGTCTGGAAGTACTGGTCGGCCAGGTCGTGGTAGCCGACCTCGGCCGCCATGATCGACTGCACGACCGCGGACAACGTGGAGTCGCCCGTGGTGAGCGCGTCGTAGTAGTCGAAGTCCCGACGCTTCTCGGCCGCCGTGAACTCGTGCCCCTGCAGGAACAGGGCCAGCACGACGTCGGCCTGCTTGAGCACCTGGAACCGGTAGATCACCAGCGGGTGGTAGTGGAGCAGCAGCGGCCGCTTCGACTCCGGCGTGTTCTCGAGGTCCCAGAGCTCCTTGTCGAGGAACTGGGCGTCCTGCGGGTGGATCCCACGGTGCGGGTCGAACGGGATCTCCATCGACTCGGCGGCGTGCTCCCACTCGCGGACCTCGTCCGGGCGCAGACCCGTCCGGCGGACCATGCGGTCGTACTCCTCGCGGTCGTCCGCGGCGAGTTCCCGGCAGGCGTTCACCGCGAACCACAGGTTCGCCCGCGCCATCACGTTCGTGTAGAGGTTGTCGTCGACGACGGTCGTGTACTCGTCGGGTCCGGTGACCCCGTCGATGTGGAACTTCTGGTCGCCGTTCGAGCGCCAGAACCCGAGGTCCGCCCACAGCCGGGCGGTCTCGACGAGGATGTCGATCGCCCCGCGCTTGAGGAACTCGGTGTCGCCCGAGGCCCGGACGTACTGCATCAGCGCATGCGCGATGTCCGCGTCGATGTGGTACTGCGCGGTGCCGGCGGCGTAGTAGGCGCTCGACTCCTCGCCGTTGATCGTCCGCCAGGGGAACAGTGCGCCCCGCTGGTTGAGCTCCCGGGCCCGGGCCCGGGCGGGGTCGAGCATGTTGTAACGGAAGCGCAGGGCGTTCCGCGCCACGACCGGTGCCGTGTACGACAGGAACGGCAGGACGTAGATCTCCATGTCCCAGAAGTAGTGCCCGCCGTAGCCGGAGCCGGTCACGCCCTTGGCGGCGATGCCGTGTCCGTCGGTGCGCGCCGTGGCCTGGGCGAGCTGGAAGAGGTTCCACCGGACGGCCTGCTGGATGGCCGGCTGGCCGGCGATCTCGACGTCGGTGCGCACCCAGTAGTCGTCGAGCCAGGTGCGCTGCTTCTCGAAGGTCTCGTCGATGTTCTCGGCGTGCGCCCGGTCGAGCGTGCGGTCGCAGCGGTCCGCGAGCTCCCGCACCGGGACCCCGCGCGACGTGTGGTAGACGATGTGCTTGACGAGTCGGATCGGCTGCCCGGCCCGGGCCTGCACGCGGTAGACGTGCTTCGCGAGGTCGTCGTCGATCGACGAGGACTCGTCCCAGCTGTTCTCGGTCTCCAGGTGGTGCTCGACGCCGACGCACACCGTCATCCCGGAGCTCGACGCCTGGTAGCCGAGCAGCGACCGCCCGCCGGTGCTCCGCTTCAGCTTCGGCTCGAGCACGCGCTCGGTGAAGGACTCGGCCTTGCGCGGGTCGAAGGCGCTCGCCGCCGCCCGCATGCCGGCGTGGTACTCGTCCTGCACGTCCTGCCGGTTGAGGATCTGGCTCGAGAGCAGGATCGACGCGTCGGCGTCGAGCACGGTGACCTCGTAGTCGATGACCGCCAGGTGCCGGTCGGTGAAGGACACCAGACGGCGCGAGCGGATGAGCACCCGCTTGCCGGACGGCGTCGACCACTCGGTCTCGCGGAACAGGTACCCGCCGCGGAACTCGAGCCGGCGCGTGTGCCGCAGGATGTCTGCTTCGGCCAGGACGAGCGGCTCGTCGTCGACGTAGAGCCGGATGACCTTCGCGTCGGGGGCGTTGATGATCGTCTGGCCGGTCTTCGCGAAGCCGAAGGCGTCCTCGGCGTGCCGGATCGGCCAGGTCTCGTGGAAGCCGTTGATGTACGTGCCGTACTGCACGCCGCCACGGCCCTCGTCGAGGTTGCCGCGCAGCCCGAGGTACCCGTTGCCCACGGCGAAGTTCGTCTCGGCGACGCCCTGCTCGTCGGGCGCGTACTCCGTCTCGACCAGCGCCCACTCGTCGATCGGGTAGCGGACGCGGTCGAGCGGGTCCGAGGTGATGGGGTTCATGGGGCTCCGTGGCGGGGAAGGGTGGGTGGGACGTCAGGGGCGGACGGGAGGCGCGGCTCGCCTCCGGACCGTCGGCCTACGTCGTGCTGGCGGCCGGCCGGGGCAGGTCGGCGACGAGGTCGGCGAGGTCGGTCACCACGACGTCGGCCCCGTGCGCGCGGAGCGCGTCGGCCCCCGCACCGCGGTCGACGCCGACGACGAGCCCGAAGCCGCCGTTGCGGCCCGCCTCGACCCCGCTGGTGGCGTCCTCGACCACGACGCACTCGGCCGCCGTGAGCCCGAACCGGCTCGCGGCGTCGAGGTAG
Organism: Curtobacterium sp. MCBA15_009; assembly: GCF_001864895.1. Taxonomy (GTDB): domain Bacteria; phylum Actinomycetota; class Actinomycetes; order Actinomycetales; family Microbacteriaceae; genus Curtobacterium. The sequence continues at coordinate 231,829 of NZ_MJGO01000037.1, forward strand.
GTGTCGGGGGCGGGCTTGCCGGCGAGGCCGTCCTGGCGGGCGACGAGGCCGTCGACGACGACCGGGAAGCGGTCGAGGATGCCGGCGGTCCGGAGCACCGAGGTGGCGTTGGCGGAGCTCGACACGACGGCGACGTCGAGTCCGGCGTCGATCGCCGCGGTGAGGAACGCGAGCGAGCCGGGGTACGGCTCGACCCCGTGCTCGTCGAGCTCGGCCGTGAACTCGGCGTTCTTGCGGTTGCCGAGGCCGCACACGGTCTCGGCGTCGGGGGCGTCGTCCGGCGTGCCCTCGGGCAGCTCGATGCCGCGCGAGGCCAGCAGCGACCGCACACCGTCGTACCGCGGCTTGCCGTCGATGTGCGCGAAGTAGTCCTGCTCCGTGTACTGGTCGGCCCCGTGCGCGGCGAGGTACGACGTGAACAGGCGGCTCCACGCACGCATGTGCACGTCGGCGGTCGGGGTGAGGACCCCGTCCAGGTCGAACAGGAGCGCTCGCTGGTCTCCGAGTCGCGCGGGCGTGCGCTGGTCCTGCGTCGTCATCTGCGGTCCTCCGGGGACTGGTGGTGGACGTGTGGCTCCCGATGAGTCTAGGACCGCTCCAGACGGCACGTTCAGTCGGGCCGACAGCCTGTGGAGCGCGCCGGCGCCCCGGCCCGGTGGGGAGGAGTGCCGCGTCCACCGGCTCTCCTGTGCGTCCACCGATGGCCCCACCGGCACGCTGTCCCGGGACGGAAGGCACCACCATGACCAGCGACACCACGACCGCACCCCACGACGGCGAGGGGTCGAAGCTCCGCCAGGCGATCACCGGCCCCCTGCTGTTCCTCTTCATCCTCGGCGACGTCCTCGGCGCCGGCATCTACGCCCTGATGGGGACCCTGGCGAAGGACGTCGGCGGCGCGCTCTGGGCACCGCTCGTGCTCGCGCTCCTGCTGGCCCTGCTCACCGCGGGCTCGTACGCCGAACTCGTGACGAAGTACCCGAAGGCCGGCGGCGCCGCCGTCTTCGCCGAGCGGGCCTACAAGACGCCCATCGTCTCGTTCCTGGTCGGCTTCAGCATGCTCGCCGCCGGCGTCACGAGTGCCGCCGGCCTGTCGCTCGCCTTCGCCGGCGACTACCTCGGCACCTTCGTCGACCTGCCGCCGGTGCCGACCGCGATCGTCTTCCTCGCCCTGATCGCCTGCCTGAACGCCCGCGGCATCTCCGACTCGCTGAAGAGCAACGTCGTCATGACGATCATCGAGGTCTCCGGCCTCGTCATCGTGATCGTCGTCGTGGCCGTGATGCTCGGCGGCGGCGGCGGCGACGTCTCGCGGATCGGCGCGTTCCCGGCCGAGGCGAACCCGGCACTGGCGACGCTGAGTGCCGCGATCGTCGCCTACTACTCGTTCGTCGGCTTCGAGACCTCCGCGAACATCGCGGAGGAGGTCCGCGAACCCCGTCGGGTCTACCCGAAGGCCCTGTTCGGTGCCCTCGCCACGGCCGGCGTCGTCTACGTGCTCGTCGCCCTCGCCAGCGCGATCGCCCTGCCGGCCTCGGAGCTGACCGAGTCGAGCGGTCCGCTGCTCGCGGTCGTCTCGGCCACCGGCGTGCCGATCCCGGACTGGGTGTTCAGCCTCATCGCCCTGGTCGCCGTCGCGAACGGCGCCCTGCTGACGATGATCATGGCGAGCCGCGTGACGTACGGCATGGCCGAGCAGCGTCTGCTGCCCGCGCTGCTCGCGAAGGTCCTGCCGAACCGGAAGACCCCGTGGACGGCCATCGTCGCCACGACCGTCGTCGCGATGCTCCTCACCCTGGTCGGGGACGTCGGCGTCCTGGCCGAGACCGTCGTGCTCCTGCTGCTCTTCGTGTTCATCAGCACGAACGTCGCCGTCCTGGTGCTCCGCCGCGACCGCGTCGAGCACGACCACTTCAAGGTCTGGACCGTCGTGCCCGTGCTCGGCGTGCTGTCGTGCATCCTGCTGCTCACGCAGCAGAGCGGTCAGGTCTGGCTGTACGCGGCGATCCTGCTGGCCGTCGGTGTGGTGCTGTACTTCGTCGCCCGGTTCACCGGACGCCGTTCCGGACGCGACCACGAGGCGGGCGTGATCCGCTGACCGGCACGCACCACGGGCCTCCAGGCAGACCGTCCGCGTGCGTGGTCAGCGCAGGTCGCGCACCCAGGCCCCGATCGCGTCCGCGATCTGCTGGCGGGCACCAGCACGGCTGATGGTCGCCGTCCCGTCGCCCGGCTGGTCGCCGTAGGCACCGAAGTCGGCGTGGTTCGCCCCCTGGACCTCGGTCATGGTGGCGGTCGACGGCAGCAGGTGCCGCGCGGCGTCCACCTTCGCGGGGGTCGACAGTCCGTCACGCGAACCGGAGACGCTCAGCACGTCGATGTACGAGCGGCTGACGTCGTTCGCGCAGTAGCTGCCGAGCAGCAGCAGGCCGTCGGCGTCCTGCGCGAGCTGGCACGCACGGACCCCGCCGAGGGAGTGCCCGCCGACCGCCCAGCGGGCGACCGAGGGGGCGTGCGCCTCGAACGTGGCGAGCGGACGCGTGTCGAAGAACGCCAGGTTGAGCGTCGGCTTCGTGATGACCACCGTCGTGCCGTTCGCGACCACCTGCCGGAAGGTCGCCAGGTACGCGTACGGGTCGACCTTGGCCCCGGGGATGAACACGATCCCGACCCCGTCGGCCTGGCCGGTCGGGGTCATCACCACCGAGTCACCGGCGTCCCGGACGGCGACCCGGTCGTCGCGCCAGACCTGCAGGGCGGCGCTGCGGGTGCCCTCCATGACGGTGTGCGCCCAGACGAGGAACACCACCGCGAGCAGCACGACGACGGTGACGACCCAGGCGGTCCAGCGGAGTGCTCGGCTCACGGCGTCCCTGCTTCCCGGGGGCGCCGTGCGGTCACGGTCAGCCACCGCTCGTCGGCCCCTGGTCGCGTCGTCTCGCGGACGTCGACGTCGACCCACCCGGAGCGGGCGACGAGCGCGGCGAGGGGCTCTGGTGTCCAGTAGGTGAAGTGCCGGGCGTGGTCCAGCTTCCGGGTGCTCCACGCATCGCCGTCGCCGTGCTTCAGGGTCGCGGCCAGCACGCCGCCCGGCCGTACGGCGTCACGGAGCCGGACGAGGACGGCCCCGAGCTCCGTCCGTGCGACGTGCAGCAACACCGCGTTCGCGAACACGGCGTCGTACGGGCCGCCGAACGCGTCCGAGCGCACGTCGAGCAGGCGCGCGTCACGGCCCCCGGACCGCAGCGCCTCGACGAACGACCGGGCGCCGTCCGTCCGGTCGACCACGAGCCCGGCGGCCTCGAGCGCGAGGGCGTCCCGCCCCGGGCCGGACCCGAGTTCGAGCACCCGCGCCCCGACGGGGACGAGCGCGAGCAGGTCGTCGACGAGTCCTGCCCGGTGGTCGTCGGTGCGCTCGGCATAGCGGTCGGCCGCGCGTTCGTAGGCGTCCAGCGTGCGCTCGGCGGTGAGGTCACGGCGCATCACGAGCTCGCGCCGGCCGTCGGGCAGGGCGTCTCCGGGCTCGTCGGCCACGGGCTCGTCGACCACGGTGAAGCCGCAGCGCTCGTACGTGCGGCGGGCCGTGGTGTTGTCCGGGACGACCGACAGCTCGAGGTGGTGGGCTCCGGCGCTCGCGGCCCAGGTGGCGACGGCACGGACGAGCGCGGTGGCGACTCCCCGGCCCCGGGCGACGGGGTCGACCCACATCGAGATGAGTCCTGCGGTGCCGGGGTCCTCGCCCGGCACACCGCTCGCCATGCCCACGACGGAGCCGTCCTCGGTCTGGGCGAGCAGGTCGAGCGCTCCCGGGATCGAGAGCCGGGCTCGCCACCGGTGTACGGGAGCGTCTGCCCACTCGGCGAGCGTCGAACCGAAGGCCCCCGGGGAGTCGGCGAGCGCCGCGAGTCGGACCGGACGCCAGGTCTCCCAGTCGTCCGCCGTCACCCGGCGCAGCGTGATCGTCACGCCACGACGGTACCGCCCGGTGGGCGGTGCGGGACGGGCCGCGAGTGAGCAGAAGACGTCGGGTGTGGTGTTCACACTCGACGTCTTCTGCTCACTCGATGTCGCCCGCGGTCGCGCGGCGAGCGACGACCGCGCGACCGGGACGCGCTACTCGGTGATCGCCGCGCGGATCTCGGCGGCGGCGGCACCGACGTCCGAGGCGCTGTAGATCGCGCTGCCGGCGACGGCGATGCGGGCGCCGGCCTGCTGCACCGAGGCGACCGAGGACGCGTTCACGCCGCCCGCGATCGAGAACGGGACGCCCGAGTCCTTGCCGGCGTCGAGCAGGGTCGAGAACGTGAAGCCCTCTTCCGCCTGCTCGTCGAGCCCGGCGTGGACCTCGACGAACTCGGCGCCGAGCGCGACGACCTCGCGGGCACGGGCGGCCTTGTCGGCGACGCCGATCAGGTCGACGACGATGCCCTTGCCGTGCTGCTTCGCGGCCTTGACGGCACCGACGATCGTCGAGTCGCCGGCGACACCGAGGACGGTGACCAGGTCGGCACCGGCCGAGAAGGCGATGTCGGCCTCGAGCTCACCGGCGTCCATGGTCTTGAGGTCGGCGAACACGATCTTGTCGGGGTGCGCCTCCTTGATCGCGGTGACGGCGGACAGGCCGGCGCTCTTGATCAGGGGCGTGCCGAGCTCGAGGACGTCGACGTGCGGCGCGGCCGCGGCGGCGAGCTCGAGGGCGGCTTCGGTGGTCAGGGTGTCCATGGCGAACTGGAGCTGCATGGGGATGCCTTTCATTCGAGGTTGGCGTGACGGGGCCAGAGGTCGTCGGCGGACTGCCCGCCTCGGGCCCACAGGGCGTGGAACACGGCGTCGCCCACCAGGGCGACCGCCTGTTCGAAGAGGCTGCCGGCGTACTGGGCCGAGGCCGTGCCGGAGCGGTCGGTCTTCGTCGCGGCGGGCAGCACGATCGTGACGTCCGCCAGCTCGGCGAGCGGGGAGTCGTCGGTGGTCGAGAGCGCCACGACGGACGCCCCGACCTCGTGCGCGGTGCGCGCCGCCTGCACGATCCCGGTGGTCGCGCCGGAGCCGCTCGCGACGAGGAGCAGGTCACCCGGTCGGATGGCCGGGGTGGTGACCTCGCCGACGACGTGCGCGTCGAGCCCGAGGTGCATGAGGCGCATCGCGGTCATCCGGAGGGCGAGGCCGGAGCGGCCGGCGCCGTGCACGAACACCCGGTCGGCGCCCTCGATGAGGTCGAGGGCGCGCTGCGCCGGGGCGTCGTCGAGGCGGGCCGCCAGGTCGCCGACCTCGCGGACGACGAGGTCGAGCGCTGCGGAGACGGTGGTTGCTGCCATGTGTCGATCCTCCCGTCGACGGGTGTCCGGCACTGCTACCCGCCCCGGCGGGGCCCCCACCCCATCGGGTGGGCCTGCCCGCTCGGGTGGGACGGGTAGGTTCGGCAGCATGGACGCTCCGGTCGACACCCAGGAGGCCCGGGGCGGCTCCGCCATCCGGCTCGCCGCCGCCGAGCACGCGCGGACCGTCGCCGAGCAGGCGGACCGGCACGCCCTCACCCTGGAGTCGGTCCTCGCGGTGCTCCGCTCGGCACGGGTGACCGACGCCGCCGCCCGGGCCGAGGCCGTCGAGATCGCGTCGGCGGCCCTCGTCGACCTGCGGACGGTGACCGACCAGCAGCGGAGCACCCTGCTCGAACCCGTCACCGGAGCGTTCTCGCGGTTGCGCGCCGACCTGCGGCCGCTCGTCCGCTTCGGCGACCTCGACGTGCAGTTCGTCGAACCACCGACGACCGGCCGTGCGCTGCCCGGCGACGTCGCGCACGCGGCCCGGGCGATCGTCCGGACCGCGGTGCTCGCCCTGGTCGACGACGGTGCCGCGAAACGGGTGCGCATCCAGTGGGACTGCGACGGCCGGAACCTGCTCATGCAGCTCCGCGACGACGGCTCCGGCACGCTCGACGTCCACGACGACGCCGTGCGCCCGATCGCCGAACGGGTCGTCACCCTCGACGGGACGGTGCACGTCGCGAGCACGCCCGGCTGGGGATCCGTGCTCGACATCACGCTGCCGCTCGACCCCCGTCCGACCGAGGTGGACGCGGTCGACGACGACGACCTCACCCCGCGCGAGCGCGACGTGCTCCGGCTCGTGGCGACGGGCGTGGGCAACCGGGAGATCGCCGACGGTCTCGGCATCAGCGTCAACACCGTCAAGTACCACGTGGCGAACCTGCTCCGGAAGCACGGCGCCCGGACCCGGGCCGAGCTCGCCGCGTTCAGCTCCCGCGCGTGACGCGGTTCGACCGCGACGACGGGTACCGGCGGTCGAGTGACGGCTCGACGACCGTCGCCATGAGGAACTGCGAGAGCAACCGCCCACCCGCCCAGTAGACCGGGATCACGAAGATCGCCGCGCCGGCCCAGACGTCCGAACCGATGAGCGCCAGGGTGCCGAGCGTCACGACGATGCCGAGCCCGGAGTACAGGTACCGCCACCCGCGGGAGACCGCGTCACGCTGGGTCTGCTGCCGCTCCGCCCGCTCGTCGAGGCCGCGGACGCCCGGTTCGAGTGCCGCCGGTTCCGCGGTGACGAACAGGTCGCGCACGGGGACCTCGAGGGCCGAGGCCACCGCGGACAGCGACTCGAGGCTCGCGTCGTTGCCGCTCTCCATCCGTTGCACCGTCCGCACGGCGATGCCGCTCGTCTCGGCCAGTCGTTCCTGGGTCCAGCCCCGCAGTCGTCGGAGTTCCCCGATCCGCATCTCGTTCATGGCCTGAACACTAGGGAACCGCGGAACGGCGCACCACGACAGCGACCCGACACCGACACGACAGTCCCCCGCCGGTCACCCGACAGCAGCCCGACAGCGCGACGGCACCGGCGCGACGGACGCTAAGCGCCGGGGGCGAAGCGGTACCCCATGCCGGACTCGGTCACCAGGTAGCGGGGGTGCGCGGGGTCGGGCTCGAGCTTCCGGCGCAGCTGCGCCATGTACAGCCGGAGGTACCCGGAGTCGTTGCCGTGCGTCGGGCCCCAGACCTCGGTCAGGAGCATCTCGCGGGTCATCAGCCGGTCCGGGTTCGTCACGAGGACCTCGAGCAGACGCCACTCGGTCGGGGTCAGCCGGATCGCCGGACCCTCGGCCGGGGTGACCTGCTTCGCGACGAGGTCCACGAGCAGCGGACCGATCGCGATCGTCGGGGTCTCCTCGGACGCCACCACCCGGCGCCGACCGAGCGCGCGCAGCCGGGCGAGCAGCTCGTCCATCTGGAACGGCTTCGTCACGTAGTCGTCGGCGCCGGCGTCGAGTGCGTCGACCTTGTCGGACGAGTCGGTGCGCCCGGAGAGCACGAGGACCGGCACCTGCGACCAGGCCCGCACGCCCTCGAGCACCCCGATGCCGTCGAGCCGGGGCATGCCGAGGTCGAGCAGCACGAGGTCGGGACGCTCGGTGATGACGGCGTCGATCGCCTCGCGACCGTCCCTGGCGGTGACGACGTCGTACCCGCGCGCGGCGAGCGTCACGGCGAGCGCCCGCACGAGCTGGGCGTCGTCGTCCGCGATGAGGACCTTCATCGGATCTCCACTCCCACGTGCCCTGCGATCGGCAGACGCACCACGACGGTGAGGCCACCGCCCGGGGTGTCGTCGACCTCGATCGTGCCGCCCATCCCCTCGGTGAAGCCGCGGGCGAGCGCCAGACCGAGGCCGAGGCCCGTGTCGTTGTCGGTGTCGCCGAGGCGTTGGAACGGCTGGAAGACCTCGCCGCGGCGGTCCTCCGGGATCCCGGGGCCGTGGTCGGCGACGCGGAGCTCCACCCCGCCGGCGAAGGCGCTCGCGCCGACCCGGACGTGGGTGCCGTCCGGCGCGTAGCGGACGGCGTTCGCGAGCAGGTTCACGACGACCCGCTGCAGCAGGACGGGGTCGGCGAGCACCGGTGGCAGGTCGGCGGGCAGGTCGAGGTCGACGTCGTCGGGGCCGAGCTCGAGCTCGTCGAGTGCGGGGGCGACCACCGTCTCGAGCGCGATCGACGCGGGGGCGACCGCGAGCACACCGGCCTGCACGCGGCTGACGTCCAACAGGTCGGCCAACAGCACCGCCAGCTGACCGAGGCTCTCGTCGGCGGTCGCGAGCAGGGCCTCCCGGTCGGACCGCGACAGGTCGATGTCGGGCGCGCGGAGGGTCTGCACAGCGGCCGAGGCCGCCGCGATCGGGCGGCGCACGTCGTGACCGACGGCCGCGAGCAGGGCGCTGCGGACACGGTCGGCGGCGGCGATGCGCTCGGCACCGACGGCGGTGCGCGTCAGCTCGCGGTGCTCGACGGCGGCGTCGAGCTGCTGCTCGACGACCCGCAGCAGCCGGCGCTGGGTCGGGTCGTCGGGCGCGCCCGCGAACTCCAGGACGGCGCCGGACGGGAGGCTCGTGGTCGCGTCCGGCGTCGCACCGAACGTCCCGGATGTGGCCGGCACCTCGTCGCCCTGGCGGATCCGGACCCCGGCGAAGCCGAAGGCCTCGCGGGTGCGGTCGAGCAGGGCCTGCAGGGCGTCGTCGCCGCGGAGCACGCTGCCCGCGATGCCCATGAGCAGGCCCGACTCGGCGGACGCGCGGCGCGCCGCACGGGAGCGGCGGGCCGACCGGTCGACCACGAAGCTGACGAGCACCGCGCTGATCACGTACATCACCAGGGCGAAGAGGTGCCACGGCTGCTGGACGGTGACCATGTAGAGGGGTTGCACGAAGAAGTAGTCGAGGCTCAGCCCGGACAGCACGGCGGCGAAGACCGCCGGCCACATGCCGCCGACGAGCGCGACGACGAGCACGAGCAGCTGGTACGCCAGCACGTCGACGGTGATGGCGTCGGGGTCGCTGCCGAGGGACAGCGCCCAGGTGAGCAGCGGCCCGAGCAGCAGCGACAGCACGAACGCGGCGACCACCCGGCCGCGCGACAGGCTGCCGCCGAGCTTCGGCAGGGCGATCCCGCCGCCGGCGCGCTCGTGCGTGACGACGTGCACGTCGATGTCGCCGGACTCGCGGATCACGGTGTTGCCGATCCCCGGGCCGGTCATCGCGGCGGCGAGCCGACTCCGGCGGCTGACGCCGATCACGATCTGGGTGGCGTCGATCGAGCGCGCGAAGCGCACGAGCGTGCTCGGCACGTCGTCGCCGACGACCTGGTGGTACGTGCCGCCGAGCTGCTCGAGCAGGGTCCGTTGGGTGCCGAGCGCGCCGGGGTGCCGCTCGCGCAGGCCGTCGTTCGTCGTGACGTGCACGGCGGCGAGCTCGCCACCGGCGCTGCGGGCGGCGATCCGGGCCCCGCGGCGGAGCAGGGTCTCGCCCTCGGGGCCGCCGGTCAGGGCGACGAGCACGCGCTCGCGGGTCTCCCACCGGTGCTCGATGCCGTGCTCGGCGCGGTAGGCCTTGAGCGCGTCGTCGACCTCGTCGGCGAGCCAGAGCAGGGCGATCTCGCGCAGGGCGGTCAGGTTGCCGAGGCGGAAGTAGTTCGACAGGGCGGCGTCGATCCGGGCCGCCGGGTACACGAGTCCGTCGGACAGGCGCTCGCGCAGCGCTGCCGGCGCCAGGTCGACGACCTCGATCTGGTCGGCCGCACGCACCACGGCGTCGGGGACGGTCTCTCGCTGCACGGTGCCGGTGATCTCGCGGACGACGTCGCCGAGGGACTGCATGTGCTGCACGTTGACGGTGCTCACCACCGAGATCCCGGCGGCGAGGAGCGCCTCGACGTCCTGCCAGCGCTTGTCGTGGCGACCCCCGGGGGCGTTCGTGTGCGCGAGCTCGTCGACGAGTGCGATCTCGGGGGCCCGGGCGAGGACGGCGTCGAGGTCGAGGTCGTCGAGCTCCACCCCGCGGTGGGAGACGGTGCGGCGGGGGACGACCTCCAGCCCGTCGACCAGGGCCGCGGTGGCGGCGCGCTCGTGCGTCTCGACGACGGCCACGACCACGTCGTGTCCCTCGTCGAGCAGCCGACGCCCCTCTTCGAGCATCGTGTACGTCTTGCCGACGCCGGGCGCCGCACCGAGCAGGACCCGCAGCTTGCCGCGCTTCACGTGCTCATCCTCTCGCGTCGGGTCTCGCAGCGTGTGCCGGAACCAGGTTCCGGACACAGCACCACGCTCTTCCGCGGTGTCGTGTCCGGAACCTGGTTCACGGGCACGGTCAGGACGCCTTCGCCAGGGCCAGGTTGAGCGCGAGCACGTTCACGACCGGGCCGCCGAGGAACCCGAGCTGCCGCGACTCGGTGTGCGTCGCCACGAGCGCCCGCACCGTGTCCTCCGACAGGCCCCGCGCCGCAGCCACCCGCGACACCTGCTGCGCCGCGTACTCCGGGCTGATGTCCGGGTCGAGGCCCGAGCCCGACGCGGTCACGGCGTCGGCCGGCACCTGCGTTGCCGGGACGCCGTCGGCCGCAGCGAGCGCCGCACGACGGTCCTCGACGGCGTCGAGCAGGTCCGGGTTGTTCGGCCCGAGGTTCGAGCCGGAGGACGCACCGGCGTCGTAGCCGTCCTCGCCGGCGGCCGACGGCCGCGACTGGAACCAGCGATCGGCCTGCTTGCCCGTGAAGGACTGCCCGATCAACGAGGAACCGACGACCTCGCCGGACGAGTCCGTGACCATCGAGCCGTTGGCCTGGTCGTGGAACGCCGCCTGGCCGACGCCCCAGACGGCGAGCGGGTAGCCGACGCCGAGCACGACGGTGGCGAGCAGGGTGAGGCGGATCGCCACACCGGCGGAACGGACGGTGGAACGTGCAGATGCCATGACTAGAACCCCGGGATGAGACCGACCACGAGGTCGATCAGTTTGATGCCGATGAAGGGGACGACCACGCCGCCCAGCCCGTAGACGAGCAGGTTGCGGCCGAGGATCGACGACGCTGCGGCCGCGCGGTACGTGACGCCACGCAGGGACAGCGGGATGAGCGCCACGATGACGAGCGCGTTGAAGACGACCGCCGACAGGATCGCGGACGACGGGCTGTGCAGCCCCATGACGTTGAGCGCCGCGAGCCCGGGGAACGCCGCCTGGAACATCGCCGGGATGATCGCGAAGTACTTCGCGACGTCGTTGGCGATGGAGAAGGTGGTCAGGGCACCGCGGGTGATGAGCAGCTGCTTGCCGATGCGGACGACGTCGATGAGCTTGGTCGGGTCGGAGTCGAGGTCGACCATGTTGCCCGCCTCCTTCGCCGCCGTCGTGCCGGTGTTCATCGCGACGCCGACATCCGCCTGCGCCAGGGCCGGGGCGTCGTTCGTGCCGTCACCGGTCATGGCGACGAGGTTGCCGCCCTCCTGCTCGCGCTTGATGTACGCGAGCTTGTCCTCCGGGGTGGCCTCGGCGAGGAAGTCGTCGACACCGGCCTCGGCGGCGATGGCCTTCGCGGTGCGGGGGTTGTCGCCGGTGATCATCACCGTGCGGATGCCCATCGACCGGAGCTCGGCGAAGCGGGACGCCATGCCGTCCTTGACGACGTCCTTCAGGTGCACGACACCGAGCAGGGTGACCGCACCGGTCGAGGACCGACGCCCGACGACGAGCGGCGTGCCGCCCTGGTCGGAGATCTCTGCGACCGACCCGTCGATGGCGGACACGACACCGGCGTCGGAGGTGTTCGCCCACGCGAGCACCGCAGCAGCAGCGCCCTTCCGGATCTGCGACCCGTCCGGCAGGTCGAGACCGGACATGCGGGTCTGCGCGGTGAACGGCACCTCGACGGCGCCGTCCGGCAGACCGACGGCCACCCCGTCCTCGCGCGCAAGGTCGACGATCGAGCGTCCTTCCGGGGTACTGTCCGCGGCACTCGACAGCGCCGCCGCCTCGAGCAGTTCGGCCTCGGGCACACCCGGCACCGGCACCACGCGCGACGCCCGGCGGTTGCCGTAGGTGATCGTGCCGGTCTTGTCGAGCAGCAGCGTCGTGATGTCACCGGCGGCCTCGACCGCACGGCCCGACATCGCGAGCACGTTGTGCTGCACCAGCCGGTCCATGCCGGCGATCCCGATCGCGGAGAGCAGCGCGCCGATGGTGGTCGGGATGAGGCAGACGAGCAGGGCGATGAGCACCGGGACGCTGACGGTCGCACCGACGAGGCCCGCGATGGGCTGCATCGTCAGGCAGACGATCACGAAGACGATCGACAGCGAGGCGAGCAGGATGTTCAGCGCGATCTCGTTCGGCGTCTTCTGCCGTGCCGCGCCCTCGACCAGGCGGATCATCCGGTCGATGAAGGTCTCACCCGGCGTCGAGGTGATGCGCACCACGATCCGGTCGGACAGCACCCGCGTGCCGCCGGTGACGGCACTGCGGTCGCCGCCGGACTCGCGGATGACCGGTGCGGACTCCCCCGTGACGGCCGACTCGTCGACCGACGCGATGCCGTCGACGACGTCGCCGTCACCCGGGATGACCTCGCCGGCGACGACCACGACCACGTCGCCCTTGGCCAGGTCGACGGACGCGACCTCCTCGGTCGCGTTGCCGGTCGCGGCCGCATCGGACTGCGAGTACCCGAGCACCCGGCGGGCGCTCGTGGTCGAGCGGGTCTTCCGCAGCGTGTCGGCCTGCGCCTTGCCGCGGCCCTCGGCCACCGACTCCGCCAGGTTGGCGAAGACGACGGTGAGCCAGAGCCAGACGGCGATGGCGATCGTGAAGGCGGACGGCTCGACGACGGCGGCCGCCGTCGTCAGCGCCGCGCCGACCTCGACGATGAACATGACGGGGTTCCGCCACATGAGTCGCGGATCGAGCTTCCGCAGGGCGCCCGGGAGGCCCGCCACCAGTTGGCGCGGTCCGAACGCGGACGAGCGGGTGGTCGGCTCCACGGCGGTGCGCGGTTCCGGCTCGGTGGTCACGGAGGTCATGACAGTCCTTCTGCGAGCGGGCCCAGTGCGAGCACCGGGAAGTAGGTGAGGGCGGTGACGATGACGGCGACGCCGCCGAGCAGCCCGATGAACAGCGGGCGGTGGGTGGGCAGCGTGCCCGCGGTCTCCGGCACCCGGTCCTGGGCGGCGAGGGACCCGGCGAGCGCCAGGACGAACACCATCGGCACGAAGCGGCCGAGCAGCATCACGACACCGAGCGAGGAGTTCATCCACGTGGTGTTCGCGGTGAGCCCGCCGAAGGCGGAACCGTTGTTGTTCGCACCCGAGGTGAAGGCGTAGAGCAGCTCGGACAGCCCGTGGTTGCCGGGGTTGTAGATCGACGTGCCGAGCACCTGTTCGCGGACGCCGGGGATCACGAGCGAGAGCCCGGTGGCGAGGAGCACGAGCGTCGGCGTGACGAGGATGTACAGCGCCGCGAAGGTCATCTCCTTCGCGCGGATCTTCTTGCCGAGGTACTCCGGCGTGCGGCCGACGAGCAGGCCGCCGATGAACACCGTGATGACGGCGAGCACGAGCATGCCGTACAGGCCGGAGCCGACGCCGCCGGGGGTGACCTCGCCGAGCATCATGTTGAGCAACGCCATCATGCCGCCGATGGGCGTGAAGCTGTCGAACATGCCGTTCACCGCACCGGTCGAGGTCGCGGTCGAGGTCGTGCCGAACAGCGTCGTGCCGAGGATCCCGAACCGGGTCTCCTTGCCCTCCATCGCGGCCCCTGCGGCGTGCGTCGCGGCACCGGCGCCACCGAGCTCCGCGATCGACATCACCGACAGGGACACCAGGAAGATCGCGCCCATCACGGCGAGGATCGCGTAGCCCTGGCGGTCGTCGCCGACCAGCCGGCCGAACGTGCGGGGCAGCGAGAAGGGGATGACGAGCATGAGGAACACCTCGACGAGGTTCGTCCACGCCTGCGGGTTCTCGAACGGGTGCGCCGAGTTCGCGTTGAAGTAGCCGCCACCGTTCGTGCCGAGCTCCTTGATCGCCTCCTGCGAGGCGACGAACCCGTCCGGGATGTGCTGCGTGCCACCGACGAGCGTCGTGACGTCGGTGCCGCTCCCCCACGACTGGATCACTCCGCCGGCGACGAGCACGATCGCGAAGACGAACGCCCCGGGCAGCAGCAGTCGGCCGAGCCCGCGGACGACGTCCACCCACACGTTGCCGAGCGTGCCCGACTTCCGGCGGGCGAACCCGCGCACCAGGGCGACGGCGACGGCGAGGCCGACGGCGGCGGACAGGAAGTTCTGCACCGCGAGGCCGCCCATCTGCACGGCGTAACCGACGGTGACCTCCGGCGAGTAGGACTGCCAGTTCGTGTTCGCGACGAACGACGCCGCGGTGTTGAACGCGAGCGAGGGTCCGACGGCCGGCAGCCCGAGGTCGCCGGGCAGCACGACCTGGATGCGCTGCAGCAGGTAGACGAGCAGGAGCCCGACGACGCTGAAGAGCAGCACGCCCCGCAGGTACACGGGCCAGGACTGCTCGGCGTCCGGGTCGACCCCGATCAGCCGGTAGACCCCGCGCTCGACACGGTTGTGCCGGACGGGGGTGAAGACCTTCGCCATCCAGTCGCCGAGCGGCCGGTAGGCGACGACGAGCAGCAGGACGAGCGTCGCGACCTGGACGATGCCGGCCCAGACGTCTGCGGCGCCCATCAGAAGCGCTCAGGACGCACGAGCGCCCAGACGAGGTACACGACAGCGGCGATGCCGAGGACGGCGGCCGCGATGGTGATGCCGATCACAGCCGTTCCACCCCCTTGGCGATCAGTGCCACCACGCCGAACACGGCGAGGACACCGGCGACGACGAACACGTCGAACACGAGGGACTCCAGAAGGTCTGCGGTACCCGCGCCGGGCGGCGCGGGACGGCACCACGTGTGGTGCCGAACCGATGCTGGGTCCTGCGCCGGGCCTCCCGGCCGGTCCTAACGGTTCCCTCACGCCGCCCGGACGGACGCATGCACGGTCCTAACGCGCTGCCGCCCGCAGCCGTCCGGCCAGGTCGCGGACCGCCCCGCGCAGCTCGTCCGGGCCCTCGACCCGCACCGGCACGGCCAAGCCCGCGACGACACCCGCGAGCCCCTGCCACGACCACGATCCCAGGGTGATGCGGGTCCGGGCGCCCTCGGCCTGCTCGACCACGGCGTCATCGGGCAGGTACGGCGTGATCGTCCGCGCATCAGCCGGCGTCGTGGTCACGGACCCGGTGCACGGCCAGACGTCGTCCACCGCCGACCCCTTGAAGCGCGCCGACACGAAGGCCGCCGCGTCGCCGCCGGGGACCGCCCGCGGTGTGAAGGGGACGCGGGTGCGCATCCGCGGCGTGATCCGGTCGACGCGGTGGGTGCGCCAGTCGTCGCGGTCGGTGTCCCAGTCGAGCAGGTACCAGCGGCCGTTCCGGGCGACGACGGCGTGCGGTTCCACCCGGTGCGGGGTCTCGTCCTCGCCGTACCCGAAGCGGAAGACCTCTCGCAGGTGGACGGCCTCGCTCACCGCCACCAGGACGTCCGGGTCGGTCGTGGTCCGGCTCGTCGCGGTCACGGCCTGCACGGCGTCCACCCGGGACCGCAGGCGCGCGGGCATCACCTGCCGGACGGTCGCCAGGGCGCGGGCCGCCGACTCGGCGACGTCCGCCCCCGATGCCGGGGCGACGGCGAGCGCCAGGGCGATCGCCACCGCCTGGTCGTCGTCGAAGAGCAGCGGTGGCAGGTCGGACCCGGCCTCGAGCCGGTAGCCGCCGGCCGGGCCGCGGAGCGCCTCGACCCGGTATCCGAGGCCGCGGAGCCGGTCGACGTCGCGGCGGACGGTGCGGGGGCTGACCTCGAGCCGCCCGGCGAGCTCGTCGCCCGGCCAGTCGCGGTGCACCTGCAACAGGGAGAGCAGCGCGAGCATGCGTGCGGAGGGTCCGGCCATGTCGATCATCCTCGTCGAAGAAGCGGTCACGATCTGACCGCATTGCCCGACAGCCTTGTCTCATGAGCATCGAAACGACAACCCACCTCAACTTCGACGGCGACGCCCGCGAGGCGCTCGACTTCTACGCAGCGGTCTTCGGCGGCGAGGTCACCGCCGCCACCTACGGCCAGATGGGCGCCCTCGACGACCCGGCCTGGGCCGACCGCATCGTCTTCGGTCAGGTCGCCACCGCCGCCGGCTTCCGGATCATGGCCTTCGACGTCTGGCCCGGCCAGCCCTGGGACCAGGGATCGAACGCCTTCTACGTCTTCGTGCACGGCGACGACACCGCCGAGATCGAGCGGTACTGGGCCGCGCTGTCGGAGGGCGCCGAGGTCCGGCAGCCCCTCGCCCCCTCGGCCTGGGCGCCGCTCGCCGGGCAGCTCCGCGACCGTTTCGGCGTCGTGTGGCAGCTCGACGTCGCGGGTCCGCGGGGTTGAACCGGCGCAGGGCTGACCTGCCGCCCGCGCGCTCGGCATACTGGGCGCATGGGGGAGCAGGCGACCGCCGCGGACCGAGCGAGTGTCCGCGACGACGACGAGCGTGAGCGGCGCCGTCGCGCGCAGCGCACGCGCCGCCGTCGGCAGCGGCTCCGCCGGACCCTGCGGCAGCGCATGGACTGGCGCGGCGCCCGGGTCCCCGTCGGCGCGTGGTGGTTCGCCGTGCTCGCCGTCGCCCTCGGGGTCCTCTACGGCCGGGCCACCGACGCCGGGGACCCCGGGGTCGGTGGGCCCGGTGCCGATGCCCTCGGTGCTGCGGTCGCCGGAGCGGCGATCGGCGTCGGCTGGGGTGCACTGCTGTTCGCCTGCGCGCCGCCGCTCGTCGCGGTCCCGCTCGCCGCTGCCGGCGTGTTCTGCGGGTTCGTGCTGGTCGGGCCGCTCGGCCCGGGCGCGGTGAGTGCCAGCCTGGTGGCCTCGGTCGCCGGCTGGCTGCTCGGCATGCAGCTCCGGTACCTGGTCGTCGGTCGCCGACGGCCGCCCGAGCGAGCCCGCCTGGTCGATCGCGGCCGCCCACGACGCGCGGCACGGATCACCCCCGGCGAGCGCTCGCAGCTCGTGGCCACCGGGGTCTCCGGCGTCCTGGCCGTCGTCGTCCCGGCGCTCCTCCTCCTGGTACCGGCCCCAGCGGCGTTCGGCACCTGGCTCGTGCTCGTCCTCGTCACCCTGGCGTGGTCCGGCCCGGTGGGCTGGTGGACCGGCATGGTGCGGAGCCACCACGCGGCCGGCGGTGCGCCGTTCGCGGCGGCGCAGTGGGGCCTGCTGTTCAACGCCTGGGGCTCCGCCGGTGTGCACGCGTTGCCGATCACGCTGACCGCGGGCATGGCGGGGGTCGGCCTCGGCTTCGTGCTCCGCCGCCTGCACGAGGCCCGGGTCGGCCGGTACCCGCGCGAGCGTCCGGCCGCGGGCTGAGCCGGGGACCTCAGCGCACCGGGACCCAGGTGCTGACCGTCACCGCTGCCGTCACGCGGGTCGGTGCGAAGACCCGCTCCGGGTCGACGTGGTGGTGGCTCGGCCCCATGTGCACGACGTCGTGGACGTCCTCGGCGGACAGCTCCATCGTCCACGTCAGGTCGTCGGACGAGCGACGGGTGAACGCGGGCGTCAGGGAGTCGTGCAGGCGACGCTCCTTCTCCGGGTCGACCGCGATCGTCGCCTCGGCGAGCTCCGCCAGGTGGCCGGTCCGCGGGGTCACCACGACGAGCACGCCGTCCGGGTGCAGGACCCGGGCGTACTCCGTCTGGTTGCGGGGTGCGAAGACGTCCAGCACGACCGCGGCTGCGTCGTCGACGACCGGGAGGCGCTCGGTCACGTCCCCGACGACGGCCCCCGCCCGCTCGTGGATGCGCGCCGCACGCCGGATCGCGACGGCGGACAGGTCGAGCGCGAGGCCGAGCCGCGTCCCCGGCTCCGGGCCCGGCCCACCGGCGGCGGTGCCGGACGCACCGGGCGCCACCACGGGCCTCCCGTCCGTCCCCGCCGCGCGGAGCGCGTGTGCCAGGTAGGTGCCCGGACCGGACCCGACGTCGAGCACGATGCCGGGCGCCGAGGCCTCGACCACGACGGCGGCGAGCGCCCGCTCGACGGGCGCGTAGTGCCCGCGCCCCAGGAACCGCAGCCGCGCGTCGACCATCGCCGGGGTGTCCGCGGTGAGGGCCCGACGCTTCGCGGGCAGGAGCGTCAGGTGGCCCTGCTTCGCCTCGTCGAACCGGTGGCCGGTCGTGCAGCCGGCCTGACCCGGGGCCGTGCGGGCGAGGGGCTCGGTGCACACGGGGCAGGCGAGCATCGGCAGCAGGTCGTCTCGCACCGGACCAGCGTACGGGCGTCGTGAGCCGGTACGGTCGGGGAATGGCCGTCATCCACAACGCCGTCCTCCGCCCGTCGAAGACCGACGCGATCGGCGCCTGGCTGCCGACCCGGCCGTGGAGCGGCGTCACGACGGACCCCGCCGCCGACGGGTCGCTCGTCGTCGCGGGCCGGTTCCGGTTCGACGACCCGGACGGCGAGGTCGGCGTCGAGACGTACCTGGTGCGGGTCGGCGACGGTCCGGTGCTGCAGGTGCCGCTCACCTACCGCGGCGCACCGCTCGACGGCGCGGACGACCACCTCGTCACCGAGATGGACCACTCCGTGCTCGGTCGCCGCTGGGTGTACGACGCCGTCGGCGACCCCGTCTACGCCGACGTGCTCCGCCGCGCAGTCGCGACCGGCGGACGCGAGGCCGACCTCGAGGCGGCACCCGGCGAGGGCGGCGGCGCCCCGGTGAAGGAGGGCACGGCGTCGGGCAGCGGCTCGGCGTCCGACTCCCCCACGGTGACGGCCGTGCGGGACACCACCGCCGGCACGACGACCACCATCGCGACCGACCACGGCAGCCTCGCGGTGCCGCGCGTCGTCGGCGCACCCCTGCCCGACGGCGAGACGCTCACCGGCACGTGGGCCGACGGGTCCGGCGTGCTCGCCGTACTGCTGTCCTAGCGGGTACGGGCAGGGCCTGCCTGCCCCACCGCGTCGATGGCAGGATCGGTGTCGTGAAGACACTGGAGTTGCCACAGACGGACCTCACCGCCTCCGACGTCGTCGTCGGGCTGATGCGGATCAACGACATGAGCGACGAGGACATCCGCGCGCTCTACGCCGCCTCTCGCGACGCGGGCGTGACCATGTTCGACCACGCCGCGGTCTACGGCGGGTGGCACGGCTGCGAGGAGCGCTTCGGCTCCGCGGTCACGCTGACCCCGGCCGAGCGCAGCGAGATCGTCCTGCAGACGAAGGTCGGCATCCGGCCGACGCCGAACGGCGCCTACTTCGACTTCTCGTACGAGCACATCCTCGAGTCGGTCGAGGAGTCCCTCGCCGCGCTGCAGACCGACTACGTCGACGTCCTGCTGCTGCACCGTCCCGACGCCCTGGTCGAACCGGACGAGGTGGCGAAGGCCTTCGACGAGCTGCACGCCGCCGGCAAGGTGCACCACTTCGGCGTCTCGAACCACACCCCCGGCCAGGTCGAGCTGCTCCGCCGTTCCGTGCGGCAGCCCCTCGCGTTCAACCAGGTGCAGCTGAGCATCACGCACGCCAACGTGATCACGCAGGGCCTCGCGGCGAACATGGCGGCGGTCGACCAGTCGATCGACCGCGACAACGACATCCTCAACGACTCGCGGCTGCACGACGTGACCCTGCAGGCCTGGTCGCCGTTCCAGAAGGGCTTCTTCGACGGCGTCTTCCTCGGCGACCGGGAGCAGTACGCCGAGCTGAACGACGTGCTCGAGGAGGTCGCCGCCGCGCACGGGGTCACCCCCACCGGCATCGCGGTCGCCTGGATCACCCGGCACCCGGCGCACTTCCAGGTCGTCCTCGGCACGACGAACCCGCAGCGCGTGCGGGACTCGGCGGCGGGCTCGGACGTCCGCCTGTCGCGCGAGGAGTGGTACCGGATCACCTCGGCCGCGGGGCACCTCGTCCCCTGAGGACCCGCGGCGCGCGCGCCGTCGCGTGAGCGGATGGGGCAGGGTGGGGTCGTGCTCGACGACCTCGCCCTGCCCGTCCTCCTGACCGCCCGAACCGGGACCGTCACCCTGCGGAACGCCGTCGACGACGACCTCGACGCCCTCGTGGCGCTGCTCGCCGACGACCCGGTCAGCGCCGCCCGCGGGGACGTCGCCGCACCGGAGGACCGGCCGCGCTACGCCGCCGCGCTCCGCTCGGTCGTCGACGACCCGGCGAACGCCCTGCTCGTCGTCGAGGACGAGACCGGGCGGCTCGTCGGCACCCTCCAGCTCACCCGGATCCCCGGCATGGCCCGGCGCGGTGCACGGCGCCTGCTCGTCGAGGCCGTCCGGGTCAGCAGTGCGCTCCGCTCCGGCGGCATCGGCACCGCGGTGATGCGGTGGGTCACCGACGTGGCCGCGCCGGCGCTCGACACGCCGCTCGTGCAGCTCACCTCGGACGCGGCGCGCACCGACGCGCACCGGTTCTACGAGCGGCTCGGGTTCACCGGGTCGCACGTCGGCTTCAAGTACCGTGTCCCCGGGTCCGGCCCCGGCGCAGCGTCCGGCGGCAGCGAGGCGGGCGGCGGCGCACAACCGAAGTGATCCGGAACCGCGCATCCGCACGGCGCGGGGACACTTTGGTTGTGCAAACCGGGCCCGAACGGGCCGACCGCCGCGCGGGTCAGCGGTCGGAGTCGGGCTGCGCGTCCGGGGACCGCGGCTCCGGCACGCGGACGTCCACGGGCGACACGGCCGTCGGGTCGGCGGAGGCGCCGCCCACCACGTCGAACGAGATCCCGAGGTCGGCCGGGTCCTCGTCGAGCTCCAGCCCGTCCTGGCGCGCCTGGCGCTCCGGGATCGCGCGGCCACCGGACGGATCGAACGAGTTCGCAATCGACATGCCGACGAGCATGCCGGTCGTACATTGGCGGCGGCTCGGTGTCGCCTCCGCAGCGCCGGTCAGTCGGCGAGGTCCTCCGGGTGCAGGCGGTCGCCGGCCTCGGGGCGCCGGAACACCGGGCCGCCGCCGGCCTCGTCCTCGTCGTGGTGGTCCGCGGGCGAGACGCCCGGGTCGGCGGAGTCGGGGCCGACGTCCGCCCCGCGGTCCGCCTCCACCTCGACCTCGGTCTCGGTCTCGTCACTGCCGTCCACCGGGGTGGACGTGCCCTGCTGTTCGGGATCGAACGGTGCGCTCATCGACATGGGCCGAGCATGCTCCCCGTCGGTGAACGCCGGGTCAACGCTGTCCGTCCGCCGCGACGAGCTCGAGCTGGGTGAGGGGCACGTCGGTGCCGGCGGTGAACGAGAACGTCGAGCCGCCGCCCGTGATCCGGAACACGCGGCTCTGACCGGCCCACGCGAACTCCGCGCCGTCGACCGCCGTGGTGCGGTCGCCGAGGCCGACCTGCCACGAGTACGAGCCGGGCTCCGCGACGGTCACCGTGTACAGCGCTGCGGCCGGGCACGCGACGTCGAACGCCACCGACGCCCCGGCCGGCAGCACGGTCACGGTCCGTCCCTCGTCGTCGGTCAGGGGTGACGCGCCGACGGGCAGCACGTCGACCGGGGTGTCCCGGTACCCGTGCACCTCGGACGCGGACACCGGACGCGTGTCCGCCGCCCAGCCCTGCGGGGTGTCGGACAGCGTGAAGACGATGTGCGACGCCGCGACGACCACCTGGTGCGGGATGCTGATCGACGTCCACGGCGCACCGTCGACCGTCACCGACGCGACGTACGCACCCGTGGAACCGGCGGCGACCTCGATGACGGTCTCGGTTCCTCCCGGCTGCTGCAGCACCGTCCGGCGGACCGACGGGGGCACGAGCACGTAGGTGCCCGTCGACGGCGCCAGCGGGTACAGACCGACGGTCGCGAAGACGTACCAGGCGCTCATCTCGCCGTTGTCCTCGTCGCCGGGGTAACCCTGGCCGAGGTCGGAGCCGACGAACAGCCGCTCGAGGCACTCCCGCACGACCCGGTGGGCGTCGTCGTGGCGCCCGGTGAACATCGGGAAGAACGGGATGTGGTGCGCGGGCTGGTTCGACAGCCCGAGCATGCCCATCCGGACGTCGCGGGCCTCGGTCATCTCGTGGATCGGGAACCCGTAGGAGCCGGAGAACACCGACGCACCCGTCTCCGGCGTCGCGAAGAAGCGGTCGAGGGTCCGGTCGAACCGCTCCGGACCGCCGTGCAGGTCGACGACGCCGGCACCGTCGTGCGGGGCGGTGAAGGCCGTGCCCCACGCGTTCGTCTCGGTGTAGTCGTCGCCCCAGTCGCGCGGGTCGAACTCGGTGCCGACGCGCCACGAGCCGTCGGGGTCGCGGCCGATGAAGAAGCCCCGCTCGGCGTCGAACACGTTCCGGTACTGCAGGGACCGTCGGGCGAACCACTCGGCCTCGGCCTCGTACCGGGACAGGTCGGCCGGCGTCTCCGCGCGCGACGCGAGCAGGCCCGCCATGACGGCGAGGCCCCAGTCGTTGATGGCGGCGTCCAGGGTCCAGGACATCCCCTCGGACGTCCGGGTGTCAACGTGGCCGCGGAAGGCGCCCGGGAGGCTCCCCTTGCGCCCGACACGCTCGTCGCGCGGCGGGACGGTCGCGTTCCGCACCGCGCTCCGGTACGCCTCGGCCAGGTCGAACCCGGTGACGCCCTTGACGGCCAGGTCGGCGAAGACGGTGTCGGCCGTGGTGCCGGTCATGCAGTCCTCGGCGCCCGGTGCGCTCCACCGGGGCGTCCACCCGCCGTCGTGGTGGTGCTCGACGAAGCCCTGGGCGAGTTCCCCGGCGGTCTCCGGCGTGAGGAGCGCCAGCAGCGGCCACGCGGTGCGGTAGGTGTCCCAGAAGCCGTGCGTCGTGGTGAACGGCCCCTCGACGACCTCGGGGCCGGGTTCGTCGCGGATCGGTTCCGCCAGCACCGCCCCGTACGGTGAGCGGTGCCGCGGCGTGCCCGTCAGCGCGGTCTCGCCGGCGCGGTTCGGGTAGAGGAACACCCGGTACAGCCCGGAGTACAGCGACGTCAGCTGGTCGGGCGTCGCGCCCTCGAAGGACATGGTGCCGAGCACCTCGGTCCACGCCTGCTCGGCACGCGCGCACATCGCGTCGACGGTGCCGGCGGCGTCGAGGTTCGCGCGGGCGTCCTCGATCGAGACCGTGGAGATGCCGAGCAGGACGTCGACGTCACCGGCGACCGACAGCCAGCCGCGCAGTTCGTGCTCGCCGACGGTGGTGTGGTCCGCGGTCACGCTGGCGACCCGGACGTGCACGTGGTGCGGCGGCGTGCCCGGGCGGTCGTCGAGCAGCGCCTCGACCACGGCCGTGCCGTCGGTGACGGTCACGGACACGTCGGACACCCGGCCATGGTGGTCGAGGACGACGCTGCGCGTGCCGGTGAAGCGGAACCCGAGGGCGAACTCCCCCGCGGTCACCTCGGCGGTGACGCCCTGGTCGAGCGCGACCCGGTACCGGTGCGGGCCGTCGTGTTCGTCGTCGTGGTCGAAGCCGAGCGCGCGGGCGGCCCGGTCGACGTCCGGGGTGTCGAGCGGCGAGGGCATCACCTGGAACACACCGCGGTCCGCCATCCACGGCGACGGGATGTGGCTCGTCGCGAACGCCTGGATCGCCGGGCGGACCCGGCCCGCGCCGTCGGTGCGCGAGTGCTCCTGGTACGCGTACGGCCACCGGTTGCTCGACGCGTCGGTCATCGGCAGTCCGAAGACCCCGCCGTGCGGCAACCCGACGAGCGGCGCGTTGTTCCCGCGGGAGAACCGCGAGGACGCCTGCGTGCCACGGGTCGTGCGGACGTGGTCGAGCGGCGTGGTCGGCGTCGGGCGCGCCGGGCCGACGACGACCTCGTCGAGCCAGCCACGCAGCGCCGGGCGTACGCCGTCGTCGTCCGCGGCGGCCGTGTCGGAGCCGAGCCGGGCCTCCAGACGGTCCACGACCCGGCCCGCGAACGGCGTGAGGTCGACCGCGCGACGGTTCCACTGGTCGACCCACGTCTTGCGGGCGGCGTCCTGCGCCGCCGGTGTCAGGGCGTCGCCGTGCTGGTCGTGCCCGGCGTCGTGCTCGCTGAGCCGCGTGCCGTCGGTGAAGACGACGTCGACGGCGAAGGCCGTGGCGTCCCAGAAGTGCGGCAGGTCCGCCTCGGTGGGTTCGGTGGCGCCGTCGGGCAGGGTCCGCTCCGGGAACCACACCCACGAGAGCTCCTCACCGGCCGCCACGGTGTGCCCGGCGGACCCGGGCACGACGGCGCTGACCGCACCCGCTCCGGACGGCCGTTCGACCAGCCACCCCTCGACCGAGCCGAAGCCGACACCGTTCCGCGCTGCGAGGGCCGTCGTGGGCCCACCGCTCCGTTGCAGTTCTCGCACGGACCCAGCGTATTTGCTCCAGCGTGTGGAGGAAACCGTCGGCGTGTCAGCCCCTGCCCGGACCGGCGGCGTCCTGTCCCGGCGCGGCGTCGGCGGCGCCCGGGGCGTCCACCGGGGCCTGGTCGGCGGCGCCCGTGCCGTCCTGGGGCGTCTGCACCGGGTTGGAGGCCGGGGCACTCGGCTCCGGTCCGACCGGCGCCTGGCTCGGGGCCGCCGGCTCGCTCGGCTCCTCGCTCGGCTGCTGGGGCTGGGAGGGCTGCTCCGCCGGCTCGGAGGGCTGCTGCTCGACCGGCTGGCTGGGCTGCTGCTCCTCGCTCGGCTCGTCGCTCGGCTGCTCGCTCGGCTGCTCGTCCGTCGGCGTGGAGGGCGAGGAGGACCCGGTCGGTGCGGGGGCGGTGTCGTCGTCGCCGTTCAGCGCGACGACCGCGACCGCGATGCCGACGAGCACCAGGACGACCACGACGATCGCGGTGATGATGGGCCCCCTGCGCCGACGCTCGCGGGGGTCCTCCGTGGCGCCCGGCGCCGGAGCGGTCGGCGGCGGCACGGTCGCCCCGCCACCGCCGGACGGACCGCGCCCCGACTGCGCCCCCATCACCGTGGTCGCGACGTCGTCCGAGGCGTTCGGGTGCTGGTCGAGGACCCGCGTCGCGTCGTCCGCAGCGGCGGCGCGGCTCGTCGGCATCGCGCGCGTCGCGGCGTCCGCGTCGGCGGTCGGGAACGCCGCCGTCGCGGCTGCGGCTGCGGCTGCGGCGCCGGCGCCCGCGGCGGTGAGCGCACCCGGGGCGGCGGGCAGGAGCTGGGTGGCCGTGCCGGGGTCGTCGCGGCCGAGTGCCCGGAGCCGCTCGGCTGCCTCTGCTGCCGAGGGCCGGACGGCCGGGTCCTGCGCGGTCATCACGTGCAGGAGCGTGCGCCAGGCGGTCGGCAGGTGCTGGTCGATGGCGGGGCTGCGGGTGAGGCGCGCGGTGGCGGACTCGATCGCGCTGCCCGGGAACGGCCGCTCCCCGGTCAGGCACTCGAGCAGCACGAGACCGAGCGCGTAGACGTCGGCCTTGCCGGTGATCTCCTGCGCCGTGACCTGCTCCGGAGCCAGGTAGGCGGCGGTCCCCATCACGGTGCCGGTGCCGGTCACGCGCGAGGCGTCGCGGAGCAGGGCGATGCCGAAGTCGGCGAGCTTGACGTGGCTGCCGTCGCGCTCGAGCAGCACGTTGGCGGGCTTCACGTCGCGGTGCACGATGCCCTGGGCGTGCACGGCGCTCAGCCCGTCCGCCACCTGGGCGCCGACGCGGGCGGCGGTCGTCGGGTCGAGCGGGCCCTCGCGCAACCGGGTGGCGAGGTCGCTGCCCGGCACGAGCTCCATGACGAGGTACGAGTCGCCGTCGGCGTCGTCGAGTGCCGCGTCGTAGAGGGTGACGAGGGCGGGGCTGCGGAGCGTCGCGAGGGTCTGGATCTCGGCCTCGGCACGGGCGCGTTCACCGTGGTCGACCGGTCCGATCCGGAACACCTTGACGGCGACCTCGCGACCGAGCTGCTCGTCGACCGCGCGGTACACCGTGGCCATGCCACCGTGTCCGAGCGTGCCCGTGACGCGGTACCTGCCGCCGAAGACCCGTTCTTCCATGCCCGGCAACCTACCGGCAACTCCTGACGGGGTGGCCCGGTGCCGGCGTGTGCGTGCCCGGCGTGGTGCTCCTGCTCACCTCGCGCGCGCGGCCGGGTCCGGTGCGGGTTCGGCACCGTGGCGGAGCGCCGTCAGGTACAACCGGTGCGCCGTGACGACCAGTGACAACCAGGCGAGCCCGAGCGCCCAGGCCGCGAGCACGTCGGTGAGCCAGTGGTGCCCGAGGAACACCCGCGAGGCGCCGACCGACAGCACGAACAGGGTGCCGGCGACGATGGTCCACACCCGCGTGACCGCCCGCGACTCCCGCAGGAGCAGCAGGTAGACGATGGTGCCCACGATCACGGTGGCGTTCAGCGTGTGCCCGGACGGGAACGACGGCGAGTGCTCGTAGGGCGGCACCGCGTCGCTGAGCGGCGGACGGGCCCGGCCGATGAGGTCCTTGCCCGCGATCGTCATGAGGAGCGACCCGCCGCTCGCCGCGACGAGCAGGACCACCGGCGTCCACGCCCGGCGCTGGATCGTGAAGCCGACCAGGAACCCGACCGCGACGACGGGCATGCCGATCGTGCCGGCCACGTCGGTCCACCACGTCACGAGACGGTCGGCAGCGGGCGATCGCAGCGAGATCGCCCAGTCGAGCACCGGGCGGTCGAGCACGGCGACGTCGTCGGCCTCGCGGACGGCGTCGAACACCGCCGAGGCGAGCC
This sequence comes from Curtobacterium sp. MCBA15_009, assembly GCF_001864895.1. Lineage (GTDB taxonomy): Bacteria > Actinomycetota > Actinomycetes > Actinomycetales > Microbacteriaceae > Curtobacterium. The sequence continues at coordinate 258,357 of NZ_MJGO01000037.1, forward strand.
AGGTCGCGACGACCGCCACGGCGAGCCCGACGGCCAGGGTCAGCAGCAGGAGCGGCATCGCGCCGTACCGCTGCCCGAGCGCCGTCCACCCGCGAGCCACCGCACGGCCGGCGCGGGTGCGCCAGCGGGTCAGGTCGACCTGTCCGAGCGTGCGGTCGGCGGCCTCGCCCCGTTCGGTGTGCATCGGACCAGCCTGCTCGCGCCGGGCTGGGAGGGTCAGCGCCCGGTCCCGTCCGCCCGTCCGCACTCGTCGAGGAACGCGCCGCCGCGGGCCGCGCCCAGCTGCGACCCGCCCAGCTCGGCTGAGTCCGGTTCCTGCGGGTCTGTCACAGACGCGTCGCCTCCGACACTCCATGATCGGAGGCAATCGTGAACACACCAAGGGGGCCGGGCGTCATCCCGGACGGGGAACTCATCGCGGCGATCGCACGCGGTGACGCGGCGGCGTACACCACGCTGCTCGACCGCCATTCGCGGGCGGTGTTCCGCTACGCGTGGGGGCTCGCCGACGAGCGCTCGGACGTCGACGACATCGTGCAGGAGACGTTCCTCGTCGCCTGGCGCCGGCGGAAGGACGTGCGCATCGTCGGGTCGTCCGCCCTGCCGTGGCTGCTGACGAGCGCGCGGTACATCGCGATGAACACGAACCGGCGACGCCGCGCGGTCGGGTTCGACGAGGTCGACGAGACGACCGGCGCGAGCGAGGCCTGGTACCGCCAGGTCGCCCACGCCGAGGCCGTCCAGCAGCTGCGGTGGGTCCGCGACGAGATCGCCGCGCTCGACTCCCCCGACCGGGAGCTCTGCGAGCTCTGCCTGCTGCAGGACCGGTCCTACGACGAGGCCGCAGCCGTGCTCGGCCTCAGCACCAGCAACGCGCGGAAGCGCATCCAACGAACCCGCGCCCGGCTCCGTGTGAGCCGCGCCGCACAGGAGATGGAGTCCACCTCGTGATCACCGCACCCCCGCCCGAGGGCGTCGAGTTCGACGCCGCGTTCGCCCCCGTCCGCCGAGCCGTGCTCGCCGAGACCGTCGACCGGCGCCGCAAGCGCACCCGCTGGACGTTCGGTGCCGTCGGCTCGGTCGTCGCGGTCACCGCGCTCGCGACCGTCCTGGTGGCCGGGAACGTCACCGGCGCGACCGACTCCGTCCCGCTCGTCGGCACCGAGCCGCAGGCCGCGAGCGCCGCCGAGGTCCTGCGGCACGCGGCCGACGAGACCGTCCGGACGAGCGACCCGGTCGTCGGGCCCGACCAGTTCCTCGAGGTCCGGATCGCCGAGCAGAGCCAGGCGTTCCTCACACAGCGGTACTCGGCCCTCGTGCCGTACTCCCTGACGGTCTACCGCCCCGGCGACCCGGGGGCCGACTGGACCCTCGTGCGGACGTCGGAGGACCCCGTCGCGTTCTTCCCGGCGAGCGAGGCGGCGGCGGCCGAGGCGGCGTGGGACGCCGAGCCGGCCGGCTGGCCGACCGGGACCATCCGAGCGGCCGACGGTGCCTTCTACGACACCCCGTGGACCCCGGCGGAACTGGCATCGATGCCGCGGGACCCGGACGCCCTGTACCGGTGGGTGTCCGAGCACGCGACGGGGTCGGCGAGCCACGAGGAGGCGATGACCGTCCTCATCACCGACGACCTGTCCACCGGGATGGTGCCCGCCGACCTGCGCAGCGCCATGTACCGCGTGCTCGCCCGGATCCCCGGCACGGCCGTCACCCACGACGCCGTGACCCTCGACGGCCGCCGCGGAATCGGCATCGGCCGCGCGGAGCCGAACCGCGACGGCGAGCACAGCGAGGTCGTCATCGACCCGGACACCGGCGACTTCATCGGCACGCGCACCCTGACCGGTGCCGCCACCGAGACGCTCCCGGCGGGCACGGTGATCGACTCCACCGCGGTCTCCTCGACCGTCGTGGACAGCGCGCCCTGACCGGGACGACTGCCCGGGACGACGACCCGGCCCGACGGCGGCGGCGCTCCGAGCACCGTCGCCGTCGTCGTCGTCGCTCGGAGCTGGTCTACCGGGTGTACTCGACGATGACGTTCGAACCGCCGAAGCCGAGCGGTTCGTGGGCGGTGAACCCCTCGCCGCGGAGCACCGCGGCGACCTTCGCGCCCTCGCCCGGGTCGTCGCCGACGTACCAGACGGTCCGCAGCCCCTCGGTGTCCGCCGCGGAGTTCACGGCACCGTGCAGCCGGGCGAAGAAGTAGCCCTGGTCGGCGGCGCTCGTCTTCGTCCAGAGGTCGCGGAGTCCGTCCGTGGCCGCCGGGTACGCCGTCGTCAGCTGGTCGGCCGGCCGCCGCATCTTGCCGAGGACCAACCCGGCCGGCTCGGCCTCACCACGGCGGGCCTCGGTGAGCTGCCGGGCGGCGCTCGCCAGGTCGGTGGTCTTCGGCGGCGCGGTCCGGATGCTCCACCAGACCTGACCGGCCGGCACGAGGAAGGCCAGCAGCAGGACGCCGCTCACGATGCCCCGCACGAACGGCAGCAGCGCGACGACGCCCGCGGCGACGAGGACCGCCAGGGCCGGCGCCGAGAACGTCAGGTAGCGCCCGACGTAGACCGGGGTGACGAAGCGGGACGCCGCGAGCAGCGCGACCGTCGGCAGGACCAGCCAGGGCAGCAGCACGACCAGCGCGTCGGACCGGCGGCGGAGCGCGGCGACCACGCCGACGGCGACGAGCAGCCAGGCGACCACCGCGACCGCGGTGACGAACGACCGGTTCGTCTCGACGAGGCTGAAGTCGAAGAACTGCAACCGCCACGCGCTCTCGACGGCCCCGCGCAGCGACGGCGGCCGCAGCCAGTCGACCTGCGCCGCCTGGCCCACGGCGGCCCGCGCGAACGGGACCGCCGCCAGCGCCGCCGCGACGACGGCCGCCGCGGCGCCCACGAGGCCGACCCAGCGCACCCGCGGGGCGGCCAGGAACCGCAGCAGGACGCTGAGGGCGTGGCAGGCGACCACGAGGGCCGCCCAGAGGAACACGAGCACGGACAGGTACGCGACCAGGGCGTACGCGACCCACCACGCGACGACCACAGCGGGGTGGCGCCGGGCGTCGGCGGCGTCGAGCGCCCGGACGAGCAGCAGCGTCGCGGCGACGGCGAGCAGCAGCTCGAAGGCCGGTGACCGTCCGAGGGTGCCGGCGGCGGCCACGACGGGCACGAACGGCAGCACGACCGCCGCGACCGTCGCGGTGGCGAGCGAGGTCAGGCGCTCGGCGAGGAGCACGAGCAGCCCGGTGGCGACGCCGATCGCGAGCGCGGAGGGGAACCGCAGGGCGAACGGGCTGTACCCGACGAGGTCGAACCAGCAGTGCATCAGCACGTAGTACGCCGCGTGCACGAGGTCGATCTCGCCCACCAGCTCGCCGAACGCGTGCCAGGACCGGGTCGACGCGGCGATCGTCGCCGTCTCGTCCAGCCAGATCGTCCGGTGGGTGAGCGCGATGACGCTCACGAGCGTCCCGAACAGGGTCGCGCCGCCTGCGACGGCGAGCCGGGCCGTCCTCCGGTTCGATCGTCTGAGGTCGCCGAGCACGCAGAACAGCGTAGGGGCCGCGGGGCCGCGCCCCGGACCGCCGGGTCAGTCCTTCGCGTCCGAGTAGGCGCCGACCACCGCCACCGAGAGCGGGAACGTCACCGGGAAGTCGCCGAACAGCAGCCGTCCGGCGTCGACGGCGGCGGCGCGGACCTGTGTCGCGACCCACTCGGCGTGCTCCTGCGGCGTGTGCACCACGATCTCGTCGTGCACGAAGAACACCAGGTGCGGGCCGTCCGTCACCGGGCCCGGGAACCGTGCGGCGAGCCGGGACCGCAGCGACCCCATCCAGGCGAGGGCCCACTCGGCCGCGGTCCCCTGCACCACGAAGTTGCGGGTGAACCGGCCCCAGCTGCGCGCCCGGGACTCCACGGCCCGCTGCATCGCCGGCGTGCCGTCCACCGTGTACGCCTGGTTGCGCGCCGCGAACCAGGCGTCGTCCGGCACGGGCGAGGTCCGACCGAGCAGGGTCGTCACCGGTTCGCCGCGCTCGCCCGCCCGGGCCGCTCGGGACACGAGTCCGAGGGCGGCCGGGAACGCCCGTTCGAGCCGCGGCACGAGCCGACCGCCCTCGCCCTGGGTCGCGCCGTACATCGCGCCGAGCATCGCGCCCTTGGCCTGCTGCCGGGTCTCGACCGCGCCGGAGGCGACCACGCCGTCGTACAGGTCGCGGCCGTCGCCGGCGGACGCCATCGCCCGGTCCCCCGCCATCGCCGCGAGCACCCGCGGCTCGAGCTGCGCGGCGTCGGCGACGACGAGCTGCCAGCCGTCGTCCGCCACGACCGCGGCGCGGATGCCCTTCGGCAGCTGCATCGCTCCCCCGCCGTCGGCCGCCCACCGCCCGGTGACGACGCCGCCGACGACGTACTTCGGGTGGAACCGGCCGTCGCGGACCCACTCGTCGAGCCACGTCCAGCCGTTGGCGGTCAGCAGCCGCGCGAGGCGCTTGTACTCGAGCAGCGGCTCGATGACCGGGTGCTCGATCTCCTGCAGCTCCCACTTCCGGGTGCTCGTCACCATGAGCCCGGCCCGGCGGAGGGCACGGAGCACGTCGGCCGGCGAGTCCGGGTTGAGCGCGGGGTCGTCGAGCCGCTCGCGCACCACGGCCGCGATCTCCTCGAGCCGGCGGGGCCGCACGCCGTAGGGCACGCGGGGGCCGAGGGCGTCCTCGAGCAGGCGTTCGTGCACGTCCGCCCGCCACGGCAGCCCGGCGTGCAGCATCTCCGCCGCGACGAGCGCCCCGGCGGACTCCGCGGTGACGAGCAGCCGCAGGGCGCCCGGCGCCGTCGACCCGGCGATCGCCTCGGTCTGCGCCCGGAACTCGGCCACCGGGTCGACGGCGTCGTCGGCGACGGACACGGCGAACAGGGCGTCGTCGAACAGCTGGGCCTGCGTCGGCCGGGTCGCCCGGGGCTCGGTCGGCGGTGCGTCGAGGGCGTCGGCGGGTGCCGCGGCGAGGGCGGACCCCCGGGCGGCGAGCGCAGCACGGAGGACCCGGCGGCCCAGCCGCAGGTCGACGCAACGCCCGACCCGCCCACCGGCCGCGAGCACGGCCGGGTACCACCGCGCCGTGTCGTCCCAGACCCAGCGCACGGCCGGGCCGTCCTGCGCGGCGACGAACGCCGGCAGGTCCGGTTCGGCGAACCGAGTCGGTTCGCCGTCCGGCGCCCCGGCGTCGGTCAGGGGCGTCGCGGAGACGCCGCCGTCGACACGGCGCAGGACGAGGTGCACGGAACGATCATGCCGTGTCCCACCGTCACCGTCCGACGGCGGCGGGGTCAGTCCTCCTGCGGCGGCCCCGGCCGGACGGCCGCGGTGTCGGCGATGTCGATCCGGACGTCGCCGTCCGGCGCGTGGGAGACCTCGACACGGGGGTCGGCGTCGTGCGCGTCGGACCCGGACATCCGGCGGAAGGTGTCCTGTCGACGTTCCTCGAAGGTCATGTCGACGCCGTCGTCGAGGTGGTCGTGGTCGGGCTTCGTCATGCCGTGCACGGTACGCGGCCCGGCCCCGGAACGGTCAGGCGACGGGAGCGGTGCCGGTGCGTTCCGTCCAGTGCCCACCGCTCGCCCAGCGGTCGAGGACCGCGGCACGCAACCGACCGGTCGGCGCGGAGGCGCGGGCGGTCGCGAGCGGCACGCCGAACACGAACTTCGCGACGCTGTCGTCGCCCTCCGCCGCGTCGTGTGGACCGGGCGGGTCGAGCCGGAAACGCCGCGCGAAGCGCACCGTGTTCGCGTCCGGCCCGAGCACGTCCGCCAACCCCGGGTCGAGCAGCCACGAGCGGCACCGCCACCGCTCGGCGACGCGGTCCGGTGCGAGCCGTCGGAGCAGTCCGGGCGCGCGGGCGAAGGACCGGTCGCAGTCGTCGGGATCGAGGGGCCCGGTCTCCGGGACGTGCACACCCCACGCCGGGGAACCGTCGGCCAGGTGGTCGCCGAGTTCGAACTGGAGGCGCCCCACGGCCACCACGCGACCGGTCACCACCGCGACGAGCCAGTCCACGTCGGCGCCGCGCAGGCCGTACCGGTCGAGCTTGCGGCCCACGTCCGCGACGGTCGCCTCGGCCACGTCGCGCGGGAGCCCGCGTCGCGTGAGCGCGTCGGCGTTGCCGGGCACCGCCGCGCGGAGCGCGGCGACCACGAGGGCGTCGCGCTCCGCTGGCTCCGCGTCGGCGACGGTGGCGGCGAGCGCCGTCGCCACCGTCGCCGCACCCTGGTCGGTCCCCACGGCGGCGGTGAGGAGCGCGACGGACGCGGGGCGGGCCTCCAGGCCGGTGGTGGTCACTTCAGACCGGACGACGCGAGCCCGTCCATCACCCGCCGCTGCAGGACGACGAACATGATGAGCACCGGGGCCATCGCCATCAGGCTGGCGGCCATGAGCACCGGGTAGTCGATCGTGCGGTCGCTCGACAGCGTGGCGAGGCCCGCGGCCAACGGCATGTCCTCGGCGCGGGTGGAGACCACGAGCGGCCAGAGCAACTCGTTCCACGACCAGAGCACCGTGGTGATCGCGAGCACGCTGATCGAGGGACGGGCGAGCGGCAGCATGATCCGCCAGAAGGTCTGGAACGGGTTGGCGCCGTCCATGCGCGCTGCCTCTTCGAGCTCGGGCGGCATGTTGAGGAACGCGGTCCGCATCAGGAAGGTGCCGAACGCGCTGAACAGCCCCGGCGCCACGATGCCCATCAGGGAGTCGAGCCAGCCGAGACCCTGCACGATCTGGTACTGCGAGATGAGGTACACCTGCGACGGCACGAGCAGGATCGACAGCACGATCCCGAGCAGGACCATCCGGCCACGGAACCGCATCCGGGCGAACGCGTACCCGGCGAGCGTGCAGAAGACGATCTGCGCGATCGTGCGGATGACCGTGACCCACACGGACGTGCCGAGCTGGCTGAGGAACGGCAGCCGCTCGAAGACCTGCGCGTAGTTCTGCCACTGCAGCTCGCCCGGCCAGAAGACCGGGGTGACCGACTGCACCTGCGTGTTCGTGGACAGCGACATGATGATCTGCCACAGGAACGGGAAGGCCATGACGAACCCGCCGACGCCCAGGACGACGTGGATCCACCAGTGGCTGCCGCCTCGGCGACCGGGCCGGCGCGCGGCCCGGGGCGGGGTGACCGTTGCGGTCATGACTGCACCCACTTCCGTTGGACGCGGAACTGCACGAGCGTGATGATGCCGATGAGCACGAAGATCACCATGGCGATCGCGGCCGCGAAGCCCTTGTCGTTGTCGATGAACCCGGCGCTGTAGAAGTAGAAGACGAGCGACATCGTCTTCGGGATCACCGGGTTCGTGCTGCCGAGGATGGCGTAGAGCAGGTCGAAGAGCTGGAAGCTCGAGATCGTCGTGATGATGACCACGAAGAAGATGCTCGGGCTGAGCAGCGGCACGGTCACCGAGCGGAACTGCCGCCACCGGCTCGCGCCGTCGAGCTCGGCTGCCTCGTAGAGCTCCGGCGGGATGTCCTTGAGCCCGGCGCCGAGGATGATCATCGAGAAGCCGAGGGACGACCAGAGGCCGACCAGGCTCACCGCCACGAGTGCGAACCCGGGCGTCGAGATCCAGTAGGGGCCGTCGATCCCGAACCGGCCGAGGAACCAGTTCACGATGCCGAAGTCACCGTTGAACATGATGCGCCAGACCAGCGCGATGGCCGCCGGCATGGCGACGTACGGCAGGAAGAACAGCACCCGGTAGAACTGCGCGAACCGCAGCCCCGGGGTGTTCAGCAGGCTCGCCAGCCACACCGCGATCGGGATGCCGGCGAGCACGACGACCGTGTAGACGATCGTGTTGAGGAGGGACTGGTACAGCTGCGGCTCGCCGAACAGGCGGACGTAGTTCTCGACGCCGCTGAACGTCGCACCGCCGAAGACGCCCCAGCTCGTGAACGAGTACCAGAACGTCTGGATGATCGGCCAGATGTAGAAGGTGCCCACGCCGAGGAGCAGCGGGAGGACGAAGAGCCACGGCCACCACCCGTCGGTGCGTCGGGGGGCGCGGGTGCCACCGGCCGCGGGACCGGGGGCGCCCCGCCCGGACGAACGCGTCCGGGCGGGGGCGGAGGCGGCGGGGGGCCGCTCGGTGTTGATCGCCATCGGTTCGGGACTCACTGCTCCTTGGCGAGCGCGGCGTCCATCTTCTGCGCCAGCTGCTCGGCGACGTCGTCGACCGGTGTCGAGCCGTCGAACGCGCCCGGCAGCATGTTCGTCTCGAGGGTGTTCCACGCTGCGGTGTTCTTCGAGACGGGCAGGGGCTCGGCGTAGTCGACCGCGTCGAGGAAGACCTGCAGGTCGGCGTCGGGCATCGTCTTCGTGAAGGCGTCCTGCGTGCCCTCGTACGCGGGGATGATCGCACCCATGTCGCCCTGCTGCTGCTGGGCGTCCTTGCTGGCCAGGTACACCTGGAGCGCCTGCGCGGCGGCCTTGTCCTTGCTGCCCTCGGCGACGACGTTCGAGACCCCGTGGATGACGGTCGCCTGCTTCTTGCCCGTGGGCAGCGGGTAGACGACGACGTCCTTCTCGAGGTCGGTGCCGGTCAGCGCGGACCGGAACCAGCTGCCGCCCTGGTACATCGCGAGCTTGCCCGAGGTGAACCACTGGTCGGCGGTGGTGTCGGTGAGCTGCTTGATGGACGGCGAGGCACCGGAGTCGATCAGGTCGGTCCAGAACTGCAGGCCTTCCTCGGAGGCCTTCGACGCGTACTCGGACTTCGTGCCGTCGGCGTTCAGCACCGATCCCCCGGCCTGGAAGATGGTGTTGTAGTACGTCGTCTGGCCGTCCATGCCGGCGGCGGCGCCGTAGACGCCCTTGCCCTCGAGCTTCTCGCGGAGCTCGGCCGCGGTCTGCTGGAAGTCGTCCCAGGTCCAGTCCTTGTCGGGCAGGTCCATGCCGGCCTGCTCGAACAGCGACTTGTTCACCCAGACACCGATGGTGTCGAAGTCCTTCGGGACGCCGTACTGGGTGTCGTCGTAGGTGTACAGGTCGTTGAGCGCGCTCGAGTACTTCGACGGGTCGATGTCGCCGGCCTTGACCTCGCCGGTGATCGGGGCGAGCTTGCCGTTGGCCGCGTAGAGCTGGAAGTTCGGGCCGTTCATCCAGAACAGGTCGGGCAGCGTGTTGCTCGATCCCTGCGTCTGCAGCTTGGTGAAGTAGTTGGCGTACGGCGTGACGTCGACGCTGACCTTGATGTCGGGGTACTCCTCGTTGAAGCCCTTGAGGTTCGCCTTGATCGCGTCGACCTGGTTCTCGTCCCAGACGGCGTAGGTCAGGTTCGCCTTCGTGTCCTTCGCCGGGGCGGCGTAGTCGCCGCCGGAGCCGGAGGCCCCGGACGACGAGGAGCACCCGGCGAGGAGTGCGGCCGCACCGAGCGCGGCGACGGCGCCGAGGAGGACGCGGCGCACGCCGGTGCCTCGGGCGGGGATGTGTGCGGTCATCGGGAGGTCCTTTCGCACGGCCGTCAGGAGGTGACGGTCTGGGAGGGGTGGGAGGGGTCGGTGTCGGAGGGGTGCGTGTGCGCGGGGTGGACGGGCGCCGCGAAGTGCGCGATCGTCGCGGCCGGCAGGGGCGGGACGTCGACGGGGACCGAGCCGTTGCGCAGCGACCGGGTCGCGAGCGCGCCGGCGGCGACCGCGGCGCGGGCCGCGATCGGCGAGAGCTGCGCGGGTTCGCCGAGCGCGACGGACCGCAGGAACTCGGTCATGGTGAGCAGGTCGGCGTCGGCGTGGCCGTCCTCGACACCGTCGATCGGGTACTCGCGGTCCCCCGCGGTGTCCCACCCGCGGCGGTGCGTCCACACCTTCACGACGCCGCCGCCGGTGTCGCCGATGTTCTCGAGCCGCCCCTCGGTCCCGATGACGGTGTAGTTCCGCCAGTAGTCCGGGGTGAAGTGGCACTGCTCGTAGCTCGCCTGCACGCCGTTGTCGAGCGTCATCATGACCATCGAGACGTCCTCGACGTCGACGACGGGGTTCAGGCCGGTCTGGGCGAGCGGCGGCCAGTTGTCGAACGAGAACCAGTCCCCCATCAGCTCGCCGCTGCGGTCGCGCCGGTCGGTCACGTCGCCGTAGACCGACAGGGACCCCATGCCGACGACGCGGGCGGTGTCGCCGCCGCCGAGGGCGTGGATGACGTCGAGGTCGTGGCTCGCCTTCTGCAGGAGCAGCGAGTTCACCTTCGTGCGGTCCGCGTGCCAGTCCTTGAAGTAGTAGTCGCCGCCGTTGCCGACGAAGTGGCGGACCCAGACGGCCTTCACCTCGCCGATCTCGCCGCGCTCGATCACCTGGCGCATGAGCCGGACGACCGCCGCGTGCCGGAAGTTGTGCCCGACGTAGAGCGGCGTGCCGGTCTCGGCGGCGGTGTTGAGGACCGCGTCGGCGTCCTCGACCGTGATGGCGAGGGGCTTCTCGAGGTAGACCGCGATGCCGGCGCGCAGCAGGTCGATCGCGATCTCGGCGTGCGTCCAGTCGGGCGTCGTGACGATCGCCGCGTCCACCACCCCGGCGAGGTCACGGTGGTGCTCGACCACGGTGGCCCCGGGGTACTCGGCCCGGCCGCGCTCGCGGCCTGCCTCGGTCACGTCGGCCACGGCGACGACCTCGGCGCGCAGCGCCGGGTCCGCGGCACTGGCCTCGGCCACGTGCCCCGCGATGGCGGACCGCTGTCCCATCCCGATCACCGCGACCCGGAGGGTCCCGTCGTCAGCGCGCATGCTCATCTCGCTCCCTTGCGTGATTGTGACGTCCATGATGCCGAATCGATCATGGATGCACAATAGGCGCTCACGGAACGCTCATGTAGCGAGATGCGATGGTTTTACATGCCGGTAACGTCCGCGGGCGGGCGTCGCCGACGCGTCGGCCGGGAGGCACGCCTCGCGTCCGTCACGGCCGTCACCGTCCGGGACGGCACGGCGGGCGCGGGGCGCTCCGTCGGTCGGGCGCCAGGCGCGGGCCGGGGGAGGTTGTCGGGGAGGATCGGCCGTGCGGGTGGCCGTCCGTGGCGGAGGTCGGGCGCTGCGGTCGGGTGCTCAGTCCGCGACGATGAGCTCCACCCCGGCGGCGGCGAGGTCCGCGGCGAAGGCAGCCGGGACGGGCTGGTCGGTGACGAGCACGTCGATCCGGTCGAGCGGGCAGATCCGCGCGAACGTCGACCGCTCGATCTTCGTCGAGTCGGCCACCACGACGACCCGGCGCCCGACGGCGGCGAAGTGCCGACTCACCTCGGCCTCGCCCTCGTGCATGGTCGTGGCACCGTACTGCCCGGTCAGGCCGTCCACCCCGAGCACCACGAGGTCGAGCGCGAACTCGTCGAGGGTGTCGCGGACGAGCGGGCCGACGAGCTCGTAGGACTGGCGGCGCGCCACCCCGCCCGTGACGACGATCTTGACGTTCGCCCGGACGGAGAGCTCGTACCCGACGTTCAGGGCGTTCGTCACGATGGTGATGCCGAACTCGCCGTCGGCCCGGATGAAGCGTTCGCTCTTGCCGAGCTCGCGCGCGACCTCGGTCGTGGTCGTCCCCCCGTTGAGCCCCACGGTCTCGCCGGGCTGCACGAGACGGGCGGTCGCGCGGGCGATCGCCGTCTTCGCCTCGGCCTGCCGGGCGATCTTGTACTGCAGCGGCAGTTCGTAGCCGGCGCCGAGCGCCGCCGCCCCGCCGTGGGTGCGGGTCACGAGCCGCTGGTCGGCCAGCGTCGTGAGGTCGCGCCGCGCGGTCGCCGGCGAGATCCCGAGCAGCTCGCCGATCTCGGCGATCGAGACGTTGCCGCGCTCGCTCACGAGTTCGAGCAGGGCGTTCAGCCGCTGTTGGGGGGTCATGACGGTCATCCTACGGCGTCGGTCCGACGCTCTCGTGATCGGAAATGACGCGTTCGTCTTCCGTCGCGCACGATCGCTCGCTACGATTCGTGGGATCGATCACCCCGAGCGGAACGGAAGGCTCCCATGACCGACACCTTCGTGAGCGCCGAGCTGGCGTCCCAGCCGGAGACCTGGCGTGCCGCCGCCGCACTCCTGCCGACGGTCGCCGACGCACTCCCCCAGCCCGGTGAACGCGTCGCCGTCGTGGGCTGCGGCACGAGCTGGTTCGTCGCGATGTCCTACGCCGTCGCCCGCGAGCAGGCCGGCCTCGGCGTGACCGACGCCTTCGCCGGCTCCGAGTACCCGGCGTCGCGCGAGTACGACCGGGTGCTCACCATCAGCCGCTCCGGCACGACGACCGAGGTCGTCGACCTGCTCCACGCCCTGCCGTCCCGACGCACCGTGCTCGTCACGGCCGTGCCGGACAGCCCCGCCGCAGCCGCGGCCGACGACGTCGTCGCGCTGCCCTTCGCCGACGAGCGCTCCGTCGTGCAGACCCGCTTCGCGACCACGACGCTCGCGCTCCTCCGTGCCTCGCTCGGCGACGACGTCGACGCCCTCGCCGCCCAGGCCGAGACCGCCCTGTCCGTCCCGATCGACGACCTGCTCGACGCCGAGCAGGTCACCTTCCTCGGTCGCGGTGCCGCGGTCGGCCTGACCGCCGAGGCAGCGCTCAAGACGCGCGAGGCCGCACAGTTCTGGGCCGAGTCGTACCCGGCGATGGACTACCGGCACGGGCCCATCGCCATCGCCCAGCCCGGCCGCCTCGTCTGGTCGCTCGGCCCGACCCCCGACGGGCTGGCCGACGAGGTCGCCGCCACCGGCGCCCGCCTGGTGCAGCACGACCTCGACCCGTTGGCCGGGCTCGTCGTCGTGCACCGGTTCGCCGTGGCCCTGGCCGAGCGCCGCGGACTCGACCCCGACAACCCCCGGTCGCTCACGCGGTCGGTCATCCTCACCTGATGGCGGCCGCAGGCGCGGTGCTCGGGGTCGACGTCGGCGGCACGGGCGTGAAGGCACGGCTCACCGACACCGACGGACGCGTCCTCGACGACCACCGGGTCCCGACACCGCGTGAGGACCCGGACGGCACGGCACTCGCCGCCGTCGTCGCCGACCTGGCGGTGCGCGCGGCCGACCACGGCCCGCTGGCCGCGGTCGGACTCGTCACCCCCGGTGTCGTCGACGAGACGAGCGGCACCGTCGTGCTCGCCGTCAACCTCGGCTGGCGCGACGTCCCCGCCCGTGAGCGGGTCCGCGCGGCCCTGCTCGCGCGGGGCGTCGACGTGCCCGTCGCCTTCGGCCAGGACGTCCGTGCCGGTGCCCTGGCCGAGGTCGCCGCCGGCGGACCGGCCCTGGCGACCGGTTCGGTGTCGTTCGTGCCCGTCGGCACCGGCCTCGCGAGCACGCTCGTCGTCGACGGCGCCGTGGTGTCCGGTGGCGGCTGGGCGGGGGAGATCGGGCAGGTGCGGATCCCGACCGGGCCGCACGCCGGGCTCCGGGTCGAGGAGATCGCCTCGGCCGGGGCCGTCGCCCGCCGGTCCGGCGCACCGTCCGCCCACGCGGCGATGCTCCGGGTGCGGGACGGCGACCCCGTGGCGACCACCGTCTGGCACGAGTGCGTCGACGTCCTCGCCGACGCCCTGGCCTGGACCACCGCGGTCGCCGGCTGCCACACCGTCGTCGTGGGCGGGGGACTGGCCGAGTCCGGTCCGCTGCTCCTCGACCCGCTGCGCACGGCCCTGGCCGGACGGCTCGTCGGGGTCCGGGTGCCCGCCGTCGTGCCGGCCCGGCACGGCGACGCCGCCGGGGCGATCGGCGCCGGCCTGCTCGCCCGCCGTGCCCTCGACGGACGGGTCCTCGTGTGACGACGCTCATCCGCGCCCCCCGTGTCGTGACCGCGACCGACGACCTCCGCGACGCCTGGCTCGTCGTCGACGACTCCGGCGCCGTGCGCGCCACCGGGGTCGGCACCCCGCCCGACACCGACGACGTCGTCACGGTGGCCGACGGCGCCGTGGTCCCCGGCCTCGTCGACCTGCACGCCCACGGCGCCCTCGGCCACGACTTCGCGTCCTGCACCGCCGACCAGGCCCGTGCCGCCGCCGACCACCACCGTTCCCGGGGCACGACGACGCTCGTCGCGTCCGTGGCCACCGGCCGGCACGACGACACCGTCGCCGCCCTGGCCCGGCTCCGACCGCTCGTGGCGGACAGCACGCTCGCCGGCATCCACCTCGAGGGGCCGTGGCTCGCGCAGTCCCGGCGCGGTGCGCACCGCGCCGACCTGCTGCACGCACCGGACGCGGCCGAGGTCGACGCCCTCCTCGCCGCCGCGGGCGACGCGCTCCGGATCGTGACCCTCGCGCCGGAGCTCCCCGGCGCACTCGACGTCGTCGCCCGGCTCGTCGCCGCCGGGGTCGTCGTGGCGATCGGCCACACCGACGCGACCGCCGAGCAGACCCGCCGGGCGGTCGACGCCGGGGCCTCGCTCGTCACGCACCTGTTCAACGGCATGCCGCCGCTGCACCACCGCGCCCCCGGGCCGGTCGGTGCGGCGCTCACGGACGACCGCGTGCTGCTCGAGTGCATCGTCGACGGCCACCACCTCGACCCGCTGACGGTCGCGCTCGTGCAGCGCACCGCTCCGGGTCGCACCGTGCTCGTCTCCGACGCCATGTCCGCGACCGGCTGCCCCGACGGCGACCACACCGTCGCCGGGTCGGCCGTGTCGGTCCGGGGCGGCATCGCGATGACCGCCGACGGCTCGTCCCTCGCCGGCAGCACGATCGCCGTGGCCGACGCCGCACGGACCCTGCTCACCGCCGGTGTCCCGCTGCCCGAGGTCGTCGCCGCGTCGTCCTCCCGCGCCGCCCAGCTGCTCGGCCGCCCGGCACCCCTGACCGTCGGGGCCCCGGCCGAGCTCCTCGTGCTCGACCCGCACGCGGGCACGGTGCGGCCCCTGCCGAGGGCGGTGGCCGCATGATCGTCGTCGTCACCCCGAACCCCGCCGTCGACGTCACCTACCGCGTCGCGGAGCAGCGCATCGGCGAGACCCAGCGCGTCCTCGACGTCGCCCGGCGACCGGGCGGCAAGGGCCTGAACGTCGGTCGGGTGCTCGACACCACCGGCACCGGCACGCACGCGGTCCTGCCGCTCGGCGGGGCCGCCGGGCGGTGGATCGCCGAGGCGCTCGACGCCCTCGGCCTCGCGCACACCGACGTCGCGATCGGCGGCGAGACCCGCACGACGGTCACCGTCGTCGACGACCTCGCCCACCCGACGATGCTCGGCGAACCCGGCCCGGAACTCGGGGCGGAAGAGTGGGACGCCGTCACCGCTGCCGTCACGGCGCTGCTGCCCGGCGCCGACGCGCTGGTCGTGTCCGGCTCGCTGCCGCGCGCGACCGACCCGGGCGTCGTCGCCCGGTGGGTGGCGGCGGCGCGGCACCACGGCGTGCCGAGCGTCGTCGACTGCTCGGGCGACGCGCTCCTCGCCGCCGCGTCGGCCGGGGCGACCGTGTGCAAGCCGAACCGCGAGGAGCTGCTCGACGCCACCGGCGCCGACGACGAACGCTCCGGTGCGCGGCTCCTGCTCGAGCGCGGCGCGACCGTCGTCGTCGTCTCGCGCGGCTCGGACGGCATCGCTGCCCACACCGCCGACCGCGTGCTCGACGTGCCGGCGGTCCCCGGGGTCAGCGGCAACCCGACGGGTGCCGGCGACGCCGCGACCGCCGGACTCGTCGGTGCGCTCGTCGGTGCCCTCGACCGTGCGCTCGACCGTGCCCTCGACCGTGCGACCGACGGCGGCCCCGGCAGCACCGCGGTGCTCGACGACGCCGTCCTGCTCCACGCGCTCCGCTCCGCTGCGGCGCACGGTGCCGCCGCGGTCCTGCGCCCGGTGGCCGGCGAGGTCGACCCCGCCGACGTCGCCCGGTTCCTGCACCCCGACCACGACCACGCCGACACCGACCGAACGAGGACCCCCGCATGATCACCGACCTCGCCCTGACCGGGCTGCTCGACACCGCCCGCACCGCCCGCCGCGGCGTCGGTGCCTTCAACGTGGTGCTGCTCGAGCACGCCGAGGCCATCGTCACCGGGGCCGAGCGCGCCGGTCTGCCCGTCGTGCTGCAGATCAGCGAGAACTGCGTCCGCTACCACGGCGGCCTCGCCCCGATCACGGCGGCGACGCAGGCCATCGCCCGCGCCGCCGACGTCGACGTGCTCGTGCACCTGGACCACATCGAGGACCCGGAACTCGTCGCCGCCGGCATCGACCTCGGTGTCGACTCGGTCATGTACGACGGGTCGCACCTCGACTTCGCGGCGAACGTCGCCGCCACCCGCGACCTCGCGGCCCGGTGCCACGCGGCGGGCGTCGCGATCGAGGCCGAGCTCGGCGAGGTCGGCGGCAAGGACGGCGTGCACGCCCCGGGCGTCCGCACCGACCCCACCGACGCCGCCACCTTCGTCGCCGACACCGACGTCGACGCCCTCGCCGTCGCCGTCGGCACCTCGCACGCGATGCAGACCCGCGAGGCCTCGGTCGACCGCGACCTGGTCGCGCGGCTGCGGGAGACCGTGCCGGTGCCGCTCGTGCTGCACGGCTCCTCCGGCCTGTCCGACGACGAGCTCCGCGGCGCCGTGCACGCCGGCATGACGAAGATCAACATCTCGACGCACCTCAACGGGCTGTTCACCCGTGCGCTCCGGGGCGTCCTCGACGAGCGCCCGGACCTCGTGGACCCGCGCGGGTACGTGTCCGCCGGCCGCGAGGCGATCGCCACCGAGACGGCACGACTGCTCACCCTGCTGCACGGCTGAGCCGGTCAGCAGAGCGGGACGTTCACCGCCAGACCGCCCATCGCGGTCTCCTTGTACTTCGTGGACATGTCCGCACCGGTCTGGCGCATGGTCTCGACGACCTGGTCGAGCGAGACGTGGTGCACGCCGTCACCGCGCAGCGCCATCCGGGCGGCGTTGATCGCCTTGTTCGCCGCGATCGCGTTCCGCTCGATGCACGGGATCTGCACGAGGCCGCCGATCGGATCGCAGGTCAGGCCGAGGTTGTGCTCCATGGCGATCTCGGCGGCGTTCTCGACCTGCTCGGGCGTGCCGCCGAGGACCTCGGCGAGCCCGGCGGCGGCCATCGACGCCGCCGACCCGACCTCGCCCTGGCAGCCGACCTCGGCACCGGAGATCGACGCGCGCTCCTTGTAGATCGACCCGATCGCCCCCGCGGTGAGCAGGAAGCGGACCACCGCGTCGTCGCGGTCCGCCGGCGTGACCGCGGGCACGTAGGTCAACGCGTAGTACAGGACCGCGGGGATGATGCCCGCGGCACCGTTCGTCGGCGCCGTGACGACCCGGCCGCCGGTGGCGTTCTCCTCGTTGACCGCCATCGCGACGAGGTTCACCCACTCCATGGCGAACAGCGGGTCGTGGTCCGGGTCCTCGCGGGTGAGCTGCTCGTGCCAGGTGGCCGCGCGACGGCGCACGGTCAGGCCGCCGGGAAGGAGTCCGGTGCGGCGCACGGACCGCTCGACGCAGGACTCCATCACGGCGTGGATGCCGAGCAGCCCGGACCGGACGTCGGCCTCGCTGCGGGTGACGGACTCGTTCGCCATCGCGACACCGCTGATCGGGAGCCCCGAACCGGTGCAGGCCGCGAGCAGCTCGGCGCCGCTCGAGAACGGGAACGGTACGGCGTCGCCGACCGGGATCGCGGCACCGGCGACGGCTGCCGGCGCGTCGGCCGCGGGCTCGGCGTCGTCGTCGCGCGCGATGAACCCACCGCCGATCGAGTAGTAGGTCTCGTCGGCCAGGTCGGTGCCCGCCGCGTCACGCGCGCGCAGTCGCATCGCGTTCGGGTGCCGCGGCAGCATGGTCAGCGGGTGCAGCACGATGTCGGCGAGCCGGAACGGGACCCGAGCCCCGCCGTCGAGCGGCAGTTCGCCGTCGCGGTCGACCGCGGCGAGCGCAGCGGTCATCGCGTCCGGGTCGACGGTCTCGGGGTGCGAGCCCATCAGGCCGGCGACGACGGCTCCGAGCGTGCCGTGGCCCTGCCCGGTCGAGGCGAGCGAGCCGTACAGGTCGACGGCGATCGTCGCGACGGGCGTCCCGGCGACGAGGGCGGCGAACTCGGCCCCGGCCCGCATCGGCCCGACGGTGTGCGAGCTCGAGGGGCCGACACCGACGCTGAACAGATCGAAGACGGAGACCGGCACGCCCGACACACTAACCCGTCCGGACGGGGCGGTGCTCAGCGGCTGGGGCGGCCCTCGGACGGCATCACGGCCCACAGGACCACGTAGGCGATCCAGAGCGGTCCGGGGAACAGGCTGAGGACGACCCAGCCGATCCGGACGAGGGTGCGGGACAGCCCGAAGCGGTCGGCGAGTCCGGCGCAGACGCCGGCGAGGACGCGGCCCCGGCGGGGGCGGGAGAGAGTGCTCATGCGGCCCACGGTACTCAGGGCACCAGGACGATCTTCCCGCGGGTGTGCCGCTGCTCGAGCTGTTCGTAGGCGTCCTGCACGCGCTCGAGCGGGAAGGTGGCCGCGACGGGGACCTCGATCGAGCCGTCGGCGACCTGCAGGGCGAGTGCCCCGAGGATCTCCGGGTCGGCGGTGTCGGCGCTGCCGGCGGTCCGCGCCCCCACCTCGGCCGCCGCCTCGAACGCGATGACCGTCTCGATGCGCTCGGCGGGGACGCCCAACGCGATGCCGAGGTGCACGTACTCCGGGCCGAACGTGTCGATCACGGCGTCGACCCCGTTGGTCGCGAGCTCGGTGATCCGCTCCCGCAGCCCGTCGCCGTACGCCACGGGCCGCGCACGCTTCGACCGGAGCCAGTCGTGGTTGGACTCGGACGCGATCGCGATGACGTCGATCCCCTCGTTCGTGAGCAGCTGCGTGACGAACCCGCCGACGCCGCCGGCCGCGCCGGACACGACGACGGTCTCGCCGGGGCGCGGGTCCACGGCGCGGACCGCCGCGGCAGCGGTGGTGGCGACGACGTCGAGGCCGCCGGCGACCGCCCAGTCGAGCAGGCGCGGCTTCTGCACCACCTGCACGGCGGGCACGGCGACGTACTCCGCCTGGCCGGCGCGGTCCCACGACCACCCGAGGACCTCCTCGCCCTCGTCGACGCCGTCGACCTCGGCGCCGACCGCGACGACGATGCCGGCGAAGTCGGTGCCCTGCCCGGACGGCAGGTCGCCGCCGAAGACACCCTGGCGGATCGCCGACTCACCGGGGTTGATCCCGGCGGCACGGACACGGACGAGCACCCTCCCGGGGGCCACCTCGGGAACGGGTACCTCGGCGACGTGCAGGACCGATCGGTCGCCCCACTCGTCGAAGCGGACAGCGCGCATGGTCTCCGGGATCTCGGTCATCCGCTCCGACGCTACCCCGGAGTGCCGCACCCGGTCCGTGTGGACCGCTCCATCGGCGTACTCATGGGAGACTGGCGGCATGCCCATCCTCCACAAGGACATGCAGGTCTGCATGTCGCTCGCCGCCCGGCCGAGCAACATCGGCACCCGGTTCCACAACTTCCTCTACGACGAGCTGGGGCTCGACTTCCTGTACAAGGCGTTCACCACGACCGACCTGCCCGGTGCCGTCGCCGGCATCCGTGCGCTCGGGATCCGCGGCTGTTCGGTGTCGATGCCCTTCAAGGAGGCGATCATCCCGCTCGTCGACCACGTCGAGGACTCCGCCGCGGCGATCCAGTCGGTCAACACGGTCGTGAACGACGACGGCGTGCTCACGGCGTCGAACACCGACTACGAGGCCGTCGCCGCCCTGCTCGCGTCCCACGGGGTCGATCCCGGGTCGCGCGTGCTGCTCCGCGGCTCCGGCGGCATGGCGAAGGCCGTCACGGCGGCGTTCCGTGGTGCCGGCTTCGACCGGCTGACGGTCGTCGCGCGCAACGAGCGGACCGGTCCGGCGCTCGCGGCGCAGTACGGCTACGAGTGGGTCGCCGAGGAACGCGAGGCGGGGGAGACCGACGTCGTCGTCAACGTCACCCCGCTCGGCATGCGCGGCGACCAGCAGGACGCGCTCGCCTTCGCCCGGGAGCGGATCGAGGCCGCGCACACCGTCTTCGACGTGGTCGCGTTCCCGTCGGAGACCCCGCTCGTGCGCGCCGGACGCGACGCCGGCAGGCACGTCATCACGGGTGCCGAGGTCATCGCCCTGCAGGCGGCACGCCAGTTCGAGCGCTACACGGGCGTCGCCCTGACCGACGACCAGGTGGCGCGCGCCAGCGCGTTCAGTCGGGCGTAGTCGACGCGACCGGCGACGAACGGGAGGCCGGTGGCGGCGCCGCCACGGGCCTCCCGTCCGTCTCGTCGGGACGTCTCAGGCGTTCGCCGCGCGCCCGGCCGCGACCCAGCTGAGCCGGCGGATGCTCTCGCGGTTGCGGAACCAGATGCCGGGCTGCGCGATGAACCCCGGCACGAGCGATCCGGGTCCCTCGACGGGGTTCTCCCGCAGGGTGACGCGGCAGCCACGGGGGTGCGGTTCGACCTCGACCTCGACGCGGGCCTCGCCGACCGGCCAGCCGCGGGCCTGGATGACCAGCCGTCGCGGCTCGTCGTACTCCAGGACCGTCGTCGTGTCGTTGATGACGAACGGCCAGATGCCGAAGGAGTGGTGGATCCGGGTGCCCACCGCCGGCCACCCGCGGTCCTCGCCGCGCATCCGCGAGGCACCGACCACCCACGTCGGGTAGAGCCAGCCGTCGCGGAGCACGTCGAAGACGGCCTCGGGTGCGCAGTGGAAGATGCGGACGTTCTTCGCCATGGTGATCAGCCTTCCGGGGTGAGGTCGACGTCGGCCGGCAGCCCGAAGGTGTGCCGGAGGGCGCTCTTGGCGGCGTGCCAGCCGGCCATGCCGTGCACGCCGGGGCCGGGGGCGGAGGCCTCCGAGCACAGGTACATGCCGCCGCCCATCCGCCACGGGTCGCTGGACAGGACCGGCCGCTTGACGAGCTGCCAGAAGCTCGCGGCCCCGGCGGCGATGTCGCCGCCGACGTAGTTCGGGTTGTACTCGCCCATCTGCACCGCGGTGCGGGCGCTCGACGACAGGATCGTGTCGCGGAACCCCGGGGCGAAGCGCTCGATCTGCCGCGTGACCACCTCGGTCGGGTCGACGTCGGACCCGGCCGGGACGTGCGCGTAGGCCCAGAAGACGTGCTTCCCCCTCGGGGCGCGGCTCGGGTCGACGACGGTCGGTTCCGCACCGAGCACGTACGGACGCTCGGCGTGCCGTCCGTGCGCAACCGCGTGCTCGGCGGCGGCGATCTCCTGGCGGGTGCCGCCGATGTGCACGGTGCCGGCACGGCGCAGGTCCTCGTTCGTCCACGGCACGGCGTCGGACAGCGCGAAGTCGACCTTCGCCGCCGCGTTCCCGAACCGGAAGCGACGCAGCGCCCCGCGCTTCGGCGTCGGGATCTGCTTGCCCGCGATCCGGAGCATGCCCGGCACGCTCGTGTCGAACAGCACCGCCTTCGCCGGGGTCAGGTCGCCGAGCGTCCGGACCTCGTGCCCGGTGACGATGCGGCCGCCGTGCGCGACGAGGTCCGCGGCGAGCGCGTCGACGATCGCCTGGCTGCCGCCGATCGGCACCGGCCAGCCGCGGGCGTGCGCGTACGAGCCGAGCGACAGTGCCGCGGCCGCGGTGGACAGCGACGGCAGGTGCTGGATCGAGTGCGCCGCGACGCCGGAGACCATCGCGGGCGCCGCGTCCCCGCGGAACCGCACGTTCCAGGCGGCGGTGCCCTGCTCGAGCGCCCGGAGCCCGAATCGCGCGACGGTGAGCGGGTGGCGGGGCACGTGCAGGAGCGCGTCGGTCGCGAAGTCGGCGACCTGGTCGGCGTTCCGGGCGAGCGGCCCCATCAGGTGCCGGAAGGCTGCGCCGTCGACGCCGAGCCCGTCCGCCGTGCGGTCGAGGTCCCGGTACGCGATCCCCGCGCGGCCGCCGTCGAGCGGGTGGCCGTACTGCACCTCGGGCAGGCGGAGCTCGATGCGGTCCTCCATCCGGAACAGCCGGAAGAACTCGGACTGCAGCGCCATCGGGTGCACGGCGGAGCAGACGTCGTGCAGGAACCCGGGCAGCGTGAGCTCCGCCGTGCGGGCGCCGCCGCCGATCGTGTCGTTCCGCTCCACGACCTCGACCGACAACCCGGCGCGCGCCAGGGTCACCGCCGCCGCGAGTCCGTTCGGTCCTGCCCCGACGACCACCGCATCAACCATGGTCCGAGCCTAGGACCCGGCGCGGCACGTGGTGCGGTTCAGGGTCGCGCGACGTCCGCGTCGGCGGGGTCCGAGCCGTCCTCGTCGCCGTCGGCGTCGTCGGGCTCGTCCACGTCGACCGGCGTGCCCGGGCCGATCGGGTGCTCGGCGACGAGCGCGGCGAAGTCCTCGTCGAGCATCTGCTGCAACCGGTCGTCGCGACCGATCTCGTAGTCGTCCGCCGGGCGCTGGGCCCAGCCGAGCCGCCCGACCACCGTGGTGCCGATGTCGTCCCAGGCACGGGCGCGCGCGGCGAGGACGATGCCGTCGACGAAGTGCTGGTCGTCGCGACGCCGGTCGAGCATCGTCGCGAGCTGTTCGTAGGTCGCCTCGCGCGTGCGGAGCTTCAGGTCGTCGCCCCGGCGGTAGTCGTGCTGGTGCCGCGACCGGCCCTTCGTCTTGCTCGACGTCTGTCGGATCGCGCGCATGCGGGCGGCGTCGCCGCGCTGTTCCTCGGCCATCCGGTGGAGCTCCTCGCGCGCGGCCTCGGCGATGAGCGCGTGGTCGAAGTAGCCCTGGTCGCGCAGGGCGTTGGTGATGATGCGGTTCCCGACGGCGATCGTGACGGCGGCCTTCGCGATGAGGAAGCCCTCGTCGACGGCCCGCTTCAGCTCGACCTGGCTGACGGGTCGATCGCGCACGTCGTGGTTGCGTCGTCCGAACAAGGCCATGCTCCGACGATACCGGCGGAAGACGTCCGTCCGTCCGAGGGAGGACCCGGGGTCACGCCGTGGACGGACGACGCCCGGGTGCGGCCGCTCGTAGCGTGGACGGCATGGTCACCTCCACGCAGTCCCTCCGCACCGGCCTCGGCACCGCGAGCCTCGTCCTCGGGATCTGCTCGCTGCTGGCGGGCTGGACCTTCGTCGCCCCCGTGGTCGGGCTCTGCCTCGGCATCGCGTCGCGCGGCCGCGAGCCGTACGCCCGCGGTCGCGCCGGTTGGGGCATCCTGCTCAACCTCGTCGCACTGGCCGTCTGGGTCTTGGTGGGCGTGTTCCTCGTGGCGGGCGGGGCCGTCGCCGCCTGGCACGGCCTGACCCAGGGCCGCTGACGACCGGTCGCACCACGGCGCCGCACCCCGTTCAGAGGAGCAGGCCGTGCACGGCGACGTCGACCCGCTCCGGGCCGAGCGGCAGTGCGCCGCGCAGGGTCCCCTCGTGGGTGAAGCCGAGCCGCACCGCCAGCCCCCGGCTCCGCGCGTTGCCGACGGCCGTGCGGATCTCGAGCCGGGCGACCCCCCGGACCCGCGCGACGTCGACCAGGACGGTCGCGGCGCGGCGCACGAGTCCCCGGCCCTCGGCGGCGGCGTCGACCCAGTAGCCGAGGGATGCCTGCCCGAGGTACGGGTCGAACGCCAGGGAGGCCGCACCGACGATGCGGTCGTCCTGTCGGATGACGCACGGCAGCGCCCGGTCCATCGCGAACTGCGCGAGCAGCTGTTCGGTCTGCAGGGCGGAGCGCTCGCGGGTCTGCGGCCCCCACGCCCAGGGTTCGGCCGCCCGGAGCCGGTCCAGGTTCGCCAGCACGAGCTCCAGCACCGGGTCGACGGTCGTCAGGTCGCGCAGGGTCAGCGTGGCACCGCCACCCAGGTCCCGTCCGAAAGCCGTCACCGGTCCGACACTATGCACACCCCGCGGTCACCGTCGCGGGCGATCCCGTTACAGTCGGGCCATGCACGACTCCGCGTCCTCGTCCGAGCCGGGCCTGCGCGACCGCAAGCGGCGGGCGACCCGCCGCCGCATCGCCGAGGCCGCGCGGTCCCTCGCGCTCGAGCAGGACGTCGACCGGACCACCATCGAGCAGATCGCCGCGCGGGCGGACGTCTCGCCGCGCACGTTCTTCAACTACTTCGAGAGCAAGGAGGACGCGGTCCTCGGGCACACCGAGCTCGACCTGACGCCCGAGACGCTCGACGCGCACCTGACGGCGGTGGCGGGGGAGCCCGCCGCGCTGGCCGTCGTCGACCTGGCGTTCCTGGTCTTCGGCGACTCGTTCGGCGACGAGCACGAGCGGACCGCCCGCAAGGAGGTCATCGTGCGCTTCCCCCAGCTCATGCGCCGCCAGGTCACCCGGATGACGACGGTCGCCGAGGCGATGACCGGTGCGGTGCGCACGGTCCTCGAGCGGGACCCGGCCTGGGGGCCCGAGGCGGCGACCCCGCAGGCGGCGGAGATGCTCCTCGGCATGTGCATGACGGGCCTGCGGAGCTCCGCCCGGCACGAGGGTTCCGACCCGGACGACGTCCGGGCCGCGGTGGTCGCGTCGATCCGCGACACGGCTGCCCGGATCGCGGCCGGCTGACGCGACCACCGGACGGACGGGAGGCCCGTGGCGGCGCCGCAACGTGCCTCCCGTCCGCTCACGATGCGCGCGCGCGACGCGCTGCGAGGGTCAGGGCTTCGCGATGAAGCCCTCGTCGACCATCCAGTCGAAGGCGACGTCGGCCGGCTCGCGCCCCTCGACGTCGACCTGGCGGTTGAGCTCCTGGAGCACCGTGTCGGTGAGCTTCGGCGAGATCTGGTCGTAGATCCCCTCGAGCTGCGGGTACTCCTGCAGCGTCTCGGAGTCGATGACGGGTGCGACGTTGTACGCCGGGAAGAACCCCTCGTCGTCCTCGAGCACCGTCAGGCCGAGCGACTTGATGCGGCCGTCGGTGGTGAAGACCTCGCCGAAGTTGCACTTGCCGCGGTCGGTCGCGGTGTAGACCGTGCCGGTGTCGAGGATGCTGACGTTGCTGCTCGGGATCCCGTCGTCGCCCGAGCCACCGAGCTCCAGGCCGTACTTCTCGAGCATCGGCTTGAAGCCGTCGGCACGCGAGTTGAACTCCGACTCGACGCAGAACGTCCGCTGGTCGACCGGCAGCTCGGTGATGTCGGAGAGCGTCTCGATGTTCCCGAGCTCCTCGACGGCCTCGTCGCGCACCGCGAACGCGTACGTGTTGTTCATCGGTGCGGGCTCGAGCCAGGTCAGCCCGTTGCCGGCGTCCTCGTCCTTGACCGCCGTCCACTGCTCGGTCTTGTCCGGGATCCCCTCGGCGTGGCCCATGAAGGTCAGCCAGGCGGTGCCGGTGTACTCGTACGTGAAGTCGGCGGCGTGCGACGTCATCAGCTCGCGGACCGCGACGCTGCCCGGCACGTTCGTCTCGTCGGTGACGTCGAACCCGGCGGCCTTCGCGGCGAGCACGGCGATCTTGCCGAGCACGAGCTGCTCGGTGAAGTTCTTCGACGTGACCGTGAGGTGGGCGCCCTCGGGCAGGTCGTCGATGCGCTCGATGGACCCAGGGTCCGCCGCGGGCACGAACGACGTCGCGGGCTGGAGTCCGCAGCCGGTGAGGACGAGCGCGGTGGTCCCGGCGAGCAGGACGGCGGCACCGCGACGGGTACGGCGGTTCATCGGAGGCCCTTCGGTCGTGCGACGGTCTCGACCACGCGGCCGAGCCAGTCGATGGACAGTGCGAGGAGCGCCACGAGCAGCGCACCGGAGACGAGCACCTTCGGCAGGAACAGCGTCACGCCGGTGGTGATGAGGAGGCCGAGGCCGCCCGCTCCGACGAACGTCGCCAGGCTCGCGGTCCCGACGAGCAGGACGAGCGCGGTGCGGATGCCGGAGAGCATGACGGGCACGGCGAGCGGCAGCTCGACCTTCACGAGCACGCTGAACGCGCTCATGCCCATGCCCCGCCCGGCCTCGACGAGCCGCGCGTCGACGCTCTGCACGCCGATCATGGTGTTCCGCAGCACCGGCAGGATCGCGTACACGACGAGCGCCACGACGACGGACCACGAGTTCAGGCCGAGCCAGGCGGCGAGCAGCACGATGAGGCCGACGGCCGGCGCGGCCTGGCCGAAGTTCGCGACCGCGATGACCGCCGGGCTGATCCGGCGGAGCGGACCGCGGGTCAGCACGATCCCGAGCGGGATCCCGATGACGAGGACCAGGACGGTCGCCTGCAGCGTCAGCACGAGGTGCTGGCCGGTCAGGTCGAGGATGCTCGCCGGGTTGAGCGTGCCGCGCTCGGTCGCCGTGAGGTCGGCCGTGTTGAGCCAGACAACGAAGGCGGCGAGCACGACGAGGATCGCGATCGGCTGGCCGAGCAGACCCTTCCAGGACGTGCTCGACCCGGTCGCGGGGCCGGCGGCGACTGCGCTCACAGGTCTTCCCCGGAGGCGGCCACCGTCGGCACGGGCGGCGTCGACGGCAGGGTCTGGATCGGGTTCGTGTTCGTGCCGACCGGCGCGTACTGCTGGTGCTCGGCAGCCTCGGCGCGGGAGCGCGTGATGGCGTCCATGACGACCTCGACGGTGATCACGCCGCGGAACGCCTCGCCCCGGCCGGTGACCAGGGCGGCGCCGGCGCTCGAGACGAGCATGGTGTCGAGGGCGTCGTTGAGCGTCGAGGCCTCGCCGACGATCGGCAGGTCGGGGTCGATGCCCTCGGGGATGCGTTCGAGGCGCTCGAGCTGGCGGCGCGACGGCCACCCGATCGGACGCTGACGGCGGTCGAGCACGACGGCGTGCCCGTGGCCACCGGCCTCCTGCATGCGCTGCAGGACCGCCTTCGCCTCCTCCCCGGGCGAGCAGGTCACGGCGGGGACGACCTCGACGTCGCGCACGCGGTTCAGCGTCAGCTGCTTGAGCCCGGCGCCGGAACCGATGAAGTTCTCGACGAACTCGTTCGCCGGCTCGGCCAGGATCCGCTCCGGGGTGTCGTACTGCACGATGTGCGCGCCCTCGGTGAAGATGACGATCCAGTCGCCGAGCTTCACGGCCTCGTCGAAGTCGTGGCTGACGATGACGATCGTCTTGTGCAGCTCCTCCTGGATGCGGAGCAGCTCGTCCTGCAGTCGCTGGCGGGTGATCGGGTCGACCGCGCCGAAGGGCTCGTCCATGAGCAGGACGGGCGGGTCGGCGGCGAGCGCCCGGGCCACGCCGACGCGCTGCTGCTGGCCGCCGGAGAGCTCGCGCGGGTAGCGGTCGCGGTACGTGTCCGGGTCGAGCGAGACGAGGTCGAGGAGCTCGTCGACGCGCGCGGCGATCTTCTCCTTCGACCAGCCGAGCATCTTCGGCACGATCGCGATGTTCGCCGCGACCGTCATGTGCGGGAAGAGGCCGCCGGCCTGGATGACGTAGCCCATGCGGCGACGGAGTTCGTCGCCGTCGATGCCGGTGACGTCGTCGTCGCCGACGACGATGCGCCCCTCGGTCGGCTCGATGAGCCGGTTGATCATCTTGAGGGTCGTCGTCTTGCCGCAGCCGGAGGGGCCGACGAGCATGACGATCTTGCCGGCCGGGATCTCGAGCGTGATGCCGTCGACCGCGGGCTTCTGCTGGCCCGGGTAGCGCTTCGTGACCTCGTCGAGCAGGATGCTCCGGCCGGTGACGTCGCCGTCGGGTGCGGTGGTGGTGGCGTGGTCAGTGCTGGACACGGATACCTCTCGAGATGGTCAGGCGGCCGAGGCCGATGAGGAGCAGGTCGAGGACGAAGGCGATCAGGACGACGCCGACCACCCCGACGACCACGGAGTACAGGGCGTTCGCACCGCCGAGGCGCGAGAGTCCGGAGAAGATGAAGCCGCCGAGCCCGGGGCCGAGCGCGTAGGCGGCGATCGCGGCGATGCCCATCACCATCTGCGCGGACACACGGACGCCGCTGAGGATGATCGGCCACGCCATCGGCAGTTCGACCTGCACGAGCGTGCGGAACCGGCTCATGCCGATCCCCCGCGCCGACTCGACGACCGTCGGCGGGATCTCGGCGAGCCCGACGACCGCGTTGCGCAGGATCGGCAGGGCGGCGAAGAACACCACGGTGACGACCGACGGCAGGACGCCGAAGCCGAGCGGCACGATGAGCAGACCGATGACGGCGAACGACGGCAGGGTCAGTCCGATGGCCGACACCCCGTTCGCGATCCCGGTCAGCCGGGGGCTGCGGTAGACGAGTGTGGCGAGCACCACGGCGATGACCGTGGCGAGCACCGTGCACTGGGCCACCAGTGAGAAGTGCTGCCACGATGCGAACCAGATCTGGCTCCATCGCTCCACGACGTACTGGAACACGGGTGGGTGCTCCCCTTCCGGTCGGCCGAACTGCCCACGGATCGGGGCACGAACCCGGCCGAGGCTACGCAGCAGAGCAGGCGCTTGTACAACCGGGATCGGCGGATCCGCGCGGATCCTGCACGATCACCCAGACAGGAAGCCCCGGTCAGGAGGGGTGGGTCGGCGCCACCCTGGGAGAACGGTAACGATCGTGAGGCGGCGTCGGCTACGCGTGCAACCCGCGGAGGCCGGCGCGCTCGGCGATGTCGGCGAGGTGCTCGCGCCAGGCGGCCCACTCCTCGGTGGTCTTCTCGGCCAGGTTGCCGTCGCCGTCACCGGCCAGGCCGTCGAGCATCTCGCGCACGATGTCCGCGTGCCCCGCGTGCCGGGCGGTCTCGTACGCCATGTGCACGAGGATCCGGTGCAGCGTGACCTCGCGGTGCTCCTCGGGCCACCACGGGACCGTGCCGCGGGCGTCGAGGTCGAGCGCGTCGATGGTCGCGTCGGCGTGCGCGGCGCTGCGGTGGTGGAAGGCGACGACGTCGTCGAGGGTCTCGTCGGCTGCGGCGTACATGTCGGACCCGTCCTCGGCGTCGAGCCACGCAGGGGCGTCCGGCAGCGGCCGCCCGAAGACCGCACCGAAGTACCCGGCCTGCACCCCCGCGACGTGCTTCACCAGGCCGAGCACGTTCGTGCCGGTCGGCGTCACCGGCCACCGCGCCTGCCGCTCGGCCAGGCCGTCGAGCTTCGCGAGCAGGGCGGCGCGGTGCTTCTGCAGGTAGCGGTGCAGCGTCTGCTTGACGGCCGCGGCGTCGGGGTGCGGCGTCGAGCCCTCGTCGGACAGCACCGCGTTGCCGCTCGACGCCGGACCGCCGGCCGTGGCGGGGTGGACCTCGGGGACGGCGTCGGCGCTGCTCATGCCCTCGATCGTGCCACCTGTCCGTCGCGCAGGCGCGTCGACTCCTGCACGGCCACGCGTTCCGCGGTGAGCAGGAGCCCCGCCACGTCGGTCGAGGTCCGCGTGGACGCGTCGTTCCAGCTCGTCAGGTCCCGCACGCGGCCCATCCGGACGTCGGGTGCCGGGCACCACAGCACCGGGGTGCCCTCGTCCGCCGCGAGCGCGTGCCAGACGAGGTCGAGCGCGTGCTGCACCCGCGGGGAGTGCACGGCGTGCGGCCCGCCGGCGGCCGACACGACGGCCCCGACCAGGCAGGCGCCCACGAGCGGACGGCCCTGCACGTCGAGCGCGGCGGCGCTGGTCGCGGTGCGGGTCCGGCCGCGCTCGTCGACGTAGGTGAACCAGGCGTGCTGGATCCAGCCGCGCTCGACGACGCCACGTGCCTCGGAGAGCAGGTGGCCGAGCTCGCCGAGTTCGCGGATGCGGTCGTCGACCCGGCGGGCGCGTGCCGCGGCACGGCGGTCGCCCCAGCGGTCGAGGACACCGCGGAGACCGGTGCGGGCGGGTCGGGTGGGGGCGGGAGAGGCGTCGGTGGCGACGTCGTGCTGGACGCGGAACTCGAGGGTCATGATGGCCCCTCCGATCGGCTGTGCACGGATGGTGAGGAGACGATAGCCCCGCGGGGAGCCAGCCGTCCAGCACTTCGTCCTTGCCCGTCTCCCGCGAACTGGGGCCGGTGCGGGGCCGCGGTCCCTGCGTATCCTCGAGGGAGCGGTGACGCGGGTGTGACCCTGGGGGGACCCGCGTCGCTGGGCGCTCGGGACGCGTTCGGCCTGGTGCCCTACGGTTCCCGCATGGACGGATGGCGGAACCCCGCACGCTGGGCCCGGACCGGGCGGTGGCTGCTGCTGCCGATCGCGGTGCTCGACTGGGTCGCGCTCGCCCCGCAGACGGTCGTCGTGCTCGCGTTCCTGCTCGCCGTCGTCGGGATCGCCGGGATGGCGGCCGCACTCGTCGTCGCCCTGCTCCGGCGGGGCCGCGGCGCGACGGCCGCGGTCGGTGTCGTGATGCTGCTCGGCGGTCTCGTCGTGTTCGGGCTCGACCCGTTCCCGGGGTCGTTCCCGCTCGTCGACCCGTGGTGGCCCGAGGCGATCACCCAGCCGCAGCGCGTCGGCAGCGCCTACTGGCAGCTCGCCGGGCTCGGCGTCTGGTTGTCCGGGCTGGCCGCGCTCGCGACGCTGCTCGTGGTCTCGCTGACGGGTGCCCCGCGCGGGCGGGAGCTCCCGCCGCGCCGCTGACCGCACCGCGACGGGAGCAGTACCGCCCCGACGGCATCGGCGCCGGCGCCGGCATCGGCATCAGCGCCGGGTGAGGACCACGAGCGTGACGTCGTGCGCCGGTTCACCGGCGGGCAGCAGGGTCCGGACGTGGTCGACGACCGCGGCACCGTCCGGCGCGGACCGGACGAGGTCGGCGAGGGCGTCCAGGTGGCCGATGCCGTCGAGTGCGAGGACGCCCGGCGTGCAGATCGCGAGCCGGTCGCCGGGACCGAGGTCGAGCGCCCCGGACGAGCGCGGGACGGCGTCGGGCTGCAGGCCCATCGGCAGGTCGAGCGAGTGCAGCGCCCGGCTGCTGCCGTCGGCCCGGACGAGCACCGCGAGTCCGTGCCCGGCGTCGGCGAAGTCGGCGTGACCCGACGTCGTGTCGAGCCGCAGGTGGAAGAGCGAGCCGACGGCGCCGCCGGTCGACAGGTCGGAGGTGACCTGCGCCTCCAGTCCGGCGACCGCGTCGGGCAGGGCGGTGTCCGTGCGGGCGACCACGGCGCCGCGCACCGCGGCCGCGAGCAGCCCGGCGGCGCGCCCCGGAGCGGACACGCGGCCGACCGTGACGTGCAGGACGTCCTCGGCGACGAGGCGCCAGTCGGCGACGTCGCCGCCGCCGTCCTCGCGCTGCGCCACCAGCGTGGCCAGGTCGTGGCCGGGCACGACGACCGGCTCCGGCACGAGCCCGTCGAGCACCCGGCGCACCCGGCCGCGGTCGATCGCCTGGCCGAGCTCGCGTTCCGCCCACCGGGCGAGGTCGCCGAGCAGGGCGAGGTCCTCGTCGGAGAACGTCCGCGGGGCCGCGTCCATGATGCAGAGGGTGCCGACCCGGGTGCCGTCGAGCATGGACAGGGGCGCGCCCGCGTAGAAGCGGATGCCCTCGTCCGTGACGGCGGGCATGTGGCGGAACCGCTCGTCGAGGACGGTGTCCGGCACGACGAGCGGTTCGGGCGTGAGCACCGTCGTCGCGCAGAACACCCACTCGGCCGGGACGCTCTGCCCCTGGTT
This sequence comes from Curtobacterium sp. MCBA15_009, assembly GCF_001864895.1. Lineage (GTDB taxonomy): Bacteria > Actinomycetota > Actinomycetes > Actinomycetales > Microbacteriaceae > Curtobacterium. Next base: position 289,848 of record NZ_MJGO01000037.1, read on the forward strand.
CCAGCCCTGGGTGGACTGCGCGGTGACGAGTCCGTCGTGCACCAGGTTGAGGAAGCTCAGCGGCACGCCGAAGGCCTCCTGCGTCATCCGCGTGATCCGGTCGAAGCGTTCCTCCGGGCCGCTGCCGAGGACGCCGAGCGCCTCGACGACGGCGGCTCGGCGCGCTGCGGACTCCAGGTCGGTCATGCCCCCTGTCTACCCGCACCGTCCGTCAGGAACCAGTCCCGCGGGTGGGGGTCGGCGGTGAGTTCGCGTCGCCCGGACACGGGGGCGGCCCACCGTGCGGCGTTCGACAGCACCCGACGGATGTCCGGGTGGTGGTACACCGGGTACTCCTGGTCGCCGGGCGAGAAGTAGAACACCCGGCCGAGGCCGCGTCGGTACGCGACGCCCGAACGGAAGACCTCGCCGCCGGCGAAGGTCGACAGGAAGACCTCCTCGTCGGGACGGGGGACGTCGAAGTACTCGCCGTACATCTCCTGGCGGTCGATGACGATCGGGTGCGGGACGCCCGCGGCGATCGGGTGCTCGGGCGCGATCGTCCAGACGAGCTCGCGCTCGCCGTCGTTGCGCCACTTCAGCGAGCAGGTCGTGCCCATCAGGCGCTTGAACGGCTTGGAGTAGTGGCCGGAGTGCAGCACGACGAGGCCCATGCCCGCGTGCACGGCGTCGACGACCAGGTCGACCACGGCGTCGCTCACCTCGTCGTGGGCGGCGTGCCCCCACCAGAACAGCACGTCGGTGGCGGCGAGGCGCTCGGCGGTGATGCCGTGGTCGGGTTCCTGCAGGGTCGCGGTCGAGACGTCGGCGTCCGGCAGGTGCTCGCGCAGGCCGTCGGCGACGACGGTGTGGATGCCGTGCGGGTAGTGCTCGACGACCGTCGCGTCACCGCGGGTCTCGTGCACGTTCTCGTTCCAGACGACGATGTGCAGGTCACGGGGCTCGGTCGGCGTCGACATGCCCGCCACGCTACTGGACACCGTCGTCCACGGTCCGGTGATCGACCCTGGCGTTTCCTGATCGTTTCGCCTACCTTGTGATCACGAACGCGCAGAGCGGCGGTGCCAGGGGCGCCGGACGACCGCCCGCGCCGAGGACAGGGGTCCGCTCGATGCTGCACCGCACGATCCTCACCGTCGCCGCCGCGACCGTGATCGCTCTCGCCGTCCCGACCACCGCGGCGGCCTCGCCCGGTGGTCACCCGTCCACCTCGACCGTGCGGTACACGGCGAGCGACGCGGTCATCGCGAACCCCTCCCGCGGGTTCGACCACACCACCGAGACCCACTACCGCGCCGACGGCACCGGGTACACGCCGCTCGACGCGACCACCCTGGCCGGGTACCGCGACGAGGGCGTGACGCAGATCGTCCGCGTCTTCTACATGGAGGCCTTCGTCGACCAGTGGCACCTCAGCCGCGCCTGGCTCCGGCTCGTGCAGCACGACTACGACACCGCCCGCGACGCCGGCATCGGGGTCATCACCCGCTTCGCCTACGTGCAGGGCGGCGACTACCCGTACACGGCGCCGTACGGCGACGCCGACCTGCCGACCGTGCTCGCCCACATCGAGCAGCTCACCCCGACGCTCCGCCGGAACACCGACGTCATCCCGACCCTGCAGCAGGGCTTCATCGGTCTCTGGGGCGAGGGCTACTACACCGACCACTTCGCCAGCGACCCGGCGAACCCGGGCGTCCTGACCGAGGCGGACAAGACCGCGCGTCGCCAGGTGGTCCGCGCCGAACTCCGGGCGCTGCCGTCCTCGCGTTCGATCCAGGTCCGCACGATGCAGATGAAGCAGGACGCCCTGCGCACGCCGTCCGGCACCGCCGGGGCGCTCACCCCCGCGCAGGCGCACGACGGGTCGGCAGCGGCACGGATCGGGCACCACAACGACTGCTTCCTGGCGTCCCCCGACGACTTCGGCACGTTCCTGAGCGACCCGCTGTCGCTCGACCAGGACTACCTGGCCGCCGAGTCGCGGTACGTCCCCGTCGGCGGGGAGACCTGCGCCGTGAACGCCCCGCGCTCGGAGTACCCGTCGGCCTCGGCCGAGATGGCCCGGTACCACTACAGCTACCTCAACCTCGACTACAACCGGGACGTCCTCGCCACCTGGGGCGCCGAGGGCGTGCGGGACGCCGCGAAGAAGCTCGGCTACCGGTTCACGATGACCTCGAGCACCGTCACGTCCGGGCGCTCCGCCGCGGTGTCCGTCACCCTGCGGAACGACGGCTGGGCGGCGCCGTACAACACCCGTCCGGTCGACCTCGTCCTGACGGACGGCCGCCGCGCCGTGACCGTGCCGACCCGCGCCGACGCCCGCGACTGGCAGCCCGGGCGGTCCGTGACCGTCTCCGCGTCGCTGCGCGGGGTCCCGCGGGGCACCTGGCACGTCGCGCTGGCCCTGCCGGCACCCGAACGGACGATCGCCGACGACCCGGCGTTCGCCATCCGCACCGCGAACGTCGGCACGTGGGACGCCCGCACCGGTGTGAACCGGCTCGGGCAGACGGTCACCGTCCGGCGCTGACGCCGGTTCCCCAGGCGGGGTGCGGAACGATGACGGGCATGACGCCTCGATCCCTGTTCCGCGCCCTCGCCGTCGCGGAACTCGTGACCTGGACCATGCTGCTCGTGGGCATGCTCATGAAGTACGCGCTCGGACTCGGTGACCTGCCCGTCCGCATCGGCGGGAGCGTGCACGGGTTCGTCTTCCTGGCCTACCTCGTCGTGACGACGGTGGTCGCGGTGAACCAGCGCTGGTCGGTCGGCACCCTCGTGCTCGGCTGGGCGAGCGCCGTCGTGCCGTACGCGACCGTCCCGTTCGAGGTCGCGGTCGCCCGGCGCGGCATGCTCGAGGGGCCCTGGCGCCGCTCGCCCGACGCGCGGTCGGGGGCCTGGGACCGCCTGCTGTTCGTCGTGGTGCGGCACCCGTGGCTCGCCGCCGGCGTCGGCGTCGTCGCGGTCGCCCTGGTCTTCGCGGTGCTGCTCGCCGTCGGGCCGCCGGTCCCGCGCGGCTGACGCGCGCGGCGGCGCAGCGCCGCCGAGTGAGCAGAAGACGACGGGTCCGCGGACGGGACCCGACGTCTTCTGCTCACTCGATGTGGTGGTCGCGACCACGGACAGAAAGGAGGCCCGGTGCCAGCTGGCACCGGGCCTCCCGTCCGTCGTCGGCGCGGCTACAGGGCCGCGAGGGTCGCGTTCAACGTGGCGGACGGGCGCATGACCGCGCTCGTCTTGGCGTCGTCAGGACGGTAGTAACCACCGATGTCGGCCGGGTGGCCCTGCACCGACACGAGCTCCTCGACGATGGTGTGCTCCTGCTCGCCGAGCTCCGCCGCGATCGCAGCGAAGGACGCCGCCAGGTCGGTGTCCTGGGTCTGCGCCGCGAGCTCCTCGGCCCAGTACTTCGCCAGGTAGAAGTGGCTGCCGCGGTTGTCGATCGAGCCGAGCTTGCGACCCGGGGACTTGTCCTGCTCGAGGAAGGTCCCGGTGGCTCGGTCGAGGGTCTCGCCGAGGATCTTCGCCCGCTCGTTGCCGGTCACACCGGCGAGGTGCTCGAGGCTCACCGCGAGTGCGAGGAACTCGCCGAGGCTGTCCCAGCGCAGGTAGTCCTGCTGCACGAGCTGCTGCACGTGCTTCGGGGCCGACCCGCCGGCACCGGTCTCGAACAGGCCTCCGCCGCCGAGCAGCGGGACCACGGAGAGCATCTTCGCCGAGGTGCCGAGCTCCATGATCGGGAACAGGTCGGTCAGGTAGTCGCGCAGGACGTTGCCGGTGACCGAGATGGTGTCCTCGCCGCGGCGGATGCGCTCGAGCGAGAAGCGCATGGCGTCCTCGGGGGAGAGCACCTCGATCTGCAGGCCCTCGGTGTCGTGCTCGCCGAGGTACCGGTGCACGAGCTCGATGAGCGCGGCGTCGTGCGAGCGGGAGCGGTCGAGCCAGAACACCGCGGGGACCCCCGTGGCGCGGGCACGGGTGACCGCGAGCTTCACCCAGTCGCGGATCGCGACGTCCTTGGTCTGGCAGGCGCGCCAGATGTCGCCCTGCTCGACCCGGTGCTCGATGACGACGTCGCCCGCCTGGTTCGTCACGCGCACGGTGCCGTCGCCGGGCACCTCGAAGGTCTTGTCGTGCGAGCCGTACTCCTCGGCCTTCTGCGCCATGAGGCCGACGTTCGGCACGGAGCCCATCGTCGCCGGGTCGAAGGCGCCGTTCGCGCGGCAGTCGTCGAGGACCGCCTGGTAGATGCCGGCGTAGCTCGAGTCGGGGATGACGGCGAGGGTGTCGTGCTCGTCGCCGTCCGGACCCCACATGTGACCCGAGGTGCGGATCATCGCGGGCATCGAGGCGTCCACGATGACGTCGCTCGGGACGTGCAGGTTCGTGATGCCCTTGTCCGAGTCGACCATGGCGAGCTCGGGGCCCGCGGCGATGCCGTCGGAGAAGGCCTTCGCGATCTCGGCGCCGTTCGGCAGCGCGTCGAGGCCGGCCAGGATCGAGCCGAGGCCGTCGTTCGGGGTGAGCCCGGCGGCCGCGAGGTCGGCGCCGTGGCGGTCGAACACGTCGGGGAAGAAGGCGCGGATCACGTGGCCGAAGATGATCGGGTCGGAGACCTTCATCATCGTGGCCTTGAGGTGCACCGAGAACAGGATGCCCTCGTCCTGCGCGCGCTGGATCTGGCGGCGGAGGAACTGCTCGAGCGCGCCGACGTGCAGCACGGTGCCGTCGACGACCTCACCCGCGAGCACCGGGATCGACTGCTTGAGCACCTGCTCGGAGCCGTCCTCGGCGACGAAGGTGATCGTCAGGGCGTCGTCGGCGGGGGCGACCCAGGTCTTCTCGTTCGAGCGGAAGTCGTCGGCGCCCATCGTGGCGACGTTCGTCTTCGAGTCGTGCGACCACGCACCCATGCGGTGCGGGTGCTTGCGGGCGTAGTTCTTCACGGACAGCGGCGCCCGGCGGTCGGAGTTGCCCTCGCGCAGGACCGGGTTGACGGCGCTGCCCTTCACGCTGTCGTAGCGGGTGCGGACGTCGCGCTCGGCGTCGGTGCCGGGTTCGTCCGGGTAGTCCGGCAGGTCGTAGCCCTGGGACTGCAGCTCCTTGATCGCCGCCTTGAGCTGCGGGATGGACGCCGAGATGTTCGGCAGCTTGATGATGTTCGCCTCGGGGGTCCTCGCGAGCTCGCCGAGCTCGGCGAGGGCGTCGTCCACGCGCTGCTCGTCGGTGAGCCGCTCGGGGAACTGGGCGATGATCCGGCCGGCGAGCGAGATGTCGCGCGTCTCGACCTCGACCCCGGCGGTGCCGGCGAAGGCCTTGATGACCGGGAGGAAGGAGTGGGTGGCGAGGAACGGCGCCTCGTCCGTGAGGGTGTAGATGATCTTGGCCATGCTGGCGGGTACTCCCTTGTTCGACCGTCGGTACGTCCACGGTACTCGTGGCGCAGGATGTCTCGACATCAAGATACATGGGGGTGCTCTGCGCCGCCCCGACACGTTCCCACCGCCCCCGACGGCCGGTGGGGTGCCACCCTGGAACGGTGACCGAACTCCTCGCCGTGGGCGTCATCGCCCTCATCGCCATCGCGGGCGCCGCCGTGCTCGGGCCCCGGATCGGCGTGGCCGCCCCGCTCGTGCTCGTCGCCGTCGGGATCGTCGCGAGCCTGCTGCCGTGGGTGCCGGACGCGACGATCGAGCCGGAGTGGATCCTGGCCGGGTTGCTCCCACCGCTGCTGTACTCGTCGGCCGTGTCCATGCCGTCGATGAACTTCCGCCGCGAGTTCGGCGCGATCAGCGGTCTGTCGGTGGTGCTCGTGGTCGCGAGCAGCCTCGTGCTCGGGCTCTTCTTCGCCTGGGTGGTGCCGGACCTCGGGTTCTGGTGGGGCATCGCCCTCGGCGCGATCGTCAGCCCGACCGACGCCGTCGCGACCTCGATCGTCAAGCAGACCTCGATCTCACGGCGGGCGATCTCGATCCTCGACGGGGAGTCGCTGCTCAACGACGCCACGGCGCTCGTGCTCCTGCGCACGGCGATCGTCGCCGCGGGAACCACGTTCTCGTTCTGGGGCGCGCTCGGCGACTTCGCGAAGGCCGTCGCCGTCGCCGTCGTCATCGGCTGGTTCGTGGGCTGGCTGAACGTGTCCGTCCGCGCCCGGGTGCCGAGCGCCGCGGTGAACACGGCGTTGTCCTTCGCGGTGCCGTTCGTCGCGGCCGTGCCGACCGAGCACTTCGGCGGCTCCGGGCTCGTCGCCGCCGTCGTCGCCGGCCTGTTCACCGGGATCGTCGGACCGCGCCGGCTCCCGCCGGGCCACCGACTGTCGGACGCGCAGAACTGGCGGACCGTCGAGCTCGTGCTCGAGGGCGCGGTGTTCCTCACGATGGGGCTCGAGCTCGCGCGGATCCTGGGGGACGTGCAACGGGAGCACACCGGCATCGGTCCGGCGCTGCTCGTCGCGGTCGGCGCCCTCGTGCTCACCGTGCTCGTCCGGGCCGCGTACGTCGCCCCGCTCCTGTTCGCCCTGTCGAAGGGCGCCGCCCGCGGTGAGCGGATGCGGGACCGCTTCGCCGAGATGCACGCCGGCGACCGCGACGCGATGAGCGAGGTGATCCGCGAGCACCGCCCGGGCGGTCGCGTACCGTCGGAACGCGAGCTCGACCGGTTCTCGACCCGGATCCGCCGGACCCTGGCCGACATCGCGTACTACACGCAGGCGCCGCTCGGGTGGCGGGAGGGCACGGCCGTGGTGTGGGCGGGCATGCGCGGCGCGGTGACCGTCGCCGCGGCGCAGACGCTGCCGGAGGGCACCCCGCAGCGATCCCTGCTGGTCTTGGTGGCCTTCGCGGTCGCCCTGCTGTCGCTCGTGGTGCAGGGCGGCACGATCGGTCCGCTGCTCCGCCGGATCGCCGCGCCGGCGACGGACACCGACGCGAAGGACGCCGAGGAACGCCACCGGCTGCTCGAGCTCATGCGGGACGCGGCGACGCAGGTGCCCGCCGAGCGCGAACGGCCCCCGGCGACCGAGCAGGAGCTGCGCGCGGCCGATCCCGTCGAGCTCCGTGCGTGGATGGGCCGCGAGAAGGCCCGGCGCCTCGCGGTGCTCGAGGCGCAGCGCGCCGCGGTGCTCGACGCCCGTGACGACGGCACGTTCGACGCCGAGGTGCTCGAGTCGATGCTGCAGAACCTGGACGCCGAGCAGATCGCCCTGGAGCTGCGCGGCGGACCGGAGCACTGACGACCGACGGACCGGAGCGGAGTCCGCCGGCGGGACGCCGGGTCAGGTGCCGATCGAGATCCGGAAGACCCGCACCCCGGACGCGCGCAGGCCCGCGAGACCGAGCCGCATCCGTAGCCCGCGGAACGGTCGACCGAACCCGGACCACGCCGACGCGACGCCGATCTGGTGCAGCACCTCGGACGTCAGGGTGCGCTCGAGCTTCGGCGCGAGCCGGGTGAGCCCGGACACCGTCACCACGACGCGCACCGCGCCGGGAGCGAGGAGCGGGTCGATCGACTCGGCCGCCGCCTGCGCGCGGTGGAACGCCGGGTCGTCGCCCGGCCGTCGGATGGCGATCACGGCGAGCGTCGCGTCCCAGGTCTCGTCGGGGTCCGGCGGGTCGTCGACGCCGACCACCCGCATCCGTGCGGCGTCGATGCCCGCGCGCACCGCGGCGGCGCGCAGGACGGGCAGGAGTTCCTGGGTACCGGCGAGCACGACGTCGGCCGACGCCAGGTCGACCGGTGCGGGCCGCTCGTGCGGCGATCGGGCCATGGTGGGGGTCCTTCCGACGCTCCGTCCCGACGCTACCGATCGTCCCGCGCGAGGGGCCGCCGACCGCCCGACGGCCAGGCCCTTCCCAGGACGGCGGGTCAGCGGTGCGATTCGGTTCGGTAACGAGAAGATCACGAAAGTCTCTGTACAAAGCGACAGAGTCGTGCAGAATGGTGGGCGGCCATGACGACTGCACACGAACCCGACCAGCACCCGGCGACCCCGGTGGTGCACCTGTCCCGTCGTGCTGCACTCGAGGCGGAGCGCGCCGCGGCGCGGAAGCCCGAGCGTCGAGCAGCCCGCACGCCCCGCCCGGAGAAGCGCTCCGGACAGCGCGCCACGCAGCCGCCGGTCGCCGCGCCGCAGCCGGTCGCCGCGCAGCCGGCCGCCGTGCCGACCGGGCGTCGTGCGACGACCGCCCGCTCGACGACCGAGCACGTTGACCGCCGCATCACGCGCGTCGTCCGCCGTCCCTCCGTCACCGCGCCAGCCCCCGCACCCGCCCCGCGTCGCTCGCGGTCGGGTCGGGCCGGCCGCATCACGCTCACGAGCGCCGCCGCGGCCATCGCCCTGTTCGCCGCGTCCGCGATGCCCGCGCACGCCAGCGCCGGCACCTCGATGGCGACCTCGACCATCGCGCCGATGGTCCGCACGCAGGACTACGCCGTGACGCAGGCCGTCACCGCGTCCGGGTTGTCCCGCGACGGGTTCACCGTCGGCGGCGGCTCGACCCGCACGGCGAGCGGCCCGGGCTCGTCCGACGACGCAGTGTCGTACGGCGGCGCCGTCCGGTCGCCGTTCCCCGGTCCGGTGCAGATGAGCTCCGGCTTCGGGTACCGCGCGGCCCCGTGCGGCGCGTGCTCGTCGCTGCACCAGGGCCTCGACTTCACGCCGGGCATGGGCACGCCGATCGGCGCGGTCGCCGCCGGCACCGTCCGGGTCTCGGGCACGTACTTCTCGTACGGCAACGCCGTCGTCATCGACCACGTGATCGACGGCCGCCAGGTCTCGACGCTCTACGGGCACATGATCCCGGGATCGTCGCCGCTGCAGGTCGGCGACCAGGTCGAGGCAGGCGAGTTCATCGGGCTGGTCGGCTCGTCCGGCGTCTCGACCGGTGCACACCTGCACCTCGAGGTCCTCATGGACGGCATCACCCCGATCGACCCCGAAGCGTGGCTCGAGGCCCGCATCGGTCGTTCGCTCACCATCTGACGCCCTCCCGGAGGCCGCTCGGCGACACCGGCCCGCAGCACGGCCACACCGGATCCACAGCGTTCGCCGAGCACCGACGCGGTGCCGTCCCAGTCCACCTGTGCAGGATCACAGCATGGACGACTGTCACAGACCGCCCGCCCGATCCCGATCCGCCCGGACTGCCCGCTGATGGGCGCCGACACCTGGATCGCCTTCGGGCTCGTCATCCTCTTCGTGCTCGTCGGCGGGGTCTTCGCCGCGGCCGAGATCGCCCTCGTCTCGCTGCGCGAGTCGCAACTGCAGCAGCTCGAACGCCGGGGGTCCCGCGGCGCCCGGGTCGCCGCCCTCGGCCGTGACCCGAACCGGTTCCTGTCCGCCGTGCAGATCGGCGTGACGGTGGCCGGGTTCTTCTCCGCCGCCTACGGCGCCTCGTCGATCGCGCCGGACGTCGCCCCGCTGCTGCTCGGCACCGGACTCGACCGGGGAGCGGCCGAGGCGGTGGCCCTGGTGCTCATGACCCTCGTCATCGCGTACCTGTCGCTGGTGTTCGGCGAACTCGTGCCGAAGCGCCTCGCCCTGCAGCGCGCCGAGGGCTTCGCGATGGCCGTCGCCCCGACGCTCGAACGCTTCGCTGTGCTCATGCGGCCGGTCATCTGGATGCTCTCGACGTCGACCGACGCCGTCGTGCGCCTGCTCGGCGGCGACCCGCACGCCCGCAGCGAGTCGATGAGCACCGAGGAGCTCCGCGGCCTCGTCGACGACCACGACGCCATCGACGCGCAGGGCCGCCGGATCGCCCGCAGCGCGCTCGACGCCGGCGACCGGATCCTGCGCGAGTCGATGCGCCCCTGGTACGACGTGTCGACCATCGACGCGGGGCTGTCCGTCGCCGAGGCCACGGACCGGGCGATCGCGGCGGGGCACACCCGGTACCTCGTGACCTCGGGCGGACGCGACGAGGTCGACGGCTTCGTGCACCTCCGCGACCTGCTGCGCCCGGTCGACCCCGACGCCCCGGTGTCGACGCTCGTCCGTCCGGTGCTCGCCCTGCCCGAGACGAAGTCGCTGTCCGGCGCCATCGCGGACATGCGCACCGACGGGCACCAGATCGCCCTCGTCGTCGACGAGTACGGCGGCAGCGCCGGCATGGTCACCCTCGAGGCCCTGCTCGAGGACCTCGTCGGCCGCATCCGCGACGAGTGGGACGCCGTCGAGCACGACGGGTCCACCGCCGAGCGCGACGGTGTCGACGGTGCGACCGTCCTCGAGGACCTCGCCGCCGACGGCGGCCCGGTGCTGCCGGACGGCGACTACGAGACCGTCGGCGGGCTCGTCCAGGTGCACCTGGACCGCGTGCCCGCGGTCGGCGACGTCGTCCTCGTGGGTGGCCACCGGCTCGAGGTGACCGCCATGGACGGTCACCGCGTCGCGCGCGTGCGCATCGCGGCCGACGTCCCCGCCTGACGGACGGGAGGCCCGTGCCGGCCCCGCCACGGGCCTCCCGTCCGCCGCGCCCGCGGCACCGACGCGACACGTACGCTCGACGCATGGGTATCGACGTGCGCAACGAGATCCGCGACTTCCTGTCCTCGCGACGGGCCCGGCTCACGCCGGAGCAGGTCGGCATGCCGTCCTTCGGCGGTGGCGTCCGACGCGTCCCCGGGCTGCGGCGGCACGAGGTCGCGATGCTCGCGGGCGTGAGCGTCGACTACTACACGCGGCTCGAACGGGGCTCGCTGAAGGGCGTCTCGGAGAGCGTGCTCGAGGGGCTCGCGAGCGCACTGCAGCTCGACGAGGACGAACGGGTGCACCTCTGGGACCTCACCCGCCTGGCGAACGCTGGCGTGAAGGACATGCACCGCACCGTGCCGACCCGGGTGCGGCCGGGGGTGCAGCGCCTGCTCGACGCGATCACGGGCGCGCCGGCGTGGGTGCGCAACGAGCGCGGTGACGTCGTCGCCACGAACGAGCTCGGCCACGCCCTCTACGCGCCGATGTTCGCCGGCCCCGGACGCCCGGTGAACACCGCCCGCTTCACCTTCCTCGACCCGTCCGCCCGCGAGTTCTTCCCGGACTGGGCGCAGACCGCGCGGGACGCCGTCGCGGTCCTGCGCGCCGCCGCGGTGTCGAACCCCTGCGAGCCGGGGCTCATCACGCTCGTCGGCGAGCTCTCCACCCGCAGCGACGAGTTCCGCACCTGGTGGGCGGAGCACGACGTGCGGGTGCACCGCGGCGGCGGCAAGCGCATCGTGCACCCGATCGTCGGCGAGCTCCGTCTGACCTACGAGGCCCTCGACCTCGTCGCCGACCCCGGACTCGTGCTGTTCACGTACTCGGCGGAGCCGGGCAGCGAGTCCGAGCGCTCGCTGTCGCTCCTCGGCTCGTGGGCGGCGACCGAGCGGGCGGAGCGCTCCGCGGCCCTGCGGGCGTCGGAGACCGAGTCGGTCGACTGACCCCCACCGCGAGCGCCTCGTGACGACCCCACCGGACCGGTCCGCCACCGACGATCGACGCCGGTACCGTCGCACCGAACCGGTGTTCGCCCGAGCCGTGTCGAAGGCCCTCGGCGACATCGGCTCACTGCTCGAGCTGCGGTGGTCGCAGGGCGACGCTGCGCCCTCGTACGCGCCGACCGACCGTGGGATCGTCACGGTCGTCGACGCCGCCGCACACCTGCCGTCCGCCGACGGCGCGTTCGACGCCGCGCTCGCCACGGCGCCCCTGCCGGGACCGGTCGACCCGGGGGCCGTGCTCGCCGAGCTGCGCCGGGTGACCCGCGGGCCGATCGTGCTGTTCTGCGTCGACCGCGAGCGCGCGCAGGAGCACTGGCTCGCGGAGTACGCACCCGAGGTCGTCGCGGCCGCGGCCCGGCGCCACCCGACGCCGGCCGAGGTCGGCGATGCGCTCCCGGGCGACACGGTGACGGTCGTGCCGCTGCCGATCCCGTTCACGTGCGTCGACGGGTTCGCCGAGGCGTACTCCGCCCGACCCGAGCGGCTGCTCGACGCGGGCGTCCGGCACGCGGACCCGGCGTGGGCGCAGGTCGACGCGTTCACCGCGCGACGGTCGGTCGCGGCGCTCCGCTCCGCACTGGAGTCCGGTGAGTGGGACCGGCGCCACGGCGCGCTCCGGATCAGCCCGACGCACCGGGGGTCGCTCCTGCTCGTCACCGCGACCCCGACCGCTTGACACGTCGTCGTAGGCTGGACGCGTGAGCTTCCAGGAGGTGGTCGGCGCCCGTATCGCCGGCATCAGGGCGTGAGGCCCCCGGCCGTGCCCTCGGGCGCGGCCGACCTCGTCGTCCCCTGACCTCCTCCGCCCGGTGCGGTGTGCGTCCGCACGCCCCGGGTCCGCACGAAAGCCACGACCATGCTCCCCATCACGGAGAAGACCCTCCGCACGTCCTTCGTCAACGCCTCCCGCAAGGAGACGTCCGACATCACGCTGCCCGCCGAGTTCGCGACCACCGACTGGGACGCACTCGACTACCTCGGGTGGCGCGACCCGAAGATCGGACGGCGCGCGTACGCCGTCGTGCCGACGCTCGACGGCACGCTCGTCGGCATCCTGTTCCGGCAGGCCGAGGCCTCGTCCCGCGCACGCGCCCAGTGCTCGTGGTGCCAGGACGTGCAGCTGCCGAACGACGTCGTGTTCTACAGCGCGAAGCGCTCGGGGCCTGCCGGTCGGAACGGCAACACCGTCGGCACCCTGGTCTGCCAGGACTTCCAGTGCTCGCGCAACGTCCGGAAGCTGCCGCCGCCGGCGTACGAGGGCTTCGACGTCGAGGCGGCGCGGCTCCGGCGCATCGAGGACCTGCAGCTGCGCGCCGCGTCCTTCGCCGCCGAGGTTTGACCCGCGCACGGCTCGTTCCTTCACGCGCGATGTTCCGTCCCATCGCGCGTGGGATGGGAAGCGGATCCGCGCGTGGGAGGCCGGAAGATCCCGCCTCCCACGCGCGGAAGGCCCTCCGACGCGCGGAACGGCCTCCCACGCGCGGAACTGCAGCCGCCGGGGTCAGCGGCCGATGCTCGACATGTCCGGGTAGCGGTCGCCGGTCGGCACGGGCAGCGACGACAGGCGCGACAGCTGGTCGGAGGTGAGGGTCAGGTCGGCCGCGCCGACGTTCTCCTCGAGACGCGAGACCCGCTTCGTGCCGGGGATCGGGACGATGTCGTCGCCCTGGGCCAGCAGCCAGGCGAGGGACACCTGCGCCGGGGTGGCCCCGGCCTCGGTCGCGATCTCCTTGACCGCGTCGACGATGCTCATGTTCTGCTCGAACGCCTCCTGCTGGAAGCGGGGGTTCGCCAGGCGGAAGTCGTCGGAGTCCAGGTCGGACGGCTTCGTGATCGCACCGGTCAGGAAGCCGCGGCCGAGCGGCGAGTACGGCACGAGACCGATCCCGAGCTCGCGCAGGGTGTCGAGCACGTCGCCCTCGGGGTCGCGCGTCCACAGCGAGTACTCGCTCTGCAGGGCCGTGATCGGGTGGACGGCGTGGGCCTTGCGGATGGTCTCGGCTCCGGCCTCGGACAGCCCGATGTGCCGGATCTTGCCCTCCTGCACGAAGCCGGCGAGCTGGCCGACGACGTCCTCGATCGGGACGGCCGGGTCGACCCGGTGCTGGTAGTAGAGGTCGATGTGGTCGGTGCCGAGGCGGCGGAGCGAGCCCTCGAGCGCCTCGCGCACGGACTCGGGGGCGGAGCTGATGCCGCGACCGGTGGCGGGGGTCTCCTCGCCGGCGGTGTGCGTGATGAGGCCGAACTTCGTCGCGATCACGACGTCGTCGCGGCGGTCGGCGAGGGCCCGGCGGAGCAGGTCCTCGTTCGTGTAGGGGCCGTACGCCTCGGCCGTGTCGAACAGGGTGACGCCCAGGTCGATCGCGCGGTGGACGGTGCGGATCGACTCGTCGTCGTCGGTGCCAGCGCCCGTGTAGAAGGCGCTCATGCCCATGGTGCCGAGGCCGACGGGTCCGACCTCGAGGTCTGCGAGCTTGCGTGTCTGCATGCTGCAGGTCTACTCCGGGTGCGCCGCTCGGAGGAAGGCACTGCCGGTGCCGGTCAGACACGGACACCGTTCGTGTGGATCCTCCAAGGTCCACGCGGGGCAGCGCGGCCTTCTGGTGTGATCGGCGCGTGAACCTGTACTTCCGGCTGTTCCTGTTGCGCCTGCGTGTCCGGCTCCGCCCGACGACGGATGGGCGGCGGCCGTCGCTCTGGGACGCGGCACGCACACCGTTCCGCGTGACCCTGACCGACCTCGACCCGCTGCGGCACGTCAACAACGGGAAGTACCTGTCGATGCTCGACCTCGGGCGGCTCGACCTGATGCTGCGGTCGGGGTTCTGGAGCGCGATCGCGGAGCGCGCCTGGTACCCGGTCGTCTCGGCGCAGACCATCACGTACAAGCGGTCCCTGACGCTCGGGCAACGGTTCGAGCTCGTGACCCGGGTGCTCGGCGTCGACGACCGGGCCGTGTACCTGGAGCAGACGTTCGTCCGTCGCGGAGCCGTCGTCGCCCGTGCCGTCGTGCAGGCGCGGTTCCTGCGACGCTCCGGCGGGACCGTCCCGATGACGGACCTGCTCGACGCCGTGGGCGGAGCACCAGCTGACCGCGAACTGCCCGAGTGGGTGCACGGGTGGGCGGGCGCCGTCCGGATCAGCAGCACCGCCTGACGGTCACGGAACGGCGACAGATCCCGGCTCCGTCGGATGGCGTCGCACCGCCGGCGCTACGCTGCGAACACGGGGTGGACGCCCCGGGACGGAAGGGGAACGTCATGGTCGTCGTGTGGATCGTCGTCGGAGTGGTCGTGGCCATCGCCGCGCTGCTCACCGTGCTCGAGGTGCAGAACCGCCGTCGCGCGAAGCGCCTCGCCCACCTCGAACCCGTCGACCCGACCCTCGGCGCCCGCTCCCTCGCCGACGCCGAGGCAGCGCACTCGATGACCGAGGGCCTCGCGAAGTCCGCACACCCCGGCATCAGCGGTGCCAGCGGGGGGCTCGCCGGCTCGTGAGCCGCACGTCGACCCGGCGCGCCCTGCTCGCCGGGGGCGTCGGACTCGGGCTCGCCGGGGTCCTGGCAGCGTGCACCCGGCCGGGCCCCGCTCCCTCGGGCGCGCCGCACCCGACTGCCAGCGGCTCCGCCGAGCCGACGAGCACGCCGACGCCGGGCGGCCCCGACTCGTGGGACGCCCTCGCCGCCGCGGTCTCCGGGACGCTGCTCCGGTCCGGGTCGAACGGGTGGGACGGCGCACGCGTGCTCGAGAACCCGCGCTACGACGACGCCGACCCGCAGGGGATCCTCCGGGTCGCGGGGATCCCAGACGTGCAGGCCGCCCTCGCGTTCGCGCGCACGACCCACACGCCCGTCGCACTGCGAGCGGGCGGGCACTCGTACACGGGGTGGTCGGCCGGTGGCGCCCCGGGCACCGACGTCCCGCGGTCGCTCGTGATCAGCACGCAGGACCTCGACGACATCGAACTGCACGACGACGACACCGTCACGATCGGCCCGGGCGCGCAGCTCGGGGACGTCTACGCCGCGCTCGCGAAGGCCGGTCGGGCCATCGGCGCCGGGTCCTGCCCGACCGTCGGCATCGGCGGGCTCACCCTCGGCGGTGGGGTCGGCGTGCTCGTCCGCTCGTTCGGACTGACCTGCGACCAGCTCGCCGGCGTGACGCTCGTCACCCCGGACGGCTCCGTGCACGAGGTCTCGACGTCCCGCGAACCCGACCTGTTCTGGGCCTGCCGCGGTGGGGGCGGTGGAACCGTCGGCGTCGTGACCGCACTGACGTACCGGACGCAGGCCGCGCCTCCCGTCCTGCTCTTCACCATCACGTTCGCGTGGTCGGCCGCCGCTGCCGTGGTGCGCGCCTGGCAGGACTGGGCGCCCACCGCCGACCCGGAGCTGTGGTCGACGCTCAAGCTGCTCAACGGCAGTCGGCACACCGCCCCGACGGTCACCGTGACCGGCGTGTGGACCGGTTCGAAGACCGGCGCCGACACCACCGTCGACGGTTTCATCGCCGCCACGGGTGCGAAGCCGCTGGCGCACACCGGACAGGAACTGACCTACGGCGCCGCCATGTCCGCGTTGGCGGGGAAGCCCCGACGGGTGTCCGAGGCGGCGACCTCGTCGATCGGATCGACGAGGCTCACCGACGCACAGATCGACGTGCTCGTCGCGCAGGCGGCAGCGGCGGGCGACGTCGACGGCAACCTGGAGGGCGGGGTCGCCCTCGACGCCCTCGGCGGCGTCGTGGCGGACGTCGGTCGGACCGATTCGGCCTTCCCCTGGCGGTCGGCGCTCATGACGGTGCAGTACACCGCGGTGTTCGCGGACGGCACGGACCCCGCTCCGTTCGACGCCTACGTGCGCGGGTTCCGCCGGGCCATGCGGCCGGCGTGGGGCGACGCCGCCTACGCGAACTACTGCGACGCGGCGATCACGGACCCGTCGGCGTACTTCGGCGACAACACCTCGCGGCTGCACCGGATCGCCGAGCAGGCCGACCCCGCCGGCGTGCTGTCGCAGCCGAACTGGGTCTGAGGTCGCCCCTACGATGACCGCATGGACGTCGTCGACCTCGTGCTGCCGGACGCCGCCGCGTGGCGGGCCTGGCTCGACGCCCACGAGGACGACACCGACGGCGTGTGGCTCGTCCTGGCGAAGAAGGGCACGACGGAGCCGACGACCCTGACCTACGACCAGGCACTCGACGAGGCGCTGTGCTCGGGCTGGATCGACGGGCAGAAGCGCGGACGCGACGCCGCCACCTTCCGGCAGCGGTTCACCCCGCGCCGGCGCGCCTCGCTGTGGTCGCAGCGGAACGTCGGGCTCGTCGCCGCGCTCACCGCCGAGGGCCGGATGCGCGCGCGTGGCCAGGCCGAGGTCGACCGGGCGCAGGGCGACGGCCGGTGGGACCGCGCCTACGCCGGTGCCGCGAGCGCGACCGTGCCCGAGGACCTGCGGGCGGCACTCGACGCCGCGCCCGCCGCTGCCGCGCTGTTCGCCGGCCTCGACGCGGCGAACCGGTACGCGGTGCTGCACCGGATCGCGACGGCGCCGAGCGCCGCAGCGCGGACGAACCGGCTGACGAAGCTCGTCGGTGGACTGGAGCGCGGCGAGACACCGTTCCCGCGGTCAGCGCCGGGGGACACCCGTCCAGGGACCGGCGACGCACCAGGCGTAGACCGGGGACATGACCACTGACACCGACACCACGAACCGCCCGGCCGCTGCCTCCGGCACCTTCCGCATCGGTGGCGACCTCGAGGTCCACCGCCTCGGCTACGGCACCATGCAGCTCACCGGCCCCGGCGTCTGGGGCCCGCCGAAGGACCACGACGAGGCCGTCCGCGTGCTCAAGCGCGCCGTCGAGCTCGGCGTCGACTTCTTCGACACCGCCGACAGCTACGGCCCCTACGTCGCCGAGGACCTGCTCAAGGAGGCCCTGCACCCGTACGGCGACGACGTCGTCATCGCGACCAAGGCCGGTCTGACCCGCACCGGTCCGAACGAGTGGCCGCCGGTCGGCCGCCCGGAGTACCTGCGGCAGGAGGCCGAGATGAGCCTCCGCCGCCTCGGCCTCGAGCGCATCGACCTGTTCCAGCTGCACCGCATCGACCCGAAGGTCCCGCTCGAGGACCAGGTCGGCGAACTGAAGAAGCTGCAGGACGAGGGCAAGATCCGCCACATCGGCCTGTCCGAGGTCTCCGTCGACGAGGTGCAGGCCGCGCAGGAGATCGCCACGATCGTCTCCGTCCAGAACCTGTACAACCTGCAGAAGCGCGACGCCGAGGAGCTCCTCGACTGGTCGACCGAGCAGGGCATCGCGTTCATCCCGTGGTTCCCGCTCGCGACCGGTGGCCTGACCGGCGAGGACTCGCCGCTCACCGAGATCGCCGAGCGCAAGGACGCCACGCCGGCGCAGCTCGCGCTCGCCTGGCTGCTCAAGCGCTCGCCCGTCGTGCTCCCGATCCCGGGCACGTCGAGTGTCGCCCACCTGGAGGACAACCTGCAGGGCGCGACCATCGAGCTCACCGACGACGAGTTCGAGGAGCTGTCGAAGCTCGGTTCCTGACGCGACCAGCAAGCGGACGGGAGGCGCGGTGCCAGCGGGCACCGCGCCTCCCGTCCGTTGTGTGGGCACGTCGCGAGCTGCGCTTGCGTCGTTCCGCCGGCACCTGCATACTCGGTATGGGCATACCGAGTATGCCCATTCGCAGAACGGAACGAGGAAGTGTCATGAGCGTACGGATGGGCGTACTCGCGCTGCTGGTGGGCGGACCCGGGTACGGGTACCAGCTCCGGGGGGAGTTCGAGCACCGCACCGGCGGGAGCTGGCCGCTGAACATCGGCCAGGTCTACACGACCCTCGACCGGCTCGAGCGCGACGGCCTCGTGGCCCGCGGCGACGCCGACGACGACGGGCACGTCGTCTACACGGCGACCCCCGCGGGGCACGAGGAAGTGGCGCGCTGGTTCAGCGAGCCGGTGCCTGCCAAGCGCGGCCGCGACGAGCTGGCGATCAAGTTCGCCCTCGCGGTGACCGTGCCCGGCGTCGACGTCGCCAAGCTCGTGCAGGTGCAGCGCGGGGCCGCGATCCGCAACCTGCAGGACCTGACGCGGCTCAAGCGCACGGCCGACCCGGCGACCGACCTGGCGTGGTCGCTCGTGCTCGAGTCGATGGTGTTCCAGGCCGAGGCCGAGGTGCGCTGGCTCGACCACGTCGAGTCGAGCGTGGCCCGGTACCGACCGGACGACCACCCCGCCGCTCCCGAGTCCGCGACCGCGCCCGCCGCCGACGCCGCCCGGGGTGTCCGGTGAGCGCCGCACCGCTGCTGCGGCTCGACGCCGTCAGCGTGCACTACGGGTCCGGCGCCAAGGCCGTCACCGCCCTCGCCGGGATCGACCTGTCGGTCCAGCGCGGCGAGATGGTCGCGGTGATGGGCACGTCGGGCTCCGGCAAGTCGACGATGCTGGCGGTCGCCGGCACCCTGCTGCCGCCGACGAGCGGCGAGGTGGTCATCGACGGCGAGTTCGTGTCCGAGCGCCCGGCGAAGGAGCTCGCGGCGCTGCGCCGTCGGCTGCTCGGCTTCGTCTTCCAGGACTTCAACCTCATCCCCTCGCTGACGGCGGTCGAGAACGTCGCGCTGCCGCTCGAACTCGACGGGTGGAAGGCCTCGCAGGCCCGCCGCGCCGCCGAGCTCGCCCTCGACAACGTCGAGCTCGGCCACCGGCTGACCGCCTACCCGGACGACCTGTCCGGCGGCCAGCAGCAGCGCGTCGCCATCGCCCGCGGGGTCGTCGGCGAGCGCCGCCTGGTGCTCGCGGACGAACCGACCGGGGCGCTCGACTCGCAGACCGGCGAGGTCGTCCTCCGCATGCTCCGCCGCCACGTCGACGCGGGTGCCGGTGCGCTGCTCGTCACCCACGACGCACGGCACGCCGCCTGGGCGGACCGGATCGTGTTCCTGCGCGACGGTCGCGTCGTCGACGAGGCCGTGTACACCGGGGTCGAACAGGCACTCGCCGACCGGGCCGCGTCGTGAGCGGGCGACGGCGCTCCACCGGTACCGCCCAGCGCGTCCGGACGCCCTTCGCGCTCCGTCCCGCGCTCCGACTCGGCCGCCGACTCGCCTTCGCGAAGGCCGGGCGGGCCGCGCTCATCGTGGCGCTCATCGGGATCCCGACCGCGGGGTTCGCGGCCGTGGCCGTCGTGGTGCAGTCGACCCAGCCGACCCAGGCCGAGTCGCTCGCCTACGACCTCGGTGGGGCAGCCGCGCAGATGCGCGTGTCCGGTCCCGACCTGCCCGGCATGCGGCAGGACCCGGTGCAGTGGCAGTCCACCGAGTCGGCGCGGAACAGCCCGGTGACGAAGGCGGACGGCGACGCCCCCTTCGCGGACCCGCTGTCGTTCGTCCCGGACGGGGCGCTCGCGATCCCGGTGGGCAGCGCGCC
Source organism: Curtobacterium sp. MCBA15_009 (assembly GCF_001864895.1). Classification (GTDB taxonomy): domain Bacteria; phylum Actinomycetota; class Actinomycetes; order Actinomycetales; family Microbacteriaceae; genus Curtobacterium. The sequence continues at coordinate 309,778 of NZ_MJGO01000037.1, forward strand.
CGTCGTGCTGCAGGGGCCGAAGGGACCGGTCGGCATCACGGCGGTCGAGGGCAGCACGTGGGACCGCTCGCTCGACGGGCACTGGCGGGTGCTCGCCGGCGACCGGCCGACGGCACGCGACGAACTCATGGTGACCCCGGCGACGCTCGACCGCCTCGGGGCGCACGTCGGCGACACCGTCGACCTGACCGACCCGGTGACGAAGCGCTTCACGATCACGGGCACGATGCGCGACCTCGGGTCGGCGCCCGACACGCAGGGCGTGTTCGTGCCGTGGGGCACCACCATGACGGACACCGCGGCGACGACTCCCGGCAGCCCGCCCGACGTCACGGTCTACCTGCCGACGACGGCACCGACCTGGTCGGAGATCCGGCAGCTCAACGCGCACGGCATCACCGTGCAGTCCCGCCCCGTCGTGCTCGACCCGCCGGACGAGCGCGTCACCGGCGGTTCCTCCGGGTCGAACCTCGGCTGGTACCTCGGCGGCCTCGCGCTGCTCGGCGTCTTCGCGATGTTCGAGGTGGCCCTGCTCGCCGGTGCCGCGTTCCTGGTCGGCACCCGGGCGGACACCCGCTCGTACGCGATCATCACGAGCGTCGGCGGCGAGAAGCGGTTCGTCCGCACGATCGTCGCCGGGTCCGGGCTGGTGCTCGGGGCGACCGGCGCCGTGCTCGGCGTGCTGCTCGGCACCGGGATCGGGATGTTCACCTACCGGATCATCGACGACGGCAACGTGCTGTCCTTCCCGGGCCTGCACGTGCCGCTGCCCCTGCTGCTGACGATCGGCGGTGCCGGCGTGCTGGCGGGCCTCGTCTCCGCCCTGGTCGCGGCGCGCACGGCGACCCGCATCAACGTGCTCGCCGCCCTGCGCGGTTCGCTCCGCCCGGTCGCGGTCAGCCGTCCGGCACGGCGCCGACGCCGGATCTGGGGTCCCGCACTCATCGTCGGCGGGGCCGTGATGACGCTGGCCTGCGGCATCGGCGTCCTCGTGCTGAACGACCGCGAGGTGCAGGAGGACCACCTGGCGTGGGTCGTCGGTGCCGGGGTCGCGATCGGACCCTGCCTCATGCAGCTCGGTGTCGCGATCTGCTCCCCGTGGCTGCTCGCCCTGGTGGCGCGGCTGTCGTCGCGTCTCGGACTGGCCGCGCGCATGGCCGCCCGCGACGCCCTGCGGAACCCGGTGCGCACCGTCCCGGTGCTCGCCAGCGTGATGAGCGTCGTCTTCGTCGCCTCCCTCGTCATCACCTGGAACGCCTCGAGCCAGGCCCGGTACGTCCGCGGCTACGACTACGCCACCGCCGTCGGGGTCGCCACGACCGAGGTCCAGGTCTCGGACGCCGACGGTGCGTCCTTCGGCGACCACGACGCGGAACTCACCGCACGGGCCGCGAAGGTCACCGCGGGCGTGCTGCGCCACGACCGGATCCGCGTGCTCGGCGTGGTGAAGGGCGGCACGGGCGAGACGCCGACGACCATGACGATCCCACACCGGTGGACGCCGTACGGCTGCACCGTGAACGACACGACCTCGTGCTCGTGGTTCCTCGACACGAGCGCCTCGTCGGACCCGCACATCCTGACCGGCACCGTCGACGACTACGCCGTGCTCACCGGGCACCGGCCGTCGGCCGCGGTGCGGGACGCCCTGGAGGGCGGCGAGGCGGTGTCGCTCTGGTCCGAGTACGCCCGCGACGGCGCAGTCCGCATCGACACGTTCCACGACCGCACGTACGAGAGCCCCACGATCACCGAACGCACCCGTCCGGATTCCAGCGTCACGATCCCGGCCGTCACCGACGTGCAGTCGCCGCGGATCAAGGTCGCGGTGTTCATGACCCGGGCGACCGCGGAGCGTTACCACGTGCCGGCGGTGGACGGCCTGCTCGTCACGACACTGCCGGGCGGCCTCACGCCGAAGCAGTACGACGAACTGAGCTCCGCGTGGCAGTCGTACGGCGGGGCCGACCGCGAACGGTGGTACGGACCGCAGTTCTTCTACGAGACCGGCCCGGTGGACAACGGGGCGCTCATCCGGGCGATCGTGCTCGCGCTGGCTGCCGCCGTCACGATCGGCGCGACCGCGGTCGCCCTCGGGTTGGCGCGGTCGGACGGCCGCCGCGACGACGAGGTGCTCGACGCCGTCGGCGCGGCACCCCGTCTGCGCCGGCAGGTGTCGACCTGGCAGGCGGCGATCCTCACCACGGTCGGGGCCGTGATCGGGACGCTGCTCGGGCTGCTGCCGATCCGGGCGCTCACGATCCGGTTCGGTGAGCAGGCCGTCGGCGCGAACCACCTGCCGTTCGTGCCGGACTGGCCGGTGCTCGGGCTGCTGGCGATCGGCCTGCCGCTGGTCGTGTCGGCCGGCGCGTGGCTGACCACCCGGAGCCGGCGCCGGGTCGCGGTGCGACGGGCGCACTGAACGGACGGGTGTACTGAACGGACGGGTGTACTGACGGACGGGAGGCCCGTGGCGTCGCCGCCACGGGCCTCCCGTCCGTCACATCGTGAGCAGGAACGGTCGGGTCGCTGCGGGGGACCCGACCGTTCCTGCTCACGAAGCGGCGAGCGCCGCGCTCAGTCGGGCACGCAGAAGGACTCGACGGTGACGTGCACACCGTCCTGGCCCCCACCGAGGCGCATCCGCTCGACCGCGGCGTCCTGCCGCAGCGGCAGGACGAGGTCGGTCCCCATCGCCCGGTCGACCGGGGCGTAGCCGGACGCCTTCCACCCCGAGAGCACGCGGGGCGTCAGGTCCTGCGGCCGGACCGAGGGCAGCACGAGCGAGCCGGTCCAGCGCCGTCCGCCGTCGTCGCACCGCTCCGGTACGAGCGCGACCGCCGGCGGTTCGGCGGAAGCCGGCGTCAGCGACGACAGGTCGTCGAGCGGGCCGGCCCAGCGGACCGTGTCCTCGAGCAGGGCACGCGTCCCCGCCTCGACCGCAGCGGGGCCGAGCGACGTCCGGGTCACGGGGGTCGGCCCCGGCCACTCCGGGTCCGTGGTCGGTGCGGGTCGGTCGGTCGCCACCGCCGGGTCGCGCTCGGACGACGGGTCGGGCAGGCCGCTACCGGAGAACGACGGCCCGACCGCGAGCACCCCGGCGAGGCCGATCGCGACGACCGCGTCCACCGGCCACACCGTCTCGGGCAGACGCTCGGGGTCGCCCGATGCGCGCTGGCGCCGCCACCGGAGCAGCACCGCCGCGGCGAGGAACCCGACCCCGGCGAGCACGACCGGCACCTCGACGCCGACCGGCACGATGCCGAGCCCGACGCTCCACCACGTCGCCGGTACGGCCGTCGCGAGCGCCGCCGAGCAGTACGCGGCGACGACCAGTCGGTTCTCGCGACGGGGCAACGGCTCCGTGTACGGACGGCGCCCCGGCGCGATCCACAGCGTCGCGGCGACCGCGTTGACGGCGACGCCGATCCGGCCGAGGCCGAGCGCCGCGAACTGCCCGACGTCCCACGGGAAGTGCCCGTCGGACGGGCCGTCGTACCGGGTGTGCCCGGCGACGTGCAGCAGCACCAGCGCCCCGACGGTACCGAGCAGGTACAGCGCCCAGGTCCACCGCGGTGCGCCCGCCCGCCGCAGGGCCGCGGCGACGAACAGCACGGACAGCGGCATGACGAGCAGCAGGGCGATGCCCGCCGCCCCGTCGAAGGCCTCCGGATCCACGCCTCGACGCTAGGGGCGCGCGGCGGTACGGCCCGCCCTCCGCCGTCGCGACTGTGTCCCCCGGCCCATCGCGGCCCTGGTGGCGACCGGCGACGGACGGGAGGCCCGTGGCGGCGTGGCCACGGGCCTCCCGTCCGTCACGTGGTGCGCATCGCGCTCAACCGAGCTCGGGCATCGGCTCCGCGTAGGTGCGGAAGTCGCCGCGCTCGGTGTGGATCGCCCAGAGGCGGTCGGCGATGGACTCGCCGGAGTGCTCGGGCTGCCCGTCGTCGATGCCGAACGGGATGATGAGCTGGCCGACGTGCACGTCCTCGTCGCGGACGGCGTCGTGGAGCAGCTGGGCGTAGGCGCTCTCGCCGGCGAAGGCGACGGACGTGCCGGTGACGCGGGCACCCGGGCGGACCGCGCTGCCGCCGTTGACGAACAGGATCGTGCCGTGGCCGATCGCGCGCATGCCGGGCAGCACCTGGCGGACGGCGTTGACCGAGCCGTAGACCGAGAACTCGATCGGACCGACCAGGTCCTCCGCCGTGGTCTCGAGCACGGGGCGCATGTACTCCTTGGCGGGGAGCGGGCTGTACTGCAGCACCTCGATCGGGCCGAGCTGCTCGGTCGCGCGCTCGAGTGCGGTGCGCAGCGAGTCCCCGTCGCGGACGTTCGCGGCGAACCCGGCGGCGGTGTGGCCGCGCTCGCGCAGTTCCGCGGCGAGGCCGTCCAGGCGGTCCTGGTTGCGGGAGATCAGGGCGACGGCGAAGCCCTCACGGGCGAAGCGCTCGGCGACGGCGATGCCGAGGCCCTTGCCGGCGCCGACGATGGCGATGGTGGTCATGTGCTGGTCCTTCCGGGACGACGTGGTGCCGACCGACACCCACTGAACCAAGCCGGGGACCGTGCTCCCCCAGGCGTTTCCCGAACACGGCGTGTGGGATCGACGCACGACCCCGGGAGGATCATCGTGGACAAACCCGCCGGAACGCCCCGCAGCCGCCGACGCTGGTCGGCGGCCGGCCTCGCCGCCGCCGCCGCACTGGCCCTCACCGCCTGCACGAGCGGTGGCGGGACCGAGCAGGACGGATCCGACCGGGGTGGTTCACCGTCAGCGCGCGCGACCGCGCCCGCCGACCTGTCGGCCGGTCAGGTGGCGCTCGACGGTGAGACCACCGACGTGGTCACCGGCCTGGAGGCCCCCTGGTCGGTGGTCCTGACCGGTGACGACGGCGACGCGCTGGTCAGCGAGCGCGACTCGGCCCGGGTGCTCGAGCTGCGGTCCGACGGCACCACCCGCCAGGTCAGCACCGTCGACGGTGTCAGCCACGGCGGCGAGGGCGGACTGCTCGGACTCGCGCTGCACGACGACGACCTGTTCGTCTACTCGACCGCCGACGACGGCAACCGGATCCAGCGGTACGAGCTGACCGGCAGCGCCGGGTCGTGGGGCCTCGGCGCGGCGACGACGATCATCGACGGTCTGCCGAAGAACACCTTCCACGACGGCGGCCGGATCGCGTTCGGCCCGGACGACATGCTCTACGCGAGCGTCGGGGACGCCGGTGCGAGCACGGACGCGCAGGACGAGGACTCGCTCGCGGGCAAGATCCTGCGGCTCACCCCGGACGGCGACGTCCCCGCCGACAACCCGATCGACGGGTCGCCGGTGTGGAGCCTCGGGCACCGCAACGTGCAGGGCATGGGGTGGTCGTCGGACGGCACGATGTTCGCGTCGGAGTTCGGTGAGGACACCCACGACGAGCTCAACGTCATCGAGCCCGGGTCGAACTACGGCTGGCCCGAGGTCGAGGGCACCGGCGGCGAGGACCAGGGCTTCGTCGACCCCGTGCAGCAGTGGTCCACCGACGAGGCATCGCCGAGCGGCCTCGCGGTCGTCGACGACACCGTCTTCATCGCGAACCTGCAGGGCCGTGTCCTCCGCGCTGTCCCCGCCGACGACCCCGGCACCGCGACCGAGTACTTCGCGGGCGACTTCGGCCGCATCCGGACCGTGCTCGAGGGGCCGTCGGACACGCTCTGGTTCGTGACGAACAACACCGACGGCCGCGGGACCCCGGCGAGCGGGGACGACCGGATCGTCTCCGTCCCGTTCACGCGCACGTGAGAGGGGTTCCCGCAGCCCCTCGCTCCCGCCGGACGTCGCGCCGTAACTGACATCAGGTGCGAGGAGTTCGCCACCGGCGTCGGGCGCCGAGTTCAGCCCACCAGGGGGTTCGCGACCTCGAGCCCACCGTGGTCGACGAGCCAGCGCACGGCGTCCAGCACGGTCTCCTCGGCGGTGAACGCCGGTGCGTAGCCGAGCAGACGAGTCGCCTTCTCGACGCTGAAGACCTGGCTGCGGGACAGGTGCTGCAAGCTCGCGTCGGCGTGCTCGGGAGCCGTGGTCTCGCGGAACCGGTCCCACGAGACGGGGTCGAGCCGGGCCTCCTGACCGAACCAGGACGCTGCCAGGTGGGCGTACCCGCGCACGGTGAGCGCCGTCGGGGCGGTGACGGAGAAGTCCTCGCCCGCCGCCGCGTCGCGGTGCTCGACCGCGAGCTGGAAGGCCTGCGCCACGTCGTCGGCGTGCACGTGGGCCATCGTCTCGGCGCCGAGACCGGGCACCTCGAGCGGTTCGCCGGCGGACAGCTTCGTGAGCACCGAGGTGTCGAGGTTGCCGAGCGGGCCGATCGGCGTCCAGCCCGGACCGCTGATGTGGCCGGGATGGAGCGACGTCGTGACCAGACCCCCTGACGCGGTTTCTTCCTTGAGCATCCGGGCGATGGCGTCCTTCTGGACGCCGTAGTCGCCGAAGGGCGGGGTCGCGTTCTCCTCGGTGATCGGGAGCACGTGCGAGACGCCGGCACGCCAGATCGAGCCGCAGTGCACCAGGTGCGTGTCGGTGCCGCGCAGGGCTGCGACGAGCGCGGCGGCGGACGACTCCGTGAAGCAGACCAGGTCGACGACCGCGTCGGCGCCGAGCGCGGCGATCCGGGCGCCGAACGTGCCGTCGCGGTCCTCCTGCTCGCGGTCGGCCGTGACCCGCTCGACCTGCTGCCACTCCGGGGCGTCGGCGTAGGGGGTGCTCGTGCCGCGACTCACGGCGACGACCCGGTGGCCGGCGCGGACGAGACGGGGGACGAGGAACGAGCCGATGTGGCCGGTGGCTCCGATGACGACGATGTGCATGCGGCCCACCGTAGGCCGAGGCGTGCGGATCGTGAGCAGGAACGGTCGGGTGCGGCGGTGCGACCCGACCGTTCCTGCACACGAAGCGCGAAGCGCGCGCGACCGGCGAGCGGTCGGACGGGCGACCTCAGTCGACGACGGCTTCCATCGCGGCCCGGGTCGCTGCGGCGAGGTCCTCGGCGGGAGCGCTGAGCAGGCCCTTCACGAAGCGTGAGTCGTCGTCCGCGAGCACCTCCCACGCGCCGGCGGCCACGCCGTCGTACGCCTGGGTCACCACGTGCTCCGGGGTCGACTTCGGCACGTCGAACCGAGCGCCCATGGCGGTCTCGATCATGCCGACGATGAGCCCGGTGACCGCGGTGCCCTGGCCGGCGAGTTCGGTCCGCAGGCCGTTCGTCGCAGCCAGCGCGGCGGCCTTCGATGCCGCGTAGACCGTGGGCAGCGGGATCCAGGCGGCCAGCGAGAGCACGTTGAGCACGGCACCGCCGCCGTTCGCCGCGAGGACCGGTGCGAACGCCGCCGAGACCCGGATGACGCCGAAGGTGTTCGTCGCGAACACGTGCTCGAGCGTGTCGTCGGCGACGGAGACGAGGGAGGCGTCGGCCTCGGGTGCGATGCCGGCGTTGTTGACGAGCAGGTCGACGTCGGACGCGGTCGCGACGGCCGCGGCGATCGACGACGGGTCGGTCACGTCGAGTGCGATCGGGACGACGCGCTCGTCGTCCCAGGTGCGCGGCGAGCGGGCGGCGGCGTACACGCGTCGCGCACCGCGCTCGAGGGCCTGGCGGACGAACTCGGTGCCGAGCCCTCCGTTGGCGCCGGTGACGAGCACGGTGCGGTCGGTGAACTCTTCGGTCATGGTGACTCCTGCGGTAGGCTCGATGGAAACGGGGATGCTCCCCGGAACAGTATGTGGGGATACTCCCCACATCCGTCAAGTCCAGGAGGTCCCGTGCGCGCCGACGCCCGCCGCAACCGCGACGCGATCCTCGCCGCGGCGCGCGAGTTGTTCGAGTCCGAGGGCATCCTGGCGCCCATCGACGGCATCGCCACCCGGGCCGGGGTCGGCAACGCGACGTTGTACCGGAACTTCCCGACGAGGGACGACCTGCTCGCGGCGGTCATGACCGACACCGTGCACCGGGTGATCGACGACTCCGCGGAGCTCGAGGACCGGGAACCGGTACCGGCCCTGCAGGAGTGGATGTTCCGGTTGGCGTGGGGGCTCCGGGTCTGGCAGGACCTGCCGACCTGCATCGCCGACGCCGTCGACGACGAGGACTCGCCCGTCCGGACGATCTGCTCGCGACTCACGGCCCGGACGGCGGAGTTCCTCGAGCGGGCGCGCGGAACGGCGAACGGCACCGACGACGAGGTCGACGCCTCGGCCGTGTTCGAGCTCCTGACGGCGGTGTCGTGGGGGCTCGACCGGTTCGGGGACGACGAGGCGCGTGCGCGGAAGCGGGTCCGGCTCGCGACCGCCGGGGTGGTCGCAGCGGCCTGACCGGCGTGCGCGGCGCGGGCCGGGCGCGGCACGGGGCGGGCGCGGGCCGGCGCGGAGGGACGATCGTGAGCAGGAACGGTCGAGTGCGCGGGTGCGACCCGACCGTTCCTGCTCACGGAGCGCGACGAGCGCGCGCCCCGGGACTCAGGCTGTGGTGATCACCTTCACCGAGCCGGCCACGGTGGCGGCGTCCTCGGCGAGCGCCACGACCGGGTCCGGCAGACCGGTGGTGGCGCCGACGGCCTTGCGGAGGCCCCACCCGACGAACGAGCCGACGACGGCACCGATGCCGCCGAGGATCGCGCCCTCGATGCGCAGGTCGCGCTGACCGGTGGTGCCGAGGGCCGCGCCGACGAGCGCGCCGGAACCGATCCGGCCGACGAGTCCGGCGGGGGAGATGCGGTTCGGGGTCTTCGGCAGCTTGTCGCCGACGAGCTCGCCCACGGCCGAGGCGACGAGCAGCCCGCGGCCGATCGGCGTGCTGAACACCTTCCAGTCCTGCCACGCCCCCTTCAGCGAGGACCGGTCGTGGTTGAGGGCCATCACGGCGAGCGGCGTGGCGCTGCGCCCACCGCTGAGGATGCCGAGGACCAGGGTCCGGACCAGGGTGTGCTGCTCGTGCTGCTTGCTCATCGTGTCTCCTTGACGTGTCGCCGCCGACGCTACCCACCGCGACCGGGTGCGCTCCGAGACTCGTCGACGGCGTCCCCCGGGCGCTGAGCCGCGGCGAGTACCGTCCGGTCCATGAGCAACGTCATCGTCTTCGGCGGCCACGGCAAGGTCGCACTCCTCGCCACCCGCATCCTGTCCGAGCGCGGCCACTCGGTCACCTCCGTCATCCGGAAGGCCGAGCAGTCCGACGAGGTCCGCGCGCACGGCGGCGAGCCCCGCGTCGCCGACGTCCAGCAGCAGTCCCTCACCGACTTCGCCGACCTCGTGCGCGGGCACGACGCCGTCGTGTGGTCCGCCGGTGCCGGCGGCGGTTCCGCCGACCGCACGTGGGCGATCGACCGCGACGCGGCCGTGCTCTCGATGCAGGGCGCCGCGCAGGCCGGTGTCGAGCGGTACGTCATGGTCTCCTGGGCCGGCTCGGTGCTCGACCACGGGGTGCCGCAGGACGACGACTTCTTCGCCTACGCCCAGTCCAAGATGGTCGCCGACGCCGTGCTCCGCGACTCGGGGCTGTCCTGGACCGTCGTGGCGCCGAGCACCCTGACCGACGACGACGCCACCGGGTCGGTCGACTGGGACGGCTCGTCGTCGCAGGTCGCCCGCGGCGACGTCGCCCACGTGGTCGCCGACGCCGTCGAGCGCCCCGAGGCCGTCGGTCGCACCTACCGCTTCAACCAGGGCTCGACGCCGATCGCGGACTTCGTGCGCGAGAGCGGCGTCTGACCGACCGCAGCGGCGGCCACCAGCCGCGCGGCGGCCACCACCACCGCAGCGGTGGTGGCCGACTCGGCGAGCACGCTCACCGGGCTCAGTAGAGGGCCGCGATGCCCTGCAGGTCGCCGAGGCCGAGCGTGCGGGCGTCGAGGTCGCAGTACCCACCGGACGGCTGCATGACCTGGCCGGTGCCGGTCTTCACGTGCGCGAGGCCGTAGACGTGCCCCCACTCGTGTGTCGCGACGGCCTGGGTGTCGAACCGTCCGCCGGCGCACGTCGCGGTCGAGCTCCACTTGTACCCGGTCGCGTACCGCTGGTCGGACTCCTTGGCGACGCCGTTGCCGTCGTACCAGACGCACGTCACGCCGAGGGTGCCGGCGGGCAGCTTCCCCCAACCCATCACGCTGTACCCGCTGCTCCTGCCGCAACCGCCGCGGTCGGTCAGGGCAGGCGCCTGGGTGGCCAGGCGGACGTAGGCGTTGCGCGCCGTGGAGGTGGCGGTGGTCCCGCACGCGGTGATCGTGCCGGTCCAGGCGTTCGCCGCCTTGCGCAGGGCGTCCTTCGCGTAGGTCGACTTCTGCCCGGACTCGTTGTAGTACCACTGCACCGAGCCCGACCACCGGTACCCCGTCGTCGCGGACGACGTGTTCGTGCACTTCGGGTCGGCGGCGGCCCGGGTCGAGGCGGCGGGGGCCGCGGCGGTCCGTGCCGCGGCGGAGCGGGACGCCGCCGACGCCGCTGCCGAGGAGCCCTGCCAGACGTCGTCGACCCGCACCGCGACGCCGGACGCCCCGGTGTTCGCGACGACCACCTCGGGCAGCTCGGCCGCGCCGGGGACCGAGGAGCTGGTCGCAGCGACGCTCTCGCCGGGAGCCGGCACGGCGAACGTGCGGCCGTCCGGCAGGGTGACCGACCCGGACGTGAGGGTGCAGCCGCTCTGCAGCGCCCGCAGCGTCAGCGTGCCGCCGGCGCAGTGCTCCGCGGCGGTCGGCGTCGCCGCCTGAGCCGGTGCCGCGCCGATGGTGAGTCCCGCGGCGAGGGCGATGACCGCCCCCGCGGTGAAGCCGTTCCGGACAGGTCGCATGGTTGCCTTCCCGCGGCGGACCCCTGTGCCCGCCGTCCCTGGTCGGGTCCATGCTCGCGGATGCACCCCGCCCGGGTCCAGCGGTTCGTGGGGACGACGGCCGTCCGATCCGGAAACCGAGAGCGGACGGTCGACTGCGGGCAGCCGGCGGCTACCGCAACCGCTCCGCCATCGGGCAGGCGAAGGGGTCCCGCGCCGCGAGTCCGACCTCGTTGAGGAACCGCACCACGATGACGTACGAGCGCACGAGCGTCGTCTCGGTGTACGGCACGCCCTGCTCGGCGCAGTACCGCCGGACGATGTCCCGCGCCGCGCGCAGGTTGGGCCGCGCCATGTTCGGGAACAGGTGGTGCTCGACCTGGTGGTTCAGGCCGCCCATGAAGTACTCCACCCAGGCGCCGCCGCCGATGTCGCGCGAGGTCAGGACCTGCCGCGAGAAGAAGTCCACCCGCCGGCCGGGCTCGATGACCGGCATCCCCTTGTGGTTCGGCGCGAAGGCGATCCCCATGCAGAAGCCGAAGACGGCGAGCTGCACGCCGAGGAACGCGAAGGCGATCCCGACCGGCAGGAACCAGAACACCACGCCGAGGTAGAGCACGAACCGTGCGGCGAACACCGAGCCCTCGGCCCAGCGGTGCTTCACGGGCCCGCGCCGGGTGTACGTGCGGATCGACTGCCAGTGCAGGTTCACCCCCTCGACGAGCAGCATCGGGAAGAAGGCCCACCCCTGCACCCGGACGAGCACGCGCAGGAACCCGGTGCGACGGGCGGCGTCCTCGGGACGGAACGAGATCGCGTCGAACGAGATGTCGGGGTCCTTGCCGACCGTGTTCGGGTTGGCGTGGTGGCGGGTGTGCTTGTTCGTCCACCACGCGTAGCTGACGCCGGTCAGGAAGGTGCCGACGTAGCGCGCGGAGCGGTCGTTCCAGTGCTGCGAGGCGAAGACCTGGCGGTGGGCGGCCTCGTGGGACAGGAAGGCGAACTGCGTGAACAGCACCCCGAGCACCCCGGCGACGAGCAGCTGCCACCAGGAGCCGCCGAGCACCGCGAACGCGCCGCCGGTGCCGACGAGCAGCACGGTGAGCACCGCGATCAGTCCCCAGTACCAGCGGGTGCGGCGGCCGAGCAGTCCGGCGGTCCGGACCCGGGCCAGCAGCGCGGTGTAGCTCGAGGTGGTGTCGGTGCGGTCGGATCGTCGTCCGGTCCGGGTGTACCCGGTCGGGACGGCCTGGTCGTCGCCCATGGTTGCCTCCTGGCTCCAGCGGTCTGCTGCAACCGGGGTCAGGGGCTACGTGGTGTCCCCGACGATACGCCCGCCGGCCGGTGCGCACACCGGGACCGACGACGAGTGCGTTGCGCGGCGACCACGGCGACCGCGGCGACCGCGGCGACCGCGGCGACGGCAGCGACCACGGCGACCGCGGCGACGCTCAGGCCGGGATGACCAGCCGGCGCTCCACCACGGCCCGTGCCACGTCGGCGAGGCGCTCCTGGTGCGACCGGGCGTACTGCCGGAGCATCCTGAACGCCGTCTCCATGTCGACCTGGTGCGTGTACGCCACGAACCCCTTCGCCTGCTCGATGACGACCCGGCTGTCGAGCGCGCGCTGCAGCTGGTCCTGCGCGACCTTCGCGTGCTCCACCGTCCGCTGCTGCAGGATGCTGATCGTCGCGACGTCCGTCAGGGCCTGCGCGGCGAGGGCGTCGTCGGCGTTGAGCCGCCCCTCGGCCTCGCGGAACAGGTTGAGCGATCCGAGCGTCGTGTCGCGCAGCCGCATCGGGATCGCGTGGACGGACGCGTACCCGGACTCGGCGGAGGCCGCCGCGAACGTCGGCCACCGGCGGCGCATCTCGGCCTGGTCCTCGACGGAGACGAGGCGACCGGTCGAGAAGCACTCCACGCAGGGGCCCTCGCCGGAGTCGAGCTGCAGCAGGCCGACGAAGCCCGACCGCTCGTTGGTCGACGCCAGCACCTCGAGCTCCTGGTGCTGGTTGACGAGCAGGATGCCCGCCGCCGACGCGTCGAACAGGTCCACGACGTTGTCGACCAGGGTCTGCAGCAGGTCGACGACGTCGTAGTCGTCGACGAGGGTGTCGGTGAGCGCGACGAACGTGTCGACGAGACGGTGCTCGCGGGTCGGTGCCATGGTGCGTGCTCCTCAGTTCTCGGAACCGTACGGCCGGGTGAGGTCGATGCGGCGGGCGATGACGTCGTTCGAGACGTCGCGGACGGTTCGTTCGGTGGCGAAGGCGTGCGCCTGCAGGACGAGCAGGGCGTCGGAGACGTCCACGCCGAGCTGTGCGGCGACCATGCCGGTGGCCTGGTGCACCTCGCGTCGGGAATACCGGCCGGTGTGCATGTCGGCGCGTCCGTCGGCCGCGGCGGCGAGCAGGGCCTGGCGGAGCACGCGGCGCGCGGCGACCTCGGTGAGCTGGACCGCGCCGCGGACCTGGCCGGCGGTGAGCTCCCGACCGTGCTCGACCGACAGGTCGACGGCACCGACGGGGATCGTCCCGACGTGCATCGGGAAGGAGAACACCGCGCCGACGCCGGCGCGCAGGAGCTCCTCGAGCGCCAGCGGCCAGCCCGCGTTGTCCGAGGCGGCCAGGTCGGGCTCGAGCACCGGGCTGCGACTGACGAGCGCCTGCCAGCAGGGCCCCTCGCCGAGGTCGAGCTGGATCTCGTCGACGCGCTCGGCGAGGCGGCTGCTCGCGCACACGGTGAGCGAGCCGATCGGGTCGCCGAGCGTGGAGATCCCGACCGCGCTCACCGGCAACGTCGTCAGGAACGGCGGGCACATGTCGCTGCCGTCCGGCGCGGTCTGCAGCGCGGACGCGGCGATGGTGAAGTCACCCATCCGACGCCCTCGTTCCTGGTCCACGACCGCTGCACCCTCGGACGGTGACCGATCGTCCACCGCGTGTTGTCACGCTAGCGCAGTCGGCGACCGCGGCCGCTGCGGTGGTCACATCGCACGCGGTCGCGCCGGCTCGGGCACGAAGTGGATCCGCTCGGCCGCGCGCGTGACCTCGCGGGCGCGCGCCGTCCGGTCGTCGAACGCCAGGCGCGCGGCGTCGCGCACCTCTTCCTGGTCGGCGAGCACCGTCCGGCTCACGGTGTCGACGATGGTCGCCACCACCGTCGCGAGTCCGCGTTCCAGCTGCCCGAGGCTCGTGTTGCCGATGACGAGTCGACGGTCCTGCACGTCGAGCGTGACCTCCGGGTACCCGGCCGCGACGAGGCGGGCGTGCCCGAGCTCGCCGCGCAGCGCGGTGGTCTCGGCGGTGTCGGGTCGCCGGTTGAAGACGGCGGGTACGTCGTAGGTGGCCGCCGCCGAGGGCGAGCCGAGTTCCGTCGGCAGGCCCGAGGCCACGACGCTGGTGAGGGCGAGCGGCGTCGAGGCCGCCTCGGATCGGTTCGTCATGATGACTCCCTTGGCGGCTCCGCAGGGGGACGCCGGGAAGACCCCGGCTCCGTCCTGCTGACACCGTGACGCCAGTGTGGGACCCGACGATGTACGCGCACCCAGCCACGGCCCGTGGGCCGTGTCGGGTCGGACGGGAGGCCCGTGGCGGCCCCGCACCGCGCCTCCCGTCCGACAGCGGGTCGCGTCCACCACCGGACGCAGCCGGAACAGCGATGGTCGGGTGCGCGAACGCGACCCGACCATCCCTGCTCACGGACCGCGCGGGGCGCGCGTGTCCGCTCGTCTTCAGCGCGCCGCTGCGACCTCCTGGTCGCGCTCGGCGGCCTCGGCCTCGGTCCGGCGCTTCGCCCGGCCGCGCATCACGATCGACGCGCCGTACACCAGCACGATCGCGGCGAGCAGTCCGACGATCACGGCGACCTGTCCACCCGCACCGGCGAGGTGCCCGAAGACCAGGCCCACGACGCCGAAGTCGGCGTCCGAGAAGGTCGAGTTCGCCAGCCCCACGTCGCCGAGCACCGGCAGGAGCAGCAGCGGCAGGAACGTGATGGCGAGCCCGTTCGTGAACGCGCCGAGCACCGCGCCGCGTCGACCGCCCGCGCCGTTGCCGATGACACCGGAGGCCGCGCCGGTCATGAAGTGCGCGACGACGCCCGGGATGATGATCGCCGTGCCGCTCACGGCCATGACCACCATGCCGACGATGCCGCCGGCGAAGCTCGACAGGAAGCCGATGAGCACGGCGTTCGGGGCGAACGTGAACACGATCGGCACGTCGAGCGCCGGCTTGGCGTTCTTGACGAGCCGCTCGCTGATGCCCTTGAAGGCCGGCACGATCTCGGCCAGGACGACGCGGACGCCGGCCAGGATGATGAAGACACCGGCGGAGAACGTGGCGGCCTGCATCACCGCGAAGATGATGAAGTTCTGGCCGTCGCTCAGCTCGGACTCGATGTACCCGGCACCGGCGAACAGTGCGACGACGACGTAGATGACGCCCATCGACAGCGCCACGATGACGGTGGTGTCGCGCAGGAAGCCGAGGCCGGACGGGAACGCGATGTCCTCGGTCGACTTCGACGGCTTCTTCTTGCTGCGGGTCAGGGTCGCGACGACACCGCTCAGGGCGATGCCGGCGCCGCCGGTGTGCCCGAGTGCGACGTCGTCGGTGCCCGTGACCTTGCGCATGAAGGGCTGCACGACGGCGGGGGAGACCGTCATGACGATGCCCTGGGCGATCGAGCCCCACAGGATGACCTGCCACGTGCTGAACCCGGCGACGCCGAAGATCACCGCGACCATCGCCGCCATGTAGAAGGCGACGTGGCCGGACAGGTAGATGTACTTGAACTGCGTCGTCGCGGCGAGCACGACGTTGACGATCATGCCGAAGAAGAAGATGAGCGCGGCGGCGGAGCCGTACTCGAGCAGCACCTGGCCGACGATCGCCTCGTTGTTCGGCACGACGCCCTGCACGTTGAACGCGTGCTGGAACATGTCGCCGAACGGCGAGAGCGAGGCGCTGACCACCCCGGCGCCGGCCGCGAGCACGAGGAAGCCGACCAGGGTGCGGACGGTGCCCTTGAAGACGTCGCTGCCGCTCTTCCGCTGGATCGCGAGCCCGATCAGCGAGATGAGCGCGACGATGATCGACGGCTGCCGGAAGAGGTCGAGCAGGATCGACACGAACCCGTTCATCGTCAGGCCCCCGCGGGGACGTCGACACCGTGGCGGGTGAGGGCCGCGGCGGTCTTCGTCTTGATCTCGGAGAAGTCGATGAGGCTGTCGAGCACGACCACGTCACCGAGGTCCTGGGCGGCCTCGGCGATGTCCTTGCCGACGAAGACGACGTCGGCCGAGGTGGACGAGGCCGAACCGAGGTCGGTGTGGTCGACGTCGACCCCGCTGACCCCGAGCTCCTTGAGCGCCTTGTCGATGTTCATGTGGGTCATGAAGCTGGAGCCGAGGCCGGTGCTGCAGACGGCGAGGATCTTCATGCGTTCTGTCCGATCTGTGAGAGGACCGACGTGACGTCGGCGGGGGTGGTGGCGTCGAGGAGCCCGGCGCGGGCGTCCTCGTCGGTGAGCAGGACGGCGAGTTCCTGCATCGTCTGGATGTGCTCGCTCGAGTCGCTCGCGGCGAGGCACAGGAACAGGTCGATCGGGTGCGCCGGGTCGTCGGCGAGCAGCACGGCGGGCCGCACGCGCAGGTAGGACAGCGCCGGTCGGACCACGCCGGCCTCGGGGCGGGCGTGGGCGAGGGCGACGCCGGACCCGAGGTCGATGTACGTGCCGCCGGGTGCCGCGACCGCGGTCTTCATCGCCTCGACGTAGTCGGGGGTGATCGACCCGTCGTCGACGAGGGGCGCGGACACGAGGTCGACCGCCTGCTGCCAGGAGTCGACGTCCGCGGCGAAGCGGATCCGGTCGGGGGTGAGACGTTCTCTGAGCATGGTGTTCCTGTTCCGTCAGCTGTGCAGTCCGAAGAAGATCTCGGAGTTCTGCGGCGTGAAGTCCGAGACGCCGTACGCGACGGCCTGGTCGTCCTGGTCGAAGACCGTCGAGGCGACCCGCAGGAGCTTCTCGCCGTGGTCGACCATGAGGGCGTCGGACGTGGGGCCGTCCGCGGCGCTGACCGAGACGAGCAGGTCGTTCCGGACGAGGGTCACGCCGTAGACCTCGCGCAGGAAGCCGTACAGCGACCCGTCGGTGAAGTCGGTCGTCGCCGCCAGGGGGAAGCGCTCGACCGGCAGGTAGGTGGTGACCCGGTGGTGCAGGGTGCCGTTGACGAACCGGAGCCGGACGAGCTCGACGACGCGGTCGGCGGAGGACACGTCGAGGCGCGCGCCGACCGTCTCGCCGGCGACGACGACGTCGTGCCGGAGCACCTGGCTCGAGACGGCGAAGCCCTCTTCCGTCTGCTGCACGTAGAAGCCCTTCACCTCGTCGGCGAAGCGCTCCCGGTAGTGGGTGCGGAACTGCGGCTCGGTGACGAAGGTGCCGCGGCCCTGTTCGCGCACGAGGTGCCCGTCCGCGATGAGCCCGTCGACCGCGTGCCGCAGGGTGATCCGGCTGACGCCGTACTCCTCGCAGAGCACCGGTTCGGGTGCGAGCCGGGTGCCCGGCGCGAGCTTGACGATGCGCGAGAGCAGGTGCTCGCGGACGGCCACGTACTTGCTCGTCCCGCTGATCGTGCGCACGGATTCCTCCACGTCGTTGTGTGGCTCGCAGGGCGGGCCGAGGGCTGGACCGTCAATTCGTCATGACGACTTGACGTCTGAGACGGTACCCCGCTCGGACCGGGATCGCAAAACGACGCCGATTGGTCTTGATTCGTCATGACGTCATGATCCATGACCTACCGTCGAGAGCGTCCCACCACGCCCCGATGAAGGAGTACGCATGACCACGGACGTCGGCCGGAACGCCATCGACACCGCCCGGATGCTCGCGATCGACGCCGTCGAGGCGGCCGGGTCGGGCCACCCCGGCACCGCCGCGGCACTCGCCCCCGTCGCCCACCTGCTGTTCCAGGAGCACATCCGGCACGACCCCGCGTCGCCGGAGTGGCCGGGGCGCGACCGCTTCGTGCTCTCCTGCGGGCACGCGAGCATCCTGCTCTACACGCAGCTGTTCCTGACCGGCTACGGCCTGACCCTCGACGACCTGCGCGCGTTCCGCTCGGCGGGCTCACGGACGCCGGGGCACCCCGAGTTCGGGCACACCCCCGGGGTCGAGACCACGACCGGCCCCCTCGGCCAGGGCCTCGCCACCGCGGTCGGCATGGCGATGGCGCTCAAGCGGGACCGGGCACGCCTGGACCCCGACTCCCCCGCCGGCACGTCGCCCTTCGACCAGCGCGTCTGGGTGCTCGCGTCCGACGGCGACCTGCAGGAGGGCATCTCCTACGAGGCCGGCGCCCTGGCCGGCCGGCACGGACTCGGCAACCTCACCGTCGTGTACGACGACAACGACATCCAGATCGAGGGCAGCACCACCCTGACCTCGTCCGAGGACACCGGCGCCCGCTTCGCCGCCCAGGGGTGGCGCGTCGACCACGTCGCCACCACCCCCGACGGCGACGTCGACCTGGCGACCCTGCACCGCGTGCTCTCCGGCGAGCGCGACGACCGGCCGCACCTCGTCGTGCTCGCCTCGCAGATCGCCTGGCCGGCACCGAACGCCACCGGCTCCGCCGCGTCGCACGGCGCCCCGCTCGGCGCCGCCGAGACCGCCGCCACCCGCGCGGCGCTCGGCATCGACCGCGAACCGTTCGACGTGCCCGCCGAGGTCCTCGCGCACACCCGCCGCGCGGTCGACCGGGGCGAATCACTCCGCGCCGCGTGGGACACCGCGTTCGCGGCCTGGACCGACGTGCACCCGCAGGCGGCGTCCGAGCACGCACGTGCCGCACGGGGCGAGCTGCCCGCCGGACTGACCACGGGCCTCCCGACCTTCGAACCCGGCACGCAGCTGGCGACCCGCGACGCCTCCGGCCGGGTCATCCAGGCGCTCGCCGAGCGGATGCCCGAGCTCTGGGGCGGCTCCGCCGACCTCGCCGAGCCGAACCGCACCGCCATCGTCGACGGCGGCTCGTTCCTGCCGTC
The DNA here is from genome assembly GCF_001864895.1 of Curtobacterium sp. MCBA15_009. GTDB lineage: Bacteria > Actinomycetota > Actinomycetes > Actinomycetales > Microbacteriaceae > Curtobacterium. The sequence continues at coordinate 328,641 of NZ_MJGO01000037.1, forward strand.
GTCGCCGACCGGCCGGAACGTGCACTGGGGCGTGCGCGAGCACGCCATGGCCGCCGCGATGAACGGCATCACCCTCGCCGGCGGGTCACGCTTCTTCGCCGGCACCTTCCTGGTGTTCAGCGACTACCAGCGCCCCGCGATCCGCCTCGCCGCCCTCATGCAGCTCCCCGTCACGTACGTGTGGTCGCACGACTCGGTGGCGCTCGGCGCGGACGGTCCGACGCACCAGCCGATCGAGCACCTGGCGAGCCTCCGTGCGATGCCCGGCTTCGCCGTGGTCCGGCCGGCGGACGGCAACGAGACCGTCGCGGCGTGGGCGGCGGTCCTCGAACGGCGTGCACCCGCCGGGCTCGTCCTCGCCCGCCAGCCGCTGCCCGTCGCCGACACCCCGGTCGACGCGGTGCGGGAGGGCGTCGCCCGCGGCGCGTACGTCGTGCGCGACACCGACGGTGCGCCCGACGTCGTCGTGGTGGCGACCGGCAGCGAGGTCGCCCTCGCCCTGCAGGCCGCCGAGCAGGTGCCGGACCTGGCCGTCCGGGTCGTGTCGATGCCCTGCCGCGAGTGGTTCGAGGCCGGGGACGCCGACCACCGCGAGCGCGTCCTGCCCCGCTCCGTGCGCGCCCGGGTCGTCGTCGAGGCGGCGTCGCCCTTCGGCTGGGAGGGCATCGCCGGCCCCGACGGCGTCGTGGTCGGCATCGACGAGTTCGGCGTCTCCGCGCCGGCAGCAGACGCACTCGCGGCACGCGGCATGACCGTGGAGCGCGTCGTCGAGGCGCTCCGCACCGTGGCCGCGCGCGTCTGACCCGTCGCCTCGAGTCGTGTCGCCGCTCGAGTCGTGGCGCCTCACGAGTCGTGTCGCCGCTCGAGTGAGCAGAAGACGTCGGGTGCGAGGTCGACACCCGACGTCTTCTGCTCACCGGGTGCTCGTCGCGTCACCCGTTCTCGGGCTGTCAACGGGTCGGCCCCCCGGGCACGATCGATCCGGGAGGCCGCGATGCGCAGCACGACGACGAGGGTGTCCGCGTGGCACCTGGCGTGGAGCGCGCCGGCGGGACTCGCCGTCGGCGCGGTCGCGTTCGTCACGGCGTTCTTCGCGTGGTGCGGGACCGAGCGGTGCGCCGCCACGGACCCCGCTCGGTACGCGGTCGAGACGACGGTCGCGTTCGTCGTCACCGGCGTCGGGGCGCTGCTCGGCGGTGTCGTCGTCCGGCTCGCGCCGTGGACCCGTCAGCGGGGACCGCGAGCCGCGGTGACCGCCGTCGTCGTCGCGCTACCGCTCGTCGCCGCCGTCGCGTACGTCGCCCGGTTCGGCGGTTGACCGGTCGACCGCGCCGGACGGGGGTCCGGGCACCGGCTCGTCGCGCACCGCCGCCACCGCCTCGATCTCGACGAGCTGGTCGTCGTACCCGAGCACGGTGACGCCGAACAACGTGCTCGGCACGTCGTGGGCCCCGAACGCGTCACGCACGACCTCCCACGCCGCGACCAGGTCGTCCTGCCGCGACGACGCCACGAGCACGCGCGTGCTGACGACGTCCTCGAGCGTCGCCCCCGCGGCGTGCAGCGCCTGGGTCAGCGTCTCGACGCACTTCGCCGCCTGACCGCGGTGGTCGCCGACCGCGGCCGTCGTCCCGTCGGGTTCGAGCGGGCACGCCCCGGCGAGGAACACGAAGCGGGCGTCGGCCGGCACGGTCGCGGCGTACGCGTACTCGGCGATGTCGCTCAGGGTCCCGGAACGGATGAGTCGGACGGCACTGGCCATGCCGTCATCCTGCCAGCAGCCAGTCGTCGAACCGGGGACCGACCACCTCGGTCCCGGTCGCGGGCAGCAGGGCGCCGTCCCGGAAGGCCCGGCCCGTCCGACCCGGGATCCACAGCGGGACCGGGCGCACCCCCGGGTCGGGCAGGGCGGTCGTCATCGACCAGAGCGTCGTCCGCTCCGGGCCGGCCACCTCGACGACCGGTCCGCCGCGGTCGCCGACCACGACGTCCGCGACCACCGCGGCGACGGCGTCGAGGGCGACCGGCGCGATCGTCATGCCCGGCACCAGCGCGACGGGGCCGACCCGCAGGCGCTCGAGGTTCTGCCGGGCGAACTCGAACCACTGCGTCGACCGCACGACGGTCAGCCGCGCGCCCGATGCCCGCGCGGCGGCCTCCTGAGCGGTCTTGCCGGCGAAGTAGCCGTAGCCCTGCACCTCCGGCCGCGTGCAGCCCAGGATCGAGAGCAGGACGTGCCGGGCGCCGGTCCGGGCCGTGGCGGCGGCGACCGCCCCGGTCGACCCGGTGAAGAACGCCGTGGCCCGTCGGCGACTCGTCGTGAACCGTCCGGTCGCCTCGACCACCACGTCGGCGTCCGCCAACGCCGCGTTCGCGTCGTCGCGGAGCACGTCGAACCCCGTCGACCGCGACCGCTGCACCACGGAGCACCCGCGTTGCCGGACCGCCCGCACGATCGCGTCCCCGGAGATCCCGCCACCCACCACTGCCACCCGCATGTCCCCCACCGTTCCTCTACGTTTGTAGAGGACACTACGCTGACAGCGGCGGGAAGGCGAGCATGGGACGACGCGAGGACCTGGCGGACGCGGGCGTCCGGCTCACCGCACGGGGCGGTGCCCGGGCGCTCACCCACCGTGCCGTCGACGCCGAGGCAGGTCTGCCGCCGGGGTCGACCACCTACTACGCGCGGACGCGGCGCGAGCTGACCGCCCTCGTGGTCGACCGCATCACGGCGCAGCTCGCCGACGACCTGTCGGGGCTCCGGCTGCCCGAACACCTCGACGACGCGGCGGTGGTCGGGGTCGCGATCGGGTTCCTCGACGGGTTGGCCACGCGTCGGGACGCCCAGGCCGCACGCTTCGCCCTGCTGCTCGAACTCCGCGACGACCCGGACCTGCGCGCACCGCTGACCGGAGCGGCACCGGTCCGCGTCGGCCTCGTCGACACCGCCCGTGTGCTGCTCGAGGCGGTCGGGGCCGAGGACCCGGAGGGCACGGCCGTCGACCTCGTCGGGGTCGTCGACGCGCTCCTGCTCTACCGCGTGGCCGAGGCGGGCCCGCTCGACCCGGCGGCCGTGCTGACCGCGTACCTGGCGGGGGTGCCGCGGCGGGTTCCGCGGTCCACCGAGTGAGCAGGGGACGACGGGTCGTCAGACGGGGCTGAGCGGCACGCGCTCCCCGGTCGGCAGCTCGACGCGGACGGTGTCGCCCGCCCGGATCGTCCCGCCCGTGACGACGACGGCCATCACACCGCCCTTGCGCTCGACGGTCCCGTCGTCGGCGCGACCGAGGACCGCGCGCAGCAGACCCGGCTCGAAGCCGTTGATCTGCTGGCAGGGGTTCCGGAGCCCGGTGACGCGGACGCAGGCCTCGTCACCCAGGTGCAGCAGGGTGTCGGTCGGCAGCGCGAGCAGGTCGACCCCGCGGGTCGTGACGTTCTCGCCCATCTGGCCCGGCGCGACTGCGAACCCGGCGTCGGCGACCTCGTCGAAGAGCTCGGCGTGCAGCAGGTGCACCTGCCGCAGGTTCGGCTGCGACGGGTCGCGGGCCACACGGGACCGGTGCTGCACCGTCGTGCCGGCGTGGGCGTCACCCTCGACGCCCCACCCCTCGACCAGGGTGATCGCGTCGACGACGGGCTTGCTGAAGTGGTGGCCGCCGTCGGTGCTGACGGCGACGACGACGGGGTCGGTGCTCACGGTTCGAGTCTGGCGCGGTGTCCGGCTCGGCGCCAGTGGTGGTCGCCGGCTCGGTGTCGTAGTGTTTGAGCACACCTGTACTCAAACACTCGGGGGGAACCAGTGACACTCGTCGCCATCATCGTCTGCGAGGTCGCGTTCTGGGTCGCGATCGTCGGGGGTCTCGTCGCGCGCTACCTGCTGCGCCGACCACGCCTCGGTGCCGCCCTGCTCGTCGCCGCGCCCGCCGTCGACGTCGTCCTGCTCGCCCTGGTCACGCTCGACCTGCTCCGCGGTGCGACGGCGAGCTGGCACCACGGGCTCGCCGCCGTGTACATCGGGATGTCGGTCGCCTACGGGCACCGGATGATCGCGTGGGCGGACGTCCGCTTCGAGCACCGCTTCGCCGGCGGTCCGGCTCCGCTCCGCCTGTCGGGTCGGCGGCACACCGCACACTGCTGGGGCGACGTCCTGCGCACCGGCCTCGCCGTCCTCATCGCCGGGGGCATCATCGGCGGACTCGTCGCGGTGGTCGGCGACCCGGAGCGCACCGCCGAGTTCCAGGGCACCCTCGGGCTGCTCGCCGTGGTCCTCGGCATCGAGGTCCTCTGGGCGGTCAGCTACACGATTTGGCCGCGCAAGCCGGCCGCGTCGTCGACCGACCCCGCCGTAGGCTGACCGGGTGCCACGCCGTGTCGACCTCGAGGAACGGGGCGCCGTGGTCACCGCGGCCTGTCTCCGCATCCTCGAGCGCGACGGGTTGGCATCGCTGTCCGTCCGGAACGTCGCCGACGAGGCAGGACTCGCCGCCGCGTCGCTGCGCCGGCTCTTCCCCACCCAGCACGCACTCCGCGAGCACTGCCTGACGATCATCGAGGCCCGCGTCACCGCGCGGCTCGCGGCGCTGCGGTCGACCGGGCGGGAGCTCGCGGTGGAGACGCTCGCCCAGGTCCTGCCGCTCGACGCCGAGCGCACGACCGAGATCCTCGCGCAGGTGCAGCTCGGCGTCCTGTCGCGCACCGACGAGCACCTGGCACGCAGCGCGCGGCGACTGAACGCCGGGGTCGGCCTGGTCTGCGCACGTGCGCTCGACGCCCTGGCGGAGGCCGGCGCCCTCGACCCCGCACGCGACCGGGCGGACGAGACGGACCGGCTGCACGCGGTGGTCGACGGCCTCGCGGTCGAGCACACCTGGGACCCGACGGCGCGGTCGGCCGAGCGCGTCCTGGCGCTGGTCGGACTGCACCTCGACGGTCTGCGCGGCCCGCGCGGCTGACGGCCCCGGTCGGGCGCGACGCTCGCCGCGCGCGGACCCGCACGCGGCGGACCGCTTGCGTACTCCCGCCATTCGACGTCGACGCCCCCGCCATTCGGCGCCGTCCGACCCCGCCGGTCCCGCCCCCGTGGATACGCTCGCGACCGCACCGCTCCCGACCCCAGGAGGCACTCGTCGTGGCACCCATCCGGTTCAGCACCGCTCGCGACGCCGAGGAGTGGGACGCGCTCGTCGCCCTGAGCCCGGGCGCCACCGGTTTCCACGACTGGTCCTGGCTGCAGCTGCAGGCCGACGTCTTCGGGTGGCGGTTCGAACCCCTCGTCGTCTCCGACGGGGACGAGCCGGTCGGGGTCTTCCCGGTGCTCCTGCGGTCCGGGTGGACGCGTCGACCGGCGGAGCCGCCCTTCCCGTTCGTCGGACCGCTCGTGCCCCCCGCGCTCCTGACGAGCACCCTCCGGGCGTTCCGGCGCTGGCAGGTCGGTCACGCCGTCCCGGTGGCGCGGTTCGACCTCGGGCCGGCGGTCGTCGCGGCCGCGGGCGTCGACCTGGCCCGCGCCGGGGTCGAGCAGACGGCTGACCGGACGTACGTCGTCGACCTCGTCGGCGCGTCGCCCGAGCAGATCGTCGCCTCGATGAAGAAGGGCGCCCGGTACTCGCTCCGCGCCGCGGGTCGCAACGCCGTCGAGGTCCGTCCCGCGCTCCCGGGCGAGCTCACCGCGTTGCTGCCGCAGGTCCTTGGCGAGTCGTACCGCAGCCGTGGCGTGCCCTCGCCCTACCCGGAGGAGATCGGCGCACGGGTCGAACGCTGGGCGGCCGGCCGCGACGACGTCCTCGTCACCACGGCGGTCGTCGCCGGGGAGCCGGCCGGCGTGATCGTGGCACTGGCGAGCCACCCGGTCGTGACCGGGTGGGCCGGCGGCACCCTCCGTGCACACCGCGCGGCGAACCCGAGCACCGCGCTCTTCCACGACCTGCTCGTGTGGTCGCTGCGGCGGGGGCACACGGCCGTCGACCTCGTCGGGCACGTCGACGACGGGATCGCCCGGTTCAAGACGTCCCTCGGCGCGACCGAGCGGCCGTTCGTGAACGTGGTCTCGTCGCCCCTGCCGCGGGTGGTCCGGACCGCGGCGGCGTCGGTGCGCGTGGGCGGCGCCGGGTAGCGGCACGCCGCACCGGATCGGCGACGCCACCCGCACCCGCTCGCGGGCGTGCCCGTCGGCTCACCGCCCGCTCGGCGGCGTCGCCCCCGCCGACGGGCCGACCGCGAGCAGTGCCGGGTCACCGATCCGCCGGAGCGGCGACGCGACGACCCAGACGACCGTCAGGAGCGTGCCGGCGCAGCCGATCGCGATGCCGGTCCGCGTGCCGAGGGCCTCGCCGACGACGCCGCCGACCGCCGCACCCACCGCGACGACGCCGTACGACAACCAGCGCATCGTCGCGTTGACGCGGCCGAGCAGCTCGTCCGGTGTGCGGAGCTGCCGCAGGGTCAGGGCGACGACGCTCGACAGCGACGTGCCGGCGCCGTTGACCGCGAACACCGCGACGAGCACCCCGAGGACGACCGGTGCCGTCCAGGACACGTCGACGAGTGGCAGGACCGCCAGGGCGAGGCACTCGGCCGCCGCGCAGGCGACCATCACCGGACCGGCCCCGAAGCGGCGCACGCTCGACGGGGCGGCGGCCGCTCCGAGGACGGCTCCCACCGCGCCGAGTCCCAGGACGATCCCGAGGGTGCCGGCCGTCAGCCCGAGCGTCCGGACGGCGTGGACGGTGAAGAGCACCATCACCCACTGCGCGAAGAGGTTGTAGATCCCGGCGAACCCGAGCAGCCCGACCAGGTACGGGTCCCGGCGGACGAACAGGAGCCCGTCGCCGAGGTCCCGCAGGGCGCTCCGCCCCGAGCGTTCCGGCCGGCGCTCCGGCGTCGCGATCCCGACGAGCGACACCGCGGACACGACGTACGTCACCGCGTGGGCGAGCAGCGCCCAGGGCGCGGACAACACCTGGACGAGGAGACCCGCCAGGCCCGGGCCGCCGACCTCTGCCGCCGAGGCCGTCGCCTGCAGGCGTCCGTTCGCCCGCTCCAGGTGCGCACGGTGCACGACCGTCGGCAGGAAGGACTGGTAGGCCACCTCGAACGCCACCGTGCCGGCCCCGAGCAGACCGACCGCGAGGACGAGGGTCGGCAGCGTGAGCCGACCGGAGAACGCGAGGACGACGACCGCGACGGTCAGGACGGCGCGTGCGACGTCGGCGGTGACGAGGACCGGCCGCCGTCGGCACCGGTCCACCAGCACGCCGAGCGGCAGCGCGAGCACGAGGAACGGCACCCACCGGGCGGCGCCGAGGAACCCGACCTCGGCAGCCGACGCGTGCAGCACGATCACCGCCAGCAGCGGTACCGCGAGCTCGCTGACCTGTGCCCCCACCGAGGACGCCCCCTGGGCGACCCAGAAGCGCGCGAAGTCGGGGCCGAGCCCGGGGCGGCGTGCACTAATGCTCTCGTCGTCGATCACGCGTTAGACAGTGGCAGGCGGAGGACTAATGGCGCAAGAGCTGATCGCGCATTAGTGTTGGAGGATGGTCACGGCAGACACGGCGGCGCCGTTCCCCCGGGTCGGCGGGCACCCCGCGTTCGACCTCGTCGACACGGTCCACTGGCGCCTCGACGAGCGGCGTGCCACCGACACGCTGGCGTCGTTCGACGACGTCGTCGCCTGGTGCGCGCAGTTCGGTGTCCTCGCCGACGAGCCGGACGCCCTGCGGTCGCTGGCCCGACGGGATCCCTCGGGTGCCGCGGAGGAGCACGCCGCCGTCCTCGCCCTCCGCGAGGCGGTCCACGACGCGGTGTTCGCGGCGTCCCCGTCCGCCGTCGGGCTGATCGCGCGGGAACACGTCGCCGCCCTCGGGCGCGCTTCGCTCGTCCGGGGTCCGGACGAGCGGTCCTGGTCGTGGCGTGTCCCGACCGACCTGACGGGTCCCCGCGCGGCGGTCGCGATGCTCGCGCAGGACCTGGTGACCTCCGACCTCAGCGCGGCACGGCAGTGCGGCGACGACGCCTGCGGCTGGGTCTACCTGGACACGTCGCCGCGGCACAACCGCGTCTGGTGCACCGCGGCCGGGTGCGGCAACCGCAACCGGGTGGCGCGGCACCAGGCCCGGAAGCGGGCCTGACCGGGCGGGACGCCGCCGACTAGGCGGACAGGAAGCGCAGGACGGCGAGCACCCGTCGGTGGTCGGACGGCGTCGCCTCGAGCCCGAGCTTCGCGAAGACCGCCGTCACGTGCTTCTCGACGGTGCCACCGGACAGGAAGAGCGCCTCGGCGATCGCCGCGTTCGAGCGCCCCTCCGCCATGAGCCGCAGGACGTCGGTCTCGCGGGCGGTCAGCTGGTCGAGCCGGTCCCGGAGCGGACGGGGTGCCTGCACGAGCGCGGCCGCCACCTCGGGGTCGAGCACGACGTGTCCGGCGGCCACCTGCTGCAGCGAGTCGATGAACGTCGTGACCTCGGCCACCCGGTCCTTGAGCAGGTAGCCCACCCCGACGGTCGCCACGTCGAGCAGCGCACGCGCCCACCCGACCTCGGCGTACTGCGAGAACAGCAGCACGCCGACCTCCGGGCGGGCGGCCTTCAGCCGGACGGCCGCCCGGACGCCCTCGTCGGTGTGCGTCGGCGGCATGCGGATGTCCATCACCGCGACGTCGACCTGCTCGGACGCGATCGCGGGCAGCACGGCCTCACCGGTCCCGACGGCGGCGACGACGTCGTGGCCCCGGCCCTGCAGCAGCGCCGCCAGGCCCTCGCGGACGATCGTGTTGTCGTCGGCGATGACGATCCTCACGACGGTCCACCGGACGGCATCGTCATGGTCACCGTGGTGGGGCCGCCCGCCGGGCTGTCGAGGACGAGCCCGCCGTCGACGGCACGGAGGCGCTCGAGCAGGCCGCCCAGCCCGGTGCCGTGGCCGTCCGCACGGGGCATCGAGACGTGCGCCCCGCCGGAGCCGTCGTCGCGGACCGTGACGACGAGGTCCGGCCCGTCCGTCGCGACGTCGACCGAGGCGCCGGTGGCCTGCGCGTGCTTCGACACGTTCGTCAGGAGTTCCAGGACCCCGAAGTACGCCACCCCCTCGATCACCGGCGCCGGACGGACCGGCAGGTCGACCCGGAGCGTGACCGGGAACGGCGTGCGCGAGCAGGCGGAGGCGAGCGCCGCCTCCAGGCCCGCGTCGAGGACCGGGGGGTGGATGCCGCGAGCCAGCGCGCGCAACTCGACCAGTGCCTCCTTCGTCGACGCGTGCGCCTGCGCGACCAGCACGCCGACGTCGTCGCCCGCGCCGCTCTCCAGGCGGTCGCGTGCGTCGCCGAGGGTCATGGCCAGGCCGACCAGACGCGCCTGCGTGCCGTCGTGCAGCTCGCGCTCGATCCGTCGCAGCGTGGTGTCGGCGTCCACGACGGCGGCGTCGCGCGACGCCGTGACCTCGGCGAGCCGACGTCGACGCGACCCCGCTCCGAGCATCGACCGGATCACCAGACGCTGCACCGAGCCGAGACCGTGGTTCACGGCGGGCCAGACCGCGAGGAGCACGACGACACCGAGACCGGCGAAGGCCACCTGCAGCGGGACGGTGTCGACGAAGACGCCGAGGAACTGCGCGCCCCGGTGCGGACGACCGTCGGCACCGATCTGCTCCGGCAGGAACCCGCCCCAGACGGCGTGGGTGACGGCACCGAGCGCCGTCACGAGCACGGCGACCGACACGGCGAAGGTGGTCGTCGTGACGACGAAGCCGACGACCAGGTAGGCGACCGCCCGCCAGGTCGATCCGTCCGTCAGGCGGGTCGTCGCCCAGGCGAGCGGTCCGCCCCGACGCGGACGCAGCGTGGGCGCGGCGACCCGCTGGCCGAGCAGGGCGGCGGACATCCGCCGGGTGACGGCCGCGAACCAGGCCGAGCCGCCGACCAGGAAAGCGGTCACGACGATGCCGACCCAGGTCAGCGCCGACGGCAGCCCCAGACCGACGGTGAGCGCGAACCACACCAGCCCGCCGATCGCGATCGGCAGGTGGGCCGCGTGGAAGGCGAACTGCCGCCACGTCGCGGCCGCGAAGAACCCGGAGGCGAAGCGGAACCGGGGAGGAGTGGGTGCCGGGTGGGCAACGGGCGTGTGGGACATGCGACCTCTTCGTGACGTCCAGGGGCTTGCGGGGCCTGATCAGCTTCGCGACGGCAGCGCACCGGTGACACCCGGCCAGCCCCCGACCCGGTACCGGAGAACCCGGGTACCGTCCGCCGCGGTGCGCGGACCGTCAGTCGGCGTGGGCCGGTGGCCAGACGACGGAGAAGTACTCGAAGACGATGTCCTCGTGCTCCGACCACACCGCGCCGCGCGCCCGGCAGGTCCGCTCCCAGTAGCGACGGTGCTCGCGCTGCCAGCTCGGCAGCGACCGGTCGTCCTCGCCCTCGGCGTGGGCGAAGGCGGCGTCCGCGCTGTCGAACGGTCCGATGCGCAGGGCGGTGCTCCGGATGACGATGCGCGGTGCGCCGGTGCTGTCGCAGGCGATCCAGTGCGAGCCGATGCGCGGCAGCGGGTCCCCGCGGTGGGCGAACTCGGCGACGAGCTCGGCGGTGGCGCGCTTGCCGCCGTCCAGGACGATCTGCAGCAGCTCGTCGGCGAGCCGCGCCGTGTCGCCGAAGTGCTCCACCGTGTGCTCGTCGTCCACCTGGCCGAGCGGTCGCGAGCTGACGTACTCCGCCCACATCGCCGCCGCCGCGGTCCGGTCGGGGGCCCGCACGGGGGTCACGTCGAGAGCGTCGTCCACGGGGCCATGCTGTCAGACCGCGCGCCGGTCCCGCGGCGCCGGGCGTGCCGGGCCGGCCCCGACGTCACCAGGTCGGGTCGCGTCCGTCGACGCACCGGTCCGTCGGACGGGAGGCGCGGTGCGGGTCGGCAGCGCGCCTGCCGCCCGGCGGGTGGTGCGGCGGAGACGGCGTCAGCGCCGCGTCCGAGCCAGCAACGCGACGGCGACGAGCCCCGCGATGACCGCAGCGATCCAGACCATGTCGACCACCGTTCCCCTCCGTGTCGCGCCCAGTCTGCCAGCTGGACCGGCGCGGCGGGCCGGCGTCGCAGGACGCGTCCACGCCACGTGTGCTGCACCCGGTCCATCCAGGTGACGACGACCGCGTGCGGTGTCCTGAGCGCCGCGATGAGGGCGAGGTACACGCCGAGGTCGGCGCGCCGCAGCACGACCGCGAGCACGACGAGCATCGCGACGGCGATCGCGGTGATCGGCCACGCCTGTCGCATGAACCGCAGGAACGGCGCGGCCAGCCGGCCGTGGTGCAGGTCGACCGCCGAGGGGCGGTCCGTCAGCTCCCTGTCGGTCAGTGGCGGTGAAGGTGCTCACCGGCAGCGCTGGCGGAGTGCTGCGTGTGGTGGACCGTGGCGGTGTTCGGGATGGTGCCGTCCGAGAGCTTCTCGGACGAGATCCAGAGCGCCTCGGGCAGGGTGTCGGCCCCGGCGCGGACGTCCTCGGCGGAGCGGAGCTCGGCGATCTTGTGGATCATCGAGCCGAAGCCGACCTTCGCGACGATGTCCGCGGCCGACAGGATGACCTGCATCCAGGTGATGACGGCGCCGCCGTGGCCCCAGCCCTGCAGGCCGAAGACGATCGGGTAGGCCAGCCACGTGACGATGAGCAGGATGCCGGCGTTGCGGAGCGTGGCAGCGGCGGCGGTGCCCTTGAGGTCCCGCCTGCCCTTGACGACGACGTAGACCACGAGCACGTACAGGACGACCATGAAGATGCCGGAGATGATGCCCCAGAGCCACAGGGCACCGGTGTTCGTGCCCGAGTCGATGACGACACCGCCGATGAAGCCGGTGCTGATCATCAGGAACGCGGCGGCGATGCCGGCGGCGCGCAGGCGGCGGGCCGCGGCGCCGACGAGGGTCGCGACGGCGAGGAGCTCGATGACGAGCAGCGGGACGGTGACGGTCCAGTCGAAGTACCGGGGGGCCCACGACAGGATCGCGTTCGCGTTCGGGACCCACGAGTCGCCCTTGCGCTCGTAACCGAGTGCGAACTCGACGACCAGCAGCACGTAGGACAGGAAGGCGATGCCGGTGATGCACATGCCGGCGTAGACGCCGGACCGGAACCGGCCGGTGATCTCGTTCGCCGACACCCACGACTTCACGAAGAACGCGAAGAGGGCGAGGCCGGCGACGGAGAGTGCGTAGACGATGATCGAGTGCTCGGCGAGCGACAGGGTCGCGTTCCACGGAGCGAGTGCATCGGGCATGTGGGGGTCCTTCGAGGTGTGGGCGGGCGGCGATCGAGCTGTCCGCCGAGGAGAACGTGCTCCCGCCCGGATCGACCGATCTCCAGGTACGGCTGCGAACGGGGTACGAGCGCGGCCGTAGCCTGACAGCACCGAGCGAACGCCCGCGCTCGACGAGTCGTCTCACCCCCAGGGGTGAAACAGGGAGGATCCACCGTGCCGGAACGCATCCGCGTCGCGCTCGTCAACGACTACGAGCTCGTCCTCCGCGGTCTCGCCGACATGCTCGCGCCGTTCTCCGACCGGCTCGAGATCGTGCAGCTCGACGCCCGCGAGCGGGTCTCGGTGGACGTCGGCGTCGCGCTCTACGACACGTTCGCGCAGCCGGAGCCGGACGACGAGGACGTGTCCCGACTCGTGGCGAACCCGAGGATCCGCGCGGTCGCCGTGTTCACCTGGAAGATGGACGAATCCCTGATCAGCGCGGCAACGCGACGCGGGGCGACCGGGTACTTCGCAAAGAGCATCTCGGGCGCGGAGCTCGCCGACGGCCTGCTGCGCGTGGCCGCCGGCGAGTCGGTGATCGGGTCGCCGAGGCGACGCGTGCCGAGCGGCCCCGGCGTCGACTGGCCCGGTCGGGAGCACGGCATCTCGGACCGGCAGTCCGAGATCCTCGCCCTCATCACGCAGGGCAAGCGCAACGCCGAGATCGCCGAACTGGTCCACCTCAGCCCGAACACGGTGAAGACCCACATCCGCACGCTCTACAGCAAGATCGGCGCCGTGAACCGGGTCGACGCGGTCCTGTGGGGATCCGAACACGGCTTCCGGCCGGACCACCGCAGCATCGACCGCTGAGCGGCCGGAAAGCGCGCAGACCGACCACCGGGCAGCGGACGTCAGGTCGGATCGGCACCCAGGGTGAGCGCCCGCTCGAACGCCGCACGCGTGTCGTCCACCAGGCGTTCGGGGCGGCCCGACGAGGCCCGGGCGGTGGCGGAGCAGGCCAGGGCGATCTGCCCGGCGAAGCGCGCCGTCGGCTCGTCCCAGCCGCCGTCCACCAGGAGGGCGCTCAACCGCTCGGCGACGAGCTGTGCCTTCGCGGCGCTGCGTCCCCGGAGCTCGGTGCTCGCCGCGACGAGCCGTTCGTGCCGGGCGAAGTCCTCGGGGTCCTCGGTGACGTGCGCGCAGAGACGCAGCACCAGGGGCTGCAGCGCTGCGACCGCGCTCCGCGCCGACCGGTCACCGGGGTCCACTTCGCCCAGGTGCTCCGCGGTGAGGGCCTCGAGCAGCGACTGCTCGCGGGCGAACACGACCTCCTGCTTGTCGCCGAAGTGGCGGAAGAACGTGGTCCGCCCGACCTCGGCCCGCTCGGCGATGTCGGACACCGAGACGTCCGCGAAGCCGCGCTCGGCGAACAGCTCGCCAGCGGCACGCACGATGCGGTCCCGGGCGGCACGCTGCTTGCGCTCGATGAGCGGGGGCGTCTGAGGCACGTGCACAGGGTACCGCCCACACGAAGCGCAAGGGTATTGCGTTCCGTCTGGTACTGAGTACCATAACCCGTGACGGTCACCGGGGCCGTCGGGACGGAAGGACGAACGACATGGCCGTGCACACGGACGACGACAGGCTCATGGACACCAACGACCACGTGGCGATCGGCGAGGTCCTGGCCCTGGTGGGCCACGTCTTCGACGACGGCAGGCTCGACGAGATCGGGTCCGTCTTCACCGCGGACGTCGTGTACGACATGAGCGCACTCGGCATGCCCGTCATCACCGGGATCGACGGCGCGCGGGCCGCGGCCGGGGCGATGGCCGAGCACGGCCCGGTCGCGCACCTCGTCACGAACGTGGTCGTCGCCGGCCGGAGCGGCGACGAGGCGACCGTCGACTCGAAGGGGCTCATGCTCATGCCCGACGGATCGGTGACCGCCGTCGTGAACCACGACGTCGTGCGCCGCGAGCCCGCCGGCTGGCGGATCGCCGAGCGGCGGATCGTCCCGGCCCGAGCCGCCCGCGGCGAGGACGCCGCCTGAGCCACGGAGCGGTCGACGGGACCACGGACGGGTGGTCGCGGTCGCGACCCGGTCGTCGCTCAGGGACGGTCGTCCACCGGGGTGACACGCAGGGCGACGGACGCGACCACCGTGCCGGCCGGGATGCTGCCCAGCCGTTCCGTCTGCAGGCTGCGCTCGCCCAGGTAGGCGCCGCTCGACCGGTCGACGATGATCTCGTCGCGTTCCGCGCCGTTCCGCGACGGCAGCCCGATCGCGGTGCCCGTCCGCCCGTCGAGGGACGCCTGCTCCTCGGTGACGACGATGCCCGGCAGCGTCGCGAGCGCCTCGAACATCGTCGCGCGGAGGTCCGCCGGCACCAACCCGGTGCGCAGGAGCTGCCGGACGGTGTCGAAGACGTGCTCGGCGTCGGTTGTGTCCACCGGGCGAGTCGACGCCTCGATGCGCCGGACGAGCGCACCCGGGTCGCGGGGCAGGTCCCCGATGTCGGCCGGCGTGATCCAGCCCGGCTGCTCGCCGCCGAGCTCGCCGACCGTGAAGTCGCCGCCCGCGCCGCGCTCCCACACCGGACCGCTGCTGCCGCCGTCGGCAGCGCGTTCCTGCTCGGCCGCCTCGCGCGCCGACTCGCCGCCGAAGAAGGTCGTCGGCTCCCCCGTCACGGTCTTCCGCACCCAGGTCCCGGACACGTCCGCCGGCACCCACGTGGTCGTCGTCGTCGGGACGAGGTAGCCCTCGTCGTAGTGCTCACCGTCCGAGGTGGTGTACGCCATCGCCACCTCCTTCTCGACGACGCGGGTGAACGCGCCGGTCGGGGTCCGGTCGGCGGCCGCGGCCCGGGCGGCCTCGTGCAGGGTGGCGGCCGCCGCCGGCTCCGGTGCGGACCAGTGGGTCAGGCCGACGCCGGACGCGACCAGTCCGCCGGCCACCACGACCGCGGCACCCGCGAGCAGGACCGGTCGTCGCAGGAGCGCACGGGGGGTGCGGGGGCGGGTGGCCGCGGCGGGGGCCTCGGTCGCCGTCGCGGCCGCGTCGAACCGCAGGCGTGCCCGCTCGAGCGACGCGTCGACCACCTCGGGCGGCAGGTCGTGGTCGCGGCGCAGCAGCCGGAGTGCGCTGAGGTCGTCGTCAGACATGGAGGGGTCCGTTCAGGAAGTCGGTGGTGCCGGGCACGGCGCGCAGGGCCGTCCGGGCGCGGTTGAGTCGGGAGCGGACCGTGCCGACGGGCACGCCGGTCGCCTCCGCGATCTGGTCGTAGGTGAGCTCGGCCCAGGCGTGGAGCAGCACGGTCTCCCGCACCGCCGGCCGCATCCGGTCGAGCTCGCGCACGACGGTCTGCACGGCGCGCTGTGCGTCGAGCAGGTCGCCGGTGGCGTCCTCGAGGCGCTCGGGCACGGCGACCCGGGACATCGCCCGGTCCGCCCGCCGCTGCGAGCGCCAGTGCCGGTGCAGCAGGTTCGACGCGATGCCGAACAGCCACGGCAGCGGCTCCTGCCGGTCCGGGTCGAACGACCCCCACCGGACGAGCGCCGTCACGAACGTCTCGCCGAGGATGTCCTCGGCGCTCTGCAGGTCGGTCCGACGCGCGAGGTAGAGCAGGATGCGTCGACCGTGCTCGTCGAACAGTCGACCGAGCTCCGCGGCTCCTGGTGGGGGGTTCTCGGTGGTCACAGTTGGTGTTGCCCGATCCTGGGGGAAGAGTTCCATCTTCGCCGCAGCCAGCACGGGATCAGGGTCGCCGTCGGCCGCCGGACGGTGGGTCCGCGTCGTCGGGGCGGCCGCGCCGGACTGCGTCGACGACCGCGGCGGCCCGAGCCCCGACGCAGACACCGAGGGCCGTCGCGCCGGTGGACCCGTCCTCGTGGTTCGACCAGGGCAGCCGGATCGCGCACTGCACCGCCGGACCGAGGACGAGCAACACGCTGGCTGGGTCGACGACCACGCCCGCCTTCCGCACCCCGCCAGGTCGGCCGGGGACGACGCAGTTGCTCCTGCACAGCGACGGTTCCGGTTCACGAGTTCCGGGTTCGGCCAACCGCGACCGTCAGCGAGCCGGAGAAGCCGGTCCCTGCAGTCCGATGCCCACACGGACGACGCTCCTGCCGACCCAGCGCGCACGACCGCTGACGCCGTGCCGGCAGCCCTGGCACACTGCGACGTGGAGGTGCGCTGATGGTGACCGAGCACGAGCTCGAACAGATGCGACGCGGCTTCGTCGGTACCGGCGTCGTCCTCGCGCCGCTCGTGGCGCTCGCAGCGCTGGTCGCCGTGCTCCTGGGCGAGTCGTGGGCGCTGTGGCCGCTCATCGCCGTGCTGATCGCCGAGGCCGCCTTCGTCGTGGTCCTCGTCCGACGCAGACGCTCCCGCTGACCGCGTGGACACCGTGAGCGCGAAGGTCCTCGGCACCGGCGCGATCGTCCTCGGCCTCGTGTTCGTCGTGACGTCGGTCGTGCGACTCTGGCGTCCGGACGTCGACGTGCTCCTCGTCGTGCTCAACGCCGCCCTCGGCGTCCTGTTGCTCGTCGTCGGGGTGCGGCTCTGGCGTCGTGCGCTCCGCGGCCGGCAGCGGAGGGACGACCGGTAGCCCGGCCGGGGACGACGCGGTCGCTCCTGTGCCACGACGGTCCCGCATCAGGGTCGCCGACGGCCGCCGAACGGTGCGTCCACGTCGTCGGGGCGGCCACGCCGGACCGCAGCAGCGATCACGGCCGCACCCACGCCGACGGTGACCGCGACGAGGATGCCGAGGGCCATCGCACCGGTGGATCGGTCCTCGTAGTTCGACCAAGGCAGCCCGAGCGCCCACTGCACCGCCGGGCCGAGGACGAGCAGCAGGCCGGCGGGGACGACGACCACGACCGCCTTCCGCACGCCGCTCCAGGCAGGCCGGAGGAGCACGACCGCGCCCGCGAGCGCGGCGACGGCCACAGCCCCGTGGACCCAGGACGTACCGGACATCCGCCAGCCGTCGTGCGCGAGCCAGTCCTCGACGGCCCCGACGGTCAGCTCCCACGCGAGCGGGTCCTGGGTGTACCGGCCGGACACGACGGGCAACGGCCAGCCGATGACGGCGAGGACACCCGCGAGCACGCTCACCACACCGAGCACCACCGCCCACGACCGCGGCCCGACCGCGGGTTCGACGTCGAAGTCCGGGATGCCCACGCGCACGAGGCTAATGCCGGCCCGGACGGACCAGCGGCGGATGCCCTCCGCGGGCTGCGACACGGGCGCGTCGTGCACGTCGGACCAGGTCGCGACCGAGGTACGGCGTCCCGCCGTGCACGCCCGTCACCACGGCAGGGTGCCCGACTCGTCGGTGAACGTGCCGGTCGGGCCGTCCGGTCCCGTCGTCGCGAGCGCCACGACGACGCGGGCGCTCTCCGCGACGGAGCGCCCGATCCCGAACGCCGCCGTCATGTCGGTCGCCGTCGCACCCGGCTCGACGGCGTTGAAGCGGATGCCGGGGTTCGCCTTCGCGTACTGCACGGTGAGCATCGT
Organism: Curtobacterium sp. MCBA15_009; assembly: GCF_001864895.1. Lineage (GTDB taxonomy): Bacteria > Actinomycetota > Actinomycetes > Actinomycetales > Microbacteriaceae > Curtobacterium. Next base: position 346,403 of record NZ_MJGO01000037.1, read on the forward strand.
GGCGGCCGCCTTCGACGCGGAGTAGAGCGCGACGGGCAGCCCGTGCTCCGGACGCTCCGGGTTCGTCACGGCCCAGAACGACCCCGCGCTGCTCGACACCGTGACGACGGACGGTGCCGACGACCGACGCAACAGTGGCAGCGCCGCCTCGGTGACCCGGACGATGCCGACCGCGTTCGTGTCGAAGGAACGCAGTGCCGCGGGTCCGTCGTGCTCCGTCGTGAGGACGCCGGCGTTGTGCACGAGGACGTCGAGTCCGGTGCCCGAGGCCTCGACCGTCGCGAGTGCCGCGCGGACCGAGGCGTCGTCGGTGACGTCGAGCTGCACGGCGCGGGCACCGATCGCCGCGGCGGCCGCGGCGCCGCGGTCGGCGTCGCGTGCGCCGACCCAGACCTCGTGCCCGAGGTCGACGAGCTGGCGTGCGGTCTCGAACCCGATGCCCTTGTTGGCACCGGTGATGAGCGTGACGGTCATGGGTCCTCCGGACGGGAATCAGACGGGGCGGGCGCCCCGTTCCAGAAGGTATGCAGGATCTCGTCGCCGCCCCAGAGCCCTCTCGTGACCAGGTCCTGACAGGACCCCCGATGACGGACGCGAGCCGGGCCTCCGCTCCGGGTCGACGCAACCCGCTCGGGACGTACCTGCGCGCGCGACGGGCGCAGGTGACGCCGACGCAGGCCGGGCTGGCGGTCCGGGGCCAGCGCCGGGTCGCCGGTCTCCGTCGTGAGGAGGTCGCGATGCTCGCCGGCATCAGCGCCGACTACTACCTGCGGCTGGAGCGGGGCCGCGACCGGAACCCGTCCACCCAGGTGCTCGAGGCGCTCGGACGGGTGCTGCGACTGGACGACGAGCACCTGGCGCACATGCACGCGATCGTGGCCGGACCGCTCCGCGCCGACCGTGCGGGGACGTCGACACCCGTCGTGCCCGACGGCGCCCGCCGCCTGCTCGACCAGCTCGTGCAGCCGGCCGTCATCGAGACCACGGCGTTCGACGTCCTGGCCGCGAACCCCCTCGCGCAGCGGCTCTCACCGCGGCTGACCCCCGGGCGGAACCAGTTGCGCGACCTGCTCACGGTGCCGGAGGACCGGGCACTGTTCCCCGACCACGACGCCGTGGCGCAGTGCCTGGTCGGGAACCTCCGGCAGACCGCGGGCGGCGGCGCGGGACGGTCCGCGGACCTCGCCGAGGAGCTCCGCATGGTCAGTGACCGGTTCCGGCAGCTCTGGGACCGGCACGACGTGCAGGGGCAGACCGGCGGGACCGTCCTGCTGCACCACCCGGAGGTCGGGCCGCTCAGGCTGGAACGCGAACGGCTGGCCGTCGACGGGGCGGCGGACGTGCGACTCGTGGTGTTCCACGCGGCGCCGGGATCGGACGCGGCGGCGAAGCTCGACCGGCTGCGCGGTGCGGGGTCCCACCGGGTCTGACGGCGACCGCGGCGAGCCCGCCGGACCGACGACGACCGCAACCGCGACCGCGACCGCGACCGCGACCCGGCCACGTCGAGCGCGAGCTGCACGCAGTCCGACGGCGCCCACGCCCGACGTTCAGCAGCGGGTCCAGACCTTGACGTGTGCCGTCGCTGCTGCTTTGCTCTATCAACAGATGCAAGAAAGTTGCATCAGGTGAAATGACCCTCAACGGAGAGTGAGTCGCACATGGGGTTGGCCGTCTGGGCGCTGATCGCCTACATCGGCACGATCGTGGTCTGGAGCGTGGCGCTCCGCCGCGGTATCGGCGAGGGGATGGTCGTCGGGTTCCTCGTCGTCTGCGCGTTCGGCGGCACCCGGTTCCTCGAGCTGCTGGTGTTCGGGTTGCAGGACGCCTTCAACGAGGAGATCGTGTTCGCCGCGCTCGCCTTCACGTTCGTCGGGTTCCTGTTGGCGTCGACCGGGGTCATCGACCGGCAGGTCGAGATCCTCAACTCGTTGCTCGGCCGGCTGCCCGGCGGGGCCGGCTACGTCGCGACCGTGGGCTCGGCACTGTTCGGTTCGGTCGCGCACTCCGGGTCCGCGAACGCCGCGACGCTCGGCACCGTCACCATCCCGTGGATGAAGCGGTCGCAGTGGCCCGCCCCGGTGGCTGCCACCGTCGTCGCGGGGAACGCCGGCAACGGCACGGTGATCCCGCCCAGCGCCTCGTTCTTCATCCTCATCGGCACCGCGACGGTCGCACCGCTCGTCACGATCGGCGAGCTCCTGCCCGCGATGTTCGTCGCCGCCGGGTGGTGCGTGCTGTGGCGCTTGATCGTCATCGCCTACTTCGTCCGTCGGCACCGCATCCAGCGCGTCCCGGCAGAGGACATCAGCCCCTTCCGCCAGTCCTTCCGACACGGGTGGACGTCGCTGCTCGTGTTCCTCGGCATCCTCGTCCCGGTGTTCGTGACGCTCGGCCCGAGTGGTGCGTTCGTCACGGACGCGCTCGGGGAGGACGCGGCCGACACCATCAGCATCGTCGTCTGGATCCCCGTGCTCCTCGGCCTGCTGGCACTGCTCCTCGGCCGGAAGAAGCTGCCGAAGGGCACCCGAGGGTGGTACGACTTCGTCGCGAAGACCGCGCCGCGCTACCGCGACATCGGTGCGACCCTCGTCTTCGCGTTCGCCGGCGGTGCCGTGCTGACCGAGCTCGGGCTCGCCGACCAGCTCGCGGCCGTGCTCAACGGACTGGACGCCTCCCCCGTCGTGATGAGCGTGATCGTCGCCGTGATGGTCGTGCTGGTCGCCGGCCCGCTCAGCTCCACCGCGACCATCGCCACGATCGGCGGCATCGGGTTCAGCGTCCTCGTCGTCGCCGGGGTCGACCCCGTGCTGGCCGCCTGCGTCGTCCTGGTGGCGGCCTCGACCGAGGGAGCCTCGCCGCCCGGAGCGTCGGCCATCTACATCGCGACCGGGATCGCGGGGGTGAACCCGGTGAAGACGTTCGTCCCGCTCGTGGTCCTGTACGTCGTCCCCATCCTGCTCATCGCCGCGCTCATCGGGCCGGGCTGGCTGCCCGTCCCCCACTGAGCCCGTCCCCACCGATCGGAAGGACTGCACCATGGCAGACCCCACGGGACCCACGACGGGTCCGACCCGGAAGCGCATCGCCACCGGCATGACGGCCGTGTTCGTCGTCCTGCTCGTCTCGATGCTCGCGCTCGGCACCGTCATGGTGCTGCTGCAGCTCGTCGGCGTCCTGGTCCTCGACGCAGCGCTCGTCTCCGCGGCCGCAGCCGCCCTCGCCCCGTGGACGTTCGGGGTCGGCGGCGCCCTCGGCATCTGGACCCTGCTCCTCGCCTACGCACACGGATGGAAGTCGAACGAATGACCGAGCACACCCAGCACACCGAGCACACCGAGCACACCCAGCACACCCAGCACACCGGGCACACCGTCACCCAGGACGTCGTCGACCGGCTCGGCGCCCTGCCGGTCGCGAACATCGGCGACGCCATGCAGCGCCTCGGCGTCGTGGACGCGGAGATCGGGCCCGTCTGGCGCGGTGCGCGCACCGCCGGGACCGCGCGCACCGTCGAGGTCGCGGGCGGCGACAACGCCGGCGTCCACGAGGCGCTCGACACCCTGCGGCCGGGCGACGTCCTCGTCGTGAACGGCCACGCCGTCCGTGACCGCGCCCTGGTCGGCGAGCTCATCGCGGAGCGCCTTCGCGCACGCGGGTGCGTCGGACTCGTCGTCGACGGCGCCGTCCGCGACGTCGGCGACCTCGAGGAGATCGGCTTCCCGGTGTTCGCCCGCGCCGTCACCCCCGCCGGCCCCTACCGCAACGGACCCTTCCGCGTCGGACGGCCGGTTGCGATCGGCGGTGTCGTCGTCCACCCCGGCGACGTCGTCGTCGCCGACGGGGACGGCGTCGCGGTGGTGCCCGCAGCCGAGGCCACCGAGGTGCTCACCCGAGCAGAGGCGAAGCACGCCGACGAGACCCGGATCCGCGACGAGATCGTCGCCGCGTCGAGGTCCGAGTGACGGTGCGGCGAGGCGGTCCGTCACAATGGCGTCATGGCAACCGACGGGCAGACCTCCCAGCCGACGGTCCGCAGCGTCGAACGTGCGCTCGACGTGCTCGAACTCCTCGAGCGGAGTGCCCGCCCGCTGCGGCTGGTCGACCTGAGCCGGGGCACGGGCCTGCACGCCGCCACGGCGCTGCGCATCGTCGGTGTGCTGCAACGCCGCGGCCTGGTGCAGCACGACGGCGGCGAGTACCGACTGGGAGCGGGAGCGCTCGGTCTGGCGCACGGCTACCTCGTCGGCGACCCGCTCACGACCCGCGCACGTGGGGTGCTCCAGCAGCTCGCCGACTCGACGCACCTCACGACGTCGCTCTACGTGCGCACCGGCGAGGAGCGCATCCTCACCGCGCGCGTCGACGGCCGGGACCCCTTGCGCTACCAGTTGCCGGTCGGTCGGCGGCTCCCCCTGGTGGTCGGCGCCGGCAAGACGATCCTCGCCTTCACGACGCCGGAGGAACGCGACGACGTCCTCGCGCGCCACGGCGACACGACGGATGCGAGCGGCCGCACGGTACCCCTGGACGAGCTGCGCTCGTCGCTCGACGAGATCCACCGGAACGGCTTCCACGTCTCGATCGCCGAGCGTGACGTCGCCGTCGCCGCGGTCAGCGCGCCGGTCTTCGACCAGCGCGGAGCCGTGATCGGGTCCGTCTCGGCGTCCGGTCCGGCAGAACACAACGACAGAGCGGGACTGGAGGCACTGGTCCCGGAGGTCCGTCGGGCCGCGCAGGCGGTCGGTCGGTAGGAAGCGAGCCACGGCTCGCAGGAGAGGAACACCATGCGAGTCGGGTTCATCGGTCTCGGCGAGGCCGGGTCCATCTACGCGGCGGCCGTCGTCGCCGCCGGTCACGAGGTCCGGGGCTTCGACCCCGCCCCCGCGCCGGCACCGGACGGCGTCGAGCGGCTCGGCTCCGTCGGCGAGGTCGTCGCCGCCAGCGAGCTGACGATCGTCCTGACCGGAGCCGCCCTCAGCCGCTCGATCGCGGAGGACGCCGCGCGGGCGATCACCCCCGGCGCGGTCTACGCGGACTTCACGACCGCCTCCCCCGAGGACATGGTCACCGCGGAGCAGGGCATCGTCGCGGCCGGTGGCCGGTTCGCGGACGTCGCGATCCTCGGGCCGGTGCCGCTCAAGGGCGCCGCGACGGAGACGATCGTGTCCGGCGGGGCAGCGGACGTCGTCGGGGAGCTGCTCACCTCGCTCGGGTCCGACGTCGAGCACGTCGACGGCCCGGCCGGTACCGCGACCTCGCGGAAGCTGCTCCGGAGCGTGCTCATGAAGAGCCTGGCGACCGTCGTCGTCGAGGCACTCGAGGCCGGCCGCGCCGCGGGCTGCGAGGACTGGGTGCACGCGCAGATCGCGGCACAGCTGTCCGGCGACGCGGACGCGAAGATCGAGCGGTACGAGTCGGGCAGCCGGAAGCACGCCGTGCGACGGGCGCACGAGATGCAGTCCGTCTCGGAGTACCTCGAGCGCCTCGGCGTGCGTCCGGAGATGTCGGCCGCGTCGCGCCGGGTGCTCGAGCGGCTCGCCGACGGGTGACGAGCGCAGCAGACGCTCGCTCCTGCGTCTCGTCGTGGACGGGACGGATGGACGGACAGGAGGCGCGGTGCCAGCTGGCACCGCGCCTCCTGTCCGTCTCGACGGGGCCGCAGACCTACCCGACCGTCACCAGCTTGGCGTAGGCCGGGAGGGCGTCGCGGCGAGGTTCTGCTCGGCCCACCGCGACCGCTGGTGCGGCCGCCGTCCGGTACGGCCGTTGCGGACGGGAGGCGCGTGGGGACCCGGCCCCGCGCCTCCCGTCCACCTCGCGCACCGCGCCTTCCGGCGCGGGGCGCTCCACCGGACCCGAAACCGGTGGAGTCTCAACGGCGGTACAGCGTGTCCCTGGCCAGGACGGCGAAGTCGCGCAGGAGGTCGCGCTCCACGGCGTCCTCCCTGCGCGGCGCAGGATCGAACACGCAGACCGCGCCGACGCGGGTCCCGTCCAGGTCCTCCAATGGGTGCCCCGCGTAGAAGCGGATCCGTCCGCGTCGGGCGACCTGCGGACGGCTGCTGTCCCACGCGTCCCCGATGACCGTCGGGCCGGAGCCCAGCACGGTCGTGCGGCAGAAGGAGTCCTGCAGTGCTCCCGTCCCACGCGGCAGCCAGAGACTCGCGGCGGACCACTGCCGTCCCGCCGGCAGGAAGGTGATCGCAGCGCCCCGCGTCCGGAAGAGCTCGGTCATGTGCTGCACCATCCGGTCCAGGGCGGCGTCGGCCGGAGCGTCGACGACGCCCAGGCGACGGATGGCCTCGTACCGGTGCTCGAACGGTTGCGGCGTCGAGCGGAGCCACTGGGGACTCCCGGCGCGGGCCCGCTGCTGCTCGAGCAACAGGTGCACGACCTCGAGGAACAGCGGCGGCGTGCACGTGACCGTGTCGGTGTCGGTGTCGGTGTCGAGGCCCAGCACGACCAGGTCCCGTCGCGCCTGCTGCAGCGCCGTCACGAGCGCGAGCTGGTCCTCCTTGTGCGCAAGCACGAGCACGACCTCCGCGGTCGGCGCCAGCTGTGGTCGGAGCTGGTCGACCAGCACGAGCGCTTCCTCGGCCGCGGCGGCGACCGCGGTGTTCGTGGTGCGGCTGTGGACGACGCTGCCGGACAGGCACACCACCACGACGTCGTAGTTGGCGACGTGGGTCCCGCTCCCGGCGGAGACCAACGTCTGGCCGGACCAGCTCGACCACGGCACCGCCGTGACGTCGGCACCGCGCCCGGACCGCCCGGCCAGCGCCTGGGCCATCGTGCGTGCGGCGCCGTGGAGCGACTCGTCGGGCGTGAGGACCGCGTCACCGAACACCAGGACCCGGTCCGGGTCCGGGCCGCTCGCCGACGCCGTCACGACGCGCGGCGGCAGCGAACGGTCGGGCAGTCGTGGGGCTTCCGTCATGGTCATCGTCGCCTCCTGGACTTCGCTGGTCCCCGGGAGCAGTCCGGGTGGGTCACCGTCGCGCACCGGTTGGAGACGACCGTAGGCAGGCGCCGGTCCGGGCGCCATCCGCTGCGCGCGGAGTCACCGTCGCTGCGCGCGGATCCGTGTCCGGCGGGCGTGGGCGTGGCCGGTAGAGTCACGCCATGACCGGGGCCACGACCGAGCTGTTCGGCTCGCACCGGGTGGCCGCCAGCACGACCGTCGACGAGGCCGCCGCCGTGCTGGGCGAGGTGTTCCTGCCGGTGCAGGTCTCGCCGACCGAGGGCTCGTCGAGCCTGCGCATGCAACTGAACGCCCTCACGGTCGGTCGGATCACCTTCGGCTGGATGTGCTTCCGCGAGGCCGTCCGGTTGTGCACCGCGGAGCCCGTCAACTACCACCTCGACATCCCGGTCCGGTCGCAGTCGACCATGCGGGCCGACCGAGGGACGCGCTTCCGGGGGACCGAGCAGACCGCCGGCGTGTTCATGCCGGGCCGGTCGGTGGAGCTCGACTGCAGCGACTGGTTCGCCCAGGTCGCCGTCATGATCCCGCACCGCGACCTGCAGACCGAGCTGGAGCTCCTGCTGGACGCACCGGCCCCGACACCGCTCGAGTTCGACGCGGAGTTCGACCTCACCACCGGCGGCGGACGGGCCGTGTCACAGGCCGTGCGGCTCGTCGACGAAGGCTCCCGCGGGACGACGGGCCTCCTCGCACATCCACTCGCGGTGCGCAGCCTCGAGCAGGTGTTCCTGCACAGCCTGCTGCTCGGGCAGCCGCACAACCACTCGGCGGCACTCGCCGTGCCGAGAGGGGCTGCCGGTGCCCGGTCGGTCGCGCAGGCCGTCGAGCTCCTCCGCCAGGACCCGGCACGACCGTGGACCGTCGGGGAGCTCGCTGCCGCCGTCTCGACGAGCGTCCGCAGCCTGCAGGAGAGCTTCCGGCGGACCCTCGACACCACGCCCACGGGCTACCTGCGACGACTCCGGTTGGAACGGGCCCGCGAGGACCTGCTCACCGCGGCCCCGGGCGCCGTCACCGTGTCCGAGGTCGCCGCCCGGTGGGGCTTCCTGCACGTCAGCCGGTTCGCCGGCGCCTACGCGGAGCGCTTCGGCGAGCTGCCGTCGGCGACGCTGCGGCGTGGGGGGCCGTGAGCTGATCGGGCGCTCGTGCGGGCAGGCTCCGCACTGACTGGTCTCCGTGGGGGACGGCAGCGCAGGCGGTCATCGGCAGTGGGTGACCGGTGGACGATGGTCGACTCCAGGACTCCGACCAGCCTCCCGGTCGGGGTCCCGAGTCTCGTGCGCTACATCTCGGCGACCAGGTTCGGTCCGACATTGCGCATGGAGATCATGTGCACGACGCGACGGCTGATCTGGAAGCCGTCACGTGTCCGAACCAGGGTGTCGTCGTACCAGGCGTTCGCGATCGTTCCGGAGGTGTTGTCTGCCTGCAGCACGACAGCATCCCCGTAGGTACGAGCTTCCAGCTCGTCCGCGCCCAGTCGGGTGATGGTGGTGTTGCTCATCCGGTGCAGTGTCCGCCCAGCGGGGTCGTGGGCTTCCTGCATGAAGTCGGTGAAGTCGTCGCCGGTTTCCCGCTGCATGAATCCGAAGTCGACGTGGGCGTCGTCGGTGAACACGGTTCGGAAGCGCTTCCAATCGCGGACGTCGATCCCGGTTGCGTAGCGGTAGATCGTGTCGAGCACGGCGAAGGTGGGAAAGCGGCGATGGCCCACCGCCCTTGTCGCTCCGGCCGCCCAAGCTCAACGGCGAGGGCCTTCAGCGAAGCAGAGGACAACATCCTTCTCGCCAACCTGCACGGCAAGAGGAACGCGGAAGAGATTCTCGTCTCCCAGCTGACCGCGATCCAGCGGGGCGCCATCGGTACGATCGTCGGCGCGGAGCACTCCAGCACACCCTCAAGCGCGTTCACCGCCGGGAAGGACTGACGCTTCGTGCGATCTTGGTATCGGATGAGGCCAGAGAGAACGGTGGGCACCGGTGGAGCGGATCTGATCCGGGGAAGGTCTGCTTACACGTGGATTGCGTCGATGACATCGACCCAAGTCTTGAGCCGTCAAGCCGAATGAGCGAGTGCTCCTGAGTCGTCTACTTCCCGGGATCGATCGAGTAGATAACTTGCGACAACGGGGCCCGAAGCGGGCAACGAGCTGATCGCGCGCCGTGCACACCACACCTTGAAATCCGCCCAAGGGTCCGGGGTGCGTCGACGTCGAGGCTCAGGGCCGAGGGCGAAGCTCCTGGGTGCTCCAGTGAACGGCACAGACGCCGGCGCGGGTAGGTAGGACGGAACCCTCATGATGTCGATCCGATCGTCGCCTCATCGTCCGCCGTGGGGTGGTCTGTCGCGCTGGGCCCGACCATCTCCTAGGCGGGGAGACCATCTAGTTGGGACACCGACAGCGACAGGCCGCTACTGCGGCATGTCCACGAACCGCGAGAACATGCCGTGGAACGCCACCGTGATGGTGTCCGTCGGCCCGTTGCGGTGCTTGGCGACGATGAGGTCCGCCTCGCCCTGGCGCGGGTTGTCCTTCTCGTACGCCGACTCACGGTGGAGCAGGATGACCATGTCGGCGTCCTGCTCGATCGAGCCGGACTCACGCAGGTCGGAGATCTGCGGCTTCTTGTCGGCTCGCTGCTCGGGGCCTCGGTTCAGCTGGGACAGTGCGACGACGGGGACCTGGAGCTCCTTCGCCATGAGCTTCAGCGCACGCGAGAACTCGGAGACCTCCTGCTGGCGGCTCTCGACCTTCTTGCCCGAGGTCATCAGCTGCAGGTAGTCGATGACGACCATGCGCAGGTTGTGCTGCTGCTTGAGGCGGCGGCACTTGGCACGGATCTCGACGAGGGTCATGTTGGGGGAGTCGTCGATGAAGAACGGGGCGTCGTTGATGCGGCCGCGGGTCTGCGCGATGGTGGTCCAGTCGCGGGAGTCGACGGTGCCCTTGCGCATGTTCTGCAGCGGGACGCTCGACTCGGCGGAGAGCAGGCGCATGGCGATCTCGGCGCGCCCCATCTCGAGCGAGAAGAACGCGGCGGTCTCGTTGTGCTTGACGGCGGCCGCGCGGCAGAGGTCGAGCGCGAGGGTCGACTTCCCGAGGGCGGGGCGCGCGGCGATGATGATGAGCTGGCCGGGGTGGAACCCGTTGGTCAGGCCGTCGAGCTGCGCGAAGCCGGTGGGCACGCCGGTCATCTGGCCGTCGCGGCCCTTCGCGGCCTCGATCTCGTCGAGGGCGGCGGAGATGGCGTCGGTGAGGGGGACGTAGTCCTCGGTCTGCACCCCGCCGGCGACGTTGTAGACCTCGGCCTGGGCGCTGTTGACCAGGTCGGTGACCTCGCCCTCGCTGGCGTAGCCCATCTGCACGATGCGGGTGCCGGCGTCGACGAGGCGGCGGAGCACGGCCTTCTCGGCGACGATGCCGGCGTAGTAGCCGGCGTTCGCGGCGGTCGGCACCATGCTGGTGACGCTGTGCAGGTACTCGGCGCCGCCCGCGCGGGACAGCAGGCCGGTCTTGGTCAGCTCGTCGGTGACGGCGATGACGTCGGTGGGCTCGCCGTGCGAGTAGAGCGACAGGATCGCGTCGAAGATGACCTCGTGCTTGGGCACGTAGAAGTCGACGCCGCGGGCGGTCTCGATGACGTCGGCGACGGCGTCCTTCGACAGGAGCATGCCGCCGATGGTCGACTGTTCGGCGAGCAGGTCGTGCGGGGGAGTGCGTTCCATCCCACCGCGCTCGGCGTAGTCCTGCGGCGCCGGGTCCAGATGCGCGATCGACACACGTTCTCCCTACTGTTCGGTCCACGCCGTCCGGCCCACGACCGTCCAGCTCCACACGACGTTCTACCGCCCACGTCCGACACCACACCCCTGGGTCCGGGTCGCTGGGCCAACGTAGGGGGGCAGAGTTATCCCCACAAAACGCCCCTGTGGATAACTCTGTGGAGGACGCGCCGAACACGCCGGGACAGTGTGTGCACAACTGTGGAAAGAGGTGTGGAAAGTCGGTCGAGCGAACATACTTTCGACCGGTTGAACTGGGGTTTTCGTTTCCACACTGTGTGTGGACAACTGGAGTTCAACGTGCAGTTGAAGGTTTCGATTTGACGTTTCCACTGTGTAAAACGACTTGACAAACCGCTTCGTGGGGAGAACCTTCCCGGCTGGCTCCCAGGCGAGCGCGTACCCCCGCTGCTCGTAACCGCCCAGCACCGACCTCAGCCCGCGCAGGCATCGGTCGCAGGACCCGCGGTCGAAGCCGCCGCGACGCCGACGGCGCGGTGGGAGCCGCCGCCGACGCGGCCGATCACCCCGCCAGCGACGACGACGCCGTCGACTCCGACCGCGTCACCGCGGCCACCGCAGAGCCCGCCCGCGTCGTCGCCGACACCATCGGCACCTGCAGCGTCGACGCCAGGCCCGTCCCGAGGTGGACGAGCGCCGAGCCGGGCACGATCCGCGTCGAGATCGACGACCGGGCGATCCGCACGCCGATCAGGTCGCCGGCCAGGGTGTCCTGCGGCGAGAGCAGCGCCCCGCGTCGGTTCTTCTTCGCGTCGACCTGCCACCCGCCGAAGCCGGCGGCGAGCCCGGTCGTGTTCCCGCCGAGCAGCATGCCCTGCCGGTTGTCGACGGCGGCCCGGCCCCAGTCGCGCAGCCACCGCGCGGCGGAGCAGTCGATGAGGAGCTCCCCGTCGTCGACGACGAGCACGACGGGCGTGCCGTCCGGCGTCAGCACGGGTTCGAGCTGTTCCTGCGTGACGTCGTCGCCGGTGAACACCGCGCGGACGCCGGGCAGACCGGCGAGGTCCCGGACCGCTCCCTGTCGCGGGGCGAGCACCACGAGGGTCGTCCCGCCGACGAGCAGCGAGCGCGCCATCGCGGCGAGCATGGTGGACCGGCCCGACCGCGACGGTCCGGCGACCAGGAAGGTGCCGCCCCCGGTGGACAGGTCGACGGTCTGCAGCTCCATGTCGTCGCCCCCGATGCCGGTGACGGCGACCATCGGTGCGGGCTCCGGCGCCGACGACAGTTCGAGTGCGCCGTCGAGGTCCAGGTCCTTCGGCAGGGCGTCCACCCGGAAGGGCCGCGGCGACGGCGGCACGGGTGCGGCCGCGCGCAGCTCGTTCGCCAGGTCCCGCACGGCGGTGGTCTGGCCCTGCCCGGAGACGTCGGTGCCGAGGGTGGCGAACTGCACCTCGATCCCGGAGTCGGCGCGGAAGCCGCGTCCGGCCGGGATCGACGCGGGCAGCTTCCGGTGGTTGATCCCGCCGAGCGAGTAGTCGAGCCGGTCGGTCAGGCGCATCACGATCTTGTCGTCGGTGAGCGTCGACATGCGCGACGACAGCAGCGTCCGGTCGCCGGAGACGACGACGTGGATGCCGGCCGCGGCACCGTCGCGGAGCATCGACTGGATCGAGTCGGTGAGGGCCCCGCCGTCGACCTCGCCGAGCGAGGTGGTGAAGTTCTCCCACCGGTCGATGAGCACGAGCACGTGCGGCAGCTGCTCCCCGGCCGCGGCGAGCAGTCGCTGCTCGGTGATGTCCGCCGCCGACGCCGCCGCGATGAGGTCGTGCCGGCGAGCCATCTCGCGCGTCAGTCGGTCGACGAGCCGGGTCGCGCGCTCGACCTGCGTGCGCTGCACGACGGCTCCGCAGTGCGGCAGCTGCTGCAGCGAGGCGAGCGCGCCGTTGCCGCAGTCGATGGCGTAGAGGTGCAGGTCCGACGAGGCGATCGAGCGCGCGGCCGACGCCGCGATCCCGCGCAGCGCCGACGACCGGCCGGACCCGGGCGCACCGACGACGAACTGGTGGGTGAACTTCGCCAGGTCGATCTCGGCGGCGCGCTGCTCCTGGGTGTCCGGCAGGTCCTCGAGCCCGAACGGGAACCGCAGGCTCTCGGTCGCGGCGGTCGCCCGACGACGGTCGCCGACCGCCGCCGACGCCACCTCGGTGAGCGGCAGGAGCTCTGGGAGCGGCGGCAGCCAGGGGCTGTGCACGCTGCCGATCCCGAGCCGGTCCCGGGCGTCGACCATCGCCTGCACCAGGACGGACAGGTCCGTCGCGGCCGTCGCGCGGTCGCTCCGGACCGGTCGGGCGGGCGGTGCGGTCGCGAAGTCACGCCAGTCGAGCACGCGGACGAACGGGAGGCCCGTGGCCGGGTCCTCCTCACCGGCCCACCGACCGCCGACGCGAGCCGATTGGAACGGCACCACCGACGAGTGCCCGAGGCGTGCGTACGCGCGCCCCGGCACGCTCTTCGGGATCCGTGCGGCGTCCGCGACGTCGATGACGTCGCTGCTCTCCCCGGAGTCCGTCATCCGCAGGGCGACGCGCAGGTTCGTGTTCGCGCGGATGTCCGGGCCGACGACCCCGCCGGGCCGCTGGGTCGCCAGGATGAGGTGCACACCGAGCGAGCGCCCGCGCTGGGCGATGCCGATGAGGCCCGTGACGAAGTCGGGCAGCTCGGTGACCATCGCCGCGAACTCGTCGATCACGAGCACGAGCCGGGGCATCGCCTCGCCGGCGCCACCGCGCTCGAGGTGCGCCTCGTGGTCCTCGATGTCCTTCGCGCCGGACGCCGCCAGGATGTGCTCGCGGCGGGTGAGCTCGGCACGCAGGGACCGGAGCGCACGTTCCACCAGGTGCTGGTCGAGGTCGGTGACGAGGCCGACGGTGTGCGGCAGGTCGGAGGCGACGCTGAACGCCGCACCGCCCTTGTAGTCCACGAGCACGAAGGTCATCCGGTCCGGACGGTTGCGCAGGGCGAGCGACGCGACGAGCGTCTGCAGGAACTCGGACTTGCCGGAACCGGTCGTGCCGGCGACCAGGCCGTGCGGGCCGTCCTTCACCAGGTCGAGCTCGAAGGCCCCGTCGATGCCGACGCCGACGACGGCCGAGGTGCTCGTGCCGCCCTCCGACCAGCGGTCGGCGACGAGGCGCCCGTCGGGCTGCGGCAGGTCGACGACGTCGAGCAGCCGCGCTGCGTCGGGGACGAGCCCGTCGCCGTCGGAGCCGCTCGTGTCGCGCAGCGGGGACACCGCCCGCGCGACGTCGTCGTACCAGTCGTCGCGGACCCGGTCGGCGAGGACGAGCTCGACGGGGGCGGCGAGCTGGCGGCGCAGCACGAGCTCGGTCGGGGTGCGGTGCGTCACGGTGGCGACGCACTCCTCGGGGAGCTGCCACTCCTCGTCGTCGATGCAGACCAGGCGGATGCCGCACGCGGGGCCGTCGCGCAGCAGGCCGACGACGCCGGGCATGGCGCGCAGCCGGCGGGCGCCGTCGAGCACGACGACGATCTCGGGGGAGAACCGGGAGCGGTTCATCCCGTTCTTCGCGCGTTCCGCCCGGCGTTCGGCCAGCACCTGGGTGAGCTCGGCCAGCCGCCGGCCGATCGTCTCACCGTCAGCGCCGATGAGCGCGAGGGCTTCCTGGCCCGCCGTCGGCCGCACGTGCGGCAGCCAGGTCGTCCATGCCCACGCCGGCATGTGTTGCTGTGCGGTGAGCACGACGAACTGCACCTCGCGCGGGCTCTGCGTCACGGCGAGCTGTCCGAGCACCCACCGGCCGAGGTCACGGGGGGCGTCCCCGGCGCCGGCGATCCCGAGCACGCCGACCTCGGCCAGCGGCACCGTGACCGGGACGCCGAGGGTCGTGCGCGGCACGTCGGCAAGACCGTCGAGGTCGCGGTCGTCGACCACGGTCACCGTGGACGGCAGGTCGCCGATGCCCACCCGGACGTGCAGGTGGTCGGTGTCGGACGGTCGCCGCTCCCACAGGCGCCGGCCGGGCGTGCTCGCCACGACCCGGAGCGACCCGGCGTCGAGCGCCGAGGTCCTCCGCTGGTCGCGTTCCGCGAGCACGGCGGCGTCGATCGCGGCCTCGAGCGCGGCGACGCGCTGCTTGTGCTCGGCGACCTGCTTGCGGTGGCTCTTCTTGCCGGTGCGCCGGCTGGTGACGGTCTGGCCGACCACCATGATCGGCGTCATCGCCGCGAACAGCAGGTAGAACGGCGAGTGGAACACCGTCGCCATGACGATGCCGAACATCGCCGGCACGAAGACCATGATCCACGGGATGGCCGAGCGCTGCGGGGGGACCGGCGGCTTCGGGATCCGGAAGTTCGTCGTCAGGAACGGCGGGAGCAGTCGTGGTGGCCGGTTGAAGTCGAGCTGGCCCGAGTCCGGCGGTCGGAGCAGCATGCGGTCGACGACGGCGACCGGGCGGATCGTCAGGGCCGTGTCCCCGATCCGGACGAGGGCGTCGGGGTTCCAGGGCACCCACTCCGCTCCGACCGGCTCCTGCTCCAGGGTCGGCGTGACCGAACCTGCCGAACCGGTTACGATTCGGGAGCCTTCTGCCTGCCGGACGGTCACGGTGCCGTCGAAGGCGATCCGTGCCTCCAGACCGGCGATCTCGTCGGCGTCCGCACCGACCACCGGGGCGCCGTCGTCGGCGACCGCGATCCGGTACGTGCCCGGCGACAGCCGGCGCGCTCGTCCCGCGTCCGCACCGCCGACGGTGAGCAGGTGGACGATGCCGCGCTCGGACTCGGGTCGGTCCGCGCCGCCGACGTGCAGCACCGCGCCGTCGACCAGGCCGCTCCGTGCGAACGGCACGTCGCCGTCCGGCGCGTCCGCCGGCATCGGCGCACCGCCCGTCCGGCGGGCGAGCGCATCCACGACACCCCGCATGGGGGTTTGTCCGGACGCGTCGACCAGGACGTCCGAGGACTCCCCGGTGACGTCGTCGACGACGGTGACGACGACGCGCATCAGGCGTCCGCCTCGGCGCCGTCGCGCTCGGTCACGGCGTCGGCGGTGACGGATGCCGCCAGCGGCACGGACAGCCCCAGCCCGGTCCACTGGACCGTGCCGAGCACGTCCGAGACGTGCGTCCCGTCGCGACGGACCTCGAGCGTCCAGCGCGCGAGCGTGTGCGGCTCGGCCGCGACGCACGCCCAGCGACCGCCGGGCCGCTCGAGCAGCCGGACGAGTTCACGGCCGTCCGCACCGGCGGGCACGCGGGCGACGACCAGGAGGCCCGGGGTCGCGTCCGCCGTGACGGCCGCGATCGCGTCGCGCACCGACACCGCCGTGCCCGCGTCCGACGCGCCGCCCACGTTGAGCACGGCCGTCCCCGTCGCCCACGGATCGGTCCGGACCTGGTCGACGACCCGCTGGAGCAGCGCGTCGCGTGCCGGGCGCTCCCCGCGGAGCGCGACGACCCCGCGCACCCGGCGCAGGTCGACCAGGACGGTCTCGTCCCCGTCGGTGCCGAGCGAGACGACGGTGGCGAACTCCGTCGGCGCCGCCGCCACGAGCGGTACGGCCTGCAGCGCCCACATCGGCGCGGTCCAGGACCGTCCGTCGGGCGTGGCCGTCCACGGCTGCGGCGGCGCGATCGTCGGCGAGGCGAGGTCGAGCCGCACCGTCGTGCCGACCGTCATCCGGACCGCTCCGGGGAAGACGACCCCGGCGTTCGCGCAGGACGCGTCGACGGAGCGGAGCACCCGGTCGACGGCCCACGGCGCTGCTGGGTCGCGACGCACCTGGTCGGCCCACGCGAGCGCGTCGGTCGCGGTCCGCCGACGGACGGCGACGATCGTGGGGATGACGAAGGCGAGCGCGCCGAGGAACAGCACGACCGCCATCGTCAGCAGCAGGTGCGACTGCGGCTCGACGAACGACCAGTTCACGCGGCGCCCCCGAGTTCGGCGAGCCGACGTTCCAGCGCGGTCGGCTCCACCCCGGGCACGTCGGTCCAGCGGAAGGTCGTCACGATCGCGTCGAACAGTGCGACCAGGGCGTCAGTGAGTCGGTCGTCGGCGTCGGGCAGGCTGATCGCCGAGAACGACAGGACGACCCACCGCCCCGGACGGTGCGGCACCGGGATCGTGTACACGACCTGCCGGTCGTCCACGACCGGCAGCTCGGCGCCGAGTTCCGCGAGCTCCGCAGCCGGGTCGGCGCGACGGATCACGGTCTCGGTCCGCGCGGCGATCCCGCCGTCGACCTCGCGGATCCCCGGGTCCTCGTCGTCGCGCCGGTCGGGCAGCGCGTCCGCCAGGATCTGGGCGATCACCTGCTCCGGGACCTCCTCGGACTCGTCCTCTGCCTCGGTCTCGATGATCGACACCGGCGGCGTGTACCCGTCGACGGGTTGCACGGGCAGGTAGACCGCCGTCGCACCGTTGTCGCCGGCCTCGGCCACCGTGGCGACGAGCCGCTTGCGCATCTGCTGGCGCAGGGGCTCGGCCCGGTCGCGGGGCAGGTCGTCGGGGAGCGCGCGGGCGATGACCTCGCGGACCATCGCGCCGAGCTCCTGGCGGTCCTCCTCGCGGGCGGGCAGGCGCGCCCACCCCGGCGGGACGACCATGAAGAAGGACGCGGTCAGGTCGGTCATGCGTGCACCTCGTTCCGGATGGCTCCGATCAGGCCGACGAGCTCCCCGCCGAAGACGGGGACGACGTCGAGGTCGCTCGTGCGCCACATGACGCGGGTGTCGACGTCCACCGGCCCGTCGGCCCCGACGAGCGTCTCGCGACGGACGGCGCAGACGGTGGCCCAGATCGCGCCGCTGTCGTCGAGGTCGTAGCGGGTGACGATCGGCCCCTCGCCGCCGACGTCGTCCGGCAGTTCGTCGACGGCCGGCCGCTCGACCGGCAGCCCGCCCTCCGCGCCCGCGAGCTCGAGCAGGCTCTCGCCGCCCGGCTCCGCCACGCCCACCGACACCACCACCGGCAGCGGCCACCGGTTCGGGACACCGAGCCCCGCGACGAGGCGACCCTCGGCGCCGAGCGCCGCCCGGAACTCGAGCAGGGTGTCGAGCGCCGCGACCGGGTCGACCTGCCGGCCGTCGTCGAACACGCGGTCCTCGCCCTCCGCCGCGTCGTCCACGCGGACGATGGCGGCGAAGAGCTCGAGCACCTCGGCGCGCCACGCGGGTGTCGCGCCCTCGGTGTCCGGGACGACGAGCCACTGCGGGATCTCGACGTCGATGCGCGAGGTGAGGACGGGTGTCGGGCTCATGTGCTCCACTGCTTGTCTCGGGTGACGTCGGGCCGGGCGGGTCCCCGGCTCAGACGGAGATCGGGTGCTTCGTCTCGTTCCAGTCGTCGGTCCACGGGCGCTTCGTGTCGGCGCCGTCACCGATCGGGTTGAGGACGAGGCCGGCGATCGAGTAGTTCCGGCCCCAGACGCTCATGCCGCCGTTCACGTAGGTGTGCCACTTCGGCGCCTGCGAGACGGTCTCGATGCCGGTGGCGGAACCCCACTTGTTGAGGAAGTTCCGGTGCACCTGGAAGTCGACGCCGCCGATCCGCTCGGCCCAGCTAGTGAAGCCCTTGCGGGTGAACAGATCGGAACCGAACTGTGTCGAGATCGTCTTCCAATCGTTCTTCGCGACCGTCGAGAACTTCGACAGGTTCCACCAGTTCGGGTTGTTCTTGAAGGTGTCGACGAAGCCGTCGAACTTGCCGATGACCTGCTCGCTCTGCTTGTTGATCGCCGTCAGCTTCTTGAACGTGCCCGGCTTGCCGAGCTTGTCGAGCAACGCGAACCGCTGCGTCGAGAGCTTTTCGAGCTTGGCGTTGACGACCTTCTGGAAGCCCGCCGTGCCCTTCGCGATGCCCTGCTTCATCGCGATCGAGGTCGCCTTGGTGATCCCGACGCCGACGCCGAGGGTCACGACGCCGACGACCGCCATCACCAGGTCGAAGACGTTGCCCTCGCCGAGCGCCGTCAGCCCGATCTGCGCGACCAGGCTCACCCCGGCCGCGACCGCACCCATGATCGCCAGGACCCCGACGCCGGGGATGAGGATCGCCAGCGCTGCGAGGGCGATGCCGATGTAGGTGAAGATCTTGACGAGGATCTTCAGCAGCTTCGAGAAGAACGCCTTGATCTTGTCGCCGAGGGTGTCGTGCAACCCGTCGTGCCACGCGCCGCGGATGGTCGCCGAGGCGGCCTTCCCCGCGGCGTTCAGGGCGTCGACCGCGCGCCGGAGGCGGGCCTTCGCCGCGTCGGCACTGTCGCTCGCCGAGGACTCCGCACGGTGCTTCGCGTCGATCTGTCCCTGCTCGTCGTCGGTCAGCGGGGGAGCATCCGAGGCGCGGCCCTGCGAGGGGTCGGCCATGCCGCTCGCACGCGCGCCGGCGGCCGAGGCGTCCTCGGCGTCGCGCAACGCGGCCGCTGACTCGTCGAGGGCCTGCTCGAGGCTCGGCACGTACCCGGTCAGGGCGTCGCGGATGGCCTCGTAGCGCCCGGCCATCTTCTGCAGGGACTCCGCGACCTCCTTGCTCTTCTTGCGGACGGCGTTCGCGGTCTCGCCCTTGAACTGCGACTCGTCGCCCTCGCCGATGCTCTTCAGCACGGCGGCCTCGCTCGTGATCTCGTCGGCGATGGTCGTGTAGTAGTGCACGAGGTCGTTCACCACGGGCACGTCGGCGATGACCGGGTCCGTGGACTCCCCGAGCAGCGCCCAGTCCCCTCCGCGTGCCGGCATCAGGCGGCCTGCCCGTCTGCCGGGTGCTCCTCGGTGGACAGCTTGTCGTGCAGGTCCTGCTCGAGCGAGGCCCAGTTCTCCGACGCCTTCTGCATCTTCTCGTGCAGGTCCTTCACGGCGCCCTTCATCTTGTTCCGGTGGATCTTCCAGTCACCGGAGAAGTCGTGCATCGCCTTCTGCACGTCGTGCTGGCCGTAGACGTCCTGGAGCTCGCGCTCGTCGGACTTCTGGTGCTCCAGCTCGTCGGAGATGTGCTGCAGTTTCGCGGCCGAGTCCTCGAGGACGGCCTTCGTGATGATGAGGTCTGCCATGGGTGCTCCTGGTCGGTGAACGGGATCGGAACCGGATCGGCCCCGGCCCCGTCGTTGTCGACGGGGGCCGGGACCGGTGCCGTGGGACCTACTTGATCGCGTTCGCGAGCTCCTGGTCGGTCTGCTGCAGCGCCTCGGACGCCTTGTTGAGGTACATCGACATGCCCTCGAGACCCTCGATGGTCTTCGTCGCGCCGTCGTTGAACTCCTGGTACGAGTTGCCGAAGGCGACGGAGGACTGGTCCGTCACGTAGCCGCCGGAGATGAGCGAGTCGACCAGCGACTTCAGCTCACGCAGCTTCGAGGTGATGTCCTGCTCGCCGTTGACGAGGCGGGTCGCGGCGTCCTGCATCTCGCCGTAGGTCACGTTCAAGTTGGGCATGGCCTGCTCCTGTTGTTCGTCTGCACCCCCCGGTCGAGGGACAGGACCGAGGTTATTTCAGGCCGGAACCACTTCGCGGGGTACGTTTTCGCAGCAGGGGGTGCCGGAGCCGTGCACACCGATGTGCACATTCCAGTATTCCGGCAGCACCGCGCGGTCGATCCCCGTCGGTATTCACATGTCACCGATGCACGAAAATCCTGGTCATCGGCGTGTCGCGGGGTCCGCGGACGGCGGGAGTCCCCCCGATGGGGGACACCCGACGTCCGTCAGAACCCGTGGACGAGCTGCCCCGAGGCGTCCTTGTAGCCCGGGACCCGCTCCTGGTCGGAGCCCCACCCGGTCGGCTTGATGCCCTGGCCGTACGAGAACGTGTTCATCCAGCTCGCCACCACCCGGCCGCCGGCGGCGTACTTGTGCCAGTTCGGCAGGGCGGCGATGTCGACGCCGTAGTCCCGCTTCATCGCGACCTTCATGGCGTCCATCTCGATCTGCCGGTCCACGCTCATCAGGCGCTGCCACTGCCAGCCCTTGCCGTCCTTCGACAGGACGTCGCGGATCTTGGCCTTGTCGTCGTTCCAGAGCGCGCGGTTCGGCCGCCACCAGTTCGGCTTCTCCTTGAAGCCGCCGAGCGTGTTCTTCCCCATCGTCGCGATGCGGGCGTCCGTCAACCGGTTGATGTGCCGGTTGATCGTGGTGACCGTCCGCAGCGCGCCGGGGTCCCGCAGGGTGTCCTTGATCGCGACGGCCCGGACGTCCTGCAGCTTCTTGATCTTGTCGAGGTTGGTCTTCGCGAAGCCCTGCATCCCCTTGCCGAGGCCGGCCGTCTTCGCCAGGGACGCGACCTTGGTGAGCCCGGCCCCGACCCCGACCAGGACCAGCCCGACCGCCGACGTGATGACGTCGAGCCACGACCCCTCACCCATCCCCGCCAGCGTGATGTTGAGCACGAGCGTGACCGCCGCGGCGACCGCCGCCATGAACGTGAGCATGCCGACGCCGGGGATGAGGATCGCCAGCGCTGCGAGGGCGATGCCGATGTAGGTGAAGATCTTGACGAGGATCTTCAGCAGCTTCGAGAAGAACGCCTTGATCTTGTCGCCGAGGGTGTCGTGCAACCCGTCGTCCCACGCGGCCCGGATCGTCGACGCCGCCGCCTTGCCGGCCGCGTTCACCCCGTCCACTGCGCGCCGCAGCCGGGCGACCGCGGCGTCGGCGCCGTCCTTCGCACTGCTCGTGGCGCGCGCCTTGGCGTCGATCGCACCCTGCTCGTCGTCGGTCAGCGGCGGCGCGTCCTGCGCACGGCCCTGACCGGGGTCGGGCATCGCGCCGGCCCGGGCTCCCGCCGCCGAGGCGTCCTCGGCGTCGCGCAGCGCTGCGGCCGACTCGGTCAAGGCCGTCTCGAGCTCGGGCAGGTAGCCGGTCAGGGCGTCGCGGATCGCGTCGTACCGGCCGGACATCCGCTGCAGGGACTCGGCGACCTCCTTGCTCTTCTTCCGGACCGCGTCGGCGGACTCGCCCTTGAACTGGCTGTCGTCCCCCTCGCCGATCTTCCGGAGGACGTCCGCCTCGGAGGTGATCTCCTGGGCCATCGTCGTGTAGTAGTTCACGAGTTCGTGCACGGTCGGCACGTCCGCCACGATCGGGTCGGACCCCTCGTGCAGCAGTCCCCAGTCCCCGCCGCGGGCGGGCATCAGGCCGCCTGCCCGTCGGTCGGGTGCGCTTCGGTGTCGAGCTTGTCGGTCAGGTCCTGCTCGAGCCCGGTCCAGTGCTCGGTGGACTTCTGCATCTTCTCGTGCAGGTCCTTCACGGCGCCCTTCATCTTGTTCCGGTGGATCTTCCAGTCACCGGAGAAGTCGTGCATCGCCTTCTGCACGTCGTGCTGGCCGTAGATCTCGGTCAGGGCACGGTCGTCCGACTTCTGGTGCTCGAGCTCGTCGGAGATGTGCTGCAGCTTGGTCGCCGAGTCCTCGAGGACGGCGCGGGTGATGATGAGGTCTGCCATGGGTGCTCCCGGTCGGTGTGCTGGACGCGAGTGGCGCCCGGGGTCGCAGCGCGTGCGCGACCCCGGGCGGACCGACTACTTGATCGCGTTCGCGAGCTCCTGGTCGGTCTGCTGCAGCGCCTCGGACGCCTTGTTCAGGTACATCGACATGCCCTCGAGACCCTCGATGGTCTTCGTCGCGCCGTCGTTGAACTCCTGGTACGAGTTGCCGAAAGCGACGGACGACTGGTCCGTCACGTAGCCGCCGGAGATGAGCGAGTCGACCAGCGACTTCAGCTCACGCAGCTTCGAGGTGATGTCCTGCTCGCCGTTGACGAGGCGGGTCGCGGCGTCCTGCATCTCGCCGTAGGTCACATTCAAGTTGGGCATGGCCAGCTCCTGTTCACGGTGTTCGACACCCCCGGGTTCGGAGGCCGCGATGACGCTATCGGCTCGTCGACCCCCGAACGGGGGTGTTCGCGTGGTGTTCACCGCAACTTCCACCAGCGGTGCGCGCACGAGAAGAACGTGCGTCGAGCAGGAGAACCAGCCGTGTCGACGACGTGACGCCCGGGAACGACGGAAGGCGGGCCTCCCGAGAGGGGAGACCCGCCTTCCGACGGAACGAGGTCGCGCTACTTGGCGGCGACGACCTTGAGCGAGATCACGGCAGTGATGTCCTCGCGCAGACGCACGGTGGCCTCGTGGTCACCGACGGTCTTGATGGTCGCGGGGACCTCGACCTTGCGCTTGTCGAGCGAGCCGACGCCCTGCGCCTGGACGGCGTCAGCGACGTCGCCCGGACGGACGGAGCCGAACAGACGGCCGTCCTTGCCGGCCTTGACCGACAGCTGGATGGTGGCGTTCTCGAGCTTCATCTTGAGGTCCTGTGCCTCTTCGATGGTGGCGAGCTCGCGCGCGGTACGCGCGGCACGGATCGACTCGACCTGCTTCTCGCCGCCCTTGGACCACGCGACAGCGAAGCCCTGGGGGATGAGGTAGTTGCGGGCGTAGCCGTTCTTGACGTCGACGACGTCACCGGCGGAACCGAGGCCGGAGACCTCGTGGGTGAGGATGAGCTTCGACATGTGTCGACCTCCGATCAGCGGCCGGAGCCGGCGTAGGGGAGGAGCGCCATCTCACGGGCGTTCTTCACGGCACGGGCGATGAGGCGCTGCTCCTGGACGGAGACGCCGGTGATGCGACGGGCGCGGATCTTGCCACGCTCCGAGATGAACTTGCGAAGGGTCGCGACGTCCTTGTAGTCGATGACGCCGACCTTGATCGACTTCGCGGGAGCGGCGTTCTTGCCGCCCTTACCGCGAGGCTTCCGGCGATCGCCGGTGCTCTTTCCAGCCATTGTGTGTCCTTAAGAAGAAGAAGTTGTGTCCGTTGGATCGCTGAGGATCAGAACGGGGTCTCGTCGTCGAAGTTGCCGCCGGGGGTGGACCACACGTCGTTCGACTGTGCGTTCCCGCCACCCTGCTGGCCGCCCTGGGGGGACCAGGGCGCGTCCGACTGACCGCCGCCGGTGTTGCCGCCGCCGTTCCAGCCACCGTTGCCGCCGCCGGAGTTGCCCCCGCCGACCTGACCACGGCCACCGCCGCCGCCGCTGCCACCCGCTGCGCGGGTGATCTGGGCGGTCGCGTACCGGAGCGACGGGCCGATCTCGTCGACCTCGAGCTCGATGCTCGTGCGCTGCTGACCCTCACGGTCCTGGTAGGAACGCTGACGCAGACGGCCCTGCGCGATGACGCGCGAGCCCTTCGTCAGCGACCCCGCCACGTGCTCGGCGAACTCGCGCCACACACTCGCACGGAGGAACAGCGCGTCGCCGTCCTTCCACTCGTTCGCCTGACGGTCGAACGTGCGAGGGGTCGACGCGATGGTGAAGTTCGCCACGGCGAGCCCGTTCTGCGTGTAGCGCAGCTCGGGGTCCGCGGTGAGGTTGCCCACCACCGTGATGACGGTTTCGCCGGCCACGGGCTACTCGGCGCTCGCGGTCGCGGCCTGGGAGGCGTTGGCGGCCTTGCGGGCCGCACGCGCCTCGTCACGCTGCTTCTGGGCGGCGACCTGCGCGATGCCCTCTTCGGCGCGGAGGACCTTCGTGCGGAGCACGGCCTCGGAGAGACCGAGCTGACGGTCCAGCTCCTTGGCGGCCTCGGGGGTCGACGTGAAGTCGACGACGGCGTAGATGCCCTCGGACTTCTTGGCGATCTCGTAGGCGAGCCGGCGACGGCCCCAGACGTCCACGTTGTCGACGGTGCCACCGTCGTTGCGGATCACGGCCAGGAACTTGTCCAGGCTCGGAGCGACGGTGCGCTCGTCGATCTCGGGGTCGAGGATCGCCATCAGTTCGTACTGGTGCATGCGGAACCCACCTCCTCTGGTCTCAGCGGCCCCGGGCAGTTCCCGGGACAGGAGGGTTGATGCATGTGTACCGGTGCGCAGGAGCGCGGGCACAACCCCGCAAGCTTAGCGGACTGCCTGGAGGCGCGCCACCGGCCCGTGGGTCGGCTCGCGGAACCAGGTTCCGGACACCACACCGTGAAATCGCGCGGTTCGGAGTCCGGAACCTGGTTCCGGAGACTGCGGGCGAGCCCGTCAGCCGGTGTCGCGGGCCGCCCACCACTCGCGGAGGCGGGCCTCGGCCTCGTCCGCACCGAGCGGGCCGTCGTCCATCCGGGCCTCGAGCAGGAACCGGTACGCGTCGCCGACGGCACGGCCCGGCGGGATGTCGAGGATCCGCATGATGTCGTCGCCGGTCAGGTCTGGACGCATCGCGTCGAGCTCCTCCTGTTCGGCGAGCACTGCGATCCGTGCCTCGAGGTCGTCGTAGGCGAAGGCCAGGCGGTCGGCCTTGCGGCGGTTGCGGGTGGTGACGTCGGAGCGGGTGAGCTCGTGCAGCCGTTCGAGCTGCGGCCCGGCGTCGCGGACGTACCGGCGCACGGCGGAGTCGGTCCAGGCGCCCTCGGTGTACCCGAAGAAGCGCAGGTGCAGCTCGATCAACCGGGACACCGCGGCGATCGTGTCGTTGTCGAAGCGGAGTGCCCGCAGCCGCTTCTTCGCGAGCTTGGAGCCGACGAGGTCGTGGTGGTGGAAGCTCACGGCGCCGCCGGGTTCGAGCTTGCGGGTGGCGGGCTTGCCGATGTCGTGCAGCAGCGCCGCGAGCCGCAGGACGGTGTCCGGGGGGTCGCCGGCGTGCCGCTCGGCCTCGTACCCGATGGCCTGCTCGAGCACGGTGAGCGAGTGCTCGTAGACGTCCTTGTGGTGGTGGTGCTCGTCGATCTCGAGCCGCATCTCCGGCAGCTCGGGCAGGAACCGCTCGGCGAGGCCGGTGTCCACGAGCAGCCGGATGCCGGGCACCGGGTCGCTCGTGTTCAGGAGCTTGACGAGTTCGTCGCGCACCCGCTCGGCGGACACGATGTCGATGGAGTCGACGAGGTCCTGCATCGCGGCGCGGACGTCGTCGTCGACGGTGAACCCGAGCTGCGCCGTGAACCGCGCTGCCCGCATCATCCGGAGCGGGTCGTCGCGGAACGACACCACGGCCGCCTGGGGGGTGCGCAGGCGCGCGGCCAGCAGGTCCTCGACGCCGCCGTGCACGTCGACGAGCTCGCGGGCCGGCAGGCGCAGCGCCATGGCGTTCACGGTGAAGTCGCGGCGCAGCAGGTCGTCCTGGATGGTGTCGCCGAACGCGACCTCGGGCTTGCGGGTCTCGCCGTCGTAGACGTCGCTGCGGTACGTCGTGATCTCGACCTGCTCGCCCCGCACGAGGGCGGCGATGGTGCCGAACTGCCGCCCGACGTCCCACGTGGTGGTCGCGATCGGTTCGACGACCGCCAGGATCTCGTCGGGACGGGCGTCGGTCGTGAAGTCGAGGTCGGTCACCGGGCGACCGAGGAACGCGTCGCGCACGGGGCCGCCGACGAGCGCCAGCTCGTGCCCGGCGTCGGCGAACACCCGAGCGAGGAGGGCGACGGGCTCGGTGGCGGCGAGTGCGTCGAGTCGTTCGACGGCCTGGGCAACGGACTGCATGACGGTCCTCATCCTCCCAGATCGAGGCCAGGAGTTCTCCACCGGTCCCGCGCGCACGGGCTGTGTTCATCGTCGCCCCTCGTACACTCGTGCTCGGCCCGCACCGACCCCGTGGCCCGCTTCCTCGTATGCAGATCCTCCGCACCACGCTCGCCGCAGCCGCGTCGACCCTCGTCGCGCTCGGCCTGGTCGTCGCGCCCGTCAGTGCCGACCACGCCTCGGCGGCCGAGGTCTCGGCCCCGAAGTCGCACGTCGCCGACCCGGCCGCCGCCGACGCGGGCAAGGCGACCATCTCGATCGCCCCGGCGAACCGCGGCGTCGTGCAGCGCGACCAGGACCTCACCCTGTCCGTCACGGTCACGAACGACACCGACGCGGCACTGCCGGCAGGGACCGCCGAGTTCGACATCTTCCGCTCCGCGAGCACGCGGGACGCGCTTGCCGCATGGCTGCAGGACACCACCACGGCCGGTTACCTCGGCGCGCACATGGACTCCGTGGACATCCCGGCCGTCCCCGCGCACCGCTCGGTGACGATCGACTCGGTGTCGATCGTGTCCGGCAACGTCGCCCTCGGCGGGTACCCCGGGTTCGGCGCACGACGCATCGCCGCCGAGTACACCGCGGGGGAGACCGTCGCCGTCGACCGCTCCGCCATCACCTGGTACCCGGACTTCGAGCAGGCCCCGATCAGCGTCTCGGTCGCGATGCCCGTCACCGTCCCGCAGTCCACCGACGGCATCCTGACCCCCGCGGTCCTGGCCGCGGCGACCTCCGTCGACGGCACCCTGACGCAGCAGCTCGACGCCGCCGAGGACCACAACGTCGCCGTCGCCGTCGACCCCCGCATCATCGCCTCGATCCGGATCCTCGGCGAGAACGCCCCGTCGAGCGCGTCCACCTGGCTGCAGCGCCTCGAGTCCCTGCGCAACGAGACGTTCGCGCTGCCGTACGCCGACGCCGACGTCACCGGGCTGCGGCAGGCCGGCTCGGACGGCGTCCTCGGACCGATCTCCCTCGACCAGTCCGTGAAGGACGAGAACTTCCCCGGCGCCGAGACCGCGCCGCCGACCCCGACGGGCACCCCGGGTGCGACCACGAGCCCGACCGCCACCGCCGCCCCCGGCGACGACGCCACGCCCGGCGCCGGCACCACCGACGCCACGACCACGCTCCCCACCACCGCGTCCCTGCTCGACTTCCCGTACTCGCTGCAGTCCATCGCCTGGCCGGACGAGGGCACCGTCTCGACGAAGGACCTGCCGGCCCTCCGCCGGGCCGGCACGAAGACGACCATCGTCGCCAGCGGCAACACCTCGGCGGGCGCGGACACCACCATCGCCGCGTCCGAGAAGATCGGCGACGACCACGTGCTCGTCGCCGACCAGACGATGTCCCGGCTGCTCCGCACCGCCGCGAACGCCTCGGACCGGCAGACCTGGGCCACGGCGATGTCCGAGCTGACCGCCACGCTCGCCACCGCGGCCAGCGCCGGCACCGCGACCAGCCCGGTCCTGCTGACCCTCGGCCGCGACTGGCCCTCCGACTCCGAGCGGCTCAGCCAGGCACTCGACGCCCTCGAGAACACCGCCTGGGTCGCCCCGTCGGACCTGTCGACGGCCGTCGGCTCCGTCGCCGGGTCGCTCACCCTCGACGGGTCCTCGACCGGGGACGACCGCATCGACCAGCTCCGACGCCTCGTCCGCGGCGAGCAGGGCCTGACCGCGTTCTCGACCATCCTCGAGACGCCGCAGCAGGTCACCGCACCGGCGCGCCTCCGACTGCTCGCCCTGGCCTCCAACGCCTGGCGCGGCGACGACGACGCACTCGGCGCCGCGATCGACGCGCGTACCGCAGCCTGGGCGGCGACCACGAAGAAGGTCGGCATCGTCGACTCGAGCAGCCTCACCCTGCTCGGCGACCGCTCGTCGCTCCCGGTGTCGATCCGGAACCGCTCCGACTACCCGGTGACGGTGCACCTGTTCGTGCAGCCGTCGAACTCCGCCCTGCGCGTCGTCCGCAACGACATCGAGGTCGAGGTCCAGCCGAAGTCGTCGACGCGTGCGACCGTCCCGGTGCAGTCCGTGGCCAACGGCACGGTCGAGCTCACGATGTCGCTGTCGAGCCCGAGCGGCGTCGCCGTCGCCGACCCCGCCGTCGTGCAGCTCAACGTGCAGGCCCAGTGGGAGACGTTCATCACCGCGGCGGCCGCGGCGGCCCTCGTCCTGATCTTCGGGTTCGGCATCTTCCGCAGCATCCGCAAGCGCGCACGTCGCCGGAACGGCGAGCCGGACGACGATGACGACGACCCGAACCGGCCGCTCGCGGTGCAGCCCACCGTGGCGGGCGCGCATGCGACCGCCCCTGCGACCGCTGCCGGGCCGACCCCGGGGTCCGGGAGCGACCACCTGCGGGACGTGACCGACCGCGCCGGAGGTGCGCCTGGCCTCCCGGCCGCCGCTGCCCCGACGAGCACCGTCGCGCCGCCGCGCGACCCCGAGGAGCCGACCGTGAGCACCCCCCAGATCCAGCCAGACGTCGACGCCGAGCCGGTGGCCGAGCGCAGTCTCGGTCGGGCGAGCGCCCTGCTCGCGGCGGGCACGATGGTCAGTCGCATCCTCGGGTTCGCGAAGACCTTCGTGCTGGCGTACGCGATCGGGCAGAACGCGAGCCCCTCGGCGAACGCCTTCGCCGTGGCGAACCAGCTGCCGAACAACATCTACGCGCTCATCGCGGGCGGCCTGCTGTCCGCGGTGCTCATCCCGCAGATCGTTCGCTCGATGCGCGACTCGGCCGACGGCGGGCAGTCCTACGTCAACAAGATCGTCACGCTGGGCGGCTCCGCGTTCATCGTCATCACGATCGCGGCGACCGCCCTGGCGCCGCTGCTCGTGCGCCTCTACACGACCTCCTCGGACTCCCGGGGGCCGGCCGCCACCGACCTGGCGATCGCGTTCGCGTTCTGGTGCCTGCCGCAGATCCTCTTCTACGCGATGTACTCGCTGCTCGGCGAGGTCCTCAACGCGAAGCAGGTCTTCGGCCCGTTCACGTGGGCGCCGCTGCTCAACAACGTCATCGCCATCGCCGGCCTGGTCGTCTTCATCGCCCTGTACGGCAACAGCGGCGCCGCAGTGGACGACTGGACGCCGGCGAAGATCGCCCTGCTTGCCGGCAGCGCCTCGCTCGGCGTCTTCGCCCAGGCGGCCTTCCTGCCGCTCTTCTGGAAGCGTGCCGGGCTGTCCTTCCGCCCCGACTTCCGGTGGCGCGGCGTCGGTCTCAAGTCGACCGGAACGGCCGCCGGCTGGCTGTTCGCGATGATCCTGGTGACGCAGATCGCCGGGATCGTGCAGTCGAGCGTCGCGTGGAAGGGCCAGGACGACGGCCCCGGCAACGCGGTGCTCGGCAACGCGTGGCTCATCTTCATGCTGCCGCACTCGATCATCGCGGTCTCGATCGCGACGGCGTACTTCACCCGGATGAGCCACGACGCCGCACGTGGCGACCTCGACGCCGTCCGCCGCAACCTGTCGCTGTCGCTCCGCATCGTCGGGCTGTTCACCGTCTTCTCGTCGGTCGCGCTCGTCGTCGTCGCCGTCCCCTTCGGCCGGCTCTACGAGGGGACCTTCGAGAGCGCGTTGCAGGTCGGTGCGGTCCTCGTCGCCTACATGCCCGGGCTCGTGCTGTTCAGCATGTTGTTCATCCTCCAGCGCGTGTTCTGGGCGATGCACGACCACCGCACGCCGTTCCTCATGCAGTGCATCCAGTCGGTCCTGTTCGTGGTCGGCGCACTGGCGGCCTCCACGCTCCCGAACGCGGCGATCGGCATCGGGGTCGCAGCCTGCACGACCCTCGCCGGGACCGCGCAGACGATCGTGGCGCTCGTCCTCGTACGTCGGAAGCTCGGCAGCATCGAGGGACCGGTCGTGACCAGGTCGCACCTGCAGTTCGTCGTCGCAGCGCTCGTCGCCGGCGCGGTCGGTGCCGCCGTGGCACTGTTCTTCGGCGCGTTCAGCCCGAGCGGGTTCGCGATGTCGGACCGCACCGGCGCGCTCATCACCATCGTCCTGACCGGTGCGGTGATGGCCGTCGTGTACTTCGGGGTCCTCGTCGTCGCGAAGAACGGCGAGATCAGGAACGCCGTCGGACTCCTGCGCAAGCGCCTCGGCCGCTGACCGCACGCTTCCCGTACGGCGTGGAATGCCGCGCCGGTACCATGTGTTGACCCGGTCAGCACGCAACGGAAGGGCATTCAGGCATGCGCCAGCTCATCATCATCGGTTCCGGTCCGGCCGGGTTCACCGCCGGCATCTACGCCGCACGCGCCGAGCTCAAGCCGCTCATCGTCGCCTCGAGCGTCGAGACGGGCGGAGAGCTCACCAAGACCACCGAGGTCGAGAACTTCCCCGGCTTCCCCGAGGGCATCCAGGGCCCCGACCTCATGATCAAGATGCAGGAGCAGGCCGAGCGCTTCGGTGCCGAGGTCCTGTACGACGACGCGGTGTCCGTCGACCTGACGGGCGACGTGAAGAAGGTCACCGTCGGGTCCGGCACGACGTACGAGGCCCTCGCGGTCATCTACGCCACCGGCTCGGCGTACCGCCACCTCGGACTCCCCGACGAGGAGCGCCTGTCCGGCCACGGCGTCTCGTGGTGCGCGACCTGCGACGGCTTCTTCTTCCGTCAGAAGAACATCGCCGTCGTCGGCGGTGGCGACTCCGCCATGGAGGAGGCGACCTTCCTCACGCGCTTCGCCGACAAGGTGACGGTCATCCACCGCAAGGACACCCTGCGCGCGTCGAAGATCATGCAGGACCGTGCCCACAACGACCCGAAGATCGAGTTCGCGTGGAACAAGGAGGTCATCGGCATCCAGGGTGACTCCGCCGTGACGGGTGTGACCCTCAAGGACACCGTCGACGGCACCGAGAGCGAGCTCGCCCTCGACGGCCTGTTCATCGCCATCGGCAACGACCCGCGCGTGCACCTCGTGCACGGCCAGCTCGAGCTGGCGCCGGAGGGCACCATCGCGGTCGAGGGCCGCACCTCGAAGGCCGTCGGCGTCCCCGGGGTCTTCGTCGCCGGCGACGTCCTCGACCACACCTACCGCCAGGCCATCACGGCCGCCGGTTCCGGTGCCGTCGCGGCGCTCGACGCCGAGAAGTACCTCGCCGACCTCGAGGACACCCTGACCGACCAGGCCGAGGGCGTCACCCCGGTCGAGCCGGTCACCATCTCCGCCTGACCCGCACCGGCCGCACGGGCACCCGGAATGCCGGAGCCCGCCGGTCGGTTGCACACCCTGTACCGACTCCACACGAAAGGACACCCATGTCCAACGCCAAGGCTGTCACCGACGCCACCTTCTCGGACGAGGTCCTGCAGTCCGACAAGACGATCCTCGTCGACTTCTGGGCCGAGTGGTGTGGCCCGTGCCGCGCCGTCTCGCCGATCCTCGACCAGATCGCCGAAGAGCACGCCGGCAAGATCGAGATCGTCAAGCTGAACGTGGACGACAACCCCCAGTCGGCCATGAACTACCAGATCACCTCGATCCCCGCGATGAAGGTGTTCAAGGGCGGCGAGGTCGTCAAGACCGTCATCGGCGCCAAGCCGAAGCCCGCGCTCGAGGCCGACCTCGCCGAGTTCCTCGCGTAGGTCACCCCGATCCACCCGACGCCCCCCGCCACCGACACGGTGACGGGGGGCGTCGTGCATGCCACTCGTTCCCGATCGGCCCCACCCCGCAGCCCGGCTTCCGGAGGTCGATGTCGTAGTGTGGCGGGAATGTCCCACTGAACGGAGCACTCGATGACGAACGGCAACAGCCTCGACCCCTGGTACGACTCCTACGCCCAGCGCACCGCCGGGCTGAGCGCCTCCGAGGTCCGAGCCCTGTTCGCCGTCGCCTCGCGCCCGGAAGTGGTCTCCCTGGCCGGGGGCATGCCGTACGTCTCCGCGCTCCCCAGAGAGCTCGTCACGGGCTCCCTGGAGCGTGTCATGAACGAGGACGCCGCCATGGCGCTGCAGTACGGCGGCGGCCAGGGTCTGCGATCCCTGCGCGAGCACATCGTCGACGTCATGAGCCTCGAGGGCATCCGCGCGAGCGCCGAGGACGTCGTCGTCACCACCGGGTCGCAGCACGCGCTCGACCTCGTCACCCGGCTCTTCATCGACCCGGGCGACGTCGTGCTCGCCGAGTCACCCTCGTACGTCGGCGCCATCGGGGTCTTCCGGTCGTACCAGGCGGAGACCGTGCACGTCGCCACCGACGAGCTCGGCCTCGTCCCGCAGGCCCTGCGCGAGGCCATCGCGGCCCTGCGGACGCAGGGCAAGCGGATCAAGTTCCTCTACACGATCCCGAACTTCCACAACCCGGCCGGCGTCACGATGAGCCGTGAGCGCCGCATCGAGGTGCTCGACATCTGCCGGTCGAACAACATCCTCGTGCTCGAGGACAACCCGTACGGGCTGCTCTGGTTCGACGAGCCCGCGCCGCAGGCGATCCGGTCGATCGACGAAGAGGGCGTCGTCTACCTGGGTTCCTTCTCGAAGACCCTCGCGCCGGGCTTCCGTGTCGGCTGGGCACTCGCACCACACGCCATCCGCGAGAAGCTCGTGCTCGCCAACGAGTCCGCCGTGCTCGCGCCCAACTCGTTCGGCCAGTACGTCGTGAACGCCTACCTCGACGCCGCGGACTGGAAGGGCCAGGTGGACACGTTCCGCGGGCTCTACGCCGAGCGCCGCGACGCGATGTTGTCCGCCCTGGGGGAGTTCCTGCCGGACCTGTCCTGGACGAAGCCGAACGGCGGGTTCTTCGTCTGGCTGACGCTGCCCGAGTCGCTCGACTCGAAGGGCATGCTGCCCCGCGCCGTGAAGGAGCTCGTCGCCTACACGCCCGGCACCGCGTTCTACGCCGACGGTCGGGGCGGCGGACACATCCGCCTGTCGTTCTGCTACCCGACGCCGGAACAGATCCGCGTCGGCGTGAAGCGCCTCGCCAACGTCGTGAACGACGAGCTCGAGCTCATCGAGACCTTCGGCCCCGCGACCCGGCCGAACGCCGTCACGCGTGAGTCGTCGTCGGTCAGTGCTCCGCCGCCGAACATTTCCTGACCAGCGCTTTCCGCGCTACAGCGCACTCCGCTCCACACCTGAGGACCCAGCATGGCCGAGCTCACCCGCCGTCACGTCGTCGTCGTCGCCGGCGGCATCTCGCACGAGCGAGACGTCTCCCTCCGCTCCGGCCGTCGTGTCGCGGACTCACTCACCGGGTACGGCTGGCAGGTCGACCTGCGCGACGCCGACGCGATGCTCCTACCGGCCCTCACCGAGTCCCGCCCGGACGTCGTGTGGCCGGCGCTGCACGGCGCCTCCGGTGAGGACGGCGCCCTGCGGGGCATCCTGGAGGCCGTGGACATCCCGTTCGTCGGCTCACGTTCCACGTCCGCTCGCCTCGCCTGGGACAAGCCCACCGCCTCCGCGCTGGTCGCGCGGGCGGGCGTCCGCACTCCACGATCTGTGACGCTGTCCCACGACGTGTTCCGCGAACTCGGCGCCGTCGGCGTCCTCGAGGCGATCGCTGCCGAACACCCGGTGCCCCTCGCGGTGAAGCCGGCCCGGGGCGGGAGCGCCCAGGGCGTCACCCTCGTCGAGGACGTCAAGGACCTGCCGCGAGCCATGGTGACCGCCTACACGTACTGCGACGACGTCGTCGTCGAGCAGCTCATTCGGGGCACCGAGGTCGCGGTCGGCATCATCGACACCGGCGACGGGCCGGTTCCGCTCGCCGCCGTCGAGATCGTTCCCCGGAACGGCATCTACGGCTTCGAGGCGCGGTACAACGCGGGGGAGACGACCTTTTACACGCCCGCGCGCCTGTCCGAGTCCTTCGCGGGAGCGGCTGCCGAGGCCGCTGTCGCTGCCCACGCGGCGCTCGGCCTCCGTCACCTCTCGCGCGTCGACCTCATCATCGACGCTGCCGGTACGCCCTGGTTCCTCGAGGCCAACGTGCTGCCGGGCCTCACCGAAACGTCGTTGCTGCCGCAGGCCCTGTCGGCGTCCGGCTTCGACCTCGGGTGGACGTACGCCGAGCTCGCGGAGCAGGCCATCCGGGACCACCACGCCTGAGGCGTCCCGAACCCGGGTCTTCGACACGTTCCACGTGGAACATCCCGTGCTGCTGCCCCGGCAGCCGTCTACTTGGTGACATTGGCCACGTGCGGAGCCGCGCACCGGAGGGCCGATCGTCCGGCTGCACGACTCCCGTGGACGGAGGCGGGTTGGTGTCGACTCGTCGTCGTCCTCGGGTTCGGCAATCGCCGTCGTCGTATTGACGCCGCGGGCTGGTGGCGGGCTCGGACAGCGATCGCACTGCTCGATGGTCCGCAGAGGCGACGTTGCCCCCATCCTCCGCAGCGGCGGAGCGGTGCGCGGACCGGTCGCCTAGGCGGCGCTCCTGCGACTCCATCGAGCGCTCCCTCAGGCGGGACGACCCGATGTCGATCGGGGCCGAAAGTCGTTCAACATGGGACAACGTTCACGACGCGGTACCACGGACTGAGTCGCTGGACTGGGTCACCTTCGCTCGAACGGACTCCATGGCGTCACTGCGCGTACCTCCCTCGGCGTCAGCGGTCGCGACTCGCTGCGTGCCGTGTTCGCGTTGGACTCTCCGGCGTCGGTCGTGGGCTCTCACGGAGAACGTCGTCGCATTGGTCCGCGGGCAGCACGCTCGACCCGGCCTGCGCGACCAGCGTGACAGGAGGCATCGCCACCCTGGCCTCGATCTGCCCGTAACACTCGCCACCCGCGACACCGACGCAGAGCGAGCTGGCTGCCTCCGCGTCAGCCCGTATCCCGAACCCGCACGTCACCAGATCGATCACGTGGCGCCGCGTACGACGCTGACCCGCGATGCGGCAGGTTCGTCCGCTTGCACCGCACTCCCTCTCCAACGGACAACCGCCGCACCAGTTCGCCGGCCGAGGTGCCGATCCCGAGCGCCGGGGAGAACGCGCACGGGCCACGCCGAGCGAGGACCGAACGGACCGAAGCGCCGCCCCAACATCGATTGCGCTGCCTCGACGGGAGGACCTCGGCGACGAGCTCCTCCTCGTACCGCGGGCATCGTCCAGCGCCGCGCACGCGTTCCTTCCATCCCGTGGGTCGGTGTGGAGCGGCAACTCGGAGCAGGGCCGATTCTGAGCTACACCACAGCCATTCGCACGCCCCGGCCCGAATACCTTGCCCGAACACCATCATGGCGGCGTGCAGCAGACCATGTGGGTCGAGGGCAGGCCGCTCCTGATGCCCCGAGGTACAGGCGACTTCGCTCGATCTGCAGGTCGCAGCGGTCGGCAGCACATCGGCAGGATCGGGCAGATGGTGGCCCAGGACCGCCGCATCCGGCCGTGGGCCGATGTTCCACGTGAAACGCGGCCCGCCGTATCGGGCTCGAGACGACGGAGGTGCTCGATGGGCCGTAGCGGGCTCACGCAGGACGCAACAGACCGTCACCCGGATCCGTGGACACCGCACCGCCGATCGGCCCTCAGACGGACGCACAGCGCCGTACAGATGCCATAGCTGCGGATTGCGGCGGGACGTCAGCCCGCGACGTCCTCGATACCGAGCTCGCCGAGGATGCGGTTGAGGTCGTCGCCGTTCGCGAACTCGATGGAGACCGAGCTCTTCCGAGCGCCCACCGCGATCTTCACCCGGGTGTTGAGGCGGTCGCCCAGTCGGTCAGCGAGGTCGTTGAAGTGCGCCTGGCGCTTGCTCGGCTGCGGAGCGGCCTTCGGCGGCGTCTTCGACGAGAGCTGCTGGGCGATGGCCTCCGCGGCGCGTACCGACAGGTCCTCGTTGACGATCTTCTCCGCCAGGTACTCCATCGCCTCTGCGTCGGGCGCCGCGAGGATGGCACGGGCGTGGCCGGCGGAGAGCACACCGGCCGCCACGCGCCGCTGCACGGGGGAGGGGAGGCGGAGCAGGCGGATCGTGTTCGTGATCTGCGGCCGCGATCGGCCGATGCGCTGGCCCAGCTGCTCCTGGGTGATGCCGAAGTCGGCGAGCAGCTGCTGGTAGGCGGACGCCTCCTCGAGGGGGTTGAGCTGCGCACGGTGCAGGTTCTCGAGCAACGCGTCCCGGAGCATCGCGTCGTCGGGAGTGTCCTTGACGATGGCCGGGATCGTGCTGAGGCCGAGCTCCTTGGTGGCTCGCAGTCGACGCTCGCCCATGATGAGCTCGTACTGGGGTTCGGTCCCGGAGGCGCCGGCGATCGGCCGAACCACGATCGGCTGCAGGACGCCGATCTCCCGAATGGAGTGGACGAGCTCCTGGAGTTCTTCCTCACGGAACTCCTTGCGCGGCTGCTGCGCGTTCGGGATCACGTCGAGGGGGTTGAGGTTCGCCAGGCGAGCCCCGGGCACGGCCACCAGGTCGTCGGCGGTCGGTGCGGAGGACGGCGATCCTCCGGTCGGGAAGAACACGTCGACCGGTCGGTCCTGCTGCTCGTTCGCCGTCGGGATGAGCGCGCCGATGCCTCGGCCCAGTCCGGTTCGCTTCGGTGCCATCAGTTCTGCGCTCCTCGTGCTGCGATCTCGGCTGCTGCTTCCAGGTAGGACAGCGATCCCGACGAATTCACGTCGTACGCGACGACACTCTGTCCGTAGCTCGGCGCTTCACTCACGCGGACGGACCGCGGGATCATGGCGGTGAGCACCTGGCTCCCGAAGTGCTCACGGACGTCGTTGGCCACCTGGTTCGCCAGGTTCGTTCGGCCGTCGTACATGGTCAGCAGGATGGTCGAGACCCTGAGCTTCGGGTTGAGGTGCCGCTCGATCAGTTCGATGTTCCGCAGCAGCTGGCTGAGCCCCTCGAGTGCGTAGTACTCGCACTGGATGGGGATGAGGACCTCTTGCGCGGCGACGAACGCGTTGATCGTCAGCAACCCGAGCGACGGCGGGCAGTCGATGAAGACGTAGTGGTACGGCTCGTCGAGCGACTGCAGGTACAGGTCGAGCGCAGTGCGCAGCCGCTGCTCGCGTGCGACGAGGGACACCAGCTCGATCTCGGCGCCTGCGAGGTGGATGGTCGCCGGGACGCACCACAACGTGTCCGACTCGGGGGAGGCCTGCACTGTGTCAGCCATCGACGCCTCATCGACGATGACGTCGTAGATGCTCGCGACCTCGGCTTGGTGGTCCACCCCGAGCGCCGTCGACGCATTGCCCTGCGGGTCGAGGTCGATGACCAAGACGCGGGCGCCACCGTGTGCCAGCGCTGCCGCCAGGTTGACCGTGGTGGTCGTCTTGCCGACGCCACCCTTCTGGTTCGAGACGGTGATGATCCGCGTCTCGGCCGGCAGCGGGAACTGCTGGGTGGCGATGGCCCGTCGACGACGGTTCAGGTCGGCGATCTCGCGTGCGAGCGGTGTCGACGCGTCGTAGTCGGTCGATGAACTCAACGAGTGCCTCTTCCCCGGTTCGGTGTTTCACGTGAAACGCGGAGCCGCCGGCGGTCGGTGGTCCCGACCCGATCCGCAGCGTCAGTCAACTGTAGCCCGGAAGACGCGGGTGGTCTCGTCGACCACGCCCTCCCCGAGCTCGAGGACCTCAACGTCGGAGAGTCGCTTGCGGAGGATCACCTTGCGGGCCTTCTCGATCTCGTCGTCGACCCGCGCACCCTTCATCAGGATGAGCTGTCCACCCGAGCGGACGAGCGGCACCGTCAGGGGAATGAGCTTCGACAGGGCGCTCACGGCACGTGCGGTGACCTGGTCGACCACCACGTCGTCAGCGACGTCTTCAGCGCGTGCGCGCAGCACCGTCACGTTCTCCAGGCCCAGACGAGCAGCTTCGCTCGTCAGCCAATCGACACGGCGCTCCATCGGCTCGATGAGCGTGAAGGAGACATCCGGCCGGGCGATGGCGAGCACGAGGCCGGGGAGCCCAGCGCCGGAGCCGACGTCGGCGACCCGGCCACGGGCCTCCAGAAGGGGTGCCAAGAGCGCAGAGTTGAGGATGTGTCGTGTCCACAGTTGCGGCAACTCACGAGGGCCGATCAGCCCGAGCTCCTCGCCACGACGAGCGAGTTCCGCAGTGAACGACCGCGCGAGGTCGATCCGTGCACCGAAGAGGGTGACCGCCGCCGCCGGCTCGGCCTCGACCGCGAGTGCGTCCTCGGTCGTGGTGTCCGGATCGGTCATCGGGTGACGACCGTGTGGCGGTCCCGACCCTCACCCTCGGACTCCGAGTGGAAGCCCTTCTCGGCGACCAAGTCGTGCACGAGCTTGCGCTCGTACGAGGACATCGGGGGCAGTGCCGCCGACGACGAGCCGGCCTCGATCCGCTCGACCGCGGTGTCGACGAGCCGCTGGAGTTCGCCGGCGCGGGCGTCCCGCGAGCCACCGACGTCCAGGATGAGCCGACTGAACTCGCCGGTCTCGGCCTGCACCGCGATGCGCGTGAGCTCCTGCAGGGCGGTCACGGTGTCCGGCTTCGAGAGCACCCGCAGGGCCTCGCCGTCGTCCGTCACGGACAGGTAGACCCGACCGGCACGTTCCTCGATCTCGATGTCGCCGTCGAGGTCGCAGATGTCGAGCAGTTCCTCGATGTAGTCCGCGGCGATGTCAGCCTCGTCACGCGCGTCCTCGGACTCGGGGGTGTCGACGGCTGCGGCGGTGTCCTGCTC
The DNA here is from genome assembly GCF_001864895.1 of Curtobacterium sp. MCBA15_009. Lineage (GTDB taxonomy): Bacteria > Actinomycetota > Actinomycetes > Actinomycetales > Microbacteriaceae > Curtobacterium. The sequence goes on from NZ_MJGO01000037.1 coordinate 385,299, forward strand.
GGTCACTTACTTCTTCCCGTTCTTCTTCGAGCGCTGCTTGCCGACCGGCTGCTGACGCTGGGTGGTGACGCGCACGGCCTCGACCTCGGCCGCACCGGCGCCGGCGCCGGCCTCGGCGAGCACCGGGGTGGCGACACCGCGACGCTGGGCCTTCTTGGCCAGACGTGCCTCGCGGGCGAGGGCGGCCTCGGAGCCCGGCGTCGGCATGCTGCGGATGACGAAGTACTGCTGCGCCATCGTCCAGATGTTCGAGGCGAGCCAGTAGAACATGACGCCGAGGGGGAAGCTCAGGCCCGAGATGACGAAGACCAGCGGGAGGATGTACAGCATCATCTTCTGCTGGCGGTACATCGGAGACTCCTTGGTCTCCGGGGACATGTTCTTGGCGACGAGCTGCAGCTGGGTGACGAACTGCGAGGCCGTCATCACGACGATCATGAAGCCGGCGATCGCGCGGACCTCCCAGCCGGAGGCGTTCGTGAACGTCTCGTGCAGGGGAGCCCCGAACAGCGCCGCGTTGCCGAAGGAGGCCGCGAGGTCGTTCGTCAGCAGGCCGATGCCGGTCTTGTTGATCTGCGCCTCGTGCAACACCGAGTACAGCGAGAAGAAGATCGGCATCTGCAGCAGCAACGGCAGGCAGGAGCTCAGCGGGTTCGTCCCGGTCTCCTTGTACAGCGCCATGGTCTCGCGGCTCATGGCCTCACGCGAGAACTGGTCCTTCTTGCCCTTGTACTTGTCCTGGATCTTCTTGAGCTGCGGCGCGACCTCGAGCATGCGACGCTGCGACTTGATCTGCTTCACGAAGATCGGGATGAGCGCGGCGCGGACCACGAACGTCAGGAAGATGATGGAGAGCACCCAGGTGATGCCCGCTCCGGGATCCATGCCGAGGTTCTCGAAGATCCAGTGGAAGCCGACGAGGATGGCGGAGACCACCCATTTGAGCGGCCAGAGGATCGTTCCGATGATGTCCATGGGGACGGCTACGCCTTTCGAGTGCGCTGGGGGAGCAGGACCGGCCGGGCCGTTCCGACCGCGGGGTGCGGCTGCTGCGGGATCGGCGCGAGGACGAACCCGAACCGGTTGACGACGAACGGGTGACGACGTTCCGTGACGTCGTCGATGCCACCAGCAGCCCAGGGGTTGCAGCGGGCGATTCGCCAGGCGCCCATGGCCGATCCGCGGACGACGCCGTACTGCTGGATCGCCTCGAGGGCGTACCGCGAGCACGACGGGTGGTAGCGGCAGACGTTCCCGTAGAGCGGCGAGATCGCCGCGCGGTACGCCCGGAGCACGACGACGCACGCGTTGCGTGGGAGCAACGCGACGACCCAGGCCAGCCGGGTCCACAGAGTGCGGTTCATGCTGCCTTCTCCACCCCGCGCGCGAAGGAGCGCGTGACGTCTTCGAGCAGGGTAGGCCATCCGGCCTGCGATGCGGCTGGCAGTGCACGGACCACCACGTCGTACCCCTCGGGGTGCTCGACGAGCAGGTCGTGCGCGATGGCCTTGAGCCGTCGCCTGACCAGGTTCCGGGTCACGGCGTTGCCCACGGTCTTCGCGACGATGAACCCGAACCGCGTCGGCGCGGATCGATCCCCGGGCTGACGGACGACGGATACGACGACGTGCGCCGTGGCGCTCTTGCGACCACGACGCACGACGTTCCGGTAGTCGTCCCCGCGCACGACGCGGTTGGCGCTGGCCAACACTGCGACGCCGGGGTCAGACCGATGACCGGATCAGGCGGTGAGCCTGATCAGGCCGAGAGCTCGGTGCGGCCCTTGGCGCGACGCGCCGACAGGATGGCACGGCCGGCACGCGTCCGCATGCGGAGGCGGAAGCCGTGCTTCTTGGCGCGGCGGCGGTTGTTCGGCTGGAAGGTGCGCTTGCTCATGATGTTCTCCACACGGCTGCTCGCGGCGAGCCGTCACGTATGTGTAGCCGTCCGGGTGTCGAACGACGCAGATGGGCGCGACCAAGAGGCCGCAGTCAACTGGTTAACGGTACGTGACAGCGGCGACCAGGTCAAACCCCGCCGGCGACCCCTCCGACGGACGGGTGGCCGACCACGATTCTCCACATTGGGGACAACTTCCGTTCGGTGCACGTCGGTCCGGTCCTTTACAGTGGGGTGATCGATCGGCTCCGTGCCCCGGTACGACAGGGAAGTACTCCTGTCGCGCGACGCGGGACGCTCGTGGACAACGCTGTGGACAACCCTGTTGGGAACCACGGTGGAACGAGGCGCCGACGAAGCCCGCGGAGCCGCAGACGACCCGCCCGCGTCGACCCTGATCCGGCGCGGACCGCCCCGGTGCCTCGGCCTGTCCGACCCGCTGCCGCACCACCGTCCGGCGGCGACCGCACGACACGACACCTGGAGACGAGCGCGCATGACGATGCCGGCCGACCCCGTCGAGGACCTCTGGTCATCCGTACTCGGACTCCTCGCCGAGGACCCCCGCATCACGCCGCAGCTGCACGGCTTCCTCAACCTCGTCGAGCCGAAGGGCGTCCTCGCCGGCACCCTCTACCTCGAGGTGCCGAACGACCTCACCCGCGGCATGCTCGAGCAGCGCATCCGGATCCCGATCACCGAGGCCGTGACCCGCATCGGCGACGACTCGGTCGCGAACTTCGCGATCACGGTGAACCCGGACATGGCCTCCGAGCCCCGCGTCGACCCGAACGTGCCGGAGTACGCCGAGCCCGTGCAGGAGATCGTCGAGCAGAGCGCCGCCCCGCGCCAGTACATCGAAGCGCCGTTCGTGCCGAGCCAGATCGACTCCCCGGGGACGAGCGGACGACCGGAGTCCCGCCTCAACCCGAAGTACAACTTCGACAACTTCGTCATCGGCTCGTCGAACCGGTTCGCCCACGCCGCAGCGGTCGCGGTGGCCGAGGCGCCGGCGAAGGCCTACAACCCGCTCTTCATCTACGGCGACTCCGGTCTCGGCAAGACCCACCTGCTCCACGCCATCGGTCACTACGCCGAGAGCCTCTACCCGGGGATCCGCGTCCGGTACGTGTCGAGCGAGGAGTTCACGAACGACTTCATCAACTCGATCGCGAACAACCGCTCGAACCAGTTCCAGCAGCGGTACCGCGACATCGACATCCTGCTCATCGACGACATCCAGTTCCTGCAGGGGAAGGACTCCACGCAGGAGGCCTTCTTCCACACGTTCAACACGCTGCACGACCACAACAAGCAGGTCGTCATCACGTCCGACGTCGCGCCGAAGCACCTGACCGGCTTCGAGGACCGCATGCGTTCGCGGTTCGAGTGGGGCCTCATCACCGACGTGCAGGCACCCGAGCTCGAGACCCGCATCGCGATCCTCCGCAAGAAGGCGCAGTCCGACCACCTGCAGGTGCCCGACGACATCCTCGAGTTCATGGCCTCGAAGGTGTCGAGCAACATCCGCGAGCTCGAGGGCACGCTCATCCGCGTCACGGCGTTCGCGAGCCTGAACCGGACGGCCGTCGACATGGCCCTCGTGCAGACCGTCCTCAAGGACCTCATCACCCTCGACGAGGACAACGTCGTCGCGCCGACGGACATCATCAACCACACCGCGGAGTACTTCAAGCTCTCCGTCGACGACCTCTACGGCTCCTCGCGGTCGCAAGCGATCGCCACCGCGCGACAGATCGCAATGTACCTCTGCCGAGAGCTCACGAGCCTGTCGCTGCCGAAGATCGGACAGCTGTTCGGCAACCGAGACCACACGACGGTGATGTACGCGAACAAGAAGATCACCGAGCTCATGAAGGAGCGACGGTCGATCTACAACCAGGTCACCGAGCTCACGAGCCGCATCAAGCAGGACCGCCGGTACCGCTGAGATCGGCCCCGTCGCGGCCCCGTCCACCATCTGAGACGGTTCCAGTGGCCGGACTCTTCACAGTGTGGAAAGCCTGTGGATAACTGTGGAGGACACGCCGCCCGGTTGTTCACAGCTGAGGGGGCACTTGTGGAAACTGGGGATGGAAGTGGATAGACGAGATTTCGTCATCCAGACAGCGCTCACAGGCCGTCAACAAGTCACAACCGTGTAGTTCCCAACGGCAGCGCGGCATGCACAGGGTTATCCACAGTGTGCACAGGCGTTAACACCATTACTCCTGGTTAACGATCCATCTCCGCGGGACAACCTTGTGGACGGCGGGATGACAAGAAATCCGGGCTCCGTCCGCCTGTGCCACAATGGGGCGGCCGGACAGTCCAAGCCGATCGACAGGGGTTCCAGCTGTGAAGTTCGAGGTCAACCGGGACGTCTTCTCCGAAGCCGTCTCCTTCGCGGTGAAGCTCCTCCCACAGCGCACGACCCTCCCGATCCTCTCGGGTGTCCTCATCCACGCGGACGGCGACCGACTCACGCTCTCGTCGTTCGACTACGAGGTCTCGGCGCAGACCTCGATCTCGGCGCAGATCGACGACCCGGGGACGGTCCTGGTCTCGGGTCGCCTGCTGAACGACATCGCGAGCCGACTGCCGAACGCCCCGGTGTCGTTCACCACCGAGGACTCGAAGATCTCGGTCACCTGCGGCTCCGCGCACTTCACGCTCCTGTCCATGCCGGTCGAGGAGTACCCGACCCTGCCGGAGATCGGTCCGCAGACCGGTGTCATCCCGGGCGACGCGTTCTCCGAGGCCGTCTCGCAGGTGGCCGTCGCCGCGAGCCGCGACGACGTCACCCCGGTCATCACCGGTGTGCAGCTCGAGGTCGGCGACAACGACCTGTCGCTCATCGCCACCGACCGCTACCGCGTCGCGGTCCGCACCATCGCCTGGGACTCCGGCCGCGTCGGCTCCGACCCGCTGCACGCGCTCGTCCCGGCGCGCACCCTGCAGGAGGTCGGCCGCACCTTCGGCTCGGCGTCCACGGTGTCGGTGTCGATCTCGGGCAGCTCCGACCGCGAGCTCATCGCGTTCCACGCCGACGACAAGACCGTGACGTCGTTGCTCATCAAGGGCAACTACCCGCCGGTCCGCCGGCTCTTCCCGGAGACCGTCAACGACCACGCGGTGATCAACACCGCGGAACTGGTCGAGGCCGTCCGACGGGTCTCCCTCGTCCTGGAGCGCGAAGCCGCCCTCCGGTTCTCCTTCTCGGTCGACGGGCTCACGCTCGAGGCGATCGGATCCGAACAAGCGCAGGCGTCAGAGTCGATCAGTGCGTTGCTGACCGGAGAGGAAACGGTGGTCTCGTTGAAGCCCGCGTTCCTCCTGGACGGACTGAACGCGGTGCACTCCGAGTTCGTCCGCATCTCCTTCACCAAGACGGAGAACCCCAACAAGCCGGGCCCGGTGCTCATCACCGGCCAGACTTCGCAAGAGGCCGCAGCGACCGACGGTTACCGGTACCTGCTGCAGCCCAATCTCCTGCTGCGGTAAGCGCAACAGCCGAACACTGCGCTGACGCGCTCCCCGCTGCATCAGCGCGACGACGAACAGAAGAGGAAATCATGCACATCGGTCTTGTCGGCCTTGGTCGCATGGGCAACAACATGCGTGCCCGTCTCCGCAACGCTGGGATCGAGGTCACCGGTTACGACGCCAACCCCGCCGTCTCCGACGTCGCCGACCTCGGCGCACTCGCCGCGGCGCTGCCCGAGGGCAAGAAGCTCGTGTGGGTCATGGTCCCGCACGGCAAGATCACCGACGACGTGATCTCCGACCTCGCCGAGGTCCTCAGCGAGGGCGACCTCGTCATCGACGGCGGCAACTCGAAGTGGCTCGACGACGAGGTGCACGCCAAGCAGCTCGACGCCAAGGGCATCCGCTACATGGACGCCGGCGTCTCCGGTGGCGTCTGGGGCAAGGACAACGGCTACGGCCTCATGGTCGGTGGCGCCGTCGAGGACGTCGAGTTCGCGATGCCGGTCTTCGACGCACTCCGTCCCGAGGGTCCCCGCGAAGAGGGCTTCTCGCACGCCGGCGGCGTCGGCGCGGGTCACTACGCGAAGATGGTCCACAACGGCATCGAGTACGCGATCATGCAGGCGTACGGCGAGGGCTACGAGCTCCTCGAGGCCAAGGACATCGTCCACGACGTCCCCGCGGTCTTCGCCGGGTGGCAGCGCGGCACGGTCGTCCGGTCCTGGCTGCTCGACCTGCTCGTGCTCGCGATCAACGAGGACCCGAAGCTCGACGAGCTCGAGGGCTACGTCGACGACTCGGGCGAGGGTCGCTGGACCCTCGAAGAGGCGATCGAGCTCGCCGTCCCGATGCCGGCGCTGTCCGCGGCGATGTTCGCCCGCTTCGTCTCGCGTCAGGGCAGCCAGTCCCCGACGATGAAGGCCGTCGCGGCGCTCCGCAACCAGTTCGGCGGTCACGCCGTCAAGAAGTCCTAGGACTTCCCGGGGAAACCCGGCCTCGGCCCGCGTGCACGTCGACCACCTCCAACTGACCGACTTCCGGAACTACCGGGAGGCGGACGTCGACCTCGCACGCGGGCCGAACCTGTTCGTCGGGCGGAACGGACAGGGCAAGACCAACCTGGTCGAGGCGATCGGGTACCTCTCCACCCTCGGTTCGCACCGCGTCCCCACCGACGCGGCACTCGTGCGACAGGGCTGCGACGCGGCGATCGTCCGCGCGCGGCTCGCGCACGAGGAGCGCAGCATCCTGGCCGAGGTGCAGATCAACCGCACCGGCGCGAACCGTGCCCAGGTGAACCGGTCGGCGATCAAGCCGCGTGAGCTGCCGCGCTACTGCACGAGCGTGCTCTTCGCCCCGGAGGACCTCGCACTCGTGCGTGGGGAACCGGCCGGTCGCCGACGGATGCTCGACGAGCTGCTGGGGCAGATCGCCCCGCGGATGCAGGGCGTGCTCGCGGACTACGACCGCACGTTGCGGCAGCGGAACACGCTGCTCAAGTCGGCCCGGGCGACGGGCGCTAAGGCGAACGCACTGTCGACGCTCGACGTGTGGGACGACCGCTTGGTCGGGCTCGGCGCCGAGATCGTCGCGGCGCGCGACCACCTGACACGGCGGCTCGCGCCCTTCGTGGCCGAGGCCTACGCGACCGTCGCGGGCGAGCACCACGACGCGTCGATCGCGGGCGTGCTGTCGATCCGCGGCGGGGACCCCGAGTCGGCGGCCGCCACCGACCCGGTGCTCGGGACGCCCGACGAGCCGGTGTCCGTCCCGGCTGCGGCTGAGGCGTTCGCGGCTGCGCTCGAGCGGCGGCGGCGGGACGAACTCGACCGCGGGCTCACCCTTGTCGGACCCCACCGGGACGACGTGCTCTTCCAGTTGAACGGGTTACCAGCCCGCGGGTACGCCAGTCACGGAGAGTCGTGGTCGTTCGCGCTCGCCATCCAGCTGGCGAGTGCCTCGATCCTGCGGGCCGAGTCGAGCCTGGGCGACCCGATCATCATCCTCGACGACGTCTTCGCCGAACTCGACGAGTCGCGGCGGGAACGGCTGGGGAACGCGGTCGCCGACTACGAGCAGGTGCTCATCACGGCCGCCGTCTTCGGTGACGTGCCCGGCCAGTTGGCGGCGCACACGGTGCGCATCGAGGCGGGCACGATCGTGACCGACGAGGCGGACGCGGGTCGAGCCTCCCGTCCGGAGCACGACGCGACCCCGACGGCGGACGCGACCGACGCGACGACCCCGACCGCGGATGCGGCCAGCACCGCGGACGCGATCCCGACCGCGACCTCGACCTCGGATGCAAACCCGACCCCGACCGCGGATGCGGCCGGCACGCCGGACGCGGCCGGCACCGCCGGCCCGACCCCGACCCCGACCCCGGACACGGCCGCACCGAGGACCGGCTCCTGATGCCCCGCCCCTGGAAGCCGACCGAGCCCGCACGGGTCTACCGGCACCTCCGTGCCGTGTTCGGCGACCCGTCGAAGCGCGGCACCGACGCCCGTCGGCGGCGGGCGCGCGAGTTCGACGCGGACACCGTGCCGTACGGGCGGGGTCGCGAGCCGAGGGGCCTCGGCGACATCGTCGGCTCGCTCGCGCAGGAGCTCGGCTGGACGGAGCCGCTCGCCCGCTCGGAGCTCTTCGTGGACTGGCCGAGCGTCGTGGGTGACGAGCTCGCGAAGCACTCCACCCCGGTGACGATCGACGACGGCGCGCTCGTCATCCGCTGCGACTCGACCGCGTGGGCGACGCAGCTCCGACTCATGCGCGCGTCGGTCACGACGACGATCGCCGAGCGGCACCCGGAGGCCGGGGTCGAGTCGATCCGGGTTTCGGGGCCGGACGCCCCCACCTGGAAACGCGGTCCCAGGACGGTCCAGGGGCGCGGCCCCCGCGACACCTACGGGTGACCAGACGAAATCATCCTGCGGTGCCAAAAAAGCCCGTCTGAGGGCCGGATGACGCCTCGGAAGAGGGGTCCCTGCGGTAGACTGGGAGGTGCAGTGCGCGGGCGTTCCGCGCGCAGGCAGGAGCACGCTCGACATGGCATCAGGATCTGAAGACGAACCGCAGAACCCGCTCGACGCGGAGACCCCGCAGAGCGAACCATCCTACGGCGCGGACCAGATCCAGGTGCTCGAGGGGCTCGAGGCCGTGCGCAAGCGCCCCGGCATGTACATCGGCTCGACGGGCCCGCGCGGTCTGCACCACCTGGTCCAGGAGATCGTCGACAACTCCGTCGACGAGGCCCTCGCCGGCTACTGCGACACGATCGACGTCACCATCCGCGAGGACGGCGGCGTCCGCGTCGTCGACAACGGCCGCGGCATCCCGGTGGACGTCCACGCGGCCGAGGGCGTCTCGACGCTGCAGGTCGTGCTCACCGTCCTGCACGCCGGCGGCAAGTTCGGCGGCGGCGGGTACGCGGTCTCCGGTGGTCTGCACGGCGTGGGGTCCTCCGTCGTGAACGCGCTGTCGAGCGAACTCGACGTCGAGGTCCGCCGCCAGGGCCACGTGTGGCGCCAGAGCTACACCGACGGCGTCCCCGTCGCCCCGGTCTCGCAGGACGAACCGTCCGACGACCACGGCACCACGATCACCTTCTGGCCGAACGCCGACATCTTCGAGACCGTCGAGTTCGACTACGAGACCCTGCGCACCCGGTTCCAGCAGATGGCGTTCCTCAACAAGGGCCTGCGGATCAACCTGCTGGACGAGCGCACCCCGGAAGAAGGGGAAGAGGCCCGCAAGGACTCCTTCCACTACGAGCGCGGACTGGCCGACTACGTCGAGTACATCAACTCGCAGAAGAAGGCCGACCTCGTCCACCCCGACGTCATCGGGTTCGAGGCCGAGGACCCGGAGCGCAAGATCGCGCTCGAGGTCGCGATGCAGTGGAACACCTCCTACCAGGAGAGCGTCCACACCTTCGCGAACACGATCAACACGCACGAGGGCGGGACCCACGAAGAGGGCTTCCGTGCCGCCCTGACGTACCTGGTGAACAAGTACGCGCGCGAAGCCAAGATCATCAAGGAGAAGGACGACAACCTCACGGGTGACGACATCCGCGAGGGCCTGACGGCCGTCATCTCCGTGAAGCTCGGCGAGCCGCAGTTCGAGGGCCAGACGAAGACCAAGCTCGGCAACACCGAGGCAAAGGGCTTCGTCCAGCGCGTCGTCGGCAGCGAGCTGACGCACTGGTTCGAGAGCAACCCGACCCAGGCGCGCGACGTCGTCCGCAAGGCGATCCAGGCCTCGCAGGCACGGCTCGCTGCCCGCAAGGCGCGCGAGACCACCCGTCGCAAGGGCCTGCTCGAGTCGGGCGGCATGCCCGGCAAGCTCAAGGACTGCCAGTCGAAGGACCCGACCCTGTCGGAGATCTTCATGGTCGAGGGTGACTCCGCCGGCGGTTCCGCCGTGCAGGGCCGCAACCCGATGACCCAGGCGATCCTGCCCCTGCGCGGCAAGATCCTCAACGTCGAGAAGGCCCGGCTCGACCGCGCCCTCGCGAACCAGGAGATCCAGTCGATGATCACGGCGTTCGGCGCCGGCATCGGCGAGGACTTCGACCCGGACAAGGCCCGGTACCACAAGATCGTGCTGATGGCCGATGCCGACGTCGACGGCCAGCACATCACGACGCTGCTCCTCACGCTGCTGTTCCGCTACATGCGGCCGCTCATCGAGCGTGGCTACGTGTACCTCGCGCAGCCGCCGCTGTACCGCCTGAAGTGGTCGAACTCGGCGCACGAGTACGTCTTCAGCGACCGGGAGCGCGATGCCCTCATGCAGGCCGGCCTGGCAGCCGGCAAGCGGATCCCGAAGGACAACGGGATCCAGCGCTACAAGGGCCTCGGCGAGATGGACTACAAGGAGCTGTGGGACACCACGATGAACCCGGACACCCGGACGCTCCTGCAGGTCACGCTCGAGGACGCCGCCGCGGTGGACAGCGTCTTCTCGACGCTGATGGGCGAGGACGTCGAGTCGCGTCGCCAGTTCATCCAGCAGAACGCCAAGGACGTGCGCTTCCTCGACATCTAACGGCCAGGAGGCGCGGCGCACGCCGCGTCGACCAGTCCTGACCACCTGTGGTCGCGCCCGGCGCGACCAACGGAACCACAGCCTCCGGGCTGTCCAGAAAGGGAACGAAGCCACATGGCTGACGACAACGAGAACGGCGCCGACGAGCAGCCCGAGATCGTCCACGGCGACAGCGGGGACATCGTCGTCTCCGGTGACCGCATCTCGCAGGTCGACCTGCAGCTCGAGATGCAGCGGTCGTACCTCGACTACGCGATGTCGGTCATCGTCGGCCGTGCCCTGCCGGAGGTCCGCGACGGCCTCAAGCCGGTGCACCGCCGCGTGATCTACGCCATGTTCGACGGCGGGTACCGCCCGGACCGCGCGTTCTCGAAGTGCTCCCGTGTCGTCGGCGACGTGATGGGTCAGTTCCACCCGCACGGTGACTCGGCGATCTACGACGCCCTGGTCCGCCTGGTGCAGCCGTGGTCGCTCCGCTACCCGCTCGCGCTCGGGCAGGGCAACTTCGGCTCGCCCGGCAACGACGGCGCCGCCGCCCCGCGGTACACCGAGACGAAGATGGCGCCGCTCGCGCTCGAGATGGTCCGGGACATCGACGAGGACACCGTCGACTTCCAGGACAACTACGACGGCCGCACGCAGGAGCCGGCGATCCTGCCGGCCCGGTTCCCGAACCTGCTCGTCAACGGTTCGGTCGGCATCGCGGTCGGCATGGCGACGAACATCCCGCCGCACAACCTGCGCGAGGTCGCCGAGGGCGCCAAGTGGTCGCTCGACAACCCCGACGCCACGCGTGAAGAGCTCCTCGCCGCGCTCATGCAGCGCATCAAGGGGCCGGACTTCCCGACCGGCGCGCAGGTGCTCGGCACGAAGGGCATCCAGGACGCCTACCGCACGGGTCGCGGGTCGATCACGATGCGCGCGGTCGTCGCGGTCGAGGAGATCCAGGGCCGCACCTGCCTCGTCGTCACCGAGCTGCCGTACCAGGTGAACCCGGACAACCTGGCGATCAAGATCGCCGAGCTCGTCAAGGACGGCAAGCTCGCGGGCGTCGCCGACATCCGCGACGAGACCTCCGGGCGCACCGGCCAGCGCCTGGTCATCGTGCTCAAGCGCGACGCCGTGGCCAAGGTCGTGCTGAACAACCTGTACAAGCACACGCAGCTGCAGGAGAACTTCGGCGCGAACATGCTCGCGATCGTCGACGGCGTGCCCCGCACCCTGCCGCTCGACGGCTTCATCTCGGCGTGGGTCGCCCACCAGATCGACGTCATCGTGCGCCGCACGCAGTTCCGTCTGCGCGAGGCCGAGAAGCGGGCGCACATCCTGCGCGGCTACCTGGCGGCGCTCGACGCCCTCGACGAGGTCATCGCCCTCATCCGTCGCTCGCCCGACGTGGAGGAAGCCCGGACCGGCCTGATGGACCTGCTGTCCGTCGACGAGATCCAGGCGCGCGCGATCCTCGAGCTGCAGCTCCGCCGGCTCGCCGCCCTCGAGCGGCAGAAGATCCACGACGAGGCCGAGGAACTCGAGCGCAAGATCGCCGACTTCCAGGACATCCTGGCGTCCGAGACCCGGCAGCGCACGATCATCCGCGACGAGCTCGAGGAGATCGTCGACCGCTTCGGCGACGATCGCCGGACCGAGATCATGCTCGGGTACGACGGCGACATGTCCATCGAGGACCTCATCCCCGAAGAGGAGATGGTCGTCACCATCACCCGCGGCGGGTACGTCAAGCGCACCCGCAGTGACCAGTACCGGTCGCAGCACCGCGGTGGCCGCGGCGTCCGTGGCGCCCAGCTCCGCGCCGACGACATCGTCGAGCACTTCTTCGTGACGACGACGCACCACTGGCTCCTGTTCCTCACCGACCAGGGCCGCGTCTACCGCGCCAAGGCGTACGAGCTCCAGGAGGCCGGCCGCGACGCGAAGGGCCAGCACGTCGCGAACCTGCTCGCCATGCAGCCCGACGAGCAGATCCAGCAGGTGCTCGACATCCGCGACTACGAGGTCGCGCAGTACCTCGTCCTCGCCACCGAGCACGGCCTGGTGAAGAAGACCGCGCTCACCGAGTACGACACGAACCGCACCGGCGGCATCATCGCGATCAACCTGCGCGACGGCGACAAGCTCCGGCAGGCGCTCCTCGTCGACGAGCACGACGACCTGCTGCTCGTCTCCCGCCAGGGCATGTCGCTCCGCTTCACCGCGACCAACGACACCCTGCGTCCCATGGGTCGGTCGACCTCGGGTGTGAAGGGCATGTCCTTCCGCGACGGCGACTCGCTGCTCGCAGCCCGGGTCGTGTCCGACGACGGGTTCGTCTGGGTGATGACCGAGGGCGGCTACGCCAAGCGCACCTCCGTCGACCAGTACCGGGTGCAGGGCCGTGGCGGTCTGGGCATCAAGGTGGCCAAGCTGGCGCTCGACCGTGGCGACCTCGTGGGCGCGCTCATCGTCGGCGAGGACGACGAGGTGCTCGTCGTGCTGCAATCGGGCAAGGTGGTAAGGTCTGCCGTGGCCGAGGTCCCCGCCAAGGGCCGAGACACGATGGGCGTGGTCTTCGCGAGGTTCGCGGAGAACGACCGGATCATCGCCGTGGCCCAGAACACCGAGCGGAACCTGGTCGACCAGGACGACGCCGAGATCGAGCCAGCGGGCCCGGTCGAGACGGTCAGCCCGGCCGAAGCGGCGCCGGAACCCACTGACCCCATCGACAACGCGCCCACCAACCCCGCGCCCGTCGACGACGAGGCCGGAGAGGACCAGTCAAGCAATGAGTAGTGTCGCCGAGAAGCTCCAGAAGAAGGCGAAGCGTCCCGTCGGCACCCGCCAGGTCCGCCTGCGGCTGGTCTACCTCGACTTCTGGTCGATGGTGAAGCTGAGCTTCCTCATCGCCCTTGCGGGCAGCATCGTGATCGTGGTCGCCACCGCCCTGGTGTGGGTCATCCTCAACCAGACGGGCGTGTTCACGCAGGTCGACGCCCTGCTCAAGGACGTCACCGGGCAGAACAGCTACTCGATCATGGACCAGTTCTCACTGGGCCAGGTCCTCGGGTTCTCGATCGTCGTGGGCATCCTCAACGTCGTCGTCGGCACCGTGCTCGGCGCGATCGTGAGCGTGCTCTACAACCTCAGTGTGCGGATCACCGGCGGCCTGCTCGTCGGCTTCACGAACAACTGACACACCCGGGCCGGATGGCGCCAGTGCTCGATTTCGTTCCGGCGGGATCGTGCGGTAGGCTTTCATCCGGTCTGAGGGGCTATAGCTCAGGCGGTTAGAGCGCTTCGCTGATAACGAAGAGGTCCAAGGTTCAAGTCCTTGTAGCCCCACCACTTCCCTCCAACACCTGCACCACAGGTGTCCAGGGGCCTTAGCTCAGTTGGTAGAGCGCCTGCTTTGCAAGCAGGATGTCGGGAGTTCGATTCTCCCAGGCTCCACTCCCTCAGGGCGAACGCTGCTTCGCTCGTTCCTCGTCCGCCGGTCTCGGTCGCCGTGTTCGTCTGCGCGCCTTCGGCGCCGCTCCGCGGTGGCCGGGTCCGGCTCTCGCCACTCCGCATCGTCTTCGTCGAGTGGTCACGACATGCCGCGTGCGGTTCGCCGAGGTGGCAGGAACTGTCGTTTGCGCGCTGTCTGGGCGACAGGTTGCGGCCGCTCGGCGGTGTTCCCGTGGCGCGTTGCGTGACCGCACGACCGCACGACCGCACGACCGCACGACCGCAGGACCGCGTGGCGGACGGGAGGCGCGCGGTGGCGGGCCGGCGCGTGCCTCCAGGCAGATGGACGGGTGCGTCCAGAGCACGCGGCGGGCGGGTGCACGAACGCCAGTACCCGGGGACGACGAAGGGCCCCGGCGCAGCGCCGGGGCCCTTCGTACGAACCGGGAGGTCAGGCGGCGGGCTTCTCCGCCGAGTCCGTGTCGTCGGCGACCCAGAGGTCGTCGTCCGCACGGAGCGTCTGGTACGCGGCGTACGCGGCACCGGCGACGGCGACCACGCCGACGACGATGAGCGCGACGCCACCGAAGCCGAGGCCCTTCTTCTGCTGCGGCACGTACTTGCCCGCGGCCTTCTTGGCCTGCTTGCCCTTCTTCTGGGCGTTCTTCACGATCTTCTTCACCCGCGGGTCCTTCGCGAGGTCACCGATGCTCAGCACCGAACCGGCGGTTGAGACCAGGCCGGGCACGACCTCCGACTGGAAGCGGTGCGATGCACTCTGCGCTGCCGAGGTCGCTGCGTGCACCCCCGTCGCGACGGCCGGGCGGATGCCGTTGTCGATCGCGTTCTGCACGCGGGGGGCGATGTCCTTGCGGGCTGCGTCTGCTGCGTTCGACCGGGCCTCGGCCAGGATCGCGTTCGCGTGCTCGAGGACCTTGCGCTGCTCTCCGAGGAGCGTGGCGGTCTGGCCCTTGAGCTTCTTGATCTGCTTCCGACGCTTGCGCGGGATCTCGATCGTCGTCATCTGGTTCCTCCATCGGATCGGCGTGACCCCATCCTGCCACCACACTCCCTGACAGGTCACGGAACCTCCGCTGTGGGATCCGTCTGCATGTCAGGAGTACATGCGAGAATCGGAACATGTCTCTGCACACCGCTGTCGCAACGATCCACACCAACAAGGGCGACATCCGCGTCAACCTGTTCGGCAACCACGCTCCGAAGACCGTCAAGAACTTCGTCGACCTCGCCACGGGCCAGCAGGAGTGGACCCACCCGGGCACGGGCAAGGTGTCGACCGACAAGCTGTACGACGGCGTCATCTTCCACCGCATCATCAAGGACTTCATGATCCAGGGCGGCGACCCCCTCGGTCAGGGCATCGGTGGCCCGGGCTACCGCTTCGACGACGAGATCTCGCCCGAGCTCACGTTCCAGAACCCCTACATCTTCGCCATGGCGAACGCCGGCATCCAGGGCGGCCGTGGCACGAACGGCTCGCAGTTCTTCATCACCACGGTGGCGACGCCGTGGCTGCAGGGCAAGCACACCATCTTCGGTGAGGTCGCCGACGACGAGTCGCGCGCGGTCGTCGACGGGATCGAGGGCGTGGCCACCGACGGCCGCGACAAGCCCCTCGAGGACGTCGTCATCCAGAGCATCGACGTCGAGGACGTCTGATCCGCACGTGACCGACCAGGCGTACAACCCGAACAACACCTGCTACCGGCACCCCGACCGGCAGAGCTTCGTGCTGTGCCAGCGATGTGGGCGGACGATCTGCCCGGAGTGCCAGACGCCGGCGGCGGTCGGGGTGCACTGCCCGGAGTGCGTGCGCGAACAGCGCGCACTGTTCGCGGCGAACCGTCGGGCGTCCGGAGGCCCGAGCGGCCTGACGGTCGCCCGACGGCGCTTCGCGATGCTCGACCAGAAGGGCACGGTCGTCCTCGTGGCGATCTCGGTGCTCGTCTGGCTGTTCGACGAGCTCAGTCGCGGTGCCTTGACGAACCTGCTCGCCTACAACTCGCTGCTGCTGCCGGTGCAGCCGTGGCGGGCGGTGACGGTGCTGTTCGTGCACTCGGGCTTCCTCCACATCCTGTTCAACATGTGGGCGCTGTGGATCTTCGGTCGGATCCTCGAGAACATGCTCGGTACCTGGCGGTTCGTCGCGCTGTACTTCATCACCGGGGTCTTCGGCACGATGCTCGTCACGTTCCTGGCTCCCGGCACGTGGGTCGTGGGCGCCTCCGGTGCGATCTTCGGCCTGTTCGCGGCGTTCTTCGTCCTGCAGCGCAGTCTCGGGCAGAACGCCGTCCAGCTCCTCGTGATCATGGGGCTGAACCTGCTGATCGGGTTCATCCCGGGTACGAACATCTCGTGGCAGGCGCACGTCGGCGGCATCATCGGCGGCTTCGTCGTCGGGTTCGTCTTCGCGCAGACCCGGAACATCCGCCAGCGACCGCTGCAGATCGCACTGCTCGTCGCTGCGGCCGTCGTGGCGGTCGCCCTGACCGTCGTGGGGTACGCCGTCACGGTCGGCTGACCGGCCACCGAGCCGCGCACCGCGAGTCCATCGAACGCCCCGTCGCTCCGCGCGACGGGGCGTTCGTCGTCCACGGGCGTCCGTCGGTGCCGCAGCGCGCTCCGGGCGCCCTCTGCGTCGCCGGCACCGCGGACAGCGGTGACTCACCTCAAGAGAGCGGCTGCGGCGCTTGTCGTTCCCGCCGCGGTCGGCGGCGTGCAGAGTCGTCAGCGGCACGTCGGACTCACTTTCCACACGTCCCAACAGAGTTATCCACAACTGGGGACAACCCGGTGAGTTACACCGGTGTGATTATCCCCACTGTGGAATCGGGTGTGGATAACTCCCGGGCTCGGGTGTGGAGGGAGCTGTGGACAGTGTGCACAACTGTGGACAGATGGGGACAACCAGCCGTTCGGCACGGAACTTGGCGGACGAGCGTTCGTGAAGCTGTGGACAACGACGACGCCCGCCGCACCTTGCGGTGCGACGGGCGTCGGAGGTGTGGTGCTTCGGTGTCAGCGCCACCGAGTGGTCATGAGGAAGCCGATGAACATGATGCCGAAGCCGATGAGGATGTTCCACGAGCCGAGGCTCGGGACGGGCAGCATCGCGTTCGAGATGTAGAAGACGATCACCCAGATGAGCCCGAGGAGCATGAAGCCGAACATGACCGGCTTGAACCACACCGGGTTGGGGGCGTCCCCCGCGGTGTCGACCGAGTCGGCTCGGGTCCTCCGGGCGGGCTTGGTGCGGTCCTTGTCCTTGGCCATGGCCGGTATCCTACCGTGACGGCGTCCGTGGTCCATCCGCGGACGGACCACCCATTCCCCCACGAGTACGGTGATCGACCATGACCAGGATCCTCGTCGTCGACAACTACGACAGCTTCGTCTACACGCTGAACGGGTACGTCCAGCAACTCGGCGCAGAGACCGACGTGGTGCGGAACGACGCGTTCCCGGAGTCCGAGATCGCCGACCGCCTCGCCGAGTACGACGGCGTCCTGCTCTCCCCGGGTCCGGGCACGCCGGCCGACGCCGGGGTGTCCATCGCGACGGTCCACGCCGCGATCGAGGCCGAGACGCCGCTGCTCGGTGTCTGCCTCGGCCACCAGGCCATCGCGGAGGCGCTCGGCGCCACGGTCACGCATGCCGAGGAACTCATGCACGGCAAGACGTCGCAGGTCGACCACGACGACAGCGTGCTGTTCGCCGGGGTCCCGCACCCCTTCACCGCCACGCGCTACCACTCGCTGGCGATCGTGGACGGCACCGTGCCGGAGGAGCTCACCGTCACGGCCCGCACCGGCGGCGGCGTCATCATGGGCGTCCAGCACCGGGACCACCCGGTCTACGGCGTGCAGTTCCACCCGGAGTCGGTCCTCACCGAGGGTGGTTACCGCATGGTCGGCAACTGGCTCGAGACGGCCGGCCTCGACGGTGCCGTCGAGCGTGCAGACGGACTCGGTCCGCTCATCGCCGCACACCGCGGCTGACGAGCCGACGGGGACGGCGACGGCCTGCGTCAGGCTCGGTCGCCGCTCCGTCTCACCGTGGGACCCGGTCCGGCGGATTCAGGACGGGAGGCCCGCCCTGCGCCCGGCGAGCGAACACCGTCCCACGGGTGGTCGGGTCAGTCGTCGTCGCCGCCACGGTCGCCAGGACCGTTGTTGTTGTTCCCCTGCCCGTTCCCCTGGCCGCGGTCGTTGCCCGACCCGCCGTCCGAGGTGGGCGCCTGCGCTGGCTCGTCCGGTGCCGCGCAGTAGGTCAGGGTCACGGAGCTGCCCTGCGGCACATCGCCCGCCGGGGTGTCCTGCTGGGTGACCAGGTTGCCCGCGCACGAGGTGTCCGGGGCCGGGTTCACCGTCAGCCCGAGCTGCTGCAGCTCGCTCTGGGCGTCGGGGAACGGCTTCTGCCGGACGTCGGTCAACTGGACCTTGCCGTTCGACACCGTCAGGTCGATCACGAGGCCCTTGCTGTGCAGCGTGCCGGACCCGGGGTCGGCGCTGAGGACCGTGCCCGCGGGCGAGTCCTTCGAGTAGTCGGTGGTGATGGCACCGACGCGGAACCCGGCAGCCGTCAGCGCCTGCTCGGCGTCGGCCTGTGACTGCCCGTCGACGGACGGCACGGCGATCCGCTCCGGCCCGATCGAGATGACGACGTTGACGTTGGTGCGCCGCCCGACGTTGACACCGGAACCGGGATCGGTCCTGATGACGCGGCCCTTGTCGACGTCGTCGGAGTTCTCCTCGACGCGGACGGCGGTGAGCTCCTTCTTCGCGAGTGCGGCCTTCGCTCCGTCGAACGTCTGGCCGGCCACGCTCGGCACGCTCACCGACGAGGAGACGGGCGGCTTGCCGGGCTGCAGGTTGGCGACGAAGAAGACGACCGCAACGATGACCGCGACGGTGAGCAGGATGCCGACCCAGATCCACGCGACCGGCGGGCGGTTCTGCGTGCGCTGCGGCCGGTGCTCCGCCGTGTCGTCGTCGAGCTCGCGGAAGGCGGACGCGGCGTTGGTCGTCGTCCGGGGGTCAACGCCGAACAGCATCGTGGACGCGTCGTTCGCCGCGTTCTGCTGCAGCTTCTTCGTCGAGGTCGGGATCCGACCGGCGGCGGCCTGCTGCAGGTCGGTGCGGAACTCGGCGGCGTTCTGGAACCGGCGCGTCCGGTCCTTCACGAGCGCGTGCAGGGTCACGGCGTCGAGCGCGGGCGACACCTCGGGCGAGATGGTCGACGGTGCGACGGGCTGCTCGCTGACGTGCTGGTAGGCGACGGCCACCGGGGTGTCGCCCTGGAACGGCGCGCGCCCGGTGAGCAGCTCGAACAGGACCACACCGGTCGAGTACAGGTCGGTGCGGGCGTCGACGGTCTCGCCGCGGGCCTGCTCGGGCGAGAAGTACGACGCCGTCCCGAGGATCGAGGTGGTCTGCGCGACGGTGGCCGAGGTGTCGGTGATGGCCCGGGCGATGCCGAAGTCCATGACCTTGACCTGGCCGCTGTGCGTGACCATGACGTTGGCGGGCTTGATGTCGCGGTGCACGACGCCGGCGCGGTGGGAGTACTCGAGCGCGGTGAGGATGCCCTCGGTGATGCGCACGGCCTCGGCCGGCGCGACGGCACCCTCGGCGATGATGTCGGAGACCGGACGGCCCTCGACGTACTCCATGACGATGAAGGGGACCTGCACCTCGGCGCCGGAGGACTCGCGCACGGTCTCCTCGCCCGCGTCGTACACGCGGACGACGGTGGGGTGTGCCATGCGCGCGGCCGCCTGGGCCTCTTGCCGGAAGCGGGTGCGGAAGGCCGGGTCGTTGGCGAGGCTCGGCTTCAACAGCTTCACCGCGACCTTGCGCCCGAGGCGCGTGTCGTTGCCCAGGTGCACCGTGGCCATGCCGCCACGACCGATGACGTCACCGATCTCGTAGCGGTTGGCGAGGAGCGTGATCCCCGCGGTCACACCTTCTGGCACGTACTCCTCCGTCTGTCGGTCCGAGCCAGTGTACGGCAGCCGAACCTGGTCGAACCCTGGCCACCGAGGGGTCGGCCGAACCGTTACCGAACAGTGTCAACAGCCCCGAACGGGGGTCGGTCAGTTGCCGTCCATCGGGCCGCCCTGGCTCGGGTTGGTCCCCTCCTCGGGGTCCGTCGGTGCCGGCTCCTCGGTCGCCTGGGTCCAGTCGACCTGTGCTCCCGGCGACGACTCCGAGACCACGGTGGTGCTCGACTGCGGCGACTTGCAGGTCACCTTGTACGACAGGGTCACCGTGCCGGGCTGGGCAGCGGCGACCGTCACGGCCGTGCCCGACGTCGTGCCGGAGCTGCTGCCGGTCGACGGGACCGTGCCGTTGTCGATCGTGTACGTGTACGTCACGTCGGTGTACCCGGCGGGGCACTTGTCGTACGAGGGCCAGCTGAAGGTCGTGCGGCCGGAGGCGCTGACGTCGCCGCCGCTCGCCCGCTCGGGCGTCTCGGCGGTCAGTACCTCGCCGAAGGCCTTGATGGTGACCGTCGTGCCGGGTTCGAGGCTGCCCTCCGGACCGAGCGACTCGACGGTGCCGACCTGGTCGGACGAGGTGGCGTTCGAACCGTCGACCACGTCGGCCTGCAGGCCCTTGGCGCGCAGCTGGTTCGCGACGTCCTGGGCGTTCTGGCCGGTGTAGTCGGCGGCGTTCACCGTGATCCGGGTGTCGACGGGCGTCTGGGACGGGGTCTCCGACGGCGTGGGCGTCGGCTTGGGCGGACGGGACGCCGCCGACGACCGGGTGGGCTCCGGCTCCGGTTCCGAGCTCGTCACCGCGTAGGCGATGCCGCCGGCGATGGCGAGCAGGACCACGATGCCGACGAGCCACCAGATCCAGGCGCGCTTCTTCTTCGGTTCCTCGGCGTCGTCGGTGACGGGCGACCGGGGAGTCCCGGGGCCGCCGACCATCGCACCCGCCTGGGTGCCGATGAGCGCGGTCGCGGCGTCGTTCCCCTGGGCGGGCGGCGGGTTGAACGCCACCGTGCCGTCCTGGGCGATCGCCGGCACGGCCACCGTGGCGGCCGCGACGTCACCGCGGCGGAGCGCCTGCGCGGCACGGGCGAGGTTCGCCGCGGTCGCGGGGCGGTCCGCGGGCTTCTTCGCGATGCACGACAGCACGAGGGCGGAGACGGGCGCCGGGATGTCGCCGGGCAGTGCCGGCGGCTGCTCGTTGATGTGCGCCATCGCGATCGCGACCTGCGACTCGCCCGTGAAGGGACGACGGCCGGCCAGCGCCTCGTACGCGACGATGCCGAGCGAGTAGATGTCCGTCGAGGGCGAGGCGGGGTGGCCGCTCGCCTGCTCGGGCGACAGGTACTGCACGGTGCCCATGACCTGACCGGTCGCGGTGAGCGGGACCTGGTCGGCGATGCGGGCGATGCCGAAGTCGGTGATCTTGACGCGGCCGTCCGGCGTGATGAGCAGGTTGCCGGGCTTGATGTCACGGTGGACGAGCCCGACGGCGTGGGCGGCCTGCAGGGCGTTCGCGGTCTGCGCCACGATGTCGAGCACCTTGTCGACCGGCAGCGTGTGCTCGCGCTCGATCATGGTCGAGAGCGCTTCGCCGGGGACGAGCTCCATCACCAGGTAGGCGCTGCCGTCCTCCTCGCCGTAGTCGAAGACGTTGGCGATGCCCTCGTGGTTGACGAGGGCGGCGTGCCGGGCCTCGGCGCGGAAGCGCTCGAGGAACCCGGGGTCACCGAGGTACTCGTCCTTGAGGATCTTGAGTGCGACGGTCCGGCCGATGACGAGGTCGGTCGCCTGCCACACCTCTCCCATGCCGCCGATGGCGACCCGGGACGAGAGCTGGTACCGCCCACCGAAGGTGAGTCCGCTGGTGGGTCTCATTTGTTCAGCACCGCCTCCATGACTTTCTTCGCGACCGGGGCCGCGACCGTGTTGCCGACTCCGGACTGCCCGAGCCCGCCCCCGTTCCCGACGACGACCGCGACGGCCACCTCGGGGTCCTTGGCGGGCGCGAACCCCGTGAACCAGAGTGTGTAGGGGGCACCCGTGCCACCTTCGGCCGTACCCGTCTTCCCTGCGACGTCGACACCGTCGATCTTCGCATTGGTCCCGGTCCCGCCGCTGACGACGCTCTGCATCGCCTCGGTCAGGTCGGCCGACTCGGAGGACGACAGCGGATCACTGTACTGCCTCGGCGAGAAGGACTCGACCGTCTTCAGGTCGCTCGTGGTGATCGAGTCCACCAGGGACGGCTGCATCACCGTGCCACCGTTCGCGATGCCGGCCGAGACCATGGCCATCTGCAGCGGCGAGACGCGGACGCTCGCCTGGCCGAAGGCGCTGAGCATGAGGGTCGCGGTCGAGTCGACGTCCGGGTACTGGCTGGCCGTCGCACGCATCGGGACCTCGATGGCGTCGCCGAAGCCGTACTCGTCGGCCATGCTCTTGATGGCGTCGTACCCGAGCTTCTGGCCGAGCTCGGCGAACGGGATGTTGCACGAGTACTGGATGGCGGTCCGCAGCTTCACCTTGTCGCCGCCGCCGCAGGTGCCGCCCTCGGCGTTGTTGATGTACGTGCTCGTGCCGGGCAGCTGCAGCCGCGACGGGTTCGGGAACTCGGAGTCGAGGTCGTACTTGCCGTCCTTGAGCGCGGCCGACGCGACGACGAGCTTGAAGACCGATCCGGGCGTGTACAGGTCGCCGCCGATGGCGCGGTTCTGCAGCGGCGCGGTCTCGGCGCCGAGCAGGGCGTCGTACTGCTCCTTGACCTTCGCGGTGTCGTGCGAGGTGAGCGCGTTGGGGTCGTACGCCGGCTTCGAGACCATGGCGAGGATCTTGCCGGTCTTCGGCTGGATCGCGACCACGGCACCGGTGTTGTCCCCGAGCGCGTCGTAGGCGGCCTGCTGCACGTCGGGGTCGATGGTCAGGTTGACGTTGTCGCCCTGGACGTCCTGGCCGGTGAGGATCGAGTTGAGGTTCTGGAAGAACGAGGCGTCCGAGTTGCCGGAGAGCACGGTGTTCTCGGCGCTCTCGATGCCGGTGTTGCCCTGGCCGATCGTGAAGTAGCCGGTGACGGCCGAGTACAGCGCACCGTTCGTGTACTTCCGCTGGTACTGGTACTGGTCGTCCACCGGGGTCGACTCGGCGATCGGGCTGCCGTCGACGAGGATCGCCCCGCGCTTCGTCGAGTAACTGGCCAGGATGGTTCGGGAGTTGCGGGAGTCGGCGCGGAGCTGCTCGGCCGAGAAGAACTGGATGGACGTCGTCGACACGAAGAGCGCGACGAACATGAGCACGATGACGGTCGAGACACCGCGGAGCTGCCGGTTCATCGACGACGCTCCTTCCTGGTCCGCCCGCTCGCGGCGGGGATCGCGCCCTGCTGGACGCGTTGTTCGGCTGGGATGGAATCGGTCAGGCGCAGCAGCATCGCCGCGATGATCCAGTTCGCGATGAGGGAGGAACCACCCGCGGCCATGAACGGCGTGGTCAGACCCGTCACCGGGATGATCCGGGTGATGCCGCCCACGACGACGAACACCTGCAGGGCGATGATGAAGCCGAAGCCGACGCCGAGCAGCTTGCCGAAGTCGTCCTGGGCCATGAAGCCGACCCGGATGCCGCGCGAGGCCAGCACGATGAAGAGCGCGAGGATCGCGAAGACACCGATCAACCCGAGTTCCTCGCCGAGCGAGGCGACGATGTAGTCGGCGTTGGCGACCGGCGTGATGTAGGGCCGGCCCTGCCCGAGCCCGGTGCCGGTGATCCCGCCGTTCGCGAAGCCGAACAGGCCCTGCACGAGCTGGTAGCTGCCCTGCGTCTGCCGGTCGAAGATCTCCTGGTCGAAGGGGTCGAGCCACTGCTCGAACCGGCCGTGCACGTACTCGAGCACGCTCTGCGCGACGAGGGCACCGCCGATGAACAGCGTCAGACCGATGAGCACCCAGCTCAACCGGGCCGTGGCGACGTAGATCATGACGAGGAACAGGCCGAAGTACAGCAGGGCGGTGCCGAGGTCGCGCTGGAACACCAGGACGGCCATCGCGGCGCCCCACATCACCAGGATCGGGCCGAGGTCGCGGGCGCGGGGGAACGTCATGCCGGCGAACTTCTTGCCGACGATCGACAGCGAGTCGCGTGCGGTGACGAGGTAGCCGGCGAAGAACAGCGCCATGGTGATCTTCGCGAGCTCACCGGGCTGGAACGAGAACGGGCCGATCCTGATCCAGACGCGGGCGCCACCGATGTTCGTCCCGATGCCGGGCAGCATCGGCAGGAGCAGCAGGACGATCGTCAGCGCCATGAAGATGTAGCGGTACCGCTGCAGGAACCGGTGGTTCCGGACGAGGAGCAGGGTGGCGATCGCGAGGACCATCGCGAGCATCGTCCAGACGATCTGCTTGACGCCGATGGCGTCCCAGCCGGACAGGCCGTTGTGGACGTCGATGCGGTAGATCTCGGCGATGCCGATGCCGTTGAGCACGAGGGCGATCGGCAGGATGAACGGGTCGGCGTTCTTCGCCACGACCCGGAGCACGACGTGCATCACGAGTCCGAGTCCGAGGATCCCGGCGCCGACCCAGAGCACGGACGTGTCGAACAGCTCGCCCTTGGTGCCGAGCTGCACGAGCACCATCGCACCGGCGCAGATGCCGCACGCGATGACCAGGAGCACGAGCTCGAGGTTGCGGGCGCGTGCCGGTTCGCGGAGCTTGATCGTGATCGCCTGCGTGAAGGACTGCGCGGTCGCGGCGCTCATCGCGGGCTCCGGGTCGAGGTCGGCCGCGGGGTCCGGGTCGACGTCGGCGACGACGTGGGGGTGGGCGACGCCGTCTCGTTCCCGTCACCACCGGTGCCGGCCTGGTCCTGGCCGGTCTCGGCTGCCTTCCGCAGGCGGTCGACGATGTCGCGGGCGTCGGTGAGCGACTGGGCGTTGATCGTGGAGCGGACGTTCTCGCGGGTGTAGTCGGGCAGCGACGACACCGTGATGTCGGTGTCCTCGTAGACGTCGGACAACGCGATCGGGCCGATCGACTGCTGGACGCCCTTGTAGATGGCGACGGTCCCGCGGTCGGTGCCGACGTAGTAGTGGTCCTGCGTGATCCGCCACCCGACGAAGACCGCGCCGACCAGGACGGCGACGGCGAGCACGAGGGCGATGGTCCACGAGACCCGACGACGGATGCGCCGCCGGCGGTCCTCCGCGATGAGCTCGGCGAAGAACTGGTCGGACTCCGGCTCGAAGTGCGAGTCCTCGGGGGCGGTGGTGACCTTGAGCGGGTGCAGCAGGATCGTGGGGAGGCGGATCGGCTTGCGGCCGGTCGACGCCTCGAAGGTCAGCGGTGCGGCGGCCGAGCCGACGGTGGTCGCGGCGTCGTCCTCGTCGTCGACGTCCTCGGCGGTGACGTCCATCACGACGACGGTGACGTTGTCCGGTGCGCCGTGGTCGAGCGTCTCCTTGACGAGGCGCTGCGTCACCTGGTTGGCGTCCATCGTCGAGGCGAGCGCGTGACGGATGCGCTCCTCGGCGAGGTAGGACGAGAGCCCGTCCGAGCAGAGCAGCCAGCGGTCGCCCGGCTGGATGTCCATGATCGCCGTGTCGACCTCGGGCGCGGCGTCGACGTCGCCGAGCACGCGCATGAGGACGGAGCGGCGGGGGTGCACGGCGGCTTCCTCCGGCGTGATGCGGCCGCTGTCGACGAGCCGCTGCACGAAGGTGTGGTCCGAGGTGATCTGCTGCAGCTCGCCGTCGCGGAGCCGGTAGATGCGGGAGTCGCCGATGTGCGCGATCGCGATCTGGTCCCCGACCCGGATCATCGCGGAGACGGTGGTGCCCATCCCGGTGAGCTCCTGGTGCTCGAACACCGTCTCGGTGATGAGCTGGTTGGCCGCGATGAGGGCCGACTGCAGGGCGAACTCGGCGTCGTGCGCCGAGGGGAACTCGCGGTCGACCTCACGGATGCGCCGGATGGCGATGGCCGAGGCGACGTCGCCGCCGGCGTGCCCGCCCATGCCGTCGGCGACCGCGAACAGGTGGGCGCCGGCGTAGCCGGAGTCCTGGTTGTTCGCGCGGATGCGCCCGACGTGGGACACAGCGGCGCTCAGCGTCCGAGCGGTCATGCCGGGTTACCGCCGCAGCTCGAACGTCGTCGTCCCGATCGTGATCGGCGTGCGCTCCGGCACGACGACGGGAGCGCTCACCTGCTGACCGTTGACGAAGGTGCCGTTCGTGGACTCGAGGTCCGTCAGGAGCCAGCCGTCGGCCCGGAGGTCGAGGCGGGCGTGGTTGGTGGACGTGTAGTCGTCGCGGATGACGACGTTCGACTCGCTGGAGCGGCCGATGGTGATCGGTCCGCCGCCGAGCGGCATCTCCATGCCCTCGCGGGCGCCCTCGGTGATGACGAGCCGGGTCGCGGCCGGCGCGGACGACTGCTGCGCGGTGCCGGGCTGGCCGATCAGGTCGGTGAACGCACCGCTGGAGACGGGGCCGGGAGCGGCCGCGGCGGGGATGGTGGGGGTGGTCGGCCCCGACGGGGCGGCCTTGGGGTCGGTGGGGATCGTGCGCACGCGCTGACCGAAGAGGTCGCTGCGGAGCGCGAAGACGATCACGAAGACGAACAGCCAGAGCACCGCGAGGAACGCGAAGCGCAGGACGAGCAGGGTCAGCCCTGTTGTCATCGACTACCTCCGTCGTTCTCGGGGATCACCCGGAACACCATACGGGTACGACCGATCTCGATGGTGGAGTCCGGCTCCACGATCGCCTGCTGGAAGTGCTGCCCGTTCAGCTTCGAGCCGTTCGTCGAGCCGAGGTCGGTGGCCTGCGCGTGCTTGCCGTCCCAGAGCACCTCGACGTGCTTCCGGCTGGTCCCGGTGTCGGCGATCGTGATGTCGGCGTCGCTGCCGCGGCCGATCACCGTGCGGCCGCGCTGCAGCCGGTGCCGCTGTGAGCCGATGTCGAGCACGGCGATCCAGGCGACGTCGCGCTGCACGGTCGTGGAGTCGATCTGCAGGATGCCGGTCGACAGGGTGCCGTCCTGCTGCAGCCGGATCGTGACGGGCCCGGAGAACGAGTAGTTCTGGGCGACGGCGTGCTGGTGGGCGAGTTGCGTGAGCTCGTCGACGAGCGGCTGGCCGACGTCGTGCATCCGGGTGAAGTCCGGCGGGGCGAGGCGGACCGTGAACTCGTTCGGCACGAGGATCCGCTCGCGGGAGACCACCGCGGCCTTGGTGTCGAGCTCGCGACGGAGTGCGCTGGAGATCTCGACGGGTTGCACACCGGAGCGGAAGGTCTTCGCGAAGGCGCCGTTGACGGCACGCTCCAACCCCCGCTCGAAGTTGTCCAACAGGCCCATGCGTCTCCAGTGTCTCGGTCGTCTGACCACTGCATGGTAGTGGTTGGCGTCGGGCACCGTCTGTGCGTGATAGTGTTTCGGGGCTGGCGCGAGTGGCGGAATTGGTAGACGCGCACGGTTCAGGTCCGTGTGCTGGAAACGGCGTGGGGGTTCAAGTCCCCCCTCGCGCACCAGGCAGAACGGAGAAGGCCCCCGGAGGAATCCGGGGGCCTTCTCCGTTCCCGGCCGACTCGCGTCGAGGACGCGACCCGTTCCGGACGGGAGGCCCGTGGCGGCGCCGCGCCGTGCCTCCCGTCCGCCGTGTGGCTGGTCTCGACCGCCCGCTCGCCGCCCGACCGGACGGCCTGCTGAACGGCGGTCGTGCGGGTCCGCGTAGCGTGCGCCGCATGAGCGACACGACACCGGACGGTTCGAGCGACCCCACCGACGCACAGCAGCAGTACACCGAGGACCTGCCGGACGGGTCGCCGACGGGCGACGCGACCAAGGACCCCGCGCAGGACAGCGACACGGACTCCGGCGGCGAGCCCGCCGACCCGCAGTAGCGCTGCCCCGCAGTAGCGGCGACCACCCGACGGACAGGAGGCGCGGTGCCCGACGGCACCGCGCCTCCTGTCCCGTTCCGTGGACCGTGTGCGGTCAGGAGTTGTCGATCACGCGGACGTAGTCGACCTTCATCTGCTGCGGGAACTGCGTCGACCCGTCCGGGTAGCCGGGCCAGTTGCCGCCCACCGCCAGGTTCAGCACGATGAAGAAGGGCTTGTCGAACACCCACGGGTTGCCGCGGGTGTCGGCCGGGGTCACCGTCTTGTACGCCACGCCGTCGACGGACCAGGTGATCGACCCGGGCTTCCAGTCGACCGCGAAGGTGTGGAAGGTGTCCGCGAACGACCAGCCCTGGGGGTGCTGGTAGGACGACGTGAGCCCCGCGCCGCCGGAGTACCCGGGGCCGTGGACGGTGCCGTGCACCGTCGCGGGCTCGTACCCGACGTTCTCCATCACGTCGACCTCGCCCGAGTTCGGCCAGCCCACCTGGGGCAGGTCGGCGCCGAGCATCCAGAACGCGGGCCAGATGCCCTGCCCGCGCGGGATCTGGATGCGGGCCTCGACCCGGCCGTACTGCGGCGTGTACTTGCCCTGCGTGGTGAGGCGGGCGCTCGTGTACGAGCCGTCCGACTCGCGCTTCGCCGTGATGACCAGGTTGCCCTGGCCGTCGAGCGCCGAGTTGTCGCGCGAGTCGGTGTAGTTCTCGAGCTCGTTGTTGCCCCACCCGCCGGCGCCGGTCTCGTTCGTCCACGCCGACCGGTCCGGGGCGCTGCCCGCCGGGCCGTCGAAGTCCTGGGACCACACGACGTCGCCTGCGGCCGCGCTCGCCGGCGACGCCGCCTGCAGAGCCGGGGTGACGCCGAGTGCGAGGGCCGCCGCGCCGGCGACCGTGAGTGCGACCAGACGTCGCGTCCTGCTGCTGGTGTTCGTCATCGTCCCTCCCGGGATCAGTTGTACGAGGCGAGTCGGTTCGGAGCGGTGTTGCCCGCGGGGGTCGGCACGGCACCGCCGACGCCGTTCACGACGCTCGAGATGGTCCCGGTGTCGCCGAGGGAGACCGTGACGAGCCCGTGCGCCTTCACGCCGGCCGTCTGCGGGAACTCGAACGCCCGGTCGGCGTGCACCGACGGGTTCGTGTTGAAGAAGCAGTAGACGCCGCCGCCCCAGACCTCGTGGTTCGTGACGTTCGACGCGACCTGGTACGCCGCGTAGCCGGCACCGGTCGGGCTCTGCCACGAGGCGTTGTCCGGCACGTCGTACGGCATCTCGTTCTGGAAGAAGATCGTCCGGCCGTTGTTGCCGTTCCACTGCACTTCGTACTTCTGGTAGTGCTCGACGAAGAGGCCGGTGGCCAGGACGTCGTTGCCGTTCACCTCGACACCGGTCGCGCCGGTGTTCACCGTCCAGCCCGTGGCCGCACCGCCGTGGTCGGCGCGCCAGGCCCAGATGTGGTCGACGAGGGTGTCGTCGGCGTTGATCTGCAGCGTCGTGGTGGCCTTGCCCTGGATGCTCGAGCCGACGCGGAAGAACACGTCCTGGATGCTCTGCGGGTCGGCGGCGTGGTCGACGTGCGAGCCGCTCGTGCCGAGCCGGACGAGCTGGGCGCTGTTCTGCGTGCCGGCGTCGACGACGAGGTTCGAGACGTTCACCCCGGCGACGTCCGTCGAGGTCAGGACCGCGTTGCCCTTCGTCGGCACGAGGGTCGGGAAGCCGATGCCGGTGACGACGGTGTCGGCACGGGTGACGGCGATGGGGGCGTCGAGCTGGTAGGTGCCCGGGGTGAAGAACAGGTTGAGCCCCTGCGACAGCGCGCTGTTGATCGTCGCCGCCGAGTCACCGGGGTGGGCGACGTAGAAGTTCCGCATCGGGATGTCGGTGCCGCCGGTGTTCGGCCACGTGACGCCGGACGAGTTCTGCTTCAGCGACGGGACGAACACGTGGTACTTGTTCGACGAGTCGACGTACAGGTACGGCTTCTCACGCGTGGTCGGCGTGGTGGCCAGCGTCGTGTAGCTCTTCGAGAAGTCGTTCGCGGGGGCGCCCTGCACACCCGAGAACGTCATGTTCCAGTTGCCGCCCTGCCATGAGCCTATCGTGGAGTTGCGGGTGTACCACTGCTGCTGCGACCCGGAGGTCACCGTGCCGTCGACCTTCGAGTCGGCGATGTAGCCGCCGGACGAGTAGCCCTGGCCGCCGTCCTGGTTCGACGGCCCCATCGTCAGGTTGCCCTTGACGTGCACGCGGCGCATCGGCGCGGCCTGCGACACCGCCCAGCGGTCCGTGCCGCCCTCCGGCACGATCGCCAGGTTCTCCACCGAGCGCCAGAAGTTCTGCGTCGCGTTCTTCTCGTCGCCGGCGTTCCAGCCGGAGTCGACGTTGACGGCGCCGTTGATCGTGACGTCGTCGGGGTTCTTCCCGAGCCCCACCACCGAGGTGTAGAAGCCGAGGTTCGCCCAGACGCGCCCGTAGGAGCCCGGCTTGAACAGGAAGGCGTGCCGCTGCTGCCCGAACTGTGCGCTCGGGTTGCGGAGTTGGGCGTTTAACGCGGCGTCGACGTCGGCCTGGATGGTCGACGCCGGTACCGATGGATCGTAGATCGTGACGCTGCTCCCGAAGTCCGGGGTGTCGCTCGTGGTCACCGCCTGGGCCGGGCCCGCGGGGGCCACGACCCCGACGATCCCGACGCTCACGGCCATCGCGAGGAGCGTGCTCATCCGTCGTTGCATGATGCTCGATTCGTCCGCGTACGGCTCCGTTGCCGCACGCAACAGACGGTAGACCTGTCCGTCGGTTCAGGCAGTCGGCGCATCGGTGGACCAGTCCGTCCCCCGGACGGGGGGTTCGGCCCGGAGGTGGTCCAGGCCGCAGGGGACGACGCTGGCGTCATGGCCGATCCCATCGTCACGCCGCTCGGCTTCTCGCACGTGCGGCTCACCGTCACCGACGTCCACCGGAGCAAGGCGTTCTACGAGCAGCTGTTCGGCATGCCGCCGGGGAGCGACTTCAGCGACCAGGCCGACGACCCCACCGTGCGCGACGACCCCTGGCGGACGTACGGGGGCTGTTCCTTCACCTTCGGCGGGCAGACGCTCGGGCTGCGGCCGGTGGCGCCGGCGGGGGACCGCTTCGACCCGGACCGGGTGGGGCTCGACCACGTGTCGTTCCGGGTCGCCTCGGTCGACGACCTGCACGCAGCCGTGGCCCGGCTCGACGCCGCCGGCATCGAGCACGGCGAGGTCACCGACCTGCCCCCGTTCGGCCTGGTGGTCCTGTCCGTGCAGGACCCGGACGACGTCAACCTGGAGTTCGCCGCGCCCCGACCGTGAAGGCCCGGCGCGTGCGGCCCGTGGTGTCCGCTTGCCGCACGCCGGACCGGGATCCTGCGGGTCGTCCTGGACGTCGCGGCGTTGGCTGTCCGACGGCGTCGGAGGTCCGGCGGCAGACCGAGGAGGACACATGAGCAAGACCTGGTTCATCACCGGAGCGTCCAAGGGCTTCGGCCGCGAGTGGGCGGAGGCCGCCCTGGAACGCGGCGACTCCGTCGCCGGCACGGCCCGGAACCCCGACGACGTGCAGGAACTCGTCACGCAGTACCCGGACACGTTCCTCGCGCTGCAGCTCGACGTCACCGACCGCGACGCCGACTTCGCCGCGGTGCAGCGCGCCGCCGAGCACTTCGGCTCGCTCGACGTCGTCGTCAACAACGCCGGCTTCGGCCACTTCGGCATGGTCGAGGAGCTCACCGAGGACGAGGTCCGCGCCCAGCTCGAGACGAACCTGTTCGGCGCGCTCTGGGTCACCCAGGCGGCGCTCCCGGTCATGCGCGAGCAGGGCTCCGGGCACATCGTGCAGGTGTCGAGCATCGGCGGGATCAGCGCGTTCCCGACCGTCGGCGCGTACCACGCGTCGAAGTGGGCGCTCGAGGGGCTGTCCCAGTCGCTCGCGCAGGAGGTCGCCGGCTTCGGCATCTCGGTCACGCTCGTCGAGCCGGGCGGGTACTCGACCGACTGGTCCGGCCCCTCGGCGAAGCGCAGCGAGGAGATCCCGGCCTACGTCGACGTCCGCGAGGCCGCCTCGAAGCGTCCGTCGGCCGCCGACCCGGGCAAGCCCGAGGCGACGCGGTCGGCGATCCTGCAGGTCGTCGACGCCGAGGAGCCGCCGCTGCGCGTGTTCTTCGGCAAGGCGCCCCTCGGCATCGCGGAGCGGGACTACGAGTCCCGGCTCGCCACGTGGCGTGCGTGGCAGCCGGTGTCCGAGGAGGCGCACGGCGCCTGACGCCGGGGTCCCGGTCGCGGCCGGGTCAGTGGACGCGGTGGGCGTCGGCGCCGACGACGCCGAGCAGGCGCAGGCGTTCGGCGCTCACACTCCCCGGCTCGGCCGTGTGCACGAGCAGCGTGTGCGATCGGCGGACGTCCTGCAGGACCTGGCAGTGCAGGGTCAGCTCGCCCACCTCCGGGTGGAGGTACCGCTTGACCGCCTCCGGACGGACGCCGACCTCGTGCGCCGCCCACACGGTGCGGAACTCCTCGCTCTGCTCGAGCAGGCGGTCGGCCAGCTGCGCGGCCCGTGACCGCGGCCCGCGTCGGGCCACGACGTCGCGGAGCCCCGCGGCGTACATGCGCGACGTGAAGTCGTGTTCGTCGGCCGGGCGGCGGTCGCGCTCGGCAGGGTCGGTGAACCACCGGAACCCCGCACTCCTGGCATCGCCGCGGCGCTCGCGGGCGTCACCGGCGATCGCCGCCGCCAGCGGGGTCTGCTGCAGCGTCTCACCGAGCTCGGAGACGACCTCGGCCGGGGTCTCGGCGAGCTGGTCGAGGATCCGCATCATCCCCGGGTCGACGTGGTCGCCCCCGGGACCCGCGGCCGGCGGCTGGTGCCCCGCGAGCCGGAACAGGTGGTCGCGCTCGTCGAGGCTCAGGCGGAGCCCCTGTGCGATCGAGGCGAGCATCTGGTCCGAGGGCTGCGGACCCCGCTCACGCTCGAGCCGCGCGTAGTAGTCGACGGACATGTTGGCGAGCATCGCGGCCTCTTCGCGGCGCAGGCCGTCGGTGCGGCGGCGCTGCCCGCGCGGCAGTCCGACGTCCTCCGGCTGCAGCGCTGCCCGACGGCCGCGCAGGAACTCCGCCAGGCCTGGTCGATCGATCATGGGCACATCCTCTCGCGACGCGGTCCCCGGAGCCACGGATCGTCAGGCCGTGGCTCGGCGGCGGCGGTCTGGCGAGCATCGACGTGGGGCACCGAGCGCGGTGCCCGACCGCGAGAGGACCAGACCATGCCGCAGCACCACGACCACCCGTCCGTCCCCGACCTGACCGGTCGCCGTGTCCTGGTGACCGGCGGCAGCGACGGCATCGGCCTCGTGCTCGCCGGACGGTTCGCCGCCGCCGGCGCCGAGGTCGTCCTGCCGGTGCGCAACCGCGAGAAGGGGGCGGCGGCGATCGCCCGGGTGCGCGACCGGCACCCCGACGCCGCGCTCGTGCTCGAGGACGCCGATCTGTCGTCCCTCGCCTCGGTCGCCGCGCTCACCGACCGGCTGCGCGCGGACGGAGCACCGATCGACGTGCTCGTCGCGAACGCCGGCGTGATGACGCCGCCCGAGCGTGCGACGACCGCGGACGGGTTCGAGCTGCAGTTCGGCACGAACCACCTCGGGCACGCCGCGCTCGTCGGCGGGGTGCTGCCGCTGCTCCGCGCCGCCGGTGGCCGGGTGGTGGTGCAGTCGAGCGTCGCGGCGCGCGGGGCGTCCGTGCAGTGGGACGACCTGCAGTTCGAGCGGCGGTACCACGGCGGGCGGGCGTACGGGCAGTCGAAGCTCGCGGGTGCCCTCTTCGCCTTCGAGCTCGGTCGGCGCAGCCGCGCCGGCGGGTGGGGCGTCACGAGCGCCGTGAGCCACCCCGGCGTCGCACCGACGTCGCTCCTCGCCGCACGCCCCGAGCTGGGCCGCACGCGGGACACCCCGCAGGTGCGGCTCATCCGGTGGCTGTCGGCGCACGGGCTGCTGGTGGGGACGCCCGAGACCGCCGCCGACCCGGCGGTGCTCGCGGCCACGCGCGAGGACCTCGCCGACGCGTTCGTCGGGCCGACCGGACCCGGTGGCGTCGGTGGTCCCGCCGGTCGGCAGGAGCCGTGGGCACCGATGCGACGGGACGCCGACGCGGCGCGGCTGTGGGACGTGACCGCGGAGCTCACGGGGGTGCGGCTCGCCGGGTGACCGGTGCCGGCTGGGCGTCAGAAGGCCGCGAGGGCGTCGCGGAGCATGTCGTGCCCCTGCGCCTCGAAGTCCTCGTCGCCCACCGCGTGTGCCCAGACCGCGGTGCCGACGGCCTCGCGGAGCTGCAGCAGACGCCACTGCTCCGGGTCGCGCGGATCGCGGCCGTAGCCCGCCAGGAACGCGGCCTCGAGCACGGGGTCGTGCTGCCAGTGGTGCACCGCGAGCCGGGTGAGGTCGGCCGTCGCCGGCCGCCAGGCGAAGCGCCCGAAGTCGATCGCCCGCAGGTGCCCGTCGTCGACGACCCAGTTGCGGGGGTGCCAGTCGCCGTGCGTCGGGACGAGCGGCTCGACGACACCGCCGCCGGGGCGCTCGCCGAGGACCGCGCGGACCCGGTCGACCGTCCCCGGGGCGATGCGGTGCGGGGCGTCGAGCGCCGCCACCGCCTTCGCGTGCTCGCGGACCCGGTGGTCGGGGTCGTGCCGGGTGCCCTGGTCGTGCAGCCGGCGCAGCAGCACGCCCGCCTGCCGGTGCACGTCCGGGTCGGTGGCGTCGGGGGTGTCCAGTGCCAGGTGCCCCGGGACGCGCGTGACCACGAGCACGCGGTGCTCCTGGTCGACCGCGACGAGGGCGTTGGTGTCCCCGGTCGCGAGCAGGGGACCCGTCCAGTGCCGGTGCGCCTCGAGTTCCCGGGGGAAGTGCGTGTTGTCCGGACCGCAGGCCTTGACCGTGTAGGCACGCCCCTCGGCGACGACGTGCAGGACGATCGTGTCGAGGAGGCCCCAGGAGTCGTCGCCGACCACCTCGGCCCCCGGGAGCACGGCGCGCACGAACGCCGCCTGCTGGTCGTCGAGTCCGGTCCGCCCCCACTGCACCACGGCACCGTACCCGACGTCCGGGCAGCGGACCGGCCGTTCTGGGGGCTTGTCGGGTCCACGGCCGCTCCGCACACTGTTGCAGTCCTCCGCTGCCGGGGTGGGGGCTCCTCCCGCGCCGGAAGGGACACCATGCGCGCTTCGACCACCACCGTGGGCGCCGTCGTGCTCGGGTCCCTGCTGACGGCGGTCGTCGCCGTGCCGGGGACGGCGAGCACCTGGGACGTCGGAGCGGTGCGGGCGGCCGTGCCGTGCCACGGTGCCGACCTGTCGGTGCACGACCTCGCGAGCGGCTGCGACGTCGACGGCGGGACGCTCCGGCTCGACGACGGCCGGACGTTCGCCGTGCCGCCGACCGGTGTCCGCGTGGCCGCCGACCCGGTGGCCGCCGCCGACGTCGACCCCAGTGACGTCGTGGTCGCCAACCGCGGTCGTGCCGGGGTCGCCGTCCTGGTCGACGACGTCTGGCAGGGGTCGCCGACCGCCGTCCGACAGGAACGCGCGGCCGTCCAGCGGCGGACGCTCGTCGCCACGCTCGGCACCCCGGGGGCGGCGCCCGGCACCACCACCACGGCGAGCTGCGGGAGCACCGCGTACACGCTGACCGGCGCGCACTGGACGTCCACGATCCGCTGGCGGTACAACCCCTCGGGGGCGAAGGTCACGAAGCCGACGGCCGTGCAGGCGGGGGCGCAGGCCTGGACCGGCACGGTCTCGGTGTGCGGCGAGACCGTCCGCTCCGCGGTGACCCAGCGCTACCTGGGTACGGCGAAGCAGCGGCCGGCCGTCACCGCCGACGGTGGGTGCGGTGCGTCGAACGGCACGAGCGTCGTCGGGTGGGGGTCGCTGCCCGGGGCGACGCTCGCCCTGACCTGCACGTGGTCGACCACCGACGGGGTCGCGCTCGAGTCGGACCAGCGGTACTCGACCACGCAGCGCTGGTCGTCGACCGCGACGTGCTCGGGGCCCCGGTACGACCTGCGCGGGATCGCCACGCACGAGTGGGGGCACACCGTCGGGCTCGGGCACACGGCGCAGCGGTCCGGGCTCGTGATGAAGCCGGCGTCGCCGGTGTGCGACACGGCGCAGCGGACGCTCGGCCTCGGCGACCTGCGGGGACTCGCCGCACTCTCCCGGGGCTGACCGGCGCAGCCGGGCTGACCGGCGTCGCTCCGGCACTGCCGGGCGCTAGGCCTCGCCCCGGGCGCCGGCGAGCCCGTGGTCGTGCGCGTACACGACGAGCTGCACCCGGTCGCGCAGCGCGAGCTTGCCGAGGATGCTCGAGATCTGCGTCTTCACCGTGGACTCGGTGACGAACTCCTTCGTCGCGATCTCGGCGTTCGACAGGCCGCGGGACGCCCAGCCGAACACGACGCGCTCCCGCTCGGTCAGGGCCGCGAACTCCGGCGGCTGCGGTGCCGGGGCGCGCGCGACGTCGGCGCCGAAGAGCTGCGCCAGGTCGTTCGGCGCGATCACCGAGCTGCCCTCGTGCACCGCCCGCACGGCGGCGAACAGGAACGTCGGGGTGGTGTCCTTCAGCAGGAAGCCGCTCGCGCCGAGCCGGATCGCGGTCGCCGCCGCCGGGTCGAGCCCGAAGGTGGTGAGCACGACGACGCGGGGGAGCGGCCCCTCGACGGCACCGGAGAACAACCGCCGGACCGTCTCGACGCCGTCCACGCCGGCCATCCGCATGTCGAGCAGCACCACGTCGGGGCGGAGCTCCGGGATGCGCGCGAGTGCCTCGGCCCCGTCCGACGCCTCGCCCACCACCTGCATGTCGTCCTGGGCGTCGAGCACCACCCGCAACCCGGCGCGGAACAGCGCCTGGTCGTCGGTGAGCAGGATCCTGATCGGTTCGGTCATCGGACTGGTCCCCCTTGGACGTCGTACGGGATGCGGGCGCGTGCGGTGAACACGCCGTCGAGCACGGCGGCGTCGAAGGACCCGCCGAGTGCGGTGAGTCGGGACTCCATGCCGGCCGTGCCGCGGCCGGAGCCGCCGGTCGAGCCGTCGCCGACGGGGTTCTCGACCTCGAACACCAGGTCGGCGCCCCGCCAGGTCTCGCGCACGACCACGGTGGCGCCGGGGGCACCGTGGCGGAGCGCGTTCGTGAGCATCTCCTGCAGGACCCGGCGCGCGGCGGTGCCGGGCTCCGGGCCGAGGATGACCGGGGTGCCGCGGACGGTGTGGTCGACGTGGACGCCGGCCTCGCGGATGCCCTGCACGATCGCGTCGAGCGACCCCGGGTCGGTGGTCGTCGACGACCCGTCGATCTGGCCGAGGACCTGCCGCACCTCGACCAGTGAGCTGCGGGCGGTGCTCGCGATGGTCGCGCTCACCTCGCGGATGCGCGCTTCGTCGTCGAGGAACGGCACCGAGTCGGCCTGCGCGATGATCACCGCGAGCGAGTGCCCGACGACGTCGTGCACGTCGCGGGCGATGTCGACGCGGATGCGCTCCGACTCGGCGACGTCGATCGCGCGGGTGGCCGTCGCCTCGGCCCGGGTGGCGACGGCCTCGGCGCGGGACGCGGCGGCCTCGGCGTCGGCCCGTCGCTCCGACTCGCGGTCGCGGGACCGGAACGCGCGGAGGGCGAGGCCGCCGGCCCACACCCCGAGGAGCGCCGTCACGGGTGCGGCCAGCGCCAGGAACGCCTGGTCGCGCGGGCCGTTGATGAGGACGAGGAAGCGGAAGCCGGTCGCCGCGAGGTAGAACGTCGCCCCGACCCCGGCCAGGAACGCGAGGACGCCGGCGACGATGACCTCGGTGCGGGTGCCGACCACCGCGACGGTGCCGATGACGACGAACATCGCGAGGTCGACGAGCGAGGGGCGCTCGCTGCCGCCGACCTGGACGATGCCGAGCACGACCATCATGAACATCGACGCCGACGGCGAGATCCGCCGCAGGGCGATCGCGCCCGATGCCGTCAGCACCGCGGCCAGGCTGGCCTGTTCGAGTGCGAGATCGATCGGGAGCAGGAAGACGAACGCCGCGAGGGCCGCCCAGGCCACGTCGACGGCGATCGAACGCGTGGCGAGCGGCCGGATGAACCTGCCCCGTTCGGTCACGGCACGATCTTCGCACGGGGCCCGCACGGCAGCGTGCCGGCGGCGCACCCGGGGGTCACGGCGTGGGCGACATGGCGACGAGCGTGACGACGGTCACGACGACGATGGCGGCGCAGAGCAGCAGCGTGGCGATCGTGTGCTTCGTGGAGGTGTCCATGCCGTCGAGCCTGACGGACCGCGGGCACGACGGCATCGGGCCAGGGGCGGAAGGGCGTTCGTCCCGCAGGGTGAACCGGCAGGCCGCTGCCTCGGCCCCGGGGCTCAGTACGTGACGGTGCCGAGCACCCGGTGCGCGATCGAGATCGACTCGCCGGACACCACCGACCGTGGTGACGACAGGAACGCCACGAGGTCGGCGATCTGCTCGGGGCTCGACTCGCCGCCGGCACCCGGCCGCACCGCGGCGGACGGGGTGTCCGTCACCGTGCCGGGGTTGACGACGTTCACCGTCACCCCGGTGCCAGCGTTCTCGTCGGCGAGGTTCTTCGCGATCACGCCGACGGCCGCGTTCCGCAACGAGGCGGTGATGTTGCCCGACAGGTAGGCGTTCTGCCCGCTCACCACGACGACCCGGCCGTGACCGGCGTCCCGCTGGCCGGGCAGCACCGCGGTGGCGACGCGGAGGAACCCGATCGCCTTGCCGTCGATCGCGTCGAGCACCTGGGTGGGGTCGGACCGCTTCGCCGGGTCGAGCGTCCCGGCACTCGGCGCGGCGGTGACCACGAGGACGTCGATGCGCCCGTACCGCTCGAGGACGGCCGCGACCGCCGCGTCGACGGACGCCTGCGAGGCGGTGTCCATCGTCACCGAGGCGTCGTCGTCCCCCGCGGAGCGCGAGGCGACGACGACGGTCGCGCCCTCGGTCCGGAGGCGGTCGGCGACCGCGGCGCCGACGTACCCCTTGCCGCCGACGACGAGGGCGACGCGGTGCTGCAGTTCGAGGTCCATGCCGCCACCGTAGGCCCGTCCGGAGCCCGGCGCAGGTCGTTCACTTCGCGAAACGTACATGCCGACAACTGTTTCGTTGCGAAGAACGTTCACCTTGTGAAAGAGTCACCTCGTCCGCAGGGGACGCACGGCAGAAGGGCGGGACCACACATGCACAGCACGTACTCCGGGATGCCTCGGGTCGCACGGATCGGGAGCAGCCACACCCGCGTCGGCCTGACCGACCCCGCCGTGATCGACGCGTACGTCGAGCGCCGCATCGCCGACCCGTCGCTGCTCGCCGGCCACGTCGAGCCGTCCTACGGTGACTTCTTCGCCGTCCCCACCGCCTGACCAGGAGCACGTGCGCACATGCCGTTGACCGTCGTCCGCCGAGAGCACGCCCACCTCTACACGCGCGAGCCCCGGAGCCGGGCCGCGAGGACCGCCGTCGACGCCCTGCTGCAGCTGCAGCACGCCGAGGAGCAGCAGATCGAGTCGGCCCGCGTCGAGAGCGACCTGACGAAGAACGAGTTCCTGGCGGTCCGCTACCTGCTCCAGGCACACCGTGACGGCCGGACGATGGGTCCGAAGGACCTCGCCGTGATGCTCGCCGTGTCGAACGCCTCGGTGACGAAGATCGTCGACGCCCTCGTCGAGAAGGGGCTGCTGCTGCGCACCGCCCACCCCAGCGACCGCCGCGCGCAGCTGCTCGGACCCACCGACCACGCCGCCGCGAAGATCGACGCCTCGTACGCCCGCTTCCACGAGGCCGTGGTCGGGGTCGTCGACGAGCTCTCCGACGCCGACAACGAGGTCCTCGCGCGCTCCCTCACGCGGGTGGTCGAGGCGCTCGCCGCCGGCACGCCGGCACCGGTCGACGAGTACACGGTCGACGAGCAGGACCGACCCGACCCGCAGGGCTGACGCGACCGGCTGCCGGACGGGAGGCCCGTGGCGGCGTCGGCACGGGCCTCCCGTCCGACGGTGGCGGGAAAACCTTCCAGCGGTAAGTTGGGTGCATGACGCACGCCGACGACGACGCGGCCCCGCCGCGGCGGGGCGGCTACCGCAAGGGAGCCGAGCGCCGGGCGCAGATCCTCGACGAGATGATCCGCATGGTCGCGGAGCAGGGCGTCGACGCGTCGTCGCTGCGGTCCGTCGCCGACGCCCTCGGGATCACGCACGCCGCACTCCGCCACTACTTCCCGAGCCGGGACGAACTGCTGCTCGCGGTCTACCGCGAGCACGAGGTGCGGGAGCAGCAGGCACCCGACCGCCTGCTGTCCGCGATCGGGGACATGCGGGACAGCGCCCTGCGCAACCGGGCCGTGCCGGGGCTCGTGCAGCTGTACACGACCCTCGGGGCCGACGCCGTGCAGGAGGGCCACCCGGCGACCCGGGAGTTCATGCGGCAGCGCTTCACCGGACTCCGGGCCGACCTCGCCGCCCTCATCGAGGCCGACCAGGCGCGGGGCCGCATCCGCGCGGACCTGGACCCCGTCGACCTGGCGTCCCTGAGCATCGCCGCCTCGGACGGGCTGCAGGTGCAGTGGTTGCTCGACCCGGAGGCCGTCGACAGCGAGCGGGTGCTGCGCCTGCTCGAGTCGCTGGTGCCGCCGGCGCCGCCCGCGTCGCCGGTGTGAGGAACAGGAACGGTCGGGCCCCCAGCTGGGGACCCGACCGTTCCTGTTCGTGCGGCGCCGTGGCTACGCGTCGACGCCCGCCGTCAGGACCGCGGCCGCGGGGTCGAAGTCCTCGGGCAGCGGCGGGATCGCGTCCACGCTCGACGTGATCTCGACCGCGGAACCCGACTCGGCCGCGTCGCGGATGCCGAGCAGCACGTCGAGGACGTGCAGCGCGACCGCACCCGAGGCGCGCTCGGGGCGGTCCTCGGCGATCGCGCGGGCGAGCTCGACGACGCCGGTGCCGCGGCCCCAGGTGGAACCGACGGCCTCGAGGGTCTCCGGCTCGTCCTGGCCGTAGCGCCACAGCTGCGACGAGCCCTCGAAGGTGTTCGGGTCCGGCAGCGAGATCGTGCCGAGGGTGCCGTTGATCTCGACGAAGCCCATGCGGGGCAGGGCGTGCTGGAACGAGAACGTCGACTGCGCGGACTGCCCGCCGGCGAACTCGATGAGCGCGGCGTGGTGGGTCGGCACCTCGACGGGGAACGTCTCGCCGGCACGGTCACCGGACGCGATCGTGCGGCGGTCGAGCGACTTCGAGGACACCGCCTGCACGCGCGACGCGGTGCCGAACGCGTGCACCAGGGTGGTGACGTAGTACGGGCCCATGTCGAACAGGGGGCCGGCACCCTTCGCGAACAGGAAGTCCGGGTTCGGGTGCCACGCCTCTGGTCCGGGCACGTGGAACAGCGTCGTCGCGGAGAGCGGCTCGCCGATGTCGCCGCGGGCGATGGCGCGGAGCGCCGTCTGGATGCCCGCGCCGAGCACGGTGTCCGGCGCGGTCGCGACGCGCAGCCCCTTCGCCTGCGCCGACGCGAGGACCGCTGCGGCCGACTCGTGGTCGGTGGCGATCGGCTTCTCGCTCCAGACGTGCTTGCCGGCGTCGACGATCTGCTGGTCGACCTCGGCGTGCGCCGCCGGGATCGTCAGGTTGATGACGATGCTGATGTCGTCGCGGGCCAGGAGCTCCTCGACGCTGCCGGACGCCGCGACCCCGTACGCCGCGGCCTGGGCGGCGGCCCGGTCGAGCAGGACGTCGGCGACGAAGCGGACCTCGACGTCGGCGAACTGCGTCAGGTTCTCGAGGTACTGCGTGGAGATGTTGCCGGCACCGATGATGCCGATCCCGACGCGGCTCACGCGGCGTCCCCGGCGTCGTCGTTGGCGCGGAGCCAGGTGAGGGACTCGGTGATGCCCTCGAAGACGTCGCCCTTGTACGCGTCGAACTCGACGACGCGGATGGCCTGCGGCGCCGCGGCGAGGATGCCCGCCACGTCGACGTCGCCCTGGCCGGCCGGGGTCTGGTTCTCGAAGGCGCGCTGCAGGGCCTCGGGGACGATCAGGGCGCTCTCGGACGACGGCAGTGCGGTGCGGATGTCACCGTCGACCTTGCCGTCCTTGACGTGGATCGCGACGACGCGGTCGCCGAGGGACCGCAGGACGGCGGGGGCGTCGGCGCCGCCGACGGTGGCCCAGAAGGTGTCGACCTCGAGGACGGTCTCCGGCGACAGCTGCGACACGAAGAGGTCGTAGACGGTGCGGCCGTCGACCTTGTTCGTGAACTCCCACTGGTGGTTGTGGTACCCGAACTGCAGGCCGCGGGCGGCGGCCTCGGCGGTCAGCTCGTTGACGCGCTCGGCGATCCTCGCGACGTCGTCGGCGGTCTGCCAGCGGTCGGTCGGGATGAAGGGGTCGATGACGGTGCGGATGCCGAGACGCTCGGCGGCGTCCCAGATCGGCGCGGTGTCCTCGGCGTCGATCACGGCGACGTGACCGGACGGGGCGCGCAGGCCGGTGGCCGCGAAGGCGCGCTCGAGGTCGGCGGCGCGCTCGACGAACGCGTAGGGCTCGACGTTCTCGTACCCGATCTCGGCGACACGGGCGATCGCCTTGTCGAGGTCGTCGGCGATGGCGTCGCGCAGCGAGTAGAGCTGCACAGAGGTGGTGGGCATTGCGGGAGGCTCCTTCGGTCCTGACTGCCTGGCGGTGTCGCGACCCGACGAGGAGCGATGCTCCACGGCGAGATCGTCACCGACGCTACCCCAAAAACCACCCGGTGTGTAGTTTTGCTGCTCGGCGCTTCGTCGGCCGGTCGGCACCGGGTCCGTCCGGGTCGTCACGGGGTCGATTCGCTCCGCCGCACCCCCCGGACTGGCGGGTCGCGCCCCTCGGACCCGCCGCGGACAATCGTGTCCATGCCGACGCCCGACTCCGAACTCCGCGCACGGATCGTCGCGGCCGCTGTCGAGGCGTACCGCGCCGCCGACTTCCACCGCGTCGGGCCGGCCGAGGTCGCGGTGCGCGCCGACGTCCTGGTCGCGGAGCTGCACCGTGTCTACCCGACGTGGGAGCTGCTCGTCGTCGCGGTCATCGACCGCTGGCTGAACGGCAGCCGCCGAGCGGCCTGGGCCGTCGCCGAGCGCGACGGCGCCGCCGCCTACCTGCGTGCACTGTTGGAGGCCGGCCTCGCCGAACCGGCGCTCGTCCGGCTCCGGATCGCCGTGCTCAGCGCCGCGTCGAACCCCGGTCACCCGGCCGCCGGCTGGTTCCACGCGCAGTACACCCAGTCGTTCGAGGACGTCACCCTCGCCCTGGTGCGGGACGTCGTCGCCGGCCGCGAACCCCGCGGCGCGTCGCCCCGGCACGCCGCGGAGCAATTGATGGCACTCTACGAGGGCCTGCAGCTGCAGTCCCTGCTCCGCGAGGACGCGGAACCCCTGGCCGGCTTCGACCGCGCCGTCACCCGGATGCGCGTCGGCTGGGCCGAGGCGCGGGTCGCCGTCTGACGGCCACCGTCCCCGGGACGTGTCGGCGAGACGGTCGGGAGGCGCGGCGCGGCACACCGACGACGGCCCACGTCCCTGACAGGGTCGGCTGATGGAGTACACGGACTACGACACGCGGCTCGCCGCCTACGGCGTGATCACCGACCGCGACCGCGTGCTCCTGGCACGGCTGCGCTGGCCCGACGCCGGCACGTGGTCGCTGCCGGGCGGCGGCGTCGAGTTCGACGAGACCGTCGAACAGGGGGTCGTGCGCGAGGTCCGCGAGGAGACCGGCTACGAGTCCGAGGTCGGCGCCCTGCTCGGGATCCGGCACCACGTCGTGCCCGCGGAACGCCGGATGCACGCCAACGGCCGGCCGATGAAGGCCGTGCAGGTCGTCTTCCGGGTCACCGTCGTCGGCGGGGACCTGCGCGACGAGGTCGACGGGTCGACGGACGAGGCGCGCTGGATCCCGATCGCCGACCTGCCGCACCACCGGCACGGGCTGCTCGTGCCGATCGCCCTCGGCTGGGCGGGCGCGCTGGCCCGCTGACGCGCGCTACTGCGACTGCGGCGGCTGCTCCTGCTCGAGGACGCTGAGCACGTTGCCCGACGGGTCGGTGAACCACGCGATGAGCGGCCCGCCCCGCCGGTTGACGCCGTGCTCGTCGGTCAGCCCCTCGTACCGCAGGAACGTCACGCCCGCAGCGGTGAGCTCGGCCACCGCCGCGTCGACGTCCGGCACGGGCAGGTTGAGCACCGTGAAGGACGCCGGTTCGTGCGCGTCGCCCTTCGGGTAGACGAGCACCCCGTGCCCGCCGTCGAGCCGCAGGACGAGCATGCCGTGCTCCTCGGTCACCGAGAAGCCGAGGACCCCCTCGTAGAACGCCCTCGCCTCGGCGACGTCGCGCACCGAGAACCCGCTGAACGCCTTCGCCGCTTCGACCATGCGGCAAGTGAACCACCGCCGCCGCACGTCGGCGCGCTCTGCCAGGATGATGCCGTGGACCGACCCGGCATGCGCCCCGACGACGCCGTCGAACGCGCCGTCGAGCTCGCCCGTGGCCGCCGCCGCACGGT
This sequence comes from Curtobacterium sp. MCBA15_009, assembly GCF_001864895.1. Taxonomy (GTDB): domain Bacteria; phylum Actinomycetota; class Actinomycetes; order Actinomycetales; family Microbacteriaceae; genus Curtobacterium. Next base: position 429,705 of record NZ_MJGO01000037.1, read on the forward strand.
GCTCGGCATCGCCGGGGCTCCGGGTGCCGGCAAGTCGACGCTCGCCCGCCGGATCGTGGGCGCGGTCGACGAGCGCCTCGGTGTCGGCACCGCGGTGCAGGTGCCGATGGACGGCTTCCACCTGTCGAACGCGGCGCTCGACGCCCTCGGTCGGCACGACCGCAAGGGCGCCGTCGACACCTTCGACGCCGACGGCTACGTCGCGCTCGTGCGTCGGCTGGCTGACCCCACCGAGCCCGTCGTGTGGGCACCCGACTTCGACCGTCGCGTCGACGAACCCGTCGCCGGCAGCATCGCCGTCCCCGCCGCGACCCGGCTCGTGGTCACCGAGGGCAACTACCTGCTCGACGACGCCGAGCCCTGGCCCGCGCTCGGCGGCCTGCTGACCGAGACCTGGTTCTGCGTCGTCGACGACGCCGTCCGGGTGGACCGGCTCGTCGGACGCCACATGCGGCACGGTCGCGACCACGACGCGGCCCGCACCTGGGCGGTGGAGGTCGACGGCGTGAACGCGGCGAGGGTCGCGCCCACGGTGCACCGTGCCTCCCGGACGGTGTGGACGTGACCGGGCGACCGACCCGACCCCGACCGAAGGAGCGACCATGACCATCGCCATCACCGGCGCGACCGGCAACATCGGGGGTGCGGTCGCCCGCGCGCTCGCCGCGGACGGCATCCCGTTCCGGATGATCGTGCGCGACGCCGCGCGTGCCCCACAGCTGCCCGGCACCGAGGTCGCCGTCGCGACCTACGCCGACGCCGAGGCGGCCCGCACGGCGCTCGAGGGCGTCGACGTGCTCCTCATGGTGTCCGGCGCCGAGGCGCAGGACCGCCTCGACCAGCACCGCACCTTCGTGGCGGCCGCCGCGACGGCCGGGGTGCGGCACGTCGTGTACACGTCGTTCGTCGGCGCGGCGGCCGACGCCACCTTCACCCTGGGCCGCGACCACTGGGCGACCGAGGCGGCGATCCGGGCGACCGACCTCGGTCACACGTTCCTGCGGGACTCGTTCTACCTGGACTTCGTCGAGGACCTGGTCGGCGAGGACGGCGTGATCCGGGGCCCGGCGGGCGACGGGGCGATGGCCGCGGTGGCCCGTGCCGACGTCGCACGTGTCGCGACCGCCGTGCTCCGTGACCCGGCGGCGCACCTCGACCGCACGTACGAGCTGACCGGCCCCGCGGCGATCACCCTCGCCGAGGCCGCCGCCACCGTGTCCGAGGTCCGCGGCCGCCCGGTGTCCTACCACCCGGAGACCGTGGACGAGGCCTACGCCTCGCGGGCGCGGTGGCAGCCCGAGCCGTGGCAGGCCGACGCGTGGGTGAGCACCTACACGGCGATCGCCGAGGGGGCCCTGTCGCACGTCTCCGGCGACGTCGAACGGGTGACGGGCCGGCGTCCGGTGTCCCTGCGCGAGGTCCTGACGGCCGACTGACGCGCGGGGTGGCGCGTGGAGTGGCGTGCGGGGTGGCGCGCCCGCCCCGCTCCGTGAGCACGCGGTGTCGGGTCGTGCGTGGCCACCTGACCGTCCCTGCTCAGGAAGTCGGCCGACCGGTGCCGGTCACGCCACGCGGCGGGCGGCGATCGTGCCGGCGACCCCGAGGGTGAGCACCGACGCGAGCACGACGAGCAGCGGGACCGTCCAGTCCCCGGTCGCACCGTGCAGCGCCCCGGCGACGAGCGGCCCGGCCGACCCGATCAGGTACCCGCCGCCCTGCACGAATGCGGACATGCGTCGGGCGTCGGCGTCGCTCGACACGATCCGCACGATCACGATGAAGATCACCGTGATGCCGCCGCCCTGGGCCGCACCGCCGAGCACCGACCACAGCAGCCAGAGCTGCGGGGCGAAGAGCAGTCCGAGCGGCATCGCCAACCACAGGAACCCGACGAGCGCGATGATCGCACGCGGTCGCCACCGCGTCGCGAGCAGCGGCACCCCGAGCGCCCCGACCACGGCCAGGATCTGGAACACCGACGAGCTCGCGCCCGAGGACGCCTTCGAGAACCCGATCTCGTCGTGCAGCAGGGTCGGGATCCACGCGGTCAGGGCGTAGTACGAGAACGCCTGGCCGCCGAACGCGAGCGTGAGCCCCCAGGTGATCCATCGTCGTGCCGGACGGACCGGTTCGGCCGGTGCCGCCCGCGCGGTACGGACCGCCCCGGTGTCGAGCACCTGGTCGATCGGACCGGTGACGGGCAGCGGCTCGGCGGCGGCGGTGGGCGCCGGGCGGCGCCACGCTGCCCGGGCACCCACCGCGGTGGTCCACGCGACGCCGGCGACGAGCACGAAGACCGCCCACGCGGCGATCGCGACCGGCCAGCCCCACAGCGCGGCCAGGGGCGCGGTGCCGAGCGAGGTGGTCATCGACCCGACGTTGAGCGCCGACGTGTACACGCCGGTGACGAGCCCGACCCGCTCCGGCGAGGTGTCCCGCCGGATGACCACCGGCACGACGACGTTGCCGATCGTGATGCCGATGCCGATCACGGCGGTGCCGACGAGCAGCGCCGCTGCGGACGGGAGCGAGCGCACCACGGTGCCGACCAGCACGATGACGAGGGACAGCGACACCGCCCGCTCCGGGTCCGCCTTCGCGATCACCCAGCTCGCGAACGGCGTGGCCAGCGCGAAGCAGAGCACCGGAATCGTCGTGAGCAGCCCGGCGATCGTGGCGGTCAGGCCGAGGTCCACCCGGATGTCGCCGATGACCGGAGCCGGGGCGACGATCGGACCGCGGAAGTTCAGCGCGACCAGGACGATGGCGGCGGGCAGCGCCCACGCGGCACCGCGCAGCCCCTTCGCGACGGGGCCGGTCACGGCAGCAGGATCGGCAGCAGGTCGAGCGGGGTGGCCGCGCTCGCGACGGTGCCGGCGGCCTCGTCGGGGGAGCCGTAGCCCCACTCCGCGAAGACCACGGGGACGCCGTGCACCGTGGCGCCCTCGACGTCGTGCTTCCGGTCGCCGACGAGCACGGGGCGCGAGACGTCGAAGCCGTGGGCGTCGAGGCGGCGGAGCGCCTCCTCGACGACGTCGGCCTTGCTCGACCGGACCTCGTCGTCGCTCGCGCCGGTGATGATGTCGATGTCCCCGGTGAGCCCGTAGTGCTCGAGGATGTACGTCGCCGGGGTCTCCGGCTTGCTCGTCGCCGTGGAGATCGGCAGTCCGGCGTCGTGCAGGGTGCGGAGCACCACGTCGATGCCCGGGAACATCGCCGAGTCGAGGGCGCCGTGCGAGAAGTAGTGCTCGCGGTAGACGGCGAGGGTGCGCTCGGCCTGCTCGGCGTCCATGCCCATCGCGACCCGGAACGTGTCCATGATCGGCGGACCGACGAACGACATCAGGGTGTCGTGGTCCGGCACCGGGACCCCGACGGTGCGGAAGGTGTGCGTCAGGCTCTCGAGGATGCCCGGCGCGGAGTCGCTGATGGTGCCGTCGAGGTCGAACAGGATGGCGGAGAACGGGCTGGTCATGTCCTGCCCACCCTAGCCGGGCGGTGGCGGCGACCGACGTGGCGGGCGCGGCCCGTGCCTCCCGTCCGTCGCCCGCCCGCGGCCTGAGGAACCGAGTTCCGGACACCGCACCACGCTGGTGCGCGGTTCCGTGTCCGGAACCTGGTTCCCGGGGGTCGGCCGGCGGTCAGAACAGGCGGGTGTGCCCGCCCTCGATGCCGCGCATCGCGTCGTAGTCGAGCACGAGGACGCGGATGCCGCGGTCCTCGGCGAGGGTGCGTGCCTGCGGTGCGACCGTCTGCGCGGCGAGCACGCCCTGCACCGGGCGCAGGTGCGGGTCGCGGTTCATGAGCTCGAGGTAGCGCGTGAGCTGCTCCACCGCGTCGATGTTGGCGTTCCGCTTCATCTCGACCGCGACGCTCGCTCCGGCGTCGTCGCGCGCCAGGATGTCCACCGGTCCGATGGCGGTCATGTACTCGCGACGCACCAGGGTGTGGCCGTCGCCGAGCAGCTCGATCTGCTCGGACAGGAGCTGCTGCAGGTGCGCCTCGACGCCGTCCTTCACCAGCCCGGGGTCGACGCCGAGGTCGTGGGTCTCGTCGGCGACCACGTCGTACAGGGACACGATGAGCTTGTCCTGCGTCTTCTTCTGCGTCACCGTCCACACCTGCGTGATCCCGGCGGCCGACTGGTCGTCGTCGGGCTCGGTGATCTCGATCGAGCACGGCGGGCTCATCCAGTTCAGCGGCTTGTAGCTGCCGCCGTCGGAGTGCACGAGCAGGGAGCCGTCGGCCTTGAGCATGAGCAGACGGGTCGCGAGCGGCAGGTGGGCGGAGAGCCGTCCGGCGTAGTCGACGGAGCAGCGGGCGATGACGAGACGCACGCGGAGAGCCTAACGGGCGTCGCGACCGCCTGCGGTGCTGTCGCTGCGCTCGGCCTGGAGGCGCGGCTCGCCCCCGCCGTCCACGTCGCCACCGCTGCGGGTCGGCCGGGCGGCGGCGCCGCGCTCGCGGGCGGCGCCCGACGCCAGTCCCGCCGCGATGATGAACACGAAGACCACCAGGAGCGCACCGAGCAGGCCGACGTGCTCGCCGAGGAACCCGATGAGGGGCGGCCCGGCGAGGAACGCCACGTACCCGATCGTCGCGACGGCGCTGACGCGCGCGGCCGCGGTGCGCGGGTCGTCGGCAGCGGCGGACATGCCCATCGGGAAGCCGAGGCTCGCGCCGAGACCCCAGAGCACCACGCCGACGATCGCGATCGGCACGCTGTCGATGAAGATGAGCATGCCGAGCCCCACCACCGCGACCGCCGCGCTGGTGCGCAGGACCGGGACGCGTCCGAACTTGTCGATGAGGGGGCTGCCGGCGACCCGGCCGGCGGTCATCGCGGCGAGGAAGACCGTGAGCACGGCGGCACCGGCGGCGTTGTCGAGCCCGTGGCCGTCGATCATGGCGAGGGGCAGCCAGTCGTTCGCCGACCCCTCGGCCAGCGCCATGCCGAGCACGATGACGCCGATCAGGATGGTGGAGGGCTGCGCCCAGACCTGCCAGCGGGTGAGCGGCGCGGCGATCGGGCTCGTGTCGGTGGAGACCGGCGCCTCGAACCGGTGCTCGTCCTGGAACCCGCGCACGGCGACGAACATCGCGATGCTCGTCAGGACGACCAGGACCGTGAAGTGCCAGACGACCGGCACCGCGAAGCGCTCCGTCACGGCCGCGAGCCCGGCGCCGGCCAGGGTGCCGAGGCTGAACGCCGCGTGGAACAGGGGCATGATCGTCCGCCCACCGGCCTTCTCGGCGGCGGCGCCGGACACGTTCATCGACACGTCGACCAGGCCGTTGCCGAACCCGAAGGCGATGAGCGCGATCCAGATGGCGGCGAAGCCCCAGCCGAGCGTCACCGCGACCCCGGCGGCGACCATGCCGACGAGCAGGCAGACGGCGGCGACCTGCACGCCCCGGCGTGCGCCGAGCTTCGCGACGATGTGCCCGGCGAACGTCAGCCCGCCGATCGAGCCGACCGCCATGCCGAGCACGAGCAGGCCCATCTCGAGCGTGCTGGCGCCGAGGGAGTCGCGCACGCTCGGGATCCGGCCGAGCCACGTCGCGATGTCGAGCCCGGACAGGGTGAACGTCACGAACACCGCGGTGATCCAGGCCCTGGTGCTCGGGGTGGTGCGGGTGGACGTCGTCGTCATGGTGGTCCCATCGTGCTGCGGTGCGGGTGCTGCTGCGTGTCCTGCATCGGTCGAATCGATTCGACCGCTCGTTCCGGATACGCTAACGGGCGATGGACGAACCGGCAACAGGACCCGGCGCGTCGCCCTCGGGCGGCGGCGCTGCTCGTCGGTCGCGCCCGACGCTCGCCGCGGTCGCCCGCGCCGCCGGGGTGGCGCCGTCCACCGCGTCGCTCGCCTTCAGCGGCCTCGGCCCGGTGTCCGAGGACGCCAAGGCCCGCGTGCTCGCCGCCGCGGCCGACCTCGGCTACGGCGGCCCCGATCCCCGTGCCCGGTCCCTGCGCCGCGGACGGTCCGGCGTCATCGGCGTCGTGATGGACGAACGCCTGAGCGACGCGTTCCGCGACCCGGTCAACGTCCTGACGCTCGACGGCATCGCCGAGGTCGCCGGCGAGGCGGGTGCTTCGCTGCTGCTCGTCCGCAGCCCCCTCGACGACGAGCAGGGGACCGGGCCGCTGGTCGACGCCCCGATGGACGCCGTCGTGCTCGTCGGCTGCAACGTCCGGATCGACCCCGCCGTCGCCGTGCTGCGCCGACGCCAGATCCCCGTCGTGGCGATCGAGGCCGACGACATCGAGGGTGCCGTCCCCGTGCAGCTCGACAACCGCGATGCCTCACGCCGGGCTGCCGCTTACCTGCAGGAGCTCGGGCACGCCGCCGTCACGGTGGTGACCCTGCCCCTCGACGCGGCACGTCGCCGAGGACCGATCGCCGACGACCGGCTGTCCTCGGGCACCGCGTTCACCACGCTCGAACGCCTCCGCGGGGTGCGCGAGGTCTTCCCGTCGGCCGTCGCGATCGAGGCCGCCGGCAGTGCGGTCGAGGAGGGGCGCCTCGCCGGAACCGCCCTGTTCGCGGCCGACGGCCCCCGCCCCACCGCCGTCGTCGCGCAGAGCGACCTGCTCGCCGTCGGCGTCATCGCGGCGGCCCTCGACGCCGGACTCCGGGTGCCGGAGGACGTCAGCGTCGTCGGCTTCGACGGCATCACGGTCGACGACAGCCTGCTGCACCGGTCGCCGATCCGGCAGCTGACGACCCTGGTGCAGCCCTTCGTGCAGAAGGGCCAGGCCGCCGCGCGCGCTGCCCTCGCCATGCTCGAGGGGGCGGAGCCGGAGCCGGCGTCGTTCACGTCGGCGTTGCGGGTGGGGGACACGACGGGGCCGCCGGCCGCGTCACGCCGCGACTGACGCGAGTCCACGTCCGTCGGAGCGTGACCTCAGGTGACGGGACGCACCATCGCCTGCGCTGGGTCAATCGCTCCCGAGCCCTCCGTGGTGGTCGCGGAGCGCCTCGACGATCTGCGTCCATGAGCGCTGTCCCGAGGAGCGCAACGAGGCGAGTACGAGATCGACGTTGGATCCGCTGACCCAGTTCCCGGTGAGCGACACGGTGTCCTCCCGGTTCCGGACCGCGTGCGCCCAACCGCCCGGCACGATGACGACATCGCCGGGACGCTGGACGAACGTGAACGTGGAGGCATCGTCACGACCGGTGACCGCGACCAGCTCCGGCTCGAGGTGTCCCATCGCTGCGGCGGTCACCGGCGAGTGGAGGGTCCACTCCTTGGTACCCGTGACGAGCAGGTTCCACGCGGAACTGCACATGACGTCGACGTGTGTCGGTGATCCGCTGCCGGCGGGCCCGACGAAGATCCAGGCCCAGTCGGGCCGAGACTGCTCCGGGAGTCGATCGAACCAACTCGTGAGCGCGCTCGGCAGGGGAAGCTCGGCGAACTCATCCAGGTAGGTGGACACGTGCCACTCCTTGAGGTACGTGCCTCCGGCGCGGCCCTCTGCGAGCTGTGCGAAGTACGAACCGACCGTCGTCCGTTCCGTCGCGCCGACCGCGGTCACGAGGCTCACCGCCTCGTCACGCCACCGACGTTGGAGCGTCCCGCTCGACACGATCTCGTGGACCGGCCAGTGCTCCGTTGCTCCGCGGACGCACACCGGACCTGACAGCGGTGTCACGGACTCCGGCCACTCCTCGCGGAGCTGCATGCCCCCGCCCGCGGCCATCACGAGGACTTCTTCCGCCAGAGCTTGGTCATGGACTTCCATTCCGCTCGTTGCTCGGACATCGCGGCGGCGTCACCGCGCCGCTCTTGGTAGGCCATCTCGCGGTGGATCTTGCGCCAGTTCGCGAGGCGGCGTGCTTCGATGGTTCCGTCGACCACCGCTGCGAGGACGGCACAGTCCGGCTCCGTGGTGTGGCTGCAGTCGCGGAACCGACAGCGTTGCGAGGCATCGTGGATCTCGGCGAACGTCTCGTCCACCCCGTGGTCACTCGCGATGAGGTCGAGTGAGCGGATGCCCGGCACGTCGAGGAGGACGCCGCCGGTCGACAGCCGGTACAGGCGGCGAGACGTGGTGGCATGCCGCCCTTCGCCGGCGGGGCTCACCCCGAGTACCTTCTCGGATCGTCCGTCGATGGCGTTCAGCAGCGATGTCTTCCCGGCGCCACTCGCGCCGAGCATCGTGGTCGTCGTTCCGCTGACCATGATCTCCCGCAGCCGATCCAGTCCGGTGCCGGTGACCGAACTGGTGAGGACCACTTCGACTCCCGGGGCCGCCTGGGCCGCGGCGTCTGTTGCGCCGCCGAGGTCGGTTGCGAGGTCGGCCTTCGTCAGGACTGTCAGGGGGGTCGCTCCGCTGTCCCAGGCCATGACCGTGAGGCGTTCGAGGGCCCCCACGTTGAGTCCTCGCTCCAGCGGGAGGACCATCAAGACGTGGTCGATGTTCGCGGCGAGGACCTGCGCGCCGACGCCGCTCGGGTCGGGTCGTGACAGGTTCGTCGTGCGCGGTCCCAACGCGGTGATCCGCGATCCGTCGGCGAGTACCCAGTCCCCGGCCACCGGTGTCGTCGCGAGCGACCGGGACAGGGGGAGGAGGACCTCCTCGAGCTCCCCGGAATCCTTCGCGAGGAGAACCTCCGCTTGTGCGCCGTGGACGACGGTGACTCGTCCGGCCCGACCTTCGGCGGCTGTCGTCCAGGTCAGGTCCATGCCGTCGGGCATACCGAGGGCGGTCAGGTGCTGCTGCATGTCCACGCGTTCAACTCCTCTTGGTGGCGGGCGCCGGGCGCAGGTGCATGACGCAGGACGCAGCGACGGCGCTGGCGACGATCAGTGCGGCGAGGCCGAGCAAGTAGGTCTGGGTTCCCAGGACCTTCGCCAGCGGAAGGCTGATCGCGAGGCCGACGGGAACCATGACCGAGATCAGCGTCTGCTCGACCGACCCGATCCGTGAGAGCGCAGCGTTCGGCACGGTCGTCTGCAGGTACGTGTCGAAGACGACACCTTCCATCGAGATCAGTACTGCGGTCACCGCGAACGCGGCGGTCAGCGCGATGATGTCGACCCCGAACGCGAACAGCACGAGCTGCACGGGCTGGCACACCATCAAGGTCCAGAGCACGAAGAACTTCGGTCTGCTGAGTCGTACCCATCCGGCCGCGACGGAGCCCACGAGGCCGCCAGCAGCGAGTGCCGTCGCGAGGGCAGCCCAGAACGCGATCCCGCCGAGTGCATCCCTGGCCACGATGGGCCCGAGGACGCTGATGGCAGCGATGCTCAGCTGCACAGGGCAACGGAGGAGGATCAGCGTCAGGATGTCGGGGTGCCGTCGGAGGACCGCGACGCCCTGCCAGAACCCTCCGTTGTCGGCTTCCTCTCCGGGTGGTTCGTCCTCGGACGTCGCGCGAGATGGATCGCCGTCCTCCAGCGGGGCGGCTGTCCGTCGGAGCCTCCACAGGAAGGTCAGGCAGGCGAGGGAGACGGCGAACGTCACGACGTCGAACAGCAGCGCCAGCGGGACACCGCCGAGCGTGACGAGCAGCGTTGCGAGCGCAGGGCCGACGAGGAGACCCGTGTTCAACGTGACGTCGATCCAGGAGTTCGCCTTCTGGAGCGCTCGCTCCGGGACGAGTTGTGGGACCAACCCGATGCTGGCGGGGATGTAGAACGACGTGGCGACTCCGTAGAGCGCCGCGGAGACCCCGAGGTGCCACAACGTGGCGCTCCCGCTGACGAAGGCGACGATCGGCACGACCTGTGCGAGGAGGCGCACGGCGTCAGCGATCCACATCACCGCGACCCGGTCGCGGCGATCGGAGACCGAGCCCCCCAACCCGATGAAGAGCATCCGGGCACCCCAGAGCGACAGCAGGATGATCGGCATGCCCCAGCCGGAGCGGGAGACCTCGAGGGCAGCGAACGCGAAGGTCAGGGGCACGACCCCGTCGCCGAAGAAGGAGATCGACTGTCCGAGGTAGTAGGTGGGGAAGCCGTGCGATCGGAACGGGGACGTGGGCGATTCACGTGCGCGTTGTTGGGTGCTCACTGCGTTCCCTTCGAGATCGTCCTGTGGATCAGGTCCACCGCGAGCATCGCGGCCTGGTTGCGACGTGTCATCGGCCCGCACACCTCGGAGAGGTCGAGCCCGACGATCGTGCCCGAGGCCGCGACCACGTCGAGCACAGCGCGCACTTGCGTCGGATCGAGGCCGTCGAGGGCGGGGTAGGCGACCTCGGGAGCGATCGAGGGGTCGAGCACGTCGATGTCCACGCTCACGTGGACGGGCCGGCCGTGGCAGTGCGCGGCGACCACGTCCTGCCACCCGGCGGCGCCGACCTCGGCAGCGGTGAGGTAGGAGACCGGATCGTCGGCACCCGTGGTCCCGCGAGCGAGGTTCGTGTCGATCCCACGCACCCCGATCGTCAACCAGCGCAGATCCGGTCGGTCGTCGAGGCACCAGGTGACGAAGTTGCCACAGTCGGCGGTCGTCTGCCGTGCCGGGATCGGTCGGCGATCCGCATGTGCATCGAGGTGGACCACGACCAGATCACGGTGTCCTGCCGCCTGGGCCGAGATCACCGGGTAGCCGATCGAGTGGTCGCCGCCGACGACGAGGGGCAGTTGCCCTTGCTCGATCACGGTCGTCACGGCGGCGAACAGACGATCGGACACCGATCGTGCGGTGTCGTTGGGCGGGTCCAGGACGATGTCGCCGTGGTCGAGCACCGCCGTGCTCCGCTGTCCGAGTTCCGTCCGGCTCGTCCAGTCCCAGGCGGTGGTGGTCGCTTCGGTGTCGAGCAGCCTGCGCAGCCCGCGCCGGAGGCCGGGCACGATCTCCTGCACCGACAGATCCGGCTCCGGTTGCTGCCAGACGGGCGCACCGATGAAACCCCATCGGGCAACAGCAGGATCCGCGGAGACGATCGGCTCGGCAGAGCGACGGAGGAGACCACGATCCGCGTGGTCGGCGACGCCTTCGGGAAGGAGCAAGTGCTTCCGCGCCAACATCGCATGGGCCTCCGGAGTCAGCATCGAGGCGATGAGGCTCGGCGTCTCCCACAACCGTCTGAGTTCCGGGGTGAGCCGGGCGGCCGTTCCCTCGATCTCGTTGACGACCTGGTCTCCCTCGAGCCGCAACGTGGGGTGCCAGACCCATCTGGTCCGCCTGCCGACGCCCTCAACGGTCATCGTGATCAGCGAGCAGGAGATCGGCTCGGAGGAGCGCGCGGAGCGTTCGGTCGACGTCGTCAGTCGAGAGCTGGACCATCTCGTGGATCTGAGCGTGAGCGACCCGTCCGCCCGAGACCCACGCCTCGATGACGGCTGTGAACTCGCTCGCGACCTTGACCGACTTCCCCAGGCTGCGGAGGCTGACGCGATCGCCGGCCGACTCGAACGTCGGAGGGAACCGGGCTGCCCAGCGGAAGGACGCGCCGCTGAGGTCGTCATCACGAACCGACCACGGCAAGGACAGACCGCGGCGCCGCTCGGGGGACCGCTCGCTCCGAGCGATGAACAGCTCGCGACGGAGCCGATCATCGTCATCGGTCGTGATGTCGTGCAGGGGCACGCCGAGCTGCAAGATCTCGCGGATGGCTTCCGTCGGCGATGTGCGGACGACGCCGAACGTCCAGTGCAGGGTCTCTCCTCCGACGCCGGTCACCTCGTGATCCCAGCCGATGGGGACGTGCATGACATCGCCAGGGCGCAGGACGGCGTCCAGTGCGACCTCGTCTGCGGCACCGCCTCCGCGGTGGACGCGCCAGTGCTTCTCGCCCTCCGCTTGCAGGATCACGGTGTCGTGGCTGTCGCTGTGCCGGCCGAACGCCGACTCCGACGCCCAGCACGAGTAGCCGTTGACCCAGGCCGCTTCGTGCATCGCGTACTCGAGGCACTCGACGACGTCGCGGAGCTCGGGGACGACGCGTTCGGCCTTGTTGACGACCAAGGTCGCGCCGTCCCGGAGGAGCGCGATGAACGGCTTCCGGCGTGGGCGCCGCTCGACGATGTCGCCGGCTCCGATCCGGGTCTCGACCAGTGTCGTCTGGTCGATGTCCACGGCGGGTACGACCTTGATCAGACCGTGCTCGAACGTCGACTGCGCCATCGCGCGATCGACTGCTCGCCAGCCGACCCGATCGACAGCCCTGCCGTCGATCCGGCCGAGCACGAGCTCGCCGAAGCGGACGGAGGCGCCGCCGAGGGCTGCTTGCACCTCACCCCAGAGCGTCACGCTCGCACCGACTCTCTCGTCACCAGGGCGCCGATGCGCAGCAGGGCGACGAAGAAGTTCCGGGCGGGACGCTCGCCCGGGACGACTTCTCGCACGTCCGCCGTGGTGATCGATGCACGCCGAGGGTCGAGGAGCGCGCGGACTGCTGCGTCGCTGACATCGTCGGGCAGGTCGATGGTCCTGCCGAGCACGGACAGGCGACCGGAGTCGACGGCGATCGGAAGACTGGTGACCTCGGCGCTGTCGACGTCTGCGAACACCCCGGCCGGCAACAGGCGATGCGCTCCCACGAAGCCTCTGTTGGCTCGCTGGTTCTGTCGTTGTCGGAGCTGCCCGGCGAGGGCTTCCGCTCCGAGGCTGTCCAGGGAATTCGAGGAACGTCGGAGAAGGACCGATGCCGCCTGGAGCAATTCTTCGGCTTCGTCCGGCTCGTAGTAGGACATCCCCAGGAAGACGGCTGGCCCGTCATTCTTGAAGACGTGGAAGTGATGACCGGGGATGCTCAAGAAATCGCCCGGTTCCAACACGAAGTGGTGATCAGCGGAAGCGAGATGACGATCGATGTCCAATGTCACCTCGCGCTGCCCGGGAAGTGCTCCGAGCGTCTCCGGTTCCCAGACCCACACCGATTTGGTGGCGGGACCGAGGTGGAATATGAAGGAGGGTTCGAGATCGGAGTGGACACCGAACGGTGTGAAGCCGGACGAAGCGATGAACGAGTAGAAGTCGAGGCCGCGTGGCGGGATGCCGCTGGCCTCGACCATGGGCGCGACGATCTCTTCGTGCAACACGGAACGTGCCCACGGAGACCACGTCTCCACCGCGTTGAAGGCGGCGCAGACGTCGTGCCGACCTGTCGCGGTGCTGAGCCAGTCGATCACGTCGGAGCCGTCGTACGCGGTGTGCGTGACCGCCTCACTCGCGCGGTAGTCGAGCTGCTCCGGGCCGAAGACCCGTATCCGCGGTAGCCCTGCCACGGACTGGACACGGGGATCGGTCGCGTTCGCCAGTGCTGACCGGAGTGCGGACAGGATGATCTCAGGCCGCTGCACCAGACCCCTGATGTGCGTGACCTCGCGGAAACCAGGTCCGTGGTCCGTTGCGAATCGCATCCAGACCGCGTTGTCGATGACGTTCAATGTGCCCCCCGAAGTGTAGGGGCCGGCCCGGATTCCCCCCGAGCCGGCCCCGCTCGTTCAATACCGCATGAGCGTCAGTGCCCGACGTCCATCCGGTTCCGCAACTGCACGTCCATCAGGTCCTCGTCGGTGATGACGATGTCCTCGATGTCGATCGTTGCGTTGTCGTTCTGCTCGGTCTTCGTTGCGCCGTTCATGGACTATCCCCTCTTCCACGGAATGACCGTCATTGTTGACGATCCGGTGCTGAGCGGCACCGTGGACAGAGTGTTCCACGAGGAGCCGAAGCTGTCCAGAGAAATGTCGCTTTCCTTTCACGAACACCGGCTGGGCCGACTGTCTGCTCGGCGCACTGCGACCGTGCTCGCCGCTCAGTCCCGCCGCATCCCGATCCCGACCACCGCGACCAGGTTCACCGCGCTTCCCACCAGGAACCCCGTCGTCCCCCCGGCGACCCCTGCGACCGGTCCGAGCACCGCCATGGGCTCGGCGCCGAGGACGAACCCGGCGACCGACGCCAGGGCGACCTGGCGGGACCGTCCGGCGGCGAGCAGCAGCGCGGCCGGCACGAGGCCGACGGTGAACACCCACACCGCGACCATCAGGTACCGCAGGTCGGTGGCGGCGGCCGTGCCTTCGGCGGGGTGGACGATCGGCAGGAACCATCCTGCGAGCAGCCCGACCAGCCCGAACACCACGGCCGAGGCGGCGGCGAACCCGCCGACGAGCAGCACCGCGCCGCGGGACCGCAGCGATCCGCCGTCCGTCCGGTGCGCGAACGCCGGTACGAGCACCTGCCCCAGTGCCTGCCCGAGCATCGACGTCGGCGTCGTGGGCCGACGACGTCACCTGTTCTGTCAACCGTTCGGTTGAGGTGGCCGTTCGTCGGTCTTCGTACTGTTGCAGCTGGCCGTGTCCACCACAGAGAGGCAACTCCATGCGAACGAAGACCGAAGCCGCACTCCGCGCGCGGCACCGCGGCGTCCAGGCACGGATCGCAGCGCATCCCCTCAACGACCCCGAGATGGAGCGCGCTCGGATGCTCGTCAAGAACAGCGACGGTGCCGCGCAGCAGCAGGTCTCGGCCGAGTTGCGAGAGCAAGGACTCCCGAGCATGACGCGTCAGACGTGGACGTTGGTCACGGGCCTTCCCGGACTGGCCCGGCTCAACCGGCGGCGGCTGCGTCTCGAGCGGGAACTTCGAGCAGCACGCCACTGAGGACGGGTTCTCGGACACCTGATTCGCCGTGTCGTTGTCGGTGATGCACCCACCCTCGGACGACTGCGCGACAACGGTGTCTTGGTGTTCCTCGACAGGATCCCTCCCCGAGGCACGGTCGGGCTACGCTGCGCAGGAGGCACGACCACGGGCCTCGTGATCGAGTGGGGATTCTGCGTGTTCTTGACCTTCCTGGTCCCGGTCGTGCTCGTGCTGGTCGTCGTGATGATCGTGCTCGCAGCGCGGGGATCGATGCAGAAGAGTCCGACCCAGGAGCAACAGGATGCCGAGGCGCGAGCACGTCGCGCTGCCGGGCGTGCGGCTCGCGACGCGGCCCGCGAAGCAGATCGTGACGCCGACCGGGACTGACGGCCGGAGATCCGTCCTCGGGGTCGGCGGTGTCGGAGCCGGTGCGGGGACGCGTCAGTCCTGTGCGGTCGGCCGGACGACGACCTCGCCGACGTCCACGCCGGCCGGCTGCGCGATCGCGTACGCCACCGCGGCCGCGACGGCGTCGGCGGGCATCGCGATCGCGTCACGACGAGCCTCGAGCGCCGCGCGCTGCTCGGGGTCGTCGGTCTTGGTGACTCCCTCGGTCGCGGTGAACCCCGGCGAGACGACGGTCACGCGCAGCCCCGGGCCCGCTTCCTGCCGCAGTGCCTCGCTGAGCACCCGCACCGCCGTCTTCGTCGCCGCGTAGACGCCCTGTGCGGGGACGATGCGGTGCGCCGAGGTCGACGCCGTGTGCACGAAGTGCCCCGAGCCCTGCTCCCGGAACACCGGGAGGGCGGCAGCGATCCCGTTGAGCACACCGACCAGGTTCACGTCGACCATCTGCTGCCACCCGTCGACGTCGAGGGCGTCGAACGGCGAGACCGCCATGCTGCCCGCGTTCTGGTGCAGCACGTCGAGGCGACCGAAGCGCGACCGCGCCGACGCGACCAACGCGTGCAGCGCCTCCCGGCTGCGCACGTCGGTCTCGACCGCGATCGCTTCGCCGCCCGCGCCCGTGATCTGTGCGACGACGGACGACAGCCGCTCCACGCGACGCGCGGCCAGGACGACCTTCGCGCCGCGCACCGCGAGGTGCAGTGCCGTCGCCTCGCCGATCCCGCTCGACGCGCCGGTGATCGCGATGACCTTCCCTGCGATGCCGTCCATCGACCTGCCTCCTGTAGTCTGAAACGGACACCCGTCCGATTCTTCGAGGAGGTTATCGGACACATGTCCGTTTCACAATCACCCCGTCGCGCCGACGCCGAGCGCAACCGCGCCCGCCTCGTCGACGTCGCGCGCGACGCGCTGCGCTCCGACGCCGCCACGACGATGCAGTCGCTGGCCCGACTCGCGGGGGTCGGCCAAGGGACGCTCTACCGGCACTTCCCCACCCGGGAGGCGCTGCTCGCCGAGGTCTACCGCGCCGACTTCCAGGGACTGGTCGCCTCGGCGCGGGCGCTGGCCGCCCGACCGTCGCAGAGCGGCGCGCTCCGCTCGTGGCTCGACGAGCTCGCCGCCTTCGGGTACCAGAAGCACGCGCTGGCGGACGTGCTCGACGCTGCGACCCGGCAGCAGCTCCACGACGAGCAGTACGACGAGATCGCCGACGCGATCGGCGCCCTGCTGCAGGCCGGGGCGCGTGCCGACGTCCTGCGCCCGGACGTCGAGCCGGCGGACCTCCTGGCGCTCGTCGCGTTCCTCTGGCGGCTCGGGGCATCGGCCGCCGATCGGGTGCCGCACCTGCTCGACCTCGTCGTCGACGGGCTGCGTTCCGGGTAGGCGGCCCGACCTCGCCGCGACAGCACGCGCCTCAGCCCCGCCGCACCCCGAGCCCCACCACCGCGACCAGGTTGACCGCACTCCCCACGAGGAACCCCGTCGTCCCCCCGGCCACTCCCGCGACCGGTCCGAGCACCGCCATGAGCCCGGCGCCCACGACGAACCCGGCGACGGACGCCAGGGCGACCTGGCGGGACCGTCCGGCGGCGAGCAGCAGCGCGGCCGGTACGAGCCCGATGGTGAACACCCACACCGCGACCATCAGGTACCGCAGGTCGGCGACGGCGGCGGTGCCCTCGGCGGGGTAGACGATCGGCAGGAACCACCCGGCGAGCAGCGCCACCAAGCCGAACACGACGGCTGAAGCGGCGGCGAACCCGCCGACGAGCAGCACCGCCCCGCGGGACCGCAGCGACCCGCCGTCCGTCCGGTGCGCGAAGGCCGGCACGAGCACCTGCCCCAGCGCCTGCCCGAGCATCGAGGCCGGCGTCGCCAGGGTGAACGCCGCCGCGTAGACGCCGGCGTCGTGGGCCGACGACGTCACCTGTGCCGAGATCATCGTCAGCTGCAGCAACCCGTTCGACGTCACCACCGCAAGCACGTTCCACGCCGCGAACCCGAGCACTCCGGCGGTCGGCTCCGCCGGACCCGACAGGCCGTTGCCCCGCGGCCAGCACGCGATCGCGAACACCGTGTACCCGATCGCCAGGGGGAGCAGCACGAACGGCTCGAGCCGCGCGACGCACGCCACCACGAGCAAGGCGAGTGCCAGCACGCTCGTCACGGAGTCCCAGAGCGCGATCCGGGGTGCCCGGCCGTAGCCGAGCTGTGCGCCGCGCGCGTGGCAGTAGAGCCCGTAGCCGACGACGACCGCGACCCCGCCGAGCACCGTCCCGGGGCCGTTGCCCCAGGCGAGCGCGACCGGCACGGTGACCGCGGCGAGCACCACGCTCGACACCAGCATCGACATCCCGAGCAGCCGGTTCACCGCGGCGTCCGAGCGTCGTCCCCGCAGCGCGATCGCCAGGAACCGCGAGGCGGTGTTGCCCGACGCGTTCGGCCAGAGCAGCGCGACGAACACCGAGAGCGACAGCAGGGCGGTGGTCTGCCCGAGGGTCTCGGTGCCGAACACCCGCCCGACGACGACGGTCACGAGCAGCTTCGCGACACCCTGCACCCCGATGCCGACCGTGGCGAGTGCGGCCGACGACGCCACGGACGACGACGCAGCAGCGGACCCGCTCACCGTGCCGACGCCTGTTCGACCCACCCGCGCCGGTGCGCTCGCACCCCGAGCGTCACCGCCCGGACCCCGATGTACCCGAGGGCGAAGGCCGCCCACAACCCCGCGAGCGTCCCGCCGGCCCACCACAGCAGCGGCAGGTACACGACCAGGTTCACGCCTCCGGCGACGGCCAGGTACCGCGCGTCGCCGGCACCGATCAGCACGCCGTCGAGCACGAAGACGTAGCCGGCGACGGGCATCCCGACGGCGATGAGCACCAGGACGACGGGCAGCGCGGCGCGCACCGCCTGCGAGTCCGAGAACACCGGTCCGAGCAGTCCGCTCACGGCCAGGGTCAGCAGGCCGAGGAGCACCCCGCCGGCGATCCCGAGCAGCACGAGCCGCCGCGTCACGAGCCGCACCCGCTCCGGGTCGCGTGCACCGAGTCCGTGCCCGACGAGCGCCTGCCCGGCGATCGCCAGGGCGTCGAGCGCGAACGCGAGAGTGGAGAACACGGTCAGCCCGACCTGTGTGGTCGCCAGCCCGGTGGTCCCGAGCCCGGCCGCGGCCCCGACGGTCGCGAGCATCGCGATCCGCAGCGACGCGGTCCGCAGGAACAGCCAGGCGCCCGACCGCAGCGCCCGCGCGACGCCCGAGGCACCCGGCCGGAGCGGTGCCCCCGACGACCGCGCGGCCCGCACCGCGATGCGGACGTAGACGACGGCCATCGCCCACTGCACGATGACCGTGCCGGCGGCGGAGCCCTCGACGCCCCAGCCGGCCCCGTAGATGAGCAGGGCGTTCAGCAGGCCGTTCGCGACGAACCCGACGGTGGCGACGACGAGCGGGGTCCGGGTGTCCTGCAGCCCGCGCAGCAGTCCGGTCGAGGCGGTCACGACCAGGATGCCGGGCAGGCCGACGAGCGACACGGTCAGGTAGGCGGTCGCCGCAGCGGACACCTCGGCCGAGGCACCGAACAGGTCGACGAGCGGCCCGGCGAGCGGCCACCCGACCAGCGCCAGCACCACGCCGAGCACGAGCGCGAGCCACATCCCGTCGATGCCCGCGTGCACGGCGCCGCGACGGTCGCCACCGCCGAGCGCCCGCGCCACCGCCGGCGTCGTCGAGTACGCCAGGAACACGAGCAGCCCGGTCACCGTCGACAGCACGGCACTCGCGAGCCCGACGGCCGCCAGTGGCGTCGCCCCGAGGTGGCCGACGAGCGCGGTGTCGGTCAGCAGGAACAGCGGCTCGACGACGAGCGCGCCGAGCGCGGGCACCGCGAGCCGCACGATGTCGCGGTCGACCGCGCGTCGCTCGGTGGTCGCAGCGGGTCGCGTCGGTCGGGGCACCGGCCCATTCTGGCCGTCCCGCGCCGTGGACGGGTGCCGTGCCGGACGGGAGGCCCGTGGCGGCGTCGCCACGGGCCTCCCGTCCGGCGGTCCCACGTCGTCAGGCACGTGGCCCGGACTGGCTGTGCACGTGCGTCAGTCGCGGCGCGGTTCGGCGGGCACGCCGCCCGTGGCGGCGTGCGCCTGGTCCGACGCCACGGGGGTGGACTCGTCGGTGCCGCGTGCGCGACCGATCAGGTCCATGACGTGGAAGACGACGATCGCTGCGACGGTGCCGACGATGATCCCGCCGAAGGACGCCTGGCCGAAGTCGAACGTGAAGTCCGCGATGCCCATGATGAGCGCGATGCCCGCGGTCAGCTGGTTCTTCGGCTTGGCGAAGTCGACGCGGTTCTCGACCCAGATCCGGATGCCGATGATGCCGATGAGCCCGTAGAGGGCGGTGGTGGCGCCGCCCAGCACGCCGTGCGGCACCGAGGAGATGACCTCGCCGACCTTCGGGGACAGGCCGAGCAGCACGGCGACGATCGCCGCCACCCAGTACGCCGCGGTGGAGAAGACGCGGGTGGCCGCCATCACGCCGATGTTCTCGCCGTACGTGGTGGTCGCCGAACCGCCGCCGAGGCCCGCGATCACGGTCGAGACGCCGTCGGCGACGAGCGCGCGACCGGTGAGCGGCGTGAGGTCACGGCCGGTGAGCTGTCCGACCCCCTTCACGTGGCCGACGTTCTCGGCGACCAGGGCGAGGACGACCGGGATGAACGCCAGGTACACGGCGAGCTGGTTCGGGTCGAACGCCGGAGCGTGGAAGTCGGGCAGGCCGAACCACTTCGCATCGGCGACCCTCGACAGGTCGACCTGGCCGGCGGCGAGTGCCACGAGGTAGCCGACGACGACGCCGATCACGATGGACAACCGCCCGATCAGGCCCTTGAACAGCACCGTGACCAGGACGATGACCGCGAGCGTCACGAGCGCGGTCACCGGCGCCTCGGCGAAGTTCGTCCGGGCGGACGGCGCCAGGTTGAAGCCGATGAGGGCGACGATCGCGCCGGACACCACCGGGGGCATCAGCCGGTCGATCCACCCGGCACCGGCCAGGTGCACGACGAGGCCGACGACCGCGAGGAGCGCGCCGACGACGATGATGCCGGACAGCGCCAGCGGGATGCCGCCGATCTTCGTCGCGGCACCGATCGGGGCGAGGAACGCGAACGACGAGCCGAGGTAGCTCGGCAGCCGGTTGCCGGTGATGAGCAGGAACAGGATCGTGCCGATGCCGCTGAAGAGCAGCGTGGTCGCCGGCGGGAAGCCGGTGATGAGCGGCACGAGGAACGTGGCGCCGAACATCGCGACGACGTGCTGCACGCCGAGGCCGATCGTGCGCCCCCAGGTGAGCCGTTCGTCCGGTGCGACGATGGTCGTCGAGGAGACGGTCTTGCCGTCCCCGTGCAGCTTCCACGGAAGTCCCATGCGATGACCGTACCGGCAGCCGTCCACATCGACGACCCGTTCCTGCCTGCTCCCGTGGGGGCATGGCTATCGTGGAGCGCATGACCGACGTCGCACGTGCCTCCGGCATCCACACTGACGAACTCGACCCCGCTGTGCGCCCCCAGGACGACCTGTACCGCCACGTGAACGGCTCGTGGGTCGACGCGACGCCGATCCCCGACGACAAGGCGCGCTACGGCTCGTTCACCGTCCTCGCCGAGGCGGCCGAACTCGCGGTCCGCGCCATCATCGAGCGCTCGCAGCAGGCGGCGCCCGGCACCGAGGAGCGCAAGGTCGGCGACCTGTTCACCTCGTTCACCGACGAGGCGCGGCTCGAGGAACTCGCGACGGCGCCGATCGAGCCGCTGCTCGCCGAGATCACCGCCATCACGTCCGTGCCCGAGGTCGTCGCCGCCGTCGGGCGCTTCGAGCGGCTCGGTCTGCCGAGCTTCCTGCAGCTCTTCGTCGACAACGACCCGGGCGACCCCGAGTCCTACGTCGTCTTCCTCGAGCAGTCCGGCCTCGGGCTGCCCGACGAGTCGTACTACCGCGAGGAACGCTTCGCCGACATCCGCACGAAGTACCGCGAGTTCGTCGCCGCGATGTTCCCGCTCGCCGGGTTCGAGGACGGCGCCGACCGCACCGAGCACGTCATCGCCCTCGAGACCGCGCTCGCCGCGGTGCACTGGGACAACGTGACCACCCGCGACAGCCAGAAGACCTACAACAAGCTGCCCTGGTCCGAGGTCGCGGCGCTCGCCGAGGGCATCGACCTGCAGACCTGGTGGCAGGCCATCGACGCACCGGCCGGGGCCTTCGAGACCGTCGTCGTGCGTGAACCCTCGTTCGTCACCGGCCTGGCCGCACTGCTGCGCGAGCAGCCGCTCGAGGCGTGGAAGGACTGGCTCCGCTGGCAGGTCATCCGCGGCTCGGCCGCGTACCTGACGAGCGCCTTCTCGGCCACGAACTTCTCGTTCTACGGCACCGCGCTCACCGGGGCACCGAAGCAGCGCGAGCGCTGGAAGCGCGGCGTCTCCCTGGTCGAGGGCGCGATGGGCGAGGCCGTCGGCCGGATCTACGTGCAGGAGCACTTCGACGAGACCTCGAAGGCGACGATGGACGACCTCGTCGCCCACCTGGTCGAGGCGTACCGGCAGAGCATCACGGCGCTCGACTGGATGACCGACGAGACCCGGGCCCGCGCGCTCGACAAGCTCGACAAGTTCACGCCGAAGATCGGCTACCCGGTGCAGTGGCGCGACTACTCGGCACTCCCCGTGACCGCCGACGACCTGGTCGCGAACGTCCGCGCCGTGGCCTCGTTCCAGGTCGACCGCGAGCTCGGCAAGATCGGCAAGCCGATCGACCGCGACGAGTGGTTCATGACCCCGCAGACGATCAACGCGTACTACAACCCGGGCTTCAACGAGATCGTGTTCCCGGCGGCGATCCTGCAGTTCCCGTTCTTCGACGCGAACCGCGACGCCGCCGCCAACTACGGAGCGATCGGGGCCGTCATCGGCCACGAGATCGGCCACGGCTTCGACGACCAGGGGTCGCAGTACGACGGCGACGGTCGCCTGCAGAACTGGTGGACCGAGGCGGACCGCGCCGCGTTCGAGGAGCGCACGAAGGCCCTCATCGCGCAGTACGACGCCCTCGTGCCGACCGAGGTGCCGGACGGGCACGTCAACGGCGCCCTGACGATCGGCGAGAACATCGGCGACCTCGGCGGCCTGTCGATCGCGTGGAAGGCGTACCTGCTGTCGCTCGACGGGCAGGAGCCGCCCGTCGTCGACGGGATGACCGGCGCCGAGCGCTTCTTCCTCAGCTGGGCGCAGGCCTGGCGGATGGCCATCCGTCCGGAGGAGGCAGCCCGCCTGCTCTCGATCGACCCGCACTCGCCGAACGAGTTCCGCTGCAACCAGGTGGTCCGCAACATCGACGTCTGGTACGACACGTTCGGTGTGACGGAGCGGGACGCGATGTACCTCGACCCCGCCGAGCGCGTCGCCATCTGGTGATGGCGGAGCCGGACGCGGCTCGGTCGTCCCGCCGTCGGCGACCGGACGGCCGGGCGGCGGGCGGCGGACGCGACCGCGGCAAGCACCGCGGCGGGGGCGCCGACCGCTTCGTGGCGACGACCGAGGCGCTCGGCGCGCTCGCGGTCGACGGTGCCGCCGTGAGCGCCTCCGTCATCGACACGTCGTCGGGCAAGTCGCTGCTCTCGGTGGACGACACCCTCGTCCAGCCGGTCGCGAGCCTCGGCCGCGTGCTCCTGCTCGTCGAGGTCGCCGCCCGGCTCGAGGACGGCCGACTGCACGGCGACCGGCTGCAGCGCATGGCGCGGGACACCGCGACCGGTGCCGGCCTGTGGCAGTTCCTGCAGGAGCCGACGATGCAGGTGCCCGACCTGGCGACCCTCGTCGGTGCCACCGGCGACGCCTGGGCGACGAACGCCCTGCTCTCCACCGTCGGCATTGACGCCGTGCGCGAGCGCGCCGACTCCCTGGGCTTCGAGCGGACGGCGCTCATCGACCGGGTGCGCGACCGCCGCGGACCGGACGACGCCCCGGACACCTCGGTCGCGCCGACCGGGGAGCTGGCGTGGGTGATGCGTGGCCTGGCCCTCGGCGAGGTCGTGGACGAGGCCGTCTCGAACCGGGTGCTCGGCTGGCTGTCGCTGGCGAGTGACCTCAGCCTGGTCGCCGGCTCGTTCGGACTCGACCCGCTGTCGCACCGAGCGCTCGACCACGGGCTGCAGGCGGTCGCGGTGACGGGGTCGAGCACGGGCGTGCGCGCCGAGGCCGGGATCCTGCGGGGGCCGGGGTCGTCGGTGAGTTACGCCGTCACGGTGACCTTCGACGACGCGTCGCTGCAGCGACGCCTCGCGGTCGTCGAGGCGCTGCGCACCATGGGCACCGAGGTGCTCGAGGCCGTGCACGCACCCGCGCGTCGCTGAGCTGCGTTCAGCGCAGCAGCACGAACGACCGCAGCGGTGCCGGCTCGACGTCGTGCACCTCGACGAAGCCGCGCGACTCGTAGAAGGCCCGCTGGCCGTCCTCGGCGTCGGTGAGCAGGACCGTCTGGCGCACGCCCGCGTACCGGCGCAGGGCTTCGTCGAGCAGTGCCCCGCCGATGCCGCTCCGGTGGGCGTCCGGCACGACGAGCACGTCCTGCACGTACACGACGGTGATGCCGTCCGAGATCGTCCGCAGCAGGCCGAGCAGCCGCCCGTCGTCGCCGCGGGCGGTCAGGACGGTGTGCGAGCCGGCGACCGCGGCGCCCAGTGCCGCCGGGTCCGCCGTGTAGGTCGTCCAGCCGACGGCGTCGTACAGCGCCGTGAGCTCGTCGGTCCCCGGGTGCTCATGCTCGATCGTGAACGTCACGGTGCCATCGTGCCCGAGTCCGGGCCACCGTCGCTCCCGCACCGTGCGATCGCGCGGTGTCGCGTCACTCCTGCCGTGCGCAGCGCTGCCGGGTCGACGCGCGCTGGCGGGCCGCCTACGACGTCGCCTGGCCGTCGGGGACGAGCGCCTGCACGGCCAGCAGGCGTGCGTCGGCGGACGAGCACGCGGTGTAGTCCGACGTCTTCACGAACAGGGACTGCTTCGAGCCGGGCGGGTAGACACGGAAGCCGTCCGGGGTCCTCGGGGAGCAGTCCGCCTTCCGGTAGTCCTCGGCGCGGGTGATCTTGAGCGGGGCGACCGCGGTCTTCCCCGGGGCGAGGGTCACGGTGGGATGCGGCGAG
The DNA here is from genome assembly GCF_001864895.1 of Curtobacterium sp. MCBA15_009. Lineage (GTDB taxonomy): Bacteria > Actinomycetota > Actinomycetes > Actinomycetales > Microbacteriaceae > Curtobacterium. Next base: position 453,881 of record NZ_MJGO01000037.1, read on the forward strand.
CTCTTCTCCTGCGCGGCGGCGGCACCGATCTGGGTGCCGTTCCCGCCCCCGACGAACGAGACCCCCGGCCAGCCCTGCAGCGTGCAGGCCGTCGAGCCGGTATTCCGGAGGGCCAGGTGCACGATGACACTGCCGGCCGCGCCGCCGCTGCCCGGTTCGATCGACGCCGCGAGCGACGACGCAGCACACCGACCGGCGGCGGCGGTCCCGGCGGGAGCCGACGCCGACGACGATCCCGGAGCGGACGACGAGGTGGTCCCCGTCGAGGGCACCCCGGACGCAGCGTCCGAGGACGAGGACGAGGACGAGGACGAGGACGACGAGGACGACGACGGGGCGGGCACGGTCACGGTGTCCGTGGCGGTGGGGGTCCCGCCGGAGGCGCAGCCCGCCAACGCCCCGATCGCGACGAGACCGGTGACGGCGAGCAGGGACTTCGATCGGCTGCTGCGGTGCATGGACCACAGGCAACCACCACCGGGCGCTCGCGGTTCGGTCGGCGTCCAGGGACCGCGTGTTCACTCCCCGGCAGGACAACCGAGCACTGGAGGTCGGACATGACCGGCAAGCACGAGCAGGCACGCGGCGACGACGGCCGGGCGGACGGGGTCGAACCCACCGCTGGTGCCTTCACCGACAGCGAGATCCCGGGCGAGCACCACGCGGCGTCCACCGAGCCGGCGGGGGAGTTCGTCTCGAGCGACATCCCCGGCGAGGTGCGACCGGACTCGAGCGGCCCGGACGGCGAGTACGTCGAGTCGGACATCCCCGGCGAGGCCGAGCCGACCCAGGACGGCGAGACCGGCCACTACGTCGACAAGGACCACGCCTGACGGCTAGTCGATGCGCTCCGTCGCCACCAGGCGGCGGAGCGTCTCCACGCCCGCCGGCGGACAGCGGTCGGCGTCCGCCGAGGTGACCCACTCGACCTCGTCGACCTCTGCGGAGGCGACGGGCGTGGCGGAGTCGAGCGGGCCTCCTGGTCGGACCGTGAACAGGGTCATCGCGACCATCGTGCCGGGCGCCTGCCCGTGCGCGGGTTCGAGCACCACCCCGAACTCCTCGAGGTCGTCGGGGGTGCACCGCAGACCGGTCTCCTCGAAGGCCTCACGGACGGCGGCCTCGACGTCGGTCTCGTGTGCCTCCGCCTTGCCGCCGGGCAGGTAGAGCACGTCGCGTCCGCGTGCGCGCACCATGAGCACGCGCCGGTCGCGCACCAGGACCAGCGCACTCACGCGCAGGGTCACCGGATCGGGCTGGAGGCTCAGCTCGCGTCCGCCTGGTCGCTGCGGTCCGTCGTGGGCCGGTCGGGCGCGGTGCGCTCCGCGAGCGGCACGACGGGCGTCGGCAGCTGGGCCTGGGGCTCGGGTCGCACGCCGAAGAGCGAGTCGATCGCCGCGACGAACTCGTCGCCCCGCCCGGCACGGCCGAGCTCGCGAGCACGGACCGACGGACGGTGCAGCAGCACGCCGACCAGGTGCCGGAGCGCCCGCTCGGTGTGCTCGGCCGACTCGCCGTCCGCGCCGCCGCGGCGCTTCGCCCGGTCGATCTCGTCGTCGAGGATGTCGAAGACGTGGGTGCGGAAGGCGACGAGGGCCGGGGTGGTCGACTGCTCGAGCGCCTGCGTGCGGAACCGGGACACCGCGTCGTCGACCATCGCGCGGGCCTCGGACTCGGCGTTCAGCTCGGCGATCGGGGCGTGGATGCTGATCGTCTCGAGGTCGAGCAGCTCGACGCCGTCGACGTCGGCGGCGGCCGGGTCGACGTTGCGCGGCAGGCCGAGGTCGATGACGATCCGGCGGACACCGTCGTCGAGGTCGTCCGGCGCGACGACCGGGACCTCGCTCGAGGTGCAGGTGATGACGACGTCGCTCGCGGCGATCGCCCGGCGCAGGTCACGGGCGGCGACGAGGTCGTGCTTGGCGGCGAACCACGGTGCGCGGCCCGACGGCGAGAACACCTGGATGGTCTCGGCCCCGCGGTCACGCAGGGCGGCGATCGTGGTGGCGGCGTAGCTGCCGGTGCCGACGAGCAGCACGCGGGTGTGCGCCCAGTCGGTGATGCGCGACGACGCGAGCTCGAGGCCGAGGCGGACGAGCGACCGTCCGGCAGCACCGATGCGCGTGCGGGTCTTGACGCCGCGCGAGGTGTGCGCGGCCTCCTGGAAGAGCCGCTCGAGCGCCGAGGTCGTCGTGCCGTTGGTGCGGGCGTCCTCGAGGGAGCGGCGGACCTGGCCGGAGATCTCGGTCTCGCCGACGACGACGGACTCGAGTCCGCTGGAGACCGCGAAGAGGTGCTGGACGACGTCCTTGCCACCGAGCACGTTCACCGATTCGAGGACCTCGGAGGCGTCGAGGTCGCTGGCCGCCGAGACGGCGTCGACGGTCGCGGCGACGGCGGAGTCACGGTCGTCACCGGCGATGTCGAGGTAGGCCTCGAAGCGGTTGCAGGTGGCGAGGACGACGGCCCCGTCGAGGACGTCGGAGTCCGTCACGAGTCGGCCGGCCGCAGCCGGTGCACCGATGCTCAGTCGCTCCAGGAGATCGAAGCTGGCGTTGCGATGCGACGCCGTGAGACAGATGAGCACGGAGACAATGGTAACGCCGTCGATGGGAGAATCATCCGGTGACCGAAGCACCGACCGACGCCCTTCCCGCCTCGCACCCCCTCGCCGACGGGCGCACGAGCGGCTCGCGGCTCGTCCGTGCGCTGCGCGGCGACCGCCCCGAGGGCCTCCCGGTGTGGTTCATGCGCCAGGCGGGCCGTTCGCTGCCGGAGTACCGCGAGCTGCGGGTCGGCACGGCCATGCTCGACGCGTGCCTCGACCCGGAGATGGCGTCGGAGATCACCCTGCAGCCGGTCCGTCGGCACGGGGTCGACGCCGGCATCTTCTTCAGCGACATCGTCGTCCCGATCAAGCTCGCCGGCGTCGACGTCGAGATCGTGCCCGGTCGCGGCCCGGTGCTCGCGTCGCCGATCCGCACCGCTGCGGACGTGGACGCCCTCGAGACGCTCGACCCCGCGGCGCTCGCCCCGATCGAGCAGGCCGTCGCCCGCACGGTGGAGCAGCTCGGCGACACCCCGCTGATCGGCTTCGCGGGGGCGCCGTTCACCCTCGCCGCGTACCTGGTCGAGGGCGGTCCCTCGAAGGACCACATCCGTGCCCGCACCCTCATGCACGCCGACCCGGAGACCTGGTCGCGCCTGCTCGCCTGGGCCGCCGAGGTGTCCGGCGCCTTCCTGCGCGCGCAGGTGCTCGCCGGGGCCTCGGCCGCGCAGCTCTTCGACTCGTGGGTCGGTTCGCTCTCCCGCGCCGACTACGTGCGCTCGGTGGCACCGCACTCGGCCCGGGCGTTGGCGCACGTCGCCGACCTCGGGGTCCCGCGCACGCACTTCGGCGTCGGCAGCGGCGAGGTCCTCGCGGACATGACGACGCTCGGCACGGACTCCGTCGCGGTCGACGCGGTCGGGGTCGACTGGCGACTGCCCCTCGACGAGGCCGTCCGCCGCGTCGGCACCGGCGTCACGGTGCAGGGCAACATCGACCCGGCGATGCTCGCGGCACCGTGGCAGGTGCTCGAGGACCACGTGCGCGACGTCGTCCGCCGCGGCGGTGCGGCCCGTGCGCACGTCGTGAACCTCGGGCACGGCGTGCCGCCGGAGACCGACCCGACCGTGCTGACCCGCGTCGTCGAGCTCGTCCACTCGCTCGGCGACGGCACCGACGGGGCGACCGGAGCCACCGCATGACCGACGTCGTCGTGGTCGGCGGTGGCGTCGCCGGGCTCGTCACGGCGCGCGACCTGGCGAAGGGCGGGGCGCACGTCGTCCTGGTCGAGGCGTCCGGTGTCCTGGGCGGGATGATCCGACGGCACACCGTCGGCGGGCTCGACCTCGACATGGCGGCCGACTCGTTCGCCACCAGGACCGACGCCGTCGGCGGCCTGGCGATCGAACTCGGCCTCGGCGGCGACGTCGTCACCCCGGACCCGCGCGGCGCCTGGCTGATGACCCGCGACGGTCGCACGGCACCGATCCCCGCGACCGGGCTGCTCGGCATCCCGAGCACCCCGATGGCGGCCGACGTGCTGGCCGTCGTCGGGCAGGCGGGCGGTCTGCGTGCCCAGATGGACTCGCTGCTGCCCGCCCCGGTGGGGGCGAAGGCGTCGTCGCTCGGCGAGCTCGTGCGCCGGCGCATGGGCGAGCGCGTGCTCGACGACCTGGTCGTGCCGATCGCCGGCGGCGTGCACTCCACCCACCCGGACCAGCTCGACCCCGACCGGGTGGCGCCCGGCCTGCGCGCCGCGCTGCTCCGCGAGGGCTCCCTGGCGCGTGCCGTGGTCGCGCTGCGTGCCCGCGCCGCCGCCGGCACGCCGGTGCAGGGCATCCGCGGCGGCATCGTCCGGCTGGTCGACGAACTCGTGGCCGACATGGAGACGTACCGCGTGGACGTCCGGCTGCACACCCGTGCGACGCGCATCGAGGCGCACGCGGTCGAGGTCGTCTCCGCGGACGGCGTCGTCGAGCGACTGGCCGCCCAGCAAACCCTGGCGTCCGTGCCGGACCCGGAGCGCACCGACCCGGCCGACCGCACGGGGATCGAGCTCGTCACGCTCGTCGTCGACCAGCCCGAGCTCGACGCGGCGCCGCGGGGGACCGGCATGCTCGTCCACCCCGACGCCGCGCAGGTCGGGACGAAGGCGCTCACGCACGCGACCGTCAAGTGGCCGTGGTTGGCCGAGGCGGCGGGTGGCCGCCACGTGCTGCGCCTCAGCTACGCGACGCCGGTCGCGACCGGTCCCGGGGGCGCGACCGACGCGGCGGACGTCGCCACGAGCCTCCCGGTCGACCCGTCCGGACCCGTCGGCAGCCGCGCGCTCGAGGACGCGTCGACGCTGCTCGGTGTGCCGCTGGCGGCCGACCGCGTCGTCGGCGCCGCCCGCGTCCGGTGGCACGGTCCCGACCTGACCGCCGCGGGTCTCGCGGAGGGCGTCGTCGGCATCGGCGAGGCCTCGTCCGGCCGGGGCCTGGCCGGCATCGTCGGCGCCGCACGGGCCGCAGCTGGGCGCATCCTGGAATCCTGAGCGGACCACCCGGCGACCGAGGGCTACTGTTGGCGAGAGCGCGGGACGTATTCCGTTCGGCGCATGACCACGCACACTGACCCAACGGAGGAATCGCACATGCGAGGAAAGCTCCTGTTCGTCGCCGGCGCAGCACTCGGGTACGTCCTGGGATCGCGAGCCGGACGGGCGCGGTACGAGCAGATCAAGACCGTGAGCGGCAAGATCTGGAACAGCAACGGCGTCCAGAAGGGCGTGCACGTCGCTGAGGACTTCGTCGCCGACAAGACCCCGGACGTCGCCGAGTTCATCGGTGAGACCACGAAGAAGGCCGTCCGCAAGGTCGGTCAGAAGAAGGACTCCACCACCTCATGACCGACACCCGCGATCGCCGGTCGCGTTCGCTGTTCGGCCTGGTTGGGGACGTCCCCAAGCTCGTCAAGGGCCTGGTCAAGGGCGAGATCGACCTGCTCAAGGCCGAGATGCTCGCGAAGGCGAAGATCTTCGGGCTCGCCGCCGGACTGTTGGTCGGCGCGCTCGTCATCGTGCTCTACGCGATCGGCGTGCTGCTGACCGCCGCCGTGATGGGCCTGGCGACCGTGATGCCGGCCTGGCTGGCCGCGATCGTCATCGCCGTCGTCATGCTGATCGTCGCCGCGGTCCTCGGCCTGCTTGGCTGGAAGCGCCTGAAGAAGGGCCTGCCGATCACGCCGAAGCGCACGATCGACAGCGTCAAGAACGACATCAACGCGGTGAAGGGGCTGGGCAAGAAGCCGACCCCGCCGACGCAGTACGGCAGCCGCAAGCCGGACGTCGGCGGCCGGTTCTGAGCCCCGACAGCCGCCCCACCGACGGAGGAACCGTGACCGACTCGCACGACGACCTGGCCGACCGCGTCGCCGCGACCCGCGCGCAGTTGTTCGACACCCTCGACGCGATCGAGGACAAGCTCAACGTGCCGAAGCAGATCGGCATCGCGGCCGCGAAGGTCAAGCGGGGGATCGACGAGCAGCCCGTCCCGTACCTGGCCGGCCTCGCAGCCGGAGTGGCGGTGGTCGGGGGTATCGTCGTGATGGTGCTCCGACGGCGGTAGACCGCTCCGAGCGCGGTCCACCCGGTCGGGGCGGCCATCACCCCTGGCAACCGATAGGACAACGGATCCATGAGTTCCACCGCGCCCGCATCCGCGCACGAGCACGACTCCTCTCCTGCGGTCGACCCCGCCACCGGGATCGACCCGAACCTGCTGACCGCGTACGCCCTCTGGGCCGTCTTCCGTCGGCCGCTCGGCCCGGTCCACCGCGTCGGTGACGACGCCGTGGCCGAGCTCGACGCCGTGATCGCGTCCGCCGCCGACCGCGGCGTGACCATCCGCGGCTTCTACGACGTCTCCGGCTTCCGTGCCGACGCCGACGTCATGGTGTGGCTGCACGGCGACGACGCCCAGGCGATCCAGGCCGTGCTGCGCGAGCTCCGACGCACCGGGCTGTTCCAGGACGCCGAGCCGGTGTGGCACGCGATGGCCATGCACCGCGAGGCCGAGTTCAACAAGCGGCACACCCCCGCCTTCCTGCGCGGCAAGGACCCCGAGGCGTGGATCACGGTGTACCCGTTCGTCCGTTCCTACGAGTGGTACCTGCTCCCAGAGGACGAGCGCTCGAAGATGCTCCGCGACCACGGCGTCGCCGGCGCGAAGTACCGCCGCGTCCTCACGAACACCATCGCGACCTTCGCCCTGAGCGACTACGAGTGGATCCTGCCGCTCGAGAGCCCCGACCTGGTGGACCTCGTCGACCTCATGCGCGACCTGCGGTACACCGAGGCGCGCATGCACGTGCGCGAAGAGGTCCCCTTCTTCACGGGTCGTCGCGTGACGACCGCCGAACTCCCGGAGGTGCTGTCATGACCGACACCAGCATGATCACGAACGGCCAGCCCGTCCTCGCCGCCACCCCTGCGGCCGCGTCGGGTCCGGAGCACGTCGAGGTCCCGACCGCGTACGACGCGATCCTGCTCGCCGGCTTCGGTGGCCCCGAGGGCCAGGACGACGTCATCCCGTTCCTCCGCAACGTGACCCGCGGCCGTGGCATCCCCGACGAACGCCTCGAAGAGGTCGCGCACCACTACCGCCACTTCGGCGGCGTCAGCCCGATCAACGCGCAGAACCGCGCGCTCAAGGCGGCCCTCGAAGCCGAGCTCGCGTCGCGCGGCATCGACATGCCCGTGCTCTGGGGCAACCGCAACTGGGAGCCGTACCTCGAGGGCGCCTTCACCGAGGCCGCTGACAAGGGCTACACGAAGCTCATCGCGATCGCCACGAGCGCCTACTCGTCGTTCTCGAGCTGCCGCCAGTACCGCGAGGACTACGCCCGCGTCCTGACCGAGACCGGCCTGGTCGACACGATCCAGGTCGACAAGGTCCGCCAGTTCTTCGACCACCCGGGCTTCGTCCGCCCGTTCGTCGACGGCGTCCGCGACGGCATGGCCCGTGCGATCGCCGAGAACGAGGGCCTCGACGTCGCCACCGAGCTGCACGTGCTGTTCTCGACGCACTCGATCCCCTCGACCGACGCCGCCAAGTCCGGCCCCGACTACCGTCACTTCGACGACCACGGCGCGTACGAGGCCCAGCACCTCGCCGTCGGCCAGGTCGTCCTCGACCAGGCCTGGGCCGAGCTGCTCGAGCAGCCCGAGCACGCGCACCTGCAGGGCACGTCGAAGCCCGCCTGGAAGCTCGTGTACCAGTCGCGCTCCGGCCCCCCGACGCAGCCGTGGCTCGAGCCCGACATCAACGACTACATGAACGAGGACCTCAAGGGCGGCCCGACCCGTGCCGTGCTGATCGTCCCGCTCGGCTTCGTCAGCGACCACATGGAGGTCATGTGGGACCTCGACGAGGAAGCCACCGAGACCGCGGGTGAGCTCGGCTTCTGGTCGCTCCGCACGCAGACGCCCGGCGTCGACCCGGCCTACGTGTCCGGGCTCGTCGACCTCGTGCTCGAGCGCGTCAACGGCACGCCGACCGCCGAGCGTCCGCACCTGACCGACATCGGCCCCTGGTACGACGTGTGCCGTCCGGGCTGCTGCGAGAACGTCCGCGCCGGGTTCAAGCCCGCCGCCGCCGGCGTCGCCCCGTGACCGACGGCACGGCGGACGGTCCGGCGCCGATCCGGCTCGGCACGCGTGCCAGCCGGCTCGCCGTCGCCCAGTCGCAGGACGTCGCCGACCGCCTGGCGAAGGCGGCCGGCCGCCCGGTCGAGCTCGTCACCGTCACGAGCGAGGGCGACACGAACCGTGCGTCCCTGGCGTCGCTCGGCGGTACCGGCGTCTTCGCCAGCGCGCTGCGCGAAGCGCTGGTCGCCGGCGAGGTCGACGTGCTCGTGCACTCCCTGAAGGACCTGCCGACCGCGCCGTACCCGGGCCTGACCATCGGTGCCGTGCCGAAGCGCGCGGACGCCCGTGACGTCCTCGTCGCCCGGAACGGAGCCACCGTCGACACCCTGCCCGAGGGCGCGAAGGTCGGCACCGGTTCACCACGTCGCGTCGCCCAGCTCCGCGCGCAGCGTCCCGACCTCGACGTCGTGGACATCCGCGGCAACATCGACACGCGGCTCGGCCGGGTGCAGGACGACCTCGACGCCGTGGTGCTCGCCGCCGCCGGCCTCGGGCGCATCGATCGCCTGTCCGAGGCGACGGAGCTGCTCGACCTCGGCTTCTGGCCGAGCGCGCCCGGACAGGGTGCCCTGGCCGTCGAGATCCGGTCGGACGAGACCGACCGCGGGCTGCTCGCCGCGCTCCGCAAGATCGAGCACGCACCGACCCGCCTGACCGTGACGGCCGAGCGCGAGGTCCTCGCCAAGCTCGAGGCCGGCTGCTCCGCACCGATCGGCGCGACCGCGGTCGTGGACGCCGAGATGCTCCTCGTCTCGGCGACGGTCTACCGTCCCGACGGCAGCGAGTACCGCACCGCGTCGCACGCGGCGGTGCTCGACGGTTCCGCGCAGGACCGCCTCGACGAGGCGCTCGAGGTCGGCGGTCGTGTCGCCGCCGAGCTGCTCGAGAACGGCGCGGCCGACCTCGCCGACCTGGCGACCACGGTCGCCGAGGACACCACGGACGGGCCATACACCGCGGGCCCCGGCCTGGCGACCCCGGCGGAGTAGGCGGTCACCACGCACCCCACCACCACCGTCCGGAACGCGGCGCGACCCCCGGTCGTGCTCGTCCCGCGCGGCGGTGCGTGGGGTGCGCGCGTCGCCGACGAGGCGCGCGACCGCGGCCTCGCCCCCGTGGTCGTCCCGCTCATCACCGACGCGCCGCCGTCGGACCCGTCCGCGTTCGACGCGGCGGTCCGCCGCTTGGCCGACACGGTGGGGAGGCCCGGATCGCCACCCGCGGTCGGCGCGCGGACACGCGCGGCCGGGTACGCGTGGGTGGTGGTGACCAGTGCGACGGCCGTGCGGGTGCTCGCCGGACGCGTGGCGGGCCTCCCGGCCGGTGTCCGGGTCGCCGCGGTCGGCACGCCGACCGCCCGGGCCGCGCGTGCTGCCGGGTGGGTCGTCGACCTGGTCCCGCCGGAGTCGTCCGCTGCCGGCCTCGTCGCGGCGTTCCCGGACACCGACGGCACGGTCCTGTTCCCGCGGTCGGAGATCGCCGCACCCACCCTGGTCGACGGGCTCCGCGCCCGCGGCATCGACGTCGACGACGTGGTGGCGTACCGTACCGTGGGGACCGGCGACGAGCCGGTCGTCCTCGACGCGACGCCCGACGCGGTGCTCGTGACGAGCGGCAGCGTCGCCCGCGAGATCGCCCGCCGGATGACCCCGCTCGCCCCGCACACCCTCGTGGCCTGCATCGGCCCCGGGACCGCCGCCGAAGCGCGCGCGGCCGGGCTGCCGGTCCACGTCGTCGGACCCACGCGGTCCGCAGAAGCCCTGCTCGACGCCGTCGTCGAGGCCCTGAACCCCACCACCCCACACCAGGAAGGTCACCCGTGACCGGTCGTTTCCCCCAGGTCCGCCCCCGTCGACTCCGCGCCACCCCCGCGATGCGACGGCTGGTGGCCGAGACCCGGCTCCACCCCGCCGAGCTCGTGCTGCCGATGTTCATCCGCGAGGGCGCGACCGACGCCGTCGACATCTCGAGCATGCCGGGCGTGCAGCAGCACTCCCTCGACTCGTTCCGCCGCGCCCTCGTGTCCGCTGCAGAGGTCGGGGTCGGCGGCGTGAACCTGTTCGGCGTCCCCACCACGAAGGACGCCGAGGGCTCCGGCGCCACCGACCCGGACGGCATCCTCAACGTGGCGATCCGCGTGGCGAAGGAAGAGGTCGGCGACGCGTTGGTCGTGCAGTCCGACCTGTGCCTCGACGAGTTCACCGACCACGGGCACTGCGGGGTTCTGGCGTCCGACGGCTCGGTCGACAACGACGCCACCCTGCTGCGCTACCGCGACATGGCGGTCGCCCAGGCCGAGGCCGGCGCCGAGCTCGTCTGCATGAGCGGCATGATGGACGGCCAGATCGCCGCCGCGCGCGACGCCCTCGACGTCGCCGGGCACAGCGGCACCGCGCTGCTCGCCTACGCCGCCAAGTACGCATCGGCGTTCTACGGTCCCTTCCGCGAAGCCGTCTCGTCGTCACTCGTCGGCGACCGCCGGACGTACCAGATCGACGCCGCGAACGGTCGCCAGGGCCTCCGCGAGGTCGCGCTCGACGTCGACGAGGGCGCCGACATCGTGATGGTGAAGCCCGCGATGAGCTACCTCGACGTGCTCGCGGAGACCGCAGCGACCTCGCCCGTGCCGGTCTGGGCGTACCAGATCTCCGGCGAGTACGCGATGATCACCGCAGCAGCGCAGAACGGGTGGATCGACCGCGACGCCGCCGCGATGGAGTCGCTCGTCGGCATCAAGCGCGCCGGTGCCGACGCGATCCTGACCTACTTCGCCGTCGACGTCGCGCGGAAGCTCAACGAGGAAGCGGGCCTCCGCACCTCGGGCAGCACCGCGGCCGTCGCCGGCATCGCCTCGACCGGGAAGGCCCCCGAATGACCTCGAACGACCAGCTGTTCGGCCGCGCGAAGAACGCGATCCCCGGCGGCGTGAACTCGCCGGTCCGTGCCTACGGTTCGGTCGGCGGCACCCCGCGCTTCCTCGTGTCGGCGAAGGGCGCCTACGTCACCGACGCCGAGGGTCGCGAGTACGTCGACCTCGTCGCGTCGTGGGGCCCCGCGATCCTCGGGCACGCCCACCCCGGCACGGTCGAGGCCGTGCAGCAGGCCGCCGCGCGCGGGCTGTCCTTCGGGGCGTCGACGCCGGGCGAGACCGAGCTGGCCGAGCTCGTGAAGCAGCGGGTGTCGGTGGACGGCGACGGCCCGATCGAGAAGCTCCGCATGGTGTCGACCGGCACCGAGGCCACGATGACCGCGATCCGGCTCGCCCGCGGCTACACCGGCCGCGACCTGCTCGTGAAGTTCGCCGGGCACTACCACGGCCACTCGGACTCCCTGCTGGCCGAGGCCGGCTCGGGCGTCGCGACCCTGGCGATGCCGGGCAGCGCGGGCATCACCGCCGAGACCGCCGCGCAGACGCTCGTGCTGCCGTACAACGACCTCGACGCGGTGCGCCGGGCGTTCGACGAGCACTCCGAGCGCATCGCCGCCGTCATCGTCGAGTCGGCCGCCGCGAACATGGGCGTGCTCGCCCCGGAGCGCGGCTTCAACCGGGCGCTGGCGCAGATCACGCAGTCGCACGGCGCGCTGCTCATCGTCGACGAGGTCCTGACCGGGTTCCGCGTCGGCTCCGCCGGCTGGTGGGGCCTTGAGGCGTCGAAGGTCGTCCCCGACGGTGCCGGGTGGAAGCCCGACATCATCACGTTCGGCAAGGTCATCGGCGGCGGCATGCCGCTCGCCGCGCTCGGCGGCCGACGCGAGGTCATGGACTTCCTCGCCCCGCTCGGCCCGGTGTACCAGGCGGGCACGCTGTCCGGGAACCCGCTCGCCGTCGCCGCCGGCACCGCGACGCTCCGCGCCGCCACCGCCGAGGTCTACGAGCACCTCGACCGCACGGCCTCGACCATCGCCACCGCGACGAGCGAGGCGCTGTCCGCCGAGGGCGTGGCCCACACCGTGCAGCACGCCGGCAACCTGTTCTCGTTCGCGTTCACCGAGCAGGCACCGCGGAACTACGACGACGTGCGGGCGCAGGACGTCTTCCGCTACGCGCCGTTCTTCCACGCCATGCTCGACGCCGGGGTCACCCTGCCGCCGAGCGTGTTCGAGGCGTGGTTCGTCACGGCTGCGCACGACGACCGGGCCGTGGGCCGCGTGCTCGACGCGCTGCCCGCCGCCGCGAAGGCCGCTGCCGCCGCCACGGCGTAGCCGCGGATCCGAACAAGGGGACGCCCCCGTGCCCGACGTCTCCGTCGGTCACGGGGGCGTCGTCGTTCAGTCGCAGTCGGACTTCGTGAAGGACACGTCGAGCTTCTTCGACGAGCCCTCGAAGGAGTAGCTGAAGCGCACGTCGATGTCCTCGGCGAACAGCTTCTTCGTGTCGCTGTTCGTGCAGACCGTGTCCCCGAGCGAGTCGCGGAGCGCGCTCTCGCTGAGCGATGCGGGGTCGACGCTCGACGACACCGTGTAGTCGTAGTGGATCGCGGTGCCCTCGGCCTCGACACCGGTCCAGGTGGTCACCGAGTCGACCTGCTGCGGCAGCTTCGTGTCCTCGCGGATCTGCGCGACGGCCTTCGACACGGTCTCCTCGGTGGAGTCGTCGAACGCAGCGTGCAGCCCCTGTCGGACGCCGAACCCGACGGCCAGGAAGACGACGACACCGAGGACCGAGATGAGGACCCGCTTGCCCCGCGACTGCTTGGGCGGCGGGGCGTACGGCGCAGCGCCGGCACCCGGTCCGTACGGCGGCTGTCCGGGCTGCTGGCCGTAGCCGGGCTGCTGACCCGGCTGCTGGCCGTAGCCCGGCTGCTGACCGGGCTGCTGGCCGTACGCCGGCTGCTGGTCCGGGTACTGGCCGGGCTGCTGCTGTCCGAAGCCGGGTTGCTGCGTGCCGGGCTGCTGCCCGTCCGGCTGCTGGCCGTAGCCGGGCTGCTGCGCGCCGGGCTGCTGCCCGTCCGGCTGCTGGCCGTGGCCGGGCTGCTGCTGTCCGTACCCGGGCTGCTGCTGCGGATCCGGCTGCGGGTCCGACCCCGGGTGGGACGGCGGCGTGTTCGACATGGTGGTTCCCCCTGGATCGCGGCCCGCGGCGACGCACCTGCTGCGGTGCCGGAGCCCTCCCCGACACGGGCCGCGGACACCTGAAGGCCCATTCAAGCACGCAGCCGAGGCACGTGCTCCGTTGCGGTGCGGCCGGCCGGGGGCCTGCACCCCTAGGCGGCGCGGCGGGCGGCCCAGCGCCCCTCCGAGCGCACGATGGCGAGCGGGAAGTCGAACGCGTGCGACACCGCCGACGACGTGATGACCTCGTCCGACGTGCCCTGTGCCACCGCGGCACCGTCGCGCAGCAGCACGGCGTGCGACGTCGACGCGGGCAGGTCCTCGAGGTGGTGGGTCACCATGACGCTGCCGAGCTGGGGGTGCCGCTGCCGGAGCGCGTCGACGGTCTCGAGCAGGTGCTCGCGCGCGGCGACGTCGAGGCCGGTGGCGGGTTCGTCGAGCAGCAGGAGCTGCGGCTCCGCCATGAGCGCACGGGCGATGAGGGCCCGACCGCGCTCGCCCTGCGAGAGCACCGGCCAGCGGGCGTCACGGCGAGCGGCGAGCCCGACGTCCGCCACGTGCTGCTCGGCCCGTGCGAGCTGCTCGGCGGACGGCTCCCACCGCAGCATCAGGTCCGTCGTCCCGGTCAGGCCGGTCAGGACGGTCTCGAACACGGTGAGCGGCGAGAGCATCCGGTGGCGGGGATCGACGTGCCCGATGCGCTGCCGGAGTTCCCGGACGTCGGTGCGGCCGAGCCGGCTGCCGAGCACCTCGACGTGCCCGGCGGTCGGGTGCGCGGTCGCGCCGAGCACGGCGAGCAGCGTGGACTTGCCGGCACCGTTCGGGCCGAGCAGCGCCCAGTGCTCGCCGCGTCGGACGGTCAGGTCGATGTCGTGCAGCAGGTCGCGGCCGGAGCGCGTGACGCGGACCCCGGTGGCGTGGATGAGGACGTCGGTCACGTCCCCATCGTGCCGTACCGCGTGGTGACGTCGTCGATGTGGGCCCGGGCGACGTCGGTGAACTCGCGGCCCGCGGCCCTGGCTGCCCGGACGTCTCCGCGGCCGGCTGCCGCCTCGAGTGCCATCCACAGGGCGTCGGTCTCCCACTGGCGGAACGGCGGTGCCTCCGGCAGCGCGTAGGCGAGCCGGGCCATCGCGAGGCGCAGGGCCTCGCGGACCCACCGGTTCTCGGTCTGTTCGGACAGGAACCGGGTGACGGCGAAGGCGCTCTCGGTGTAGCGGTGGTCCCGCACGTGGCCGTCGTCCCGCGCGCGGTCGACCAGGCGGAGGAACTCCTCGAGCGCCGGCTCCCGCAGGTCGGGGAGCACGTGGAGGGCAGCGTTCCCGAAGACGCCGGTGAGCAGTTCCATCGCCTCCCGCCAGGTGTCGATCGACGGCGCAGCGACGCGGACGCCGCCCGGGGCGTCGACGACGAGGCCCAGGTCGACCAGCCACCGGAGGGTGTCGAGCACGTCGTCCGGCCGGGCGCCCGTCAGCGCGACCAGTCCCGCGACGGTGTGGGTCGAACCCGTCGGCAGCGCTCCTGATCGCAGGTGACGGAGGAGGCCACGGTCGAGCACGCTCGGGTGGGGTCCGGCAGGGAGCGGCTCCCGGTCGGTCGTGCGCACGATCCCGAGGTGTCGACGGTGGCTCTCGATCAGGCCCTCCATGCGCTCGGCGGCGGCGGTCGCATCGTCCGGATCGCCGGTGGCCGCCACCCTCGCGACCGTGCGCGACCATCCGTGCAGGTCGTGCACCGACCACGGCACGGTCGGCACCCGGGCCCACCGCAGGCGTTCGTAGGCGCGGGTACCGAGGTCCCGGAGGAGCGTGTCCGGGCACCGGGTGAACCAGAACTGCACCGATGCGGAGAACGCGGTCGGGAAGTCGGGGAGCCGGAGCGCCGCGGTCCGTTCGGCGGCGGCGACGAGCCGGTCGAGCTCGTCGCGCAGGTGGGGGGTGAGCACGGTGGTCGTGGCGCGGACGGCCGGACCGAACAGCGCGACCCACGCGTCGAAGGCGTCCGACAGGTCCGCGTCTGACAGGACTGCGTACTCCCACGAGCCGCCGGCCCCACGGGTCACGATGCCGAGGTCTTCGAGGCGCAGCGCTGCCGATCGCACCCGGGCGGCCGGCATGCCCCAGTCCCACCCGAGGTGGTCGACGTCGAGCGTCACCGGGCCGGGCGGCCCCGAGCGGACGTGCGCGAGCAGGGCGGCGTAGGCGTCGTCGTTGCGCGACGCCCACGGGTCACCCCACTCGCCGTCCACCGGGGTCAGCCGCGGTCGGCGCGGACCGCCTCGATGTGCTGCTCGAAGTTGCGGGTCAGGGCACGCCCGGCCTCGGCGGCGGTCTCGCCGTCGCGCTCGTCCAGCGCGTCGCGCAGGATCGAGAAGAACGCCTCGGAGCCGTACTGCTCGAACGGCGGGGTCGGGTTCAGCGTGAACCGCACGCGTTCGATCGCCCCGACCGCCGCGTTCTGCACGAGCGGGTTGCCGGAGTGCGCGACGGCGAACTCGATGACGTCGGTGACGGCGCCGCTGAAGCCGTAGTCCCGCACCTTGCGTGCTGCGTCGGCCTTGTCGAGCAGCGCGGACAGGGCCTCCACGTCCTCGTCGGCGTACTCGGGGACGCCCCAGCGCAGGCTGAGCTCGAAGAACCCGGTCATGGCGCGGGTGGCGGTCACCCAGTCGTCGAAGGTCGGGGTGGCGACGCGCGTGTAGCGGTTCGCCTCCATCTCGACCAGGCCGATGTCGACGAGCTTCGCGATGGCCTCGCGGATGGGCGTGCGACTGACACCGAGCCACTGGACCAGCTCGTCGTCGTTGAGGCGTTCACCGTGCTGCAGGGTGCCGTCGCGCAGGGCGGCGAGCATCTTCTCGTAGACGACGTCGCGCAACAGCTTCCGCGGTGAGTTCTCCACCGTCGACTTGGGGACCGGCATGCCATCTCCTCGTGCCTGGGACTCGACGCTGGAATCCTAACGTGTCAAATGGCAAGCGTTTGTGAAATGCTGGCACACCGGTTCACTGCATCGCGACGACCGTGCGCCCGTGCACGCGCCCGGCCACGACCTCGGCCCCGATCGTGATCGCTTCGTCCGGCGAGACGGTGCGGGTGACCCCGGCGAGCAGCCCCGAGTCGAGGTCGGTCGCCAGGCGCTCCCACGCCCGGCGCCGCAGCGCGAGCGGCGCCTGCACCGAGTCGATGCCGAGCAGCGACACCCCGCGCAGGATGAACGGCAGCACCGTCGTCGACAGGGCGGCGTCCTGCGCCAGCCCGCACGCCGTCACGGCGCCGCCGTACTGCGTCGAGGCGAGCACGTTCGCCAGCGTCGTGCCGCCCACGCTGTCGACCGCCCCCGCCCACACCGTGCGTTGCATCGGCCGACCCGGCTCGGACAGGGTCGCGCGGTCGACGACGTCGACCGCGCCGAGCCGCCGCAGGGACTCCGCGTTCGCCGGTCGGCCGGTCGACGCGGTCACCCGGTACCCCCGTGCCGTGAGCAGCGCGATCGCCACCGTCCCCACGCCCCCGGACGCGCCCGTCACGAGCACGGGTCCGTCCTCCGGCGCGACGAACCGTTCGAGCGCGAGGACGCTGAGCATCGCCGTGAAGCCCGCGGTGCCGATGGCGGCCGCGAAGGCGTCGTCGATCGTGTCCGGCAGCACGACCGCGGACCCCGACGGCACGACCGCCCGCCGCGCCCACCCGCCGTGCCGGCGCTCGCCGAGACCGGCGCCGGTCACCACCACCCGGTCGCCGATCGCGACCTCGTGCACCCCGGGCCCGAGCGCCGAGACGGTGCCCACGACGTCGATGCCCGGCACGAGCGGGTCGAGGCGGGCGACCCCGGGGTCCCCGGCCAGGGCCAGTCCGTCCTTGTAGTTGACGCTCGAGTACGAGACGTCGACGAGGGCCTCGCCCTCGGTCGGCTCGGGCAGGTCGACGTCGGTGACGGTGGGCGGGGCGGCACTGGACACGAGGACGGCGCGGGTCATGCGCCGGACGCTACCCCGGGCCTCCCGGTCGGGTGACGGCGCGCCGTGCCACCCGGCAGCGTTCACCCGGCAGCGCTCATCCGGCAGTGTTCACCCGAACATGATGGCGGCTTCGTCGAAGCGCGCCTGCGGCACCGTCTTCAGTTCGCCGAGCGCCTCGTCGAACGACACGTGCACGATGTCCGTGCCCTTCAGGGCGACCATCCGGCCCCAGCGCTCCTCGACCACCGAGTCGATGGCCGCCAGGCCGAGCCGCGTCGACAGCACGCGGTCGTACGCGGTCGGCGTCCCGCCGCGCTGGATGTGGCCCAGGGTCGTCGCGCGGGTCTCGATGCCCGTCATCTCCTCGATGAGCGGCGCGAGGCGCTCGCCGATGCCGCCGAGCCGCGGACGGCCGAAGGCGTCCAGACCGCGCTCGGTGTGCGCGTTGTCCTCGTGGTCCGGCACGAAGCCCTCGGCGACCACGACGAGCGGCGCGCGACCACGGTCGTAGGCGGCGCGCACCCACTTCGCGATCTGCTCCATGCTCGTCTTCTGCTCCGGGATGAGGATGGCGTGCGCGCCGGCGGCCATGCCGGAGTGCAGCGCGATCCACCCGACGTGCCGGCCCATCACCTCGGCGACCATGCAGCGCGAGTGGGAGTCGCCGGTGGTGCGCAGGCGGTCCATCGCCTCGGTCGCGATCGCGACGGCGGTGTCGAAGCCGAACGTGTAGTCGGTGGCGCCGAGGTCGTTGTCCACGGTCTTCGGCACGCCGACGATCTTGAGTCCCGCGTCGCTCAGGCGCTTCGCAGCGGCCAGGGTGCCCTCGCCGCCGATCGCGACGATGGCGTCGATGCCGTGCCGCTCCAGGGTGCGTTCGATGTTCTCGACCCCGCCGTGCTCGCCCTCGAAGGGGTTCGTGCGGCTCGTGCCGAGGATGGTGCCGCCCTGCTTCGCGATGCCCTGGATGTCCTTGCGACCGAGCGGGACGATGTCGCCGTCGACGACGCCGCGCCAGCCGTCCCGGAAGCCGACGAAGTCGTGTCCGTAGATGGCGATGCCCTTCAGGACGATCGCGCGGATGACCGCGTTCAGGCCGGGGCAGTCGCCTCCGGAGGTGAGGATGCCGATGCGCATGGGGAACTCCGTCGTCGGGTGCGGGGACGTCCCCATCATGACTGACGGTGGTTGCGGATTACCATCCCGGTGTGTCCCTGCTCGCTTCCGCCCCGTCCGGTGCGTCCGGTCCGACGCCGGCCGGTGCGTCCGACGACGCGACCCGCGTCGACACCGTGTACCGGCCGGGAGGCCCGGTGGACGTCGCGTCGACCCTGCGGCCCCTGCAGCGCGGCACCGGCGACCCCGCCTTCCAGGTGGTCGGGCCCGTCGTCTGGCTCGCGCTCCGCACGCCGCGGGGCCCGGCGTCCGTGGCGATCCGGCAGGCCGGCGGCACGATCGCGGTGTCCGCGTGGGGCGCCGGGTCCGCGTGGGCGGTCGAGCACGCCCCGGACCTGCTCGGACGCGGCGACGACTGGTCCGACCTCGACGTCTCCGGGCACGCGTTCCTGGCGGCCGCCCGCCACCGGCAGCCCGGGCTCCGCCTGCTCCGCACGAACACCGTCGTCGCGATGCTCGTGCCGGCGATCATGGAGCAGAAGGTGACCTCGCGGCAGGCCTGGCGCGCCTGGCGGTACCTGCTCCGGCGCCACGGCACCCCCGCTCCCGGTCCCGCGCCCGACGGCATGGCCGTGCCGCCGACCGCCGAGGAGTGGGCGGCGATCCCGAGCTGGGAGTGGCACCGCGCCGGCATCGAGCCCGGGCGCTCCGCCACCGTCATGCGCGCGGTGCGGGTCGCGCCGGCGCTCGAGCGGACGCTCGCGCTCGGCCGCGGCGGCGCGGTCGTGTCCGCGCGGCTGCAGTCGGTGCCCGGGATCGGCCGGTGGACCGCCGCCGAGACCGCGCAGCGATCCCACGGCGACCCGGACTCGCCGAGCGTCGGCGACTTCCACGTGCCGGCACTGGTCGGGTGGGCGCTGACCGGGGCGCCGGTCGACGACGACGGCATGCTCGAGCTGCTCGAACCGTGGTCGGGGCACCGGGAGCGCATCGTCCGGCTCATCGGCGGCTCGGGTTTCCGCAAGCCGGCGTTCGGTCCGCGACTCACGATCCAGGACCACCGGTTCCACTGAGGCCGGTGCCCGTGCCGGTGCCGGACGACTACGGGTGGCGGGTGCCCTCGCCCGCGAGCACGGCGCGGTAGCCCTCGCGGAACGTCGGGAACCGCGGCGTCCACCCGGTCGACCGGAGCAGCGCGTTCGACAGCCGCTTGTCGCCGCCGGCCTGCCGTGCCCCGCCGTCGCCGACCACCGGTTCCCGGACCCCGAGCTCGTCGGCGAGGAACCGCAGCACGTCGTCCAGGCGGACCGGTTCGTCGTCCGTGCCGAGGTAGAGCGGTGCGGGGTCGGGCAGGCCCGCCAGGTGCACCAGCGCGGCGGCGGCGTCGTCGCGGTGGATGCGGTTCGTGTGCGGCGAGGTGCCGGGGGCGAGCCGCGCCGAGCCCGAGCGGACCTGGTCGACCAGGCGCTCGCGTCCGGGCCCGTAGACGCCGGAGAGCCGGACGAGCACGGCACCGGGAGCGCGCTCGCGCAGGAGTGCCTCGGCCTCGACCAGCACCCCGGCGGTCGGGGCGCCGGCGTGCGCGGGGGTGTCCTCGGTGACGATGCTGCCGTCGTCGACGTCGTACACCGCGGTCGACGACACGACGAGCAGGCGGGGGTCGGCCGCCGACGCGTCGATGCCGTCGAGCACGTTCCGCAGGCCGTCGACGTAGGTCGCCCGGTACTCGTCGACGTCCCGCGAGCGGGCCGCGAACGCCACGACGACGACGCTGGTGTCGGCGGGGACGTCCGGGACCTCGTGGCGCAGGTCGACGCTCCGTCCGGTGATCGGGGCGGGGACCAGCTCGGCGCGGCGACGGAGCCCGAGCACGCGGTGGCCCTGCCCGGCGAACCGCAGGCCGGCCTCGGCTCCGAGGTCGCCGCAGCCGGCGATGACGACGGTGGAGGTGTTCAGCACGGATCGACCCTGGCACGGGCGGCTGGGGGTGCGGTCACGACGGGTACCGCCCACCGGTGACCGCTACCCTCGGCGCATGGTGCAGCGGGGGCAGCGGGGGCAGCGGCACCGCCGAGTGGTGCGTGACGTGGCGATCGGCCTGCCGCCGGTCGTCGAGGTCGGACTCGTCGTCGCCGGCTCGCTGGTCTCGATCGGGTCGTCGGGCGAGAGCGCGGCGTCCTGGGCACCGGTCTCGTGGCCGGTCTACGCGACCCTCGGCACGTTCCCGTTCGCGGTCGGGGCGCTCGTCGCGGCGATCGGCCTGCGCGGGCTGCGGGGCAGGACGCCCGCGATCTGGTTCGCCGCACTGTCCGCAGCGGTCGGCGTCGTCCCCTTCGTCGGCACGCTGGGCATCGTCGCGCGGTGACACCCCGGTGCCGGACGGCCGTGACCTAGGGTGTCCCGATGCGGAACCTCGACTGGGACGGGTACCTGAACGCGCGTGACCTCGGCGGGCTGCCGACGTCCGCCTCACCGACGGGGGCGACGGTGCCGGGCCGGATCGCCCGGGGACCGCGTCGCGAGTTCCTCACCGAGCAGGGCTGGCGGGACGCCCGCGGCTGGGGTCTCGCCGGGGTCGTCGACCTCCGGTGCGCGGACGAGGTGGGTGCCCGCGACGGCGACCCGGTCGTCGCAGACGGAGCGTCCGAGGGCGTGCGGATCGTGAACGCCCCGACCGAGGACCAGGACGACCCCGAGTTCCGCGAGGTCTGCTTCCCGATCCTCGACTCGCCGGAGTACTGGCGGCACAACTTCCGCATCCTGCCGCAGCTCGTCCTCGGCGCGCTCACCGCGATCGCCGACGCCCCGTCCGGCGTGCTCGTGCACTGCAGTGCCGGCCGGGACCGCACCGGCATGGTCAGCGCCCTGCTCCTCGGCAACGCCGGCGTGGCGCCCGAGGCGGTCGCCGCGGACTACGCGGAGTCGGTCCGGGCGATGGCGGGAGCGAACTCCCACGCGCCGACCCACGACCGGCAGGCCACGTGGGGGCAGGACGAGGTGGACCGGTGGATCGCGCAGACCGCCCCGATCGTCGAGGACGTCGCCGCCGACGTCGACGGCGCCTTCGCGGTCATCGGGGCCGACGACGCCCTGCGCACCCGTCTGCGCGAGCGCCTGACAGCCCCGTGAACCGACCCTGAAGGAACCCCCAGCACATCCGAGGTGAGCGTTCGTCGCAGGGCCACTAGCGTCGAGGAGACTCCGGAGGGGGAGCAGTCATGACCGACGAGGGCCGACGACCAGGTGGACGGCGGAGCGCGCGGGGGATCGCGCGGCACGGCAAGCTGCGGCGGCGCCGACCACTCGCGACGCTCGCGGGGCTGATCGGCACGGCCGCCGTGGTCGCGGTCGTCAGTGTCGGCAGCGTCGGTGCCATCGCCGCGCGGGACGTCAAGGACGACATCACGACCATCTCGCTCAGTCCGTCGGACGAGGGGCAGGCGCGGAGCCAGGACATCAACGCGATCAAGGGCGGCGCGAACATCCTGCTGATCGGGTCGGACACCCGTGTCGGGCAGCGGGCGGAGGAACAGGACGCCGACGGAGCACGCAACGACGTCACGATGCTCGTGCACCTCAGCGAGGACCACTCCCAGGTGACGGTGGTGTCCTTCCCCCGCGACGCGATGGTGCCGATCCCGTCCTGCGCGGACCCGGACGCCGGCACGTCGAGCCCGGCCGAGAGCAAGGCGATGTTCAACTCAGCGCTCCTCCGGGGCGGCCCGAACGGCGGCGTCGCCTGCGTCGTGCAGACCGTCGAGAACCTGACCGGGCTGAGCATCCCGTACGCGGGACTCATCACCTTCGACGGCGTCACCGCCATGAGCAACGCCCTCGGCGGCGTCACCGTCTGCATCGCGAAACCGATCCACGACGGCAGCTTCCTCGACCTGCCCGCCGGCGAGGTCCCGCTGCAGGGCAAGGAGGCGCTCGGCTTCCTGCGGACGCGCCACGGCGTCGACGACGGCAGCGACATCGCCCGCATCAGCAACCAGCAGGTGTTCCTCTCCGCGATGCTGCGCAAGCTCACCAGCGACGGCGCGCTCGGCAACCCGATCACCCTGTACCGGTTCGCGAAGGCTGCGACCTCGAACATGGCCCTGTCGGAGGGGCTGAACGACACCCGCACCCTCGTCGCCCTCGCGGCAGCCGTCCGCAACACGGACACCGCCCACATGCTCCTGGTGCAGTACCCGACCGATGCCGACCCGGAGGACAGCAACCGCGTCGTGGTCGACCAGGCCGCGGCGCACAGCCTGAACGTGGCACTGCAGCAGGACCAGCGGACCCGGGTCGCCTCCGGTGCCATCGGCCGAGGCGCGGTGCAGGCGCCGTCGGCGTCCCGCGCGCCCGCCGCGGAGCGACCCGCCGACACCCCGTCGCCGAGCAGCAGCCGGGCAGCGGGCCAGGCGTCGCGCTCGCCGGGGACCGCCGCGACCCGGAAGCCGACGGCGCTGCCCTCCACGATCACCGGGCAGAGCGCCGCCGAGCAGACGTGCTCGAAGGGCACCGACTGACCGGTCTCCGTCGTGCGCACCGTGACCCGCCGCGGACGACCGCCGTGGGCTGGCAGGGCGTCGACTCGACGTACCGGGTCTGCACCGAGGACCGGAGCACCACGGTGGGGCTGCAACGCGCCCACGCCGCGCGGGCGAGCCGGTCGGTGGACGTCGCGACGGGGCACCACCCGTTCGTCTCCCGCCCGGACCTGGTGGTCGCCGAGCTCGCGGCCGTGCTCAGCCGCTGACCGCGCCGCCCGCGCCCTGCAGCAGCGCCTCGATCTCGGCCGCGGTCGGTGCGGTCGCCGGCCCGCGTCGGGTGACGGCGATGGCCGCCGCCGCGTTCGCCCGTCGCGCCGCCGTGACGAGGTCGTCGCCACGGGAGAGCGCCGCGGCGAGCACCCCGTCGTGGGCGTCGCCGGCGCCGTTCGTGTCGACGGCCGCCACCCGGAAGCCCTCCACGAGCTCGGTGCGCCGTCCGGTGTCGGCCACCCAGCAGCCCGCGGCGCCGTCGCGAACCACGGCCGCCCCGCGGGAACGCTCCGCGATCCGGACCGCTGCGTCGGCCAGGTCGGGCGACGTGGCGGACATGAGCCGTGCCTCCCGGCCGTTCGTGCTGACGACGTCCGCGCGTCGCAGGACGGCGGCGAGCACGTCGGGACGGAGCGTGTCGACGAGCGGCGACGGGTCGAGGACGACCGTCGTCGGCTCCGGCAGGCGCCCGAGCCACGCGACGATCGCGTCCGCGTTCGACGGGTGGGCGAGCCCGTACCCGGAGACGAAGACGACGTCGTCGTCGCGGACCGCGACGCGGTCCAGGTCGGCGGCGGTCAGGCGGCCCTCGGCGCCGACGCTCGTGACGAAGGTGCGTTCCGTGGTGGCGTCGACCAGGGCGACGCAGTAGCCGCTGTCGACGTCGGGCAGCCCGGGCTGGACGACGTCGATGTCCTCGGCGGCGAGGGCCGCGCGCACGACGTCGGCGAACGGTCCGGTGCCGTACTGTCCGGCGAACACGACCTCCATGCCGTCGCGGCGGGCGGCGACCATCGTGTTGAGGCCGCCGCCGGCCGTGATCTCGGACCCCTCGGCGATCGTGTCGCCGCCGGGTTCGGGGATCGCGTCGATGCGCATGACGATGTCGACGATGACGTTGCCGACGGAGACGAGCCGCGGCATCAGCGGGCCGACGCGGTGTCGCGGACCACGGTCGGCTCCTCGAGGGTGCCGCGCGCACCGCCGAACGCCAGGTACGCCCCGGCGGCGACGACGAAGGTGACGACCCAGCCGAGGCCGTTCGCGCCGATCCAGCTGCCGGACAGCGGGCCGACGAACACCGGGTCCGCGTCGCCGACCGACACGACGGTGAACAGGAAGCCGACCACGATGGCGACCGCCCAGGCGGTGAACGCGCCCCAGGCGAAGCCGCCGCGGTACCAGTACCCCGAGCCGGGGCGGAGGTCGAGCAGCGCCACCGGGTCGTACCAGCGGCGGCGGAGCATGTCCGCGATGAAGACGCCGAGCCAGGCGGTGATCGGGACGGCGAGGACGGAGATGAACGTGATGAACGGCGCGTAGAAGCCGTCCGCGATGAGCATGAAGTAGACGGCGCCGAGGAACGTGATGACGACGTCGACCGCGACCGCCCACACCCGGGGCACCTTCACGCCGAGGGTCAGGGTGGTCAGACTGGCGGAGTACACGGACAGGTGGTTCGACAGCAGCAGGCCGCCGAACGCGGCGACGAGGTACGGCACGGCCATCCAGCTCGGCAGCAGGTCGCGGATCGCGGCGACCGGGTCACCGGCCTCGGCGAGGGTGGGGTCCCCGGCGGACAGCAGCGCGCCGAGGCCGACGAGGACGACGAGCGGCGTGCCCGCGCCGACGGCGCTGGCGAGGACGAGCCGGCTACCGCGGACCGAGACCTTGCTGTAGCGGGCGATGTCCGCGCCGGCGGTCGCCCAGCCGATGCCGGTGCCCGCGGCGATGGTGCCGATGCCGATCACCATCGCGCTGATCGGTCCCGCCGGGGCGCTCGTCACGGTGTCCCAGTCGACACGGATCACCAGGAAGACCGCGACGAAGACGTTGAGGGCGCCGAACACCCACGTCGCCCACCGCTGGATGGCGACGATGGCGGCGTGCCCGAGCCCGGAGACCAGGACGGTGCAGAGCACGAACACCAGGATCGCGACGACGGTGAGCACGGGGATGCGCTTGGCGTCGCCGTCGGTGCCGAACACGATCGTGAAGAGCGACAGCAGCACGAACGCGGCGGTGGTGGTGTTCACCGTCTCCCAGCCGAGTCGCGACAGCAGGGACACGAGCGTCGGGCCGATGTTGCCCCGCACGCCGAACACGGCTCGGGACAGCGTCAGGCCGGGGGCCCCGCCGCGACGCCCGGCGATCGAGATGACGCCGACGACGGCGAAGGACCCGGCGGCGCCGATGACCGCGACGAGGAGCGCCTGCCAGATGGTGAGCCGCTGGAACGCGACGAGCGTGGCCCCGAGGGGGAGCCCGAGGATCGAGATGTTCGCGGCGAACCACACCCAGAACAGGGCGCCGGGGCGACCGGTGCGTTCCTCGGCGGGGACGGGCTCGATGCCGCGTTGCTCGATGGTGGTCAGCGTGCCCTCGCTCCGAGCGGTGGTCGCGGTGGTCGCGCTCGACGCGGGCGTGGTGGGGTCGGGTGTCGTGCTCATGTCCTCTTGCGTCCTCGGAAGTGGGATGGAGTGCGGGAGTGGGGTGGGGGAGTGTGGGGTGCGGACTAGTGGTCCGCACCGGCGCGGATGGCGAGCAGGCCGTCCACGAGCGGCGGCAGCTCGAGCCCGTTGACCTCGACGACCGTGCGGACGGCGTGGTCGGGCCAGGCGTCCGGGCCGTGCACGGCGCCGAGGACGGCCCCGGCCATCGCGGCGATGGTGTCGGTGTCGCCGCCGATGCTCGCCGCGATGCCGACGGTCTCCCACGGGTCGAGGTCGAGCGAGACGAGTGCCAGGGCGGCGACGACGGACTCCTGCGAGGCGACCGAGGTGCCGATCACCTGCGCCACGACGTCGATCCGGTCGTCGGCCGGCACCGTCGGCAGGTACGCCCGCGCCCAGCGGGTCTTCTCGGCGATGTCGGCACCGGCGACCCAGTGGCCGCGGGTCGCACCGATGGCGGCGGCCGCGACCGCGGCGTCCAGGGCCTCTGCGCGGGTCGCGCCGTCGAGGCCGACGCTGACCGCGGCGGCGACGGCGCTGGCCCCCGCGATGCCGAGCCCGGTGTCGTGGGTGACCCGGCAGGCGTCCTGCACGGCGTCGACGAGGGCGTCGAGGTCCGTCGCTCGGGTCGCGATGCCGACGGGGGCGATCCGCATCGCGGCGCCGTTCGTCGTGCCGGTGGACCCGGCCTCGGCCGCGGGCACGCCCGCCAGGATCCGCTCGACGGCGGTCTTCGTGCTCGGTCCGAGCAGGTCGAGGGACCCCTTCGCCTCCATCGTGCGCTCCCAGGCGATGATCGCCTCGGCGAAGCGCACCGGGTCGAGTCGGCCGCCGCCCTCGACGAGCAGCTCGCCGACCAGGACCGCCTGCTCGGTGTCGTCCGTGATGCTGCCGGCGGGCATCCCGGCGGCGATCCGTTGGTGCGGCCCGGCGTCGACGAAGTCGGTGATCACGCCGTGGTCCTGCCGGATCTGCGCGAGGGTCAGCGACTGGGTCGGCATCCCGAGGGCGTCGCCGATCGCCAGGCCGTGCAGGGCGGCGAGTGCGTGCATGGTGGTGGTGGTCATCGTGCCTGCTCCGTCGTTCCGAATCGCATGTGCAGCCGGAACCGGTCCGGTGCGAGGAGGCTGTCGACCTGCTCGACGAAGCCGTTGTGGACCGTGCGCGAGATCCGTCGGCTGTGCAGGAAGGTGGCACCGACCGGCTGTCCGAGCACGGCGGCGTCCTCGGCGTCGAGTGGGGTCACGTCGACCCACTGCTCGGCGACCGCCGGCACGAGACCGGCCGCCGCCAGGGTGGCGCTCAGGGAGTCGTCGACGAGACCGTCGTCGACCGCGCGGTCGAGCGCGCCGGTGCGCGGCACCCGGCTGCGCTCGAGCGAGACCGGCGTGCCGCCGACGACGTGGCGGACCCGGTCGACGGCGATGAAGGCCGCCGAGTTGGCGCCGACGCGCTCGGCGAGGTCGACGTCCTCGATGCGGGCGATGCGGAGCACGCGGGTGGCGACCTGCACGCCGGTGGCGGCGATCGAGCGGGCCCAGCCGCCGCGGGGGTCGAGGGCCGCGCCGTCGAAGGTCACGACGGATCCGACGCCGCCGTGCGTCGCGATGTACTCCTCGTCGGCCAGGTCGGCGAGTGCGGCGCGGACGGTGCCGCGACTGACGGCGAACCGATCGGCGAGCTCGTGCTCACCGGGCAGGCGCTGCCCGGGCAGCAGCCGCCCGGTCGCGATCGCGTCGCGCAGGGCGTCGGCGACGAGGCGTCGCTTCGATGAGACGGGCATGGCAGCGAGCATACATGTACAAGACCTGTCCAGTCTCGCGCGTCGGTCCCGGTGCAGCCCCGGACAGGAGGCCCGGCTCGGCCCCGACGGGTCGCCTCCGGTCCGCAGGGACGCACCGCGGATGCGCCCGCAGGCGTTCAGGGAGTCGGCGTTCGCCCTGCTGCCGCGCCGCTCGGGTGGTCGACGATGCGACCGAGCCACTCGCCGAGCACCGCGCGTTCCCCCGGCGACAGGACGTCGAGGTCCGGTGCGGCCGCCGCCAGGGTCACCGCCGCGGCTCGCAGTGCCGACGAGTCGTCCCCGGCGCCGTCCGACGGGCCCGGCGTGAGGATGCGGGCGAGCACGGTCTCCAGGACCACGTCGGCGAGGTGCGTGTCCCGTTCGTCCTCCGGCTCGTCGAGCAGGGCGAGGACGGCTCCGGTGCCGGCGGCGTGCACGAGCCGGATCGCCTCGTGCTCGGGGACCGCGAGCCTGCCGGCAGCCGCGACGCGGCGGAGTCGGGCTGCGAGGAGCTCGAGCCCGACGGCGACGGCCGGTGACCCTCGACCGCGTCGGGGGTCGCTCATGATGACGAAGAGGTCGGGGTTGGCGAGCCCGAACCCGATCGTCGCGTCCCACCCGCTCCGCAGGTCGGTCACGGGGTCGTCGTCGGCCGAGGCCTGCACGGCAGCGGCCTTCGTGACGGTGAACGAGGCCATCGTGTGCTCGGCGACGGCGTCGAGCAGGCCGTCCTTGTCCCCGAAGAGCCGGTAGATCGTGGGTGCCTGCACCCCGGCGCGCTGCGCGACCGCCCGGGTCGTCACCGCGGCCGCGCCGTCGTCGTGCAGCAGGGCGGCGGCGGCCTCCACCACGCGGAGGCGGACGTCGGCGGCGAGGGGCGCGATCGGTTCGGTCACGGAACAACGATAACAACCCGTTGCTACCACCGATTTTCCGGTGATACTGTCCAGTTGTTACCACTGATAACAGAGAGGTCAGACCCATGATCACGATCACCGGCGCGACGGGCGCCCTCAACGGCGCGACCGCCGACCACCTGCTCCGACGACTGCCGGCCTCGGAGCTGACCGTCGTCACTCGCGACCCGGCGCGGGCGTCCCGGTTCGCGGACCGCGGCGTCACCGTTCGCACCGGCAGCTACGACGACCCCGACGGGCTCCGGGCGGCGTTCGAGGGCGCCGACCAGCTGCTGCTCGTGTCCTCGAACGACCCGCACGGCGACACGGTCACGCAGCACCGGAACGCCGTGCATGCAGCGGCGGCCGTCGGGGTGGGGCGTGTGCTCTACACGAGCCACCAGGGTGCCGGAGCAGCGTCGCCCTTCGTGCCGGCGCAGCACCACGCGGCCACCGAGGCGATGCTCGCGGCGTCGGGCCTGCCCTGGACCTCGCTGCGGAACGGCTTCTACGCCCACAGCCTGCAGTGGCTGATGGGACCGTGGCAGCAGACCGGGGTCGTCGCCGTGCCGGCGGACGGCCCGGTGTCGTGGACCGCCCGCGAGGACGCCGCTGCCGGTGCCGCGGCGATCCTGCTGCGTGACGAGCCGATCGACGGTCCCGTCACGATCACCGCCGAGCAGGCGCCGACCTTCGCGGAGCTCGCACGGTCGGCGTCCGCGATCACCGGCACCACCGTCGGTCTCGAGGTGGTCGACGAGGACGAGTGGGTGGACCGCGCCGTCGCCGCCGGGCAGCAGGAACCGATGGTGCGCTTCCTGCTCGGCATGTACCAGGCTGCCGGTCAGGGCTGGTTCGCGGGCACCGACCCGGTCCTCACGGAGCTGCTCGGGCACGCGCCACGGACGGCCGAGCAGGTGCTCGCCGACCTCGCTGCCTGAGCGGAGGCGTCAGCGGGAGCTGCCTCCGTCCGGACCGTCGCCGTTCCGGTCGTCCCGCGTGATCCGACCGCGCAGCGCGACGAAGGTCACCACGATGGCCAGGCCCACGGCGAGGATCGGCACGCCGACGAGCTGGTGCTCCACCCGACCGATGTACGAGCCGGTGCTGAACACCGCCATGCCCACCCCGAACAGCACCCACAGCCAGACCGGTGTGCGGCGCTGTCCTCGCTCTGGTCGCGTCATGCTCCGGCGCGCTCCGTCTCGTGCTCGTCCGGGCCGATCGCGTCGTCCATCCGGCCGCTGACGGACCGCAGCGTGGCCGCGTCGGTCCCCACGGGCCTCCAGAACAGGTCCTCCAGTGCCGCCGTGTGCGCGCGGATGCCGGCGAGCACCGCGCGGCGACCGTCGGTCGTCATCACGACCCAGCTGCCGCGGCCGTCGGTCGGGCAGTCGGCGCGCTCCACCAGGCCGCGGGAGACCATGCGCGTGACCTGGTGGCTGACGCGCGACTTCTCCCACCCGATGCCGCTCGCGATGTCCCGGACGCGGAGCCGGTGCTCCGGGTCGCGGTGCAGGCCGATCAGGATCTCGAACTCCGGGACGGAGATGCCGGCACCCGACTGCACCGCGCGGTCGAGGGCCCGGTCGAGCCGGCGCCAGGCGTCGTGGAAGGCGTCCCACGTGGCCCAGTCGTGGCCGTCGTTGCCCTGCGTCGACATGCGGCCCAGCGTACCGACCGGCCGGGTTCCGGGGCCGTCGGTGCACGGGTTTCATCCGTCCGGATGACTCCTGGCTGACGCTCGGCGCGCTCCGAGGTGGCGTCGGGGGTGCGGCATACGATCGGACCATGCCGAGCGCCCGCCTCCAGGACTGCACCGACGACGCCGTTGCGCTGGTCCGTCGGTGGCTGGCGGCGTCCGCCGGCGTGAAGCCGGACCCCGGCGCCGCGCGTCTCGCCCGGACCCTGCGCGACGAGCGCGGTCTCGACTTCGCCCGCGGCTTCGTCGACAAGGTCGTCCGCCCCGAGGACCCCCGGGTGGCCGCACGCAACCTCGAGCGGGCCAGCCGCGACGTCCCCGACTTCCTCGCCTGGTACCTCCGCGGCGCGGTGACGCTCGGCGGCGGCTTCGCGACCATGGCCCCGTGGGCCGTGGTCCCCACCGCGCGCCGGATCCTGCGTCGGATGACCGGGCACCTGGTCGTCGACGCCGCCCCGGCGAAGACCGGTCAGGCGCTCGCCAAGCTCGGCGGCCCGGGAACGCGGCTCGACCTCAGCCTGCTGGGCGAAGCCGTCCAGGGCACTGCCGAGGCCGACCGACGCCTGCAGCGGATCACGGACCTGCTCGCGCGCGACGACGTCGAGCGCGTGTCCGTCAAGCTCAGTTCGGTCGTCCCGCCGGCGTCCCCGTGGGGTCTCGACCAGGCGGTCGAGCGCGCCGTCGAGCGGCTCCTCCCGCTCTACCGACTGGCGGCGGCCCCGACGGCTGCCGGCCGTCCGGCGAAGACGATCACCCTCGACGCCGAGGCGTCCGGCGACCTCGACCGCACGCTCGCCGTGTTCCGGGCGCTGCTCGACCGCGACGAGTTCGTCGCGCTGCCGGCGGGCGTGACGCTGCAGACCGCCCTGCCCGACACCGCCGGTGCGCTCGACGCGCTGACCGGGTGGGCGCAGCAGCGTCGTGCGGCGGGTGGAGCACCGATCACCGTGCGGCTCGTCAAGGGCGCGTACCTCGCCACCGAGCACGTCGACGCCGTCCTGCACGGGTGGCCGCTCGCCACGTGGGGCAGCAAGCGCGAGACCGACACCGCCCACCTGCGACTGCTCGACGCCGCGCTCACCCCGGAGCGCACCGACGCCGTCCGGATCGGCGTCGCCGGTCAGAACCTGTTCGACCTCGCGACGGCGTGGACCCTCGCGCAGCGCCGCGGTGTCACCGACGCGGTCGACGTCGAGATGCTCCTCGGCACGGCGGCCGGGCACGTCGACGCCGTCCGCGCCGACGTCGGCTCCGTCGTGCTGTACACCCCGGTCGTGCACCCCGACGACCCCGACTCCGCGACCGCGTACCTGGCCCGTCGGCTGCAGGAGAGCGCGAACCCCGAGGGGTTCGCCGCCGCCGCGTCCGAGATCGACCGCGACGCGAGCGTCTTCGACCGCGAGCACGGTCGGTACCTGGCGTCCGTCGCCGCGCTCGACGAGCCGGTCGTGCCGACGCACCGAACCCAGGACCGCCACCGCGCCCTCGGCGAGCCCGTCCTGCGCGACGCCTTCCGGAACGCTCCCGACACCGACCCGTCCGTGGCCGCGAACCGCTCCTGGGCCCTCGACGTGCTCCGCCGGGTCCCGCGTTCGCAACTCGGCGCGCAGACCATCCGCGGTGCACGGGTCACCGACCGCTCGCAGCTCGAACGCATCACGGCCCGGACCGCCCAGGCCGGCGTGAACTGGGGTCGGCAGGACCCGGGCGACCGGGCCGAGCTGCTCGACCTCATCGGCCACGAGCTCGAGACCCGGCGTGCCGACCTGATCGAGGTCACCGCCTCGGAGACCGGCGCCACCTTCGCCGAGGCCGACGCCGAGGTCACCGCGGCCGTCGACGCCGCGCACCGGTACGCCGAGAGCGCCCGACGACTCGGCGACGTCCAGGGCGCGCGGTTCGTCCCGCCGCGCCTGACGGTCGTCGTCCCCCCGCAGAGCTCGCCCGTCGCGGTGCCCGCGGGTGGTGTCCTGGCGGCGCTCGCCGCAGGCAGCGGTGTGGTGCTGAAGCCCGCTCCGCAGGCACGTCGGAGCGGTGCGCTGCTCGCCGACGTCCTCTGGGACGCGGGCGTCCCGCACTCGTTGCTGCAGCTCGTCGACCTCGACGAGGACGAACTCGGCCGCGACCTCATCGGCCACCCCGCGGTCGACCGCATCATCCTGACGGGCTCCGCCGAGACCGCGCGCTCGTTCCGCTGGTGGCGTGCGGGCCTCCCGCTCACCGCCGAGACGGGCGGCAAGAACGCGATCGTCGTCACGCCGAGCGCCGACCTCGACCTGGCGGTGCAGGATGTCGTGCGGTCCGCCTTCGGGCAGGCCGGGCAGCCGTGCTCGACGGCGTCGCTCGTGGTGCTCGTGGGCTCCGTCGGCGAGAGCGAGCGCTTCCGTCGGCAGCTCGTCGACGCCACCCGGACGCTCCGGGTCGCGTGGCCCGACGACCCCAGCGCACAGGTCGGCCCGGTCACCTCGGAACCCGCGGGGGCGGCTCGCCGGGGCCTGACGGAGCTCGGCCCGGGGGAGTCCTGGCTGGTGCAGCCGACGCCGCTCGACGACTCCGGTCGGCTCTGGTCGCCCGGCATCCGCGACGGGGTCCGGCCCGGCAGCGACTTCCACCAGACCGAGTACCCGGGTCCGGTGCTCGGGATCATGCGCGCCGAGACGCTCGAGCAGGCCGTCGCGATCCAGGACGGCACCGACCACGGGCTGTCCGCGGGCATCCACTCGCTCGACGCCGACGAGGTCGCCGACTGGCTCGCTCAGGTCCGCGCCGGCAACCTGTTCGTGAACAGCGCGACCACCGGCGCCGTCGTCGGTCGCCAGCCGTTCGGCGGCTGGAAGCGCTCGTCGGTGGGCACCGGCACGAAGGCCGGCGGACCGCTGTACGTCGCGACGCTCGGCCGCTGGGAGCCGGTGCCCCGCACCGTGCACAAGAGCATCCAGCTGCACGGGCTGCCGCCGCGCGTGACCGCCCTGATCGAAGCGGCTCGGAGCGGCCTGTCGTTCGAGGAGTTCGACCAGGTGCGCGCCGGCGCCCTGAGCGACGTCCGCGCCCGCGAGGACCAGTACGGCCGGTCGCACGACCCGTCCGGACTCGTCGTGCAGCGGAACGTCCTGCGCTACCGGCCGCAGTCCGTCGTCGTCCGCCAGGCCGAGGACGCCTCGATGGGCGACCTCGTGCGCAGCCTCGCCGCCGCCACGGCCGCCCGCGCCCACGTGCTGCTGAGCACCGCGCGCCCGCTGCCGGGGCCGTTGACGCAGCTGCTCGCGTCGAGCCGGTCACCGCTGCACGTCGTCGACCACCTGGTGGAGTCCGACCAGGACTTCCACGCCCGGGCGTCGTCCGGGGCGGTGTTCCGGCCGGACTGGTCGAACGGCGAGGACGCCCCGGTCGACGCGCTCGAGGCCGTGCTGTCCCAGGGACAGGACCGTCCGGCGCCGACGGCGTTCGGGGGACCCGGAGCGCGCATCCGGCTCATCGGCGGCGACGCGTCCGCCCTCGAGGAAGCCCTCGGGGCGAGCATCGACGTCGCCGTCCACGACGCCCCGGTGGTCGAGGCCGGTCTGATCGAGATGCTCCCCTACCTGCGGGAGCAGACGGTGACGATCACCGCGCACCGCTTCGGCGACCTCGACAGCGACTTCGCCGAGCTGCGGGTCTAGCGCGCCCGGCCGGGTCCGGGCCTGGCGGGGCCGGCGGGGCGGCGGGGCCGCACTTCGTGAGCAGAAAGGGTCGAGTGCCCGACGGCGACCCGACCTCTTCTGCTCACGATCGGCCGCGCGCAGCGCAGCGCGTCGTCGGAAGGCCGCGCGCGCAGCGCCCCGCCCCCGGAGGACTCAGTCCTCGACGTCGCCGCCGTCCTCGGATTCGACACCGGTCTCGTCCATGCGGTCGCGCAGGTGGTCGGCCATCGCGCCGGCGCCCTCGCCGCGGTGGTCGTTGTCGACCTGCTCGATGAGGCCGTGCAGCTTCTCGTGGTTGGTGGCCTCGGTGGCGCCGTCCATGACGGGCTCGGTCTGTTCGTTGTCGCTCATGTCCAGGAAGCTACGCCGCGGACGCTGCGCACCGCCCGGCGGGCAGCGGGCGGGCGGCGGCGCGGTGCTGAGATCGCACTCCGGCCCGCGACGGCATCGGCGACACGGGCGGAAGTGCGACCTCAGCGGGCGGACGGGGGCCGGGACTCAGTGTCGTCCGCGCCCGACGAGCCCGACCTCGGCGATCGTCAGCACCGCCGCGATCCACAGCTGCTCGACGGCGAACCGGCGGCGGCGGGGGTCGAGCAGGGCGAGCGGCACCATCGTCGTGCCGTGCAGGGCGTCGACGACGGCACTGGCGGTGTGCGCGTCCGGCCCGCCGGCGCGCTTGACGACGCCGGCCTGCGCGAGCTGCCGCACGCCGAGCACCGCGTGCAGCACCCGCTGGTCACGCCCGCGCAGCGCACGACCGAGGTGCCAGACCCCGAGCACCGCGCGACCGACCTCGACGACCGTCGACGCGGTCGTGTCCCCGCGACGCCGGGTCATCGTCGTCGTCCCGCCACGAGCGCTACGGCACCGGCGGCGCCGAGGACCGTGCCGACGATCGACCGGCCGAGCCGGCGGTGCTCGATCCACCACGTCTGCGGCGACCAGGCGTGCGCGCTCTCGTCGAACACCCCGTGCGCACCGTGGTCGCCGGGGACGGGCTCGTACAGGTTGACGCCGATCTCCTCGCCGTCCTTCGCCTCGGCCTGCTGCCCGGACACCAGGGTCTTCGCCGCGTACCAATCGGCGAAGCGGCCGCCGATCCGGTTGCCGATGATCGTGTACACCGTCGACTCGCCGACCCAGGTGCGGGGGCGCGGGTGCTCCGCGACGGCGGCGATCGCCCGCGCGCCGACCTCGGGCTGGTAGATCGGCGCGACCGGCTGCGGGTGGTGCGGGAGCTTCGACTTCACCCAGCTGAACTGGATGGTGTTGAGCGCCGGCATGTCGACCCGCGACACCTTCACCTTGCTGCCCTGCTGCAGGAGTTCCGAGACGACCGACTCGGTGAACCCGACGATGGCGTGCTTCGCGCCGCAGTAGGCCGACTGCAGGGGGATGCCCCGGAAGCCCAGTGCCGAGCCGACCTGGATGACCTGACCGCGGTCGCGCGGCACCATCCGCGAGAGCGCGGCCCTGGTGCCGTTCACGAAGCCGAGGTACGTGACGTGCAGTGCGCGCTCGAAGTCCTCCGGCGCCGTGTCCATGAACCGGCCGAAGACCCCGACCATCACGCCGTTCACCCACAGGTCGATCGGACCGAGCTCCTGCTCGACCCGGTCGGCCGCCGCCTCGACGGCGTCCCGGTCGGACACGTCCGCCACCAGGGCGAGCCCGCGGCGGCCGGCCGCCTCGACCTCGGCGACGGCGGCGTCGACGCCGTCCTCCCCCCGGGCCAGGACTGCGACGTCCCACCCCCGGGCGGCCAGCTCGCGGACGGTCGCCCGTCCCAGTCCTGCGGATCCACCGGTCACCACTGCCACTCGAGTCATGGCTCCCTTGTACCCACCGCGCCGTGCCGGCCACTCAGCGGGTGTCCCCCGAGCGGTGCGCCGTCAGCGCCCCCGACCGAACCGCGTCGTGACCCCCGGCGAGTAGAGCACCGAGTCCGGCTCGAGCTCGGTGAGCCCGAACGGCAGTCCGGCCGCCCCGACCAGGTCGTCGCGCAGCGACACCACCGAGGCGCGGTGCAACGGCCACGGCTCGTGCTCGTTCGGCCAGAACCGGGTGCGCCCACCCCGCCGGACGTGCATGCCCCACCGCGCCGTCAGGAACGTCTCGAGCGCCGTCGGTTCGGCGACGGCGTCGCCGACACGGACGTCGACCATCGACCGCAGGTGGGTGCCGTGCCGCCGCATCGCGTACCCGACGCGACCGTCACCGCTCCGCGCCTCGGCCACCGCCCACCGGTACGGCAGGCCGGTCGCGACGCGTGCGCCGAGGGTCGGCAGGAGCTTGCCGGCGTCGAGCGACAGGAACACGACCCCGTGCTGCCCCTGCTCGTCGACCGTGTAGACGCGGACGTTCAGCTCGACGAAGTCGCCGATGCTGCCGGTCGAGAACGGCGGGAACCGGGTGTCCTCGAACCGGAACGCGATGAGGCCCACCCAGGTGGTCGCCCCGTCGTCGGAGCCGTCGGGCGCCATCGTGTCGGGTCGCGTGCCGGTCGGCAGCAGCGGGGCCACCGCCGACACGTCGACGCGCCAGTGCACGAAGACGACGTCGAGCCAGTCCTGCGAGATCCAGGGGCGGCCGGTCAGGCCGGGGGCGACGGGTTGGAGGCCCGGGGTGCTCTGAGCGGGTCGGGTGTCGGTCACGGGGTGGTCGCCTCCGGTTCGGTGCTCACGGCGGGCAGGTCGTCCCACCCGGTCTGCGGGGTCGCGCACGTGCCGCGGAACACGTACTGCGACGGTCGCTTCCGCTCGTTCGACACCCAGTCGATCGCGGGGCGACGACGCTCGGGTGGCAGGTACCCGATCCGGTACACGGCCATCAGCTCGAGCTCCGGCGGCACCTCGAGCAGGGACTCGACCTCGGCCCACGCCTCCTCGATCTCCATCGGGAACGACACGAACTGGATCCCGAGGCCGAGCTCGGTGGTGGCGAGCCAGACGTTCTCCATCGCCGCGCCCATGCTGAACACCGAGTAGAACGCGTTCCGCGCCTCCTTGCGGTACTCGTCGCGGTCGAGCAGCACGCCGAGCAGCAGCGGCGACCCGGCGACGAGCTTCCGGTTCTCCGCCCCGAGCGTCTGCGGCACCCGGAGGGCGTTCATGAGCACCTGCCCACGCTTGGTGAACACCTGCTTCGTGAAGGGCCGGAGCGGTGCGGGCAGCTTGTCGAACAGCATGCCGTCGCGCCGGGAGTCCATCTCGGCCTGCGAGAACCGGAAGTACGGCTTGTACCGCTCGAAGAACGTGCCCTCGGCCATGGTCCGGGTCATCGAGCGCCCGCTGATCTCGGCGACGCGGTCGATCGTGGCGCGTTCCTCGATCACCACGAACCGCCACGGCTGGCTGTTGAGCTGCGAGGGTGCCCGCCCGGCGAGCTCCAGGAGCAGCCGCTGGTGCTCTTCGGACACCGGATCGGGCAGGAACGCCCCGTTCGTCGTGCGTCGTCGTCGGATGGCCTCGAACAGCTCCACCGCTCACCTCTCTCGTCGTCGGCCGGCGAGCACCGCTGCCAGGTAGGACGGTGCGGCGGCGACCGCGACCCTCCAGTGTGCTCGGGAGCGCGGGTCCGTGCGCGGAGCGACCGCCAGGGGCACGAGTGCCGGCAGCAGGAACAGCGCCGTCCGGTCGCGCGTCCAGACGGGGGTGGTCGCGGCGACGCCGGTCAGGGTCGCGGTGACGACGAACAGCCCGTGGTGCACGACGCGGAGCTTCTTCGTGCGGATGAGCCGCACGGCGACCGCGGTGCCCCAGAGGCAGTTCGCGAGGTAGGCGACGCTCGCAGCGGCGACCAGCCGACGGGCGGGACGCGATCCCGTGGGCGGTGATCCGGGCCTCCTGGCCGTCGTCATCCGTCCCATGCGTGGGACGTTACGCGGATTCGCGACTGACGAGCTTGGAGAGCACGATCGCCGAGCGCGTGTGGTCGACCTGGGGCGCGAGGCGGACGCGGTCGAGCGCCTCTTCGAGCGCGGACAGGTCCTTCGAGCGCATGTGCACGACGGCGTCGGCGCTGCCGGTCACTGTGCCGGCGTCGACGACCTCGGGGACGGTGTCGAGCAGCGCCCGCAGCTCGTCGGGCGAGACGGTGCCGCGGCAGTAGAGCTCGACCCAGGCCTCGGTGCCGCGGTCCTCGACCGCCGGGTCGACCTTGATCGTGAAGCCCTGGATCACCCCGTCGCCCACGAGTCGGTCCACCCGGCGCTTGACGGCCGACGCGGAGAGTCCGACCACCGACCCGATGTCGCCGTAGCCGGCACGGGCGTTGTCCCGGAGCTGGTCCAGGATGCGGTGATCGAGTGTGTCCATCGACTCCCATCGTACGCGGGGTCGTTGCGAGCCCGACGGGTTCCACGCACGAATCGTGCGTCACCCGAACGGGTGCCACGCGGTTCGGCACGGAGCACTGCACGGCTCGGACGGTCTGTGCGAGGATCGGAGCGGCGTCGACCTGGTCCGCTACGGCGAGTGAGCCTGCATCTCGCCGGAGCATCTCTTCAGTGGTGGTTCCTGGCAGGCTCGGACCCCGGTCCTCGGAGGACTGATGTCGAACACCGCACCCGCCACTCCCACCGCTCCGGCCCGTGTCGCCACGAAGCGCACGATCCTGATGTGCAAGCCGGACTTCTACACGGTGAGCTACCGGATCAACCCCTGGATGCACCCGGAGGAGCCGACCGACACGTCGAAGGCCGTCGAGCAGTGGGAGTCGCTCGTCGCCGTCTATGAGCAGCTCGGCTTCGACATCTCGTACATCGACCCCATCGACGGCCTGCCGGACATGGTCTACGCAGCCAACGGCGGGTTCGTCCTCGACGGCATCGCCTACGGCGCGAAGTTCCAGTACCCGGAGCGCCAGCCTGAGGGCCCGGCGTACATGGACTGGTTCCGCCAGGCCGGCCTGACCGTCGCCGAGCCGGAGCAGACCAACGAGGGCGAGGGCGACTTCCTGCTCATCGGGGACACCATCTTCGCCGGCACCGGCTTCCGGTCGGACAGCACCTCGCACGACGAGCTCGCGACGATCTACGGCCGCGAGGTCGTCACGCTCAAGCTCATCAACCCGAGCTTCTACCACCTCGACACCGCCATCGCCGTGCTCGACCCGGAGCCCGACGCTTCGGGTCGGTCGAACATCGCCTACCTCGAGAGCGCCTTCGACGAGCCGTCGCTGGCGATCCTGCGCGAGCGCTTCCCCGACGCGATCATCGCGACCGAGGAGGACGCCGCGATCCTCGGCCTGAACTCGTACTCGGACGGGTACAACGTCGTGATCGCGTCGCGCGCGACCACGTTCGCGTCGCAGCTGCGTGAGAAGGGCTACAACCCGATCGGCGTCGACCTGTCCGAGCTGCTGCTCGGCGGTGGCGGTGTGAAGTGCTGCACGCTCGACCTGCACCCGGTCGGCACCGGCACCTCGGTCGCGCGTTCCCTCGGGGTCAGCTGATGTCGGCGGCAGCGTCGCTCGGGGTCAACACCGCGGCGGCGCTCGCCGTCGAGGACCGCGCCCTCGCGCACAACTACAGCCCGCTGCCCGTCGTCATCGCGTCGGGTGCCGGAGCGACCGTCACCGACGTCGACGGCAAGCAGTACCTGGACGGCCTCGCCGCGTACTCGGCGGTGAACTTCGGCCACGGCAACCCGCGGCTGCTCGCCGCCGCACGGGCACAGCTCGACCGCGTGACGCTCACGAGCCGCGCGTTCGTGAACGACCAGCTCGGCCCGTTCGCCACGGCACTGGCGGCGTTGACGGAGACCGAGATGGTCCTGCCGATGAACACCGGAGCCGAGGCCGTCGAGTCCGCGATCAAGGTGTCCCGCGCCTGGGGCTACCGCGTCAAGGGCGTCCCGGCCGAGCGGGCGACGATCATCGTCGCGTCCGGGAACTTCCACGGCCGCACCACGACGATCATCTCGTTCTCCGACGACCCCTCGGCCCGCGACGACTTCGGCCCGTACACCCCGGGCTTCCGCACGGTGCCGTACGGCGACGCTGCGGCCCTGCGCGCGGCGATGGACGAGACCGTCGTCGCCGTGCTGCTCGAGCCGATCCAGGGCGAGGGCGGCGTGGTCATCCCGCCGGAGTCGTACCTCCCGTCCGTCCGGCAGGTCTGCGACGAGTTCGGTGCGCTGTTCGTCGCCGACGAGATCCAGTCCGGCCTCGGTCGCACCGGGCACACGCTCGCGGTGCAGCGCGTCGGAGTGCGCCCCGACCTCATCACGCTCGGCAAGGCCCTCGGCGGCGGCATCGTGCCGGTGTCGGCGGTCGTGGGTTCGCGCGACGTCCTCGGCGTCCTGCGCCCCGGTGAGCACGGGTCCACCTTCGGCGGCAACCCGCTCGCCGCGGCCGTCGGCGCCGAGGTCGTGGCGATGCTCGGTGAGGGCACGTTCCAGCAGCGGGCCCTCGAGGGCGAACCGCTGCTGCGCGGCCTGCTCGACGAGCTCGTCGGGCACGGCGTCGTGTCGCACCGCGTGGCCGGACTCTGGGCCGGGATCGACATCGACCCCGCGCTCGGCACCGGCAAGGCGATCGCGAAGGACCTCGCCGACCGCGGGCTCCTGGTGAAGGACACCCACGGGTCGACGATCCGCTTCGCGCCGCCCCTGGTCGTCACCGACGACGAGGTGCGCACCGCGATCGGGACGCTGTCGGACGTCCTGGCCGCGCGCGCCTGACGGGTTCGCTCCACGCGTTCGCTTCGTGAGCAGAAATGGTCGGGTCGCCACACGGCACCCGACCATTTCTGCTCACCCAGTGCGGCTCACACCGCCCAGCGCGCCGCCAACTCGTCCATCAGCGCGTCGAGTCGCTCGTCCACGACCTGCTCCTCGGGGTGGGCCTCGTACCAGGCGATGACCTCGCGCACCCCCTGCCGGTAGGTCGTGCGCGGCCGGTACCACGGCACGAGCGACCGGACCTTGCTGTTGTCGAACACCGAGCTGTTCGCCTTGTCCCCGAGCAGCGCCGCACCCCACTCCGGGTCCACCGCGTTGATGGCGTCCGCCGGCACGTGCACGATCCGCAGGTCCTCGACCCCGGCCGCCGCCGCGATCTCGTGCGCGATGGCGTTCCACGTCGGCGCCTCGTCGCTCGTGATCGTGAACGCCTCCCCGATGGCTGCAGCCCGGTCGAGCAGCCCCGTGAACCCGACCGCAAAGTCTCGGCTGTGCGTCAGGGTCCACAGCGAGGTCCCGTCACCCGTGATGATGATCGGCTTGCCGGCC
Source organism: Curtobacterium sp. MCBA15_009 (assembly GCF_001864895.1). Lineage (GTDB taxonomy): Bacteria > Actinomycetota > Actinomycetes > Actinomycetales > Microbacteriaceae > Curtobacterium. The sequence goes on from NZ_MJGO01000037.1 coordinate 494,747, forward strand.
CGCATCCGCGCCACCGCGGTCCACCCGCCGGTCAGCGGCAGCTTCGTCTCGTCGTAGGTGTGCGACGGCCGCACGATCGTCACCGGGAAGTCCTGCTCCCGGTACGCCTGCACCAGCAGCTCCTCGCACGCGATCTTGTCGCGCGAGTACTGCCAGTACGGGTTCTTCAGCGGCGTCGACTCCGTGATCGGCAGGTGCGTCGCCGGCGTCTGGTACGCCGAGGCCGAGCTGATGAACACGTACTGCCGCGTCCGCCCCGCGAAGAAGTCGACGTCCGCCTGCACCTGGTCCGGCGTGAAGGCGATCCAGTTCACGACCACGTCGAAGCGCTGGTCGCCGAGTGCGTCCGCCAGTGCGCCGCGGTCGGACACGTCGGCCTGGAGGCGCGTCACACCCTCCGGGATCGGCCTGCCCCCGGTGGTCCCCCGGTTGAGCACGGTCACGTCGAACCCCTGCTCGACGGCTTCCCGCACGCAGGCGGCGCTGATGACGCCGCTCCCGCCGATGAACAACACGCTCGCTCCGGTCATGGGTGCTCCCTCGCTCCTGGCGGCACCGCTCCGTGCCGCGCTTCCTCGATCCTGCACCTCATCGACGGACCGGGCGCGACCGTGGCCCGAGCGGACAGTGCGGCGCAGGGGCATCCTGCCTCCGTGACCGGACCGCTCACGGAGCCTTCGACCACGGACGAAGTCTGCGGCGATCGATACGCCTGTGAAGACCACGGCTTGGATCAGCGCAGACGGCACCTCGTCGGACAGCAGCTGGACGAACGACTGAAGGAACAACTGGTTCATGTGAGTGCCTGTGCGCCGCGCTCGTCCGCAATCGCACGCGCCGACGGAGACATGCGAGGATGGACAGCGAAGACCCCGGAACGATCCCTGGCTCAGGCCACATCGCCGGGGTTTCGTCGTGTGGACGACTTCGGCCGCTGTGCTCTGGCACCGACCCGAGGACTACCGTCACGGGTCGAGCCGCACCGACGCGGCCACGACAGGAGTGACACGCACATGGAGTACCGCTACCTCGGCAACTCGGGCCTCAAGGTCTCCGAGATCACCTACGGCAACTGGCTCACCCACGCCTCACAGGTCGAGAACGACGCGGCGATCGCCTGCGTCAAGGCAGCGCTCGAGGTCGGCATCTCGACGTTCGACACCGCCGACGTCTACGCCAACACCGGCGCCGAGACCGTCCTGGGCGAGGCGCTCAAGGGGGAGCGGCGCCAGTCCCTCGAGATCGCGACGAAGGTGTTCGGGCCGACCGGGCCGAAGGGGCACAACGACACCGGCCTGTCCCGCAAGCACATCCTCGAGTCGATCGACGGTTCGCTCGAGCGGCTGCAGACGGACTACGTCGACCTGTACCAAGCGCACCGGTTCGACCACGAGACCCCCCTCGAAGAGACCATGCAGGCCTTCGCCGACATCGTGCGGCAGGGCAAGGTCCTGTACGTCGGCGTGAGCGAGTGGACCGCCGACCAGCTCCGTGCGGGTGCGGCGCTCGCGAAGGACCTCGGCTTCCAGCTCATCTCGAACCAGCCGCAGTACTCGGCGCTGTGGCGCGTCATCGAGGACGAGGTGGTGCCGACCTCGAAGGAGCTCGGCATCTCGCAGATCGTCTGGTCGCCGATCGCCCAGGGCGTGCTCACCGGCAAGTACCAGCCCGGTCAGCCCCTGCCCGAGGGTTCGCGGGCCACGGACGACAAGGGCGGCGCGAAGATGATCGAGCGCTTCATGAACGACGAGGTGCTCTCGGCCGTCCAGGAGCTCAAGCCGATCGCCGACGAGCTCGACCTGTCGATGGCGCAGCTCGCCGTCGCGTGGGTGCTGCAGAACGAGAACGTCGCGAGCGCGATCATCGGCGCCTCGCGTCCGGAGCAGGTGCACGACAACGCCGGCGCCGCCGGTGTGACGATCCCGGCCGAGTTGCTGACCCGGATCGACGACGTGCTCGGCTCCGTGGTCGAGCGCGACCCGGCGAAGACGAACGACAGCAGCCCGAAGACCCGCGAGGCCTGATCGCCCGATCGGTCCGCACAACCGGGGTCACCCCGAACCGCACACTCGCGTGGTTCGGGGTGACTGCCGTTGTGCGAGGCGGAAGCGAACCGGCGCGTGACCGAACCGGCCCGCCGCCGAAGGCCCCCGAAGGAACACCCCTCAGACAACCGAAAAGGCCCCCTGCCGAAGCAGGGGGCCTTCACCGGTGGCTGGACACGGCATCGATCCGTGGACCTTTCGATTTTCAGTCGAACGCTCTACCAACTGAGCTATCCAGCCGTGGCGACCCTGACGGGACTTGAACCCGCGACCTCCGCCGTGACAGGGCGGCACGCTAACCAGCTGCGCTACAGGGCCATGTTGAATTGCTGTGGTGTTGTTCAGTACTACTTGCTCGCTCACTCGGAGAGTGACCCCAACGGGATTCGAACCCGTGCTGCCGCCGTGAAAGGGCGGTGTCCTAGGCCACTAAACGATAGGGCCGCAAGCAGTGCATCGCGCTACCGATGGACAAGCATACGGATGCCCCGCGGGTTTCACAAATCGAGGCCTGTTCGCCCGTGATCCCCGGCGTGTCGCGCCGTCGCCGCAGGCTCGTCGGAGGCCGTGGTGCGAGCATCGTCGGCGGCCGGCATCCCTCGTCCGAGGGGCTGTCGAGCCTGCGTCTCCTGTTGTTACTGTTGCCTCTGTTAACAGTGTTACGTGCGTGAGCCTTGCCGCGCTGTTACGAAATCGAGATACATGTCGACCTCAGCCCAGTCCTCCCTCCGCTCCCGCAGCCGCCTCGTCGCCGCTGCGGTCGCCGTCGTGCTCACGGCCGGCACGCTCGCCGCGCTGGCGCCCACCACGTCGGCCAGTGCTGCGTCCTACCCGTCGTGGAGCGAGGTGCAGCAGGCGAAGAAGTCGACCAGCGCCCAGCAGGCGAAGGTCTCCGAGATCAAGTCGCTCATCTCGTCGCTGCAGACCGAGGCCGCCGCGAAGCAGAAGGCCGCGCAGGCCGCCGGCGAGGCGTACCAGGCCGCCCAGACCAAGTACGACGCCGCCGCGCTCGCGCAGCACAAGCTGCAGGCGCAGGCCGACGACGCGGCGAAGACCGCGACGCAGTCCGAGGAGCAGGCGGGCCAGCTCGCCGCGCAGCTCGGGCGGGCGAGCGCCAACGACGTGACGACGGACATCCTCACCCACCCGTCGAACTCCGGCGACCTGCTGTACGAGCTCGGCGCGATGTCGAAGCTCAGCGAGCAGGCCGACGGCATCTACTCGCAGGCCACGCAGGACCGCGGGACGGCCCAGGCCCAGGCGGACAAGGCCGACTCCGCGAAGGACGCCCTCGGCGACCTCGCCGACGCCGCGCAGTCGACGATGCAGGAAGCGCAGGGCGCGGCGGACGCGGCGCAGACGGCCGTCGACGCGCAGAACGACAACGAGACCCGGCTCGAGGCGCAGCTCACCGCGCTCACGACGAAGCAACGCGGCGTCGAGTCGGCGTACAAGCGGGGCGTGGCCGCCGAGAAGGCGCGGCAGGAGCGCATCGCGGCCGCGGCGGCCCGGGCGGCGGCGAAGGCCGCGGCGACGAGCCAGGGCGGCACCGGCGGTGGCACGGCGAACTCGGCCGGCTGGGTGCGGCCGTCCGGCGGCTTCCAGACGAGCGGCTACGGGTACCGCGTCGACCCGTACACGCACTACACGGCACTGCACGCCGGGGTGGACCTGGCCCCCGCCTGCTACGCGCCGATCTACGCGGCGCACGACGGCACCGTGACCTTCGCCGGCAACGGCGGCGGCTACGGCAACGAGGTCGTGCTCGACAACGGCGGCGGCATCTCGACGGCCTACGGGCACGTCGTCGACGGGGGCATCCTCGTCACGAGCGGGCAACACGTCACCGCTGGGCAGCAGATCGCGAAGATCGGCTCGACCGGCTGGTCGACCGGCTGCCACCTGCACTTCGAGACCCGGATCAACGGTGCCGCCGTCGACCCGGTCCCCTTCATGGCAGCGCGGGGGATCTCGGTTTGAGCATCAGCGCCGTCGGAAGGCCCCGGCCCACGTCATGAACCTGTCCGCCCGCTCCCTGTCCTGCGGGATCGCGACCGTCGCCGTGCTCGGCCTCGGGCTGTCGCTCGTCGTCGCCGGCCCGGCCCAGGCTGCCCCGTCGGGCCCCTCGTGGGACGACGTCAAGGCCGCCAAGTCGGACGCCGCCGACGCCCAGCAGACCGTCGACGAGCTCAGCTCGCGGCTCACGACGCTGCAGGAGGCCGCCGACCGCGCCGGTGTCGTCGAGCAGCAGGCGGGACAGGCGTACGCCATGGCGGTGTCGCAGCAGCAGCAGGCGCAGGACACCCTCGACGACCTCGCCGCGCAGTCGAAGCGGGCGAAGGCGAAGGCCGACGACTCCGCCGGGCAGGTCGCCGGCCTCGTGGTCGAGCTGTCGCGCACCGGCGGCGGCGACCTGTCCACCGCGATGCTCGTCGACGCGTCCGACTCCGAGGACCTGCTCTACCGCGTCGGCACGATGTCGCACCTGTCCGAGCGGTCGGCGACCGTCCTCGCCGAGGCGCGGGCGGACCAGAAGACCGTCGACTCCCTCGCCGACCAGCAGGACGCCGCGACCACGGCGCTCCGCGCGGCGACCCGGACGTCCGAGACGGCGCTCACGACGGCGAACGACGTGTCCGCCGACGCGCAGTCCCGGGTGCAGGAGCAGCAGGAGCAGCAGGACGAGGTCCTGCGCCAGCTCGCCTACCTCAAGGGCACGAGCGTCGCGACGGAGACCGCGTACTGGACGGCACAACAGGCGAAGGCCGCCGAGGTCGCCCTGGCGGCGCAGACCGCACGCGACGACGACGGTGACGGACGAGCGACGGGCACCCGCCCGGGCGCGTCCACCGGCACCTCCGACCCGTCGACGAGCACGCCGTCCACGAGCAGGCCGTCCACGAGCACCCCCTCGACGAGCACCCCGGCGAACCCGGCACCCGCGCAGCCGGCGCCGAGCAAGCCGAAGCCCTCCCCAGCGAACCCGGCACCGGCCCCAGCACCGAGCAAGCCGAAGCCCGCACCGGCCCCCGCCCCCGCTCCGACGCCCACCGTCCCGAGCGGCCCGTCGAAGGCCGCCGGCGCCATCGCCTACGCGCGGGCCCAGCTCGGCAAGCCGTACGTGCTGAACGGCGCCGGGCCGAACACCTGGGACTGCTCCGGTCTCGTGATGATGGCCTACGGCTCGCAGGGCATCCCGACCGGCGGTCACAACGTGGTCTGGCAGTACAACCACTTCGCCTCGATCGGACGGCTCGTGCCGCTGTCGCAGCGCCAGCCCGGTGACATCCTGTTCTACTCGTCGAACGGAACCGCTTCAGGCGGTTACCACGACTCGATCTACACCGGCAACGGGATGATGGTCGAGGCGGCCCGTCCGGGCGTCGGCGTGGTCGAGCGGGCGGTCTGGACCCCGAGCCAGCTCCTGCCCTACGTCGCCCGTCCGAGCGGCGCCCTGTAGACGCAGCACGACGCAGAACGGCGCCCGCCCTCCGGATGGAGAGCGGGCGCCGTTCGTCGTCAGGGAAGCGTCACCGGCGCGTCAGTGACCGGCGGGCACGTACGCGGCCTGGCCGGCCTGCACGATCGCCTCGGCCTCGGCGGCGTCGCCCCAGCCCTCGGCCTTGACCCACTTGTTCGGCTCGAGGTCCTTGTAGCGCTCGAAGAAGTGCGCGATCTCGGCCTTCGTCTGCTCGTCGACGTCGGAGATGTCCTGGATGTGCGCCCAGCGCGGGTCCTTCGCGGGGACCACGAGGACCTTCTCGTCCTTGCCGGCCTCGTCGCTCATCTTGAAGACGCCGACCGGACGGACCTTGACGCCCACACCGGGGAACGTCGGGAACTCGAGCAGCAGCAGTGCGTCCACGGGGTCGCCGTCGTCGGCCAGGGTCTTCTCGAAGAAGCCGTAGTCGGTCGGGTAGACGAACGACGTGAACAGCACGCGGTCGAGGTAGACGCGACCGGTCTCGTGGTCCACCTCGTACTTGTTGCGGCTGCCCTTGGGGATCTCGACGACGACGTCGTACGCGGCCATGTCTGCACTCCTGGTTTGTCGAACGGGCTGTCGGTGGTTCCGAAAGCGCGGCTAACGTTACCGGGTGAACTCTCCGCGCCCCCGGCTGGACCCCGCGGTCGCCGACACCCGTCGAGCGGTGCGCACGCTGCTCGCCGACGCCCGCGACCAGGGTGTCGTCGCCGACGGCGACCTGGTGCTCGTCGCGCTGAGCGGCGGACCGGACTCGCTCGCGCTCGCCGCGGCCACCGCGTTCGAGGCGACGAAGCAGGGGCTCCGGTCCGGGGCGGTGGTCGTCGACCACGCGCTCCAGGCGGACTCCGAGGCGGTGGCGACCCGTGCCTCCCGACAGGCCGCGGAGCTGGGACTCGACCCGGTGACGGTCCGTCGGGTCGCCGTCGGCTCCGACGGCGGTCCGGAAGCCGCCGCCCGGGAGGCCCGTCACGCGTCGATCGCGCAGGTCGCGTCCGCCGTCGGCGCACCCCTCGTGCTGTTCGGGCACACGCTCGACGACCAGGCCGAGACGGTGCTGCTCGGCCTGGTGCGCGGCAGCGGGCCGGACAGCCTGTCCGGCATGCAGCCGCTCGTCCGGCGTGCTGAGGGCCCGGCCTACGGCCGGCCGCTGCTCGCGGTGCGGCGCCACACCACCCGGCAGGCGTGCGCCGCCGCGGGCCTCGCGCCCTGGCAGGACCCGCAGAACGACGACCCGGCGTTCGCCCGGGTGCGGGTGCGGCAGGTGCTCATGCCGGTGCTCGAACGGGAGCTCGGCGCCGGGGTGCCCGAGGCGCTCGCCCGGACGGCCGACCAACTGCGCGAGGACGCCGCGGCGCTCGACCACTTCGCGGAGGAGATCGCCGAGGACCTGGCCGAGCACTCCGAGGCGGGCATCTCGCTGTCCGTGCCGGGACTCGCCGCGAACCCGCCGGCGCTGCGGCAGCGGCTGGTCCGGCTCGCGGTGCGGAGCGAGTTCGGGGTGACGCTGTCCCGCGTGCAGACGCTCGAGGTCTGCCGGCTCGTGACGGACTGGAGCGGCCAGGGGCCGATCGACCTGCCGGGCGTCCGTGCGGCGCGGATCGGCGACCGCATCGCGTTCAGCGCCGGTTAGGCTGGGGCGGTGGAACTCTCCGACGTCCAGGCAGACCTGTCCGAAGTGCTCTTCACCCCCGAGCAGATCGACGAGAAGCTCGCCGAGCTCGCGGCGGTCGTCGACGCCGACTACGCGGGGCGCGACCCGCTGCTCGTCGGGGTCCTCAAGGGGGCCGTCATGGTGATGGCGGACTTCTCGCGACACCTGAAGATGCAGGCGCGGATGGACTGGATGGCGGTGTCGTCGTACGGCTCCGGCACGAAGTCGTCGGGTGTGGTGCGGATCCTCAAGGACCTCGACACCGACCTGCACGGGCGCGACGTCCTCATCGTCGAGGACATCATCGACTCGGGGCTGACCCTGTCGTGGCTCAAGCAGAACCTGCAGTCCCGCGGGGCCGCGAGCGTCGAGATCGTCGCGCTGCTGCGCAAGCCCGAGGCCGCCAAGGTCGAGGTCGACGTGAAGTACGTCGGCTTCGACATCCCGGACGCCTTCGTGGTGGGGTACGGCCTCGACTACGACGAGCGCTACCGGAACCTGCGCGGCGTCGGCGTCCTCGCCCCGCACGTCTACAGCTGAGCGGGTCCGGGCCGCGCGGTCTCGCGCCGCGGACACTCGCCGAACGGTGAGTTCGCCCGCAGAGGACACCCATTCTCGCCACAGAATCGCAGCCGTATGCTGATCAGCACGCAACTTCGGCAGAGAAAGGTGTCGGGCATCTCAGCCCGGATCACATGAACTTCAAGCGCATCTTCCGCGGCCCGTACCTCTACGTGCTGATCGCGCTGGCGGGCATCTTCATCGGCTGGAGTCTGCTCAGCCAGGCCGGCACGTCGCAGATCGAGACCCAGAAGGGGCTCGAGCAGCTCGCCGACGGCAAGGTCTCGTCCGCAGTCATCAACTCGACCGAGCAGCGCGTCGACCTCACCCTGAAGGACGGCGACAAGCAGGAGCAGTTCTACTACTCCACGCCGCGCGGCGACGAGGTCGTCACCGCCGTCAACGACGCCGACCTGCCCAAGGGCTACAACGACCACGTGTCCCAGGGCAACTGGTTCCTGTCGCTGATCAGCATCCTGCTGCCCTTCCTGATCATCGGTGCCCTGTTCTGGTTCCTGCTCTCGAGTGCCCAGGGCGGCGGCTCGAAGGTCATGCAGTTCGGCAAGTCCAAGGCGAAGATGAACAACAAGGAGAACCCGCAGGTCTCCTTCTCGGACGTCGCCGGCTCGGACGAGGCGATCGAGGAGCTCCAGGAGATCAAGGAGTTCCTCAAGGAGCCGGCCAAGTTCCAGGCCGTCGGCGCGAAGATCCCGAAGGGCGTGCTGCTGTACGGCCCTCCCGGCACCGGCAAGACCCTGCTCGCGCGCGCCGTCGCCGGCGAGGCGGGCGTGCCGTTCTACTCGATCTCCGGTTCGGACTTCGTCGAGATGTTCGTCGGTGTCGGTGCGAGCCGTGTCCGTGACCTCTTCGAGCAGGCCAAGGCGAACTCGCCGGCCATCGTCTTCATCGACGAGATCGACGCCGTCGGCCGCCACCGCGGTGCCGGCATCGGCGGTGGCAACGACGAGCGCGAGCAGACGCTCAACCAGCTGCTCGTCGAGATGGACGGCTTCGACGGCAAGACGAACGTCATCCTCATCGCCGCGACGAACCGTCCCGACGTGCTCGACCCCGCCCTGCTCCGCCCGGGCCGCTTCGACCGTCAGATCGGCGTCGACGCACCGAGCCTGGCCGGCCGCAAGCAGATCCTCGAGGTGCACGCGAAGGGCAAGCCGCTCGCCGCGAGCGTCGACCTCGAGCTGCTCGCCCGCAAGACGCCGGGCTTCACCGGTGCCGACCTGGCGAACGTCCTCAACGAGGGCGCGCTGCTGACCGCCCGCTCGAACGCGCAGCTCATCGACAACCGTGCCCTCGACGAGGCCGTCGACCGCGTGATGGCCGGCCCGCAGCGCCGCACCCGGATCATGTCCGACCAGGAACGCCTCATCACGGCGTACCACGAGGGCGGACACGCCCTGGCGGCCGCAGCCATGCGGCACACGGACCCGGTCACGAAGATCACGATCCTGCCGCGCGGCCGTGCCCTCGGCTACACGATGGTGCTGCCGCTCGAGGACAAGTACTCGGTCACCCGCAACGAGCTGCTCGACCAGCTCACCTACGCCATGGGTGGTCGCGTCGCAGAGGAGATCGTCTTCCACGACCCGACGACGGGGGCCTCGAACGACATCGAGAAGGCCACCGGCACCGCACGCAAGATGGTCACCGAGTACGGCATGAGCCGTGCGGTCGGGTCCGTCAAGCTCGGTTCCGGGTCGAGCGAGCCGTTCGTCGGCCGCGACATGAGCGGCGGGACCGGTCGCGACTACTCGGAGAACATCGCCGAGACGGTCGACGCCGAGACCCGTGCCCTGCTCGAGGCCGCGCACGACGAGGCCTACCAGGTGCTCAACGACAACCGCGACATCCTCGACCGCCTGGCGGGTGAGCTCCTCGAGAAGGAGACGCTCGACGCCCCCGAGCTCGTCGAGATCTTCAAGGACGTCCGCAAGCTGCCGGAGCGCCCGCAGTGGCTCTCCAGCGACAAGCGCCCGGTGAGCGACCTGCCCGCCATCGCCTCCGGCAAGGCGGCGAACACCGCCGTCGAGCCGGATGACCGCGAGCCGTCGAAGGCCCCGCGTCACCGTCCGTTCGGCAACCCGGGCATCGCACCCGCCTAGGCGGCCGGCATGTCCGACCTCCCGACGCGACGCGCACGTCGGCTCGCCGAGGTGAGCCGTCCGCGCTCGGCACCCGTGACCCGGGTGCCGAGCGCGGCCGGCACCCGGGTGATGGGCATCCTCAACGTCACCCCCGACTCGTTCAGCGACGGCGGGCTGCACCAGGCGTACGACGCCGCGGTGGCCCACGCCCGTGACCTCGTGGCCGCCGGTGCCGACATCGTCGACGTCGGTGGCGAGTCCACCCGTCCGGGCTCCGAACGGGTGCCGCTGGCGGTCGAGCAGGAACGCGTGCTGCCGGTGGTGCGGCAGCTCGTGGCCGAGGGCATCCCGGTGAGCATCGACACGATGAACGCCGCCACCGCCGAACGCGCGGTCGAGGCCGGCGCGGCGATCGTGAACGACGTCTCCGGCGGACTCGCCGACCCGGAGATGGTCCGCGTGGTGCGGGACACCGGCACCCGGTTCGTCGTGATGCACTGGCGCGGGCACAGCGACCGGATGTACCGGAACGCCGAGTACACGCACGCGGTGGACGAGGTCCGGCGTGAGGTCGAGATGCGCGTCGCCGAGCTCATCGTCCTCGGGGTCCGCCAGGAGCAGGTCGTCATCGACCCGGGCCTCGGCTTCGCGAAGCAGGGCGCGCAGAACTGGGAGATCCTGGCCGGCTACGAGCGGTTCGCCTCGATCGGCCTGCCGGTGCTCGTCGCCGCGTCGCGCAAGCGGTTCCTCGACGGAGTCGGGAGCCCCGAGGGAGCAGCTCCGCGCGAGCGCGACCTCGCCACCGCCGCCATCAGCCTGCTCGCCGCCGAACGGGGCGCGTGGGGGGTGCGCGTGCACGACCCGGCACCGACCCGTGCCGTGCTCGACGTCTGGGACGCCTGGAGGGCAGCTCGCTCGTGAACGACACCATCCGCCTCGTCGGGGTCCGCGCCCGCGGCAACCACGGCGTCTTCGACCACGAACGCACCGACGGCCAGGACTTCGTCGTCGACGTCGCCGTGGAGCTCGACGCCCGAGCCGCCTCCGGCAGCGACGACCTCGACGCCACCGTGCACTACGGGGTGCTCGCCGAGCAGGTCGTCGCCGAGGTCGAGCGCGACCCGGTCGACCTCATCGAGACGCTGGCCGAGCGCATCGCCGCCGTCGTGCTCAGCCACCGCGCGGCCCTGGCGACCGAGGTCACGGTGCACAAGCCGCAGGCGCCGATCACCGTCCCGTTCACCGACGTGTCGATCACCATCCGTCGCACCCGCGGCGCCGACGCCCCGGTCGAGGGGGCGGCGTGAGCCGCGTCGTGGTCGCCCTCGGCGCCAACCTCGGCGACCGGGGCAGCACCCTGCGCGCCGCTGCCGAGGCCGTCGCCGCACTGCCCGGCGTGCGCCCGGTGGCGTCGAGCCACGAGGTCGAGTCCGTCGCCGTCACGCTGGACGGCCCGGACGACGCGAAGCCCCGCTACCGCAACGCCGTGGTGATCGTCGACACCGACCTCGAGCCGCAGGTGTTCCTCGACGCCCTGCACGGCATCGAGGACGCCCACGGCCGCACCCGCGACGTCCGCTGGGGCGACCGCACGCTCGACCTCGACGTCGTGGCCGTCGACGACCTCCGGATCGACACGGCGACCCTCACGGTGCCGCACCCGCGGGCCGCCGAGCGGGCGTTCGTGCTCGCGCCGTGGCTCGACGCCGACCCCGCGGCCGTCCTGCCCGGTGCCGGGCCGGTGGCCGACCTGCTCGCCGCACTGGGCGACGACACCGAGCGCGTCGACGAGCCGCGCCTGCTCGCCGAGCCGACCCGGGCCTCCGCACCGGAACGGGACGTGACCAGCGCATGAAGCCGACCCGACTCTCCACCCTGCTCGCCCTCGCCGTGGTCACCGCCGTCGCCGGGTACGCGATCGACGCCGTGCTCGCCTCACGCCAGGCGCCGACGCTCCTGCTCGCCGTGCCGCTCGGCGTCACGCTCGCGTTCATCGGCGTCGCCGTCGTGGCCATGGCGCGCCCGATCCGGCAGCACGCACGGGACGGCGCCGGGCGCCGGCACCCGGTCGACCCGCTGTACGCGACCCGCGTCGTCGTGCTCGCGAAGGCCGCGAGCCTGTGCGGCGCGCTCTTCACCGGCTTCGGCACCGGGCTCGTCGTCTACCTGCTGACGCGCGCGGTGGTGCCTTCGCTAGGCTCGACCCTGCCGAACGTGGTCGCCGTCGGCGGCGGTGTCGTCCTGACGGTCTGCGCCCTGGTGGCCGAGCGGATGTGCGTCGCACCCCCGGAGGACGACGACGACCGTCACGGTCCCGGCGCCGGCACGACGACGCTCGACTGACCGAGCACCACCCCAGGAGGCCCCGCGATGCCGCGTGAACGACTCGACGAGGACGGCCTCGGCCTGCAGGGCATCGCGTGGACGCGGGTGTCCGCCAAGCTCGTCTGGACCGAACTCGTCATCGCCCTGGTGATCGGCGCGGTGTTCACCGCCGGCTTCGTGCTCATCGGCGTCGTCAACGACGGCTTCGGCTCGCCCGCCGGCACGGTCTTCACCCTCATCGGGATCGCCGCCGCCGTCGTCACCATCGTCACGGCGTCCCTCACCCCGCGCCGGGTCCGCGCGATCGGCTACGCCCTGCGGGACGACGACCTGGTGGTCCGGCGCGGGCTCATGTGGCAGCGCTTCACGGCGGTGCCGTACGGCCGCATGCAGCTCGTCGACGTCGCCCGCGGTCCGCTCGACCGCGCGCTCGGCATGAGCGAGCTGAAGTTCGTCACCGCCGCGGCCGCCACGAACGTCCGGATCCCCGGGGTCCCCGCCTCCGACGCCGACGCGCTGCGCGACCGGCTGGTCGAACTCGCCGAGTCCCGCCGCGCCGGGCTCTAGGAGGACCCGTGACCTTCCGACCCGGTCCGCCGCCGGCCCCGCCCCGCCGAGGTGACGCCGCGGCCGCCGCGCCCCTGACCGACGGCGACTGGCACCGCCTGCACCCGCTGACGCCGCTGCTCAAGGGCGGCATCGTGCTCATCGTCGTCCTCGGCTACGTGCTCAACAGCCTGCGTGACCGGCTCGTCGACGTGTTCATCCCGGGCGGCCCGCGCGAGGACGGCGACCCCGTGCAGTACGTCTACGAGCACGGTGCGGTCGGCTGGGTGCTGCTCGGCGTCGCCGGCCTGCTCGTCGTCCTCATCGGGCTCTTCTACCTGTCCTGGCGGATGCACGAGTTCCGGGTCACCGGCGAGATCGTCGAGGTGCGCTCCGGCGTGCTCTTCCGGAACCACCGGAAGGCGCGACTCGACCGCATCCAGGGCATCAACATCCAGCGGCCGCTCGTGCCCCGGCTGTTCGGCACCGCGAAGCTCGAGATCGCGCAGGCCGGCAACGACGCCAACGTCCAGCTCGCCTACCTCGGGGTGAAGGCCGCCGACGACCTGCGGCAGCGGATCCTCGTGCTCGCCTCCGGGGCGAAGGACGACGACCCCGCCGGCGGGCCGACCCGGGTGTCGCACGGCGTGCTGCAGGACCGCCTCGGCGAGGTCTTCTCACCGGAGCTCGACCCCGCCGCCGTGCACGCCACCCGCATCGTGAAGGTGCACCCGGGCCGGCTCATCGCCTCGATGCTGCTGTCCGGCACGACGTTCTTCATCCTGCTGGTCGTCGCGGCGATGGTCGTCAGCGTCGCGCTCACCGGCGAGTACGGGTTCCTGTTCGGGCTGTTCCCCGCCGTCATCGGCGCCGGCGGGTACTACGTCCGCAAGTTCTCGCGGTCGTTGCAGTACACGATCGCCGAGACCCGCGACGGCATCCGCATCGGCTTCGGCCTCGTCTCCACCTCGAACGAGACCCTGCCGCCGGGGCGGATCCACGCCGTCAGCGTCGCCCAGCCCCTGTTCTGGCGGCCGTTCGGCTGGTGGGACGTCCGGATCAACCGCGCGACGAACGCCGGCAACGGGGCGTCGAACAACCAGCAGGTCTCGTCGATCGTGCTGCCGGTCGGCACGGCCGCCGACGTCCGCGAGGTCCTCGACATCATCCTGCCCGGCCTCGTCGGCACCGTCGTCGCCGGTCCCGCCGCCTCGCAGGAGGCCCTGCGCGAGGGCTCGGCCGAGGCCGTCGACGTCGTCGACGACAGCCTGACCACCACCGGCGACCGTGGCGGCTTCGTGCACTCCCCGCGCCGCGGCGCCTGGCTGCGCCCGCTGTCCTCGCGCCGCAACGGCTACCGCTTCGTGCAAGGTGCCGTGCTGCTCCGCCTCGGCGCGGTGTGGCGGTCGCTCGTCGTCGTGCCCCTGCCCCGGGTGCAGAGCGTCAAGGTCGAGCAGGGCCCGCTCGAGCGCGCCCTGCGGCTCGCCTCCGTGCACGTGCACACCGTCGCCGGCCCGGTCTCGCCCCGCGTCGGTGCACTCGACGCCCGCGACGCGCAGCGGCTGTGGTCCGAGACCGCCCACCGCGCCGTCGAGGCGGCCGCCGTGGACACCACCCACCGGTGGCGCGCACGGGAGGCCCGGCCCGCGCCCGGCACGCACGCCGCGGACGGGTCGTGGGTCACCTCGGGCGCCCCTGCCGGGCCCGGCACGAGCGTGGCGGGCGGACCAGGAGCAGCGGCCGGTGCGTCTGCCGGGCCGGGCGCGGGCGTGCCGGGCGGACCGGGGGCCCTCGCCGGTGCGTCCGCCGGGCTGGACGCGGACCGCCGGACCGGAGCCGTGCCTCCCGGACCGGTGCCCGCGGGGTGGACGGACGTGCCGTCGACGGAGGCCGCACGATGAGGGCGGGACGGCTCGGCGTCGGCATCGTCGGTGCCGGACGCGTCGGCCCGGTGCTCGGAGCCGCCCTGGCGAACGCGGAGCACGCGGTCGTCGGCGTCACCGCGGTCTCGGACGAAGGACGCGACCGCGCCGAGGCGATGCTGCCCGGCGCCCCGGTGCTCACCACGCCGGAACTCGTCGAGCGCAGCGAGCTCGTGCTCCTCGCGGTGCCGGACGACCAGCTGCCCTCGCTCGTCCAGGGCCTGGCCGACGCCGGCGTCTGGCAGCCCGGGCAGCTCGTCGTGCACACGAGTCCCGACCACGGCGTCGGCATCCTCGCCCCGGCGATGGCGGCCGGGGCGATCCCGCTCGCGATCCACCCGGCGATGGCGTTCACCGGTACGAGCGTCGACCTGTCCCGGCTGCGCGACGCCTACTGCGCGGTGACCGCCCCGTCGCCGGTGCTGCCGATCGCGCAGGCGCTCGTCGTCGAGATGGGCGCGGAGCCGTTCGTGGTGGCCGAGGGCGACCGGCCCGCGTACGCCGACGCCGTGCGCGCTGCCGTGGCGTTCTCGACCGCCATCGTCGACCAGTCAGCGGGCACGCTGTCCGGCATCGGGGTGGAACACCCCGGCCGGGTGCTCGGGGCGCTCGTGCGGTCCGCCGTCGACAACGCGCTCACCGCGGCCGACGGGCAGTCGACGCTGTAGCGGGCGGCGACGTCGCGCGGGGTCCGGCTCGGCGCCGGTCGCGGGTAGCATTTCCCCCGACCCCCACGACCCCCGGAGCCGCACCCGCATGACCGACGAGACCGTCACCCCCGACACCGCGACCGCCGACGCCGCCGCACAGGCCGAGCAGGAGACGAGCGAGCAGCGACAGGTCCGGCTCGACAAGCGGGCGAAGCTGCTGGAGTCGGGCATCGAGGCGTACCCCGCCGAGCTCCCGATCACCACGACGATCCCGGCGGTCCGCGAGCAGTACGCGCACCTCGAGACCGGCGAGGAGACGCAGGACGTCGTCGGCGTCGCCGGCCGCATCGTGTTCTCGCGCAACACCGGCAAGCTCTGCTTCGCGTCGCTGCAGTCCGGTGACGGGTCCCGGATCCAGGCGATGGTGTCCCTGGCCGAGGTGGGCGACGAGTCGCTCGCCCGCTGGAAGGAGTTCGTCGACCTCGGCGACCACGTGTTCGTGCACGGCCGCGTCATCTCGTCGCGCCGCGGCGAGCTGTCGATCATGGTCGACGACTGGGCGATCGCGGCGAAGGCGATCCTGCCCCTGCCGAACCTGCACAACGAGCTGAACGAGGAGACCCGGGTCCGCCAGCGCTACCTGGACCTCATCGTCCGCGACGAGGCGCGCGCCACCGTCCGCGCCCGTGCCGCCGTGATGGCATCGCTGCGCCAGACCTTCACCGGCCACGAGTACCTCGAGGTCGAGACGCCGATGCTGCAGACCCAGCACGGCGGTGCCTCGGCGCGACCCTTCGTGACGCACTCGAACGCCTTCGACACCGAGCTGTTCCTGCGCATCGCGCCCGAGCTGTTCCTCAAGCGCGCCGTCGTCGGCGGCATCGACCGCGTGTTCGAGATCAACCGCAACTTCCGCAACGAGGGCGCCGACTCGTCGCACTCGCCCGAGTTCGCGATGGTCGAGGCGTACCAGGCGTACGGCAACTACGAGCAGATGGCCGACCTGACCCAGGAGCTCGTGCAGAACGCCGCCCGCGCGGTGACCGGCGGCTCGCTCGTCGTCACCCTGCCCGACGGCACCGACTACGACCTCGGCGGCGAGTGGGCCCGGATGGACATGTACGGGTCGCTGTCCGAGGCGGCCGGACGCGAGATCACGCCGGAGACGCCGCTGGCCGAGCTCCAGGCGCTCGCCGCGGCCGAGGGCGTCGAGGTCGCCCACGCCACCCACGGCAAGTACGTCGAGGAGCTCTGGGAGCACTTCAACGAGGACCGCCTGTACGCCCCGACGTTCGTGATGAACTTCCCGGTCGACACCTCGCCGCTCACCCGGCAGCACCGCACCCGCCCCGGCATCGTCGAGAAGTGGGACCTGTACGTCCGCGGGTTCGAGCTCGCCACGGCGTACTCGGAGCTCGTCGACCCGGTGGTGCAGCGCGAGCGCTTCGTCGAGCAGGCGAAGCTCGCGGCGGGCGGGGACCCCGAGGCGATGCGCGTCGACGAGGAGTTCCTCCGGGCGCTCGAGCACGCGATGCCGCCGTCGGGCGGCATGGGCATGGGGATCGACCGCCTGCTCATGGCCATCACGGGCCTCGGCATCCGCGAGACCATCCTGTTCCCGCTGGTCAAGTAGCCCCGGGGTTCGCGGGGTACCATGCTCGGGTGCCGCATGGAGTCGTGACCGGGATCATCTTCGCCCTGACGCCGACGATCATCGTCGGCCTCATCTTCTGGTTCGTCATGCGCGCCATCATGCGGGCGGACCGCACCGAGCGCGCTGCGTACGCCAAGGTCGAGGCCGAGGAGCGTGCCCGCTTCGAGCGTGAGCACGGCTACCCGGCGCCGAGCACCACCTCCGCCGAGTAGCGCGCCCGCTTCCGACGGCGCCCGTCCGCGGACCAGCGCGCCCGCTGCCGGGCTGCGCCCCTCCGCACGCTGCGCCCCTTCGCACGCAGCGCCCCTCCGCGCGCAGCGCTCGTCTGCGCGCAGCGGCCCCGCCAGGACGCCTGCGCGCCGGCGTCCCGTCACGACCCGTTCACCCGGTCGTCGCGCGCCGGGGTGACCATCGTCGGCATGGCAACCGCACACCCCTTCACCGGTCGCAGCCTCGTCGGTGACATCGAGAGCGAGTACGACGAGTTCGACCGCGACGCCGACCTCGAGGCCTCGAAGCGCCGGGACGGCTGGCTCGAACCCTCCTGGTGACCCCCATCGCACCACAATCGGGGTACGCCGACCAGATCGAGCCGATCAGGTCGGGCGTACCCCTTTCGTTCGTCCTGGGGGCGGTGTGCCCCGGGGGTCGGGGGCGGAAACGCGGCCGAAACACGGCGGCAACGGCGGAAACATCACGTCACAGCCGCTCTGCGCACCCGGGCAGGGGGACAGATCGGGGGGCACCCGTACCCCGTTCCGACCCGTTCCGGGGGCGAACCACGGAGAAGCCTGGGAATCGATCCAGCGGGTTTGTGGGGTACACCCCCCGACCGCTTTACTCATGACCACCCCCCGGTGAGCACCACCCCCCAGATGGCCACCACGTCGAACGCAGGGAGAAACACCATGACGATCGCAACGGCTGCACCCAGCACCACCCGCCGCTCCACCACCAAGAAGACAGCAGCGTCGAAGACCGCGACCGCCGAGTCCGCGACCACCTCCCTCGACACCGAGGTCGAGGCCGACGAGCAGCTCGCCGGCGTCCGTGGCGCCTCCGTCGACCAGGTCGGCGACTACCTCCGTCACATCGGCCGCCTCTCGCTCCTCACCGCCGAGGAAGAAGCACAGATCGCCCGCCGCATCGAGGTCGGCCTGTTCGCCGAGGAGAAGCTGACCACCGAGAAGGGGCTCGCCAAGTCCCTGCAGCGCGAACTGCGCTGGCTCGTCCGCGACGGTGAGCGCGCCAAGGAGCGCATGATCACCTCGAACCTCCGCCTCGTCGTGAGCATCGCGAAGCGCTACTCGCAGCGCGGCCTGCCGTTCATGGACGTCATCCAGGAGGGCAACCTCGGCCTGGTCCGTGCCGTCGAGAAGTTCGACTTCACGCAGGGCTACAAGTTCTCGACCTACGCCACCTGGTGGATCCGCCAGGCGATCTCGCGTGGTCTCGCCGACAAGGCCCGCACGATCCGCATCCCGGTGCACACCGTCGAGCTGATCAACAAGATCTCGCGCACCGAGCGCGACCTGACCGTCGACCTCGGCCGTGCGCCGATGCCGGAGGAAGTGGCCGCCGAGCTGAGCATGAGCGTCGAGGAACTCGTCGACCTCAAGGGCCGCTCGCACGAGCCGGTCTCGATCCACACCGTCGTCGGTGACTCCGACGACAGCGAGCTCGGTGACTTCATCGAGGACGAGGACGCCGCGAGCCCCAACGAGCTCACCGAGACGACGCTGCTGCACCGCGACATCCGCTCCATCGTCGCCGAGCTGCCGAGCGACGAGGCCAACGTCATCCGCATGCGCTACGGCCTGGACGACGACAAGCCGATGACCCTCGACGAGATCTCGAAGATCGTGCACACCACGCGTCAGGCCGTCAGCCGTGTCGAGTCGCGCGCCAAGCTGCGCCTCTTCGCGAAGGCCGTGTCGCAGGACATGCAGCTGTACCTGACCGACTAGGTCAGCAGGCTTCGGCCGGCACCGATCGTGTCGGCGCGGGGAACCCGGAGCGTCCTGTGGGAAGGCGATCCGGTGGGGTGATGGAACGGCCCGCTCGAGCACTGCTCGGGCGGGCCACTCTCGTTCCCGGGCCGGAACGGACCGTCACTCGTCGATCTCGCGGTCGAGCTTCTGCCGCAGGTCGTTCGGGATGAGCTCGATGAGCTGGTCCGGCCGGAGCGGCAGGTCGAGCAGGCTCAGCTTCACGCGGCCGGTGCGCCCGTGGCGCTCGGCGTCGAGCCGGACCACGCTGCCGGCGTCCTTCCGCAGGCGGATGTCGATCTGCGCCCCGGTCGCGACCTCGCCGACGACGAGGCCGTCGACCTCGAGCGCAGCGCTCCTCGTGCCCTCGGCGATGTCGAGGCGGTAGCGCTCCCGGGCGGCGAGCACCACGGACCGGTCGATGCCGGCCATCGGCGCGACCGGGGTCACGACGGAGCCGGACAGGGCGGGGGAGAGCACCGGGCCGCCGGCGGCGTAGTTGTAGGCGGTCGACCCGGCGGGCGTCGACGCGACGACGGCGTCCGCGCGGTAGTAGCCGTAGCCGAGCCCGCCGACGCTCAGGTCGGCCGAGACCTGGCCCGCTCCCGGTCGTCGCACGACCGTCAGGTCGTTGAACGCCAGGTAGTCGGTGCGGGCGCCGCCCCACGACAGCCGGGCCTCGAGCGCGTGGTGCGGCTCGAGCTGGTACTCGCCGGCGGACAGCCGTTCGAGCGCGGCCTCGAGCTCCGGCGGCTCGATCTCGACCAGGAACCCGACGTTGCCGTAGTTGACGCCGAGCACCGGCACCGGGCGCTTCGCGACGAGGCGCATCGCCCCGAGCATCGTGCCGTCCCCGCCCAGCGCGACGACGAGGTCCACCCGGTCGGTGAAGTCGTCGTCGTCGACGACGGCGACCCCGCGGCCGACGCGCTGGGCGTCCGCCCGACGGGCCACGAGCTCCCCGAGACCGGACGCGTTCCAGCGCTGCAGGGTCGCGACGGACTCCTGGACGTTCTTGGTCGGGTGGACGACGAGGCCGACGACGGGCTGATCCATGCTGCGGATGCTACCGACCGGACCTCGATCGGGGGCTGGCCGTTGAGAGGCGCATCCGATATTCTGCATACATGCAGATCGCTCACCTGTCCGTCGCCCTCCCCGCTGCACGGCACGGCCGCGAGATCGTCCTGCTCGCCGACCTCGAGGCGCACGAGACCGGCTTCGGCTTCGTCGACGCCGAACACCTCCTGCTCGCCGCCGTGACCCTGTGCAGCGGCATGCCCCGGTTCTGTCCCGTCCTGGCGGCACACGGTGTCACGCCGGAGACCGTCCGCCGTGGCATCACGGCCTTCGTCGGTGCCAGGACGCCGTGCCCCGGCGAGCACGACCGGGTCGCCTGCACGCCAGCTGCCGCCCGGGTGCTCGCCCGCGCGGCCGTCCTCGCCGGCCCGTTCGACCGGGTCCGGCCCGCGCACGTCGTGCTCGCGGTGCTCGACGGTGTCGACGACCCGTTCATGGGCTCGGCACACGACGTCCTCGAGACGCTCGGCGTCGACCCGCGGCGCTTCCGACGGGCACTGCGGCGAGCGGTCCGGCGCGGCTGAACCGGCTCCCGGACGCCGAGGAGCCGGCCGGCGTTCGCTCATCGCGCACATCGCGCACTCCAGGTCACGCCCACGGCGAACAGGGGGAGCCCGTCGGGGGAGCGCTGGTTAGTCTCGATGTACGTCACCGGACTCCCACGATTCCGGCAAGGGAGAGCACATGTTCGAGAGATTCACCGACCGAGCCCGTCGGGTTGTCGTCCTCGCTCAAGAAGAAGCGAAGATGCTCAACCACAACTACATCGGCACCGAGCACATCCTCCTCGGCCTCATCCACGAGGGCGAGGGCGTCGCCGCCAAGGCGCTGGAGTCGCTCGGCATCTCGCTCGATGCCGTCCGCGAGCAGGTCCAGGACATCATCGGGCAGGGCCAGCAGCAGCCGACCGGGCACATCCCGTTCACGCCGCGCGCCAAGAAGGTGCTCGAGCTGTCCCTGCGCGAGGCGCTGCAGCTCGGTCACAACTACATCGGCACCGAGCACATCCTGCTCGGCCTGATCCGCGAGGGCGAGGGCGTCGCAGCCCAGGTCCTCGTGAAGCTCGGCGCCGACCTCAACCGGGTCCGCCAGCAGGTCATCCAGCTCCTGTCCGGTTACCAGGGCAAGGAAGCCGTCGCCGTCGGTGGCGAGCAGCAGCAGAACGCGCAGCAGGGTTCGCAGGTCCTCGACCAGTTCGGTCGGAACCTCACCCAGGCCGCGCGCGACGGCAAGCTCGACCCCGTCATCGGGCGCGAGAAGGAGATGGAGCGGGTCATGCAGATCCTCTCCCGCCGCTCCAAGAACAACCCCGTCCTGATCGGTGAGCCCGGCGTCGGCAAGACCGCCGTCGTCGAGGGCCTCGCCCAGGCGATCGTCAAGGGCGACGTGCCCGAGACGCTCAAGGACAAGCAGCTCTACTCGCTCGACCTCGGGTCGCTCATCGCCGGGTCCCGCTACCGCGGTGACTTCGAGGAGCGCCTGAAGAAGGTCACGAAGGAGATCCGCACCCGCGGCGACATCATCGTCTTCATCGACGAGATCCACACGCTCGTCGGTGCCGGTGCTGCCGAGGGCGCGATCGACGCGGCCTCGATCCTCAAGCCGCTCCTGGCCCGCGGTGAGCTCCAGACCATCGGTGCCACCACGCTCGACGAGTACCGCAAGCACTTCGAGAAGGACGCCGCACTCGAGCGTCGCTTCCAGCCGGTGCAGGTCAACGAGCCGTCGCTGCCCCACGCGATCAACATCCTCAAGGGGCTGCGCGACAAGTACGAGGCGTTCCACAAGGTGTCCATCACCGACGGCGCGATCGTCGCCGCGGCGAACCTGGCGGACCGCTACGTGCAGGACCGCTTCCTGCCGGACAAGGCCATCGACCTGATCGACGAGGCGGGCGCCCGCCTGCGTCTGTCGATCCTGTCGGCGCCGCCGGAACTCCGCGAGTTCGACGAGAAGATCTCGACGGTCCGCGGGTCGAAGGAAGCCGCCATCGAGGAGCAGGACTTCGAGAAGGCCGCGAGCCTGCGCGACGAGGAGAAGAAGCTCCTCGGCGAGCGTCTCCGCCTCGAGAAGCAGTGGCGTGCAGGTGACGTCGCCGCGTCCGGCACCGTCGACGAGGGCATCATCGCCGAGGTCCTGGCCCAGGCCACGGGCATCCCGGTGTTCAAGCTCACCGAAGAGGAGACCTCGCGTCTCGTCTTCATGGAGAAGGCACTGCACGAGCGCGTCATCGGTCAGGAAGAGGCCATCTCGGCCCTGTCCAAGACCATCCGCCGTACCCGTGCCGGCCTGAAGGACCCGAACCGTCCCTCCGGCTCGTTCATCTTCGCCGGCCCCACGGGCGTCGGGAAGACCGAGCTCGCCAAGGCCCTCGCCGAGTTCCTGTTCGACGACGAGGGTGCGCTGATCTCCCTCGACATGTCGGAGTTCGGTGAGAAGCACACCGTGTCCCGCCTGTTCGGTGCCCCTCCCGGGTTCGTCGGGTTCGAGGAGGGCGGCCAGCTCACCGAGAAGGTGCGCCGCAAGCCGTTCTCCGTGGTCCTGTTCGACGAGATCGAGAAGGCCCACCCGGACATCTTCAACTCGCTGCTGCAGGTGCTCGAGGAAGGCCGTCTGACCGACGGTCAGGGCCGCGTGGTCGACTTCAAGAACACCGTCATCATCATGACCACGAACCTCGGTTCGCAGGGCATCGCCGGTGGCCCGGTGGGCTTCCAGGTCGAGGGTGACTCGGCCGTCGGCTACGACCGCATGCGCGGCAAGGTGAACGAGGAGCTGAAGAAGCACTTCAAGCCCGAGTTCCTGAACCGTGTCGACGACACGATCGTGTTCCCGCAGCTGTCGCAGCCCGAGCTGCTGCAGATCGTGGACCTGTTCGTGAAGCGTCTGGCCGACCGCCTGCTCGACCGCGACATGACGGTGGAGCTCACGCTCGCCGCCAAGGAGCAGCTCATCAAGGTCGGGTTCGACCCGTCCCTCGGTGCTCGCCCCCTGCGCCGCGCGATGCAGCACGAGGTCGAGGACCAGCTGTCCGAGCACATCCTGCAGGGTGAGCTCAACGCGGGCGACCACGTGAAGGTCGACTTCGCCGAGGGCAAGTTCCAGTTCGAGACCGGGCGTCAGCCGGGCCGCGAAGAGGTCCTCGCCGGTGCGCCGTCGCTCGACAAGGCGCCCGAGGCGCCGCAGGGCGAGATCGAGTCCTGACGCACGGATAACCGACACGTGTCGGGACGGGAGGCCCGTTGCCATCTGGCAACGGGCCTCCCGTCCGTTCTGCGCGCGTCGCGGCCACCGGCCCTCGTCCGGGGGTAGTGTTGCCAGTACGCGCGAGACGTTCCCCCCAACTCCTCGCGCGGAGCACTCGATCGGTTCCCCCCAACGGATCGAGGCGCTGCCGGCCCCGGTCTGTTCGCAGACCGGGGCCGTTGCACGTCAGGGGGTCGGCGCGACCTCGGCGGCGAACCGGCGGACGGTGTCCTCCCAGCGGGCCGGGTCCTCGTTCCACTCGAGCGTGTGCGGTGCGGTGCGGAACGCGACCGCCGTGACACCCGCCCGGGCAGCCTGCGCGGCGACGTCGTCGGCGCTGACGAGGGCGTCGGCCGTCGAGTGCAGGAGCAGGGTCGGGGTGGTCCGGTCCGGCCAGGTGGTCACGGCCACGGGGTCGTTCGTGCCGGCGAGCCGGCAGACGAGCGGCGTCGACGCGGTGCGGGCGGCCAGTGAGCCGACGACCGACGGCAGGTGTGCCGCCCGGACGGCCCCGCGCAGCGCGGAGGCCATGGAGAGCAGCGGTGCGACGCCGACGATGCCGTCGACGTGCTCGCGGTCGGCCGCCACCGCGCACGCGAGGGCCCCGGCCGACCAGCCCTGCAGGACGACGCGCTCGGCCCCGTCCGCGCGGGCGGCCCGGACGGCGGCGACGATGCGGTCCGCGGCTGCGGGGTCGAGCGAGCGCAGCGGCAGGTCGGTGGTGTCGACGATCGTGTTCGACGCCCCGAGCGACCGCCAGACGGCGAGCCCGCGGAGCACCTGGCGCGGCCCGAGCGACTGCCCGTGGACGTGCACGACGTGGGTGCGGGCGGTCGTGGCCGGCTCCTCGCCCGGTACGTCGTCCGGGGAGTCGGCCATCAGCGCGTCCCACTCCCAGACGCCGGGGTCGACGGGTTCGGAGACCGCGCGGCGGACGGCGTCGCCGTCGACCCCGAGCACGGTGCCGATCCGCTCGCGTCGGCCCGAGCGCTGCAGGCCGTACGTGCCCGGCAGCCGGGTGTCACGGGTGGCGTCGAGGAGCGCCTCGGTCCGCGTGGAGCTCCGGACGGTGGCCGTCGCCCGGTACGGGGCGGGGGCGAGCAGTCGGCGGGCGACGAGCGCGGCGAGGGCGATGCTGCCGGCCGTCCCCACCGCGGTGCCGATCGTCGTGCCGAGGACGGTGGTGCGTGTGCCGGTCATGTGGTCTCCCCTCGCGGAGCCTCCCGGCGTGCGTCGGCGCGGGTGCGGGGGTGGACCCGACCCCCGGACGGACGGGAGGCGCGGTGCCGTCCGGCACCGCGCCTCCAGTCTGGCCGTCCGTCACCACGGACGACCGCAGCCGGTCTCAGGCCTGGACGTCCCCGCGCCAGCCGGAGTCGGTCGGAGCGGACTCGACGCGCTCCTTGAAGTTCTGCAGGTCCTTCTTGATGGCGTGGCCACCGATGCCGACGGCCGAGCCGAGCTTCTCGAGGAAGCCGGAGGGCTGCCAGTCGATCTGGGCGGTCACACGCGTCTCGTTGTCGGAGAGCTTGTGGAAGGTGACGACACCGGCGTGGTCGGTCTCGCCGTCCTTGACGGTCCAGGCGACGCGCTCGTCGGGGTGCTGCTCGGTGATGATCGCCCGGAACTCGCGCTCCTGGCCGGCGACCTTCACGGTCCAGTCGGTGGTCTTGTCGTCCACCTGGACGATCTTCTCGACCTCGTCGAGGAAGGTGGGGAACTCCTCGAAGCGGGTCCACTGGTTGTAGGCAGCGGAGACGGGCACGTTCACGTCGACGGTTTCGATGATCTGGGGCATGGGTTGCACGGTAGGCCGGTCGTCCTGAGCGGGACCCAGACGGGTGTCCCCCTGGGCGTGGTGCACGTCGACGGTCGGCTCGCACTAGTGTGGGCCGGATGACAGAGCACGGCAGGCACGCGTTCGACGAGCGCGACGAGCACGGGATCCTCGTGCGTCCGGCGCTGGCGTCGGACGTCCCGCACATCCAGCGGCTCATCGCCCC
The DNA here is from genome assembly GCF_001864895.1 of Curtobacterium sp. MCBA15_009. Taxonomy (GTDB): domain Bacteria; phylum Actinomycetota; class Actinomycetes; order Actinomycetales; family Microbacteriaceae; genus Curtobacterium. The sequence continues at coordinate 520,007 of NZ_MJGO01000037.1, forward strand.
GTACGTCGACCGCCGCATCCTGCTCGGCAAGGAGAACGTCCAGCTCTACGGCTCGATCCAGCAGTTCCGGATCGCCGAGGGCCCCGACGGCGTGCCGATCGGCTGCGGTGCCCTCGCCGTGTTCTGGGACGACATCGCCGAGGTCCGCACGCTCGCTCTCGACGCCGACTGGATCCACAAGCGCGTCGGCCACCGCATGCTCGAGGCGCTCGAGCACGACGCCCGCGAGCTCGCCGTCGCGCGCATCTTCTGCCTGACGTTCGAGGTCGACTTCTTCGCGAAGCACGGCTACCTGGAGATCGGCGAGAGCGTCGTCTCGCCGGACGTCTACGCCGAACTCGTCCGTTCGTCGGACGAGGGGGTCGCGGAGTTCCTCGACCTCGCCCGGGTCAAACCGAACACCCTCGGCAACACCCGCATGCTGAAGATCCTCTGACGCGTCGCGCGGCATCCGCGCTCGTCCGACCTGCCGCCCTACCCTGTGCGCATGTCGTCGTTCCGCCACCCCGTCGGCCCCGAGCGCCCCAGCGTCTACTGGCGCCGGCGCGCCATCGCGCTCGGCGCGGTCCTCGTCGTCGTGATCGTGGTCGTGCTCATCGTGGTGGGCCGCGGCGGGGCAGCCGAGTCGGCTGCTCCCGGGGCCTCCGGTTCCGCAGAACCGGGATCGGGATCGGGTGCGAGCTCCGGCTCGTCGTCGACGGCGACGTCGCGCACGCCCGCGCCCTCCCGCTCCGCAGCGCCGACCGCCGCCGACGGCGCCGAGTGCACGGCCGACCAGATCGAGCTCAAGCCCGTCCTCGACAAGGAGGCCTACGGCCCCACCGAGGACCCAAAGATCGCCATGTCGATCACCAACTCCGGCTCGAACAGCTGCCACTGGGACCTCGGCTCGGCGCAGCAGGTCCTGACGATCAGCTCCGGCGAGGAGCAGTACTGGTCATCGAAGGACTGCCAGACCGGCGGCACCCACCAGGACGTCACCATCAAGGTCGGTCAGACCCTCACCACGCCGGCGATCGAGTGGGACCGCACCCGGTCGTCGACGACGACCTGCGACTCGTCGCGGCCGGCCGTCACCGGCGGGGGAGCGAGCTACCACCTGCAGGTCGCGGTGGGGAAGGTCGAGTCGAAGCGGTCGGCGCAGTTCGTGCTGAACTGAGGCGGGCTGGGCGCCGGGCGGGGCTTGGCGCCGGGCGCGGGCGCCGTGCGGGGCTGGGCAGCTCGGCGGGGCGCCGGGCGGGGCTTGGCGTTCGGGGCTTGTGGGTGTGTCGCGAAAGCGACTGATCGCCGCGGATGGTTCGCGGCACACTGTCGCTTTCGCGGGTCCGTCGCTGCGGTGCTGCGGCGCTCGACGTGCGCACGGACGGACGGGAGGCGCGGTGCCAGCTGGTGCCGCGCCTCCCGTCCGGCGGTGGTCGCGACCAGGGCAGGGTGGCGACGGGCGGGGGTCCCGGTGCTCGGTCGGGTGGTTCGGGGACGCTGTGCACAACCGAAGTGCGTCCGCGCCGGGTCGTGTGCCGGTCCCGACGCGCTGTGGTTGTGCGGTCTTCCCTGCCCGGGACAGCAAACGGCCCCGTCGTCCGAAGACGACGGGGCCGTTCGAAGCTGATGTGATCAGCCGAGGACGGTGATGTTCTCCGCCTGCGGGCCCTTGCGGCCCTCGGTGATGTCGAACTCCACCTTCTGGTTCTCCTCCAGCGACTTGTAGCCGTTGCCGGCGATCGCGGAGAAGTGCGCGAAGACGTCAGCGCTGCCGTCGTCCGGGGCGATGAAGCCGAAGCCCTTTTCGTTGTTGAACCACTTGACGGTACCGGTAGATGCCATGATGGCGTTTCCTTAGCTTTCTTGCGTTCCGCCATGGTGCGATCGCACCTGCGGAGCCCCGACGTACGTCGACGGGGGTGATGCGCCACGCGGGCAGGTGCCGGCGGGACGGGTTCGGGATCAGGTCTGACGACCGGTGATCCTGGTAGTCCGAGTCAGGGGCAAACCACCTGACCAAGACGTTGAGCGCCGCCGAAGCGGTTTCACCAGGCTAGCGTGCTCAGGCTCCGCTGGCTACCCGTTCTCGCGACGCGTTCTCCACGGCACAGCGAAATCTGGTGGAATCGTTCCGATGGCAGACAAGGAACAGCGCTTCCGGAGTGAACAACTCGAGGAAGCCCTCGCGAAGCAGGACGTCGCTGCGGTGGCGTTCGCGCTGCGCAACGACATCGTGATCGTCCCCCGACTCGTCACCGGCAAGAAGGACATGCAGGTGCGGGTGTTCGGCCGTGAGGGCTCGGACAAGCGCATCCTGCTGCTGTTCTCGTCGGCCGACGCCTACACGGCGATGGTGCCCGACGAGAAGATCCGGCAGGTCATGGTCTACGACGGACCGCGGCTCGAGGAGTTCCTCGCGGCGCACCTCGACCTGCTCGAGGGCGTGTTCTTCGACATCGCCGGACCGCACACCATGCAGGCGACGCCCGAGGACCTGCTGGCCGCATTGCGCGCCTGAGGGGCGTCTGGCGGCTCGTGCAGGTGCCTGCGTCGGTGTGCCCGGCTGGGCCTGTGCTCGTGTGTGCCGGTACTCGTGAGTGCCGGTGTTCGTACGTGCCGGTGCTCGGACGTGCCGGTCAGAACGCGCGGTCGAGTTCGCGCTCGCGGGCGGACTGGGTCATCGAGAACGCGACCCGGAGTGCCTCGCGCAGGTGACCGGAGTCTGCGCCGAGCACCGTCGTGAAGCCGAGGCGCTTCGCCTCGGCCACCCGCTGCTTCGTCCCCGTGGCCGGACGGATCTCGCCGGCGAGGCTGATCTCACCCACCGCCGCCAACGTGTGCGGGTACGGGCGGTCACGGGCGGCGCTCGCGAGCGCCAGTGCGATGGCGAGGTCGGCGCCCGGTTCGGTGAGCTTCATGCCGCCGACCGTCGAGACGTAGACGTCGGCATCGGAGAGCTTCAGCCCCGCGCGCCGTTCGAGGACGGCGAGCAGCATCGCCACGCGCGACGAGTCGACACCGTTCACCACCCGGCGCGGCTGCGGGGCCGAACTCGGCACGATGAGTGCCTGCACCTCGACCGGGAGCGCCCGACGCCCCTCGAGCGCGACGGTGACGCACGTGCCCGACACCGGGGTGGCGTTCTTCGACATGAACAGGCCGCTCGGGTCGGGGACCTCGTGGATGCCGTCGCCGGCCATGTCGAAGCAGCCGACCTCGTCGGTGGGGCCGAAGCGGTTCTTCAGCGCCCGGACGAACCGGAGCGCGGTCTGCCGATCGCCTTCGAAGTGGCAGACGACGTCGACCAGGTGCTCGAGCAGCCGCGGACCGGCGATCGTGCCGTCCTTCGTCACGTGTCCGACGATGAGGACCGGCAGCGCGCGGTCCTTCGCGATCCGGATCAGGGTCGAGGCGACCTCGCGCACCTGTGACGTCCCACCGGCGATGCCGTCGATCGCGCCCGATGAGATCGTCTGCACCGAGTCGGCGATGAGCAGGTCGGGCTGCACCTGGTCGATCTGCCCGATGATGACGCCGAGGTCGACCTCGCTCGCCAGGAAGAGCTGGTCGTGCATGGCGCCGGTGCGCTCGGCTCGCAGGCGGACCTGGTCGACGGACTCCTCGGCGCTGACGTAGAGGACGCGCTTGCCGGCGGCCGCCGCGCGCGAGGCGACCTCGAGCAGGAGCGTCGACTTGCCGACGCCGGGCTCACCCGACAGCAGCACCGCCGCCCCGGGCACGACGCCGCCGCCGAGCACCCGGTCGAACTCGCCGATGCCGGTCTGCCACCGCTGCACCGACGTGCCACGGGCCTCGGTGATCGGTCGGGCGACGCGCGTGCCGGTGACGGCGACCGCCGTGGTGCCTCGTGAGCTCGCCGAGGTGGCGGAGGAGTCCTCGACCGTTCCCCAGGTCTGGCACTCGCCGCAGCGGCCGACCCACTTCACGCTGGTCCAGCCGCACTCGGTGCATCGGTAGAGGGACTGCGGGCGCGCCATGACGTCGAGGTTAGGCGGTGCCGCCGACATCACCCGACGGGCCGGCGGGCTGCTGTCGAGCGGGTTGCGCTCGGTCGTCGTGTTGGGTGGGCGCGGCTTGCTCGCCGTGGTGGGCGGGGGCGGTCTGCTCGTCGTGCTGAGCGGGGGCGGCTTGCTCGTCTGGGTGTCGGGCTGGGTTCGCGTCGGTGGCGTGCTCGTGCTCGTCGTGTGTCGCCGATGCCGTCATTCGCTGGCGGAGTCGCTCGACCGGGCCGGGGCTCTGCCGCCCCGCGTGGTCGAGGGCCTCGGCGCCCTCCGTGTCCTGCTCGGCGCGGGCGTTGGCGACGGCACCTGCCTCACGCCCCAGGTTCTCGGCCTCGCGAGCAGAGAGGTAGTGCCGGATCGCGGCGACGGTGTCCACGCGAGCATCCACCGCCGGCTCGAACGCACTCGCCCAGATCTCGTACCCGCGGTCGTTCGGGTGGAACAGGTCGCCGTAGCTGTTGAAGAACGTGCGCCGCAGCCCGACCCGCTTCGTGATGGTGTGCAGCGGCGCCACCGTCAACCCGAACTCGGCGGCCACCCGGTGCACGATCTCGTTCGCCACCGCCACCTTGCGCTCCCGGTCCGGCACGAACATGCACGGCAGCTCGGCGACCACCGTGTGCGACGGCACGGCACCGTAGATCGCCCGGATGTTCCGCTCGAACTTGCCCGGGTCGAAGTCGGCGATGTCGTTCGCACCGATCGACACCGTGCAGACGTCGGGCGAGTAGTGCTGCAGCTTCGGGAGCTGGTCCCGCTTCGCACCCCAGGTCGTCGAGCCCGAGACGCTGAGGTTCACCACGCGCACCGACATGCGGGAGCGGTGTCGGATGCGCCGAGCGAGCAGGCCCACGTACCCGCGGGACGGAGCGGTCGCGCCCACGCCCTGAGCGGCGGAGTCGCCGATCGCCAGGTAGAGGAGCTGCCCCTCGTGCTGCTGGCGTTCGCGCCACCAGTCGGCATGGACCGGCAGCATGTCCACCACGCGCTGGGCAGCGGCGCGCTGGCCCTTCACTCCGGCGCGGGTACCGAGGGCGGCGCTGCCGGCGACGAGCAGGCCCCCGCCGATCGAGGACACCAGGGCGATGAGCGTGCGGGACTTCATGCCGAGGACGGTACGCCGCAACGCTTCGTCCTCGACGAAGGTGCTGCGCGGATGTGGAGAGGGCCCTGGTGGCGACCGCCTGTGGAGGGCGAGCCGACCCTGGGTGACGGGAGGGGCCTCCTGATCGTGTATGATCTTTCCCGGTACCGTGTCCGAGCGGCCGAAGGATCATGTCTCGAAAACATGTGTGGGGGCAACTCCACCGTGGGTTCAAATCCCACCGGTACCGCCACAGAGAACCCCCGTTCACGCGGGGGTTTTCTTGTTCCTGGGAGTGGTCGTGGTGCGTCTTTGGTGCAGGTCTCGTTCGGGGTATCCCGTGCTGCGGTGCCCCATGGTCGGGCGCAGGCACAGCCGAAGATTGTTCGACTCGATGTCGGAGTCAGATCCGTGCGCTGATCAAGCGGGCAGCCCTGTCCAGGGGTCCGCACCTGTAAGCCCGTGCTGGGCCGAATCGAGCTGACCTCTGCTTCGCGCTGCGCAAGATCTAGATCAGCGGGCAGATGTGTGGCGACGGCGTGGAGAGGACCCCAGAACCGCAGGCTCCCCCCATCGGCGCGAGTGGCAGTCGGGTGCACCTCATCACAACGTGACGCCATCGGCTGCCGCCTCGGCCGCGTCGCGGCTCCGACAACTGCTACGCGGGACTTGTGGGGTGCTTCTCGATTGCGGTCGAGCGACAGCATCGCCCGCGGCTTGGCCCGGCGAGTTGCCGAAGGCGTGGGACGGCCCCCAAGGTGAGCCTTGGGGGCTGACTCATGTCGGGCACCGTAGGAGCGCCTCTGTAAGATTTGCTCACCATCGGCAAAACAGTCAGGGACGTCATGCCCAGCAACGAGCGCAACCTAATCGATCACCTCACCCAGGAGGCTCAAGCGAGCCGAGCCGTCCCTTACCCAGACGACATTGCGTTCGAGTTGTTCGCCGCGGAGACGATGCTCCGAGATCGCAACCTAAGCGAAGAGGAGATTGAGTCAGGCCGCATTGGGGGCGGGAAAGATGGCGGGATTGATGCCGTGTATACCTTCGTTGACGATGCCCTCCTCGACGAGGACTGGACGATGTTCGACCAGGACGCACCGGCGAGCAAGATCCGCAAGGGTGTTGAGCTCGAATGCGTCTTCATACAGGCAAAACGGGAGGAATCCTTCACTGAGACCGCTTTCGACAAAGCGGAATCCTCTCTGAGGAGACTGCTGAGTCTCGAGAGCACGGACGCTGAACTGCTCGTTCTGTATTCAGCGGAACTCATCGGACGCGTGCGACTCTTCACGGAGGCTTGGAAAAAGCTCCTCACGCGATCCCCGAAGATCAGCTTGCAATTTGCCTATGTAACACGCGGAGAGACTGAAACGGCTGGCCCTCCGGTTGTAATGAAGGCGAATGATCTGCGCAAGCTTCTTGAGGAGTGTGTCCCCAACGCATCTGCACGTGTGGACCTCGTCGGTGCCAGCCAGCTTTGGGAGCGCGCCAGTACGACACCCGAGTATGACTTGCAGATTCAGTTCGATGACTATGTAACTCGCGGCCAATCGTATGCCGGTCTGGTGACTCTGAATAACTATCATAAGTTTCTTTCCGACGAAGCCGGAAACCTGCGACCCCACATCTTCGATTGGAACGTTCGAGACTTCCAAGGGGACGTGACGGTCAATCGCGAAATCCAGCGCTCGCTGGAAACCGTGAATGGCGACGATTTCTGGTGGCTGAACAACGGAGTCACCATATTGTGCTCAAAAGCAGTGATCGGGGGCGGGAAAACCTTCACCCTCGAAGGTGTGCAGATCGTGAACGGGATGCAGACCTCCCACCGCATCCACACAGCGGTTAGCTCCTCGGTGGAGGGCGATGGCTTTGAAGGTGATCGTGCCGTTCAGGTCCGCGTCATCGAGACTCAGGATGAAGCGGCTAGAGATCGCATCATCCGCGCGACGAACAGCCAAACGAAGGTTCCCGACGCATCGTTGCACGCTACAGAAGAGATCCATAGGCAGATCGAGGCGCACTTCCTCGCCAACGGTTGGTTCTACGACCGTAGGAAGAACTTCTACAAGAACCACGGCAAGCCCTCGGATAAAATCATCGGCATCCCTGCTCTCGGGCAATCGATCATGGCTATTGGGCTGAGTAGGCCAAATGACGCAAGGGCTCGGCCTACCACAATTCTGAACGCCGAGAACGACTACAACAGCATTTTTGATTCGTCACTTCCACTCAGTGTTTACCTGTGGGTGGCGCGCGTTCAAAAGATGGTAGATCAGCTGCTACTCAGTGAGCCCGACGCGGCGCTTCGTGCAAACTTCCGATACTATGTCAGCTTGTACTGGGCGACTGCTCGTTTCGGTGCGCGAATCTACAGTCCCAAGCAGCTTGTTGAGTTGTCTAGGGCAGGCGAAGTTCCTTCGCTACTCGAAGTTATGAATGTCTTGTCTGAGATTGAATCTCTCGCGAGTACACTTGCCGTACAGCAGGACTGGACGCTAGATAGAGTGGCGAAGAATAGGCTCCTCACGGAGCTCGTGATCGATGAAGCTCTCGCGGGTGCCCCCGAGCCTGCTGAATGAAGTCGTTGAAGGATGAGTGGTCGCTACCTGATCGAGCCGTGTGCGTCGCGGGAGGTAGGAGGCTCGTATGACGGAGGGCACCGTTAGGCTCTGAGGGTGCCTACCGTCGTCGACATCGCGTCTGCCCGCCCAAAGGTTCTCGAGTTCTTCGCCGGCATCGGGTTGGCGCGGATGGGGTTGGAGAGCGCGGGCTTCCGCGTTGCGTGGGCGAACGACTACGAGCCGGACAAGTGGGACCTCTATCGCAGCCACTTCAACGACCCCGAGGACGGCGCGCACAGCTTCTCCCTTGGCGACGTTGGTGCCGTCGATGCGGACCAGCTACCAAGGGACGCGAAGCTCGCCTGGGGCTCGTCACCGTGCACTGATCTGTCACTCGCCGGCGCACGTGGAGGTCTCCGCGCCGGGGAGTCCAACGCGTTCTGGCAGTACATACGTCTCCTCGACGAGCTCGGTGACGACCGTCCTGAAGTCGCAGTGTTGGAGAACGTGGTCGGATTGGCGACCTCTCACGGTGGTGACGACCTCGCCGCCGCTGTCCGCGCATTCAACGATCTGGGTTACTCGGTCGACGTGCTCGCGCTCGATGCCCGACGCTTCATCCCACAGTCACGGCCGCGGTTGTTCCTCGTAGGGGCCATGAACCCGCCCGAGGACACAGCGGAACCCAACAGCGAGCTCCGCCCGGACTGGTTGCAGGCCGTCTACGGCGACCCGACCCTGCGCACGCATCGGGCACCGTTGCCCACTCCGCCGGCACCGCTGCTGTCCGGGTTCGGAGAATACGTCGAGACGATGCCCTCCAACGACGAGCGCTGGTGGGACGCCGCACGAACGGAGGCGTTTGTGGCGTCACTATCTCCGTTGCAGCGTGAGCGGATCGCGGAAATGCGCCGCGGACAAGGCATGAAGTATCGGACGGCCTACCGCCGCACGCGCAACGGTGTCGCGGTGTGGGAGGTCCGCCCTGATGACATTTCCGGTTGCCTCCGCACCGCTCGGGGTGGGTCCTCGAAGCAGGCTGTGGTGAAGCTCGGTAACAAGCGGCTTCAGGTCCGATGGATGACACCGCTCGAGTACGCACGCCTCATGGGTGCCGGCGACTACAACCTCTCCGGGGCCCGCACCAACCAGGCCTTGTTCGCGTTCGGTGACGCCGTCGCTGTGCCCGCAGTTTCCTGGCTCGCAGAGCACTACCTGATGCCGCTAGTACGCGGCGAGCTTGCTGCGCAGGGCATTGTCCCGGCGAAGGAGCACCGTGGGTAGTCGCGGGATCGCGTCGTACAACGACGCAGACGGCAAACCGCCGTCGAAGCGGTCCATGCCGACCAGGTTCGTGCAGCGGTTTCGGCAGCTGCTCTCCGACGCTCTGGCCAACGTCGACGAGGCCAGTGGCAAGAAGCTCAACAAGTGCATCGGCGTGTACGCGTTTTACGACTACGACGGCGAACCGATCTACGTCGGACAGACATGGGAAGACTTTGGCACGCGCGTCGGTCGGCACCTTCGCGGCCAACGCACCGACACCCTCGCCTACCGAATCCTCGACCCGTTCGAAGTCGCGGAGATGGAGCTCTACCCGGCCGAAGACGCTCGAGCGTTGCCAAAGGCGGAGAAGACTGCCGCGATCGATGCTCTGGAGTACTCGGTCTATCTCACGGCGATTGAAAGATCGAAATACCGCGCGATCCTGAACGAAAAGATCCCGCCGGTGTCGCCGAGGATTACACTGCCTCGCTCGTACCGGTTCCCCCTGGTCCCAAACGACATGCGCGAGGATCGCGAGCACCCGGACGTTCGCATCGCCCGTCGGGCAGAGACGCTTGCGCGAGTCGCCGCGGTCGCCCACGAACGTGGCGAGGTCTCATCTGGTCTACGGCGCGTGATCGTCATCCAAGCGGTCCGGCTCGCAGACCTCGCCGCCGCCCGATTGGCCTACGCAGAAGGTCGATCCCGTCCTGCTGCGACTGCGATCGACGTCCAGGGGCTGGTCGGCAGTGTGATGGCAGAGTACGGCGATGAAGACTCAGAGGCCGACAGCACCGATGCTTAGCAAGCTCACCTAGCTGAGCTTGTCGCTCTCTGCGTGGACCGGCAGCGTCGCGGGGCGAGAAGAAAGACCGACGGTGAGCGGCCACGCTCGCGGCGCCGCCAACTTCCGGTGATCCGCGTCTACGATCTCATCATGGAGGGGTCACCGGTCAAGGGCGCACACATGCTGAGCAAGGGGTATATCGCGGCATGGGCGGATGATCGAGGAGTCGTCTCGGTGATCGACAAAACACGTCAACGCGGTTACCCGGCCTCGGTGACGAAAGCCACGATCAGGAATTACGCCTACGTAACCAACGTAGTCACTCGGGACCTCGAAGATGACTACTCGAAAATCGAAAGCGACGGCCTGCGCGCTATCAGGGGTCTCCGCAGCGGACAAACTGACCTCAGTTCCGCGTCCGTGGCCGCGATCATCGAGTTTTTGGAGATGCACCGGGAACGCGGTCAATACGCGGACCAGATGGACGCGAAGGTTCCCGCAGTCGCGATAGGCACAGACGGCAGTTTGCACGACATCGAGCTCTCCGTTGGTGACATCATCTTCCTCGGCCGGCACCGCACGGAGACACTCCGGCTTTCTTCGCTCGGCCTCGAGTCCTGGGAGTGGCGCGTGGAATCGTGGGAAGGTTCGCTTGCCACGGGCGACGGTGCCGTACTCCTCTTCCGTGAAAGCAGCACTGCCGCCGTGAGCACAGTTACCTTTCCGATCTCTCCCCACCAGCTCTTGGTGATCGGCACACCCCTGCAGTACGAGCGAATGCTGCCGAACCATTTGAACTTTTTTATTGCGGAACAGAGCCGGCAGTGGCTCGTGAGTGCGAGCGGCACGCTTCGCGCGGGTGACCTCACCGTCGTTGCTACGCCGCCGCCTAATGCGGAGTGATTACTCGCAATGCCGAGACCAGCAGTACATATTGCTGCTGCCGCCATCGTCGTCAAAGCAGTCGAGTAATGGCAGTCTTCTCGACTTCGAAAGGGCGAAACTGACATGCGAGCGCCGTGCCGGCGCGAACGAGAACAGCCGGCCGCGTTTCGGGGTGGTCGCATGTTTCGTCTAGGGGAATGGCGTTAGGGCGCGGTTTCGTACGCGTCGCGGAAGGCCTGGCTTCTGCGACAGTGTGAGCAGACCTCGTGACCGTTTGGGTTTGCCCACTCGCGGATCTTTGCGGCCTCGCCGGGGTTGACCAGCGCGGTCGTCCTCCACGCGGGGGCGATACCAGTTGCGACGTCCTCCCACGAGGAGCAGCACGGGCGTCGGTCGGGCTCGTCTGGTGGTGTTGGGTCACGCTCGCGCGACGATGACCACATCACACCTCGTCGCTCCGAAGCCGTTGTTCTACTCGGCCGTGGACGATGTCTGTGTAGCCAGACCGCTCGATCTCTCGTCGGATGAGAAGTCTGATGGACATGCCCGCATCGTGCTGACGCTCCCACCAGTCGAGCACTGAGGTGTCGACCTTCGGAATCGAGATCCGCTTACGCTCGGACGTGCCGTCCGCGGCTTCCATCTTCGCCATCATGTCCTGTTCCGATCGGGGCTCGCTTCTCAGTCTCCTGTTCCGGCTGGCAGACGTCGAACCGACGGGCCGGACTGATCCTGTTTCGGGCTGACATCTCGCGCGGAGAGAGCCACGGCTGAGGGCGTAGCCGCCGCGATCGATCAGGTTCGTTCGTCGTATTCAACGGCGTAGGCCGGTTACGCCGGCGATTGGTCAGACCCACCGGCGAGCTCCTAGGACAGCACTCTGGGCCAAGCGAGCGTGCCCTCGGCCTCGAGGCGGTTCAACTGCTCGATCAGGCGTTCTCGTGGGATCGAGTAGAGCCTTGGCTCCTGAACTGCCGAGCCCACGCGGTGAACCACCTCATAGCCGCGCTTCTCCGCGGGAGCAAGGAACATTGCGACACCAGACGGAAGCTCGAAGTACCACGTGTCGTACACCCGCGCCGCACCGAGGTGGCCGCGTCGCAGCGAAAGCCATCCTCGAGGCACCAGCACTTCGTCGAGCGCGCTATCTAACCCTAGTTCGTAGTCGTCGTCATCGAATTCAGCATCGGTTCCGTCTTCGAAGTCCATCGGTGTTCCTTCCCAGAAATTGCTGTCGTCATTATGGAAGCCGAGCGCAGAGGGGTCGCCGGCTACTAGGAAGCGCTTCGCGATCTCCCGCTCAGTCCCCGGCGTCGTCGATGCCCAGACGTCGAAGAGCGGGCCCGTACGCCTCGATCTGAGACAAGAAGATGAGCTCAACCCAATCGGTGATGTTGCTCCTCTCCTCGTCGGTCAGTTGCTCCCAGGAACCGAAAGTGGCTCTGCCGGATTGACTTAGATGCCCCGTGACTACTCGAGCGGTTTCTTGGGCGTGAACTCGATGAAAGTCGTTCTCTCCTGAACTGAGCGATGCGCTCACAAGGTATCCCTGCCGTCGATGAGGTCCAGGACTGCGGAGACCGCTCCGCCCGCCTGTAACCACTGATGAGGGGTCGTAGCGACCACTGCCCGCAACGAGTCTTGAGGGGTCGCCATGAACGCCGCGTCACTCTGCCAACCAGCTCCGTCAGCCTCGAGGGACTCAAAGATATCTGGAAGGTTGCGAATCGTCTTCATCGGCGAATTGCGAGGGTCGAACTGCCAATCGGGGAAGCGCAGCTGACCGTTCAGCTTGACAGGAACCAGGTGTCGACTTGCGACTCGGCGGACAAGCTCCTCGTCATCGATCTGGAGGAAGGCTTTCGTCTCTTCAACGGAGAGCGTGGCGCAGACCGAGTTGAGCCACGTCCTCACGATCTTCAGGTGGAGGTCACCCCGGCCGATTGCACTTGCTTCTCGATCGATCGGCATCCCCAAGCTGGACGCCACATCCGCGAGGAGGAGCTTCCGGTCGTCGGCGGACAGAGATGGATCGGTTGACTGCATCGACCGCATGTGCTGCGTCAGCGCTTCGACCAGCCAGTCGCCGTCGACCTCGAGCCGAGCGAGGGCCTGCGCGAAACGATCGATCACCTCGCTGGTCGGTACGTGCGAGGGGGCGGCGGGCGGCTCTGAGTGACCTTGCATGGGCTGCAGCTTGCACGCTCACGCCGGGTGCTGTCCAGTGCGCCGAGATTGCTTCTGATCTGGGCTTTTCAGTTTTCCACGTATACGAGGGAGAAACGCTCCGAAACCATGGAAAGACGGTCCGGTCATCAGCCGCGAGGCGCACTCACCGGCTCGCGAGGACTGCTGGGCAGACGGTGCGGTCCCTGCAGCGGCAGGCTCTCGGTTGACCAGATAGCTGCGATAACTGTGATTCTCGTCGGCCTCGATCCGACCCCCTGAAGTAACACTGGGCTGAGCTTGTCGGCGGGGGCAGAGGACGGCGATCACCTCATTGGCGGCCGTCTGATGAGTCCGGAGCTGGGCGTCCGACGACGTGACGTCGGCGGCAGCTGCGACAGGGGAAGCTGGGTGCATCTCGGATACTTCCTCGACAACTGAGCGGGAGCCCCGGACGCTGGTTATTGGCGCGAGAACGCAGCACGATGGGGACGAGGGGCCGGGGAGGAAGCAGGTGAACGACGCAGAGGACGTGCCCGCTGCCGCGGACGGTCATCCGCAGCTCGGTTCGGTGCACAAGAACGGTGACCGCCGGTTCGGGACGACGGGGCTCTTAGCGAGTGTCTATGCCATCCGCGGAACGCCGCAGGCGTCGAACCTCTACCGCTCGAGCGTGGCCGAGCACATGCGTGGGGTGCGCTTGGGTGACGAGCTCTGTGTGCGGTGGGATGGAAGCCACTGGTGGGCGGCCTCACCCGCCGGGACGGTCGGACGGCTCACCTGGTCGAAGAACCTCCGGGAGACGACTGCGTACGTCCCTTACGGCCGGAGGCCGTTCAACTTCAACGACGAGACGTTGCACGTGCAGAGCGTCACGATCATCGCCGCCGTCAAGGTCGTCAACTGCGGCGGGTACGTGGTGCCCGACAACTACGTGCCGGCGGACTGGCCGATGACGCCGATGCCGGACCCGGCGGAGCGAGAGCGGACCATGACGATCGGCGTTCCCGTGCCGGCTGGAGCCTCGGAGGCGCGCGTCGCACCACCGCGACGCCGCGGGCGGTTCGGTCGGCTCACGGGACGATGACGATGACCTCGAGGGAGTGGTGACCATGAGCGACCAGGCAAAGGTGCCGGCGTCAGCAGTCGGGTACGTGTTCAGGACCGAACCGGCCGACAAGGCGTGGGCCTACATCGGTCAGAGCACGCGCCTCGACCCGAAGCATGTCGATGGCTACCTCGGCAGCGGGGCCTTCATGACCGAGGTGCTCGCGGAGTATGGCACCAGTGGCCTCACCAAGACGATCGTCGCGACGGCGGAGTCGCCTCTCGAACTGCACTACCTCGAGATGCTGCACATCGCCGAAGCCCGACGAGACGGTGTCCGCGTCGGCAACGGCGACTGCGGTGGTCCGCGACCGTTTCCGAACCTGCAGCGGGCGCTGTGGGAGGTCGCCCCGGCCGTGATGCGTGTGGCCGACGACCCAAAGCGGTTCTACGACGCGCTCGTGAAGCACCGCGATCTGGTCGAACAGGCGATCCTCGACTCGTCGAGTGTTCCGGTGGACGCGTTCTACGCAGGTATGGAGCGCGATCTTCGCGCCACCGAGGACTTGTCCCACCCGTGCCCGTCGTGCGGCTCCGGAATCGGCGAGCTTTGCCGGACGAACTCGAAGTCACTCACCAAGCCTCGGAACCCCGTGCGGAACCACTCGAAGCGGCCGCGCTCGTGACGACGTACACGCCAGGAGAGCTGGCGGCCGAGCTCGGCTACACGAATGAGTCGCGGCCGGGAAAGGTGGTGCGGGAGTACATCCGTGAGAAGTACCCGGAGCACACCGGACTCTGGGACCTCGACGAGACACAGGCCGATGACGTGCGCGCGAACGTGCCTCGAGCGTCCTGACTTGGCAACAAGCGGCTCTGATCAACGCGATCCCGGGGAGATTAATAGTCGACATGACTGTTGCGAGGCGGCCGATCGAATGGTTTCGGCGAAGCATAGAGTCCACGCAGCACAGGTTCTCGGGCGTCGACCGACGCGGCGTGACTGAACAGCTGCGGCGGAGAGCCGCACCCGTCGTCGGGCACGGGTGCTCAGGCTCGCCAGCCACTTCGGCCTACTCGAGGGCGCGATCGGACCACATGTACCACTTTCGCGTTCGGAAACCGGTACAGGCTCGCGTGGCAGGTTTTCCCAGGTCAAACCGGCATTTGAGGGCTCGTGCAGGTGTGAGTCGTGTACCACTTTTGAGCCGTGATTTTCGAGAACCGGTACGCCCCACGAGCCCTACTTCCCCAATTTTCCAAGGAAGTAGGAGGGTAGAGGGGCAGGTTGTACCGGTTGTACCGGTTTCTGCGAACCTCTACGCACGCGCGCATGCGCGCACACGCACGCATAGGGGTTCCTCGAAAGAAGCGGTACAACCGGTACACGGCACGCTTTCCCCCGATCAGGACCGCCTTCATGCGGGTCTGCTCCCGGTACACGAAGTGGAACATCGCGTGTGCCTACAATCGGTGAGGCGGCGAAAATCAGCCCTCTGAACTGGGGTTTTCGCGGCGTCGTTGAACGCGTGCCTGTACCGAGAAATCCGGTACAAACCGGTACGACGAAAAAACCCCGGGGAGCAGCTGCCCCTCGGGGGGATCATTCATGTGGTCGACGCCGGCACGGCGTGTTCGCACAGGCTGGGCGCGTCACCCGATTGTGACGTGGCGCGCTGCTCTGCCCGCTGTTGGCGGGTGAGCGCATCGGATTGGACTTGCCACCCCCGGTCTGTCAGTCACGCCGGTCACTCCTCGTGCGCTGACGCTCCGGGCGCTGCCATCAGCTGCAGCCGCTGCGCGGCCTCGACGCGCGCGTGCGCTTCGTCGTCGATCGCGACTCGGACGACCTCGACACCGCTGTCGCGGAGTGCCGCGGTCAGCCAAGCCTTTGGCCGCATCAGGTACTGCTCGACCCCGACGTCGATGACCGCGATGACGAGCCGAGTCGCCTCGAGCTTCCGGCCGGCCCAGAGGAGCTTGAAGGCGTCTGTCGCGAGCTTCTTCGGCTGCCCGCCTCGAAGCGCGCCGACGTGCGCGTACGCCTCGACGAGGACCTTCCGGTCCTCGGACGCTCCGTCGAGCTCGACACGGACGCCGTCCTCGAACTCGACGCGCGCCGGCGCCAGCGGCACTCCGACGTGCGCCGCGATCGCGGCGATGATCAACGGCTCGACGTCGCGCCGAGCGAGGGAGTCGGATGCGTGCGCTGTGCTCACGGCCGCAGCGTACCGACTGGGGGCCGCCGGCACTGGTCGGTCACTGGCGGGCCCACTGTGGGTCTTGCGTGGCCGGAGCGGGACCGCTGCGCTCCCTCTCGCTGTCGCTTGATGGTCGCTGCAGAGTGATCCGCCCACTTGCTGACCGACAAGTGACCGCCGTATGGTCACGGCATGGCCATCCGACGCTGAACGCGTCCGGGTGGCCCCCTTTCTCCTCCGATGCGCCATCGAAGGAGCTTCGGCGGTCGCTTCGCGGCCCAGAGAAGGCCGCCCCTGGTCAGAATTTGCCCACGAGTGGCGCAGCCGTGACCAGGAACGGGGCACCGAAGCCCGGTGCTGAACGCACCGCATGTGGCTCCCAGCGTGAGGGCGCTCGGTCTCGTGGCTGGACCTGAGTCACACCTGTTGTTACGAGCCTCGTTCACGTGCACTCCACAGTCGCGCTCGAGGGGAGAAAGGAGAACCCAAGGGCGCCGCTGAAGCGGGCGGCAGCGGGACCCGTCACGGCGTCGTTCCTCCCCCGTGACGATGTGGCCATGGCGCTACGCGAGAGGTTTCCGCGATGCTTCGACCTGCGCTGCTTGCGAGGGCCAAGGCAGCCGCGTGCCCGCGTCTGCGTCGGGGTTGATCAGGTGTTGATCCGCAGGCTCCTCAGCCCCTGGCGTCGCTGCGCTCCATGGGTTGATCCCCGGCGTCACGACGCCCAGAACCGTGGATCAACCCAAACCCCGACTTCCCGCGCGAAACGGATGCCACTTGATCACCACCACCAGACTTGATCCTTCGGAGCTGGTGTTGATCAAGATGAGGCTGATCCATCCGTTTCTCCCGATCACAGCAGCAATCGTGACCTCGATCCGTCGCTGAAGCTCCGGATCTTCGCGGCAGAGAAGAAGGGCATAAGGGGGACTGACGCCGACCTGCGTTTCCTTCCTCGCTGCGCTCGTCGGAAACTGGTTCGTCGGTCGGCGTAGCCGACAGTCCTTCGGAACCCCCTGAGACCTTCGCTGCGCTCGGTCTCCGGGTGCCCCTCACCCGTCGTCGCTGGCGCTCCTTGGGGCCCATACTGCGTCGCTACGCTCCTTGCCCTCCAACGCCCCGTCGGGGGCGTTCTCGGGTGCCTTGCGCCGCTGCCGCGCCTCCGCTTCGCTCCGTCTCGGACACCGGCTGCGAGCCGCCCTTCCGGGTCGGCGGCACTATGCGGCGGCGCCGCGAGAGAGGCCTGTGATGAAGCGCCCTCGGGGCGGTGGAGCAGGGCGTGAAGCTGCGGAATCATTTCTCAAATGATTCGCCTCGAAGTCTCCCAGGTGAGTCGCTTGGGAGAGACGCTGCTCGCGCGAGCAGCCCCGCGGCGGTTTGCACAGGACCGGCAGAGTCAGGTAGCTATGAAGGGGGCGCTCATGTGTCCGGCGTTGTCCGAGACAGTCGCATCAGGTATGGTGAACGCACGTCTGAATGAGATAAAAGGACTAGGGCCACTGCAGGCTCGACGAGTGGGTACGCCAAGCAACCGTTAACAGGTTCGGCTCCAAAGGCCTCCTCGGAAGCATCGACTTTCGAGGAACACCTATGTCTCAGACCACTCTCGCTCCGCTCGCGCAGCCCAGCGATCTGCTCACCCCTGACGCGCTGGCCGCTCGGCTCCATGTGACGACCCGTAACTTGCGGCAGTGGCGCGTCACGGGAGCGGGCCCACGGTTCATTCGCGTCGGGCGATTTCCGCTCTACCGGCAGGAAGCCGTCGAGGCGTGGCTTCTCGAGCAGGAGTACGCCAGCACCGCCGACGAACTGCGCTGAGAGTGGGATCAGTCAAGTCCTACGAGACGAAAACCCGCGGCAAGCTCTACGAAGTTTGGTACACAAAGCCCGACGGGACACGTGGCCACGACCGCGGCTTCCGCCGCAAGACCGATGCCCTCAACTACCTCAACACTGTCGAGGTGTCGAAGTTGCGAGGCTCATACGTCGATCCAACGGATGCGCGCGTGACCATCGGCGAGCTCGGGACAGCCTGGCTTGAGATGCACCGGTTCAAGCTCACCCAAAGCAGCTTCCACTCCGTTGAAAGCTGCTGGCGCGTGCACGTCGAACCAAAGTGGGGCGGGTACGCCGTAGGCCGAGTCACCAAGCGAGACGTTCAAATGTGGCTGAACGAACTCGGGCATTCGCTCTCGCACACCTCGGTGGCTAGGGCCCGAGACCTGCTCGCAGGCATCCTAGACGAGGCCGTCGAGGAGAACCGTGTGGTGAAGAATCCTGCGCGCGGCCTCACCGTCAAGAAGAAGCCCATCCCCGACGAGGTGTTCCTGACGCATCGGCAGGTCGAGGCGCTGGCTTCGGAGGCCACGTACGGCGAGCTTGTCCGGCTACTTGCGTACACCGGGCTCCGATGGGGCGAGGCGACCGCCCTGCGAGTTCGTAGCGTTGACCCCGGTCGACGTCGCCTGAACATTCGAGAGGGAGTGACGGAGGTAAACGGTCAGCACGTCCTGGGCAGTGTGAAGTCGCATGAACGGCGCTCCGTCGCATTTCCTGACTTCCTCGACTCGGCTGTTGCAGCGGCCTGTCGGGACAAGCACCCCGACGATCGTCTCTGGTCGTCACCAGCCGGAGGTTTCCTCCGGCCAGGGCACTCCAGCCAGGGGTGGTTCGCGAGGGCGGTCCAGCGAACAATGGCGGCCGACGCAAGCTTCCGCCGAGTCACACCACATGACCTCAGGCACACCGCTGCATCACTCGCGATCAGCGCTGGTGCCAACGTCAAAGTGGTGCAGCGGATGCTGGGCCACAAGTCGGCGAAGGTGACTCTTGACACCTACGCGGCGCTGTTCCCCGACGACCTGGACAACGTCACCTCCGCGTTGAGCCGGCAACGAGCGGAGCAGCTGTAGTCGTGGTCGTGGTCGTGGTCGTGGTCGTGGTGGCCGCGGCCGCGGCCGCGACCTCATCCGTCTTGATGCCCGAGCCCCATCGCACGACACCGTCTCGCATTGGTCACCTTGCCGGAACCAGTTTCGGACCAGCTAGATGAGACAGTCGAGGCCTGTGAGCAGCTTCGCTCTGTGTCGCCCTTCTCGCTGCGCTCTGTGTCGCCCTGCGCTCTGTGTCGTGATCGCGTCCCGGTAGCCGATGCACGTCCGGATGTACCGCGCCGACTCGTATGCCAACCTTGAACATATGGGAATCGAACTCGTGGAGCACCGCAGCGCGAAGGACGTGCGCCGGATTCTCGAGGCGCTACCCGAATGGTTTGGTGACGTCGACGCCATCGACAACTACGTAGCGGCGGCGGAGAACGACGACTACGGGAGCCTGCTCGCTGTTGCCCCTGACGGGGTTATTGGCGTTGCACTGACACGACGTCACTTCCGCGAGGCCGCCGAGCTGCACCTCATCGCGGTGGATCCAGAGGCTCGCGGGACCGGTGTCGGGCGGTTGCTCGTCGAGCGCATCGCGTCACGGTTAGCGGTTGATGGTTGCACCCTGCTGTCGGTGCACACGGTCGGGCCGTCCTTTGAGAACGAGCCGTACGCGCAAACACGGGCGTTCTACCGCAGCGTCGGCTTTGTGCCGTTGGAAGAGCGCGACGGACTTGACTGGCCCGGACCCACTCTCATCCTGGTTCGCCCGTTGGTCGTTCAGATGCAACAGGACGGGTCCCGGTAGCCGATCCTTCATCGGGCGGTCTGGAACTCGAAAGCGCTTCCGGCCGGGTATGGGTCGCTTGCGAGGCGCGCGTGGGTCTGGACGTCGAAGCGCTCAGCACCGTAGCGCAGCTTCTGGCGTTCGATGCCTTCTGCCAGGAAGCCGGCTGCTGAGGCCACTCGGCACGAAGCCAGGCCGTGATTCTCGACCCTCCACATACGAAAGGACCCGGCGCCCGTGAACAACCTCGCCGCATGGCACCTGCTCGTCATCGCCGTCTATCTCGCCTTCATCATCGTCGCGCTCGTTCAGGTTGCTCGTGATCGGCGCCGGAGCGGGACGAACAAGGTCGTATGGGTGGTCATCATCGTGCTCATCCCGGTCATCGGGTTCGTCGGCTGGTTCATCGACTGGGTCCTCGGGGCCGTGACGCGCGGGCTCGACCGTCGCAACTCCCGCACTACCGGCTGACAACACCCAGTGTGCGGCTCCGGTAGGCGAGACCGGGCGCATCGCTCGTGCCGTCTAGTTGCATAGCGGTCCCCGTCGACCGGCTCTAGGCCGTCGGCTGAGCGCGTTGCGAAGGTGTCCGGACAGGGATTACTCACCGGTCACATCTTCGGCCCGTAAAGCAATAAGTCGCCGATCCTCACCACTGATCTAGCAGCCCTCAACAACAGGTGTTGCAGGCGAGCGATGTACACGCCAGCTGACCGGCGTCAGCGTCCTACGTGAGATCGGCTTGCACCTGCCGCAGCGTCATGTGGTCTGCTCGAAGCACGTTAAGTTTCGTCCCCAGCCCGGAGGCCCGCCATGCACCCATTCCCGACGCCTCCCCGTGAGGTCCTGATCGGCGACGCCGCGGCCTTCGTCGGCACCACTCCGCGCGCAATCCGCCACTACCACCAGGTCGGCCTGCTCCCGGAGCGCAAGCGAGGCAGCGACGGTCGACGCCGGTACGGCTATGCAGAGATCATCCGACTGCTCTGGATCCGACGCATGGCCGACGCCGGCATCGCCCTCGACGACGTCCGCGATGCGTTCACCGGTGGCGCACCCGCCGACGCTGACAGCGACGACGAGGTCGCCGGTGTCCTCGCGCGGCTCGAGGACACCCTCGTCGCGCAGATGGCCGAGCTGCAGAAGAAGCTCAGCTCCGTGCAGCGCATGCGTACCCTCGGCAGCCGGCTGGGGCTGCTCGACGACTTCGTTTCCAGCCGCCTCGAGGCCGCACCCGTGGGCTCGCTGCGCCAGGACGACCTCGACACCCTCCTGGTCACCGAGCGCATCTTCGGTCCCCTCGGCGCCATCGCTCAGGCCAGCCGCTTCCTCACCCTCGCCCTTCACCCCGAACTGCGCACCGAGTCCGACCGCGTCGACGCCGCTGAAGCGGCACTCGACGATACGGTCGCCGTCGATGACCCTCGCGTGGCGCAGGTGGCGGCCGAGCGGTACGCCTTCGAGACCACTCTGATGAGCGTTATCGAGGAGTCCGGTCAGCTGGAGGAGGACGACGCTCTCTTCGATGCCTGGGACGAACTGCACCTGCCCAAAGACACCGACACGGCGCCCGACTCCGACACGGCGAAGGACACACGGGTCACCAGCGCGGCGGAGGCGATCCAGGCCATGCCCTATGACTTCTCACCGGCTCGTCTGCGCTCGATGGAGCTGGCGGTGCGGCTCGGCGTATCGGCAGAACAGGCACCCTGAACGGAGCTCGCAGCTGAACCCAAGATCGGCTACCGAGACGGGTCGCGCTCGATGTCGACCCCGCGTAACGGCTGACGACGAGACGTTTACGAGCAGCTTCGCTCCGTGTCGTGGTCGCGTCCCAATCGACGTTCCGATGCGGTTAGGCGGAAGGATCATCTGCCCTCTGCGGCTCGCAGCGCGCGCAGGTGCACCGTGGCCCAGGAGCGATACGGCTTCCACGCCTCGGTGATCTCATCGAAGGAGCGATCGGTTCCGTATCGTCTCGTGATTTCGTCGCTCAGCTTGCCTTCGTGGTGTGGCAGCACGTCGGGGAAGTTCGCGCCGCGGATCACCACGAGCTCGGCCGAGAACGGTCCCATTCCCAGGATGCCCTGCACCTGCACGAACGCCTCAGCCGACGGCATCGATCGGAGGAACGAGCCGGAGAGCCTGCCGTCGAGCGCGGCCTCGGCGATCGCGTGCAGGTACTCCGCTTTGCGTCCGGGCAGGACCAGTGATTCCGCGAACAGCGCGGCTGGAGACGGGAAGGCTCCGTCGTCGCCGAGCTGCTGTGTGAGCCGTGTCTTGATCGCGGCCGCCTGCCGGATTTGCAGGCGTTGCGACAGCACCGACCAGACGGCGGCCTCGTAGGGCGAGAAGAAGCCGCACGGACGGAAGCCACGGAGCTGCGCCTGCGCCTCCGCGATGACCCCGTCGCGCATCGCGACGTCGGGCCAGCTGCGTCCGTCGATGTCGATCGACAGCAGCCGGCGGACCTGGTCGGTCGCGGCATCCAGATCCCCGGTGCCATCGACCACGATGCGGACGGACGGCCCGTCTTGGGTGATGACGGCGTCCACCCGCTGCCAGTCGGTGTCGCACAGGAAGGTGGTGTGGATGCCCGGTGCCTGCGTCTGGGACGCGAGCCTGCCGGGGGTGAAGCCCTCCCAGAACCGCCTGCTGGTGGCGAGCGACCAGGGCCCGACGACGTCGTGGACGGTCTCGAGTCGCGACACGGCGCTCAGTGCACGTACACCGCTGCCTCGGTGTCGGACACCTGGGGCAGCAGCTCGGACTTCGAACCACGGATGAACACGGCCGCGATGATCGATGCGAGCACCAGTCCGATCGCCGCAGCGAGGAACGCGACGGAGTACCCGCTGGTGAACGCGTCAAGTTGTGACCCGCCGGTGCCGAAGTCGGCCACGCGTGCGGCGTAGAGGGCGGTGAACACCGACAGACCGATCGACCCACCGATCTGCAACGCCGAGTTCAGCGTGGCCGAGGCTGCCCCGGCGTCGTGCGGCTCGACACCCGTCAGCGCGAGGTTCTGCAGTGGGACGAAGACGAACGCCATGCCGAGGCCGAGCACGATCAACGCCGGCAGCACCTGCACCAGGTACGAGCCGTCGGCCGTGACACGGCTGAGGTAGGCGAGGCCGATGGCGGAGACCAGGGGTCCGCCGATCATCATGGGGCGCGGGCCGATGGTGGACAGCAGCTTCGTCGCGATCGGCACCATGACCATGATGCTGAGCGTGATCGGCAGCGTCGCCAGGCCGGCGAGCAGCGGGTCCATCCCGAGCACGATCTGCAGGTGGAACGAGACGTAGAGCATGGCCCCGATCATCACGCTGCCGACGATCATCTGGACCAGGAACGCGCCACCGCGAACCGAGTCGGCGACGACCCGGAGCGGCAGCAACGGCTGCGCCACACGGCTCTCGATGACCACGAAGAGCACCAGCAGACCGGCACCCAGGGCGAGGAACCCGACCGTCTGGATCTGGCCCCAGCCCTGCTCGGCGAGGCTGAACCCGTACACCAGCGAACCCAGCCCGAGCGTGACCGTGACGGCCCCGATGAGGTCGTAACGGTTGTTGCCCGCGGTCTGGGACTCCGTCACCAGCAGCATCCCGCCGATGAGTCCCACGACCACGAAGAACACGTTCACGAGCAGGCACCAACGCCAGTCGGCGAACTCGGTGAGCACACCGCCGAGCACGAGTCCCACGGCCGCACCAGCGCCCGCGACCGCTCCGAAGACCGCGAAGGCGGTGTTCCGCTCCCGCCCGCTCGGGAAGGTCACGGTCAGCAGAGCCAGAGCAGCCGGGGCGAGCAGGGCTGCGAAGACGCCCTGGAGACCGCGAGCGACGATCAGTTCGGTGCCGTTCTGGGCGAGGCCGCCGAACGCGGAAGCCGCACCGAAACCGAGCATCCCGACCAAGAAGGTGCGCTTGCGGCCCCAGTAGTCCGCGACCCGACCGCCCAGGAGCAGGAGGGCACCGAACGCCAGGGCGTAGGCAGTCACGACCCACTGGCGTTCCAGGTCGCTGAGGCCGAGTTCCTGCTGCGCCTGCGGCAGCGCGATGGTGACGATGGTGCCGTCGAGCACCACGACGAGTTGGGTGAGCGCGAGGACGACGAGCGCCCACCAACGCTTGGGAGATGCGGATGTGCTGGGCGCGGTCCGCGACGACATGGCCATGGAAAACCTCCGGGCTTCGATTGGGAATGCCGGAGGTTTTCAGCCTCGGATCGACTGCGCTGGACCAGCAGGTCGACCACACCGATCGGAATCGGTCAGACCATCAGGGTACCCCAACCCCGGGCCGGTCGCCCGACCTGCGGACCGCCTCGGCAGCGCTACGATCGACTCGTTCACCTTCGTGAAGCGGTCGCCCTGCTCGGGCGGTCCGGGGCTGGAAACCCTCGCATCCAGCCCCGTTGACCCCGCGTCGACCGACGTCGCGAGTGGTGGCTGGCGTGCGTTCCGAGCACAGGAAGCAGCCATGCGCTTGCACAACCACACCTCGTCTCCCGCCGCTCCACTGAACGACCGGGTCGTCATCATCACAGGAGGGTCGAAGGGCCTCGGCGCGGCGATCAGCGCCCGCTGCGCGGCAGCAGGAGCCCGAGTCGTCCTCGTCGGCCGCGACGGTCAGGCACTGCGTGAGCACGCCGCGACGCTGGGGCAGGCTGCCAGCTGGATCCAGGCGGACCTGAACGACCCGGCGGCGCCGACCGAGGTCCTCGCACAGACCCTGGAACGCCATGGACGGGTCGACGGGTTGGTCAACAACGCGGGCACCGCGCACTTTGCACCGATCGAGCGGATCAGCGCGAGTGACATCGACCTGACGATGTCACTCGACGTCCGAGCACCGCGGCTGCTGTCCGGCGCGGCCGCGCTGGTGATGCGTGAAGGCGGGAGCATCGTCAACGTCTCGTCCACGTTGTCTGCTGTCGGTAGCCCGGCAACGGCGCTCTACGCGGCGGCGAAGGGAGCACTCGATGCGGCCACTCGCGCCTTGGCAGCGGAGCTCGGCCCCCGCAACATCCGTGTGAACGGTGTCCGGCCCGGTCTGACCCGCACCGAGGCGACCGAACTCGCCCACAGCGACGGCGTCTTGTTCGAGACGTACCGAGCAACGGTTCCCCTGGGCCGCACTGGGACCGGCGCCGAGGTCGGCGACGCGGTGGTGTTCCTGCTGAGCTCGGCCGCCGCGTTCATCACCGGGCAGACGCTGGCTGTCGACGGCGGGCACACCACCTCCAACCTCGCCGTCCGCCCATCGGCCGATCGGCACTAGGGGAATCGAGAACAGGCCCCTCGCCCGCGTCGTTCAACCGAGCGACCGGTGCGGGCTCGACCAATGGGCCGCCCAGATCACAGGCGCCGCCCGGTGTTCTCTTCCCCGTCTCGATAGACGATCGTTTACCGAGACGACGGGAGCTCGAGAACGATGCCCGAGAATGTGAGCAGCCTCGCTCGGTGTCGTCGTTTTCGCTGCGGTCAGTGTCGGGTCAGGTGGTGCCGATGACGAGAGTGCTGCGGGCGGCTTCTACGACGTCGTTGGTGATGACGTCGAGCTCGTTGATCTTCAGGACGCGTTGGATCTGAGGGAGGAGGCGCTCAAGGAGCCGGAAGTTGCCGCGGGTGATGCGTTCGACGGCGGCGATGGCTTGCGCGTCGGTGAAGTCGTCGGGGTTTAGCGTCTTGCCGAGCTTGCGCCATTGACGTTCGAGGACGAAGAGCAGCTCGTCGTGCCCGAGCGGACGGTACTGGTGGGCGAAACCGAGGCGGCTGTAGAGCTGCGGGTAGTGGCTGAACTGTTTCTCGATGCCGGGCATGCCGATGAGAATCATCGCGATGCCGGTGCGGTCGTACTGGTCGCGGAGCCACTCAATGGCGTTGCCGGTGAGGCGTTCGGACTCGTCGATGATGATCAGCTCGAGGAGGGACGGGTTGGGGCCGTGTGCGTGGTCGAAGTGGCGACCCTGGAGCAGGAGGTGTTCCTCGATGCAGCGTTCGGTGCGGAGCATGTCGTGCCGGAGGTCGTCCTGCAGGGCGCGCATCGTGGCGGAGACCTCGGGCGTGTAGAAGACGGTGCGGGCTCGGTGGGCGGCGGCGTAGATCTTCGTGTCGTCTTCGCTGCGTGCGGCCCATCTGGCGATGAACGGGCCGATGCTGTCCCAGTGGGCGTAGCGGCGTGCGGAGAGGGTTTTGCCGACGCCAGCGGGGCCGAAGCAGACGCCGATGGTGTTCTGCTTCCGGACGGCGTCGGCGAACTCCGCGAACCGACGGTGTTCCTTCGTGATGATGAACTGGCTCGTCATGACCGGTCCTCCTCGTAGGTCTTCAGTCGCGGTTGATCCGGCGCGGGTGCTGGTGGATTGTGGTCATCGGGTGTGGGGCGGACGATCGCGATGCGTTCGCGGATCTGCCCGCGCAGGGCTCTTCGTTGCGCGTTGCGGGCGGCCTGGATCTGCTTGAGACTGATGGTCTCGGTCTGATGCGCGGTACTGATCGCGGTGCACAGGAACGCGTCGCGGTGAAAGACACGGATCTCGGTGACGTCGCGGGGGTCGTACCGGACGCTGACGGTGCTGCCCACGAAGGGTGCGAGGGTGGTGGCGGTGTAGCGGAGCCCTTCGAAGTGGATGCCGTCTCGTTGCACGACGCGCGTGGTCGGGACGGTGAGCAGGAACCCGTCGAGATGCTCGAGGGAGTCCGGCATTCGTGGCAGCCACCCGTCTGCGATCCACGCTTCCAGTGGGCTCTTCCGGAGCTCACGGTGGATGCGGGCGTTGTAGCGGCGGATGAACGTGTTGATGGCGCTGTCGACGCCGGCGAGATCCAGCGCCGGCGTCGGCGCCGAGGCTCCGGGTGCGAGGTGGCCGGGGAGCGTTTGGAGCAGCTCGGTGTTGATGGTGCCGAAGAACCGCTCGATCTTCCCGCGGCCCTGGGGGCGAGCGACCTGCGAGTGGATGATGCGGAGGTGCAGCACGGCGGCGGTGTCGCCGATTCGGTGGCTGGTGAAGTCGGACCCGTGGTCTGTGTAGAGCACGTCTGGGATCCCGCAGACAGGCCAGTCCGGTTCCGGCTTGTGCCAGATCGCTTGCCGGAGCGCGAGCGCGGTGTTCGCGGCGGATGGGGCGCCGAGGAACACCATGTACCCGCAGACCGCGCGGGAGTAGTCGTCGAGGATCACCGTCAACCACGGCCGTTCCGGCTTGCCGTCGGGTCCGACGATGAGCAGGTCGAGCATTGTGTGGTCCGCCTGCCAGATCGCGTTGGGGTGATCCGCGCGACGTCGGAGCAGCAGTTCGTGCTTGTCCCGATATGACGCGGGCCCCTCGAGTGCAAGCGTCACCATCCCGGGATCAAGCCCGTTCACGATCGACCGCACAACGGAGTACGACGGCGCTGAGAGACCTCGTTTGGTGCAGTAATTGTCGACCTGGCGGTGAATCGTGGCGATCGAGGGTCGTGGCTTGGTGAGTGCGAGCCCCTCAATCAGGCGCACCAGTTCCGGTGCCGTCCGTCGAGCGCCGTGATCGGTGCGGGTGCCGTCGGCGAGAGCCGGGTATCCGCCGGTTCGGTAGCGGGCCAGCCAGCGTTGCAGGGTGCGCTCGGCGACGCCCGTGGTGCGGGCCAGGGTGGTGAGCGGGATGGCGTCCTCGACGTGCAGTCGAAGGATGCCCCACCGCTCGCTCGCGTCCATGGCCAGCTACATCGTTGGGGAAGGCTTGGTTCGTCGCGCCGCGACGGGCTCGGCGTGCTTCGCGAGTGCACGGTAGATGGTGGTGCGGCTGACGCCGAGCACGTCGCCGATCTGCGCGACGGTCATGTCCTGCTGTTCGTAGAGCCGGCGTGCGGTGCGCACCTGGTCCGCGGAGAGGCGAGATGGTCGGCCGCCGGTGCGGCCGCGGGCTCGGGCGGCGGCGAGGCCGGCGTTGGTGCGTTCCTTGATGAGGTCACGTTCGAACTCCGCCAACGCGGCGAAGACGTGGAACACGAGCCGACCGCCGGGCGAGGTGGTGTCGATGGTCTCCTGCAGGGACCGGAACCCGATGCCGCGCTCGGCGAGAGCGTGCAGCTGATCGATGAGGTGCCGGATGGACCGGCCGAGCCGATCGAGTCGCCAGACGACGAGAGTGTCGCCGGGCCGGAGCTGATCGAGGAGCTTGTCGAGCTCGGGCCGGTGTTGGAGCGACCCGGACATGGTGTCGATGAACACGCGGTAGCAGCCAGCGGCGTTGAGCGCGTCGATCTGCAGCGACGCGTCCTGGTCTGTGGTGGACACGCGCGCGTACCCGAGGAGGTGACCCATGAAGAGAACGTAGCGAAACTCGACCAAGAGGGGTAGTGGCGGCACGTAGATTCCGGGACTGGGTTCCGGTACTAGACACGCCGGCTCGCAACCTGGCGGAGCGCCGGTACGGACAGTTGTAGCGGAATCGTTCGTATTTGTTACGTCTGCCGCGCTCGCGCGGCGAGCCGGAGTGCTTGCACGGAACGGAGGTGTTGTTCCGATCGGTGGCGGCCGTTGGCGGGAGACGGATGTGGTGCTGCGATGACCGGAAGGAGTCGGGGGTGCTCGTCCAGGGTGAAGTGTCGCATGACGCCGTCGAGGGCAACGGCCCCGTACGTGACGATCGCAGTGAGAGCGGGGAGGGCCGCGAGCAGTGTGGCGAGGGCATGCCGCCCCTCGTCGATGTCCTCGAGTCGCACGCGGTCGGGCAGTTCCCATGGGACAAGGTTCCAGCGGACGTACTCGCCGCGTGCGAGTCCGGACTCGATACGGGCTGCTCGGAACGCGACCGCGGTCGGGCCCGGGTTGTCCTCGCTGCAGATCGCTGCGTGCGCTGCGGCGATGGTCTGGGGGCCAGGCGACTGCATCAGGACCAGGACACGGCTGAATCTGCCGCCGGATCGTGGGTCGAAGCTCGGGACGAACCGTCGGCTGCCGTCGGGCGCGGTCCGCCACGTCTCCGCGAGACCGTTCAGCGATCGAACGTCAGCGAGTTCCTCGGGGGTACTCATGCCGGCTGTGGCGGTGCCAGCAGGGTGCCACGGATGACGGATCCGTGAAAGGTGCGAAGGGCAACGGTGATCCATGCGGCGACGAGGCCGGCGTAGTAGATGACGGCGAGGACGGCAACGACGGTCAGGCCTGAGTGCAGGGCGAGCCCGTTCAGGCCGGTGACGCAGGTCCCGACGGGGAACGTGAAGGACCACCAAGTCAGGCTGAACGGCAAGTGTTCGCGGGCAGTGCGGATGGTGATCGCGAGGGCGATGACGGTCCACAGCAGCGCGAAGCCGAGCATCGCGAACCCGTACACCAGCGCCACGACCAGCAGGGCATGCGCGGTACTCGCATCGACAACGGTGGGGGCGTTCGATGCGAGGAGGTTCACCGCGGTGATCGACTGTCCGACCGGCCCGAGGACGATCCACAGAGTCGGGACCATGCCGGCGGCCCCGACCTTGTGCTGCGCGAGACGGTTCCAGATCAGCGTGATCACGACCAGCGACGTGATGAGGCTGAGGCCGAAGAAGCCGTAGCAGGACCACAGCAGCGTCTCCCGCGCCTGCCCGGCGGGGGCGTACGGCAGCAGGAGCGCACCGGTGGAGGCGGACACCATCGGCGGGACGATCGGCATCAGCCAGCCGCCGAACGCGGAGTCGGGCTTGTTCTCGTGGCGGGTGAACGCCAGGTACGGCACGAGCACTGCCGTGAGCAGTCCTCCGATGGTGCCGATGGTCCACAGGACCCAGTCGATGGTGACGGCGGCGGGCAGGCCGACCCAGTCCTTGCCGAGCAGGAGTGTCCCGGCGCCGACGGTGAGGAACGCCATCGGTGGTGCGCCGTAGAAGTGCGAGATCACCGGGTTGAGCTGGTGCCCGGCTGCAGTGCTCCGGTAGCGGATCCAGTGCAGCACCGTCGCGGTCGTGAGGGCGACGAGGAGCACCGCGGCGATCGCCCACACGACCGTCGCCGCGAGGCGCAGCCCGGGGAACTGCAGCGGCAGTGACGCAGCTGCGACAGCGACGATCCCCGTGCCCATGATCGACGCGAACCAGTTCGGTGTGAGATTCGACACGATCAGGCCTGGCCGCTCCAGGTCACGGAACAACGCCGTCTGCGGCCGTTGGGGCAGCTGGCTACCGTTCGCGGGTGCAGGGTCCGTGCGGAGCGTTGTCATGGGCCAAGCCTGCGCGAATCCTGCCTCTGGCGGTACCCGGAACCTCTTGGCAGGGCACAATCAATGATTGTGGCACTACGGCGACTCACGGACCGAACCCTCGACCTCGACACACTCGACGTGCTCGCACGCGTCGCCGAGACCGGCTCCCTCTCCGCTGCCGCTGGAGCGCTCGGCGTCACGCAACAGGCAGTGTCTGCTCGGATCCGGGTCGCCGAGCGCATGGTCGGTCACTTGTTGGTGCACCGCTCGACCACGGGGTCGGTGCTGACCGAGACCGGCCGGCTCGTCGTCGGGCTGGCCGGACCGGTCCTCGACGCGTCTCGCCACCTCGAGGCAGGAGTGGCTGCGCTGCGGGCTCCCACGGGTTCGCTCGTCGTCGCAGCGTCACAGACGATCGCGGAGCTGCTGCTGCCGGGCTGGCTGCTCGAATTTCGCCGCCGCGAACCCGACGTGCGGGTGCGTCTGATCGCGGGCAACTCCGCCGCGGTGACGGACCTCGTGCAGTCGGGTGGCGCGAACCTCGGGTTCACGGAGACCCCGGTGACGGCGGCAGGTGTGTCCGCGCAGGTGATCGCGGACGATGAGCTCGCGGTCGTCGTTGCGCCGGAACATCCCTGGGCTCGGTCGACCGGGATCACTGCGGAGGTCCTGGCGGCGACGGCTCTGCTCCTGCGGGAAGAAGGTTCCGGAACTCGCGCGACCCTCGCCGCATGGCTCAGGGAGGCCGGTTTGAGCATGTCGGTTCCGGCCGCGGTGCTGGAGACCACGAGCATCATCCGGGCGAACGCGCAGGCTGGAATTGCACCGGCGGTGATGAGCCTTCGCACGGTCGCCGCCGACATCAACGACGGGTCGCTGGTGCGGGTCCCGCTCGCTGGGCCGCCACTTGCCCGGCCGTTGCGGGCGATCTGGTCGGGAGAGCCCCAGCCAGCTGGTTCTGCTTTCCTGCGCGTCGCCCACGAGGTGACCGGTCGGGGTCAGCGCAGCCCGTAGGGCAGCTCCGGATTGTTCTCCGCGATCTCGGTGAGCCGGTTGTACTTGGCGACGCGTTCTCCGCGGGCGGGTGCGCCGGACTTGATCTGTCCGGTTCCGGTGCCGACGACGAGGTCCGCGATGAACGTGTCGGTGGTCTCGCCGGACCGGTGCGACACCATGCTCCGCATCCCGAGCGAGCGTGCGACGCCGATCGCGTCCAGGGTCTGGGAGACGGTGCCGATCTGGTTCGGCTTGATGAGCGCCGCGTTCGAGAGCCCGTCCTTCCCGCCATCGCGGATGCGCTGCGGATCGGTGACGTAGAGATCATCGCCGACGATCTGGAGCATGTCGCCGAGCGCGAACGACATCGCCTTCCAGCCGCCGTGGTCATCTTCGGAGAAGCCGTCTTCGATGCTCCGGATCGGATACCGGCTGATGAGGTCGCGGTAGTAGTCGACCATGCCTGCGCGGTCGAGCCGGCGGTCCACGACCCGGTAGCTACCGTCACCGAGCGCGAACTCGTTCGCCGCCGGGTCGAGTGCGATCGCGACGGTGTCCACGCCGGGCTCGTAACCGGCGGCACTGATCGCGGCGACGAGGAGGTCGAGGGCCTCCTCGGGCGCGGCGATCGACGGGGCGAAGCCGCCTTCGTCCCCGAGACCGAGACTGCCGAACCGTTCCCGGACCAGTGCCGCCAGCGCGTGGTAGACGTCCGACCCGATCCGAACCGCGTCGGTCATGGTCTCGGCGTTCACCGGGGCGATCATGAACTCCTGGAAGTCGAGCGCGTTCGCTGCGTGCGCTCCGCCGTTGAGCACGTTGAAGTGCGGGACGGGCAGGCGGGGCGTGCTGCCGGTGACGTCTGCGATCCAACGCCAGAGCGGCAGCTCCGCTGCGGCGGCGAGAGCGCGTGCCATCGCGATCGAGGTCGCGACGACACTGTTCGCGCCGAGCCGGCGGTAGTTCGGGGTGCCGTCGAGGGCAGCGAGGGCAGCGTCGGCCTCCCCGATCGAGGTCCACGACTGGCCGGTGATCATCGGTGCGACGTCCGTCGTGATGAGGTGCAGTGCCTGGCTCACGTCGCGGCCGCCGTAGCTGCTGCCGCCGTCGCGAAGCTCGACAGCCTCATGCGCGCCAGTGGATGCGCCTGCGGGGGCGTCACCGGTGACGACGGTGCCGTCCTCGAGCTCGAGACGCACCTGGATCGTCGGGTAGCCGCGGGAGTCGAGGATCCGGGATCCCTGCAGGCTGCTGATGGTGACGGGGCGGCTGGTGTGGGTCACGTACTCGCCCTGATGGTGGGTGGTGTGGTGGACGTTGCTGATGTAGTCGTTCACGGCGGTTGTCGCCTTTCGGGTTGGTCGTGCGGGTGTGGGCCGCGGGGAGGCGGAGGGACGACCTCCTGGCGATCACTGGGCGCCAGTTGCCTCCCCACGGCGGTTCAGGGCGCGCACTGGATGGTGTCGGGTGCGCGGGTGCCGGTCAGGGGTGCGGGGTGAACCGTTCCTGTGCGGCGCGGATGACGGCTTCGGCGTCGACACGGTTCGCCCACCCGTTGGTGGTGACGTGCTTGCCGTGCTCGATCTCCTTGTAGTGGGCGAAGAAGTGCTCGATCTCCGCCAGGACCGGCTCGGCGACGTCGGAGATGTCCTGGACGTGGTCGAAGCGGACGTCTCCGGCGGGGACGGCGAGGATCTTGTCATCGCCGCCGTTCTCGTCGACCATGCGGAGCATCCCGACCGGGCGGACGTCGATGACGACGCCGGGGAACGTGGGCCGGGGCAGCAGCACGAGCGCGTCGAGGGGGTCGCCGTCATCGCCGAGAGTGTCGTCGATCGAGCCGTAGTCCTGCGGGAACACCATGCTGGTGAACACCGCCCGGTCCAGGCGGATCCGTCCGGTGGCGTGGTCGACCTCGTACTTGTTGCCGCTGCCGCGGGGGATCTCGATCGTGATGTCGAAGTGCATGAGCTGTTCGTCTCCCAGTCGGATGGTCAAGTGAGGGTGCCGAGGGTGACGCCCCCGGCGGCTGCGGCGACGGAGACGACGAGCATCCCGAGCCCGTTCACGGCAGCCGCGGTGGCGCGGCCGGTGCGGGCGAGGCGGACGGTCTCGAAGCTGGCGGTGCTGAACGTGGTGTAGCCACCCATCAGCCCTGTCCCGAGCACCGCGACGGGGGTGGCGCCGAGGTGACCGGCGGCGCCGGTGATCAAGCCCAGCAGGAACGAGCCGGTGATGTTGATCGTCAGCGTCCCGACCGGGAGCCGGAACTGCCGACCCCGGTTGATCGCACCATCCACGAAGAACCGTGCGGCCGCGCCGACACCGCCAGCGACCGCGACGCTGAGGAAGGCCAGGGCGCTCATGATGTGGCCCCGATCGGTCGGACCAAACCCGCGATCGCGAGGCCGATACCGGTGGCGATCGCGCCGGCGAGGACCGTCAGGAGCGCGTACCCGGTACCGGCCAACCCGCGGCCAGCGAGGAACAACACCGCGGTGCTGGTCGCGAGGGTGCTGTAGGTGGTGAACCCGCCGAGGACACCGGTTCCCAGAAGCAGGCGCAGTGTCCGGCGGCGACCCTCGTCAGGTCCGCGATGCGCGAGGTGTTCCAGCAGCACACCGAGCAGGAGCGCGCCGGCGACGTTGATCCAGAAGATCGCCCAGGACACCTCCTGCTGAGCGGGGAACGCGGTGCTGAGTCCGTCGCGTGCGGCGGTACCGATGGCGCCGCCGAGTGCGACGACACCGAGGTACCGCCACCACAGATGCACTGGCCGGGCGACACGTTCCGGGTCGTTGGCGTCGATGTCAGGGTCGGGCGGGAGCTGCCCATCGGGCAGGTCCGTGTCCGTTCGGGAGGTCATGTTCCACCTTCCGCAGCGACCACTGCCGCTGCTGCTCGTGCGGCCGGATGCAGGTACTCCCCACCCCGCGGACAGAACCCACCGTCGCCGTCGAACCGGTAGATCAGGGGTTCGCCCGTGGGGAGGTTCAGGTCCGCGAGCTCACCGTCACTCAGGCCGTCCATGCAGGCACACAGTGCCCGCAGTGAGTTGCCGTGCGCGACGACGAGCACCGTCCGTCCGTCGCGGAGTGCCGGGTTGATGCGGTCCAACAGGACGGGTTGGACCCGGCGGATGACGTCGGAGAGTGTTTCGGTTCGACGAACTGCCGCCCACGGCAGTCCACGAAGCGCCGGCGTCCGCCGGAGCGCCAACCACGCGCGGATCGACATTCGTGGTGGCCGACCCGTGCGGGTCCGGCGAACAGCGAAGAACTGCTCCGCCCCCAACGCCGCTCGCGCATTCTGCTTGGACATGCCGGTGAGGGCGCCGTAGTTCCGCTCGTTCAACCGCCACGTCGACTCGATCGGCGCATCACGTCCGAGGACGTCGGTGACGAGCTCCGCCGTGTGAAGCGCCCGCTCGAGCGTCGACGTGAGCACGAGGTCAGGTCGGATGCCGGCATGCAGAAGTAGCAACCCAGCCCGATTCGCTTCGGCGCTGCCCTGTTCGGTCAGCGCGACGTCTCGCAAGCCGGTGAAGGTGCCGGCAGCGTTCGCCGTGCTTCGCCCGTGGCGGAGCAGAACAAGCTGACCGGTCACGGGGTGTCCCACGGCAGTGGGGCATCGAACCCGACCGGATCAACGGGCACCACGAGCACTGAACGGTGCTGCTGATGGGTCAGCCGCGCCGCGACCGACCCCGTGAAGAACTCCGCGATTCGACCCGCTCCCGTCCTGGCCCCGACAACCAGCATCGCCGCATCGCGGTCCTCAGCCACCTGCGACAGTGCCCGGCTCGGATCCCCGACACCGGCAACGAACGTGACGTCGACGCCGTAGGTCGTTGCGGCAGCACGTACTGCCGCCTCGTCACTGTCCGACAAGCCCCGCGGTGTCGTGTCAGCAGTGTCAGGGTCGATCGGTTCCACCATCACCGACCCGTCCGAGCGCGTACCGGCATCGATCAGCGATGCATCCACGCTGACGCACACCAGCGTCGTACCGATGCGGCGCGCGATGGACGACGCAACCTCGATGACCCCCGGCGCGAGGCCGGGCAGGACGCCGACGACGACCGGTCCGGTACCGATTGGTGCTGTCATGACACTCCCTACCTCAGGCGCGCAGAAACGCGACCAGCTGAGATAGGGACTGTTGTCGACAACTGTCGAGGTTGGGTCCGGCAAGCCCCACTACCGGGTCCGAAGACATCACCAGTATGCACCCGAATCCCAAGTCACGCGGGCCGTCTCGCGCACCCTCGACGTCCCGACACCGAAGGAAGCGATTCCGACGACACGGAGCGAAGCTGCCCACAGTCGAGGCCTTGGAAGTACGTGGACGGAGACACTCGACGCTCCGTCTCGGTAAACGACCGGCTATCGGACATGGGTCGCCAGGTTCAATGTCATCGCGAGAGACCCGACGGCATCCTGTCGACTGGTCTCGACGAAGCCCGCGCGTTCGTACGTCCGTAGCGCCGGACGGTTGCCCGTCACGACGTTGAGGCCGATCGAGGTCGCACCGAGTGCACGTGCTTGTGCGACGGCAAGCCGCACTAAGTCGTGGGCCAAGCCGCGGCCTCGCACGGTGGGATCGAGCAGAACCCGTCCGAGGTGAGCATGGCTGTCGTGCATCGTGAGTTCGAACTGGCCGATCGGTTCGGGACCAGCGTCAACGGCCACCCATGCCGTTCGTTCAGGGCTCTGTTCGCCGATTGTGAGCTGGTTGAAAGTCAGAGGCCATCGCAGGCGGGGGCCGGCGAAGAGGTACAGCGCCTCGGCGTCCGGCACCCACGACACGATCAGATGGCAGTCATCACTGGATCGCGGTCGAATCGAGAGCACGCCGCACATCATCCGCGCGATTGGTCACAACGGCCAGAGCCACGTCCGTTGACCGATCCTCTACCGGCCGTGCTTCGCCTTCCGGAGTGCGAAGCGCCATAACCAGATGCCAGCGCCGAGCCGAAAGAGTCCGAGCGCGGTGTTCAAGATCACCAGGATCACGTCGAGGTCTGGCCGCGTGAGGCGAACGATCGACGTCGCGACGAATACCAGGCCGAAGGCAAGCGCGATCGAGCCCAGAACCTTCGCGCTCAAGACGTCCATCGCGCCAACCTAGCTGCTGTCGACGTCCGTGGGGCCAGCGGCTATCGGACACAGCGGCGTGCAGTGACGGGGGGTGAGAATCACGGGAGGGTTCCGGCGCGCTCCGCTCTGCGCAATCGGCTGCTGCTCATGCAGGTTGCACGTGTCGCGCAGGGACGGGGCTCGAGTACACGACGTTCGTGGTGATCCCCCCGAGCGTCGCGAGCCGTCCGGTGATCCGCTCCAGGTCCCGCATCGATCGGGCGAGCACCTTGATGATGAAGCAGTCTGCGCCTGTGACGTGGTGCGCCTCGATGACTTCGGGCATGTCGGCAACGAGGTCGTGGAAGGGCTTGTAGTTCCCGGACGGGTACGCGAGCCGCACGAACGCCGTGACGGTGTACCCGAGCGCTTCCGGGTCGACGGTGCCCGAGTAGCCGGTGATTACGCCGGCGTCGGTCAGGCGGCGGACCCGCTCAGCGGTCGCGCTCGCGGAGAGGTTCACTGCTCGGGCGAGCTGCGCGACACTCGTCCGGCCATCGCGCTGAAGCTCCGCGATGATCGCGTGATCGGTCGTATCGAGAGGCTGCTGCGGATTCGACGGCATGGGTTGGAATCTACCGTCGGTTCCGCGGTCGAGGCGGTCGAGTGCCGTTCGATTCGGGTTCCGCGGAGACCGTTTTGCACGCTTCGATGAAGGGGTGCAAACGACACTGACCGCGGCCGACTTCTTCGCCGCGAAGTTGACTTACGAGACCGACCCGTCCGACCTCGCCGCGGAGCGTGCTGCGGGTACAGCCCCGATCGTGCTTGACGTCCGAAACGACGCAGCCTGGAGTCAGGGACGAATCCCGGGTGCCGTGCACGTCCCCACCGTCGACCTCGCCGCCCGTGCTGCGGCGGTTGTGCCCGACCAGGACACTGCCGTGGTGGTGTACTGCTGGGGACCGGGCTGCAACGGCAGCACGCGGGCGGCGCTCGCGCTCTCCCGGATGGGCTACACCAACGTGCGGGAACTCATCGGCGGGTTCGAATATTGGGCACGAGAGGGCCTCGCCGTCGTCTCCGACAGCGGCCGGTCGCGGCAGGCCCCGGACCCGCTGACCGCTCCGGCACCCACGCCCACTCTGGCGGACACGTGAGCGTAACGGTACGGCAGGTTCGGGCTCGGGCTCGGGCTCGGGCTCGGGCTCGGGCTCGGGCTCGGGCAGAGCTTGCCCCGGTCCGGACGCTTGTCGAGGCCTACGCCCGGTACGAGCAGAGCGCCGCCGTCGTACCCGAGGACTGGGAAGGGCGCATGGCCGACCTCACAGCCATCGGCCGGGTCACTGTTTTTATCGCGAGCATCGACGACACGGTGCTCGGGTACGCGAGCATGACGCGCGAGGTCTCCACCTGGACCGGTCAGACCTTCGCACACCTCGACTGCCTATTCGTCGACGGAAGGTACCGTGGACATGGCGTCGGGCGACTGCTGTTCAACGCCGCCTGCGCGCACGCGCGCTCAGTCGGCGACACCGAACTTCAATGGCAGACACCAGCGTGGAACGCGGGCGCGATCCTGTTCTACTGCCGCACCGGAGCGCAGAGCGCGAGCAAAGAACGCTTCACCATGCCGATTGAACCAACGGCCGACCACCATCCCGATAGCCGTCGGTCTCGGTAGCCGATCGGCTATCGGACACTGAATCGTGCCCAGGAGTCGGAGGGCAGTTCGGGTCGGCCGGGGACGTCGCGTTGCTCGAACGTGCACGACCGGTCGAGCTCAGCAGCGACCGTGTGCCAGAACTTCGCTGCGACTTCGTTGCGGTCCTGGAAGGCAACAGCCCACCGACCGGGGTGCGCGGCGGTCAGCTCTGTCACGGCTGATCGTCCGACGCGAGAGCGTCGCGCTCCGTGCACGATGAAGAAGCTACTGATTACGTGCTCCTCGGTGTCGAGTCCGCGGAGGACCGCGAACCCGACCGGGTGCGGCCCGAGCTGGAACACGTGTGCGGACCAGCCCGGTTCGGAGATTCCGGCATCGAGTCGTTCTTGTCGGAAGCGGCCGTGCTCGTCGGGGAGTGTGCCGGTGTACGCGGACATCTCGTGCCGGAACATGGTCCAGAGCTGTTCGAGCTGTGGGCGGTGTCGTTCGTCAGCGGCGTGGATGGTCAGGGGCGTGAGGGTGCTCATACAAGAAAACCTCCGCCGTGGTCGGCAGAGGTTTCGTTGCTAGGCAGTCTATCGCCCCATCCGGTTTCCCATCGGTCATCGGACGGCGTCGTGCAGCACTTGGTCGATCCACTCGTGATGATCCAGCTCACCGAGCTCGCAGAGATTGACCCACTGGATCTCGAGCACTTCGTCTTCTTCGAGGGCGAACGCCGCAGCATCAAGCGAGCAGAGGTAGGCCACCGTCACGTACCCGACATGGTCACCGTTGGGGTAGACGTTCTCGAGAAGGGAGCCGCCGTAGGCGCCGATGATGCGGATGATTTCGCTGCCGACGCCGAGTTCTTCTCGCACTTCGCGCTGCAGCGCGGCGTGTGGCTCTTCGCCGGGTTCAACTCCGCCGCCGATCAGGCCCCACCGTCTCGAGTCGCGCTGTCGGGCGATGAGGAAGCGATCGCCGTCTTGGACGACCGCGGTCACCCCGGGAAGGAGAAGGTAGCTGCTGCCGACCTGCTCTCGTAGCGATCGCACGTACTCAGAAACCGGCATACTCCGAAGCTATCGCCCACCCGCCCGATCGAGGATCGGTCTGTGAGGTAGTTAGATCACGAACCGAAGAGGCCGAACCCTGCCGAGATGGCTACCCCGAGACCCACGACTATCCCTACCGTGCTCCCGACGATCACTGCCAGCCGTCGATCCTTGTTCATCCCCATCGTCCGAGCCTAGGAGTGTCCGGTAGTCGATCGGCTATCGGACGGTTAGAACGTGGTGGAGTCGCGCAGATTCACGGTTGCTGGTGAGGCGCGAGCGTCATCGAATCCAGAGGTCTTCAGCGCGCCGACCTGCTCGGAATCCGAAGTACTCGAGCATCGCGACTGCTTCCGGGAAGCCCGAAGCGAGCGCGTCGGGTGCGTGGGCGTCACTTCCGAACGAAACAGCTCGGCCACCTTCCTCCGCCCACCACTGCGGTACCCAGGACCACAACCGTCGCGTGTTCATCTCAAGCGCTCGCCCGGAATCCGCGATGCTCCGCATTGCAGCTCGGAACCCCTCCTCGAACACACGTGGGTCGAACGGTCCTGCAACGTCACTGGGCCACGTTCGTGCTGCGTAGTCGATGTGTGTGAAGACCTCGAACGCGTCCGAGCCGGCGACCATTCGTGGGATCTCCTCCAAGTACGCCCACATGACATCAGCAGCCGGCCGGTGCCGGAACAGCGTGACCGGTTCGGTGCGGTGCGCGTCGGCGAACGGCAGCATGTGCAGGGAACCGTTCACCCGATCGACGACGCCCCTCGACAACACGCTCGCAGCCGCGTCTGCCCAGAGGTGTGGCTGTCCGAACTCGACACCAGTCAGGATGCGGACGCCGGGGAACTCGCGTCGGCACCGGTCGATGGCGTCGAGGTATCCGTCAAGGTCGAAGGGCGGCAGCGACACACGACCGTTCGGTTCGACCAAGGTGCCCGCGAATGCGCCCATGTCGCCTTCGTCTACGAACCACTGGTCCTCGTAGTCAAGATGTTCCGTGAACACGAGCGCCGGCAGGCCGATCCGCTCCGCACGGGCACACATCCGGCGCATCAGGTCTTCTGAAGCCGGATCCGTCGCCGCGTCCCAGGAGAACTCACTGTGCACGTGCGCGTCAGCAGGCAGCATCATCGGGCAACTGTGCCAAGCACCGCACACGCGCCGCAAGCAGGACCGTCGCCCCGGACCACCGATCCTGTCGCGGACCATGCCGGTGGTGTGCCCGGTCACGGATCGGTCAGTGAGACGGCGTGTGCGTTGGGGAGAACGGGCCTGGTCCGGTTTCGGCGTCGGTCATGGTGATGTGGCCGTTGGAGCCGAGCGAAACGTCGGCTTGCCATTGGTTCTAAACTCCGCAGGCGCTGTGCTCCACGAGATCGTGCAGCGTCACGCGCTGCGAGACGTCGACCTTCGTGCCGTCGTTGCCGGAGATTCGTAGCGTGACCGCCGCACGTCCGTGCCCTTCGTCGTCGTTCGAGACGACTAGTTGCTGTGTAGCAGTCAGGTCCCCAGTGCTGAAGGTCTTGCAGAGACTGTCCGTGCATATGAGGAGGCTCCCGGGATGCGCCGCCGCCCAACTGGCGCCGTCGAACCACACACTCGGTGGGTAGGACGCAGCCCCCGAGCAGGCGAGCGGTCCGGTGCAACTCGACAGCATCAAGGAGAACAGCGGCAGTACAGCAGCTGCCAGTACCCGTCCTCTACGCACCGTGACATTCAACTCCCGAACAGCGACCGGTCCGGTAGACGATCGACTTTCGGGCTCAGGACCAGTAGGCGGCACGCACGACCAAGAACCCCACGTCGACCTCGGAAGACAGATCGACAGTTCGGGGATCACACACGGTGCCACTCATCCGGTGCTCGAGCTCATTGGCCAGAAATTCCGCAGTCATCTCGGTTGGAGGTCGCACCGTGAGGAGCCGCCAGCAACCACCGGACCCGCACTCAACGTCGTCGCCCACGACCTCAGAACCAGAGGGAAGTGCGACAACGGACGCCGGCGGAGTGTCGCCTTCAGTCGCAGAGAGGAACAGTAAGGCGTAGCGAGCGATCGCCAGCGCTGTCACGAGGACGAGGAGCACGATCACGATGCGCCTCCAGGTGCCCGGAGCGCTCCTTGTCGCCGGGGCACCGCCCTTGCCCGTCGCGCTGCTCATGGCGAAACACTAGTGGGCCGGATCGAACCGTCGGAGGATCACACCGCATCTGGGCCGCCATCGGAAGCTCCGGAGCCAGAACCCTGTGGCGCCCGCCCCCTACCATCTCGTTAGCCGATCCCCTGTTGGGACTGGTAAGCGGCGAATGCCGGGCCTACAGTCCGCGTCATTCAGGACGCGGACTGCAGACCGACTCCCTGCGGCCGAGATGCGAGCCGAGGTCGCAGGGAACGCACTCAGCCTCCTAGGAGCGGTGCCGGCGCCAACGAGACCGCACCTTCGGTGTCATCATCTACGGTTTCTGCAAGCCCATCGACGCTAAGGGAAACGTCAGACTGCACAAGTTGCACATCTTCCGTTTTGAGAAGATCCGATTGCGACATTGCTCGAACCGCTCCGATCACCTCTCGAGCTGGGAACTCGGCCCGCGCGCGGAGTTCGTCCGTGATGTATCGATCTTCCGCATCTGGGAGATCTACCCTGCTCGGCAGCAGTGCATCAGCGCGAAGAAACGCCCGAACAAGAAAGAAGCTTTTGTAGTAAAGCTCACTGAAACCGCCGTCGTACGGCAGGGGAAGGCGGATGAGACCCAGTCTTCCGTCTCTCCGGGGCGTGTCGCGCGGACTTTCTGAGGGGTAGATGCCGATCCGCAGGCCGGACGCGCCCTGAAGGCCACCCGCTCGAGACTTCACCGTTGTGCCCACCCACTTGTCGGACTGCGGATTTCCGATGAACAAATCGGCCTTCCAGATCCCGGATATCGAACGCGGCAGCTTTTCCCCATCGCCCTTGGCATGGAAAGCTTCGATGATGTCCGGAATGTAGCGCTGGAGCTTGGGCGGATGCCCGCGCTTGCCTACGTAGAGTCGCGAGTCTGGGGTGAGGGCCTCGTTCACCGACTCAAGGATCGGGATGCGCCCATCCTTCTCTGGGCCGAACAGGATGGAGTCGGCTCCGTCGCCGATTCCGCAGAAGTCCTCCAACACTTGGCTCGCAAGCGGGTGGATCAACGGGTCACGACGCGCGATCGCGTCGTGGACGGTCCACTCGAAGCAGATCCCGGCGTCGCCCGAGCCCTCTCGAAACTCACGTGCAAGATCCTCCAGGGTGATTTCGTCGTACCCCCCTAGGCGCGCGACGCGTGCCATCTTGAGCGAGTACAAGGTTGCCTCCAGCACAGCGGCAACCATCGAGTACTTCGCCATCACTGGATCAGACACGTCCGCGGTCTGAAAGCTGCGCATTGTTCGCATCTTATGGATGCTACGGCACGGGCTGGCCGACTGGGACCCCAGCGGGCGTCCGATTCCCCGCTCGAATACTGCGGCAAGGAGTCTCGATAGTCGATGGCTTACCGGACGTCTCGTGCTGCTCCGGCAGCAGACGAGCTGAGGGGACGAAGGCGCCTCGTCCACGCCACCGCGAAAGCGATCACGATGAGTAGGATCGCGCTGACCAGCCCGGTTCCTACGGCGAGACCGCCGCGCGCGTTGGGAACGGCGACGAAGTCGGCAAACGATGCTCCGATGGGCCGGGTGAGGACGTACGCGGTCCAGAACGCCGTCACCGGACCGACGACCGACGTCACGCGCGCGAGAACGACGATGACCATCGCTGCCACGAACACGAGGCCGCCGCTGAGGTAGCCAAGGTGCAGGGTGCTGGCGGCGAGGTCGCCGGCGGCGGTCCCCATCGCGAAGGTCGTGATCACGGCGGCCCAGTAGAACAGTTGCCGACGGGTGGTCGTGATTGTGTGCACGTCGACGGTGCTTTCGGTGCGGTGCCAAAGCACGAACACGGCGACGAGCGCAGTGAGGAACACCGGGGTCGAGACGAAGTACGGCACACCGAGTGCAACGTGGGTGACGTCGGCGACCATCGTGCCGAACACTCCCACCATCGACACCGTTCCCCAGTAGAGCCAGGGCCGGTACCGGTCTGCCCGGAGCTGCACAACGAGGACCACGAGGAAGAGGACCGCGGTGATGAGTACCGTCGGGACGGGGTCGAATCGAGTGACCAGGAAGTCCGACAGTGCTTCACCCATCCCGGTCGTGAGGATCTTGATGAGCCAGAACGACGCCGTCGGCTCCGGCACACGATTCCGCGAGCTCACCTCGGGGCTCACCTGTCACCTCCGATCGGGTGCGACGGTGCCGACGAGGTTGCGCGGTTCTTCCGGGCGACGTGGCGGCGGCGGAGCGCGCCGATGACGATGGGCAGGATCGAGACGAGGATGATGACGATCATCAGCGCGTC
This sequence comes from Curtobacterium sp. MCBA15_009, assembly GCF_001864895.1. Taxonomy (GTDB): domain Bacteria; phylum Actinomycetota; class Actinomycetes; order Actinomycetales; family Microbacteriaceae; genus Curtobacterium. Next base: position 563,048 of record NZ_MJGO01000037.1, read on the forward strand.
GATGTTGTGGGCGATCAGCGGGATGCCGCCGAGGAGCACGCCGACGGCGGTGAGGCCGCACGCCCAGGAGATCGCGCCGATGAGGTTGAACAGCAGGAACCGTCGGTAGTGCATCTGCGCGGTGCCGGCAGCTAGCGGCACGTAGGTGCGGACGATCGGGACGAACCGGCCGAGGACCAGGCTGAGTCCGCCCCACTTGGTGAAGAACGCTTCCGCTTCGTTGAGGCGGGCGGTAGTGAGGATCCGGGCGTCGTCCTTGAACAGGCGGCGGCCGTACCGTTTCCCGATCCAGTACCCGACCTGGTCACCGGCGATCGCGGCGATCGATGCCACGAGCGCGACCTGCCACGGCGTAACCCCGAGGGTGCTGCTGATGATCGCTGCGGTGACCAGGAGCGAGTCACCGGGCAGGAAGGGGAACAGCACCCCGGACTCGATGAAGATCAGCAGTGCGATACCGGCGAGGACGTACGGACCGAACGAATGCAGCACGGACGCAGCGTCGAACAGGCTCACGGCGAGCGGAACGGTGGAGAGCATGGCGGTCCTTCCAGGACAAGTCACGGCGACCGCCCAACCAGTGGGGCGGCCGACGAAGGTCGGACGTCAGACGGTCAGGTGGCTGCGCTGGGCGGGTTCGTCGCGGCGGAGCCGGATCACGAGGAAGGTGATGATCGCGGCGATGATGACGAGGAACACGACGCTCGTGGTGATCGTCCCGATCCCGAGTCCGCCGTCCTTCGTCGACGCGGACAGCAGGTCTCCGGTGGATGCGCCGAGCGGTCGGGTGAGGATGTACGCGATCCAGAAGCAGAGCACCGGGCCGCGCCGGCCAATGAACCAGACGGCCGCGGTGAGGGCGATCGCGCCGGCGAAGAGCAGCAGCGACGGGAAGTACCCGAGCCCGGTCTGCTCGGCGATGAGGTCACCGGCGGCGGTCCCGAGCGCGAAGGTGAACAGGATCGCGAGCCAGTAGAACGCTTCCCGGCGGACCGTGTCGATGCTGTGGATCGAAAGGGTGCCCTCGACGCGGAACCAGATCGCGAACACGGCGATCAGCGCGACACCGAACACGGTGGTGCTGACTGCGAGTGGGACGCCGAGCCCGTCGGTGAGGTTGTCGGTGACGCAGGTCCCGACGATGCTGATCAGGACCACGGTGATCCAGTACAGCGGCGGCCGGTAGGCGCGGGACCGGAACTGCAGGATCAGGAACACGGCCAGCGCGACCGTCATGATCAGCGTCGTCAACGGCAGCCCGAGGCCGACGGTGTCACTGAGGAGATCCGCCGCCGTCTCACCAACCGTGGTCGCGAGGACCTTGATGATCCAGAACGACGCGGTCGGGTCAGGCACCTTGTTCAAGCGTGCCCTGGTCGGCAGCGGTGCTGCGGGCGAGTGGGACATGGCGTTCTCCTCGTCGTGACGAGCCGTGCCACGGGGTTCGCGGGAACGGCGATGCACCGACGGTAGAAACCGGCCCGCAAGACTTCACCAAGAAAGGACCTTGCAGCCAGAACGCCGCTTTCTTGGCTGTTCCTTTGCTAGCGGGGGTGAGGATCGGGCCTGCCGGTGCTGCTCTGAGTGAGGCAGGATCGAGCCAACACGGCGACACCGGAACGCATCCCCCCTCGCGTTCCGGTGCCGCTCGTCGGGAAGGGGTCACATGTCGGCTGGGTGGCGGTCATCTATCGCAGACACGGTGACCCGGTGGTCGTTCCGGTCTGCTTCGGAGAACGATCCGGACCGGTTGGCGTACCGCCGGTCCGTGATCGGCATCGCCCTCCGGGTCGCGGTCGTATCCGCCGCGCTGGTGATCGCGATCATCGGCCTCGTCGTGGCCTACGTGCTGTGGCAGCTGACACCGAACCAACTCCACGAGCGCCCCGGGCCGACCGACATCCACATCTACCTCGACACCATCGACCTCAGCATCGCGGTGATCGGTGTCGGCGGTCTCGCGATCGTCCTCGCCGGTGTCGCCGCATGGCTGATCGCCCGCCGCGCAGTGCGGCCGATCGCCGAAGCTGCCCGGATGCAGCGCACCTTCGTCGCCGACGCTAGCCACGAACTCCGGACCCCGCTGACCGTGCTCCACGCCCGCGTACAACGTCTGCAGCGCATGACCCCGGCGGACGACCTGCGGCGGCCGGTCGTCGACGAGCTGCGCGGTGACACGCAGGTCCTGATCGACATCGTCAACGACCTCCTCGACGCAGCTACCGGATCCAGCGAACCGAACGGTGCCGCCGACCTCCGGGCGGCGATGGACGTGGTGCACCGCGACATGAGCGTGCTCGCGGCCGACCGGAACGTGCACCTCGACATCGATCCGATCGACGCGCGCGTGGGGGTGTCCGAGACGCAGCTGCGCCGCTGCCTGGTCGCGCTGACCGACAACGCCATCGGCCACACACGAACCGGCGGACAAGTGCGTGTCACCGCGGTGATCGACAGGGCTCGTGTGACGATCCGCGTCACGGACAACGGTCCCGGCGTCGTCGGCATCGAGCCGGCAAGGGTGTTCGACCGCTTCGCCCACGGCACCCCCGTCGACGTCACCGCGACGACGACCACCCGCACCGGGTACGGCATCGGGTTGGCGCTGGTCCGCGACATCGCCCTCAGAGCGGGCGGCGATGCAGTCGTCGAACACACGGACAGCAGCGGAACGGTCTTCGCGCTCCACCTCCCGATCGCAGCGACCAGCACATCGGAACACGACCGGAAGGCCCACTGATGATGCCCCGACTGCTCCTCGTCGAAGACGACCCCCGGCTCGGTCCGCTCGTCGCGGACGAGCTCGGTGAACAGTGGACCGTGACACTCCGCACGGACGGGGAGTCCGCGCTCGAGGCTGCCGCCGAGGAGTACTTCGACGTGATGGTCATCGACCGTCGACTCCCGGGAATCGACGGCACCGAGGTCGTTGCGGCACTCCGGCAGCGACGGATCAGCACCCCCGTGCTGATGCTCACCGCCCTCGGCATGGTCCACGACCGTGTCTCCGGGTTGGACGCCGGCGCGAACGACTACCTCGTCAAACCGTTCGACTTCGACGAGCTCACCGCCCGGCTCCGGGCACTCACCCGCGACTACACCGGGGTCGGCAGCAGCGTCGAGATCGGCGGGTGGGTGTTCTACCCGGAGGACAACAGCATCACCTCCCCCTACACCGGACGGGTGATGCTGACCGAGAAGGAGACCGCCCTGCTGCGACTGCTGACCAGCGAGCCATCGCGGGCGTTCACCCGGCAGCACCTGCTGTCCGCGGTGTTCGACAACGGTGAGCAGCTCGGCACGGTCGACACGTACGTCCACTACATCCGCCGGAAGACCGACCGCGACTTGATCACCACCATCCGCGGTGTCGGCTACCGGCTCGGAACACCCGCCTGAGATCACCGCTCAGTCATCGAGAAACCCCTCCCGCTCAGCTTCGGAAGCCGCAGCGAGGAGCGCAGCTCCCATCGTCCCAACGACTACCAACACCAGCACAATCACCACCGCGATCACGATCCACACGCCCACGGGAACCACCTCCAAGCCCACCATCACCGCTACGCACCAAGGAACCGCCCAGGGCTCAGCGGAATCAGCGGGAGCGACATCTCACGTCGCGTCGGAGCGTCATCGCCCAACAGTTTCACAAGCTGAACGCCAGACCGGCATTACAGCCGTCTCGATGGCCGATCGGTTGGCGAGGTAGTTCGATCAAGCACCGAACAGGCCGAGTGCTCCTGAGATGGCGATCCCGAGACCCATGACGATCGCCACCGTGCTTCCGATGATCACTGCCAGCCGCTGATCCCAGTTCATCCCCATAGCCCAAACCTAGGAGTGTCCGGTAGCCGATCCTTCACCGGGCGCGTTCCACAGCGATACCGTGGAGGGTGTCGAGTTCTGGCGTCGTAGAACCGCGGGTTCGCGTGAGGGCTGCTCTCCTTGTGGCAGCGATGCTGTCCTGGCTCGCCCCGGCTTCGGTGGTTGCGGTGCGCCTGGCGTGGACGGATCCTCCCTCTCGAGTGCCCGTTCACTGGACCGGGGCAGGCCCGGACCAGTGGGCTTCGGCGGACGCAGCCTTCTGGTCGTGCATCGTGCCGGGCACGGTCGGAGCACTTGTGTGCACTCTCCTGGTCGTCCCGTTGTCATCGGATGCTTCACGATGGGGCGCAGCGATCGCTTTTGGGGCGGTGAGTGCGGCAACCGGCATCATCGCGTTCTTCTGGATCGCGATGATGCTGGCCGCTGAAGGAGCGGCGGCGCCGTTCCTGGTCGTCCTCGCCCCGTTCGGCTTGGGAGTGCTCGTGTTCGGGCTCTCCTTGCTCGTCCGGACGAAAACCGCCCGGTAGCCGATCGGCTACCGTGGCCTGCAGCGACCTGACGTGTGCGGCACCGAGCGTCGGGGGCCCGGGAGTGCTCCTCCTGGTCATGAGACGCTAGGAGTATGGAAGCAGCTGTTCTGACCCTTCCCAGCGTGCCCACAGCCCTGTTGCTCAGTGCACTTCGATCGACAATCCGAAGCACACCGTGACCGGTGCGAGCGACGAGGCGCGCTGCGATCACCCCGCCGGGCACGTCGTTGTCGGCGCCGGTGGCCGAGCATCCTGCCAGGACTGCGGGCGTGATGTCGCGATCGTCCTCGGCTCGAAGACGTGGACCGCCGCCGGGACCGACGACTCACACCCCTGACGAAGACCACCGATCGGGAAGGACGCTCGTCAGGCGTTGCGTAATGACGGAGCAATGTTGAAGCGGTCCGCCCGGTACCTGATGGATCACGCCGAGTCCGGTGCGACGCGACCGCGCTCTCGCGTGCCGATAGTTCTAGGCAGATGCCCCGCGTCACGCAACGAGGTCGCTGAGCGCGCGCAACGGGTGTCGAGGAGGCTCAGGTCATCAGCCGTCCCGAGTGATTCGGCGAGCAGCCTGGGACGCGGACAGCGCACCTGCCCCGAGAGCGGCCAGCGTGCAGGCGAGGGAAAGCCCGAGCAGCACGACGTAGAGCGCTGGCGCCAGTTGCGCTGGGATCGACACGACCACGACGATCGCCGCCGCGATCAAGAACGGCCGCATGACTCTCCGCGCGGCAAGATGGCCGGCTCGCCAGGCCTCGTCGCTGTGCATCAGTGACGGCAATCGAATGCCAGCCGCGTGGTTCCGACCCATTCCATTCGTCGCGATCGACACAACGCCCCAGATCGCCACGTCTACGAGGAGCACTAGCAGAGCGCAGCCGACCGCCCCCAACCACCCTGGACTCGTCATCTCCGCCTCCCTCGGTTGAAACTAGCGAATCACGCGACGGCGGTCAGCCCCTTCCGCGAGCCCGACGGACGAACCGGACACTGCCGCCGGCAGCTAGGGGCCGGCCTGACGCGGACCGCCGCCGCGCGGGGATCGCCGGCAGTGGTCGGCTCGTAGGAATCTGACTCGGAAGCAGCGTCCGGTAGACGGTCCTCCGGCGTACGAGTCATCGCGGTCGCACGCAGCGCTCACCATCTGTCTCACATAGGTGGTCCGCAGACAGTCGCGATGGCGGGGCGCTATCCGGACGCCCATCCGGGGGCGGGTGCTTCGTCTCCGCGCCGCTCTCGGGAGCGGGCGTCCCCCAGCAGCGCTGTGGTGCAATTTGGTGCACCACCACCTGTCCGGGAACGGCTCCGACTGGCCCGACCCGTCGGCAACTTCCCCATGAATCCGGCGATCGGGGGCGCGTCCGTGAAGGCACGAACACGCAGCGATGGGTTCAAATCCCACCGGTACCGCCACAGGGCCGTTTGTGTCTCTGACCTCAACGGTTTGCGAAACTCGGCTCACGAGAAGAACCCCCGACTTCAGCCGGGGGTTCTTCTCGTTTCTGCGGGGTCTGTAGCCGGATAGGGGCTCGTCGGACGCCTTGCTACGGCGTGGAAGTGACTGTGGCGGCGTTCGCCGCTGTTTTCGGGCGCGCTGAAGCACCCCGGACGCTCTGATGGCGTTTCCGGGCGCGGCGAAGCGTTCGGGTTGAAGGCGTGCGTGTTGCGTTCGGGAGCGGATGTGTCGGCCTACGTGCGCGGTATCGACACGTAGGATCCATCACCTCGACATGGCGATCTGCAGGACGCGCGCGCCTCGACGTGAGCCCTGACGGGCACGTCCCTGCCGGTCAGAGCAATGGAGCCACCGCGGTCTGCGAAGGCGAAGCGCCCCGTCCCGCACCGCCCACAGTCACAACTGAGCAGATGAGAACGACCATGCGAACGGCGGCCCCGCCGGCTGGCGTCGGTTATGGCTCAGGCGCCTCCAGTGCACGGCGGGGATGGGGAATCGAGGTGCCGCCAGCAGTGCTGTAGCTCCTCCTCTCGGTCACGCTCGACGTGGTAGGAAATGGATTTTGCCAAGGGGTTGCGCCTGTTGGTTGCGAACCCCCGAACGGGGGGCGGCGACGATGCTGTGTGCCCTGTCAGGGTGGCGACGTGAGAAAACTGAGGGGAACTCTCCGAACCACTGTCGCAGCTTCGGCTGCCACCGCTCTCGCAGCGGCACTCTTGACCATCGGGACATCACCCGCACAAGCCGCTGGCCCGTACGACGCCGTCACATCGTCCTCGCTGCGGAACTTTGCGACAGCGGTTGAGTACAGCGCGATCTTCGGTTCCGGCAACTACGACGACACGAACGCCTCCGACCTCTCCGACTGGGGATGGTCCGAGAGCGGCAACAGCACCACAGCCATCGAGATGTGGGTCGAAGGCAATGGTGACTCCTGGAAGGCGACCGCCCGTGACACCCGCGGGGGAGACGAGTACTCGTACTCATCGAACAGCGCCTTCAACGGTGGTAGCGCTGCGTCCGTGCGCGCCTCCGCGCAGCAGCCGACCAGCGCCGTCGGCGCCGCGGGCTTGACCGTTCATCGGCTCTCCGACGGGCTCGACGCCGAAGCGCTCGCGGCGTCGCTGCTCGCGATCGCACCGTCGCAGCTCTGCGACGGCCTGGCATTCGTGCCTGGCACCCACAACCTCGGCAGCTCCCTCACCGACCAGTACATCGCTTGCACTCGTGCGGCGCAGGCCAGTGGCGCCACGAGCCGTTCGGTGCTCCTCGCCGTCCGTTCATCCGGCGGTGCGGCAGCGCTGTCCGCGCTGGCGATCTACTACGTGGGCGATGGCACGCAGACGGCGACTGCACCCGCGTGGACGCAGCAGGCAAACCCCGCCCCGCCATCGGCGCCAGAGCCGCCGGCGCAGTTGCCAGGCTTCTGGCGAGTCGGCGCCGTCGCGTCAGCACTCACCGGGACGAACCCGGACCTCACGCCCAGCGACGCCCAGGTCGCAGCAAAACAGTGCATCGCCTACGTCGCCGCGGCAGGGCAGAACCCTTACGACGAATGCAAGAACCGTCCGATCTTCGTCTCCGGGCAGGAAGACGCCGTCGATGAAGCTACAAATCACGACATCGACGCCATGCTGACCCATCCCGCGTGGGTGCTCCAGGACTACCGTCCAGCGGCAGAGAACCCGAGTCCTCGAAGCTGGTACTCGTCGTCGCCGGCCTGTCAGAACCAACCCGCCGGAAACTCCTGTGACGAGTTCCCGCTCTACAGCACCCTGCAGGGCGGCAACACTGCATCCCCGCTCCCGAGCTTGCGCTCGATCACCAGCACGGACAACAGTGCACAAGGCGGCCAGTACGGCAGCTTCGTGACGAAGTGCCACCTCAACACGGCACCCCGAAGCGAACGTGGCATCGTGTGGGCTCCAGCGCCACGGGGATCTGCCGTGGCCACGCTCAAGATCTGCAACGGACACTGAACAGCATGAACAACGATGAGGAGCTCGACGCGTACGCCCGACGAGTGTCGTCGAGCTCCTCGTCCCCCTTGCGCTTGCGACCAGGTCTCGAACCCACCGACCACAGCCTGGCTCGGCTGCCTCCCGAGGTCGCCTCGATCTGGCGATGGCGGGACGGACAGAACCCCGGCGATGAGTTCGTCCCAGGCGCGCGTTTCCTTCCGCTCAGCACGGCGGTCGCAGAAGGAGAGGCGATGCTACGGTCCCGACGTGCGCTCCCCGACCATCCAGATCACCGGCCAGGAACGTTCTGGCTGGCGTTCGTCACCGACGGCACAGTCGCGCAGATCATCGAACACGGCCCTGACGTCGCCACGAGCGCGCTGGTCTTCGATCCGAGCGGATTCGTTGACGACTATCCGGTCGTCCCGGTCGGGGACCTGTTGCGCCTCTGGCGCACCACGGCGGTCACCAGGGCTTGGACTTGGAACGGCTCCGCCTGGCGCATCGATCACACGCTGTACCCGGACGTGCCTCTTCGCCGGCTGCTCCTCGTGTGAAGCGTTCGTCCACCCGACACCGGGTGAGAGGCGACAGCAGATGACGCGGCGTCACATCATCGAGGAGCTCGGCGCGGACGCAGCAGCGGTGGCGCCGAGCTCCTTCGCGGTCGTTGCCCGGATACGCCCGGGGATCACGGCCGCTGAACTGGAGTGACCGGAACACGAGTTGGAGATCGCCCTTCCCCACGATGCCCGAGCTGATCGGGAGTGGCGAGACCGCGAAGAAGCCGATCATCCGGCCACGGAGTCGGGCCTGGCGCGGGGTGGATGCGAGATTGCGCCCGCGGCGGTTGCGGCCTCCGCCACGGGTCCGCTGATCGACTGCGCACAGCGTCGGCACCCCGGCCATACGCCGCCCGACCCGCCTGCACACTGCCTCAGCCCGCTGACCGGACGCTCCCCGGTCCCCAGGAGCATCGTGGCCGTCAGGAACCCACCAGGAGGAAGCATGCTGCTCGAAGGCAAGACCATCGTCGTCACCGGCGGGAACAGCGGGATCGGTGAGCAGATCTGCCTCGCCGCAGCCGCGGAGGGCGCGAACATCGTCATCGACTACGTCGCCCACCCCGAGGAGACGGAGTCGCTGATCCAGCGGATCGAGCAGGCCGGCGGTCATGCGGTCGGCGTCGACGCCGACATCACGAAGGCGGACGACCTGCACCGCATGGTGCAGAAGGCGGTCGACTCGTTCGGCTCGCTCGACGTCCTGGTGAACAACGCCGGCATGGAGGACCGGAAGTCGCTGCTCGAGGAAACCGAGGAGGGCTACGACAAGCTCATGGCGGTCAACATGAAGAGCGCGTTCTTCGGCACCCAGGCCGCTGCGAAGCAGTTCATCGCGCAGCGCGACGGTGGACTCGTCCTGAACATCTCGAGCGTGCACGAGGACTGGCCGATGCCCGGCAACCTGGCGTACTGCGTGTCGAAGGGCGGCATGCGGATGCTGGCGCGGAGCGGCGGCGTCGAGCTCGGTCCGCACGGCGTCCGGATCGTGAACATCGCGCCGGGGGCGGTCGACACCCCGATCAACACCGCGACAACCTCGGACCCGCAGAAGCTCAAGCAGCTCGACGATGCCATCCCGCTCGGTCGCCCGGCGAAGCCGCACGAGATCGCCGAGGTCGTCGTCTTCCTGGCGTCCGGCAAGGCCGCCTACATGACGAGCACCACGGTCACGATCGACGGCGGGATCTCCCAGGGCAGCGTCGGACTGTAGGCACCGCAGAAGCGGCGCGCCGACAGGCGCCTCCGGACACCGCAGCAGTGCCGCGGTTCAGCGCCCCGCCGGCCGGAACCACCGGATGAGCTCGCGCAGCGCCGGCAGCGAGCTCACCTGGGTGCCGCCGGCAGCGTCGAGGTCGTCGAAGGTGGTCCGGTAACCCGGAGCATGCTCGACGTCGGAGTCCTCGGCGGGGAAGCCCATCGTCCACTCCGGGAACTGTCGTTCCTCGACGAGTTCCTCGACCAGGACGGAGACCTTGGTGTGCCGGTCGTCGTGCTTGATGGTCGCCATCTTGTCGCGGACGGCCTGGTCCGGCCCCTCGAGCAGCTGCAGGAAGTAGCCGTTGCGGAAGAGCAGGACGCCGGTGATGTCGTTCTCGGCGTTCGCGCGTCGGCTCTGTGTGAGCAGGGCGGCGAGGTCGTCGTCCTCGAGGTGTCGGGTGGCGAGGCTCGAGTAGATGAGGGACAGCATCGGAGGCTCCTTGTCGGGGGTCGTGCCGGGACGGTCAGTCAACTCCGTGGGTGCCGTGTGCCCGATCGGACTGTTGCGCCGACCGGACCTGCGCTATCCTGGTCGCGGTTAATCGATTAAGCATCCTCGCGATCGACCGCATCCGCAAGCAACGACGCTCGGAAGGAACCGCTCACCATGCACTCCAGACCACTCACACGAAGGCGGCGTCCCCTCGCCGCCGCGCTCGGCGCCCTCGCCCTCGTCACCGGCGGCCTGTTCGCCACGACGTTCGGCGCCGGCGCTGCCTCGGCAGCCACGAACGGCCCGTGCGACACGTACGGCAGCGCCGGCACGTCGTGCGTCGCCGCCTACAGCTCGACCCGCGCGCTCTTCGCCGCGTACAACGGCCCGCTCTACCAGGTGCAGCGCGCCTCGGACGGCGCGACCACGAACGTCGGGCTGCTCGCCGCGGGCGGGTACGCGAACGCCGCGACGCAGGACGCGTTCTGCTCCGGCACCACGTGCACCATCCCGAAGATCTACGACCAGACGAGCAACCACAACGACCTGACGGTCGCCGGGGCGGGGGACGCGGGCCCGGCGAACCACGCCGCCGACGCCGCGGCGCTGCCGATCACGGTCGCCGGGCACAAGGCCTACGGCGTCTTCATGCCGCAGCAGGTCGCCTACCGCATCTCGAGCACGGTCGCGAAGGGTACCGCCCGCGGCGCCAGCCCGGAGTCGATGTACGAGGTCGCCAGCGGCACCAACGTCAACCACGGCTGCTGCTCGGACTTCGGCAACGTCGAGACCCTGCCGCAGGACACCGGCAAGGGGCACATGGACGCCCTGAACCTGTCGATGCTGAACGGCAAGGGCAGCGCGGGCCGCGGTCCGTGGGTGCAGGCCGACCTGGAGAACGGCGTCTACGAGGGGAAGACGGCGATCACCACGGCGAACACCGGCAACTCGAGCAAGTTCGTCACCGCGCTGCTCAAGAACGACGGCGTCGCGAACTTCGCGCTGAAGGGCGGGGACGCGCAGGGCGGTTCGTTGTCGAAGTGGTACGAGGGCGCGCTGCCCACAGACCGGGACGGCGACGGCCAGGGCTACACGCCGATGAAGCTCGAGGGCTCGATCGTGCTCGGTGCCGGCGGCGACAACTCGAACCGCGGCACGCAGTCGTTCTTCGAGGGCGTCATGACCACGGGGTACTCGACCGACGCCGCGGACAGCGCGGTGCAGGCGAACATCGTCGCGCAGGGCTACCAGGGCGTGTCGACCGGCGGGGGACCCGGCGCGTCCATCACCGGCCTCGGCGGCAAGTGCGTCGACGTCGCCGGTGACGACACCGGCGGCAACACCGCGGTCGTGCAGTTGTACGACTGCCGGACCCTGGCGGCGGACCAGCACTGGCTCGGCAGCGTCTACGGCACCCACACGCTGAGCACGCTGGGGCGCTGCCTCGACGCGAACGGCAACGGGACCGCGAACGGCACCCACGTCGAGCTCTACGACTGCAACGGCGTCGGCGGGCAGCAGTGGATCGTGCAGCCGGACGGGTCGATCAAGAACCCGCAGTCCGGCCGGTGCCTCGACGTGCCGTCGGGCAACACCGCGAACGGCACGGCGCTGCAGCTCTACGACTGCAACGGCAACGCCGCGCAGAGGTTCGTCGCCGCGGTCCCCATCGGCACCATCGGCGGCAAGTGCGTCGACGTGGCGGGCAACGACCTGCAGCAGAACGGCCAGCAGGTGCAGGTGTACGACTGCCAGACCCTGTTGACCGACGAGCAGACGACCGACCAGCAGTGGGCGTACGACGCCGGTGACCACACCATCCGCACGCTCGGCCGGTGCCTGGACCTCGACGGCAACGCGACGGCGAACGGCACGCACCTGGAGCTGTACACGTGCAACGGCGTCGGCGGACAGCAGTGGGTGCCGCAGGCGAACGGGTCCGTGCTGAACCCGCAGTCCGGCCGGTGCCTCGACGTGCCGTCGGGCAACACCGCGAACGGCACCGCCCTGCAGCTGTACGACTGCAACGGGCAGGCGCCGCAGGTGTTCCGCTTCAACTGATCCACCGGACAGGAGGCGCGGGGCAGCCCCGCCACGCGCCTCCTGTCCGATCCACACGCACCGCTTGCTCAATCGATTCAGCAGGTGCATGCTGTGCAGACTGGTTAATCGATAAAACAACCCGAGGAGGCGCTCGTGCCGAAGTCCGTGACCCTGAAGGACGTGGCCGCCGCGGTCGGCGTCACCTCGGCCGCCGCGAGCATGGCGCTGTCCGGCCACGAGCGGATCAGCGAACGGACCCGGGCCGCCGTCAAGCAGGCGGCCGACGAGCTCGGGTACGTGCCGAGCTCCGCCGGTCGGGCGCTCCGCAGCCAGCGCGCCGACGCCGTGGCGCTCATCGTGCCGAACTCGTCGACCCACGTGTTCGGCCACCTGTACTTCATGCACGTCCTGACCGGCATGTCGACCGCGGCGAACGCGCACGACGCCCAGGTGATCGTCTCGACGAACGCCGACACGTCCTCGGGCAGCGTCGCGTACGAGCGTGTGATGCGGTCGCGGACGGCCGACGGCGCGATCGTCACGAGTGCCGCGATCGACGACGACCACGTGCAGACGCTCGTCGCGAGCGGGCTGCCCGTGGTGCTCATCGGCAACTACCCGCACCTCGACCGGGCGGTCTCCGTCGGCATCGACGACGTCGCGGCGACCGAGCGACTCGTCGAGCACCTGGTCACGGTGCACGGCCGCCGCCGGTTGCTGCACGTCACCGGCACGCTCGACCACCAGACCGGCATCGACCGTCGCGACGGGTTCCTCCGCGCGGCGGACGAGCACGGCCTGACCGACGTCACGGTGGTCGAGGGGGACCTGTCCGAGGCCTCCGGTGCCGCGGCGGTCGAACAGGCCCTCGCGAGCGGGGCCGACCACGACGGCATCGTCTTCGCGAACGACGACATGGCCGTCGGGGGCCTCCGGGTCCTGCGTCGCGCGGGCATCCGCGTCCCCGAGGACGTCTCGGTCGTCGGCTTCGACGACTTCGGCCTCGCCCGGGTGACGACCCCCGGCATCACCACCGTCCGCGTGCCCGCCGAGGAGATGGGGCGCATCGCCACCGAGCGCCTCTTCGACCTCGTCGACCGCCGGACCCCCAGCACGACCGGGCAGCACACCGAGCTGCCCGTCGAGGTCGTCCTCCGCGGATCCTGCGGGTGCGACGACGACCGCGAGCAGCCGACCGGCTGAGCCGCTCCCGACAGCACCACCCGAACCAGCACGACCCGAACCCGCACCACCACAGCGCCGATCGACACCGAACACCGACCCGCGCACCCACCTGCAACGCAAAGGAGCGTTCGACCATGAAGCACGCACGCACGACCCTCGCGGTCGTCTCCGGTGCCGCCGCCCTCGCCCTCGTCCTGACCGGCTGCTCGGCCGGCGGGTCCGCGGACACCGACGGTCCCGTCACCCTCAAGGTCTGGACCGGGTTCACCGGTGGCGACCGCCCCGGCTACGCCACGATCGTCAAGGACTTCGAGAAGACCCATCCGAAGATCACGGTCGACATGACCGTCCAGCCGTGGGACACCATCCAGCAGAAGCTGCCGTCGGCCTGGCTCACCGGGCAGGGTCCCGACGTCGCGGCGGTGTCGAGCGACCCGAACGCCGTCGCGCAGTACGTGAAGACGAACTCGGTGCTGCCGATCACGATGACGGGCAGCGGCGACGGCAAGATCAACACGTCGGAGTTCGCACCGGGGACCGTCGAGGAGTTCACCTACGACGGCAAGCTCTACGGCGTCCCGGCCAACTTCGCGACGCTCAGCCTGTACTACAACAAGAAGCTCTTCGAGGACGCCGGCATCGCGAAGCCGCCGACGACCGTGCAGGAGCTGGCGGCCGACGCGAAGCAGCTCACCACCGGGGGCAAGTACGGCATCGCGCTCGCCGACAACCAGACGATCCAGATGTGGCCGGTCCTGCAGTGGCTCGAGGGCGGCGACATCGTCACGAGCAAGGGCTGCAGCGCGGTGCAGACGAGCGCATCGCGCCAGGGCCTCGAGACCTGGGGCGACCTGGTCGCGAAGGACAAGGTGAGCCCGGTCGGCCTCACCGGCGCCGAGGCCGACTCGCTGTTCTCGGCCGGCAAGGCCGCGATGGAGATCAACGGGCCGTGGGCGGCCTCCGGGTACAAGTCGGCCGGCATCGACCTCGGCATCGTGAAGGTCCCGGTCGGCGTCGACGGCAAGTCGTCGACGCTCGGCTCGATCGCACCGCTGTCGATCTCGGCGAAGACGAAGTACCCGGAGCAGGCGCAGCAGTTCCTGGCGTACTGGACGTCGAAGACCGCGCAGCAGAAGTTCTCGCTGCAGACCGGCTTCCCGCCGCTCCGCACCGACCTGTCGGACGACGCGAAGCTGCAGGCCGACCCGACGGTGTCGGTCTTCGCCAGCCAGGTCGGGGACGCCCGCCTCTACCTGCCGCACGTGCCGGACGCCACCAAGGTCGACTCCGACGCCTACGTCCCGATGATCGGCAAGATCACCCGCGGCACCTCCGTCGCGGACGCGACGAAGGAAGCCGCGCAGACCATCGACGGCCTGACCGGTTGCAGCAAGTGACCGACCAGACCACCGGGTCGGCCCCGGCACGCACGGCGCGTGCCGGGGCCCCCGCCTCCGACCCCGGTCGGGAGGCGCGCCCCACCCGCCGCCGAGCGCGCCGCTTCCAGCCGGCCTGGCTCTTCATGGCCCCGTCGCTGCTCATCCTCGGCGTGTTCGTCGTCTTCCCGATCCTGCGCTCGCTGTACTACTCGTTCTTCGACTGGACGGTCGGTGCGGTCTCGCAGCAGTTCGTCGGCTTCGGCAACTACGTGCAGCTCGCCCACGACCCGCAGTTCTGGAACGCCCTGCGCGTCACGCTCGAGTACACGGTCGTCTCCGTCGTCCTGCTCGTGGTGCTCGGCTTCGTCGCCGCGCTCCTGCTGCAGCGGGACACGCTGCTCAACCGGATCGTCCGGTCGGTGTTCTTCTTCCCGACGATCGTGTCGCTCGTCACCATCGGCCTGGTCTGGAAGTTCCTGCTCGACCCCGACATCGGGCTCGTCGGCGGCATCACCGCCCTGCTCGGGCTGCCGAGCGTCGCCTGGCTGCAGTCGACCTCGCTCGCCCTGCCGACCGTGATCCTGGTCTCGGTGTGGAAGAGCATCGGCTTCGCGATGATCCTGTTCATCGCCGGGCTCAAGGGCGTGCCGGCGGAACGCTACGAGGCCGCCGAGCTCGACGGCGCGAACCGCTGGCAGACCACCTGGCGGATCACGCTGCCGAGCATCCGGCCGACGCTGCTCTTCACGTCGATGATCCTGACGATCCAGTCGTTCCAGGTGTTCGACCTCGTCTACGTCATGACCGGCGGCGGCCCCGTGTTCGCCACCGACTCCCTCGTGAACCTGCTCTACCGCGACGGCTTCGTCGACTACCAGACCGGCTACGCGTCGGCGATCTCCTGGGTCCTCTTCGTGATCATCATGCTCATCTCCGTCCTGCAACTCCGACTCTTCCGGTACGACGATGTCGACTGACGCGCTCACCCGGCGACCGTCCGAGACGGAGCCGACCCGTGCCTCCCGGCCGACCACCGACCACCGACGGCGGCGACACGGTCGCCGGAGCGGCCTCGTCGTCACCGGCTCCGTCCTGAAGTGGGTGTACCTCGGCATCGGACTCGTGTTCGCGCTCGTGCCGTTCGTCTGGATGGTGAGCGGGTCGTTCCGCTCCGAGGCGGACCTGTTCGGCCACCCCGCCACGCTGTTCCCGACCAGCGTCACGCTGCACGGGTACCAGGGCGTGTGGTCGCAGCTGCCGTTCCTGCGGCTCCTGCTCAACTCGTTCGTGTTCACGGCCGTGACCACCGTGCTGACGCTGCTCTTCGACTCGATGTGCGCCTACGCGCTCGCGCGGATGCGGTTCGTCGGCCGGAACGTCGCGTTCGTGCTCGTCATCGCGACGCTCATGGTGCCGTTCCAGGTGACGCTCATCCCGGTCTTCGTGGAGCTGTTCCACCTCGGCTGGCTGAACACCTACCAGGGGCTCATCATCCCGCGGGCCACCTCGGCCTTCGGCATCTTCCTG
Source organism: Curtobacterium sp. MCBA15_009 (assembly GCF_001864895.1). Taxonomy (GTDB): domain Bacteria; phylum Actinomycetota; class Actinomycetes; order Actinomycetales; family Microbacteriaceae; genus Curtobacterium. Next base: position 579,213 of record NZ_MJGO01000037.1, read on the forward strand.
TTCCGACAGTTCTTCATCGACATCCCCCCGGAGCTCGACGAGGCCGCGCGCATCGACGGTGCCGGGCACTGGCGGATCTACTGGCAGGTCATCCTGCCGCTGGCGAAGCCCGCGATCGCGACCGTGGCGGTCCTCAACGGCATGGCGCTGTGGAACGACCTGCTCTGGCCGCTCGTCATCAGCACCTCGGACGACATGCTCACCCTGCCGGCCGGGCTGACGCTCTTCGGCGGAGCCCACGTGACGGACCACGCCGTCCTGCTCGCCGGGGCCGTGATCTCGCTGCTGCCGATCGCCGTCGGGTTCTTCTTCGCGCAGAAGTACTTCGTCGCCGGCGTCGCGACGTCCGGGCTGAAGTGACCGGCCCGTCCGCCTTCGCCCCCGGCACGTTCACGTGGGCGCTCGGCATCGAGGACACCTGCGTCTACCCACCCGCCCGGTTCGCGATGGCGCCGCTCGACGAGCACGCGCTCACCGACCACGACGCGTCCTGGCGGGCGGACCTGGACACCGTGCGCGAACTCGGCGCGCGAGCGCTGCGCTACGGGGTCGACTGGCCCCGGGTGCACACGGCACCGGGGGAGTTCGACTGGTCGGTGCTCGACGAACGGCTCCCGCACGCCGCGGCCGACGGCGTCACCGTGATCGCCGACCTGGTGCACTACGGCACGCCCACCTGGCTCGACGACTCCTTCGCCGACCCGGGGTACCCCGATGCGATCGCCGAGTTCGCCGGCGCCTTCGCCGCGCGGTACGCCGGCGTCGTCGACCACGTCACGCCGCTCAACGAACCCATCACCACGGCCTCGTTCGCCGGACTGCGCGGGGTGTGGCCTCCGGGCCTGACCGGCTGGGACGGGTGGACGTGCGTCGTGCTCGGCATCGCCGCGGGCATCCAGCGCACCGTCCGGGCCGTCCGTGCCGCGAACCCCGCGGCGGTCGTCGTCCACGTCGAGGCGAGCACCCTCGTCGAAGCCGCCGACGACACGGCCGAGACCCGGGCGGAGGCCGAGCTGCTCGAGACGCTCGGCACCGTGCCGACCGACCTCGTCCTCGGTCGCGTCACGGCCGACCACCCCGCCCACGGTTGGCTGCGTTCCCACGGCGCCACGACACCGGTGCTGCGGGCACTGATCGACGGCGCGGTGTCGATCGACCTGCTCGGCGTCAACTACTACCCGGACCTGTCACCCCGGCGGCTCGTGCACGAAGCGGGCCGGGTCGTGCAGCACGCACACGACCGGTGGACGGACGGCCTCGAGGAGACCGTCCGGCGCTTCGACCAGCGGTACGGGCTGCCGATCCTCGTGACCGAGACCTCCATCGAGGGCGACGACGCGGTGCGGTCCGCCTGGGTGCGGGACGCAGCCGGTGCGGTGCAGGGACTCGTGGCGCAGGGCGTCGACGTCCGGGGCTTCACGTGGTGGCCGATGTTCGACTTCGTGGACTGGTCCTACGCGGCCGGCGGCAGGAACGTCGAGGAGTTCGAGCTCCCCGCCGAACTCGTCGCGGAACGCGCCGAGAGCGTGCGGAAGACCCCGTACCTGCGGCGGATGGGCCTGCTCAGGCTCGAGGAGCAGCCCGACGGCACGCTCGCACGGGTCCGCACCGGTGCCGCGGCGGCGTTCTCGCGGTGCGCGGCCGGCGACGAGGAGGTGCAGCGGGCCGCGGGGTCGTGACGACCACGTCGAGGCGTCGTCACCCCCGCCGCGACCCTCGGTACGCCGTGGGCGTCTCGTCGTGCACCGCACGGAACACCCTGCTGAAGTAGAAGGGGTCGTCGTACCCGACCTCGGCGGCGATGGACTCGACGCTCCGCGTCGTCGTGTCCAGGAGCTCCCGTGCGCGGCCCATCCGGACCTGGGTCTGGAACCTGATCGGGCTCGTGCCGACGCGCTGCCGGAACTGCGCGGCGAAGTGCGACGGGCTCATCCGCGCCATCGCGGCGAGGCCGCCGACGGTGACGGACTCGGCGAGGTTGGCGACGATGTAGTCGCGGGCGGCGTCGACGACGGGCAGGGCGGTGGCGCCGGCGACCTGCTCGGCGCAGAGCTGGGCCATCAGGTGCCAGGCGGCGCCGGAGGCGGCGAGCAGGCTGGCGTCGGTGTCGCCGCGTTCCATCGCGCCGACGATCTCCTCGATGAGGGACACCGGGCGGTAGACGTCGCGCAGCTGGCGCACGGGCTGGGTGGCGGTCATGCCGCTGCTCCGCAGGAACTCCGCCAGGTCGCGGCCGAGCACGTGCACCCACCAGAGGGTCCAGGGGTCACGGTCGTCGGCTTCGTAGGCGTGGGGCACGCCGGGTGGCAGCACGACGACCTGACCGCGGCGGACCTCGTGCACGGCGCCGCCGACGTGCACGCGCCCGGCGCCGAGGACGCAGACCAGGACGACGCACTGCTCGGTGCCGGCGGGCCGGGCCTTGCCGTGCGCCTGGGCGGTCGGGAAGTAGCCGGCGTCGGTCACGACCAGGTGGGCGATCCCGGGCTGGGTGAGCGCCTGTGCCACGCGCCGCGCGGGGAGGACGCGGAGGCGTTGGCCGGGGAAACCGTCTTCGATGAGCACGCGCCATCATCACCCGCCCGTCGTCGGATCGTCCAGGTATTCCGTCGGATCCTGCGTTCCGCGGCGATGGGGGTGCTCCGTACGCTCGGTGCATGCTCAACGAAGAGTCGAGGCTCGACCTCCCTCCGATCCCCGCCGACCAGCAGGGCCAGGCCGTCGCCGCCTGGTCCGAACCGCTCGTCATCGACACGTACGAGCCGCAGGAGCCGGACCGGTTCCCGCAGTTCCTCGACCGGCGCGTCTACCAAGGATCGTCCGGGCGGGTCTTCCCACTGCCCTTCCACGAGCGCATCGCGTCGGAGAAGCGTCCGCACCGCTGGGAGGCCGTCCACCTCGAGAACCGCTGGGTCCGGGTCGTGGTGCTGCCGGAGCTCGGTGGGCGCATCCACATCGGGTACGACAAGACCGCCGACCACGACTTCTTCTACCGCAACAACGTCATCAAGCCGGCGCTCGTCGGTCTGACCGGGCCGTGGATCTCGGGTGGCGTTGAGTTCAACTGGCCGCAGCACCACCGCCCGGCGACGTTCCTGCCGACGGACGTGTCGATCGAGCGCGAGGCCGACGGCTCCGTCACGGTGTGGTGCTCGGACCACGACCCGTTCGCCCGGATGAAGGGCATGCACGGCATCCGGCTGCGCCCGGACTCCTCGGCGATCGAGGCCCGCGTCCGGCTCTACAACCGCAGTGAGCGCACCGAGACGTTCCTGTGGTGGGCGAACGTCGCCGCCGCGGTGAACGACGACTACCAGAGCTTCTTCCCGACGGACGTGCACCACGTCGCCGACCACGCCAAGCGCGCGATCGCGACGTTCCCCGCGGTCGACGGTACGTACTACGGGGTCGACTACCCGGCCCGGGTCGACGGGGAGCACCCCGACGCGGACCGGCTCGACTGGTACCGGAACATCCCGGTGCCGACGTCCTACATGGTGACCGACACCGAGGACGCCTTCTTCGGCGGGTACGACCACGGCCGCCAGGCCGGCTTCGTGCACTGGGCCGACCGCACGATCTCGCCGGGCAAGAAGCAGTGGACGTGGGGCGACGCGCCCTTCGGGCACGCCTGGGACGCGAACCTGACCGACACCGACGGCCCGTACGTCGAGCTCATGGCCGGCGTCTACACCGACAACCAGCCGGACTTCTCGTTCCTGGCACCCGGCGAGACGAAGACCTTCTCGCAGTTCTGGTACCCGATCAGCGCGATCGGCCCGGCGATGCAGGCCTCCCGCGACGCGGCGATCCGCGTCGACGTGCCGGAGCCGGGAGCGCTGCGCATCGGCGTCGCGACGAGCGTCGTCGCCGAGGACGCCGCCATCCGCATCGAGACCGCCGACGGTGCGGTGCTGGCCGTCCTGGAGGCACGGCTCACCCCCGACGCGCCGGTCGTCGTCGACTGGGCGGTGCCGTCCGGCACGGACGCCGCGACCCTGCGGGTCGCCGTCGTCGACGGTGACCACGAGCTCGTCCGGTTCGCGCGGCGACCGGTCGACGCGGCCGCCGCGGCGCCGGACCCCGCCGTCGCCCCGCCGGCTCCGGAGGACGTGACGACGACCGAGGAGCTCGACCTCATCGGCGACTACCTCGAGCAGTACCGGCACGCGACGCGCTCGCCGGAGCCGTACTGGCACGAGGCGCTGCGCCGGGACCCCGGGGACGTCCGGGCCCACGTCGCCCTCGGGACCCGCCGGTACGCGGCGGCCGAGTACGAGCGCGCGGTCGAGCACCTGCAGCACGCCGTCGACCGGCTCGTGTCCTGGGCGCCGAACCCCTCGAGCGGTCAGGCGCACCACCGACTCGGCCTCGCCCTGCTCCGCGCCGGTCGGGCCGACGACGGCCGCCGCGCGCTCGGCAAGGCCACGTGGAACGCCGCCGAGGCCGCTCCGGCGCACCTCGCGCTGGCCCGGAGCACCGCCGCCGAGGACCCCCGTGGTGCCCTCGAACACGTGCAGGCCGTGCTGCGGACGGACCGCGAGCACCTGCAGGCTCGGGACACGGCCGTCGTGCTCCTGCGCCGGCTCGGTCGTGCGGACGAGGCCGAGGCCCTGCTCGCCGAGACGCTCGCGATCGACCCGCTCGACCAGTGGGCGCGCCACCTCGGCGGGCGGCCGGTCAGCGACGACGCCACGGTGCTGCTCGACGTCGCGCTCGAGTACGCGTCCCTCGGCGCCACGGTACAGGCGCAGGACGTCCTCGCCCTCGCCGAGCAGCGGGCCGACCGGCAGGCGCTCGGCCAGGTGAACGTCCGGCCGCTCGTCGCGGTGCACCGTGCCGACCTCGCGCTTCGAGCCGGACGGACCGAGGACGCGCACCGCGCCGTCGCGTACGCAGCCGCCGTCGACCCGACGAACGCCCTGCCGTCGCGTCTCGACGACGTCGACGCGCTGCGTCGTGTCCTGGCGTTCGACCCGTCGGCAGCCGTCCTCTGGTCGATGCTCGGCTCGTGGCTGTACGACCGCGGGCAGGCCGAGGCCGCCGTCGACGCCTGGGAGCGCGGCGTCGCCGCGGGGCCAGGCGTACAGGACGCGGCGGTCCTGCACCGGAACCTCGGGGTGGCCGCGGTGAACGTCGCCGGCGACCTCGACCGCGCGGCCGAGCACTACGCCGCCGCCCGTGCCGCGCTGCCCGACGACGCCCGCCTGCTGTACGAGGCCGACGAGCTCGCCGCACGGTCCGGACGCCCGGCCGAGGAGCGCCTGCGGGCACTCGACGAACGACCCGACCTGGTGTCCGCACGCGACGACCTCACGCTCACCCGCGTCGGCCTGCTCCTCGACCTCGACCGGGTCGACGAAGCCCGGTCGGTGATGGCCGCCCGCCGGTTCCAGCCGTGGGAGGGCGGTGAGGGCGTCGCCCTCGCCGCCTGGGACCGCGCCGCCCTGGCCGTCGCCCGACGGGCGCTGGCCGCCGGCGACCCGGTCGCCGCCGCCGACGCCGTGGAGTCGGCACTGCACGCACCCGACTCCCTGGGCGAGGCACGGCACCCGCTCGCCACGACCGCCGACCTGCACCTCGTGCTCGGTGACGCGCTCGCGGAGCTGGGCCGGGCCTCCAGTGCGGAAGCCGCCTGGCGGACCGCAGCGGCCGCGACCGGCGACTTCACGGACATGGCGACGACCCCGTTCACCGAACGGAGCGTGTGGTCCGTCGCCGCGCTCGACCGCCTCGGCCGACACGACGAGGCGCGCGAGCGGCTCAACGAGCTCGCCCGGTACGTCGACGAGCTGGCCGTCGCCCCGACCGAGGTCGACTACTTCGCGACCTCGCTGCCGACCATGCTCCTGTTCCACGCGGACCAGGCCGCCGAACGCGACGCGACCGTCACCCGGTTGCGTGCCCTGCACGCGGAACTCTCCGCGTCCCTCACCACCTCGACGTCGCCGACACCGTCGCGCGACTGACGACCACGGGCGATCCCGCTCGACCCGGCAACGTCGCCGGCTCCAGGAAGGAAAGCATCACCATGACCCGAACCCACCTCCGACGGGGTGCGATCGTCGCGGCCGGCATCGCCGCCGTGGCACTCGCCCTCAGCGCGTGCTCCGTCCCCACGGCCGGCACCGGCAACGGCTCGTCCCTGCGGATCGGCGCGATGTACCTCGATTCGCAGGGCTTCTACGGCGGCGTGAAGAAGGGCGTCGAGGACGCCGCCGACGCGGGCGACGCGAAGGTCAAGTTCCTCGAGTCCACCTCGGCCGGCGACGTGTCGAAGGAGAGCTCCTTCATGAACACGCTGGTGTCGTCGAACGTCGACGCCATCATCATGTCGGCGGTCTCGACCGACGGCAGCCTGCCCGCGGTGAAGCAGGCCTCGAAGGCCGGGATCCCGGTCGTCTGCTACAACACCTGCGTCTCCGACGACGCCGTGCAGCAGTACGTGTCCGCCTACGTCCTCGGCGACCCGGCGGAGTTCGGCTCGATGCTCGGTGAGCAGGCCGCTGCGTACTTCAAGGAGGAGGGGATCGACGCACCCAAGATGGGCGTCATCAACTGCGAGCAGTACGAGGTGTGCAAGCAGCGCTTCACGGGGTTCGAGGCCGCGCTCACGAAGGCCCTGCCGGGCGCGACGTTCGTCGCGAACCAGGAGGGTGCCGAGGTCGACCAGGCGGTGCCGACCGCCGAGCAGATGCTCAGTGCCCATCCCGACCTCGACGGGCTCTACGGTGAGGCCGGCGGCGCGACCGTCGGCGCCTACAAGGCCGTGGAGAACCGCGGTCTCGTCGGCAAGGTCGCGGTCTTCGGGTCGGACATGACGAGCGACATCGCGAACGCCCTGAAGAAGGGGACGACGCTCAAGGCGGTCGTCGACATCTCCGGCATCGAGGCCGGCAAGCTCGCGTACGCGGCGGCCGAGAAGGCCATCGACGGCAAGGGCGAGAAGGGCGAGGTCATCCCCGCGAAGATCGACCTGTACCAGCCGGACGACGCGGCGAAGTGGCTCGAGACCCACCAGGACGGGCTGCCCTGATCGCAGGCCCCACCCCGCGGCGGGGCGACCCCACCCCGGTCACCCCGCCGCGGGCGCGGCGGCCCCCGGGTCGCCCCGCCGTCCGTCCCCATCCACCCCACGAGAGGTCCGTCGATGACGACACCACCGCCTCCTGCCACCCGGACGGCCATCGCCGAGGTGCGCGGAGCACGCAAGCAGTACCCGGGGGTGCTCGCGCTCGACGACGTCGACTTCGCGATCGCACCCGGCGAGGTCCGGGCGCTCCTCGGCCAGAACGGCGCCGGCAAGTCAACCCTCATCCGCCTGCTCTCCGGCGTCGAGCGGCCGGACGCCGGCAGCGTCGTCGTCGACGGTGAGCCGCTCACCGGCGGCGTCACCGAGGCGGGCCGCCGCGGCGTGGCGACCTGCTACCAGGAGCTCTCGCTCATCCGGGACGTCACCGTCGCCGAGAACCTCAGCCTCGGCAAGTGGCCGACCGGGCCGTTCGGCATCGACCGGCGCCGCATGGTCCGGTCGGCGCGGGCGACCCTCGAGCGGCTCGGCGCCGCGATCGACCCCGATGCGGTGGTCAGTTCGCTGACGCTCGCCGAGCAGCAGATCGTCGAGATCGCCCGCGCGGTGCAGGAGGAACCGAAGCTCCTCATCCTCGACGAGCCGACGTCTGCGCTCGCCACCGCCGAGGTCGACATCGTCCTCGCGACGGTGCAGCGACTGTCGGCCGAGGGCGTCGCGGTCCTCTACGTGAGCCACCGGATGGACGAGATCCGGCAGATCGCCGACACCGCCACGGTGATGCGCAACGGCCGGGTCATCGAGACCATCGACATCGCCGGCGCCGACACGGACCGGATCATCCACCTCATGCTCGGTGAGGCGCTCGAGTCGGCCACGACGGTCCGCCAGGCCCGTACGGACGGCGAGGTCCTGTTGCGCGTCGAGAACCTCGTCCTCGCGCCCAAGCTCGACGGCGTGACGTTCGAGGCCCGCGCCGGCGAGGTGCTCGGGATCGCCGGGCTCCTCGGCACCGGACGCACCGAGCTGCTCCGCGCGATCGCCGGGTACGACCGCATCCGCTCCGGCACGGTGCGCATCCGCGGCACGGTCGAGGAACGCCCGACGCCCCGCCGCATGCGGCAGCTCGGCGTCGGCATGACGCCGGAGGACCGGAAGGGCACCGGCATCATCCCCGGCCTGGGGATCGACGAGAACATCGTCATGTCGGACTGGAAGCGCGTCTCGGCCGGCGGCTTCCTCGCCACCGGCCGGATCCGGGCGGCCACGAAGGCGCTCGGCGAGCGGCTCGCGATCAAGGCGGACGACCTGTCGCGCCCGATCAACACGCTGTCCGGCGGCAACCAGCAGAAGGCCGTCATCGCCCGGTGGCTGCACGCCGACAGCGACGTGCTCCTGCTCGACGAACCCACCCGCGGCGTCGACGTCCAGGCGAAGGCCCAGATCTACGAGATCATGCGCCAGGTCGCGGACAGCGGGAAGGCGGTCGTCTTCGTCTCGAGTGAGGCCGAGGAACTGCCGCTCGCCTGTGACCGCGTCCTCGTGCTGCGCGGCGGCCGGATCCGCGAGGAGTTCACCGCCCCGGACGTCACCGTGCCGGACGTCCTCGCCGCGTCCATGGGCGCGTACGGCGCCGGTGACCCTGCGGGCACTACGGCCACCGCGGCCACCGCGGCCACCGCGGCCACCGCGGCCACCGCGGACCCCGTGGACTCCGTGGTGCCTGCGTCCTCCCGCCCCGAACCCGACCACACCACCGCGACGGACGTCGACGTCCACCGAGTGAAGGACCCATCATGACCACCACCGTCGAGACCCCCCGAGGCACGACGAAGAACGGACCCGGCGACGACCGTCCGAACGCGTTCACCCGCGTGCGCCGGTCGATCGGGGGCAACACCACCCTCGTCAACATCGTCGGCCTGCTCGTCGCGATCGTCCTGCTCTACGCCTACCTGACGTTCAACGCCGTCGGGTTCTTCTCCGCCGCCAACCAGAGCGGACTCCTGCGCGACGCGGCACTCATCGGCGTCGCCGCGACCGGCATGACGCTCGTCATCATCGCGGGCGAGATCGACGTGTCCACCGGACCGGCCGTGGCGCTGTCGAGCGTCGTCGTCGCGTCCGGCATCTCGCAGTGGGGCCTGCCGACGATCGTCGCGATCATCGTCACCCTCGCGATCGGGACCGCGTGGGGTGCCGTCGCCGGTGTCCTCCGCGCCCGCTTCGCGGTGCCGTCGTTCATCGCGACGCTCGGGCTGTGGAGCGTGCTCCGCGGACTCGCCCAGTTCGTGACCAACGCCCTGCCGGTGCAGATCCCCGACTCGGACCCGATCATGGACTTCCTGAACGGCGACCTGTTCGGCATCCCGACGCCGGCGATCGTGATGATCCTCGCGTTCCTGGTGTTCGGGTTCATCGCCCGGAAGACCTCGTTCGGCCGGTCGGTCTTCGCGGTCGGTGGCAACGCCCCCGCGGCACGGCTCGCCGGCATCGACGTCCGCCGCGTGCGGATCTCGCTCTTCGCGATCATGGGCTTCCTCGGCGCGCTGTCCGGCGTGCTGCTCACCGCCCGCCTCGGTTCCGGCAACTCGACCGCCGCGAACGGGCTCGAGTTCGACGTGATCGCCGCCGTCGTCGTCGGCGGCACCGCGATGACCGGCGGACGGGGGAGCCTCATCGGCACCTTCCTCGGCGTCGTCTTCATCACGCTCATCGGCAACGGCCTCGTGCTGCTCGGCGTGAACTCCTTCCTGCAGAACGTGGTCCGCGGCGTCATCATCGTGCTCGCGGTCCTGCTCAACGTGACCCTGTCCCGCCGCCGCGGGGCCCGAGAGGACGACTGACATGACCACCACCGACACGATCGACACGGACTCGATGGACACCGACACGACGACCATGCACGGCGCCTTCCTGCCCGGGGACGCGACCGCCGAGCTGCGCGAGGTCCCCGTCCCGGTCCCCGGCCACGGCCAGGTGCTCGTGCAGGTCGGCGCGTCCGGCATCTGCGGCAGCGACATCGGCTTCATCTACCGCGGCTACAAGACCCACAAGGGCCTCGACGGCGCGCCCGCCTACAAGGGCGTCGTCGCCGGCCACGAGCCCTCCGGCCGCATCGTCGCCGCCGGGCCCGGCGTCACCCGGTTCGGCGTCGGCGACGACGTCATCGTCTACCACATCCAGGGTTGCGGCCGGTGCCGCAACTGCCGCAGCGGCTACTTCATCAGTTGCACCGACCAGCCCCACAAGGCCTCGTACGGCTGGCAGCGCGACGGCGGGCACGCCGAGTACGTGCTCGCCGACGAGTCGACGCTCGTGCCGCTCCTCGGCGACCTGACGTACGTCGACGGTGCGCTCATCGCGTGCGGGTTCGGCACCGCGTACGAAGGGCTCGTCCGTACCCGGGTGCACGGCGGCGAGGACCTGCTCGTCGTCGGTCTCGGCCCCGTCGGCCTCGCCGCCGCGATGCTCGGCAAGATGCTCGGTGCCCGCCGGGTCATCGGCGTCGAACGGAGCCCGGAGCGCATCGCGTTCGTCGAGTCCACCGGGCTCGTCGACGACGTCGTCACGGCGGACGAGCACGCCGTCGACCGGATCCTCGAACTCACCGGCGGCGTCGGCTGCCAGGTGACCGTGGACTGCTCCGGCACCACGCCGGGCCGGTCCACCGCGGTCGAGGCAGCGGCGGAGTGGGGTCGCGTCGGGCTCATCGGCGAGGGCGGCCGACTCGAGACCGAGGTGTCGGACACCCTGCTGCACAAGCAGCTCACACTCACGGCGTCCTGGGTGACCTCGCTGCAGGGCATGGAGGACGTGACCCGGATGCTCGCCGACGGCGGCCTGCACCCCGAGGTCGTCGTCTCCCACCGGCTCGACCTGGCGGACGCCGACGAGGGCTACCGGATCGCAGCCGCCGGTGCCACCGGCAAGGTCGTGCTCGTCCCGAGCACGGCTCCCGAGCGGTGACGGACCCGCTCCCGCTCGTCACGATCGGCGACGGATCGCTCCGCGCGGTGTTCGCACCGACGCGGGGCGGCCGCCTGCTCTCACTGCGGGTCGGGGACGAGGAACTGCTCTGGCAGAACCCGGCACTGGTGGACGCCGACCTGCGCCCCGTCGTGCCCGTCGCGACCTGGCCACGCGGCGACGGCGGGATGAGCACGTGGGCGAACGTCGGCGGCTCGAAGACCTGGCCCGCGCCGCAGGGGTGGAGCGGACCGGACGAGTGGGCGGGTCCGCCGGACCCCGTCCTCGACGCCGGCCCTTGGGACGTCCTCGGACACACGCCGACCACCGTCTCCCTGCGCAGCGGTTCCGACGTGCGCACCGGTCTGCGGATCGAGCGCGCGTTCGCGCTCGTCACGGGCGGCCTGGAGGAACGGATCACCTTCACGAACGAGGGTGACCGGACCACGCACTGGTCGCCGTGGGAGGTCTGCCAGGTCCGCACCGAGGACGGCGGCACGGTCGTCGTCGACGGCGCGGGTCCGGCGGACGAGCTCGACCTCGGCACGTGGGAGGGCGCGGTGCAGGGGCGCGGCGGCCCGGACGGCGTGGTGCTGCCCGTCGGCACCGGGGTGGCGAAGCGCGGCTACCGCGCCGGGCGCTCGGTCGGGTACCGCCGAACTTCGGGCACCGTGATCGCGCTCGCCGCGGCCGAGGAGCCGGACGACGGCGCTGAACATCCCGACGGCGCTGAGTACCCCGACGGCGGCGCGCGGTTCGAGGTGTGGCTGCAGCGCCCCGTCGCCGCACCGATCGCCGCACTCGAGGACCTGCAGCCCGACGCGCACCTGGCCGAGCTCGAGGTGCTCGGGCGCCGGAGCCCGCTGGCTCCGGGGACATCGAGGACCACCGTGATCCTGTGGTGGATACGACCGGCGAACTGACCGGGACCGTGCGCACGATCTCGGTCAGGTGCTGGCACGGTGTCCCGAGCAGGTTCCCGTGGAGACCGTCGCAACCGTCGAGCCTGGTCGCGCTGTTGCTCCGGCAGGGTGCAGCGAGCGCTCACTCCTCTGGGCGGGGGCCAGCCGGGAACCGTGTCTCGATCATCCAGGCGATCGGACTCACGCCGATGAGGACGAGGCCGAGACCGAACGCTGTGTACTTCACGATGAAGCCGACGCTGACGCCCCATCCCAAGCCCACGTCGATCGCCTGCGTTCCCAGGTAGAGCGGTTGGTCGATGACGAGGATCAGGACGACGCCGATGCCGAACAAGACCGCTCCGGTCACGGCGATCCGGCGAGCAGTGATGAGCGTGTTCATGGCAGGTCCTCGCTGGTGATCTGGGGTGGAGTGCGGCAGTAGTCCTTGATCGCGGGTGCGAACGATGCGAACCAAGCCTCGAACTCGGGGGTGTCAGTGGCACCGATCTGGTCGAACGCTGCTCGATCGATGTCCAGGCTGTCGATGACTGCCGTGAGGCCCGGGTACAGGACGTCAACGGTCGGTCGGTCGTTCCGCCACCGTTCTGGTTCCGCGATCCGAGAGGTCAGGAACGCGCTTGCGCTCTGTACGCAGTCTGTTCGAGCGGCAAGCGCATCCGATGGAGCTGATGATTCCGGGAGCTCCTGTGTCGGCAGGGTTGCGTCAGGGAAGCGCTGGCTGATCCTGTGGACCATCTTCCGGGGGCCGACGGCGAACCAGTTCGCGCCGACGACGGCCCAGCGATCCGACCCGGCCAGCTGCCAGGTGGCGAGGTTCTGGAGTGCAGCGGCGCGGGTCGTGAAGGTCGAGGCGCTGAGGATCGCACCGTCGCGCAGTACGCAGTCGACCTCGCGCATGCTCGGGTACTGGTACATGTCATCGGCGATGACGTGGCGCGCCGAGCACCCCACTTCTCCGAGGATTCCCTCCGCGGTGCGTGCCGCGGTTGTTGCGTGACCGGTGGGACGACCCCTGTCAGGGACGTTGTCGGCTGCCCAGACGCCGCCGACGGCGACCATCACAAGGGAGCAGACGGTCATGATCGCCCATCCGCGCCGCTTCATACGGAAGCTCACCACCACTTCATGAAGCCGCCGAGACCGGTCTGCGACCTCGCCTTCCCCTTCTGGTATGCGAGGACGTTCCCCCAGCTCACCGTGGTCCTGCCGGAAGAGCCGCAGCCGACGCTGTACCACTTGCCCTTTCCGCTGGAGTACCCGAGGCCCTGCACGCACGCGTGTGCGTTGGAACCGGGCGCGATGGCGAATGCGTACCCGGCCTTGTACCCGGGAAAGCCCGCGAGCCCGCACTTCCCTCGTGATTCCGGACCCCACGTGACTGCTCCAGGGGGCGCCCACGCGACCCCACCGCAGTCCACCGTGCCGAGCGGAGACCCTGCAGCATCTGGCCTGCTCACCTGGCCTGTTCGCCCGTCCACGATCGGCGTTCCCGGCTTCATCTCGTCCATGACCACCGGACCACTGCGCTCAGGCTCGGCCGCGGAAGCGGCTGCCGCCGGCACGAGGATCCCCAGAGTGAAGACCCCTGCCATGGCGCTCCCGAGGAGCATCGTCGTTCCCTTGCGCTCGTACATGTCGTTGCCCTCCCGAAAACCTCGTTGTTGGTGTCTGAAGTTCTAACATATGTATTCCACGAGGGGAAGTGGTGAAGCTCTGTTGCTCCCACGGATGCTCCGGTGGGCGTTCCGCTGACCGAGTCATGACCACAACAGGCCGTCAGGCCGGAGTGGCACTGGTCCGTGCGGTCGTGAGCGCCGAGGTCGTCGTTCCGAGCGGCACCGTGCTCGCGACCGCGACCGCAACCGCGACCGTCGCGGAGGCCCTCGTCGTCCACCGTCACTCCGGCACTGCTGACCACCGAGGGCCAGACTGGCCCGGTGACCGACCCCTCGACCCCTGCCGCCTCCGCGCCCACACCCCACGACCGACGCATCGGCCGCCGTGACCTGACGGAGTGGCGCAGCCGCCCCGGGCAGCGCCTGGCGGAGCGGCACCTCACTGTCGCGAAGCGGATCGGTGCCCGGCGCGCCCTCGTCACGACCCTCGCGGTCGGCGGCGGCATCGCGGTCGCGGCGACGGCGGGCGCTGCGTACATCTACGACGGCGTCACCGGACGGGACGGGATCCAGAGCCTGGACCGTCCGGCGCTCGAGCGGGCGAAGCGCCTGCGTTCCCCGCTGGCCAACGGGGTGGCCGCGACCATCGCGCACGTGTTCGGCCCGGTCGCGATGCCGGCCCTGACGCTCGGCTCGGCGGCGGCCTTCGCGATCCGGGACCGTCGGGCGAGCCCGGTCACGGTGCTGCTCGCGGCCGGTGCCGGTTCACTCGCGATGACCCTGCTCGGCAAGGACCTCATCAAGCGAAACCGCCCGCGGCGCCGCGACGCGATCCCGCCGTTCGAGACGTCGCCGTCGTTCCCGTCCGGGCACACGCTCAACACGACGACGATCATCGGGACGCTCGCGTACCTGCTGGCCCTGCGGCAGGAGCGCACCGCCCCGCAGGTCGCGATCATCGGCGGTGCGGCCGGGACGGCGGCGACGGTGGGGCTGTCGCGGGTGCTGCTCGGGGCGCACTGGTTCACCGACGTCGCCGTCGGGTGGGTGACCGGCGCGGGGTGGCTGTCGATGATCATCACCAGCCACCGCCTGTACCTCAGCACCCAGGACGACGACTCCGTCGACGAGTGACCGACCGCTGCCGGCCCGGGTCAGCGGCCGACCGGTGACCCCGGAGCCGGGAGCGCGTCCCAGACGTCGGCCCAGACGAGCTCGAAGTCGACCGGGCCGATCCGGTGCGCACGCAGTGCCCGCTCCAGGATCGACAACGCGTCGAGGGACCCGGCCAGCAGCCGTTCGTCGCCGTGCACCGCTGGTCGGTCGCCCCCGTGGAAGGTCGTCACGGTGAGCGTCCGCACCCGGGGGCGCAGCGTCCGGGTCGCCCGGTCGAGCACGACGAACCCGAGGGCGTAGAGCACGAGCCCGATGATGATCCCCGGACCCGGTCGGTCGACGGTCACGGCGAGCACCACCACGACGAACAGCGCGCCGAGGGCCGGCCAGGCGTGCCAGGCGCGCAACCGCCAGCACTCCGCCGGGGTCGTCCCCGGCGGGAACACCGTCAGCGTCCGTGAGCTCCACATCGCACGGCTGACCGGTCGCACCGAGTACCAGCCCCACAGGTGCGGGCCGGGCAGCGACCGGGAGCGCAGGGGGACCGCCGACGTCGACATCAGGCCTCCGCGACCTCGGCGCGGACCGGCTCGACGACGTCCCGGTGCCGCACCGTGGCGAGGCACGGGAAGCACACCAGGTCGCCGGCCCGGACGTCCGCGGGCAGCGGCGTCGGCAGGCGGTGGAAGGGGCCGTCGGTCTCGCCGTCGCACCGGGTGACGACGTACACGGTCGACAGCGGCGCGGTGCTCGTGCGGCCGATGAGCCGGACCTGCTCGAGGACGGCGCAGCGGGGCAGCACGGCGTCGAGCTCGAGCAGGACCACGCCGGGGCGGGGCCGCCGGACGCGGGTGACCGACGCCACCGCGACGCTGACGTCGCGCGGTGCCCAGTCGCGCGGGCGGTACCGGGGCGGGGACTGCTCAGCGGTGTGCACGCACGGGGTGCCGGCGAGGTCGGCGAGCCGGACCATCGAGATCGCGGCGACGAGGACGTCGTCGGTCGTGGGCACCGTGTGCGCGGGCCACAGGAAGGGGTCCACCGGGTCGGGGACGGACGCGCGGAGCGTCGGCAGGATCGCTGTCAGGGTCACACGGACACGCTCGCGCGCGCCACGGCGCCGGGGAAGGGCGCTGACGGAACCCGAACGGCCGGCCCGCGACTCCTGACGGAACGCCTACTCCACGTCGACGTCCCGCTTGCCGCGGCGGACGATCAGCGGGTCCGGCTTGCCGATCACGTCGACGGCCTTGTCCGGGTAGTCGAACTGCGTCAGGAAGTACCGCATCGCGTTCAACCGCGCCCGCTTCTTGTCGTTCGACCGCACGATCGTCCACGGCGCGTACCGCTTGTCGGTGCGGGTGAACATCGCGTTCTTCGCCTCGGTGTAGTCGTCCCACCGGTCGAGCGAGAGCAGGTCGATGTCGGACAGCTTCCACTGGCGCACCGGGTCGAGCTGGCGGATCGCGAACCGGGTCCGCTGCTCGCGCCGGGTCACCGAGAACCAGAACTTCGTCAGGTGCACACCGGAGTCGACGAGCATCCGCTCGAACTGCGGCACCTGGGTCATGAACGACTCGTACTCGTCGTCGGAGCAGAACCCCATCACCCGCTCGACGCCGGCACGGTTGTACCAGGACCGGTCGAACAGGACCATCTCGCCCGACGACGGCAGGTGCTGCACGTACCGCTGGAAGTACCACTCGCCGCGTTCCCGCTCGCTCGGCTTGCTCAACGCCACGACCCGCGAGGTGCGGGGGTTGAGGTGCTCCGTGAACCGCTTGATGGTGCCGCCCTTGCCCGCTGCGTCGCGGCCCTCGAACAGCACGACGGCCTTCTGCCCGGTGTCCTCGAGCCAGTACTGGCACTTCAGCAGTTCGATCTGCAGCAGGTACTTCGCGTGCTCGTACTCGTCGCGCGGCAGGCGTTCGTCGTAGGGGTAGTCGTCACGCCAGGTGAGCACCGGGTTGCCGTGCGGGTCGATCAGGTCCGGATCGGCGGTGTGGCCGTCGGCGACGCGGTAGCCCTCGGTCCGGAGCTGCTCGATGTACTCCCGGATCGGCTGCGAGTACGGCGCTGTGTCCACGGTGTCTCCCTCGGTGCGGTGACCCCATCCTGGCCTCGCCGACCCGACAGCTGCCGAACCGGACGTGTCAGCGCGGTGAAGGAGCGGTCGGAGGGACGACGGACAGGAGGCGCGGTCAGCTGGCACCGCGCCTCCTGTCCGTCAGTGGGTTGTCCCTAGACCGCCGCGGTCGCCTCGTCGCGGTGCGGCAGCTTCCAGCCGGGGCGCACGAAGTGGCACGTGTACCCGGCGGGGTACTTCTCGAGGTAGTCCTGGTGCTCTTCCTCGGCCTCCCAGAAGTCGCCCGCGGGCTCGACCTCGGTGACGACCTTGCCGGGCCAGATGCCCGACGCGTCGACGTCCGCGATCGTGTCGCGCGCGACCTGCTCCTGCTCGGGCGAGGTGAAGAAGATCGCCGAACGGTAGCTGCGGCCGACGTCGTTGCCCTGGCGGTCCTTCGTCGACGGGTCGTGGATCTGGAAGAAGAACTCGAGCAGGTCGCGGTACGAGATCACCGACGGGTCGAAGACGATCTCGACCGACTCGGCGTGGTCGCCGTGGTTGCGGTACGTCGCGTTCGGGGTGTCGCCGCCCGAGTAGCCGACGCGGGTGCTGATGACGCCGGGACGGCGACGGAGGAGCTGCTGCGCTCCCCAGAAGCACCCGCCGGCGAGGATGGCGGTTTCGGTGGTGGTCATGGTGGCCTCCTGAGGTCGTCGTGCCACTGGCTGCGGCACCGTGTGGTGCAACCGGCAACAGGGACGATCTGTTCCCGTCGTCGGGTCCTCGGTGGGGCGCGGACCCACCCGGGTGTGCGGTCGGTACGACTCGACCCTACGAGTTCGTGCTCCATGTGACCCCTGCGGTACGGTCAGGCCACATGAAGCGGTCATCCGTGCACGACGAGGTCCAGCGCCCGTGTGTTCGTGACGCCTTGCCGAAGCAGGTCGGATGACTGCACCCGATCCAGCTCGATGGGCGTTGCACCCCGATCCGGTGTGGGCGGGCCGAGTCGACTTCGTTGCTGACGCGCTGATCTCTGAAGATCCGACGAGTCCTCTGCGATTCGAGCAGCTCCTCTTCCGGGACCTCGGTGACGGCACCCACCAGCTCTGCTGCATCCCGTTCTTCACGTACGGCTGGTCGCTCGGTGATGGAGTGCGTCTCGAGGAGCGTGACGGAGTCGGTCTCACGCCGACTGCAGTTGTCGAACGAAGCGCATTCTGGGTGCTCCGAGCATTCGTCGAGAGTGATGACGCAACCGCCGCACTCCTGGGGCTGTTGCAGCGGAATGACGCGCTCGTGGAAACGCGCGGACGTCTGGTCGCGTTCGCGGTCGACGGCGCCCAGGGCCTTGCAGCTGTCCGAGAGGAACTGGACGCTCTGCAACGTCCGGGGTTCCTGTCCTACGAGACCGGCTGGCTCTGACCCCGCTCGTTGCAGGAGACTGCTCTTCGTGTCGATCTTCATGGAGGAGCGCTTCCGTCAAGCTGGAGCAGCGTCGATCGATCTGCGGGGTACGACGGTCTGGGCGATCCTCGACCTTCCGCCCGGGATCGCACGGGGACGGGTCGTGTTCGAGACGGCCCGTGGTGATCGAGACCAAGGAATGGCGCTCGACGTCGAGGGGTCGACGGTGACGATCAACCATCTGAGCGGGAGCGGCTTCCGGCTCTGGACGGATACGGCACCGCCGGTCATCGAGTTCGCGGTCGACGACCCGTCAAACCTCGAGCGGATGCGGGTGTGGAACGTCTGGCGCTCCCCGTACGGCTCGGAGGACGCATGGACGGGGAACTTCGGCATGATCGTCGAGCAGGAGGTCGACTCGATGGTCGTTCGGTGCAGCAACGGACTGGGCGACGTCGACTTCGAGGACTTCCGCTTCCGCATCGAGTTCTCGCATGCCTGAGGCGGCACAGCAGTTCGTGAAGCGAACTCGCCGCCCCACGCTCCCGAGGACCTGATGCCGCTCACTCCAGACGAAGCCGCCGAGCTTTCGGCGATCCTCGCCGACCTGCGCGAGCTCGGCTACGACTTCCCGAGCCTGTCTGCGTTCGCTCAGGCCCCTGTCCGGTACAAGGACGCGGTACCGCTGCTGATCGAGTGGTTACGGAGGGTCCGGACACCGGCGATGCAGCGGGCAGTCGTGCGAACGCTCACGAATCCCTCCGCGAAGGGCACGGCGATGCCCGCGCTGATCGAGGCGTTCCGGAGCTTCCCTGACGAGGCGGACACACGCTGGGCGGTGGGGAACTCCATCGAGACCGCGTACGTGGACGAGTACTTCGACGACGTGGCAGCGCTCGTGCTCGATCCCCAGTACGGTGACGCCCGGCAGATGGTGGCCCTCGCGCTCGGGAAGTCGAAGCGGCCCGAAGCGGTCGACGTCCTCCTGCAGCTCATGGACGACCACGACGTCAGCGGGCATGCGGTGTCGGCGCTGAGCAAGCGGCCGAACCCGCGGGCGCGGGCGGCGTTCGAGGAGAAGCTGACCGACGACCGTCCGTGGGTGCGGAAGAAGGCCGCGCTCGGACTGAAGAAGCTCGAGTGAGACCAGCCGCGTGACGGACGGGAGGCGCGGCGCCAGCGAGCACCGCGCCTCCAGTCTGTACTGGGGGTTGCGTCAGTTCGCGGTGTCCTCGAGCGCGTCGAGGGCGGCGACGTCCTCGGCGGCGAGCACGAAGTCGACGTCGGCGTTCGCGGCGATGCGCGACGGGGTCGTGGACTTCGGCAGCGGCAGGACGTCCTTCTCGAGCAGGTAGCGGATCGCGACCTGGGCGACGGTCTTGTCGTACTTCGCCGCGATCTCGGCGATCTGGCCGTTCTCGAGCAGGCCGCCGGTGGCGAGCGGGGAGTAGCCCTCGGTCAGGATGTCGTGCTCGCGGTCGAACGCGGTCGTCTCGTCCTGGGTGTTGCCGATGAACCAGCGGATCTGGTTGGCGTGCGGGACGACGTCGGTGCGGCCGAGCAGGTCCTCGAGGTCCGCGACGGCGAAGTTCGAGACGCCGATGCTCTTCGTGCGGCCGGCGTCGTAGACCTCCTCCAGGACCTTCCACACCTCGACGTTGCCGTCGCGGTGGTCGCTGCCCATGTCGCTCCACGGCCACGGCGCGTGCACGAGGTACAGGTCGATCCCGCCGAGGTCGAGGTTGCGGCTCGAGGTCTCGAAGGCCTCGCGGGCGCCGTCGGCGGTCTTGATCTCGGCCGGCAGCTTCGTGGTGATGAAGACCTCGTCGCGGGGGATGCCGCTGTCGCGGACGGCCTCGCCGACGCTGGCTTCGTTGCCGTACGCCAGGGCGGTGTCGATGTGGCGGTAGCCGAGGTCGAGCGCGGTCTTCGTCGCGTCGTACGCCTCGGAGCCGGACGGGATCTGCCAGGTGCCGAAGCCGATCTTCGGGATGTGCAGACCGTTGGACAGGGTGAACGTGTCGGTGAGTGCGGGCATGCAGCGGACAGTACGCCGTGGCTGCGACGGGGCGTGGAGCGGCGCCGCTGGCGTACTGCGCCCCCGTGCGGGCATCGCGCCCCGGCTCCCGCGGGCGCGATGCCCGTGCCGGGGCACGGACGTGGGCAGACGACGGACGGGAGGCCCGTGGCGGTGTCGCCACGGGCCTCCCGTCGGTCTGTCGGTCGCGCTGGTGGGTCAGCGCGCGGTGCGCGCACCGATCCGCGGCAGGACCAGGCCGAGCACGATCATCGCGACGGCGAGGAAGGCGTGCAGCACGTTGTCCGCGCTGTTCAGCGGTACGAAGTTCGCGCCGCTGGTCATGCCGGCCGTGAAGAGGCCGTAGACGAAGAGCACCAGGTAGATGATGCCGCCGACGAGCAGGTACAGGCGGGCCGACGCTGCGCGGCGGGCCGCGACGAGCCCGACGATGCCGAAGAGCAGGTGCACGATGTTGTGCAGGACGGACACCTGGAACGTGCCCAGGAGCAGTGCCATCGAGCCGTCGCCGGCCATCGACATCGTGCCCATGTCCATGGTCAGGCCGGGGATGAAGCCGGCGATGCCGACGATCAGGAAGACGACACCGAAGACGAACGCGCCCCGCTGGGTCCACGTCGCGCCGGAGCCGGTGCGGGTGCTTGCTGCGCTGCTGGTCATGATCAGCCCTCTTTTCTCGTGCGCGCCGCGGAGTGCGGCACACATGACATTCGGAGCGCTTCCCCGGTCGGTTTGCAGTGTCTTCGACGCCGCGTTCGGGGGACACCGAGCCTGTGCCGGCGTGCACGGGAACTGCCTACCGTCCACGGCACACCACGACGAGAGGAAACACCATGGCAAGTGGAGTGGCAGCAGTCTGGGTCCCGGTCAGCGACATGGAGCGTGCGGTCGCGTTCTACCGCGACACCCTCGGTCTCACGGTGAAGGACCAGTCGGACGACTGGAGCGAGATCGACGCGAACGGCCTGATGATCGGGCTGAACAGCCGCGAGTCGGCCACCTCGTCGAGCGGCGGGGGAGCGGTCGTGACGTTCCAGCCGGACGGCAGCATCGAGGACGAGGTCGCCTCGCTCAAGGAGCGCGGCGCGGACATCCAGGGCGAGATCAGCGAGCACCCGTGGGGCAAGATCATCCCCTTCAAGGACAGCGAGGGCAATGACCTGCAGCTCTACTCGCCGCCGCAGGGCTGACCCGGACGGGTGCAGGACGCACCCACGGACGGACGGGAGGCCCGTGGCGACGCCGCCACGGGCCTCCCGTCCGGTTCGGGCTCGTTCCGGTGCTACGCCACCGCGATCTCGTTGGGCACGCCCGGCAGCTCGTCGCTCGAGGCGATGACCTTTCCGGTGGTCAGGTCGACCGCGTGCACCTTCTGCTCGGCAGGGTCGGTGACGTAGGCGACGTCACCGGCGACCTTCAGTGCGGGGTGGGCGTCCTGCCACTCGGCCGGGCCCTCCCACGCGGCGATCACGGGGAACGACTCGAGCTGCTCGCCGGTCGTCTCGTCGAAGGTGTGCAGGGCGCCGTCCGAGCCGAGCACGACGGCCTCGTCGCCGGGGCCGCGTGCGAGGTCGCGGAAGGTGAAGCCGACGCCGTCGGGCATGTCCGCGACGGTGTACTCCCCCGAGGCGGCGTCGATGAGGGCGACCTGGTCGAGCAGGTACCCCTCGCTGTCGGGGTCGTCGTTGTAGTCGCCGACCGCGACGGACGAACCCTCGGTGGTGAACAGGTTGCCGGTGCGGCCGTACTCGGTCGGGGCGTCGATCTTCTCGAACGCTCCGTCCGCGTAGACGAGGGCACCGTCGGTGCAGCCGAACACCGCGACTTCGCCCGAGACCGCGCCCTCGCCGTGCACGTCGGGGCACGCCTCGGAGCGGGCGATCTCCTCGCCGTCGGCGTCCAGGGCGCGCACGCCGGAGCGGCTCTCCTCGGTGCCGATGGTCGTCAGGAGCGTGCCGTCCTCGAGTTCGATGGCGACGCCGTGGTGGGCGGCCTCGGACTTCGTCGTCTCGACGTCGGGCAGGTCGGCCCCGTCGAGCTCGGTGTGGTCGAAGGTCGTGACGTCGCCGGTGCCGTCGGCGAAGAGCGCCGTCCGGTCGCCGTGCACGACCGCGTGGCCGCCGGTGTCGGCGGGGAACACCGCGTCGGTCAGGGCCGGCTCGGCCTGCGTGTCGAGGACCCGGAAGCCCTCGGGCACGGTGACGAGCACGTGGCGGCCGTCACCGGCGGGGTTGACGCGCGTGAAGCCGTCGATCGCGTCGTCGGCGACCACGCGCAGGTCGTCGTCGAGGGTGAGCAGGCCGCCGTCGTAGGTCAGCGTGATGCGCGTGCCGTCGGCCGCGGGGGTCGGGGAGCGGTCGCCGGCGGCCGGGCTCGAGGAGCAGCCGGTCAGGGCCAGGGCGGCGGCGCCGAGCAGGGCGGCCGGGGCCAGCAGGTTCTTCGGTGAGGTCATGGATGACACTGTATTGATTCTCATTCTCATTTACGAATCGACAGGCCGTCGACGATCGCCGCGGTGTTCGACCGCATCATGCCGAGGTACGTCGAGGCGGCGCCGTCCTCGGTCAGCGACTCCGTCGCGAGCGATCGGACAGTCACGTGCACGTCGACCTCCTCGGCGAGCACCTCGGCCAGTCGTGCCGGCTGCGAGGCGTCGGCGAAGATCGTCGGGACCCCCGCCGTCTCGATCGCGTCGGCGAGGTCGCGCAGGTCCGCGGCGCTCGGCGAGGCGAGCGTCGTGCCGCTCGGGATCACCGCGCCGACGACCCGGAAGCCGAACCGGTCGGCCAGGTACCCGAACACGTGGTGGTTCGTCACGAGGGCCCGACGGTCCTCGGGCACCGTGGCCAGCGCGGTCGTCATCTCGTCGTCCAGGTCCCGCAGCTCGGCCAGGTAGGCGTCGGTGCCCGCCGGCTCGATGCCGACCGCGCGCAGGTCCGCGTCGAGCGCCTCGACGACGTCGACCATCCGTGCCGGGTCGGTCCAGAAGTGCGGGTCCGTGCCGCTGTCGTCCTCGGTGGTCCAGTCGAGCGCCTCGACGGCGTCGCCGGCGGTGGTCACGGGCACGCCGTCCTCCGCCGCGGCCTGCACGTGCCGGGCGACGCCCTCCTCGAGCCCGAGGCCGTTCTCGACCACCAGGTCGGCGCTCCGCAGGCGTGCTGCCTGCTGCGCCGAGACCTCGAACGAGTGCGGGTCGGCACCCGGCGGCATGAGCACCATGACGTCGGCCCGGTCCCCGACCACCTCGGACACGACGTCGCCCAGGATGTTCGTGGTCACGGCGACGAGGGGGCGGTCCGAGCCGGCGGCGGTGCACCCGGCGGTCGTGACGGCGAGCGTCGCGGTGACGACCACGGCGGTCAGCAGTCGCGTCGTCGCCCTCACAGCCCGACCTCCGCGAAGGCGGCAGGTGCGACCGGCAGCTCGAGGGTGCGGGCGACGCGGGCGTCGTCGGCGAAGTCGATCTCGTGCACCGTGCCGTCGGCGGGGTCGGCCAGGTACGCGCGCTGGGCGTCGAGCTGCAGCAACGGAGTGGCACCGGCGTCGATGAGGGGTTCGGTCGAGGCGGCTGTGCCGTCGTCCGGCGTCACGACGACCACCCGGCCGTCGGCGTCGACCCCGACCACGTGCTCGTCCTCGTCGTCCACGGCGACCACGGCGCGCAGCGGGCGCTCGGTCGGCACGTGGCGCCACGAGCCCTCGCGCACGTCGAGCAGCCAGAAGCCGGTGTCCCCGGCCAGCCCGGCGACCGTCGGACGGCCGGCGCGTGCGGCGAACGCCGTCGGACGCTCGGCGTCGCCGGGCCGGTCCACGAAGGACGTCTGCCCGGCGTCGTCGACGACGACCGCGCCGTCGGCGCAGCCCACCACGGCTCCTGCACGGGTCAGGATCCCGCCGGCCGGGTCGGTGCAGGCCTGCTCGCCGCCCGCTGCGGTGTCGACCGGGTGGCCGTCCGCGTCGAGCACCCGGACGGTGTCGCCCTGGGCGGCGACGAGCTGCTCGCCCACCGGCAGCAGGACCGTGGCGTCGACCCGTGCAGTCTCGTCGACCTCGCCCTGGCCGAGGGCCGCGCGGTCGAGCACCACGGCCTCGCCGCGGTCCGGCCACGTCAGCGTCGTCGTGGTCTCGGACGAGTGCACCTCGACCGGACCGCCGCCGTCGACGGTGCCGACGACGCGGGGCTCGGCAGCGTAGTAGTGCGTGTGGTCGCCGTGGTCGACCGTCCACGCGCCGCCGTCGACGATCGTCGTGCGGTCGCCGTCGCTCGTCACGAGGAACCGGCCGTCGGTGGCGGAGTGCTCGGGGGCGTCCACCCCGTCGAGCTCGGTGGACTCCTCGGTCAGCAGGTCGTGCAGCGCCGTCTCGCCGGTCGCCGACACGGCCAGGAGGCGCACCTGCGGCTCCTGGGCTTCGCTCGCCCCTTCGACGTAGCCGTGGGGACGTGCGCTCGCGGTCGCGTCGTCGGCCGACGGGGTGCCCGTGGAACAGGCGGTCACGGTGAGGGCCAGGCCGGTGGCCAGGCCGATGGTGGACAGGGGGCGCGCGGGTGCGCGTCGGGTGGTCGAGTGCGTCATGCTCCCTCTCGGTACGGTGCGGCGGATCGTGGTGCTGTCGGCGCGGCCGCGCGCGCCGGTGCCGGGGTCCGGGTGTGTCGCAGCGCGACGACGGCTGATGCGGCCGCTCGCGACGCGACGACGCTCGCGACGGCCACCGCGGCGATGCTCGCGCCCGCGGCGGTGCCGGCGTGCCACGAGACGAGCAGGCCGACGAGGACGGCGGCGGTGCCGATGCCGGCGCCGAGCAGCATCGTCGAGGCCACGTGCCGGGTCCACGCGCGTGCGGCTGCGGCGGGCGCGAGCAGCAGGCCGACGACGAGCAGGGTGCCGACGGCCCGGTACGAGGCGACGACCGCCAGGGTCACGAGGCCGATGAGCACGACCTCGGCCACCCGCGGGTGCAGTCCGAGCGTGGCGGCCTTGCGGGGGTCGAAGGCCAGGGCGGTGAACGGCCGGTGGAACCCGACCGCCACGGCGAGTGCCACGGCCACGGCGAGCGCGAGTCCGCCCAGGTCGGCGCGGGTGACCGCCAGGACGTCGCCGAACAGGATCGCGGTGACGTCAGTGGCGAACGAGCGCGAGGACGACACGATGATGACCCCGAGGGCGAGCATGCCGACGAAGAGCAGCCCGATCGAGGTGTCGTACGACAACCGGGCACGGCGGCGCAGTGCCCCGACCCCGAGGACCATGACGCCGGCGCTGACCGCGGCGCCGAGCACGGCCGGGATCCCGGTGAGGGTGGCGACCGCGACGCCGGGCAGCAAGCCGTGCGACAGCGCCTCGCCCAGGAACGCCATGCCCCGGACGAGCACCCAGGTGCCGACCACGGCGCAGAGGACCGCGGCCAGGGCGCCGCCGACGAGGGCGCGCACCATGAAGTCGACGGAGAACGGATTGGTCAGCCAGGTCACGGTCCGAGACGCTACATGAAAACGACTATCGATACTGATAGCGTGTTCAGGTGCCCTCGACCGCTCCGAACGACCTCCGGACCTCCGGCGTCCACCTCGACCGGGTGACCGCCGTCCGCGGTGACCGGACCGTCCTCGACGGCGTCGACGTGACCTTCGCGGCCGGGGTCGTGACCGCGCTCACGGGTCCGAACGGCTCCGGCAAGTCGACGCTGCTCGACGTGGTGGCGCAGGTCGTGACGCCGTCCGGCGGACGGGTGACGGGCCTCCCGGCCGACGGCGTCGCCTACGTGACCCAGTCCGTGCCGCCAACCACCCTGCCGCTCACCGTCCGCGCGGCCGTGACGATGGGGCGGTGGCGGCACCGCACGTGGTGGCGGCCCCTCGGGCGCGGCGACCGGGCCGTCGTCGACGCGCAACTCGAGCGGATGGCGATCACGGACCTGGCCGGCCGCCCGGTCGAGGAGCTCTCCGGCGGACAGCGGCAGCGCACGCTCGTGGCGCTCGGCCTGGCGCAGCGCGCGCGGGTGCTGCTCGTCGACGAGCCGACCGCGGGGGCGGACGCCGACTCCGCGGCGCTCGTGGTGGCGGCGCTCGCCGACGAGGCAGCCAGCGGCGTCGTGGTCGTGCACGCGGCGCACGACCCGGTCGCGATCGCCGCGGCCGACCGCGTCGTCACGCTCGGCTGACCCGCGTGCCGCCCGTCCGGGGCGGAGGGGCGGGGCTACTCGCTCCGGACCGCCACCGTCCTGCCGGTGGCCACCGATTCCTGGGCGGCGAGCACGACCGCCAGCGTCCGGAGTCCGACGTGCACGTCCGGCTGCGGCTGCTCGCCGGAGCGGACCGCGTCGACGAACGTGCGGAGCATCGCCGTGTCGGGGTCCGCTCCGTACCGCGACTCGATGGGCAGCCCGGTCGCGGCGGCGGTGCCCCTGGCAGCCGCGCCGAAGAAGTCGGTCGCGATCGTGCCGCCGGTGCCCGCGACGTCCAGGGTCAGCCCGCCCCACACCGCCGAGGTGTCCGGCGTGCTCCACGAGCAGTCGATGCCGGCGACGACGCCGTCCTCGTAGGTGACCGTCACGAGCCCCGCGGTCTCGGCCCGGGCGCGCGCGGCGTGCAGGGTGCGGTTGGCGACGGCCGTCACCGAGACGGGTGCCGAGCCGGTCAGGCCCTCGACCAGGTCCGCGATGTGCACGACGTGGTCGACGATCGCGCCCCCGCCGGACAGCTCCGGTTCGGTGAACCAGGACCGGGTGAGCGGGAGCATGCCGTTGTTCGCACCGCGGATCGAGAACAGCTGCCCGAGGGCGCCGGACTCGTGGGCCGCCCGGAGCCTGCCGAACGCCGAGGTGAACCGCACCGGGTACGCGACCATGAGCAGCACGCCGGCCGCCTGGACGGCGTCGCGCATCGCGATGCCGTCCTCCCACGTCGTGGCGAGGGGCTTCTCGCACAGCACGTGCGCACCCGCGGCCGCGGCGGCCTCGACGAGCTCCCGGTGCCGGGCGTTCTCGCTCGTCACGACGACGGCGTCCGGCCGCCAGGCCAGGAGCTCCTGGTACGTGTCGACGTAGGCGACGCCGAGCTCGTCGGCCAGGTCGCGGCCGCGCAGCTCGACGAGCGACCCACCGGTGCTGACGCCGTCCGGGTCGGAACCGCGCACCTCGACCCCGGGCATCGCGGCGAGGGCGGTGAGGTACCCGATCGCGTGGGTGTGCGCGAAGGACAGCACGGCGATCCTGAGGTCGGTCACGCGGGCACCTCGAGCGACACCGGCTGCCCGGTCCCGAGCGACTCGAGCGCCGCGTTCGCCAGCCGGACCGCCGCGACGCCGTCGTCCGCGCTCACCCGCGGGGGCGGACCCCCGGCGAACGCGGCGAGGAACTCGCGTAGCTCGGCGCCGTAGGGGTCGTCGGCAGGGTCGACCTGCGGCAGGAAGCCGTCGAGTGCCTCGGGCGTCGCCAGGTCGGCGACCGAGTCCTGCTCGGCGCGGGACGAGTGCGACAGGCTGCCGGCCGTGCCGGTCACCGAGTACTCCGTCGTGAAGCCGAGGTGCTGCGGCCCCCAGATCCCGGCGACGTGGGTGATCGCCCCGGACGCGTGCGTGAGGAGCACGTGCGCCGCCTCGACCGGTTCGGCGACGGTGCCGCTCCGCGTGCCGACCGCGGAGACCCGGACGACCTCGCCGGCGACCCAGCGGGCGACGTCGAGGTCGTGGATCATCTGGTCCATCACGATGCCCCCGGACAGTGTCCGGTCCGCGAACCACGGCGCGTGCAGCGGGAAGGCCCCGGAGCGGACGAACCGCAGCACCGCCAGGTCGCCGAGGAGGCCCGTGGTCACGGCTTCCTTGAGGCGCACGTACGCGGGGAAGAACCGCACCACGTGGGCCGGGTAGAGCTGTCGGCCGGCGTCGCGCGCACGCTCCGCCAGGTCCGCCGCGTCGGCGTCGGTGCGGGCGAGCGGCTTCTCGGACACGACGTCCTTGCCGGCGGCCAGCGCCGCGCGGACCACCTCGGCGTGCGTCGCGGTCGGGGTCACGACGTCGACGACGTCCACCGCGTCGAACAGCGCATCGAGCGAGTCCACGACGGTGATCGAGGACCCGGCGGCCGCGGCGTCGGGACCGAAGGCCGCGGCGAGCTCGTCGGCACCGCCCTGGGCTTGGACGACGACCGGGCCGAGGCGCAGCAGGCCGGGCAGGTGCGCACGGGCGATGCCGCCGGCGCCGACGAGGCCGATCCGGGGCGGGGTCGGGGGCATCGGAGCTCCTTCGCGGGGTGGGCCGGTCGACGGTGACCGGACGCGGCCATGCTAGCGAGCGGCGCGCACGGGTGGCCCTCGAGCAGCGCTGGGTCGACAGCAGAAGCGTGGAAAGGATTTTTCTGAGATAGTGGCACAAGTCAGAAGATCTGGCGTCGTTGTTCTGCGATCGGAAGGAGCGTCGTGACCATGAGCACCTGGCCGGCGCTGGAGTACGAGCAACTCGACTGGGAGCGGCGTGACGCCGACCATGGTCCACGAGCAGCTCGACGCAGCAGGGTGCGCGAACAGTACCTCGCCGCGGTGCCGCCGCACATCGCCGCGGCCGCACTCGAGCTGAGTGACGCCGTGGCGACGCTGGTCGACGAGGCCTCCACGGCGTTGGTGCGGTTCGATGGCGAGCTCGGTGGCGAGGTGGCGCCGTTCTCGTCGCTCCTCCTCCGGTCAGAGGCAGCGGCGTCCTCACAGATCGAACACCTCACGGCGAGTGCCCGACAGGTCTTCACCGCCGAGATCGGCGCCCCGGGCAAGCGCAACGCCACCGCGATCATCTCCAACACGCGCGCCATGCGGACCGCGATCGAGTTGTCCGACGAGTTGACCGCGGACACCGTGCTCGCCATGCACGAGGTGCTGATGGACGGAGACCCGCACCACGAAGCCGGAGCCTTCCGGCAGGAGCCCGTCTGGATCGGGACGGACGGACGATCCCCGGTCGGTGCCGACTACGTCGCCCCGGCCTGGCCACGGGTGCCGGCGTTGATCGACGACGTGATGACGTTCGCACGACGCCTCGACCTGCCGCGGTTGGCGCAGGTCGCGGTGGCACACGCGCAGTTCGAGACGGTCCACCCGTTCACCGACGGCAACGGGCGCACAGGGCGTGCTCTGCTGCAGGCGATGCTGCGCTCGAACGAACTGACCCGGAACGTCACGGTCCCCGTGTCAGCTGGGCTCCTCGCCGACACCGACGGGTACGTCGAGGCGCTGATGGCGTACCGCCGCGGAGACGTCGAGCCGATCATCCGACGGGTGGCGGAAGCGTCGTTCACCGCCATCGGGAACGCCGAAGAACTGGTGCAGGACATCCAGCGGATCCGCCAGGGCTGGCGTGATCGCGTCGACGCTCGGCGCGACTCCGGTGTCTGGGCCGCACTCGACGTCGTCGCCCGCCAGCCGGTGCTGAACGCGACGACGCTCGCTTCCCAGATGGGGATCGCCCCACGGAACGCCTACCCGCACCTCCAGAAGCTCGTCGCAGCGGGGGTCCTCCTGTCGAAGAACGAATACCAGCACGGGGTCCTGTACCGCAACGACGAGGTCCTGGCGGCGCTCGACGCGTTCGCCCGGCGGGCCGGTCGTCGCGGCTGAAGCGCGCCCGGGCTCAGGCGTCGAGCGCGCGCCGTGCGGCCGCCACGACCTCGGCGTCGGTGACGAAGTGCGCGGACCCGTCGTCGGCGCCGCCCATCGGCACCCCGTCGTGCGCGCTGTCCGCCGCGGGGCGCTTCGCGGAGAGGTGCACCGCGGCGACACCGGCGCGTACCAGTGCCGGGACGTCGTGCGGGGTGACGCCGGCGCCGGCCATCACCTGCACCGGTCCGGCCGCCTCGACCATGCGGGCGATGGTGACCGCACCCGCCGCGGCTGTGGGCGCGCCGCCCGAGGTCAGCACCCGCGTGAAGCCGAGGTCGGCGACCGTCGCCGCGGCCGTGACCGGGTCGATCGCGTGGTCGACCGCGCGGTGCAGCGTCACCTCGGCCGTCGCGCTGACCGAGCGTGCGGCGTCCACGAAGCGGCGCAGGGCGTCACGGTCGAGCGTCCGGTCCGCGCGGAGCGCCCCGACCACGACCCCCGCGGCGCCGGAGCGCAGGACGGCGCGGACCTCGCGCTCCATCAGCGCGATCTCGTCCGGCGTGTGCACGAAGCCGCCGGGGCGGCAGCGCACGAGCGCGTGGGCGGGGATGCCGGTCTCGTGCGTGGCCTCGACGAGGGCCTGGGACGGTGTGAGCCCGCCGAGCTCGAGGCCGACGCAGAGTTCGACCCGGTCGGCACCGCCGTCGCGGGCGACGACCGCGCCCGCGGGTGAGGTGACGGCGATCTCGAGGGCGACGGGGGCGGTGGTCACGCGATGGCTCCGAGCGGTTCGTTCGACGGCGGGATGATCCGGGCGCCGAGGTCGGGCGCCGACGGGAACACTCGATCGTAGGGGAACAGGGGCCGCTCGATCCTGTGGTGCCCGAGCCGGAGCAGGTCCTGGTCGACGCCGCCGGGGGTGAGCGCGAGCATCCAGTCGGCGGCCATGTCGAACAGTTCGGGTTCGAGGTACCCGATCTTCACGACGACCACGTCGGCGCTGCGCGGGTCGAGGTCGAGGTCGGTGAAGTCGTGCTCGTGGTGGTACGGCTTCCGCAGCGTCGTCAGGATCGCGAAGACGCTGCCGACCTGCAGCACGACCTCGGTCTCGGCGTCGCGGTCGCCGTGCTTGATCGCGTGCACCCGGCCGGTCATCGTGACCGGACCGGCGTGGACGTCGTCGACCGCGGCACCGGCGGTCACGGTGACCGTGGCTCCCACGCCGGCTTCCACCGCCGTCGCCACCGCCTCCGGACCGGGGACGCTCGCGTACAGGACGGTCGGGCCGTCGGCCGCGGCGAAGGCGGGGTTCGCGAGCACCTGCGTCAGCCCCCACGACATGTCGCCCGAGCCGCCGGCGGTCGGGTTGTCGCCGGAGTCGGAGACGAAGAACGGCCGGGCGGCGCCGGGCGCGAGCGCGGCGGCGATGCACTCGTCGAACGTGCCGGTCGGGGCGACGAACGCGAAGTCCTCGCGGGCGTCCCAGAAGGCGCGCGCGAGCCGTTCCGCGCCCGCGGCGACGGCCTCCGCTGACCACCCGGTGACGACGGTGACAGCGCGGTCGCGGGGCTGGTCGGCCCAGGCGTAGCCGACCCAGATCGCGGCGTCGAGCACGCCGTCGGTCCGCTCGACCTCGGCCACCTGCGCGTACACCGAGGCCGCTGGCTCGATGCGGGTGGAGGTCTGCTCGCCGGGCAGCAGCACCGGGATCGGGACCCACGCCTTCACCGGGCGCTGCGCACCGACCGGCCGTTCGGTGAGCACGTCGACCAGGTTCCGGACGGCGCGCTCCTTCGTCTCGAGGGCGTCCTCGTGCGGGGCCATCCGGTAGCAGGTGACGAGGTCGACCTGGTGGGCGAGCTCCGCGGTGACGTTGCCGTGCAGGTCCATCGACGCCGACACGACCACCTCGGGGCCGACGACCGCGCGGATCCGGCCGAGCAGGTCGGCCTCGGCGTCGTCGAGGCCCTCGACCACCATCGCGCCGTGGATGTCGTACCAGAGACCGTCCACCGGGCCGATCGCCTCCAGCCGCGTGACGATCTCCGCGGCGAGCGACTCGTACGCGGCACGGTCCACGATCCCGCCCGGCAGCGCGTGCCCGATGAGCGCCCCGCGGAAGTCGGCGCGTGCCGACAGCGGACCGAGGAAGTCGTACCGCGCCACGACCTCGTCCCCGCGGTCCGGGTGGAACGCCGGGGCGAGGGTGCGGGTCGGCGTGAAGGTCGAGGTCTCGATGGCGAGCCCGGCGATCGCGATGACCGGGCGGCGGGTGGCGGTGGTCTCAGACACGGACGCTCCTGTTCCTGGTGGTGGACTGCGGGATGGGGGCGGACCGCTCCTCGAGCGAGGCGGCCAGGCCGCGCTGCAACGCGAACTGCCCCGCGCCGACGAGTCCGGCGTCGGCGCCGAGGGACACCGGCTCGATGGCCAGGTGCTGCGTCATCAGCGGGTGGCAGCTCTCGTAGAGCTGGCTGCGCACCGCGGCGATGAACGGGTCCAGGGTGGACAGGATGCCGCCGAGGTAGACGGCGTCCGGGTTGAAGAAGTTGACGTTGGCGGCGAGGACCTCGCCCAGGTAGCGCCCGGCGAGCCGGACGGCGCGGGTGGCCTCGGGGTGTGCGTCCGACGCGAGGCGGACGACGTCGGCGGTGGAGGACACGTCGACCCCGGCCCCGGACAGGATCCGGACGAGCGCCGCACCGGAGGCGACGGTCTCCAGGCACCCGGTGTTGCCGCAGGAGCACGGGGTGTCCCCGGCGGCGTCGATGCGCACGTGCGTGATGTCCCCGGCCGACCCGGTCGACCCGCGGTACAACCGCCCGTCGATGACGATGCCCGCGCCGATCGCCGACCCGGCCTTGATCGTGATCGTCTGCCGACGGCCCGGGTCCTGCACGGTCTGCTCGCCGGCGGCCATGCAGTTCGCGTCGTTGTCGACGACAGCCGGCAGGCCGAACCGGTCGGACAGCCAGGCGGCGACGGGGAAGCCGTTCCAGCCGGGCATCCGGCTCGGCAGGTCGACGACCCCCGCCTCGACGTCGACGGGGCCGGGCAGGCTCAGGCCCACGCCGCGCAGTCCGGCGCGGCCGCGCTCGTCGGCGAGGCGCTCGAGCAGCGCGGCGAGGCGCTGCAGGCCGGCGGTCGGCCCGTCGGAGAGCGCGAAGGGCACGTTCGCGACGGACTCGAGCGCGCCGCCGGGCAGGACGATGCCGATCCGGACGTGGCCGCCGCCGACGTCCGCGGCCACGGCGTACTCGTCGGCCCCGCCGATGCGGAGCACCTTGCGCGGTCGGCCGCCCGTCGAGACGTCGGTGCCCTCCTCTGCGAGGACGCCGTGCGACAGCAGGTGGGCGACCACGTGCGACACCGTCGACGGCGCGGCACCGAGGAGCTTCGCGATCTCCGTCCGGCTCGCCGCCTGACCCGAGGCGACGAGTTCGAGGACGCGGGCGCTGAGGTCCGGCACGACTTTCTCCAATCCGGGCGGAATGCCGGTCGACCCGACCGAACACCCGGAGCCTAACCGGCGGAACGCCCCGTTCACCCTTTCCGCCGTTCCGCAGAAACGCAGTTTTTACACGAACATGTTTGTTTTTCCAACGCCTTTGGCCATTGACTGTGTCCGTGCCGCTCGGCACGCGTGCTCCACCTCCGAACGAACGTCCACACAAGGAGACACCGCATGACCAAGCCCCGCCGCTGGGCGCTCCTCACCGGAGCCGCGATCGCCGTGAGCGCGCTGCTCGCCGGCTGCTCCGGGGGCGGCACCGCGTCCCCCGGGTCGACCGACGAGATCGACTACGCCCTCCCCGCGAACTTCACGCCGAACTGGATCCTGCCGATCGGCACGGCGGCGCACCTCAACACGAACAACGGCTCGATCGCGCAGTCGCTGTACGAGCCGCTCGTCGCGTACGACGGCTCCACCGGCAAGATCGCGTGGAACAAGGCCGGCTCCGTCGCGACCGACGCCGCGTTCGCGAAGGACGGCAAGAGCGTCACGATGACGCTCGGCGACCGACACTGGTCCGACGGCGAGGCGATCACGAGCCGCGACGTCGAGTTCTGGTTCAACCTGATCAAGGCCAACAAGGACCAGTGGGGTTCGTACTCGAAGGGCAAGGCGCCGGACAACTGGAGGTCGTTCAAGGTCGTCGACGACACGCACTTCACCATCACGTTCGACAAGGCCTACAACTCGGACTGGATGCTCGCGAACCAGCTGAGCCACATCATCCCGCTGCCGCAGCACGCCTGGGACAAGACGAGCGCGAGCGCGAAGGTCACCGACGCCGACGAGACCACCGCCGGCGCGGAGCAGGTGTGGAAGTACCTCAACACCGCCGCCGGCAAGATCTCCGACTACGCCACCGACGACCTGTGGAAGACCATCTCCGGCCCGTACGGCGTCAAGACCTTCACCACGGCCGGCAAGGTCACCCTGACGGCGAACAAGAAGTACGACGGTGGCGAGGAGCCGTCGATCACGACGGTCAACCTGCTGCCCTTCACGACGGCCGACGCCGAGGTGAACGCGGTCCGCTCGGGCGAGGTCGACTACGGGTACATCAACGCCACCGACATGGACCAGGAGTCGTCGTTCACGGCGAAGGGCTACGAGGTCGAGCCGTGGACCGGCTGGGCGATCACGTACATGCCGTACAACTTCAACAACCCCGACATGGGCGCCGTCTTCAAGCAGCTGTACGCCCGCCAGGCCGTGCAGATGTCGATCGACCAGGAGTCGCTGTCGAAGGTCGTCTTCAACGGCACCGCCACCTCGACCTACGGCCCGATCCCGCAGGCGCAGGAGTCCGACTACGTCTCCGACGTGCAGAAGGACAACCCCTACCCGTTCAGCACGTCGAAGGCCAAGGAACTGCTGACCAGCCACGGCTGGCAGGAACAGGGCGGCACGATGGTCTGCACCGACCCGGGCACCTCGGACAGCCAGTGCGGCGAGGGCGTGGCGGACGGCACGAAGTTCACCATGAGCGTCCTGTCGCAGTCCGGCTCGACCGTGACCGACAACATGATGAGCGCGATCCAGTCCTCGCTCGCGAAGACCGGCATCGGCTTCGAGATCAAGACCGCCCCGGTGTCGAGCGTGCTGTCGCAGACCCCGACCTGCACCTCGGACCAGGCGAGCTGCGACTGGGACCTGTCGTTCTTCGGCACCGCGGGCAGCTGGTACTTCCCGGCCTACCCGACCGGTGAGTCGCTGTTCCAGACCGGCGGTTCGGCGAACTTCGGCAGCTACTCGAACAAGCAGGTCGACGAGCTCATCGACGCGACCACCACCTCGACCGACGCCAGTGCCGTGCAGGACTACAGCGCCGCGCTCGCGGAGGACCTGCCGGTGATCTGGCTGCCGAGCCCCGACTACCAGATCTCGGTCGTCAAGAAGGGCCTGTCCGGGTTCGACCAGGACTCGCTCGCGAACTTCCACCCCGCCCAGTGGAAGTGGAACAAGTAGGAACGTGACCATCCCAGGAGGCGCGGTGCGGGTCCGCCCCGCACCGCGCCTCCCGGGATCACGCAAGAACCGACCATCGGAAGCCGCATGACCACAGCTCTCTCCCTCACCAGGCGCGTCCTGCAGGCGCTCGCGGTGATCCTCATCGTCACGATCGTCGTGTTCTGCCTGCTGCACGCACTGCCCGGCGGCCCCGCCCGCGGCGTGCTCGGCGTCTCCGCGACCCCCGCGCAGATCGCCCAGTTCAACCAGGCCCAGGGGCTCGACCAGGCGCTGCCCGTGCAGTACCTGCGGTTCCTCGGGCGGCTGGTCACCGGCGACCTCGGAACCTCGTACACGCTCAACGAGCCGGTCTCGCAGCTCATCGCCGAGCGCCTGCCGAAGACCCTCGTGCTCACCGGCATCTCCGCGGTGCTCGGCCTCGTCATCGCGATCCCGGTCGGCATGCTGCAGGCGGCCCGCCGCAACGGCCCGGTCGACTACGCCGCGACCGCCCTGGCGTTCGTCTTCTACTCGACGCCGGCGTTCTTCCTCGGCCTCGTGCTCATCATCGTCTTCAGCCAGCAGCTGCCGTGGCTGCCGTCGCAGGCCCCGAGCGGCACCACCCTGGCCGAGGTGTTCCAGGACCCGGCCGGGCTCGTCCTGCCCGTGGTGACCGGCGCGCTCGCGATGATCGCGGTGTTCAGTCGCTACATGCGGTCGGCGACGCTCGAGAACCTGCAGGAGGACTACGTGCGCACCGCGCGGGCCGGCGGCGCCTCGACCGCGACGATCCTGCGGCGGCACGTGTTCCGGAACTCGCTGACGCCGGTCGTCGCGATGCTCGGCTACTACCTGCCGGTGCTGTTCGGCGGCGCGCTCGTCACCGAGCAGCTCTTCAACTACCCCGGCATGGGGTTGCTGTTCTGGAACGCCGCGCAGTCGTCGGACTACCCGACCCTGCTCGGCTGCGTGCTCGTCATCTCCGTCGCGACCGTCATCGGCACCCTGCTCGCCGACGTCGTGCAGTCGTTGATCGATCCCCGAGTGAAGGCAGACCGCGCATGAGCGCCGCGACACGCATCGATACTGCGTCCACCAACGACGTGATGGGAGCCCGCGCATGAGCGCCGTGTCACGCATCGACACCGCGTCCACCAACGACGTGATGGGAGCCCGCGCATGAGCGCCATCCAGATGGCCCCCGACGCCCCGGGCGCCCCCGTCACCGTCGCGGCCACCGGGTTCCGGCTCGCCGCCCGTCGGTTCCGCGGCAACACCCTCGCCGTGATCGGGCTCGCCGTCATCGTCGTCATCGTGCTGTTCTGCTTCGTCGGCCCGTTCGTGTACCCGACCGACCAGACCCACACGCTGCTCGAGCAGGCCGACCAGGGCCCGAGCGCCGCGCACTTGCTCGGCACCGACGCCGTCGGCCACGACGTCCTCGGCCGCCTCATGTACGGCGGCAAGGTGTCGCTGATGGTCGGCATCGCCGCCGGGGTGTTGGCCACGGTGATCGGCACGCTCTGGGGCTCCGTCGCCGGGTACGTCGGCGGCTGGGTCGACGCCCTGATGATGCGCGTCGTCGACGCTGGCATCGCGATCCCGGCGCTGTTCATCCTGCTCGTCATCTCGGCGATCGCGAACCCGGGGGTCGGCGGCCTCATCGTCATCCTCGGCCTGGTGTCGTGGCTCGTGCCGTCCCGTCTCATCCGCGCCGAGACCCTGACGCTGAAGAACCGCGACTACGTGCTCACCCTCCGCGCGATCGGCGGTTCGCACGCCCGCGCCATCGGCAAGCACCTGCTGCCGAACTCGGTGTCGACCATCGTCGTCGCCGCCACGTTCCAGGTGGCCGACGCGATCCTGCTCGTCGCCTACGTCTCGTACCTCGGGCTCGGCGTGCAGCCGCCCGCGACGGACTGGGGCGGCATGCTCTCGGCGGGGCTCACCGCCGCCTACTCCGGACACTGGTGGCTCATCGTGCCGCCGGGTCTGGCCGTGATCCTGGTCGTCTGCGCGTTCAACGCCGTGGGCGACGGACTCCGGGACGCCTTCGACGTGAGGGGCCGCTGATGACCACCGAACCGATCCTGCGGACGACCGACCTCGGCGTCACCTTCCGCACCGAGTCCGGCACCGTCGACGCCGTGCGGGGCGTGTCCCTGCAGGTGGCCCCGGGCGAGACGCTCGCCCTGGTGGGCGAGTCCGGCTCCGGCAAGTCCACCGTCGCGCTCGCCGCGATGGGCCTGCTCTCCGGCAACGCGACCGCCACCGGCAGCGTCGAGGTCGCCGGCCGGCAGGTCGTCGGCACGGCCGAACCGGTACTGCGCGCGCTGCGCGGGTCGACGGTGTCGATGGTGTTCCAGGAACCCGCGACGGCCCTCGACCCGCTCACCCGCATCGGCGCGCAGATCGCCGAGGTCATCCGGAACCACCGCACGGTGACCGCCGCCCAGGCCGCGGCCGAGGCCGTCGACCTGCTCCGCCGGGTCGGCATCCCCGACCCGGCGCAGCGCGCGCGGGCGTTCCCCTTCCAGCTGTCCGGCGGACAGCGGCAGCGGGTCGTCATCGCGATGGCGATCGCGAACGGGCCGGAGCTGCTCATCGCGGACGAGCCGACGACCGCCCTCGACGTGACCGTGCAGGCCGAGATCCTCGAGCTGCTCCGGAAGCTCGCCGTCGACACCGGCACGGGCGTCCTGCTCGTCACCCACAACATGGGCGTGGTCGCGGACTTCGCGGACCGGGTCGCGGTCATGCTGCAGGGCGAGATCGTCGAGACGGGCGGCGTCGAGGACGTCCTGCTCCGTCCCGAGCACGACTACACCAAGCGTCTCCTCGCCGCGGTGCCGCGGCTCGACGTGGCCGGGGACCGTCCGCCGGCTCCCGTCACCGACGCGCCGACCGGGACGGACGGGAGGCCCGGCGCGGCCCCGGTGGTCGACCTGCGGGACGTCTCGGTGACGTTCGGGCGCGGGGCGCGCGCCGTCCACGCGCTCGCCGGCATCGACATCGCGGTTCACGCCGGTGAGACCGTCGGCCTGGTCGGCGAGTCCGGGTCCGGCAAGTCGACCGCTGCCCGGGTGGCGCTCGGGCTCGTCAAGCCGACGTCCGGCGCGGTGTCGCTCTTCGGGCAGGACCTGCGGACCGCGAAGGGCCGCGACCGCCGCGCACTGCGGTCCGGCATCGGTGTCGTGCTGCAGGACCCGGTGGCGTCCCTCGACGCCCGGATGTCCGTGGCCGAGTGCATCGCGGAGCCCCTCGCCGTGCACCGTCGCGGGACGTCGTCGGCCGACCGTCGGCGTCGTGTCGACGAGGTGCTCGACGCGGTGCGGCTGCCCCGCTCGCTGGCCGCACGCGCGCCCCGGGAGCTCTCCGGCGGACAACGCCAGCGGGTGTCGCTCGCTCGGGCCCTCGTGCTCGAGCCGCGGCTGCTCGTCGCCGACGAACCGACCTCGGCGCTCGACGTCAGCGTGCAGGAGACCGTGCTCGAGGTCCTGCGCGAACTGCAGGACGACCTCGGCTTCGCCTGCCTGTTCGTCTCGCACGACCTGGCCGTCGTGCAGCACCACGCCGAGCGCGTCGTCGTGATGCGCCAGGGCGTCGTCGAGGAGCAGGGCCCGACCAGCACGACGCTGCTGCACCCGACGACCGACTACACCCGGCGGCTGCTCGCCGCGGTGCCCGTGCCGGACCCGGTCCGGCAACGGCAGCGCCGCGCCGAGCGCCTGGCGACCCTCGCGGCGGTGGACGCGTGAGCGACCTGCTCGCCGGTGTCGACGTCGGCGGCACGAACACGAAGGTCGTCCTCACGACGACGGACCTGCGGGTGGTCGACCGCGTCGACCTGCCGACACCCGCCCACGCGGGTGGGGCGGCGATCGTGACGGCCGCGCTCGCGGCGGTGACGGACCTGCTCGACCGGCACCGGGCCTCCTTGGCGGGGGTCGGGGTGGGCGCGGCCGGCGTCGTCGACCAGGCCACCGGCACCGTGCTCGTGACGGGCGATTCGTTCACCGGCTGGGCGGGGTACGGCGTGACCGACGCGGTGACCGCGGCCCTCGGCGTCCCGGCGACCCTGGACAACGACGTCAACGCGTTCCTGCTCGGCGAGGTCGCGACCGGCGCCGGGACGGGGGCGCGCGACGTGCTCGGGATGACCCTCGGTACCGGCGTCGGCGGGGCCCTCGTGCTCGGCGGTCGACTGTTCGCGGGCCCGCACGGCGCCGCCGGCGAGATCGGACACGTGCCCGGGTTCGGCGACGCCCGCTGCACCTGCGGGCAGGTCGGCCACCTCGAGACCATCGCGGGTGCCCGGGGCATCGCGGACCGCTACGCCGAACGCTCCGGCCGACGGGTCTCGGCCCGCGAGGTCGCCGCAGCCGCCCGGCTCGGCGACCCGGACGCCGCGGCGATCTTCGTCACCGCCGGACGGGGACTCGCCCGCGCGGCGCTGCTCACCGCGGGGATCCTCGACGTCACCACCGTCGTGATCGGCGGGGGCATCGCCCGCTCGTGGGACCTGCTCGAACCCGCGATCACCGCCGCGATCGCCGCCGAACCGCCGGTGAGCGGCGCGACGATCCGGCTCGCGCAGTCGACGCTCGGGTCGGACGCCGTCGCGCTCGGTGCCGCGGCGCAGGTGCGGGCACTGGTGCTCGCGGCCGACCCCGTCGAGGGCGCCCGGTGGTGACCCGGCTCAGTCGACCCAGACGACGGTGCCGCTGAGGTCGTGCAGCGCGGCGGCGACGCCCGCCCGGAGCGCCCGACCGGCGCGGTCGTCGGTGAAGGTCGCCGGGTCGTAGTGGCTCGAGGGGCCGAGGCCCTCACCGCGGAAGCCCCCGCCGGTCCAGTCCGCGGCCGTCACGTTCGACGTGGGCTCGGCGATCTCCGCTCCGAGCACCAGGAACGGCTGGTGCAGCGCCGTCGGTGAGACGGCCGCGACGGGGTCGACCATGTCGTTCCCGACGCTGACGACGAGGTCGGCGCCCTCGTGCACCGCGCGGGACACGGCGGCGATGCGGTCGTCCGGCGTGGCCGCCTCGACCTCGGTCACGGTGACGTCCTCCGCGACCGCCCACGAGTCGACCGCGTCGACGAGCGTCCGCGCCGCCGCGCTGTCGCGGGTGTCGCCGCGGTCGGACAGCAGCACCACCCGGTAGTCGGCGGGCGGGTGCACGGCCGACCAGGACCCGGGTGCCGGGGTGATGGTCGCCTCGGGAGCCGGCGGGTGGTCCGGGTCGGAGAACCCCGTGCCGAGGGTGCCGGCGGTGGCCCGCGGCGCCGGGCCGGCGTCGGTGCCGTCGTGCGACGCGGTCGCGCAGCCGGCGAGCAGGGCGGCGACCGTGCCGGCGATCGCGACGGCGGTCAGGGTGCCCGTCGTCCGGGCTGCGGGGCGGGTCACGGGGATCTCCTGGTGCGGGTGGGACGCCGGCGGTGGGGCACGGGGCCGGGGCGGACGCGACCATGCTGACACGGCAGGGGTGCCCGACGGGCCGGGCGGGGCACCTGTCCGGGTGCCGTCCCGCTCCTGGTCACCGGCTGTTCACCTGCCGGTCGTGCGCGCGCCGCATCGTCTGCCCGGTGACCCGTACCCCCACCTCGCTCCTCCGTGCCCCGCTCCTCCCGGCCCTGCCCGCCCGGATCGTGGCCGCCGTCGTGCTCTTCGCGGCCGTCGTGTTCGGCGTGCTGGCGTCCGCCGGCCCGGCCGGTGCG
Source organism: Curtobacterium sp. MCBA15_009 (assembly GCF_001864895.1). Classification (GTDB taxonomy): domain Bacteria; phylum Actinomycetota; class Actinomycetes; order Actinomycetales; family Microbacteriaceae; genus Curtobacterium. Next base: position 620,145 of record NZ_MJGO01000037.1, read on the forward strand.
CACGGCTTCAGCTCGGTCGTGTACGCCCACGTGACCTCGTCCGGGCCCGAGGTCGTGCACGCCGAGCTCGGCCTGGAGTACGACCTGATGCTCGTGTCCGTCGCGACGAGCGAGCACGACGACCCCTTCCACACGCAGGGGCAGCAGGCCTGGGACGACGGGGACTTCCCCGCGATGGTGTCCGCCGCCGAGGAGCACGCCGACGCCCTCGGGTCGTACGTGTTCGACCGCTTCTCGGTGACGTCCGGCGGTCGGCCCTGCACCGGCGAGCTCGACCCGACGATCACCGTCGACATGCAGGACGAGGTGCCGTACGCCGAGGTCGCCGCCGACTTCACCTGCCCCGCGGCGGGACACACCGAGTCCGGGCACGTCGTCACCTCGACGCTGTTCCCCGACGACGAGTCCTTCGTGCGGGACACGAAGACCATCGTCACCTACGACGTCGACGCGAAGCAGGGGTCGGCGACGCTCGACGCGTCGCAGCCGTCGTTCTCGACCGAGCAGTCGGCGGGGGAGCGCTTCTGGGAGTTCTTCCGCCTCGGCGCCGAGCACCTGCTGTCCGGGATCGACCACATCCTGTTCCTCGTCGCGCTCATCGCCGGCTCCCGGCGCCTGCGCGAGGTCGTGTTCACCGCGTCGGCGTTCACCATCGCGCACTCGATCACGTTCATCCTGGCCGCGCTCGGCGTGGTGAGCCCGCCGGCGATCGTCGTCGAGCCGCTCATCGCGCTGTCCATCGCGGCGGTCGCCGGCTGGTACCTGTGGCGGCTCTGGCGACGCCGGTCGCGCGCCGACGAACTCGTCGTCGGCGAGCACGGGCACTTCTCGCTCGACCGCGCCGGCTGGACGCGGCTGGCCGTGGTGTTCGGCTTCGGGCTCATCCACGGGCTCGGGTTCGCCGGTGCCCTCGGCATCCACGAGGCGTTCTCGTGGCAGCTGCTCGTGTCACTGCTCGTGTTCAACATCGGCATCGAGGCGGTGCAGCTCGCGATCATCGTCATCGTGTTCCCGCCGCTGTCGCTGCTGCGCCGGAAGGCCCACCGCGTCTCGCTCTGGGTGACCGGGGCCGTCACCGCCGGGGTGTTCGTGATGGGGATGATCTGGTTCGTCGAGCGGCTCGCTGCCGGCTGACCCCCGCGGTGCTGCGGTGACGCGAGCCGATCCGGGGCGAATCGACACTCAGCGTTCACCAAGGCGTTCAGCAGGCCATGCAGAGTCGCGTGTGCTGCACCATCCCCACGTTTCGAGAAACGGACCACCATGAGTCTCCTGTCCGGCGCCCCTTCGCGGCGCAGAACCACCACGCTCCGCATCGGCGGAGCGGTCATCGGGGCCGCGCTCATCGCGGGCGCCTCGGTGATCGGCACCGGGGCCGCCTCGGCGGCGCCGACCTCGCCCACCTCGAACATCTCGACGGGCGGCCCCATCCACATCCTGCTCGGCGTCGGCGCGACCGAGAGCCAGCGCATCGCGTCGTGGTACTTCCCCACGAACGTCGCGCAGTCGCTCGAGATCCAGAAGACCGCCGACATGACCGGCGGCGTCTTCACCGACGCGAAGCAGACCATCGCCGCGTCGAAGGCCGCGAACACCGCGGTCGACACGAGCACCACCGACTCGAACACGAAGAACCTGCCCGGCATCGCCGCCGAGTCCGGCTACATCAACGCGCACGCGACGATCTCGGACCTCGAGCCGAACACCTCGTACACGTACCACGTGGGTGCCGCCGACGGTTCGGCGTGGTCGGCGTCGTACACGTTCACCACGAAGAGCTTCTCCGGGGACTTCGACTTCCTGTTCTTCGGTGACCCGCAGATCGGTTCGTCGGGCTACGTCGACGACGACGGCGCGGGCTGGGCGAACACGCTCGACTACGCCACGAGCACCGAGCCGGACGCCGAGCTCCTGGTCTCCGGCGGCGACCAGATCGAGCACGCGAACAACGAGTACGAGTGGGGCGCCTTCGCGGACAGCAGCGACGTCCTGAAGCGCTACCCGTGGGCCTCGACCATCGGCAACCACGACGTCGGCGGCAAGGCCTACGAGCAGCACAACCAGGTGCCGAACTCGCTCAAGGTCCCCGACTTCTACCCCGGTGGCAACTCGACCGCGAACTCCGGCGGCGACTACTGGTACATGTACAAGGGCGTCCTGTTCATCGACATCAACTCGAACGCCTACTCCGGCGGCTCGGACGCAGCGCACGTGAACTACGTCCGCGACGTCATCGAGCGCCACGGCGAGGACGCCAAGTGGACCGCGCTGGTCTACCACCACTCGATCTACTCGCCGGCCGACCACGCGAACGACAAGGACAACCAGCAGCGCCGGTTCGACTTCACCCGCGCGTTCTCGGACATGGGTGTCGACATCGTCCTGCAGGGCCACGACCACTCGTACTCGCGCAGCTACGCGATCAAGAACGGCAAGAAGGCCAACAAGAACGAGCAGCCCGCCGCTCCTGACGTCTTCTCCGGCCCCGGTGGCGTGATCTACATCACGGCGAACTCGGCCTCCGGCTCGAAGTACTACGACCTCACCACCCCGGACGCCACCCAGGGCGGTTACGGCGCCGACCCGCTCGACCCGACCGGCAAGCGCCACTTCGCCAACTCGGTCGAGAACCAGGAGCACGTCCGCACGTTCGTCAAGGTGTCCGTCACCGACGAGAAGCTGAACGTCGAGAACATCCGCGCCGGTGACTGCAGCACGCTGAACTCCGCCGTCGTGCACGGCAACGTGCCGGACTGCGGCGTCACGCTCCAGCCGACCGCCTCGGCCGACCCGGCGCCCATCGGCTCCACGGTCGACGCGTTCAACCTGCACGCCGAGCTCCCGGCGACCGCCACCACCCTCGCCGTCTCGGCAGCCGAGCAGACCTTCCGCACGGCGAAGCCGGCCACGGTCACCGCGACGGTCTCCGGCGGCATCGGCACCCAGCAGGGCACGGTGACGTTCTCGGACGGCAGCAAGGTCCTCGGCACCGCCGAACTGCAGGGCGGGAAGGCCAGCCTGGTCCTGCCGAGCACGCTCGCGATCGGCGGGCACGCGATCACGGCATCGTTCGTCAACGCCGACTCGACCTTCTCGGGCACCGACTCGAAGACGGCGAAGGCCACCTCGGTCACCGTCACGAAGGCCCCGTCGCGCACCGCGATCAAGTACAGCGGCACGAAGGCGACCGTCCAGGTGAAGGCGACCGGCTTCACGGTCGACGGCACCGCCCGGATCTACCAGGGCACGAAGCGCCTGGCGACCGTCACCGTGGAGAACGGCAAGGTCACCACGACGATGCCGCTGCAGAAGGGCACGCACAAGCTGCACGCCGTCTTCGCCGGCACGAGCGAGCTCACCGAGAGCTCCAGCCCGGTCGTCGCGGTGGTCGTCAAGTAACCACCACGCACCAGCGAGGGCCCCGCGACTCCGGTCGCGGGGCCCTCGTGCGTGTCACGGTCGGGCCCAGGCTCCGATCGTGACGAGCCACCCCACCAGCGGAGCGGCCACGAGCACGATGCCGACCACGACGAGCAGGACGCGGAACGCGGAACGCCGGAGCGTACGCGCCGCAGACGGCGACCACGATGACAGCCACCGGTGTGCCGACGGCGGCGACGACGAGCAGGGTCAGGAACGTCGTCATGTCCGGGGCGAACCAGACGAACAGGTCGACCGCCGCGACGAGCAGGCCCACCACGGTCCCCACCATCGCCACGGCGAACTCGCGGTCCCCCCGCGGCCGTCCGGTCTCGGCGGCGTCGCCCGCTCCCGCCGTCGTGTCGATCGCTGCTGCACGTTCCCCGTCGTTCCCCATGCCGGCGAGTGTGCCACACCGACCACGCCCTACAGTGGTGCGCGTGGAGGGACGGGGGAGCGGCGCCGTCCCGCACGCCACCGGGGCCCTGCGCCGCGTGTTCGGCAGCGCGTGGTTCATCGGGCTCCTCGCGACGCTCGCGACCGCCGTCGGCAGCGGCGTCCCCTCGTACTGGAACGACGAGGCCGCGACGCTCCGGCTCGCCCGCCTGCCGGTCGCCGACATGCTGGCCTTCGTGCAGGAGAAGGACGCCGTGCACGTCGTGTACGCGTTGCTCGTGCACGGTTGGATCGCCGTCTTCGGCGAGTCCGAGGTGGCCGTCCGGGCGCCCTCGGCGATCGCGGTCGGGGTCGCCACCGCCGGGGTCGTCGTGCTCGTGCGGGAGCTCGGGCAGCCGCGGGCAGCGGTCGTCGCCGCGGTCGTCTTCGTCGTGCTGCCGCGGACGTCGTTCAACGGCACCGAGGCCCGCTCGTACGCCCTGACCACCGCGCTCGTCACCTGGGCGGCGGTGTGGGCGCTCCGTGCCGGACGCAACCGCGGCGCCGGGCGCTGGACCGTGTTCGCGGTGCTGACCGGGCTCGCGGCGGCCACCTTCGTGTACGCGCTGCTGCTCGTGCCGGCGTTCGTCGCGCTGGCGCTGCTGCACGGGCGCGTCGACCGTCGGCGGCTGGTGGCGCTCGCCGTCGCCGTCGCGGCCGCCGTCGTGATCGCGGCGCCGGTCCTCGTCACCGCGGCGTCGCAGGGTTCGCAGGTCGGGTGGCTCGCGCACCAGCCCGTGAACGCCTGGACCGTCCTGGTCGAACCGTTCGCCGAGCAGGCCTGGTGGCTCGCGGCCCTGCTGACCACGATCGTCGTGGTCGTCGGGGCGCGGCGAGCACGACGGCCGTGGGTCGCACACCGCCGGACCGTCCTGGCGCTGGCGCTCTGGCTGCTGCTGCCCGGAGCGGTGCTCGTCCTCGGCAGCCTGCTCGTGACGCCGGTGTACACACCGCGGTACCTCAGCATGAGCACCCCCGCCGCGGCGGTCGTCGTCGGGCTGGCCGTCGCCGGGGTCCGGCGCACCGTCGCGTGGGTGCTGCTGGCCGCGGTGGTGCTCGCCGCGGCGCCGGCGCTCGTGACGATGCGCACCCCGCTCGGCAAGCCGGCGGGCACCGACCTGCGCGGCATCGCGCGGACGCTGCAGCACGAGGCGCGGCCGGGGGACGGGTTCCTGCTCGCCGACGGCGGCACGGTGTCGCTCCGGCCCCGCGTGGCGCTCGCCGCGTACCCGGACGCCTTCGCCGGGCTCGACGACGTCGCGTACCGCGGGTCCTACCGGACGACGGGCAGCTACTCCGACCGGCTCGTCGGCACCGCGGCGTTGCGCGACCGGCTGCGGTCCGAGCAGCGGGTGTGGCTCGTCGTGCCGGACGCGGGCGACCGGGAGCTGCGGGACGCGCTCCGGGCCACCGGCTTCGCTCCGGCGCACCGCGAACACGTCGCCGGGGCCGAGATCACGCTCTGGACCCGCTGACCGGCGAGCCGGCCGGGTTCACCGGTCGGCGTCGCGCACCAGGGTCTCGAGCACGCTCACGTTCACGGGCCCGAGGATCCGGGCGCTGACCCGCCCGCGTCGGTCGAGCACGATCGTCGACGGGGTGGCGTTCGGCGCGGCCGAGCCCGAGAAGGCCAGCTGCACGGGCGCACCGTCGACGTCGAGCACGGTGTCGTAGGCGACGTCGTGCCGGCGGACGAACGACTCGGCGGTGCCGGCCGAGTCGCGGACGTTCACCCCGAGGAACGCCGCGTGGTCGCGCTGCCGCGTGCTGACGTCGTTGAGGTCGGCCGCCTCGACCCGGCAGGGCACGCAGCCGGCGAACCAGAAGTTGAGCACGAGGGCCTTGCCGCGGAACTGCTCCGCGGTGACGGTGTGCCCCTGCAGGTCGCGGGTGGTGAACACGACCGGGTCGCCGCGGTGCGCCGCCGGGAACTCGCTCACCGCACCGTTGCCGGACACGTAGTTCTTCGTGTCGCCGGCCTTGTACTGGCTGACCAGGCCGTCCGAGTCGGTGCACCCGGCGAGCAGCGCGGCTGCCGCGACGACGGCGAGCACGGCGACCGGACGGATCCTCATGCCGCCATCCTAGGTCGCCCTGCACCCCGCATCGTCGGTCGAAGTGCGGACTGGTGTGCCCCTCGAACGGGGGGCGATGATGCTGTCCAGTTGCACACCGCAACGGGTCAGGTCCCGCTCCACCCCGACAGAGGAGTCGTCATGCAGAAGCCCATCGTCGCCGCGTTCGCGGCGCTCGCCGTCGTCACCGCCGGCGTGCTCACCGCCGCACCCGCATCGGCCCTGCCCGCCAGCACGAAGGTCGTCGGCGGCGAGAAGGCCCCGACCACCTCGTGGGCCGTGCAGCTCGAGGCCTCCGGCGGGTCCATCCCCTCCGGCTACGTCAGCAACTGCACCGGCGAGCAGATCAACGCCTCGTGGATCCTCACGGCCCGGCACTGCATCGACGGCATCGGCGCGATGAACGTCTACCACTCGAACTCCACCACCAACCGGGGCACGGCCGTCGCCGTGGACCGCGTGAGCGCCTCGCCCGCCGGTGACATCGCGCTCGTGCACCTGCGCACCGCGTACGCGCTCTCCACCTACGCACCGCTCGACCTCACCGCCACCGCCAAGTCGAGCGGGACCGGGACCATCCAGGGCTACGGCCTCCGCGCGAACGCGACGCAGTCCGACGGCCTGTACCAGGCGACCGTCTCGCTCACCGGGGCGAGCACCGACGCGTACAGCGGCCGTGCCCAGCACCTCACCGGCGTGACCGGGGCCTCGAACCACGGCGATTCCGGCGGCCCGCTGCTCGTCAACGGCAAGGTCGTCGCGGTCTGCTCGACGGGCGACAGCGCCGACCCCGGCGCGGACACCAAGGCCGGCTCCAACTACGCCCTGCTGTCGCAGGCCTCGTCCTGGATCCGCACCACGGCCGGCGTCTGAACCAGGTGACGGACAGGAGGCGCGGGGCGGGCCCGCACCGCGCCTCCCGTCCGTCACCACGTGCGTTCAGGGCCCTGACTGGTCCACCTGGGGCGGGTCGTCGACGACGCTGGCAGCCCCCGCCTTGTCCAGAGTGCCGGGGAAGTTGAAGCGGGCGAACGTGCCCTTCGGATCGTAGGGACTCGACGGCCGGGTGATGGACGAACCGGCGATGAGGGCGAGCAGCGCATCACGCCGCTCGCCGGTGATGGCGGGTTCCCGGCCCTCGCGGACGAGCAGGGAGACCTTGCGGCCGCGACGCCTGCCGAACCGCAGCGAGAGCATGTCCGGCTCGTTGTTCGTGAACGGGTCGAGCTCCGCCACGTCCACGTCGGAGAACGCGACGGTCCGCCCGCGCATCCGGACCCGCTGGCGCCCGACGTCGATCGCGAAGGGACGCGTCTGCAGCAGCACGACGCCCCACAGCGCCGCGAGGATCAGACCCGTCCCGGCGAAGCAGATCGGCACGGCGATCCACCCCCACGTCTGGAAGGGGGCCTCGCCGCCCCTCGAGAGGAACGCGCTCGCCGCTCCGAAGACCAAGAAGAACGGCATCGCGCGGCGGAAGCGGGCACGGAAGACCCGTCGCTTCGGCTCGTCGTCGAACTCGACCCAGTGCGCCTCCGTCACGCCCTGCACCGTACCCCGGTGTGCCAGGGGATGAGGAGTCCTCGTGGGTACGGTCCGGGTCATGATCGCCCTCGTCGTCGTCGGTGCCGTCCTGCTCGTCTCGATCGTCGTGATCGTCATCGAGGCCCGTGTGATGCGCAAGCCACAGGCCGAGCGGTCCGAGCGGGAGCAGCGGTTCCTGCGCGCCGACCGAGCCGTCGCTCGTGGGTACCAGACGTACGGGCGGACGGTGGCCCCGTGGGTCGCGGTCGGCGGTGCCGTGCTCGGCCTGCTCGTCACCATCCCGTTCTGGCTCGAGGGGCAGGTCGGTCCGGCACTGGGCCTGACGGTGCTCTTCGTCGTCCTCGGTGGCGGCATGCTCCTGTTCTGGGCGACCGTGCTCCGCCACCGAGGGCCCGGCAGCGCCTGGCGCCAGCGCGAGGACGAGCGCACCGCCGAAGCCGACGCCGCCGGCCGCCCGCGCTGGTTCGTCAGCGTGAAGGCCGGGTGGTGGCTGTCCGGTGCGATGACCGCGTTCGGCCTCGTGTTCCTCGTCACGCCGATGGCCACCGGCGGCGAGGTCCCCGTCGCCGGGATCATCGTCACCGCCGTCGGACTCCTGTTCCTCGTGCTCACCGTCGTCCAGCAGCGCGCCGAAGCGCGACGCTGAACACGCGTTCACGAACGACGACGACAGTGGGCGGCATGAGCCAGTACGACAAGCGCGATCCGAACACCCTCTACCCGGCCCCGCCGTACCCGGAGCAGGAGCAGTCGCTCCCCGGAGCCGCCTGGAAGATGGACCCGAAGCCCGACCACGGCGAGGAGAGCTACGTCGGCCTCGGCCGGCTGAAGGGCTACCGCGGCATCGTGACCGGCGCCGACTCCGGCATCGGCCGTGCCGCCGCGATCGCGCTGTCGCGCGAGGGCGCCGACCTGGTGCTGTCCTACCTGCCCGACGAGCAGGAGGACGCCGAGCAGGTCCGCGACCTGCTCGAGTCCGAGGGCCGTCGCGCCGTGCTGTTCCCCGGTGACATCGCCGACGAGCAGTACTGCAAGGACCTCGTGCAGAAGGGCGTCGACGAGCTCGGCGGTCTCGACACGCTCGTCATGGTCGCCGGCCGCATGGACAGCAACGACGACATCCTGACGCTCGACACCTCGATGTTCGACTCCACCTTCAAGACGAACATCTACTCGCTGTTCTGGCTGACCAAGGCCGCCGTGCCGCACCTGGAGCCCGGCTCGACCATCGTCACCACCGGCTCGATCCAGGCGTCGACCCCGTCCGCCGACAAGATCGACTACGCCGTCTCGAAGGGCGCGATCAAGCTCTTCACCGAGGCCGTCGCCCAGCAGCTCGCCCCCAAGGGCATCCGCGTGAACTCGGTCGCCCCCGGCCCCGTGTGGACCCCGCTGCAGCCCGGCTCGGACGACGCCGAGACCGTCGCGCACTTCGGCGAGGGCTCGCCGTTCGGCCGCCCCGGCCAGCCCGCCGAACTCGGCGCCGCCTACGTGCACCTGGTCAGCCCGGAGTCGAGCTACCAGTCCGGCTCCACCATCACGATCGCCGGCGGCACCCCCGCCTTCTGATCCGGTCGGTCGGCCGGGCGCTCGTCCGGCCGACCGTCCGTCGCCGGTTCCTTCGTCCGTTCATCGTCCGTCAGAGGAGATCACGTGTCCGCAGTGACGCACGTCGTGCTGGTCGAGTGGGACAGCGACGACCGCTCGTCCGAGGCCTCGGCGCTCGCCCGCGACCACCTGACGCGCATCGACGGTGTCGACTCGGTGCAGGCCGGGCCCAGCGTGAGCACCGAGGGCAAGGAGGGCGGCTTCCACTGGATGCTCGTCGTCCGCTTCCGGGACCACGCGGCGCTCGACGCCTACCTGCCGCACCCTGAGCACCGGCCGGTCGCGGAGTTCATCGGCGGGGCAAGTGCGCGGGTCGTGGTCTTCGACGTGGAGGATGCGAGCGGCGCCCCGACCCTGTCGTGACCGATCGACCGTCTCCGGACGCTCGTCCTCGCCGGCCCGGCGGTCCGGGCGGAGGAGACGTGCACAGGATCGACGCTCCCGTGCAGCTGCGGGTGCTGCTCTCGATCGTCAACGGGATGTGCTGCGTCGCGATGCTCGTCGTCGCAGCCGTCCCACCGCTCGACGGCCTCCGGGTCGGGATCGGTCTCCTCGCTGCCGTTCCGTGCGGCATCGCCTCGTGGCGGGCTGCACGGCTCCGGGACGAACTGCGCGGACTCGATCTCCAGTGTCGGACTGATCGCGACCCGGAAGGTCCACCGCAGTGCGGTCGCCCGTGTCGAGGCACCTGCGGCGATCGAGCTCCGCTCGGGCGAGGTGATCGTCAACTGGGGCTTCCACGCAGATCGCCTCGTCGACGGGGCGGTGTCCGCGCAGACCTTGCACGTCCTGCGGAAGTGGCTCGAGGGCGACGCGATCAGGAGTGCGGAGTGAGGAGCGCGTCAGGACGGGGGACCGTGACGTGACCACCGCCGCTCGGGTCTCGGTTGAGGTCGCACCGACGGATCGCCTCCGGTCCTGACGGCTACGTCGTCCGGGCAGTCGCCGTGTCGTCCTCAGCGGCCAGGAGACCGAGGAGCGCCAGCGCATCGGCATCCGGAGATCCCGGTGGTGCCGTGTAGAGCACGAGGTACTGGTCGCGGTCCGTCAGCGCCAGGCTGTCGCAGTCGACCGTCACCGACCCGACGGTCGGGTGCCGGAACGTCTTCGTGAGGACCGGGGTGACCTGTACGTCGTGCCGGTCCCACAGCCGAGCGAACTCTGCGTTACCGGTGCGGAGCTCCTCGACGAGGTCGGTGACCTGCGGGTCGTCGGGGTACCGGGTCCGGCTCGTCCGCAGCTGCATCACGACGTGTCGGCAGAACTCGGCGCCGTCCGAGATGCCGTACGGCGGGGGTGCCTCGTCGACCGTGTCCGGCGGGAACGCTCGACGTGCCAGGTTCCGTTCCGCCGGGGCGAGCCGAGAGAAGTCCTCCATGAGCGCCGACGCCAGCGCGTTCCACGCGAGTACCTCGTACGCGGCCGACAGCACGATGGCCGCGGTCTGCGGCAGCCGCTCGACGAGCGCGAGGATGCTCGGCCGGACCGCCCGCTCGACCCGGCCCGTCTGCAGCGAGGCCGTACCGGCCAGGGCGTGCAGGTGGTCCGACTCCGCCGGGGTCAGCAGGAGCGACCCGGCGATGCCCGCCAGGACCTCCGCCGACGGCCGGGGCGCACGGCCCTGCTCGAGTCGGACGTAGTACTCGGTGGAGATGTGGGCGAGCACCGCGACCTCTTCACGGCGCAGGCCCGGCGTGCGGCGGCGGGGTCCGGCTGGCAGACCGACGTCCTCGGGGCGAAGCCGTTCCCGTCGCGAGCGCAGGAAGGCGGCGAGTTCCGGCTTGTCCATGCCACGAGTCTCCACCGCCTGCCGTCGCGCACCCTGGTACCGCTCGTACCTGTATCCGCGGCGAGGTACGGCCCGACGCTGTCGTCATGACCAACGAAACCGCATCCACCCCCATCGGCCTGCTCTCCGACAAGGTCGTGCTGATCACCGGCGCGAGCCGCGGCATCGGCGCGGCCGCAGCACGGCTCTTCGCCCGGGAAGGCGCCCGGGTCGTCCTCGCCGCCCGCAGTACCGAGGCGCTCGACGCGGTCGTCGCCGACGTCCGCGGCTCCGGCGGCACGGCGGACGCCGTCGCGCTCGACCTGGCCGACCCGGACAGCATCCGCGCCGCGGTGGCGCGGGTCGACGAGCTGCACGGTCGACTCGACGCCGCCTTCAACAACGGCGCCACCATCCAGCAGCCCGGACCGCTCGACACCACCAGCGACGAGGACATCGACACCCAGTTCGCCGTGAACTTCCGTGGACACTGGGTCGCCATGACCGCCGAGGCAGCACTGATGCGTCGCTCCGGAGGCGGGGCGATCGTGAACACGTCGAGCATCGGGAGCCGTCGGGCCAACCCGGCACTGCCCGCGTACGGCGCGATGAAGCGGGCGCTGAACAGCATCACCGAGACGGCGGCCGTCACCTGGGCGCCCGAGCGCATCCGGGTGAACGGCATCACCCCGGGCGGCACGGCGACGGAGATGATCGAGGCGTGGGAGGCGGCGACTCCGGGCGTCACCGAGCAGATCAACGCGTCGGTACCGCTGGGCCGGATGGCCGAACCGGTCGAGGTGGCCGAGGTCGCGGCATGGCTGCTCAGCGACCGCGCTGCGATGGTCGCCGGCGCGATCGTCCCCGTCGACGGGGGAGCGGGGGCCTGACGCCGGCGCTCCGCACAACCGAAGTGCAACGGAACCGGACGAGCGCGCGGTTTCGTTGCACTTTGGTTGTGCGCAGCGCAAGCGCACCACGACCGCACGACCGCACGACCTCAGTCGTGCGCCTCACCCCGCCAACGCCTGCGCCCCCACCACCACCGCGAGGGCCAGCCGCTCCGCGTCGGCCGTCCCCGGCTCGGCCGTGTAGGCGAGGATCCGCAGGTCCTCCGGCCCGACGACCAGGGTGTCGCAGTCCAGGGTGATCAGCCCGACGTCCGGGTGGTCGATCACCTTCCGGCGGGCGGTCCCGCCCAGGGCGGTCGCGCCCGAGTCCCACAGGTCGACGAACCGGGGGCTGGCCGCCCGCAGGTCGCGCACGAGCTGCTGCAGCTGCCGGTCGAGCGGGTAGCGGGCCGCGGTCATCCGGAGGCCGGCGACCAGGGTCTCCTCGAACGCGGCCTGTTCGTCGGGTGTGTGCACGGCGCGGCTGCCGGAGCCGACGAGGTGCCGCCAGGTGGTGTTCCGCTCGTGGCCGCGGAGTGCGGCGATCGGTCCCATGAGTGCGTCGTACGGAGCGTTCGCGACGAGCAGGTTGCCGGCGGCGTCGAGCACCGCGACGGGGGTGTCCGCCAGCCGGTCGAGCAGCCGCTGCACGCTCGGCGGGATCCGTGTCGGCACGACGTCGGCGCCGGGGACGGCGTGCCCGGCGAGCCGGTAGAGCAGCGCGCGGTCGGCGTCGGCGACGCGGAGCGCCCGGACGAGCGCCTCGACGACCTGCGCCGACGGCGAGGTCGCCCGGCCCTGCTCGAGCCGGGTCAGGTAGTCGGCGGAGATCCCCGCCAGGCCTGCGAGTTCCTCTCGCCGCAGGCCCGCCGCTCGCCGACGCGGCCCGACGACGACGCCCGCGGCGGCCGGGGTGACGTGGTCGCGCAGCCGCCGCAGGGTGTGCCCGAAGTCCGTGTCCGCCATGCCTCCAGTCTGCGCGCGACGAGCGACCTGGTCCTGGCCCTGCCGGTCCTACGACAACCGGGCGACTCCCTGCCCGACGGCACGAGGGCGACGCTGGGGCCATGACAACGACACTCATCACCGGGGCCACCCGCGGCCTCGGCAAGGAAACCGCCCGCCAGCTCGTCGATGCCGGGCACACGGTCTGGATCGGCGCCCGCGATGCCGAGCAGGGAGCGGCGGTCGCCGCCGAGATCGGCGCCCGCTCCGTGCAGCTCGACGTCCGCGACGACGACTCGGTCGCCGCGGCCTTCGCCCACGTCGCCGCGAACGGCGGCCTCGACGTGCTCGTGAACAACGCCGGCATCGCCGTGTGGGGACAGGACGGCCCCCAGGCGCTCGACGTGTTCGACACGAACGCCGTCGGCACGATCCGCGCGACCGAGGCCGCGCTGCCGCTCCTGCGCCGCTCGGCGAACCCGATCGTGGTGAACCTGTCGAGCGCGCTCGGCTCGTTCGAGGCCACCCATGACCCGTCGAAGCCCGCGTTCACCGTGCCGGCGGTCGTCTACGGCGCCTCGAAGGCGGCCGTCTCGATGCTGACGGTGCAGTACGCGAAGATCGCGCCCGAGGTGCACTTCGTCGCGGTCGAGCCCGGCTACACGGCCACCGAGTTCGGTGGCATGCCGAACCCGCACGGTCGCCCCGTCGAGGTGAGCGCAGCCACGATCGCGGCCGCCGCGAGCGCCGGCCCCGAGGGCCCGACCGGCGTGTTCCTGGAGGACGGCCAGCCGCTCGGGTGGTGACGCCGCGACGGACTGGGCCCACGGCGCCGGTTCCGGGACGACGCGCCAACGGCGTACCGGCCGTGTTGGTGGGGGGAGGCGCGGTGCCAGCTGGCACCGCGCCTCCCGTCCGTCGTCCGGTCGCGTCTACAGCAGCTGGCGCGCGTTCGTCGACGCGAGGTCCAGCAGCTCGTCGCCGCGACCCGACAGCACCGTGCGGATGGCGTAGAGCGTGAAGCCCTTCGCCTGCTCGAGCGTGACGGCCGGGGGCATCGAGAGCTCCTGACGGTTCGCGCGGACGGACACGAGCGCGGGGCCGTCGTGCGCGAGCGCGGCGGCCATCGCGTCTTCGAGGTCGTCGGACACGTCGACCCGGAAGCCCTTGATGCCGATCGCCTCGGCGACGGCGGCGAAGTCCGGGTTCTGCAGCTCGGTGCCGTAGTTCACGAAGCCGGCAGCCTTCATCTCGAGCTCGACGAAGTTGAGCGACGAGTTGTCGAACACGACGATCTTCACCGGCAGCTTGTTCTGCACGATCGTGACGAGCTCGCCGAGGAGCATCGTCAGCCCGCCGTCACCGGCCATCGCGATGACCTGCCGGTCCGGGAACGCCGTCTGCGCGCCGATCGCCTGCGAGACCGCGTTCGCCATCGAGCCGTGCCAGAACGAGCCGATGAGCCGGCGCTTGCCGTTCATCGTCAGGTAGCGCGACGCCCACACGACGGGGGAGCCGACGTCGGGGATGAAGACGGCGTCCTCGGCGGCGATCCGGTCGAGCACGCGCGTGACGTACTGCGGGTGCAGCGGCTTCTTCCTGCCGGCGGGGACGGCGAGGTCGTCGAGCTTCTCGCGGGTCTTCCGGTAGTGCTTCAGGGAGTCCTCGAGGTGCTTCGTCGGGTGCGAACCGGTCAGCAGGGGGATGAGCGCGAGGGCGGTGTCCTTGACGGTCCCGACCAGGCCGATGTCGACCGGGTGCCGCCGGCCGAGCTGCGAACCGCGGATGTCGACCTGCACGTGCTTCGCGTGCTCGGGGAAGAACTGCGGGTACGGGAAGTCGGTGCCGAGCATGAGCACGACGTCGGCATCCTCCATGGCGCGGTACCCGGACGAGAAGCCGAGCAGCCCGGTCATGCCGACGTCGTACGGGTTGTCGTACTCGATGTACTCCTTGCCGCGCATCGCGTGCACGATCGGGGCCTGCAGGCGCTCGGCCAGCGCAACGACCTCGTCGTGTGCACCGGCGACGCCGGCTCCGGCCAGGATCGTGATCTTGTCGGCGCCGTTGAGCAGGTCGGCGGTGCGCTGCAGCTCGGCGTCGCTCGGCACGATGCGCGGCTCGGTGCGCTCGACCCGGGTGACGCGGTCGCTCTTCGCCTCTGCGAGCAGCACGTCGCCCGGGATCACGAGCACCGCGACGCCGCGCTTCTCGACGGCCTCGCGCATCGCGATCTCGAGCAGGCGGGGCATCTGCACCGGGTCGGCGACGTACTCGACGTACACCGAGCACTCGCGGAACAGCTCCTGCGGGTGGGTCTCCTGGAAGTAGCCGGTACCGATCTCCGCCGTCGGGATGTGCGCCGCGATCGCCAGCACCGGCACGCGGGAGCGGTTCGCGTCGTAGAGGCCGTTGACCAGGTGCAGGTTGCCGGGGCCGCAGCTGCCCGCGCAGACCGCGAGCTCCCCGGTCAGGCCGGCCTCGCCGGAAGCGGCGAAGGCGGCTGCCTCCTCGTGCCGCACGTGCTCCCACCGGATCGTGCCGTCCTTGCGCAGGGCGTCCGTGAACCCGTTGAGGGAGTCCCCCGGCAGGCCGTAGACGCGCGTGACGTCGTTGGCGCGGAGGGTGGCGACGATGTTCTCGGCAACAGTTGGCATGCCCCCTGTCTACTCGGGAGCACCTGCGCTGAGTGCTTTCACACGGCCCGACGGAACGGGTCGCAGTCGGCACTGGGACGATGGTCGGATGACCGACGACGCGCCGCTCCTCCGCTCCCGCCGACCGGAGCCCGCGCTGCCCGGGATCCTCGAACGCTCGCCCTACCCGCTCGTCTCGGTCGCCATCGCGGTCATCGCCGTCGTCGTCATCACCCTCGTCGGGTTCGCGCTCGGCACGGTCGACCTCGGGCTGTCGAAGGCCCTCAACGCGCTGCACACCGGGTTCGTCGGCGGCTTCAGCGACGCGGTCTACCACGTCATCAGCCCGGCACCCGCGATCGGCATCACGGTCGTCGTCGTCGCGGTGATCTGGTGGCGCACCCGCGACCTGCGCCCGGCCCTGGCCTTCGGCGGCACGATCGCGATCACGTGGGTACCCTCCGCCGTCGTGAAGGAGATTGTGCACCGCGCCCGCCCGGACGTCTCGGTGCTGCCGCACCCGTTCCCGGTGCAGCCAGACCCCGGCTACCCGAGCGGCCACACCGTCTACATCACCGCGTTCGTGCTCGCCCTGATCTGGCTGCTCCGAGAGACCCGGTGGCACCGCCTGGTGCTCACCCTCGGGGTGGTCGCGATCGTCGTCGTGTTCTTCGCGGTGTCCATCGACGCCGTGCACTACCCGACCGACGCTGCGGCCTCGATCCTCTGGGCGCTCGCCGTGGCGCCCGGGGTGCGGGTGGCGTGGGTGGACTGGCTCATGCCGAGGATCCCGTTCCTGCGGCCGGGGCGGGCTGGGGATGAATCGCGCGTAGGGGGATGAATCGCGCGTAGGAGGCCGGAAGTTCTGCCCTCCTACGCGCGGAAGATCCCTCCACGCGCGGAACGACCTCCTACGCGCGGAACAGCCCCTCGGCCTCGGCGCCCGCGTCCGCGTCCGCGGCCAGCTCGTCGTCGATCGGCAGCAGTCGCCGCGCCCCGTGCCCCTCGTCACCGAGCGCGTCGCCGGGGTTCACCACCGAGCAGGCCCCGAGCGAGACGCACCCGCACCCGATGCACTGCGTCATCTCCTGCTGCAACCGCTCGAGCTCGAGCTGCCGGGCCCGCAGCCGTGCGCGCCACCGCTCGTTCAGCCGGTCCCAGTCCCGCAGCGAGGGCATCCGGTCGTCGGGCAGGGCCGCGAACTGCTCCGCGACCTCGCTGAGCGGGATGCCGAGCCGCTTGGCCACCTGGATGATCGCGATGCGGCGCTCGACGTGCCGCGGGTACATGCGGGTGCCGCCGTCCGTGCGCTCGGGCCGGATCAGGCCCTTGCGCTCGTAGAAGTGCAGGGCCGACGCGGCGACGCCGGTGCGCCGGACGATCTCGCCGATCGGCAGCAGGTCGGTCGGTCGTGGCTGCTGGATCTCGACCATGGTCGAGATCCTACGGCGCGGTCACCGCTGCTGGAACGACTCCCAGAGCAGGAACGCCGTGAACAGCACGAACGGCGCGCACGCCAGCACGTTGAGCCACCGGTGCGCGACGACCACGGCGACGAACTCGCGCAGGAACGCACTCGGCACGTAGTAGGCGGCCGTGCGTGCCCCGACGACCTGCGCCGGCAGGTCGAGCCGCCGGGCCAGGGTCGCGGCGCGGAGCACGTGGTAGTCGTTCGTCACCACGACGACCTGCCCGTCACGGCCCGCCTCGGTCTGCACGGCCCGCGAGTACGCCAGGTTCTCGCGGGTGTTCCGCGACGCGGTCTCGGGCAGCACGTCCTGTTCCTCGGCGCCGTTCGCGAGCAGGTACTCGGCCATCGCCGCGCCCTCGGGCCGGGGCTCGTCGTCGCCCTGCCCGCCGGAGGGGATGAGCACCGGCCGCCGGCCCGCCGCCCGCTCGGCGCGGTAGATGCCGAGCCCGCGGTCGAGCCGGCTGCGGAGCAGGGGCGGCACCTCGCCCCGGACCAGCCCGGAGCCGAGCACGACGATCGCGTCGGGGGTCAGGCCGTGCCGCATCCGGCCGTAGACCACGGAGTAGACCGCGAACGCCACCAGGGCGACCGCGAAGTACCCGCACACGAACACCATGAGCACCGCGAGCGCGACACCGATCGCGTTCCAGGGCGAGGATGCGCCGCTGCGGGTGCTGACGAACAGGGCGACGGCGATCGCGGGCAGCACGAAGACGAGCACCCCGGCGACGAGCGAGAGCATGTTGCCGAGGCTCCGCCCCTCGGCACGGAGCATCTGGACACCGTTGGCGATGAGCGCGACACCGAGGGCCACGACGGCCAGGGGCACGAGGAGCAACCCGAACGCGACGACGAACCCGAAGCCGGGCACCACGAGCGTGAGCGCGGACACGACGGTGACCAGGGCGAAGAACGCCGCAGCCGTCAGGAACACCCCGTTCCGGAGCATCCGCGGATCGTGCCGACGGCAGGACACGTAGAGCAGCAGGAAGACGACGGCGATGATCGGCGCCGGGCCGAGCGCGGTCAGCACGCGGTCGCACGGGGGTCGGTCATGCAGCCACGGTACCGGCGCCCGGTGACGGCCCTCCCCGCCGTCAGCCGACCGCGCGCCGGATCAGGGCCGCGACCCTCGTCGCGTCGTCGTCGGAGAACGCCGGCGTGATCGCGTACGCGGTCGGCCACATCGAGCCGTCGTCGAGCGCGGCCGGGTCCTGGAACCCGAGCGTCGCGTACCGGGCGCCGAACTTCGCAGCGCCCTGGAAGAAGAACACGACCTTGCCGTCCTCCGCCCACGCCGGCATCCCGTACCAGAGCTTCGACGTGAGCCCGGGAGCGGTCTCGAGCGCGATGCGGCTGATCCGCTCGGCCAACGCGCGGTCCGGCTCGGGCATCCCGGCGATCGCGTCCCGCACGGCCTGCGCCGCCGCCGCGGCCTTCTCGGCCCTGGTGCCCTTCGTGCTCCGGGAACGCTGCACCTCGGCGGCGTGCTCCCGCATCGCCGCGCGCTCGTCGTCCGAGAACGTCGGGTCGGTCGTCGTCCCTGCCATGGTCTGCTCCCTCGTCCACCGGTGCCTCGATGATGCACCCGTGTCCGGCCACGGCGTTCGTCTGGCGCGCTGGTGGCAGGCTCGGACCATGACCTACATCGCCAGCGACGACCGCTACGACTCGATGACGTACCGCCGCACCGGCCGCTCGGGCCTCGACCTGCCGCTGCTCTCCCTCGGGTACTGGCACAACTTCGGGGACGACGTGCCCTTCGAGACCCAGCGCGCCATCAGCCGCCGGGCGTTCGACCTCGGCATCACCCACCACGACCTCGCGAACAACTACGGGCCGCCCTACGGCGCCGCCGAGGTCAACTTCGGTCGCTTGATGCGTGAGGACTTCCGGCCCTACCGCGACGAGATGATCGTCTCGACGAAGGCCGGCTGGGACATGTGGCCCGGCCCGTACGGCCAGGGCGGCGGGTCGCGCAAGTACGTGCTCGCCTCGCTCGACCAGTCGCTGCAGCGCACCGGCCTGGACTACGTCGACGTCTTCTACTCGCACCGACTCGACGCGTCGACCCCGCTCGAGGAGACCATGGGCGCCCTGCACACCGCCGTGCAGCAGGGCAAGGCGCTGTACGTCGGGATCTCGTCGTACGACGCCGAGCGCAGCCGCCAGGCCGTCGAGATCCTGCGCGACCTCGGCACGCCGCTGCTCATCCACCAGCCCTCGTACTCGATGCTCAACCGCTGGATCGAGACCGAGGGGCTGCTCGACGCCGCCGGCGAGCTCGGCTTCGGCGTCATCGGCTTCACCGCGCTGGCGCAGGGGCTGCTCACCGGCAAGTACCTGGACGGCGTACCCGACGACTCCCGTGCGGCAGCGGGCAAGTCCCTCGACGCGTCGAGCATCACGCCCGAGGTCGTCGAGCACCTCCGTGCCCTGAACGACGTCGCGGCCGCCCGCGGGCAGTCCCTCGCGCAGCTCGCCCTGGCCTGGGCGCTCCGCGACGAGCGCGTGACCTCGCTCGTGATCGGGGCGTCGAAGGTGTCCCAGCTCGAGGACAACGTCGCCGCGCTGTCGAACACCACGTTCACCGACGCGGAGCTCCGCACCATCGACGAGCACACCGTCGGCATCGCCGACGTCGACCTGTGGGCGGGGGCGCGCGCCGGCGAGGTCTCCTGACCGGTGGCGCAGCGGACGGGAGGCCCGTGGCGGCGCCGCCACGGGCCTCCCGTCCGTCCACCGCTGCCGACGCACCGTGACCGGTCCGGTTGGTACGATGGGCGCAGTTCAGAACACGCAGTGTGTACCTACCGGACGCCGGCACCCCGGCGGACAACGGCGGCACCCGATGGGTCCGCCTCCGCCGAACCGGGACGGGCCGAGAAGGCACGACCCGATGCTCCAGACACGCCCCGACGCGGCCCCCGCCGCCGCCCCCTCGCTCGTCTCCCTCGCCGGCCGGTGGTACTTCCCGGTGGCGTTCATCGCCCGGCTGCCGTTCGCCATGATGGTCGTCGGCGTCCTGACGCTCGTCGTCGCCGCCCGTGACTCGGTGGCGCTCGGCGGGGTGAACTCCGCCTCCGTCGGCATCGGTGCCGCGGTCTTCGGGCCGCTGGTCGGCGCCGCGGCCGACCGGTTCGGCCAGCGGGCCGTGCTCGTCCCCGTCGGCCTGGTGAACGCGGCGCTCCTCGGGGCGTTCCCCTTCGTCGTCAGCGGCAGCGCGCCCGACCTCGCCGTGCTCGCGACGGCGTTCTGCATCGGCGCGTCCGCGCCGCAGGTCGCGCCGATGTCCCGCACCCGGCTCGTCGCGATCATCCGGCAGCGCATGCGGCCCGAACGACACGAGAAGACCCTCAGCGGCACGATGGCGTACGAGTCGGCCGCCGACGAGACCGTCTTCATCATCGGACCGTTCCTGGTCGGCATCCTCGCCAGCGCGATCGCCCCCTGGGTCGCGGTCGCCGGGGCGTCGGTCCTGACCTTCGTGTTCGTGACGGCCTTCGCGCTGCACCCGACCGGGCGCCTGGTGCTCGGCCGCGAGCAGCAGACGACCCAGGCACCGGCACGCCAGCTCCTGCGGCCCCGGCTCGTCGTGGTCGTCGTCGGGATCCTCGGCGTCGGGCTGTTCTTCGGCTCGACCCTGACCGCCCTGACCGCCTTCATGGAGGTCCACGGGCAGGCCTCGCAGGCCGGGCTCCTCTACGGCCTGATGGGCATCGGCTCGGCGGGGCTCGCGCTCGGGTCGGCGGCGTTCCCGCAGGCGTTCGGGCTCGGCTGGCGCTGGCTCGTGTTCGGCGTCGTGCTGCTCGGCGGCGCGATCGCGTTCTCGCAGGCCGACTCGGTCGTCGCCGCCGGCATCGTGCTCGCGGTCATGGGCGTCGGCATTGGCCCCACGCTCGTCGCGCAGTACAGCCTCGGGTCGGACCGCTCGCCGGTCGGCCGCTCGGCGACGACCATGACGATCCTCGGGTCGGCCGTCATCGTCGGGCAGTCGATCGCCTCGGCCGTGACCGGCGACCTCGCCGAGCAGCACGGTGCCACGACGGCGATGGCCGTGCCGGCGGTCGCGGCGGCGGTCGTCGTGCTGGCGGCGGTGGCGAACCTGCTCCTGCCGCGGCGCACCGCGGCCTGAGCCGTCACTCGGTGTCGTCGACCAGCAGGTCCTCGTGCCGGTAGTCGTTCGACCGGAGCCCGGCGCGGGCGATCATGTGCGTCGACACCGGCACCAGGAACAGCTGGAACACCATGATCGGCAGCACGAGCCAGAACGCCGTCCAGGTCCCGACCGCGACGACGATCGCCGCGAGTGACAGCGCCAGGCCGAGCACCTGCGGCTTCGCCATGGCGTGCAGCCGGACGAGCGGGTCGGGGAAGCGCACGATGCCGATCCCGGCGCCGAGCGACAGCACCGCGCCGACGAGCAGCAGCCCGAGTGCGATCCACGCCCGCACGCCGGCACCGTCGAGGTACGCCTCGATGATCTCGGTCACGACTGCTCCTGTTCCGCCGCGGGTTCCTCGGCGCGCTCGGGGGTGGTGACGGTGAGCCCCTCGTCGGACGGGTCGGACGACGGGGTGACGGCCCGGGCGACGGCGATGGTCGCGAAGACGCTCGTCGCCGCGATGACGACGAGCACCGGGATGCCGGTCAGGTCACGGCGGACCACCATCGCGGCCGCGATCACCACGAGCACGGTCGTCAGGACCATGTCCGAGCCGATCATCCGGTCCAGGATGGTCGGCCCGCGCACGATCCGGTACACGGCGAGGGCGAGTGCCGCTCCGAGCAGGGCGAGGACGAGCGCGATGCCGATCCCCATGACGACGACGGCGGCGCTCATCGGGTGACCTCCGGTCGGGGCCCGGACAGTTCGGACACGTCCTGCTTCGACCCGAGCGCACGGATGACGAGCGTCTCGATGCCGAGCGCCTCCGCGCGGGCGGCCTCGACCTGCTCGTCGCGGTCGGTGTCGATGACGTGCAGCAGCAGGCGCCGGCGGCGCAGGTCGACGTCGGCGACGTACGAGCCCGGCACCAGGGCGATCGCGAGGGTCGCCAGCGTGAACGTCATCTCCGCCGTGGTGTGCAGCTGCACGAGCACGATGGAGCTGCGCCGGACCCCGCGCGGTCGGACGGCCACCCAGGCCACCCGGAACGACGCGACGACGACGAGCCCGGTCCACACCACGAGGAACCGCAGCGCGTGCACGATCGAGAACCGCGTCGACAGCGGTACCGGTGGCAGCGGCAGCGCCTGCGTGGCGAGGAGCGCCACGACCAGCCCGCAGAGCAGCGTGAGCGGCGTCCACGACCCCCACAGCAGCGCCCACAGCACGGTGAGCCCGGCCACGAGCGGCACGTCGTAGCGCCACGCCACCGCGATGCGGCGGGCGTTCGAGATGCGACGGACGTCGGTCATCGGTCACCTCCGAGCACGGCCTGCACGTAGCGGTCCGGCGACTCGAGCGACTCCGCTGCGCGGGTCGCGTAGCCGTAGAGCGGACCCGCGACGACGGTCAGGGCGACGGACCCGAGCACCGCGACGGTCGTCACGCCGACGAGCATGCGGGGCAGTCGGACCTTCGTCGGTGCCTCGCCGACCGTCTCGGTCGACCCGGTGGTCGGACTGGGCCCCGTCCGCCGGTTCCGGTCCGACGCGTCAGCGGCGGAGCGGCCGTGCCGGATGGGAGAGGCGCGGCTCGCGTGGGGTGCGTCGGTGACCGTCACCGAGCCTCCCGGGTGGAAGGCCTCGCCCGTCTCCTCGGAGACGGTCAGGGGGGCGGGTTCCGGCGACCGCAGGGCGGCGTGCGGTTCGGCGGTGGTGACGTGCGGGGCCGCGGCCTCGGCCGCGGGCTTCGGCCGCCAGAAGGCGGCGTCCCACACGCGCATCAGCGCGTACAGGGTGAGCAGGGACGTCAGCACGCCCGCCGCGATCGTGACGTACGCCATCGGCGAGCCGTCCTGGGCGGCCGCGCGGAACAGTCCGAGCTTGCCGATGAACCCGGAGAACGGCGGGATGCCTCCGAGGTTGAACGCTGGGATGAGGTAGAGCGCCGCGAGCAGGGGCGCCGCCTTCAGCAAGCCGCCGAGCGACCGGGTCGAGGTGGTCCCGCCGACGCGTTCCATCAGCCCGGAGACCAGGAACAGCGTGGTCTGCACGACGATGTGGTGCACGGTGTAGAACACGGCGGCGGCGGTGCCCGCCACGGTGCCGAGGCCGACGCCCATCACCATGAAGCCGATGTGGCTGATCAGGGTGAACGACAGCAGCCGTTTCACGTCGGTCTGCGAGACGGCGCCGAGCACCCCGACCACCATCGTGAGCACCGCCACCACGAGCAGCACGTTGTTGAGCTGCGAGCCGGGGAAGATCACCGTCTCGAGCCGGATGATCGCGTAGATGCCGACCTTCGTGAGCAGGCCCGCGAAGACCGCGGTGACCGGTGCCGGTGCCGTCGGGTACGAGTCGGGCAGCCAGAAGGCGAGCGGGAACACCGCCGCCTTGATCCCGAACCCGATGAGCAGCATCGTGTGCAGGAGCAGCTGCACGTGCTCGGGCAGGTCGGCGACCCGCTCGCTGATCTGCGCGATGTTGACGGTGCCGGTCGCGCCGTAGACCAGGCCGATGGCGGCGAGGAAGATCGCCGACGCGATGAGGCTCGTCACGATGTACGTCGTCCCGGCCCGGACGCGCTGCTCGCTGCCGCCGAGGGTGATGAGCACGTAGCTCGCCACGAGCAGCATCTCGAACGCGACGTAGAGGTTGAACAGGTCGCCGGCGATGAAGGAGTCGAGCACGCCGGCGGCGAGCACGAGGTACGTCGGGTAGAAGATCGTGACCGGGGCGTCCTCGTCGTCCGCGGCCAGGCCCTGCCCGATCGAGAACAGCAGGACGAGCAGCAGCACGCTCGCGCTGACGGTCAGCAGCAGGGCGCTCAGCCGGTCGACCACGAGCGAGATGCCGTACGGGGCGTCCCAGCCGCCGACCTGCACGACGATCGTGCCGTGCCGGTCGACGAGCACCATGAGCGTCGCGGCGACGGCCAGGGCGACGACGAGCACCACGACGGTGATCGCGCGCTGCAGCTTCTGGTGGCGCAGGAGTCCGAGTGCGACCGCGGCGCCGAGCAACGGGACGAGGACGAGGAGCGGGGCGAGCCAGGTCATCGGGTCGTCTCCTGTTCGGCGTCGGTGGTGGTCTCCGGGTCCTCGTCGGCCGGTTCGTCGCGGTCACGGCCGATCGCGACGTCGGCCTCGTCGACCTCGACCTCGTCGGCGCGGGACAGTTGCCACGAGCGGTGGATGAGCGCGAGCAGGAACGCGCTCACGGCGAAGGTGATCACGATGGCGGTGAGGGCGAACGCCTGGGGGAGCGGGTCGGTGATGCCGTCGGCGGACTTGCCCACGGGCGGGTCGCCCGCGGCGCCGGACATCACGAGCAGCAGCAGGTTGAGCGCGTTGCCGAGCAGCAGGAAGCCGAGCAGCATCCGGGTCAGGGACCGTTCGAGCAGCAGGTACACGCCGCACGAGAAGAGCACGGCCATCGCGATGACGAGGACGAGGGTGACGGTCACGTCGCGCTCCCTTCGGGGGTGGGGGCCTGCAGGTTGTCCTGCGCGGACTCCTCGGTGGTGTCGCGGACCGACGTCGAGGCGTCCTCGAGGCGCTGCCGGTCGACCTCGGCGCCGAGGCTGCGCAGCACGTCGAGGACCAGGCCGACGACGACCAGGTAGACGCCGATGTCGAAGAACGTCGCGGTGACGAACTCGACGTGGCCGAGCACGGGGACGGTGGCCTCGAAGAACTCGGAGTACAGGGCCTCGCGGCCGAAGAACAGCGGGACGATCGCGGTGATCGCCGCCGTCGCGACACCGAGGCCGAGCAGTCGACCGGCGCGTACCGGGGCGGCCGCGCCGAGCTCCGCCGGGCCGCCGGCCAGGTAGCGGGCGGCCAGGGCGATGCCCGCGACGAGACCGCCGGCGAAGCCGCCGCCGGCCGCGTTGTGCCCGGCGAACAGCAGGTACACCGACAGCACGATGAGGCCGTGGAACAGCAGGCGGACCACCACGTCGAGCAGGGCGGAGCGACCGGTCGGGATCGCGGCGCTCGTCGGCAGCCAGGCCCGGGGCTCGCCGTCGGCGCGGCGGCCGTCGGCGGTCAGCTTCTCGGGCAGGTCGCGCAGTCGGGGCAGGGTGTCCTCGCGGGAGTTCACGAAGATCAGGCTCGCGACGCCGGTGGCCGCGGCGACGACGACGGTCAGCTCGCCGAGGGTGTCCCAGCCGCGCAGGTCGACCAGGGCGACGTTGACGACGTTCAGGCCGTGGCCGAACGAGCTCGTGAGCGCCGGCAGGTCGGGCCAGATCGGGTCGGCCGTGCGGGCAGACGCCGCGACGACGACGACGACCGCCAGGGTGAGGCCGGCGAGCCCGGCGAACAGCGCGCGTGCGACGCGGAAGCGCGACGGGTTGGTCGTCGCGATCCGCGGGGGCAGGCGCCGGAGCACCAGGACGAAGGCGATGAGCGTGACGGTCTCGACGACGAGCTGCGTGAGTGCGAGGTCGACCGCGCCGTGCAGGACGAAGAGCACGGACATGCCGTATCCGGTCACGCCGACCAGGACGGCGGCGGCGAACCGGGTCTTCGCGGTGAGCACGGCGATCGCGGCGAAGGCCATCACGAGCACGACGGGGACCTGGCCCCACGAGTCGGCGAACCGGACGTGGAACGCCCACGGGCCGCCGACCACCAGGTTGACGAGCGCCCCGGCGACGAACACCGACAGGATGACGGTGAGGTAGTACGGCAGGGACCCCCGCTGCAGCCCGGCGGTGATGCCCGTCGCGAGCCGGTCGAGTCCGCGCATGAGTCGCCGGTACGTGCCGGCGGCGCTCGGGGACCCCGCCAGCCGGTGCTGGAGCGCCTCGACCCGACGGCGCAGCAGGAACAGGGCGGTGCCGCCGACCAGTGTCACGGCGGACAGGCCGAGTGCCGGTTCGAGACCGTGCCAGAGCGCCAGGTGCGGGACGGCCTCGCCGGGCAGCGCGGCGGCGGTCGCGGCGGGCTCGATGCCGTGCGCGACCACCGGGGTGAGCAGGCCGAGTGCGAGCCCGGTGAGCGCGAGGACGGACGGCACGACCCCGAGGCCGTGCAGGGCGTGCGGCTCGGTCTCGGCGACGCCGTCCTTGCGGGCGAACGCGCCCCAGAGGAAGCGCAGCGAGTACGCCACGGTGAGCACCGAGCCGACCGTCACGCCGACGAGCGCGATCCACGCCCACCCGGCGTCGGGACCGTGCAGGGACTCGACGAAGCCGGTGAGCACGGCCTCCTTCGCGACGAAGCCGATCGTCGGCGGGATGCCCGCCATCGAGACCAGGGCGAGCACGGCGACGACGGCGAGCCACGGCCGCTTCCGGCCGAGCCCGCTCAGGCGCCCGAGGTCACGGGTGCCGGTGGTGTGGTCGATCGCGCCGACCACCAGGAAGAGCGTCGACTTGAACGCCGCGTGCGCCACGAGCAGCGCGACACCGCCGAGCGCGACCGCGGGGGTGCCCCACCCGGCGGCGAGCACGAGGAAGCCGAGCTGGGCCACGGTGCCGTAGGCGAGCAGGAGCTTGAGGTCGGTCTGCCGGAGTGCGCGGTAGCCGCCGACGAGCATGCCGAGCACCCCGAGCACGGTGATGGTCTCGCGCCAGCCGCCGAGCAGCGCGAACGCCGGGGCGAGCCGGGCCACCAGGTAGATGCCGGCCTTCACCATGGCGGCGGCGTGCAGGTACGCGCTGACCGGGGTCGGGGCGGCCATCGCAGCGGGGAGCCAGAAGTGGAACGGCACGATCGCCGACTTCGTGAGTGCGCCGAGCAGCACGAGGACCACCGACACCGACACCATCGCGCCGGTCGGCGGCGCGGCGATGATGCCGGACAGCGAGGTCGTGCCCGCCGCGACGGAGAGCATGACGAGGCCGGCGAGCATCGCGAGACCACCGGCCGTCGTGACCACGAGCGCCTGCATGGCGGCGGCGCGGCTCGCCCGCTTGTCGGCGTCGTGCCCGATGAGCAGGTACGAGAAGACCGTCGTGGCCTCCCACAGCACGAACAGGACGATGACGTCGTCGGCGACGACCAGGCCGTACATCGACCCGGCGAATGCCGTGAGGACCCCGGCGAACCGGCCGGTCCCGGGTTCGTCGCGACCGAAGTACGACGCGCAGTAGACGAGCACGAGGGCCCCGACGACCGACACCACGAGCGCGAGCACCCACGACAGGGCGTCCATCCGCAGGGCGATCTCGAGGTCGAGTTGCGGCACCCACCGGTGGCGTTCGACGACGCCGTCGTGCAGGGCCGCGTCGGTCTGCGCGATCGTCAGCACCGCGGCCGCGGCGGGCGCGACGGCGGCGACGAAGAAGACGCGGCGGCCGAGGACGGGGGTCAGGGCGGGGACGATCAGGGCGACGATCGCGAACACGATGAGGATGGGGACCATCGGGCACCTCCTCGGGTCGGGCTGGAGTCCGGCTCACTGGGCCCTCACAGCTTACGAAGAGCGCCATGTGGAGAACCTGTGCGACCGGACAGGCGGGCCGCGCCCGGTCGACGCGACGACCCGAGCCCTCAGCGACCGTGCGCGCGCGACGGGATCTGCGTCGCCAGCTTGCCGCCGGAGACGTCGAGCAGGGTGCCGGTGATGTACCCGGAGGCGTCGCTCGCCACGAAGACGAGCAGGTCGGCGACGTCGTCGGCGGTCTCCCACCGGCGCAGGGACAACGTGTCGAGCAGGCGGTCCTGCGCCTCGGCCGGCATCGTCGCGAAGCCGTTCATCGCCGTCGGCACCATGCCCGGTGCGTAGGCGTTCACGGTGATCCCCCACGGGCCGAGCTCCGACGCGAGCACCCGGGTGAACGAGACGACGGCGGCCTTCGACGCCGCGTAGGCAGCGCTCCCGACGCTGGGCACGATCGCCGCGAACGAGGCGGCGTTGACGATCCGACCGCGGCCGGCCGCCTGCATCACCGGCGCGACGGCCTGGCTCATGAGGAACGTGCCGCCGAGGTTGACGTCCATGCAGCGGCGCCAGGCGTCCCACTGCAGCTCGGCGACGGTGCCCTCGACGTTGATGCCGGCGTTGTTCACGAGCACGTCGATGGTGCCGTGGCGAGCGACGACCTCGTCGACGGCGGCGCGGGCGGACGCCGGGTCGGCGACGTTGCACACGACGTGGTCGAGCGGGAAGTCGGGCTCGAAGCCCAGGTCGAGGGCGACGACGCGGCAGCCCTCCGCGACGAAGCGGTCGGCGAGCGTCCGCCCGATCCCGCGTGCTGCTCCGGTCACGACCACCACGCGGTCGGTCAGGTCGAGGTGCATCGTTGCTCCCGTCGTCGGTGCCTCGAATAGGCATACTATTCGAGCATGACGGATCAGCGTGTGCTCTGGGTCACGGGTGGGGGCAGCGGCATGGGGGCCGCGAGTGCCGAGGCAGCGGCACGTGACGGCTGGTCCGTGGTGCTCAGCGGGCGCCGTGTCGACCGGCTCGAGCAGGTGGCAGGTGCCATCCGGGACACCGGTGGCACCGCGGAGGTCCTGCCCCTCGACGCGAACGACCCCGACGCCGTCGCAGCCGCGCGGGACACCGTGCTCGAGCGGCACGGGCGGCTCGACGGGCTCGTGCTGGCGGCCGGGCGCAACGCCCCGCGACGCCGGTGGGACGACCAGTCGCTCACCGACTTCCGCGCGATCGTGGACACGAACCTCACCGCCGTCGTCACGATGGTGGACGCCGCGCTGCCGGCACTCCGCGCGGCCGGTGGCGTGGTCGTGGTCGTGTCGTCGTACGCCGGGTGGTCCTTCCAGCCGGGGGCGGGTGTCGCGTACTCGGCGAGCAAGTCCGCGCTCGCGTCGGTCGTCCGGACGCTCAACCAGCAGGAGGCCGAGCACGGCGTGCGTGCCACGCACCTGTGCCCGGGTGACGTCGCGACCGACTTCCTCGACCAGCGCCCGGAGGTCCCCGACGCGGCTGCCCGGCGGCGCATGCTCCAGCCGGAGGACGTCGGGCGGACGGTCGCCTTCGTGCTCGGGGTGCCGGCGCACGTGCGCATCGACGAGCTCGTGCTCTCGCCGGTCTCGCAGCGGTGACGAGCACCTTCGACCGGGTGCTCGACCAGATCGGTGCCGCCGTCGTCTCCGGCGCCGTCGCCGTGGGCAGCCGTCGGAGCATCGACGACCTGGTGGTCTGGACCGGGGCCAGCCGCAGCATCGTCCGCGAGGCCGTCCGCGTCCTCGTCGGCCTCGGCCTGCTCACCGCACGGCGCCGGGTCGGCGTGACCGTCCTCGGCGTGCGGCACTGGGACGTCCTGGACCCGCGCGTGGTGCGGTGGCGTCTGCGGGGTCCCGACGGCGACCGCGTGGCGGTCGAGCTCCGCGAGCTGCGTGCGGCGGTCGAACCCGTCGCCGCTGCCGCAGCAGCCCGGCGTGCAGCGCTCGACGAGTGCGCGGACCGACGGGAGGCCCTCCGCACCACCGCGGACGAGCTCGCCGCCGCCGCGACCCGCGACGACCGCGTCGGCTTCGTGATCGCGGACGTGCGGTTCCACTCGCTCGTGCTCGACCTGTCCGGCAACGCGCTGTACCGACGGCTGCACCAGGTCGTCGGCCAGGTGCTGCGCGAGCGCGGGAGCATCCGCCCGGACCGGCACGACGTCGGCCTCCACCTCGCACTCGCCGGTGCCGTCGTCGGCGGTCGCCCCGACGAGGCGGCCTCGACGATGCGGGCGATCGTCGACCGCACGTGAGCGGAGCGCCGCCGACCTGCGAGGATGGGGGTCGGCGCGTCCTCCCGACGCCCGTGAGAGGCGGAGTCGTGGACGCAGCACAGGACCTGGTGGTCCAGCTCGTCGGCACCCCGTGGGCGTTCCTCGTCGTCGGCCTCGTGCTCGCCGTCGGCAGCGTCGCGGTCTTCCTGCCCAGCCAGGCACTGGTCGTCGCGATCGGCACGCTCCTGGTGGGCGGTGACGGCGGGATCCTGGCGGTGCTCCTCCTCGTCGTCGCGGCCTCGATCGGCATGGTGCTCGGCGACCTCGGCCTGTTCCACCTGGCACGGACGGTCGACCTCGGCTCGCGGTCGTGGTTCTCGCGGCCGAAGGTCCGGAAGGCCCGCGACGCCATCGACGGCCGGTACCGCGCCGCTCCCGGTCGCATCGCGGTCCTCGGGCGCTTCATCCCGATGGGGCGGCTCACGACGAACCTGGTCGGCGCGGACAGCGGGCTCGACGTCCGGCGCTTCTTGGTCAGCTGCGTGCTCGCCGACGTCGTGTGGGCCGCGTACTGCGTCGGCATCGCCGCGGCCACCGGACGCTGGAGCCGCGACGAGCCCTTCCTCGTGACGGTCCTGGCGGTCGTGGCGTCGATCCTGCTCGGGTTCGGGATCTCCGCGATCGAGAAGGCCGTGCGACGGCGCAGCGAGGCGGCGGCCGCGGTCTGACGACCGTAAGGTGGGCAGCCCGTTCGAAGGAGAACCCGTGCTGCTGGACGACCTCGTGCCCGACCCCGACGCGCTCGAGCGCATCGCCACCGGCAGCACCTGGGCCGAGGGGCCCTGCTGGATCGCCGCGAGCCGCACCCTGCGGTGGTCGGACATCCCCGGCGACCGCATCCTGCAGTGGCACGCGGACTCGGGGGAGACCTCGGTGTACGCCGAGCACGTCGAGTTCACCAACGGCCGCACCGCCGACCGGGACGGCAGCGTCGTGCAGTGTTCGCACGGCCGTCGACGCGTCGAGCGCGACCGCGACGGGGTCGTGACGTCGATCGTCGATGCCTGGGCCGGCGTCCGGCTGAACTCGCCGAACGACGTCGTCGTGGCGCGGGACGGCAGCGTGTGGTTCACCGACCCGGCGTACGGCATCACGCAGCCGCGCGAGGGGCACCCGGGCGCGCGCGAGTACGGCGACCACTGGCTCTTCCGCTGCGGACCAGAGGGCCAGGACCTGCGACCCGTCGCGACCGACGTCGACCAGCCGAACGGGCTGGCGTTCGACCCCGACGAGCGGGTGCTCTACGTCGCCAGCTCGGACGGCGACGAACCGGTCATCCGGGCGTACGACCGCAGGGGTGACCGCGGCGACCTGCTGAAGAACGGCCGGGTGTTCGCGCGCCTCGAGCCGGGCGAGGGGGTGCCGGATGGCATCCGCGTCGACGTGCACGGCAACGTGTGGTCGTCGGCGGCCACGGGGGTCGTCGTGTTCGACCCGACGGGCTCGCGGATCGGTGCGATCGCGGTGCCCGAGGTGACGGCGAACCTGTGCTTCGGCGGCGACGACGGCACCACGCTCTTCCTGACGTCGACGACGTCGGTGTACCGGATCGCGACGACGACGCGGGACGCTGCCGTATCCTGAGCCGGCCATGCAGTGCGACTACTTCGACCGCGGGGTGTGCCGGTCCTGCACGCTCATGGGGCAGCCCTACGCCGACCAGGTCCTCGACAAGGAGCTCCGCACGCGGGAACTCCTGCAGGACGCGGTCGAGGCCGCCGGGGGACCAGGGGCGGTCACCTGGTCACCCGCGATCACCAGCCCCGAGTCCGGGTACCGGAACAAGGCGAAGATGGTGGTCGGCGGCTCGACGCAGCACCCGACCGTCGGGATCCTCGACGACCGGCAGCGCGGGGTCGACCTGCGGCACTGCGGCATCTGCACCCCGGGGATCCGGCACGCGTTGCCCGTCCTCGCCGACTTCGTCTCGTACGCCGGGCTCATGCCGTACGACGTGGCCGCACGCCGGGGCGAGCTGAAGTACGTCCTGGTCACCGAGTCGCCCGACGGCGAGCTCATGGTGCGCTTCGTGCTGCGGTCCGAGGGGCAGCTGCCGCAGCTCCGGCAGCACCTCGACGCGCTGCGCGCCGCGCTGCCGAACGCCGTCGTGGTCACCGCGAACCTGCTGCCCGAGCACAAGGCCGTGACCGAGGGCGACCGCGAGGTCGTGCTCACCGAGCAGGAGACCCTGCCGATGCGGCTCGGCGGGATCACGATGCACCTGCGGCCGCAGAGCTTCTTCCAGACGAACACCGCCGTGGCGACGCAGCTCTACGCGCAGGCGACGGACTGGATCGACGAGCTCGACCCGGCGTCGATGTGGGACCTGTACTGCGGCGTCGGCGGGTTCGCCCTGCACGCCGCACGTGCCGGCCGCGCCGTCACCGGGATCGAGACGAGCGCCGAGGCGATCCGCTCCGCGAAGCAGTCCGCGCGCGAAGCCGGACTCGAGGGCGTCCGGTTCGCCGCCGACGACGCCACCGAGCACGCCCTGCGGGCCCGTCCGACCGCGGTCCCGGAGCTCGTCGTGGTGAACCCGCCGCGGCGGGGCATCGGGGCGACCCTGTCCGGCTGGCTCGAGGAGTCCGACGTGCAGCACGTCGTCTACTCGAGCTGCAACCCGGTGACCCTGGCGAAGGACCTGGCGCGGATGCCGTCCCTGCGGCTGCGTCGGGCGCGCGTGCTCGACATGTTCCCGCAGACCGGTCACCTGGAGGCCGTGACCCTGCTGTCCCGGGTCTGATCGAGGACCGCTGCACCCCATTGCCAGGGGATTGCCATGTTGACGTCCCCCGGGTACACGCGATGACCATGCCCATGGGCATCGACGCGTACAGGTTCTCCGGTGGGGTACATAGCATCGATGGGTAGAACCGTTTGTCTCGGTTTGATAACGGTGATGAGTTGCCTATGGTTGCCGCCGAGGTGCCGCCGGCACACGTCCACTGCCCCCGGTGGCGCACCCCACAACAGACCGCGATCGGTCGGGGTGGGCAGTGGCCGCTGCGTTCGAGCAGCGCGTGATCCCGGTGGAGCAATCACATGAAGAAGCTTTCCCGTACCCGCACCATCGTCGGCGGCCTGGCGTTCGCCGGCATCGCCGCGACCGGTGTCGGCCTCGCGGCAGCCCCCGCGAACGCAGCGTCCGGTTCGACCTGGGACGCCCTCGCGCAGTGCGAGTCCGGCGGCAACTGGGCCATCAACACCGGCAACGGCTACTACGGCGGCCTGCAGTTCAACCTCGGCACCTGGCAGGCCAACGGCGGCGCGGGCAACCCCGCGTCGGCGAGCCGCGAGGCACAGATCGCCGTCGCCGAGCGCGTCCTCGCCTCGCAGGGCTGGGGCGCCTGGCCCGCCTGCTCCGCGAAGCTCGGACTGAGCGGCACGAGCGGTGCCGCTCCGGCTGCCGCCGCGCCGGCCCCCCAGGCCCCCGTGCAGCAGGCCGCACCGACGCAGCAGGCCGCCCCGCAGCAGGCCGCCCCGCAGCAGACGGCCCCGCAGCAGACCGCGCCGAGCACGACCGAGTCGGCACCGGCACCGGCTCCGGCCGCCACGACGCCGAGCAAGCCCGCCCCGGTCGAGACGAGCGGCAAGACGTACACGATCAAGTCGGGCGACACCCTCGACTCGATCGCGACGAAGCTGACGATCGATGGCGGCTGGAAGCAGCTCTGGGCCGCGAACACGTCGACCATCGACGACGCGAACCTCATCTACGCCGGCCAGGAGCTCCAGCTCCCCGCCTGATCGCTCCGCCGATCCAGCGACGACGACGCCCCACGACCTCGGTCGTGGGGCGTCGTCGCGTGCGGGGTCGGGGCCGCGGCCTACGGGTGGTCGGCCAGCCACCCCGCGACGTCGTCGGAGCGCAGCGCCTGGGACAGCTCGCCCACGGCGAGGGTGTTCAGCGTCACGATCGACTGGCCGTCCGGCGACGTCCCCGCGCCTGCGGTCGGCAGGGTGAACGTCCGCAGGTCGTCCGCGCGCACACCCCGGAGCGACCAGCCGAGCCGCACGAGCCGTGGGAACGTGAGCCCGGGGTCGACGGACAGGTGCTCGCTCGTCGCGGTCACGAAGTCCTGGATGCGGCCGGGGTTCGTCAGGGTCCCCCGCGAGAGCAACCCGTCGAGCACCCCGCGCATGAACGCCTGCTGGTTGCGGACCCGGGTGTGGTCGGCGTCGGCGAAGGCGTAGCGCTCCCGGACGAACGCCAGCGCGGCGTTGCCGTCGAGGTGGTTCGGTCCGGCGACGAAGTCGTGACCGCGAGCACTGAACGCCTGCGAGGAGTCGACCGTGACGCCGCCGAGGGCATCGGTCATCGACGCGAACCCGGTGAAGTCGATCTCGGCGACGTGGTCGATCCGGACGTCGAGCAGGCGTTCGACGGTCTGCACGGTGAGCGGGACGCCGCCCCAGGCGTACGCGGCGTTGATCTTCGCGCGACCGTGGCCGGGGACCTCGACCCAGGAGTCCCGCATGATCGACATGAGGTAGACGGCGCTGCGGTCCGCCGGGACGTGCGCGAGCATCAGGGTGTCCGCACGGCCGCCGGCGGTCCGGTCGGGGTCGTCCGCCGGCCGACGGTCCGAGCCGATGAGCAGGACGTTCTCGGCGCCCTTCGTCGCTGCCGGTCGAGCACCCTGCGGGAACGCGTCGCCGATCGTGTCGGTGCGGTCGCCGAAGCTCCGGGCGAGGCCGCCGACGAACACGCTCGCGACGACGGCGACGACGACAGCGATGCCGAGGATCGACGCCAGCGTCGCCACGGCGGCGACGACCACGGGCCGCCGGCGGCGGGATCGGCGGGCGGACTGTTCGGCGGCCAGACGGGCCGCCCGACGTTCGGACATGCGGGGCTCCTGCGGGGACGGGTCGACCGGCAGTCGACCCAACCAGGGTATCGCATGTGATATGTGACCGGCGGGATGGTCAGAGCCGGTCGAGCACTCCCTGGAGCGCTGTGCGGAGCGCCGGGTCCTCGGGCAGGACCTCGCGCTCGATGTGCCGGGCCGTCTCCCACGACGCTCGGCCGGCGTCCGTGACCTGCACGACGCGGCGGCGACGATCGGCCGGGTGGGGCGTCCGCTCGACCAGGCCGTCCCGCTCGAGGCGCTCCAGGGTCCGCGACATCGTCTGCGGCTGGACGCGGGCGGTGCGCGCGAGCGAGTCGGCGCCGCTGGGGCCGGTCCGGACGAGGATGTCCACGACGATGAGCGCGGCGTGCGGCAGACCGATCGCCCGCAGGCGCTCGTCCCACTCGCGCTCGACGGCTCGCGCCGCGGCCGAGAGCAGGCGACCGAGCGGCCACTGGGTGGTCGTGTCGTCCATGGCCGCAGTCTAGGTCGCGTCGTCCGCCGTGGCGCTCGCCGCCGGGCGCTGACATGTGACACGCTGGGCGCATGCCAGTTCCGTCGACGCAGCCCGCAGCCGAGCGCAAGCTCCTCCGAGACACCGTGCAGGACAAGATCCGCGACGCGATCATGGACGGCACGCTCGAGCCCGGGGAACGGCTCAACGACGACGACCTCATCGCCTGGCTCGGGGTCTCCCGCACCCCCATCCGCGAGGCGCTCGCCGAGCTCGCCCGCGCCGGGCTCATCGAGATGGCGCCGAACCGCTACACCCGGGTGGCCGCCCCGACGGCGGAGGAGTTCCTCGACGCGTACCGCACGCTCGGCGTCATCTACGGCGGCGTGGTCCGCCTGGCGGTCCCGCGCTTCACCGAGTCGCAGCGCGGGAAGATCGTGAAGATGCTCGACGACGCGCACGGCAAGATCGCAGCCGACCAGCAGGACGAGGTGTTCCGCAAGGGCGCCGACCTGTACTCGCAGTGGGCGGACGCCTGCGGCAACGCTTCGCTCGCACAGCTCTGCCGCTCGACGACCGACGGCCTCGCCTTCAAGCTGCGGGTGCCCGAACTCGCCGAGCTGGTGCCGGCCGACGTGATCCTGCCCGAGCTCGAGAAGCTCCGCGCCGCCGTCCTCGACCAGGACCCGATCGCGGCCGAACTCGCGATGGAGGCCGTCCACCTGCTGCCCGAACGGTCCTAGGCGGGCAGCGGCGACCTCCCAGGTCCGTTCCATGTCCGTCCTGCGCGTGGCGGTTATGGTTTCCCGGTGAGCAACGAACCCGAGCAGACGACCGAGCCCGCGCGTCGCGGCTCCGTGCCGGCGCGCCACGGGCGCCAGAAGCGACGTGCGGGTGTGGTCTTCCCTGCAGTCGCCGGGGTCCTCACGATGGCGCTCCTGCTCAGCGGCGGGTACGCGGCCTTCGCGTTCAACCGCGTGCAGAGCGGGGTGACGCGGATCGACGCCATCGCCGGGGGCAAGAAGGACAAGGACGACATCGACGGCAAGGCGCAGAACATCCTGCTCGTCGGCGACGACCACCGTCCGGAGAACGCCACCCCCGAGCAGATGGCCGAGCTCAGCACGACGACCGACGGCGGTGCGACGAACACCGACACGATGATCGTGCTGCACATCAACGCCGACGGCTCGCAGGCGACGATGATCTCGTTCCCCCGCGACTCGTACGTCGACATCCCGGACGTCGGCAAGGGCAAGCTCAACAGCGCGTTCTACTACGGCACGCTCAACGGCGGTGGGGACACCGGCGGGGCGAAGATGCTCATCAAGACGATCGAGAACCTGAGCGGGCTGTCGATCGACCACTACGTGCGCGTCTCGCTGCTCGGCTTCTACCAGGTGGTGAAGGAGCTCGGCCCGGTCGAGGTGTGCCTGAACCAGCCCGCGAAGGACAAGGACTCCGGCGTGGACCTGCCCGCGGGCAAGTCGACGCTGAACGCGAAGGAGGCGCTGTCGTTCGTGCGTCAGCGCAAGGGGCTGCCGAACGGCGACCTCGACCGCAACGTGCGGCAGCAGTACTTCCTGTCGCAGGAGGCCCGCAAGGTCCTGTCCGCCGGCACGCTGCTCAACCCGATCAAGATGAACAACATCCTCGGGGCGATCGGTGACTCGATCCAGACCGACACCGACCTGGTGTCCCTCGCGACGCAGATGCGGAACCTGCGCCCGGGCAACATCCAGTCGGCGACGATCCCGACGCTCGGCACCCCGACGATCTACCCGAACGGCACGGCGCTCTCGATCGTCGAGGTCGACACCGTCGGGCTGCCCGCCTTCGTGCAGGGCCTGGTCGGCGAGCCGGAGCGGTACGCCAAGGCCGGTCGTGCGCAGCCAGCGAACACCTCGGTCACCGTGCTGAACGGCTCCGGCGTCGAGGGCGCCGCGACCGCCGCCGGGCAGGTCCTGACGGCACGCGGGTTCCAGGTCGCCCCGGCCGGGTCGTCCCCGACGACGAAGACCACGCAGGTGCAGTACCCGGCCGGCCAGGAGTCGCAGGCGAAGGCCGTCGCGGCCGTGACGCCGGGTGCGGTCGCGGTGCGGACGAACGTCGTCTCGACGGTCACGCTCGTGCTCGGCACCGACGGCAAGACCCCGAAGCCGGTCGCGGCGCCGAGTGCGACCGCCTCGTCGCCCGCCGCCGACGCCGGCAGCTCCTCCGGATCGGGTTCTGGTTCGGGGTCCAAGTCCAGCGCGAAGCCGTCGAAGGAGCCGTCGCCGAAGTCGACCGACGTGCACAACTACGGCACCGACGGCACCTGCATCAACTGACCGCGTCCCCCGCGGGATGGGAACGTCCGGCGGGGGGATCGGTACGGTCGACGGGTGAGCACTGCGGCCCGTCCGATCGTCCTGATGACCTACAACGTCAAGAACCCCGACCCGGCGCACGACTGGCCGGCACGGCTGCCGGTGGTGCTCGACATCATCCGGCGGCACGACCCGGACGTGCTGTGCGTCCAGGAGGCCTTCGACCACCAGATGGACGCCCTGCGCGCCGGGCTCCCGGACCACGCCGACGTCGGGCAGGGTCGCGAGGGCGGCACCGCGGGTGAGCACGCGGCGGTGTTCTTCCGCCGCGACCGGTTCCGCCCGGCCGACCAGGGGTCGTTCTGGCTGTCGGACACCCCCGACGAGCCGGTGTCGAACACCTGGGGCAGCCTGTACCCGCGGATCGCGAACCACGTCCGGCTGCTCGACGCCGACGGCCCCGCCTTCACCCTGCTCACCACGCACATGGACCACGAGGTCGGCCCGCACGGCGACGAGGTGCGGGGGAAGAGCGCCGCCCTCATCGTGGAGCGCCTGGCCGCGGAGACCGGCCCGGTCGTGTTCGCGGGCGACTGCAACGAGCCGTCCGGTTCGGGTGCGGCGTCGCGCGTGTTCCGCGAGGCCGGCTTCGAGGACGCCTGGCTGGTGGCCGGCGACCCGGACGACCGGACCGCGAGCTACAACGAGTGGCAGCCCCCGGTGGACTCCGGTGAGCGCATCGACTGGGTGCTCACGCGCGGGGTCGCCGCCGTCGAGCGGGTCGAGATCGACCACGACGGCCCGGAGACCTGGTTCGCGAGCGACCACTTCCCGGTCGTCGCGACGATCCGCGTCTGACCGCGGGCGGCCGGGTCAGCAGCTGCGCTGTGCGTGCACCGGCATCGGCGACCCGAGCACCGTGACCGTGGTCTCGTCGGTCAGGGCCGACACCCCGTTCCTCCCGGAGTGGGCGCGGTCGGCGCGGTGCGACCGGTCCGTGCGCTCCCACCCCTCGCGGAGGAGCAGCTGCCACGCCTGGGCGTCGTCGGAGCCGTAGGACACGCGTGCCGAGCGCGGGGCGTCGGCGATCGCCCGGCGGATGTCTTCGCCGACCCGCACGCCGTCCGGGCCGGAGAGCTCGACCGTCGACCCCCATCGGCTGCGGACCGCGTCGCGCAGCACCCGGATCTCGACGGCGTTGCCGATGCGTGCCGTGGTGGTCAGGGCCGCGACCCGCACCGCACCGCGCCAGGTGTAGGTGGTGCCGGCGGGGAAGCACGCGCCGCCGTCGCCCTCGGCGGTCTGGGTGCGCGACGGTGTGCCGAGCAGGCGGTCGAGCAGGCCGACGGTGAGCGCGGAGTCGCGCATCGACGCACGGACGACGGTGTGGTCGCCGGCGCGCAGGACGAGCGACTCGGCGCCGAGCTCGATCGCGTCCACCCCGCGCAGCTGCGACTCCGTCACGACGACCGGTGCGGCGTCGCGGACGGGCACGGCGGCGACGGCGGCGTCCGACCCGGCCCACGGCGTGCCGCCGCCGACGACCGATCCGGCCGTGCAGGCCAGGACGGCGGCGCAGAGAGCGAGCTTGGTCCGAGGAGTCACCGTCCGACGGTACGACGCCGGAGCGGCGTGGACGACAGGTGTTACCGAATCGCATCCGGGCCGTCACCGGACCGTGACCTTCGCCGGGGACGCGAGCGGCGCCCTGGTGGTGCGCACCGCCGGACGTGCGCCGACCCGCGCGACCGGGGGACAGCCTCCTGGGCGGACGTGCTGTCGGGGCTGCGTACCGTCACCGGCATGACGGACCAGTACACCATGCAGGACCCGACCAAGCTCTACGCCGACAAGAAGCCCGACGAGCAGTACCTCGAGGGTGCCGGTACCGACGCGGAGATGGCGAAGAACGTCCCCGCGGACCACGGCGAGGACACCTACCGCGGTTCCGGCCGTCTCGAGGGCCGCAAGGCGCTCGTGACGGGCGGCGACTCCGGCATCGGCGCAGCCGTCGCCATCGCCTACGCCCGTGAGGGCGCCGACGTCGCCATCTCGTACCTGCCCGAGGAGCAGGAGGACGCCGAGCGCATCGTCGGCCTCATCGAGGCCGCCGGCCGCAAGGCCGTCGCCCTGCCCGGCGACATCACCTCGCTCGAGTTCTGCGAGCAGCTCGTCGCCGACGCCGTCGAGCAGCTCGGCGGACTCGACATCCTCGTGAACAACGCGGGCAAGCAGCAGAACGTCGACGACATCACGAAGATCTCCGACGAGGAGTTCGACGAGACCTTCAAGACGAACGCCTACGCGACCTTCCGCATCACGAAGGCCGCCGTGCCGCACCTGCAGCCGGGTTCGACGATCATCAACACGACGTCGATCCAGGCCTACGCGCCGTCGCCCCACCTGGTGCACTACGCCGCCACGAAGGCGACCGTCAACAACATGGCCAAGGGCCTGGCGGCGCAGCTCGCCCCGAAGGGCATCCGCGTCAACGCGGTCGCCCCGGGCCCGATCTGGACGCCGCTGCAGCCGGCCGGCGGCCAGCCGCCGGAGGCGCTGCCCTCTGCCGGTGAGCAGACCTACCTGGGCCGCTGGGGCCAGCCCGCCGAGCTCGCGCCGGCGTTCGTGTTCCTGGCGAGCGGCGAGTCGTCGTACGTCGTGGGCGAGACGCTGCACGTCGACGGCGGGATGCCGACGCCGTAGGGCGCGCTCCACGAGCGATCGGACAGGAGGCGCGGTGCCGGTGGGCACCGCGCCTCCTGTCGTGTCCGGGGTCGCGTCCACCGCCGGCGCGGTGTCAGCAGGTGACGGTGCCGGCCATCCGTTCGAGGAGCTCGCGCGCCGACAGGGCCGCGGCGAGCTCGACCTCGACCGGGTTGATGCCGATCGCCCGTTCGAAGGCCCGGCGGCGAGCCTGGTCGGCGATCGGGACCTCCGGACGCTGCGGCAGCACCGCGACGGCCCGTGCGGCGGCCTCGAACGCCCCGGCCGGTCGGCCGAGCTGCTCCCACATCGCCCGGACGTCGTGGGCCACCTGGTCGGGGTCGCCGCCGAACTCGAAGCCGGCCGAGGCCATGGTCGCGAGTCCCTGTGCGGTGGGGTCGTTCGGGGTCATGTCCGGCATCGTCACACGCGGTGCCGCGAGGGCGCTGGACGTCGCTTGTCCTCCGATGTGCTGACACCCGGACCGGGGATTCTGGTGTCCCCCGTTCTGCGTCAGCATGGAGGGGTCCCGGTACCGGGGCGACGCGGACACGACGTCCGGCGAACGACGGAGGGCATGATGCTCGAACACACCAGCGCGGACACGCAAGCGGCTGTCGCCGCGGCCGCCACCCTGCACCTGCGGATCACGATCGTGGGGGCCACCGTCGACCTCCTGCGCGACGTCCCCTTCCACGAGGCGCGACCCGCCCACGTCGCCGAACGCCTCGGGATCCCCGTCTCCGAACTCGAGCAGCACTTCCCGTCGTGGGACGGCCTGGTGCTCGCCGCGCTGGACCGCTGGAACGGCGCCCGGATGGACGAGGTCACCCGCGAGGTCGGGGACGGCTCCACCGTCGACCTGCTCCGCGCCATCGTCGCGTCGAACGCCGAGGACCCCGCGCTCATGCGCCTGCTCGTCGCGCTGCTGTCCGTGGCCGGCAACCCGCTGCACCCGATGGCGAACTACCTGCGCTCGCGGTACCAGCTCTTCTACGCGCAGATCAAGCGCGGACTCGAGCACGACGTCGCCGTCGGCCGGGCGCCGCACACCATGGAGCCCCGGCGGGGTGCCGAGCAGCTCATCGCCCTGTACGAGGGCCTGCAGCTGCAGGCGCTGCTGCGCTCCGACCTCGACCTGGTGCCGGCCTTCGACCGGGCCGTGGCGCGGCTCGAGCGTGGGTGGATGGAACGCTACGAGGCGAACGCGGCCCGCCGCCTGGCGACCTGGAACGACGACGACACCGGCAGCTGGGAGATCTGAGCGCGGTTCCTGCCCGGCCCGACGTCCGCTGAGCGCGTGCCTGCGCCGGGGCCGAGCGTCGACCGCGTACCGATGGGTGTCGACGGAAGGAACCCGACATGGCATCACCGAACCCCATCCAGGTCCAGAAGTACCTGAGCGGCATCGACTACCCGGCGTCGAAGGACGACATCGTCTCGACCGCCGAGCAGGAGAACGCCCCCGACGACGTGCTCGAGGCACTGCGCGGCATCCCGGACCGCGAGTACGACGGCCCGACCGCGGTGTCGAGCGCCGTCTCCGACGCGGGCTGAGCGCGCGCGACGGCGTCGGGACCGCGCCGCGGTCGTACCGCGGTCGCATCGAGTGAGCAGAAGACGTCGGGTGGCGTGATCGCACCCGGCGTCTTCTGCTCACCGGGCGCCGCCGGAGCGCGACCCGCGCGACCCGAGCGCGACCCGCGTCACCCGCGCTACGTGCGCGACCGTGACCCGCGCGGCACCGAACCGTCGCCCGGATCGTACCCGGAGTCCCGGATGACCCGCAGCGCCGTGGTGTCGTTGTGGACCGAGTGCACGACGACCCGACGGGTGCGGCGCAGGGCCCGACGGGCACCGGGGGTGGCGAACAGACCGCCGAGCACGAGTCCGGCGCCGATGCCGAGTGCGACGGACACCGCGGCGACGAAGTCGAGTGCCGCGCCGGACGACCCGGACATGAAGTTGAGCAGGGCGTTCGACACCGCGACACCGGGGAGCAGCGCCCCGCAGAACGCCGGCACCGCGATCGCCGCCACCGCCGTCCGCATGCGGACCGCCGCGTAGGTCGACAGCACACCGAGCAGCACCGACGCCAGGAACGTCGCACCGAGCAGCGGCAGCCCGGCCTGGCGCAGCATCCACAGCGAGGCGCCGGCCGCGACCGAGAAGACCACCGCGACCGGGATCACCCGGGCGCTCGCCTGCTGCACGAAGCAGTTCGCCGCCGCCGACACGACGGTGAGCGACATGAGTGCCCAGAGCGGCAGGGGGCGGATGACGATGCCGGACGGGTCGACCTCGATCGACAGCCAGTGCGTGACGGCGATGCCGGCCGGCACCCCGACCACGATCGCGGCGATGACCAGCCCGATGTAGAACGCGCGGGCCACCGCCATCGCCCGGAAGCCGGAGATGGCGTCCTGCGCCCAGGTCACGAGCGACGGGTGCGGCAGCAGCAGCACGACCAGGGCGGCGACCATGGTGGCCGCGCCGCCGGGCCCGAGGACCTCGGCGCGGATGGCGAGCGACCCGATCGCGGAGGCCACCGCGGCCTGCGCCCCCGAGACGAAGAACTGCGGGTACCCGCGGCCGGTCAGCCACCGGCCGGACACGATGATGCCGAGCATGAGCACGAACGCGCCGACCCCGGCGCGCCAGCCGCCGCCGGCCTGCATCGCGATGGACGTGCCGAGGACGGACAGGCCGACGTCGGACAGCCACATCGGCCACCGCGGCGGCATCCGGAGCACGGCGACGAGCGCGTTGACGGCGGAGGTCATGTCCCGGTCGTCGTGGATCAGGTCGTCGACGATCTGGTTCGCCCGCGCCAGGCGGTCGAGGTCGGAGCCGTCGGAGTGCACGGTGCGGACCTTCACGAGCGGCGGGACGTCGGACGGCGCGTACTGGATCGTCACCGAGCTGCCGGAGAAGTCGAGGTCGAGCGGCGCGAGGTTCCACTTCGTCGACACCGCGACGACGGCGGTCTCGACGCTCCGGGTGTCCGCGCCGGAGGCGAGCATCACCTCGGCCAGGTCGAGGCAGAAGTCGACGATCTGGGTCGCGGTGTACTGGTCGCGCCCCTTCGCGTCGGGCTCGACGTGCTCGTAGATCGTGCCGCGCAGACGGGCCCGGGCGTCGCGCAGGTCGTGCTGCGCCAGGCTGCGGCGTCGTGGCCGTGGTGGGCGGCCCGGCTTGTGCGGGCCAGGGGGGTGCTGCTCGGCCATCACGCCATGGTGCCAGGCGGATCGCGCCGAGTCCGGACGTCCGCTGGACGCGGCAGGATCAGCTCCGGCGGCGCACGCTGAGCCGACCGAGGGCGAACGCGGCGACCACGGCGCCGGCGACGGCGAGCAGCTGACCGACGGCCTGCTGCGTCGAGTCGGTCCCGGCGACGAAGGCGTCGTCGGACACAGGTGCGTACGCGAACCAGCCGAACGACGCCGTCGGGGCGGTCAGCGCGACCACGACCCCCGCCACGAGGGCGACCAGGCCCACCCAGAACGCGATACCGGACGGGGTGGCGAACAGGCGACGTCCCATGCGCACCAGCGTACGGGGACGACGGACAGGAGGCCCGTGGCGGATCCGCCACGGGCCTCCCGTCCGACAGGTGGTCGGTCTGCTGCCTACTGCTCGAACGTCGCGTCGAGCGTGATCTCGACGCCGGTCAGGGCCTTGCTGACCGGGCAGGTCGCCTTGGCGTCCTCGGCGGCCTTGAGGAAGGTCGCCTCGTCGATGCCGGAGACCTCGCCGCTGACGGTGAGGGCGATGCCGGTGAGCTTGAAGCCGCCAGCCGAGTCCGGGCCGAGCGAGACGTCGGCCTTGACGTCGAGGGCCTCGACGGTGCCGCCGGCCTCACCGAGGACGGCGGAGAACTGCATGGCGTAGCAGGCCGAGTGCGCTGCGGCGATGAGCTCCTCGGGGCTGGTCGTGCCGCCGGCCTCGTCAGCGGCGCGCTTCGGGAACGAGACGTCGTAGGTGCCGACCTTCGAGCTCGAGAGCTCGACCTGACCGGAACCGTCGTTGAGGCCGCCGTTCCAGGCGGTGCGTGCGGTGCGCGTGGGCATGGCCGCTCCTTTCGTGTGGGGGATCGGTCCCGAGCGGGACCGTCGGAGCCGAGTCAATCGGAGAACGCTCGTTCTCGCAACCCGCTCACGGCGAAGACGCAGGGTTCCGGGTGCGCCCCGGTGTCGCCCGGGTGCGCCCTGGTGCTGCCTGGTGCTGTTCCGCGCGTGGGAAGCAGTTCCGCGCGTGGTGAGGCGATCCGCGCGTCGGGGGGCGTTCCTTCCGGCCGACCACGCGCGGAACTGCTTCCCATCCCATGCGTGATGGGACGGAACGTGCGCGTGCAAGTCTGCGACAGGTGTCGGGGAGGGCGACAGGTGTAGGCTGAACCTCCGGATCACACGATCCGATCGCGACGCCGCACCCCTCCTGACGCCCGACGGATCACCGCCGATCCGCCGCCCCGCAGTCAGCGAAAGAGGAGAACCCCATGCGCGCCGTCGTGTTCGAGCAGTACCAGACCTTCCCGTCTCTGACGGAGGTCCCGAAGCCCACCCCCGGGCCGGGGGAGGTGCTGCTCAAGGTCGCCGGTGCCGGGGCCTGCCACTCGGACGTCGCCGTGTACCGCGAGTTCCAGGAGGGCCAGCCGGGTGCCCAGGCCCCCGCGTTCGTGCTCGGTCACGAGAACTCCGGCTGGGTCGAGGCCGTCGGCGACGGGGTCACCG
This sequence comes from Curtobacterium sp. MCBA15_009, assembly GCF_001864895.1. GTDB lineage: Bacteria > Actinomycetota > Actinomycetes > Actinomycetales > Microbacteriaceae > Curtobacterium. The sequence continues at coordinate 664,798 of NZ_MJGO01000037.1, forward strand.
GTTTCGCCGAGGGTGACGCCTACCTGGTGTACGGGCCGGTCGGCTGCGGGCACTGCTCGTACTGCTCGAAGGGGCAGGACACCTACTGCGAGAACGCCGCGACGAACCCGTACATGGGCATCGGCCTCGGGCGCGACGGTGGCATGGCGGAGTACGTGACCGTCCCGGCGCGGAACCTCGTGCCGCTCGGCGACGCCGACCCGATCGCGGCCGCACCGCTCAGCGACGCCGCGCTCACGCCGTACCACGCGATCAAGAACTCCCTGCCGAACCTGGCGGGCGGCGGCAAGTACGCGCTGGTCGTCGGGCTGGGCGGGCTCGGGCAGATCGCCGTGCAGATCCTCACCGCGCTCACCGGTGCCACGGTCATCGCCACGGACATGAAGCAGGACGCGATGGACCGCGCTGCCGCCCGGGGCGCGATCACGGTGCCCGGCGGCCCGGACCAGGCCGCGGCGATCCGCGAGATCACCGGCGGACGTGGCGTCGATGCGGCCTTCGACTTCGTCGGCGCCACCCCCACGATCACGCTCGCGCAGGCGTCGATGGCGGTCGGCGGCCGGTTCACCGTCGTCGGGATCGCGGGCGGCACCACCGAGTGGAACTTCTTCTCGACGCCGTACGAGTCGACCATCACGAACACGTACTGGGGCACCATCGAGGACCTGCACGAGGTCGTCGCCATGTACCGCGCGGGGCAGATCGTCCCCGACGTCGAGCGCTACGCGCTGTCGGACGCGCTCGAGGCGTACCGCAAGCTCGAGGCCGGCGAGCTCTCGGGCCGCGCGGTGGTCGTCCCGACGCTCTGACGGACAGTGCCCGCGGCGCCCTTGACGGGTGTCGCGGGCGGGGTGATCCTTGCCCGCATGAGCCTGTTCATCAGCTGCCCGGTCGAGAGCGTCGAACGCGCGACCGCCTTCTACAGCGCACTCGGCTGGACGCAGGACACCACGATGTCCCGCGACGACGTGTCGTGCTTCGCGATCACGCCCGGGCAGTTCGTCATGCTCGCCAGCCGTGCGGTGTACGCGAGCGTCGGCGGGACCGAGGACCTCGTCGGCGGTCCGGACACACCCTCGAAGGTGACGGTCTCGTTCGACCTGGCCAGCCGCGAGGCGGTCGACGACCTGGTGGAGCGAGCCGCCGCCGCCGGGGGGCGGGTCGGGGACACCGACGACTTCCCGTTCATGTACCAGCGCCAGTTCGACGACCCCGACGGGTACCACTACTCGCCGTTCTGGATGAAGCCGGGAACGGGACCGACGCCCTGACGGCGACCGCGACCGTCATGCCGGCGCCCGCGACCCCGCCCCGGGTGTCAGCGCCCGGCGGCGTAGCCCTGCGCGCCCCGCGGGTTGGCGGCTGCGCCGAGGACGCCGGTCGACGGGTCGCGGGTGACGCAGGAGAGGCGACCGAGTGACCAGTCGCCGGCGCGCGTGACGACGTGCCCACGGGCCTCCAGGCCGGCGATCACCGCGTCGCCGAGCCGGTCCTCGACCACGAGCCCCGCCGGCTCCCACGTGCGCGGCCAGAACGAACCGGGGAACGACGTGGTGTGCAGGGCCGGGGCGTCGATGGCCTGCTGCGGCGAGTACCCGCCGACGATCCAGCGCAGCAGGAAGAGCAGCTGCCACTGGTCCTGCTGGTCGCCGCCCGGTGAGCCGAGGGCCGCGACCGGCTCGCCGTCCCGCAGCACGAGCGTCGGGGTGAGCGTCGTGCGCGGACGGTCCCCCGGACGCAGGGTCGAGGCCGTGTCCGGCTCGAGCCACGTCATCTGCAGGCGCGTGCCGAGGCAGAACCCGAGGCCGGGGATCGTCGGCGACGACTGCAGCCAGCCGCCGGACGGGGTCGCGCTGACGATGTTGCCCCAGCGGTCGACGACGTCGATGTGGCAGGTGTCGCCGCGGGTCTCGCCGTCCGGGGCCACGAACGGTTCGCCGCGGTCCTCCACGGGAGCAGCGGGAGCGGCGGGAGCGGCGGGCGCGGCGGGCGGGCGACCGGCGCCCCGCGCGACCTGCACGGTCGGCTCGCCGAGCCCCGCCGGGCGCTCGGCGTCGTCGGGGGTACGGAACGGCGGCAGCACGTGCTCGACGCCCGCGACGGTGCCCGGGCGGAGCTCCGCGGACGCCCGGTCGCCGATGAGCGCGCGACGTTCGTCGGTGTAGGCGTCGGAGAGCAGGACGTCCATCGGGACGTCGCCGTCGCCGTAGAAGGCCTCGCGGTCGGCGAGCGCGAGCTTCTGCGCCTCGACGATCGTGTGCGCGCCGACCTCGGTGGACGGGTCGAGCAGTGCGTCGTCGAGGGGGTCGAGCAGGCGGAGCGTCTGCAGCAGCGCCGGCCCCTGCCCCCACGGCCCGGTCTTCGCGATCGTGCACCCGCGGAACGTCGCCGTCGTCGCCGGTTCGTAGGACGCCCGGAAGGCCGCGAGGTCCGACGCGCGGATCACCCCCGCGTGGTCGGTGCCGGAGGCGTGGCGGTGCGGTTCGCGGACGAACCGGTCGATCGCCTCGGCCACCATCCCCTCGGACCACTCGGTGCGGGCGGCGTCGATGCGGGCGGTCCGGGTGTCGGTGCCGGCACCGGCGGCGACGAGCCGGTCGAGCACCGAGGCGAGCGCCTCGTTGCGCACCAGGTCGCCGGCGGCCGGCACCGCACCGTCGGGCAGCCACTGCGCCGCGGACGTCGGCCAGTGCTGCCGGAACAGGTCGTGCACGGCCGTGATCGTGCGGACCACGGCGGGGGCGACGGGGTGGCCGTCGCGGGCGTAGCTGATGGCCGAGGCGAGGACGTCGGCGAGCTCCCACGTGCCGTGGTCGCGGAGCAGGAGCAGCCACGCGTCGACCGCGCCGGGGACCGTCGCGGCGAGGGCGCCGGACCCCGGCACGAGGGCGAGGCCCTCGGCGCGGTAGTGCTCAGGCGTCGCAGCGGCCGGTGCGGGGCCCTGCCCGACCAGCACGACCGGGGTCGGGTCCGTCGCCGTCGCGAACACCGCCGTCAGGTCGCCGCCCGGCCCGTTCAGGTGCGGCTCGACGACGTGCAGCACGAACGCCCCGGCGACCGCCGCGTCGAAGGCGTTCCCACCCCGCTCCAGCACGGACTGCGCGGTGGCCGTGGCGGTCCAGTGGGTCGCGGCGGCCATGCCGAAGGTGCCCTGCAGGTCGGGGCGCGTGGTGTGCCCGGCGGGCGGGACGAAGGCGGGGTTCGGCGTCGGCATGGCCCCATCCTGTCCCAGCGCCGGCGGACAGGTGTCGCCGTACCCCCCTGTCACGGGGTTGTGCGCCCCGCGGTGAGAAGCGACCATCGTTCGGCGACTCGTGCAGGGCGAGCGCCGAACGACCGCGCAGGGGCGCGGCCGCTCCACGAGGCAGGGACTCCATGACCACCAACCACTCGACCGTCGTGCGCGCGCGCCGGTCCCTCCGCATCGCCGGGCTCGTCACGGCGCTCGCCGTGGCCGCGACCGCACTCGTCGCGGGCGACCTCGCGGTGACCGCTCGTCCCGCTTCGGCGTCGGCGGTCTGGGTCGGCTCGGCACCGGCCGGCACCACGATCGCCCCCGGTGACCAGGTCACCTCGCCGAACGGCCAGTTCCGCCTCATCATGCAGGGCGACGGCAACCTGGTCGAGTACGGCATCGGGAACCAGGTGCTCTGGGCATCGAACACGTCCGGTGCGCCGGGCGCGGTCGCCGTGGTCGGCAAGAACCGCGCGCTCGACATCACCAGGAACGGCAAGCGGCTCGCGCGCTGGGCCTCGGCCGGCACCGGGCAGTCGACGGCGCTCAAGGTCCGTGCCGACGGCACCATGGCGCTCCTGGCGGGCAAGAAGGTCGTCGTGAACTGGACGAACTTCCAGGACCGGGTCCTGTCCGGCAACCGCATCCTCGGCGGCACCGTCCTGCGTTCCGACACGAGCGCGACCCGCACCCTCAACATGCGCACCGACGGCAACCTCGTGCAGAAGCAGGGCGGCCGCGTCGTCTGGCAGTCGAAGACCGGCGGGCACCCCGGCGCCTGGGTGGAGCTGCAGACGAAGGGCAACATGGTCGTCTGGACCCGAGACGCCTCGCGCAAGAAGGTCGCGCTCTGGTCCAGCCGCACGGGCACGGCCGGCTCCGGCACGCTCCTGGTACAGGTCGACGGCAACGTCGTGCTCTACGGCGGCAAGGACACCCGGGTCTGGTCGAGCCGCCCGGTCACCGGCCTCGCGTGGCCGGTCAACGGCACGAAGATCAGCGGCCGCTACGGCGACGACCGCGGCGCCGGACACGTGCCGCGCTACCACCAGGGCACCGACGCGCCCGTCGCGGTGGGCACCGCCGTGTACGCGTCCGGCTCGGGCACGGTGACGAAGACCGTGGCGAACGACGGTTCGTACGGCAACTACGTCGTCGTGACCTACGGCCTCACCACCGTCCTGACGGCGCACCTCAGCAAGATCGAGGTCAAGCAGGGGCAGATCGTCAAGCTCTCGACCGAGATCGCGAAGTCCGGCAACACCGGGCAGTCGACCGGGCCGCACGTGCACGTCGAGGTCCGGCGGAACGGCACCCTCGTCGACCCGCTGGGAACGCTGCACTTCCGCTGACGCGGCGCGCGGGCGGACGGCACGAGCGCGTCCCGGCCGGGAGGCACGGCTCGGGTGGACGGGGACGGCCGCGTCGTCCACGGGCGCGCGTCCGCACCCCTGCCCACCGAGCGGGGCGGGCGACACCCCGCCACGCCCCCGCTCCGGGACCGTAGGCTGGAGGCGATGGGACAGAGCCGCGGAGGACACGACGCCGAGGCCGTGCTGGCCGCGTTCGCCCGCACCACCGGGGACGTCGCGGCGGCCCGCCGGGTCGCGCGGCAGTTCCAGGACCTCGACGAGGGGGAGCGCTCCGCCCTGCTCTGGAGCGAGGACGACGGCGCGAAGACCGTCGCCGTCCTGCTGCTCGTGCAGGCCATGCGGGCGCACCCCGACCCGGAGCTGACCGAGGAGTACCTGGCCGCCGCGAAGGCGGAGCGGTTCGACGACCCGGTGCTCGTCGACCTCGCGGCCGAGGAGCTCGTCGGCGCCCCGCTCGTCGGCGGTTCGACGGGCCCGCTCTTCGCGCTCGTGAAGTCCGACGTCGCGATGGTGCGACGGATCGCCGTCGTCGCGACCCTGGCGTTCGCGAAGCAGGGCGACGCCGACGTGCCGCTCGGGATCGCGGGCCGGCTCGTGCGGGAACGCGGCGACACCGTGCAATCGGCGCTCGGCCGGGTGCTGCGCGAGACGGGGAAGCGGGCGTCGGAACCCGCCCTCGTGGCGTTCCTCGAGCAGAGCGGACGGTTCCTGACGCCCGCCGCGCTCGCCACCGCGACCGAGCACCTGCCGGCGGCCGAGCGGGACCGCCTGCGCGGCTGACCGCCGCCACGCGCGCCGACGCGCGCACGGCACACCGGGCTGGGAACGCACCACGGGGCGGGCGGGTACCGAGGACGTGAACGCGAGCCGTGCCTCCCGGCCGGCCCGAAGCGAACCACGAGAGGAACGCGACGTGCGCGCACTCACCTGGCAGGGCACCGAGAAGGTGTCCGTCGAGACCGTCCCCGACCCGACCATCCAGCAGCCGACCGACGCGATCGTGCGGATCACCTCGACGGCGATCTGCGGCTCCGACCTGCACCTGTACCGGGTGCTCGGACCGTACATCGACAAGGGCGACGTCCTCGGGCACGAGCCGATGGGCATCGTCGAGGAGGTCGGTTCCGCCGTCACGAACCTCAAGGTCGGCGACCGCGTCGTCATCCCGTTCAACATCTCGTGCGGGCACTGCTACATGTGCGAGCGCGGCCTGCAGTCGCAGTGCGAGACCACCCAGGTCACCGAGTACGGCTCCGGTGCGGCGCTCTTCGGCTACACGAAGATGTACGGCCAGGTGCCCGGCGGCCAGGCGGAGTACCTCCGCGTGCCGCACGCCGACTACGGCCCCATCGTCATCCCCGACGACGGCACCCCCGACGACCACTGGTTGTTCATGAGCGACATCCTGCCGACGGCCTGGCAGGCCGTGCAGTACGCGAACGTGCCCGAGGGCGGCACCCTCGCGGTGCTCGGCCTCGGCCCGGTCGGCCAGTTCGCCGCCCGCATCGGCAAGCACCTCGGCTACCGCGTGCTCGCCGTCGACCCGGAGTCGGTGCGCCGTGACCTCGGTGCGAAGCACGGTGCCGAGGTGTTCGACCTGACGAAGGACGTCGTGCCGGAACTCGTCGACCTGACGGACGGCCGCGGCCCCGACGGGGTCGTCGACGCCGTCGGCATGGAGGCGCACGGCAACCCCGTCGCCGGGTTCGCCCAGCGGGCGGCCGGGCTCCTGCCGGACGCCCTCGCGCAGAAGGCGATCGAGACCGCCGGCGTCGACCGGCTCGCTGCGGTGCACGCGGCGATCGACCTGGTCCGCCGCGGCGGCACGGTTTCCCTGAGCGGTGTCTACGGCGGCATGGCCGACCCGATGCCGATGATGACGCTGTTCGACAAGCAGATCACGGTCCGCGAGGGCCAGTGCAACGTCCGCCGCTGGGTCGACGACCTCATGCCGCTCGTGTCCGACCCGTCGGACCCGCTCGGCACGCTCGACCTGACCTCGCACCGGGTGTCGCTCGAGGACGCCCCGCACATGTACGAGGTGTTCCAGAAGAAGCAGGACGACTGCGTGAAGGTCGTGCTCGACCCGGCCATGGCAGCCGCCTGATGCGGATCGTCGTCGTCGGCGCGACCGGCAACGTCGGAACGGCGGTGCTCCGCCGGCTCGCCGCGGTCCGCGCCGGCGGCGACGGGGCTGGGGGGACGGGCGCGGGGCACGGCGGCGCCCACGCGGCCACGGTGCCCGACGCCGCTCGCGGCGAGGTCGAGCTCGTCGGCGTCGCCCGACGGCTGCCCGACGCGCACGCCGAGCCGTACGCCTCGGCGGTGTGGCACAGCGTCGACGTCGGCGCGACGGACGCCGTCGACCGGCTCGCGGCCGTGTTCCGCGGCGCCGACGCCGTCATCCACCTGGCGTGGGCCCTGCAGCCGACGCACGACATCCCGACGCAGTACCGGACGAACGTCACCGGGACGGCGAACGTCCTGGCGGCGGTCGCCCGCGTCGGGGTGCCCCAGGTCGTCATCGCGTCGTCGGTCGGCACCTACCGCGGGGTCGACGTCGACGGCAAGCACACCCCGGTCGACGAGACCTGGCCGACCGACGGCATCCCGACGGCGACCTACTCGATCCACAAGGCCGAGAACGAGGCCGCGCTCGACGCGTTCGAGGCGGAGCACCCCTCGGTGGTGGTGACGCGGCTGCGCCCCGGGCTCATCTTCCAGCGCGACGCGGCGGCCGAGATCCGCGGGCTGTTCCTCGGGCACCTCGTGCCGATGTCGATCGTCCGCTGGGTGCGCTGGCTCGTGCTGCCGCTGCCGTATCCGTTCGTGTTCCAGGCCGTGCACGCCGACGACGTCGCCGATGCCTACTGGCGCGCGGTCGACCGTCGGGCCGGCGGTGCGTTCAACATCGCCGCGTCGCCGGTGCTCAACCCGCCGCGGCTCGCACGGGCGTTCGGCATGCTCGGCGCCGTGCGCATCCCGCTCCGGCTGCTGCGCGGCATCGTGACCCTGACCTGGCGGCTCCGCCTGCAGCCGACGGACGCCGGCTGGATCGACATCGCGGCCGGGGTGCCGATCATGCGCACCGACCGCGCCCGGACGGTGCTCGGCTGGGAGCCGCGGCACACCTCCGAGGACGCCCTGCGCGCGCTGGTGGCCGGCTTCGCCGACGGCGCGAACGTCCCCGCGTCGGGGCCCTTGCGCGGGTAGGGGCGCGGCGGGGGCGCTGTTTCGCGCGTAGGAGGTCGTTCCGCTCGTGGGAGGGTCTTCTGCGCGTCGGCAGCCGGAAGTTCTGGCTCCCGACGCGCGGATCCGCTTCCCACTCCACGTGCGATGGGACGGATCGCGCGCGTGCTGTGTGTCGGGACGGTGACGATCCAGCGCCCGCGGTGACGGGGATCGGGGCTCCGGCGGGGCCTCGGGTCGTCGGACTGCCGCAGTGCTGAGACATCCGGTGCCTACGGTCGCGGGCATGCAGACCTCGACGCGATCCTCCTCCCACGACGACGACGTGCCACAGCAGGACGACCTCGTCGTGCTCGGGCTCGAGGTCGCCATCGTCGTCACGTTCGTGGCGATCATCGGCATCGCGGCGCTCTGGCTGACCTGAGCACACGACGACGACCGGACTGCCGGTCAGTCCGCCGGGCGGAGCTCGACCGTCGCCCGGGCGCCCCGGTCGGTGTTCTCGAGCCGGAGCACCGCGCCCGAGGCCGCCAGGTGCTGCAGCACGATCGCCAACCCGATCCCCGACCCGCCGTGCGAGCCCAGGGCACCGAAGCGTCGCGGGCCGTCGCGGAGGACCTCCGGCGGGAAGCCCGGTCCGGAGTCCTGCACGGCCACGGCGTGCCCGCGCACCTCGACGGTGACCGGCGACGCACCGTGCCGCTCGGCGTTCGCCACGAGGTTGGTGAGCACCCGGCGCAGGTGGCCGGGGTCGACGACGACCCGCCCCGCGTCGGCGGTGCGGAGCTCGACGCGCTCCCCGAGTCCCTCGTCCTCGACCAGGTCCTGCACGGTGCGGCCGAGATCGGCTGCGACCGCCCGGCCCTCGCCGGCCTCGTGCGCCGCGCGGGACAGGTCGAGCAGGTCGTCGAGCAGCTGTCGGAGCCGGGTCGTGATCCGGCGGACCCGCGCCGTGTCGGGCCCGTCCGGCAACAGCTCGGCGGCCCCGACCAGCGCCGTGACCGGCGTCCGCAGGTCGTGCGCGACCTCGGCGCTGATGGCGCGCTCGTGGTCGAGGCTGCGGGCCAGCGCCGCCGCGGTGTCGGCGAGCCCGCGGGAGAGCACCGCCACCTCGTCGTCGCCCCGGACCTCGGCCGGGGTCCGTCCGGCGACGGTCTCGTCGACGGTCCGCGCCGCGCGCCGGAGCCGTGCGGTGAGCCGTCCGGCGGCCAACCACGAGCCGACCGCCGCGATCGCCGCCGCCGCCACGGCCGCGAGGACGAAGGTGTGCTGCAGGTTGGCCCACTGCGTCTGCAACGGGGTGTTGTCCACACGGGTGGCGATCACCCCCGACGCCTGGTCGCGCGCCGCCCACATCCAGCGGCCGTCGTCGTAGGTCACGGCGGTGCCGCCGTCGAGCGAGGCCCGGAGCGCTGCGGGCAGCACCGCCGGGTCGTCCGTGGACTCCGGCGGCAGGGCCCCGCCGAACGCCTGCGTCGCGATCATCTCGTCGAGCTGGGTCAGCGCCTGCTGCCGGAGCTGACCGGTGGCGTCGTCGATCGCGGTGTGCGCGAACACCGCGCCGGCCCCGACGACGAGCGTCGTGGCGAGCACCGTCATGGCCGCGGCCGTGCGGAAGCGGAGCGAGCGCCACCACGGGGTGCGGTCCGCGTCGCCGATGCGCCGGTGGGCACCGGTGTCGGACGTCCAGCTCACGACGGGTCCCGGTCGACGCGGTAGCCGAAGCCGCGGACGGTCTCGACCACCCCCGGCCCGAGCTTGCGTCGGAGCCGCTGCACGTTCGTGTCGACGATCCGCGGGTCCTGCCACGTGCTGTCCCACGCCATCGCGATCACCTGCTCCCTGCTGAGCACGGCGCCCCGGTTCCGGAGCAGGGCCTCGAGCACCCGGAACTCGACCGAGGTCAACGGCACCGGCACACCCCGGCGTTCGACCCGTCGGGCGCGGACGTCGACCCTGACGTCGCCGATCGCCACGACCTCCTGCGGCGGCCCGAGCCGTCGACGCAGCACCGCCCGCAGCCGTGCGGACAGGACGTCGGCGTCGAAGGGCTTCGTGACGTAGTCGTCCGCCCCCGCGGCGAGGCCGGTGACCTCGTCGAGCGGCAGGCTGCGGGCGGTCAGCAGGACGACGGGGATGCCGAGCGCGGTGAGCCGGGCGGTCAGGTCGAGTCCGTTGAGCCGGGGCATCGCCACGTCGAGCACGGCGACGTCGGGCACCTCGACGTCGACGGACTCGAGCGCCGCGACGCCGTCGACCGTCGCGGTGACCCGCCAGCCACGACGCAGGAGCAGGAGCTCCGTGGTCTCGCGGACGTCGTCGTCGTCCTCGGCGAGCAGGACCAGCGGCGCCGGCTCGGAACCGTGCGCGGGACCGGTCACGCGGACCGAGCCGTGGGTGGGGCCGGTCATGCCCGCTCCTGGTCGCTCAGGAAGCCGAGGTCGCCCCAGATGAAGTGCATGGTCGCGCGGCTCGCCCACGCCGGTCGGTGACCGGGGAAGGTGATGCTGAGCCGCTCGTACCGCCGGACCTCGCCGACGGCGGTCGGGTCGTCGAAGCGGACCGCGACCGGGTACGCGCGCGTCCTGCCGGTCGAGCAGTCGCAGGCGTTGTCGGTCAGCAACCCCGTGGCGAGCGCCTGCCGGCCGCCCCACGACGACCACGCGAGGTTCTCGAGGCGCTGGTCCGACGACTGGCACCAGATCGGGATCGCCGCGGGCTCGGCCACGGCCTGTTCCCCGCACCCGGCGTAGTACGCGCTGCCGACGTCCACCGTGGCGGCGTGGGGGAGGGCGTCGTGCGGGAGGGGGGTCGACATGGCGGTGACGGAGGCGATGGCCACCGCTGCGGTCACGGCGACCGCGGCGGTGATGCCGAGGCCCCGCCAGGGTACTGGGCGCTGCATGCTCCGAGCCTCCGTCTCGTCGGTGTCCCGCACGGGGCAGGGATGTGTCAGTTCCGTCACAGATGCTCGCACGGACCGACGCGGATCGCGGTGTCCCGGACGCCGCGGGCCACGATGGTGTGACACCGGTCGGAGACGACCGCTCCGTAGCGTCAGCGTCGTTCGGAGCGGGTGCCAGCCCGCACACCTGAAGGGAAGACCGTGACCATGAAGACCTCCATCTCGATCCTCGCCGTCGCCGCGGCGGCCCTCGCGCTCACCGGCTGCGCCGGTGCGGGCACCCCCGCGCAGGCCTCGGCCGCCGAGCGCGCCACCGCCACCTCCGTCGCCGCATCGCCCTCGGCGACCGTGACGTTCCCCGCCGGTCAGCCCCCGCGCCCCGGACAGCAGGACCGCTACCACGACACCGACTCGGTGCCCGGCCTGACGGCCGCCGTCGCCGCCGCTGAGCACCCCGGTCTGCAGATCTGCGGTGACGACGTGCAGTCGATCGTCACCGCGTCGGGCGACCTGCGCGGCGACGGCGGCAAGCAGTACCTCGTGGACTCGACGTGCGCGATGGCGACGGCCAGCTCGCCGGACGAGGTCGCCCTGTACGACGTGCACGGTCGGAAGATCACCCGGAGCGCGGTGATCTCCGAGTTCAGCGCCAACCGCCCGCGGACGACCGCCTACCCGTACCTGTGGAAGCGCCACACGGTCGTGCTCACCTACGACGGGGGCACGGCCTACCGCCTCGTCCAGCTCTCGCCGCACGCCGTGACCCCGGGGACGGTGCACGCCTTCCGGTGATCGCGGTCGAGGCGCAGCGGTACGCTCGACCACCATGCGGAAGGGGTCGTGAGCGGATGCTGCTGCCGACCGACCTGATGGGGACGTGGGACCTCCGCCGGACCGTGCACGACCGGCTCGCGGGGGCCCGCGGCACCGTCACCGGCACCACGACGCTGACCCTCGTCGGTCCCGACGAGGTGCGGTGGGACGAGTCCGGGGTGATGGTCTTCGCCGGGCGCACCACACCGGTCTCGCGGACCCTCGCGGTCCGCCGGGCCAGCGAGGACGCCGCCCCCGGTGCCGGCCCCGCCGCCCCCGGC
>NZ_MJGO01000037.1:677302-688851 GCF_001864895.1 Curtobacterium sp. MCBA15_009
CGCCGCCCCCGGCCCCGCCGGCTGGACCGTGCACTTCGCCGACGGGCGGGTGTTCCACGACTGGGTCTGGGGCACGAGCGTCGCCCATGCCTGCGCCCCGGACGACTACACCGGTGCCTTCGCGGGCGACCGGGACCGCTGGACCGTCCGGTGGGAGGCGCGCGGCCCGGCGAAGGACTACCGGCTGGACAGCGTGCTCACCCGAGCGTGACCCCGATCCCGACCCCGAGCTCGAGCCCGACCCCGACCCCGACCCCGACCCCGAGCCCGAGCCCCGCGCCGGACCCCGAGCGACCACACTGGGTGCATGGCACGATCACCACGCACCGGCGGCACCGACGCCCCGCGCATCACCCTGACCGAACCCGCGGACCTGCAGGACTGGGTGCCGGGCCCCGGTGACGTGCTGAGCGGGGACCGGATCGAGGGCAAGCGCATCGACGTGCTCGACCTGTCCGGCGAGCGGCTGCCCGACCTGGAGATCGAGGAGTGCGTCGTCGACACGCTCCGCGCCGGGGACGCCGACCTGCGCGGCCTGCGGGTCCACGACTCGCTCGTCGACACCCTCGACGCCCCCGTGTTCCGCGCGTCGAGCAGTTCCTGGCGCGAGGTCCGGGTGTCCGGCGGCCGGGTCGGCTCGGCGGAGCTGTACGACACGGGGCTGAACGGGGTCGAGTTCGTCGGGGTGAAGTTCGGCTTCGTGAACCTGCGCGGCTCGACGCTCACCGACGTCGTGTTCCGCGACTGCGTCGTCGACGAGCTCGACATCGCCGACGCGAAGCTGCTGCGGGTCTCGTTCGAGGGCAGCAGCATCCGCGACGCCGAGGGGTCGGACGCCCGGATCGAGCACGTGGACCTGCGCGGTGCCGACCTCGACCGGGTGGAGCGGCTCGAGGGCTTCCGCGGTGCGACGATCGGCACCGACCAGCTGTACACGCTCGCCCCGCTCCTGGCGGCGCAGGCGGGCTACCGCGTCGACTGAGCCCCGGCAGCGGTCGCCAGCGCCGCGGCCAGGTCGGCCTGCACGAGGTCGCCGTGCACCGCCGCGCCCGTCTGGGTGCCGGCGGCGGCCGAGGCGATCAGCGTCGCCATCGGGGTCGTCACGTTGCCGGCCGCGTACACGCCCCGCACCGGGGTCTGCCCCCCGGCGTCGACGGTCAGCGCCGTCGCGTACGAGAGGTCGCCCATGAACTGCTCGGTCGCGGCCAGGCCGAGGCCGGACAGGAACGCCACCCGCGCCTCGGGCCGGCTGGCCGTGGCGAGCGCGTCGAGCGCGACGACGGAACCGTCGCCGAGGCGCACCCCGGACAGGCGCTCGCCCTCGGAGAGCACCTCGGCGACCGGGCTGTCCACGACCTCGATGCCACGAGCCGTCAGACCGGCCCTGGCGGTCCCGTCCAGGAGCGCAGGATCGGTCACGAACGCGGTCACCCGGTCGCTGAGCGCCCAGAACATGAGCGCGTGGTGCGCTCCGTTCGGCGTCGTGACGAGGACGCCGATGCGCTGGTCGCGGATCTCCCACCCGTGGCAGAACGGGCAGTGCACGACGCCGCGCCCCCACTGTTCCGCGAGCCCGGGGACCTGCGGCAGGACGTCCACGGCGCCGGAGGCGACGACCAACCTGCGGGCGGTGACGGTCGCGCCGGAGTCGAGCGTGACCGAGAAGCCGACCGGGTCGGTGCCGTCGAGGGTCGTGGCGGACGCGGCCACGATCCTCCCGGCCGTGACCTCGACGCCGTAGGCGGCGACCTCCTCCCGCCCGAGGCGGCCGAGCTCGGCGGGGGCGACGCCCTCGCGGCCGAGGTAGTTGTGGGCGCTGGCCGCCGGGGCGTTGCGGGGCTCGCCGGAGTCGACCACGAGCACGGAGCGGCGGGAGCGTCCGAGGACGAGGGCGGCGGAGAGGCCGGCGGCCGCGCCGCCGATGACGATGACGTCGTACTGATCAGGCATGGGCCGATCATCGGCGCTGGGTCCGCACGACGGCAACGTCTGTTGCCGGTGTGGCAACATGGCGGCATGGAGCACCGTCAGCAGGACCGGACGACCACGCGCACGACGACCGAGGTCGTCGACGGGGTGGGGCCCCGGCTCCGTGCGTTGCGCGCGCACCGCGCCGTGACGCTCGCCGCGCTGTCGGAGCAGACCGGCATCTCGGTGAGCACCCTGTCGCGGCTCGAGGCGGGGCAGCGGAGACCGACGCTCGAGCTGCTGCTGCCGCTCGCCCGGGCGTACCAGGTGCCCCTCGACGACCTGGTCGGCGCTCCACAGACCGGCGATCCCCGCGTGCACATGAAGCCCGAGGTGATCGGTGGCCGCGTCGTCGTGCCCCTGACCCGTCGGACCGGGGGCGTGCGCTCGTACAAGCAGCTGTTCCAGCCGCACTCGCCCGGCGGTGAGCCGTCGCTCAAGACGCACGAGGGCTACGAGTGGATCTACGTGCTGTCGGGTCGCCTGCGGCTGTTGCTCGGCGAGCAGGACATCGACCTCGGGCCGGGTGAGGTCGTCGAGTTCGACACCCACACGCCGCACTGGGTCGGCAACGTCACCGACGCCGTCACCGAGGTGCTCTGCCTGTTCGGGCCGCAGGGCGAGCGGGCGCACGTGCGCTCCCGCCCGACCCGTGAGCGGACGCCGACGCCCTAGAACACGTGGGCCGTGACGTCCTCGAGCAGGTCGGTCGTCTCGATGTTCGACTGCCGGATGTGGATGCCGATGTCGCCACGGGTGAAGTACGTGTCGCCGTCGGTGACGGGGTACTGCTCGTTCTCCGACACCTTCTGGCACAGGAAGCCCTCGGCCTCGTTACCGCAGTCGTAGCCCTTCGCCGTGAGCGCCTGCAGCTCGTCGCTCGCGGTGGCCGAGTCGACGACGTCCACCGCGATCGACAGGTACGAGATGTCGGCCTGCGGTTCCCGCCACACGCAGTAGAGCCGCTTGCCGTCGGGCTGCAGGACCGGGGTGAAGGCGCTCTTCGGGATCGCGATCGGGTCACCGACCACGGACGGGTCGTTCAGCGGCGCCTTCGCGAACGAGTCGTCCCACCTGCCCGGCGTGACGAGGTCGGTGCAGCTGTCCGGCACCGAGCCGCCGTCGAAGTCGACGCCGGGGACCTGCGTGATCGTCGAGGTCGGGCGGGGGGTGCTGCTGGTGCCCGTGGACGGAGTGGCTGAACCGGTGACGCGGGTGGTCGCCGCGGCGTCGGCCGGGTCCGTCCCGCCGTCAGCGGCGCACCCGGCGAGGGCGAGGCCCGCCGCGAGCAGTGCCGTGACGGTGAGCGTCGTGCGTGTGGTCCGCGTCGTGTCGCGCATGGTTCCCCTCGTCCGGTCACGTCCGGTCGTGACCCTCCCTCACGACGGTACCGATCCGACCCTGGGTCGGCCGGGTCCGTCGCCCCCCTGGCGGTGCGTCAGGGGCGGTGCCAGGCACGGCGCCCCCGCCACGCCGAGCGCACCCGCCGGGCCCACCGACGGACCGGGTTCGCCCGCCGGCCGTTCACGTGGAACGTGTGGAAGGCGCGGCGCGTCCGCAGCAGGGCGGACGGGAGGCCCGAGAACGGTCGTGCGGACACCCCCACCGTGAGCGCGTGGTCGGCCACCACCCGCCAGGCCGGGTCGAGCTGCATGCTCAGGTCGACGTCGTCGTGGACCTCGGCGTCCTCGCGGTGCGCGCGGGACCGCACGGCCAGCCAGGTCCGGCGGCGCAGCGCCATCGCGGACCCGAACAGCGGCGGACGGCCGAGCGCGGCCCACATGAGCGTGAAGTACGGCCGCATGTAGACCGCGTCCCAGAGCCGGACGACGAGCGGGCTGCCGTCGTGCGGACGCCCCGGCCCGGTCACCGCGACCACGGCGGGGTCGGCGAGCAGCCGGAGCGCGTCGGCGATCCAGGTGGCCGGCGGGACGGAGTCGGCGTCCAGCCGGACGAGCACGTCACCCGTCGCCCGGTCGTAGCCGCGTGCCGACGCCCGGGCGATGCCGCGGACGGGTTCGGAGACCACGACGGCCCCGGCGGCGGACGCCACCGACGCGCTCTCGTCGGTGCTGCCGTTGTCGACCACCACGACCTCGTCGGCGGGGACGGTCTGCAGTGCGAGGGCGTCGAGGCACCGGCGCAGGTGCGCGGCGTCGTCGCGCACGGGGATGACGACCGAGACGCTGGGCATCCCACCATCCTGTCGAGCGGTCGCTGTGCGGGCGGTCGGACCGCGTTCCGTGGCGTTCCTGCGTGCATGCCCAGAGGCGAGCGCGCACGTTCGGTCACGACACGCCGCCGGTGCACGCCGACGACGACCACGACCGGAAGGCCGACCATGACCACGAACCCACCCGGGAACGACTCCGGGACCCCGATCCACGACCGCACCGCAGCCGCCGAAGGGCACGAGGTCGCGCCCGGCGTGACCGTGCCGTCCTGGGCGAGCGACACGTCCGCTGCGCGACCCGCGGACCCGTCGACGCCGCTGACGTACGACCCGTACGGCGAGGACGCCACCGAGGTGCCGTTCGACGCCCCGCTCGACGCGATCCCCGCCGACGAGCAGCTGCCGGCCACGCCGACCGCCGCGAGCGGCGCCGTCGGCACCGGCGGCACGACCGGGCACGACGCCGGCAGCGGCTCCGGCAAGGCCGACGCGGCGAAGAGTGCCGCGCAGGACGTCGCCGGCGACGCGAAGGAGAAGGCCGCCGACGTGGCCGGCACCGTCAAGGAGCAGGCGTCGAACGTCGCCTCGGAGGCGACCGACCACGCCAAGCAGCTGTACGCGCAGGCGAGCAGCACGCTCAAGGACCAGGCCGCCGACCAGCAGCAGCGCGCTGCCGGTGGGCTCCGCAGCCTCGGTGAGCAGCTCGGGCGCATGGCCGAGAACGACGACGAGCAGGGCGTCGCCTCGAAGGTCGTCCGCGACCTCTCGGGCCGCGCGAACTCCGTCGCCGGGTTCCTCGAGGACCGCGACCCGGGCTCGCTGCTCGACGAGGTGAAGACCTTCGCCGCCAAGCGACCCGGCACCTTCATCGCGATCGCCGCGGGCGCCGGCCTGCTGGCCGGGCGTCTGGCCAAGGCGCTCGCGACCGAGGCGAAGCACGAGAAGGAGGCCGGCGACGGCACCACCGGGCCGGGGAGCACCGCATGAGCCACTCCGCCCCCGGCGCGACACCCCTCGGGGAACCGACCCCCGAGGAGCGTGCCGCGACCACGCCACTCGGGTCGCTGCTGTCCGACGTGTCCCGCGACCTCTCGACGCTGTTCCGGCAGGAGGTCGCCCTCGCGAAGGCCGAGTTGACCGACTCCGCGAAGAAGGCGGGCAAGGCGGGCGGCATGTTCGGCGGCGCCGGCCTCACCGCCCTGTTCGCCCTGCTGTTCCTGTCGATCGCCGCGTGGTGGGGACTCGGACACCTGGTCGGCAACGCCTGGTCCGCCCTGATCATCGCGGTGGTCTACGCGATCGTCGCCGCCGTCCTCGCCCTCCGTGGGCGCAAGGAGATCAAGGAGATCCGGGGCGTCCCGCAGACGGTCGAGACCGTCAAGGAAGTCCCCGACACCCTCAAGCCCACCACCGGGAGGAAGCCATGAGCACCCCAGACGAGATCCGCGCCGACATCGAGCGCACCCGCGGCGAACTCGGCTCCGACGTCGACGCCCTCGCCGACAAGGTCAGCCCGTCGTCCATCGCCCACCGCCAGACGGAGAAGGTCAAGGGCCGGTTCCAGGACGTCCGCGAGTCCGTGATGGGCGCGGCCCACTCGGCCCGCTCGAGCGCCTCCGGATCCGCCTCCGGCGCCTCCGACCAGGCGAAGGACGTCGCGCACAAGGGCGTCGAGAAGGCGAAGGGCAACCCCCTGGCCGTCGGCCTCATCGCGTTCGGCGCCGGCTGGCTCGTGTCGTCGCTCCTGCCGACGACGGACAGGGAGGAAGCCCTCGCCGGTGACCTCAAGGAGAAGGCGGCACCGCTCGTCGACGACGTCAAGGAGCAGGCGAAGGACGTCGGGTCGCAGCTCGGCGACGCGGCGAAGGAGCACGCGCAGGACCTCAAGGGGACCGCGCAGGACGCCGCGCAGACCGTCAAGGGCGAGGCGCAGGGTGCCGCGTCCGACGTGCAGGACCACGCGCAGGGGGCTGCGGACGACGTCCGCAACAGCTGACGCGACGAGGTGACGGACGGGAGGCCCGTGGCGATCCAGCCACGGGCCTCCCGTCCGTCGCGCGGTAGCGTTCCGGCATGGACCCGATCGACGAGCTCGCCGCGGAGCTCCGGCAGTCCGTCGGTCGCCTCGTGCGCGCTGCGCGGCGGGAGGCCGACGCCCTGCCGGCGGCGCACACCGCGACGCTCGGGCTCCTGCTGCGCGAGGGGCCGCTGACGATCGCGGAGCTCGCCCGGCTCCGCGGGGTGAAGCACCAGGGCCAGTCGCGCACCGTCGGGGAGCTCGCGGCCCGCGGGCACGTCGAGCGTGCCGTCTCGGACGCCGACCGCCGGGTCTCGGTCATCCGCCTCTCCGACGCGGGGCGGGCGGTGCTGCAGCAGGAGATGGACGCCCGCGCCGACTGGTTGGCCGGGGCGATCCGGGCCGAGACCGACGACGAGGAACGCGCCCTGCTCGCGCGGTTGCCCGAGCTGTTCGAGCGCCTGGCGCGCCGGGCCGACTGAGCGGACCCGCAGGTCGACCCCGTGCAACAAGTACAACACTGTTGTACAGTTGGCCGCATGGAGTTGACGAAGTACACCCACGCCACGGTCGTCCTCGAGCAGGACGGCGTCACCCTCGTCATCGACCCGGGGGTCTTCACGCCCGAGGCCGCCGACCTCGTCCGCGGGGCCGCGGGCGTGCTCGTCACGCACGACCACCCCGACCACCTCGACGTCGACGCCCTGCGCGCGGGGTTGGCGGCGAACGCGGAGCTCGTGGTCCGCGGGCCGCAGACCGTCGTCGAGCAGCTCGGGGAGCACCACGGCCGCGTCGTCGCGGTTCACGCGGGCGACACGATCACCGTCGGGTCGTTCTCCGTCCGGGTCTTCGGCGAGCAGCACGCGGTCATCCACCCCGACATCCCCTCGACCGCCAACGTCGGCTACCTGGTCGACGACGCCGTCTTCCACCCCGGTGACGCGTACCTGCAGCCCGGCGTGCCCGTGCCGACCCTGCTCGTCCCGACGAGCGGGCCGTGGACGAACACGGCCGAGGCCGTCGACTACGTCCGCGCCGTCGCTCCCGAGCGGGCCGTGCAGATCCACGAGGCGATGCTGAGCGACCTCGGCCAGCAGTCCACCACGCGGTTCCTCGGCCCGGACGGGCTCGGGCCGGTACCGGTCCGCATCCTGCCCGTGGGGGAGACGATCACCGTCTGACGGGCCGCCGGCCGCCCCTGGGAGGCGATCCGGGCCTCCCGAGCAGCATGGACGGATGGCCGACGCACCCACGACAGCAGTCCTCTTCGACATCGACGGCACCCTCGCCGACTCGAACTACGCGCACATCGACGCGTGGTGGCGTGCGTTCCTGGCGGCGGGGGAGTCCGTCGACGCCTGGCGGATCCACCGCGCGATCGGCATGGACTCGGCGAAGCTGCTCGAGACGCTGCTGCCGGAGGCGTCCCAGGAGACCCGCGACACCGCGAAGCAGTTCCACACCGCCTACTACGCCGAGCAGATGCCACGGCTCCGGCTGCTGCCGGGCGCGCGCGAACTCCTGCAGGCCGTCGCCGAGGCCGGGCACGCCGTCGTCCTGGCGACCAGCGCGCCCGAGCACGAACTCGCCCGCCTGCGCGACCTGCTCGACGCGGGTGAGTGGGTCACCGCCGAGACCAGCTCCGAGGACGTCGAGCAGGCGAAGCCCGACCCCGGCATCGTCCGGGTCGCGCTCGAGAAGGCCGGGGTCTCCGCCGATTCCGCCGTGATGGTCGGGGACGCCGTGTGGGACGTCGAGTCCGCCGGCACGGCGGGCGTGACGTGCGTCGGTGTGATGACCGGCGGCATCGGCGGCGACGAGCTCCGCGGTGCCGGGGCGGCCGAGGTGTACGACGACGCGGCGGCCGTGCTCGCGGCGTTCCGCGCTGGCGAGGGCCCGATCGCGGCGCTCGGTCAGCACGCCTGACGGGCGGTGCCGGTCGCGCCTGACGGGCACCTCGGTTCCCGCGCCGTCGGGCGCCTCGGTTTCCGCACCGTCGGGCGCCTCGGTTTCCGCACCGTCGGTCGCGCGTGCCAGGATCGACGTTCGTGATCACGATCGAACGCGTGTCCTGGGACGACCCCCGCAGCGTGGAGCTCCGCGCCCGGATGGACGACGAGATGCACGAGCGCTACGGCTCGTCGAACGCCGGTGAGGACCCGGCCGTCACCGCCGAGCGGAGCCGTGCGCTGAGCGTCGACCCCTCGACGGTGGTCACGTCGGTCCTCGCCCTCGACGAGTCGGGTGCACCGGTCGGGCACATCGCCGTCCGTCGCCTCGGCGACGAGGTCGAGCTGAAGCGCCTCATCGTGCTGGCGGCTGCGCGCGGCAAGGGCGCCGCGACGGCGCTGCTCGACGAGTGCGAGCGGGTCGGTCGCGAGCTCGGCGCCCCGCGGCTCATCCTGCAGACGGGTGACAAGCAGCCGGACGCCGTCGCGCTGTACCGCAAGACCGGCTGGCACCAGATCGACGTCTACGAGCCCTACGCGGCGACCATGCCGTGGTCGTTCTGCTTCGAGAAGGCGCTGTAGGGGGACGATCTCTACCTTGCACTCTCAGCCTCAGAGTGCAATTCTTGTTCGGTGAGCACCACCGAACGCACCCGCGCGCTGCGCCGACGCATGATCGTCGAAGCGCGTCGGGCGACCGTCGAGCACGGGCTGCACGGGTTCACGATCGAGCAGCTCTGCCAGACCGTCGGGGTGTCCCGGCGCACGTTCTTCAACCACTTCGCGTCGAAGGACGACGCCGTGCTCGGCATCGAGATCAACGCCGACGTCGAGGCCATCGAGGCCTACGCCGCCGGCGGGATCGTCCCCGGCGACCTCGACCCGCTCGACTCAATCGTCGCGCTCGCGGTCGACCAGCTCCGACGCGTCGGCATCGACCGCGCGGACGAGGTCCTCGTCCGCGGCGTCTTCGAACGGGAGCCCGCGCTCGTCGCGCGGTTCCTGTCCGCCACCGACGTGCAGCTCGGCCGCATCACCGCGGCGGTCCGCACCCGGTTCGGCTGGGACGACCCGGCCGACCGCCGCGCGCGCCTGGTGACCGAGGCGGCCGCGGCGCTCGCGAAGGTGACGGCGGAGACGTACTTCGACGACGCCTTCGACGAGACCACCGGGCCGACGTTCGACGCCCTGCTCACCGAGAACCTCCGCCTCATGAGGGCGGCCATCACGACCGGACAGGACCACACCGCATGAGCGCCACCGCGCCGGGCACGACCAAGCGTGCCCGCCCAGGCACCGACGGACCGCTGCTCCTCACGCAGCGCCGGATCTGGATCATCTTCTCCGCGCTCATCGCGGGGATGCTGCTCTCCAGCCTCGACCAGACCATCGTCTCGACGGCGATGCCCACCATCGTCGGCGAGCTCGGCGGCGTCGCCCACCAGGCCTGGCTGACCACCGGGTACCTGCTCGCCTCCACCATCGTGATGCCCGTCTACGGCAAGTTCGGCGACGTCCTCGGGCGCCGCAACCTGTTCCTCATCGCGATCGCGCTGTTCACCGTCGCGTCGGCCGGGTGCGCGTTCGCCACGGACTTCACGCAGCTCGTCGTGTTCCGCGCGATGCAGGGGCTCGGCGGCGGCGGGTTGATGATCCTGTCGCAGGCGATCATCGCGGACATCGTGCCCGCCTCGCAGCGCGGCAAGTACCTCGGCCCGCTCGGCGCGATCTTCGGTCTGTCCGCGATCGGCGGCCCGCTGCTCGGCGGGTTCTTCGTCGACCACCTCACCTGGAACTGGGCGTTCTACATCAACATCCCGGTCGGCATCGCGGCGTTCTTCGTCGCCTGGTTCGCGCTGACCCTGCCGAACAAGAAGGCGACGAAGCGCATCGACGTGCTCGGCGTGCTCTTCATGTCCGCCGCCACCACCTGCCTGGTCTTCTTCTCGGAGTTCGGCGGCAGCCGGGACCACGGCTGGGACGCCCCCGAGACGTGGGCCTGGTTCGCCGGCCTCGTCGTGTCGGCGGCGCTCCTCGTGCTCGTCGAGTCGCGGGTGGAGGACCCGGTCCTGCCGCTGTCGTTCTTCCGCAACCGCACCTTCCTGCTCGCCACCGGCATCGGCCTCGTGCTCGGCATCGGCATGTTCGCCGCGATCGGCTTCGTCCCGACGTTCCTGCAGATGGCGTCGGGCACCTCGGCCGCGGTCTCCGGTCTGCTGATGCTCCCGATGATGGCCGGCCTCATCGGCACGTCGATCGCCTCCGGTGTCCTCATCACGAAGACCGGCCGCTACCGGATGTTCCCGATCGTCGGCACGGTCCTCGTCGCGATGGCCATGCTCGCGATGACCCAGCTCGCCGCGGACACCCCGATCTGGCTCATCTGCGCGTACCTGTTCGTCTTCGGCGCCGGCCTCGGCCTCATCATGCAGGTGGTCGTCCTCGTCGCGCAGAACGCCGTGCCCGCTTCGCAGGTGGGCACCGCCACGTCGACGAACAACTACTTCCGCGAGGTCGGCGCCTCGCTCGGCACCGCCGTCTTCGGTGCGCTCTTCACGGCGCGGCTCACCACGTCGCTCACCGACGTGTTCCGCGGCGCCGGCGGCTCGGCCACCGACGCGGCGTCGTCCGCGGGCAGCATCGACCCGGCGACCGTGGCGGGGCTGCCGCCGGCGGTGCAGGACGGCATCGTGAACGCCTACGCCGACTCGCTGGCACCGGTGTTCTGGTACCTGCTGCCGTTCATCGCCGTCGCGTTCCTGCTCGCGCTCTTCCTGCCGCAGATCACGCTGTCCGACACGGCCGGCATGGTCGCCCGCGGCGAGGCCGTCGGTGGTGCCGAGGCCGACGAGCTCGAGCGCGCCCAGCGCGAGGGCCGGGCGGAGCAGGCGCAGCCGGTCGAGCCCGCGGACCGCACGCAGCAGTAGTCCGGGCTGGGCCGGGCCGGGCCGGGACCGGTTCGGTCCGCGAAAGCGACAGTCCGCCGCGGAACGTTCGCGGTGAACTGTCGCTTTCGCGGGGTGGTCGTCACCACCTTCGGACGGGAGGCACGGTGTCAGCTGGCGCCGTGCCTCCCGTCCGTCGAGCGGGTGCGGCCACAGGCCCGCGCCTCCGCGAAAGCGACACTTTGCCGCGGATTGTTCGCGGCCGACTGTCGCTCTCGCGATGGGGACCAGCGCGCTGCGGCGAGGAGTGTCGCTTCCGCGGTGGAGACCCTCCCGCTGGCCTGCTGGGCGGTGGGTCCGCAGGCCCGGGGGCTGCGAGTCTGTGGGTCTGCGGGGCAGCGGGCCAGCGGGCCAGCGGGGCTGCGGGTCCGCGGGTCCGCGGGTCCGCGAAAGCGACACTTCGCCGCGGAACATCGGCGGCGAATTGTCGCTTCCGCGATGGGGACGAGCCTGCTGCGGCGAGGTGCGTCGCTTTCGCGGCCCGGCCCGGCCCGGCC
>NZ_MJGO01000038.1:0-1063 GCF_001864895.1 Curtobacterium sp. MCBA15_009
CACAATTATTTCCCACACCTTAGGTGTGGGGCTCGCGTCCACTTTGTGGTTCCCGACAGACGATCGGGAATCGAAACTGAATAACTCAGCTACAGCTGGGACAGCTTTGAGACCAATGTACGATCTGGTCGAAGGTGTTCCGGTGGTCATAGCGAGAGGGAAACGCCCGGTCACATTCCGAACCCGGAAGCTAAGCCTCTCAGCGCCGATGGTACTGCAAGGGGGACCTTGTGGGAGAGTAGGACGCCGCCGGACTCAACGTAAGAAAGATGTGGCCATCGGCCCTCCATCGAGAACTCGCAGGGGAGACCCTCGTTCTCGATCGAGGCCGGTGGCCATTTCTGTTTCTGCCCCGGCCGCTCGACGCCGGCTCTGGTTCGTGATGGACTGGAGTCCGGGTGTCGGGTGACCGATGCGGCATCCAACACAACGACACAGCGGACGAACGCCCTGGTTCTGACTCGGGCACGCGATGAGGAGCAACGGTGGCGAACGACGACGACCAGCGACGGAACGACGGCGATCGGGGAGACCGGCCTCGACGCGACGGTGACCGGTTCCCTCGCCGTGACAGCGCTCCGCGTCGCGACGGCGACCGTGGCGACCGTGGTGGCCGTTGGTCGTCCGGTCCCCGCGAGTTCGAACGCCGTGAGGGCGATCGTCGTCCCGAGCGCGGTGACCGACCGTTCCGCGACGGGGCTGCTCGACGCGACGGCGCTCCGCGTCGCGACGGCGACCGTCCGTTCCGTGAGGGCGACCGGAACGACCGTCCCTCGTGGCGGAGCGACCGTGGGGATTCCGGCCGTCCGCCGCGCGGTGACGGCCCGCGGGGCGCAGACCGTCCGCGTCGCGATGGCGACCGTCCTCCGTACCGTGGTGGGTCGTCCGACCGGCCGGCTCGTGACGGTGATCGTCCGTCGTACCGCGGCGGGTCCTCGGACCGTCCGCGTCGGGATGGCGACCGTCCGTCGTACGGCGGTGGGTCGTCCGACCTTCCGCGTCGTGACGGTGACCGTCCGTCGTACGGCGGTGGGTCGTCCGACCGTCCGCGTCGTGACGGTGA
>NZ_MJGO01000038.1:1772-91225 GCF_001864895.1 Curtobacterium sp. MCBA15_009
TCCTACCGTGGTGGCTCGTCCGATCGCCCGCGTCGTGACGGTGACCGTCCGTCGTACGGCGGTGGCTCGTCCGACCGCCCGCGTCGTGACGGTGACCGTCCGTCCTACCGTGGTGGCTCGTCTGACCGTCCGTCTCGTGACGGTGACCGTCCGTCGTACCGCGGGGGGTCCTCTGATCGTCCGCGTCGTGACGGTGACCGGCCGTCCTACGGCGGTGGCTCATCCGACCGTCCGCGTCGTGACGGTGACCGTCCGTCCTACGGCGGTGGCTCGTCCGACCGCCCGCGCCGCGACGGCGGTGAGGATCGTCGCCGCTTCGGCGACGGCACCCGCCATGCCGGTGCCCGCTTCGGCGAGGCTGCGCGGGACGACTGGGAGGACCGCGACCCGTACGGCACGAAGTCGATCCGCCCGCGCCACGACGACCCGGAGATCCCCGAGGAGATCCAGGCGCGCGACCTCGACCCGGCAGCCCGCATGGAGCTGAAGACCCTGAGCAAGGACAACGCGGACTGGGTCGCCCGCCACCTCGTGGCCGCGGCGATGTTCGTCGACGACGACCCCGAGACGGCGAACCAGCACGCCTTGAGCGCAGCGCGCCGTGCCGGCCGTGTCGGTGTGGTCCGTGAGACCGCAGCGATCACCGCGTACCGCTTGGGCGACTTCGCCACGGCGCTCCGCGAGCTCCGGACGTACCGACGGATCTCGGGCCGCAACGACCAGCTGCCGATGATGGTGGACTGCGAGCGCGGCCTCGGGCGTCCGGAACGTGCGCTCGAGCTCGGTCGGTCCGTCGAACGGTCGGCGCTCGAGACGCCGGTGCAGGTCGAACTCGCGATCGCGATGTCCGGCGCCCGGTTGGACCTCGGGAATCCCACAGCCGCCCTCGGCGAGCTGGAGATTCCACAGCTCGACCCGTCGACGGCCTACACCTGGTCGCCGGCGCTCTACAGTGCTTACGCGGCCACGCTCGAGGAGCTCGGTCGCCAGGACGAGGCCGACGAATGGTGGGCGCGGGTCGATCGCGCCGCCCAGGCCCTGTCCGAGATCGCCGACGAGAACGCATGGGAGACTGTTGATGTGGTCGAGGAAACGATCGAGGTCGAAGAACCCAGGGACGACGGGCCCGGAGCCGACGCTGAGCGCGTCGACGAGCCCACAGCCGGTGTCAGCGGCCTCGACGACACCGACCAGCTCGACGACGTCGACGACCCCGACGACGACCTCGGCGAGATCGACGACGACAACCCCCGCGACGTCGACGGCTCCGCAGCCGGCTGACACCCCGAGGCCGCCGACGGACGGTGTGGACGTCGTCCTCACCGACCTCGACGGTGTCGTGTACCGCGGGCGGAACGCGATCCCGCACGCGGTCGAGGCCCTGACCCGCGCGTCGTTGACCGCTCGCGTCGGGTACATCACGAACAACGCCTCGCGGCGACCCGTCGACGTCGCGGAGCACCTGGAGCGCTACGGGCTCGAGGTGTCCGAGGACGACGTCGTCACGTCGTCGCAGGCGGGGGTCCAGCTGCTGTCGACGCTCGTACCGGCCGGGGCGACCGTGCTCGTCACGGGCGGCATCGGTCTGTCGAGCATCGTCGAGGCGGCCGGGTTCACCGTGACATCGAGCGCCGAGGACGCCCCTGCGGCCGTCATCCAGGGCTTCTCGCCGGACCTCGGCTGGAAGGAACTGGCCGAGGCGTCCTTCGCCCTCGCCGACCCGGACGTGCCGTGGGTCGCGACGAACATGGACTGGTCGATCCCGGTCGAGCGCGGCATCGCGCCGGGCAACGGCACGCTCGTGTCCGCCGTGCACCAGGCCGTGGGGCGGATGCCCGTCGTGGCCGGCAAGCCGGAGCGCCCGATCTTCGACGCCGCCGTGCAGCGCTTCGGCAGCGGCCGGACGATCTTCATCGGCGACCGCCTGGACACCGACATCAAGGGCGCGAACGACGCGGGGATCCCCAGCGTCCTCGTGCTCACGGGCATCGACCAGGCCAAGCAGGTGCTCGCGGCCGACCAGCGGTCGCGTCCGACGTTCGTCCTGCAGGACCTGAGGGGTCTGTCGGCGCCGTACCCGGTGACCGTCCGCCGCGAGGACGAGGACGGCACGCGGTACGTGACGATGGGCAGTGCCACCGTGGCCATGCGTGGGCACGTGGTGCGGGTCCTCGACGCGGGGACGGCGATCGACCGGCTCCGCGCCGGGGCGACCCTGATCTGGGAGTCGGGCCTGGCGATCTACGGCCTCGACGTCGACCCGCAGCTGTACGGCGGCGAGTAGCGTGTCGGACGTGCCGAACCCCGAGCAGTCGTCCGCAGTCGAGGACGTCGAGCACGTCGAGCAGGACGAGCAGGACGACTTCGCCGCTCGGACCGCGACGGCCGAGTCGCTGCCGCTCGAGCAGCGCGCCGACGCGTTCTCGGCCCTGCACGACGAACTCCGGACCCGGCTCGAGACCGGTGGCACCGCGCGTGCCTGAGCCGGACGGCGCCGTACCCGACGCGACCCCGGTCCGCCTCGACGCACTGCTCGCGATGCGCGGGCTCGCCCGCAGTCGCACGGCTGCGACGAAGCTCGTCCAGGACGGCCGTGTCACGGTCGACGGCCACCCCGTCGTGAAGGCCTCGACCCCGGTGACGCCGGACGCCGAACTGGTCGTCGACGTCGTGGACGAGTGGGTGTCCCGTGCGGCGCGCAAGCTCGTCGGCGCGCTCGACGCCTTCGTGGTCGACCCGTCGGGTCGTGTGGTGCTCGACGTCGGGGCGAGCACGGGCGGCTTCACCCAGGTGCTCCTGGCACGAGGGGCCCGTCGGGTCATCGCGCTCGACGTCGGGCACGGGCAGCTGCACCCCTCGGTGGCGCTCGACGAGCGGGTCGTCGTCGTCGAGGGCACGAACGCCCGGAACCTCACCGCGGCGGACTACACCGCGCTCGACGCCACGGCGCCCGAGACCTCGCTGGTCGTCGGCGACCTCTCCTTCATCTCGCTCCGGCTCGTGCTGCCCGCACTCGTCGAGGCGGTCCCGGCGGACGAGTTCGTCCTGCTCGTGAAGCCGCAGTTCGAGGTCGGACGCACCGGTGTGCGCGAAGGCATCGTGCACGACCCCGGCCTGCGGCACGACGCGCTGATGAACGTGCTCTGGGCGGCGTGGGACCTCGGCCTCGGCACCTCCGGTCTGGCGGCGTCGCCCATCATCGGGACGCACGGCAACCACGAGTACCTCGCGCACTTCCAGCGCGGTGTCGGGGGCAATCCGACAGAATGGATCCTCCGAGCGACCGAACTGACAGAGGGGACCGCATGACCGAGGACCGGCACATCCTGCTCGTGAGCCACACGGGCCGCCGTGACTCGATCGACGCTGCCGTCGAGGTCTGCGACCTCCTGCACGCGGCCGGCCTCAACCCCGTCATGCCCTTCGACGAGTACGCCGACATCCGGCGTGCCGAGGCCTCGGTCGGACAGGTCGACATCCTCGGCGTCGACGTGCAGGCGGACCAGCTCGAGATCGTCATCGTGCTCGGCGGCGACGGCACGATCCTGCGCGCTGCGGAACTCGTGCGCGACACCCGCCCGCCCCTCGTCGGGGTGAACCTCGGCCACGTCGGCTTCCTGGCCGAGAGCGAGCGGGACGCCCTCGCCGAGACCGTCGAACGCGCGCTCTCCGGTGAGTACCACGTCGAGGAGCGCGTCACGCTCCAGGTCGACGTCGTCGTCGGCAACCAGGTCGTCTACTCGAGCTGGGCCCTCAACGAGGCCACCATCGAGAAGGCGTCGCGTGAGCGCATGCTCGAGGTCGTCACCGAGGTCGACGGTCGTCCCCTGTCCTCGTTCGGCTGCGACGGTGTGGTGGTCTCCACGCCGACCGGCTCGACGGCGTACTCGTTCTCCGGCGGCGGCCCGATCGTCTGGCCGGACGTCGACGCCCTGCTCATGGTGCCCCTCAGCGCGCACGCCCTGTTCGCCCGACCCATCGTGGTCGGCCCTGACTGCACGCTCGCCATCGAGGTGCTCCGGCGCACCAGCGGCGTCGGTGTCCTCTGGTGCGACGGGCGCCGCACGCACGACCTGCCCCCGGGCGCGCGGGTCGAGGTCCGACGGTCCCCGGACCCCGTCCGGGTCGCCCGACTGAAGGACGCCCCGTTCACCGACCGCCTGGTCGCCAAGTTCCAGCTGCCGGTCGCCGGGTGGCGCGGGCCGCAGTCCGACGACGAGGACGGTGACCTCCTGTGACCCGTGTGGGACGCCCTGTCACCGCATCCGCGACGACCGACCAGGAGGACCGATGATCGAGGAGATCGCGATCCGCGACCTCGGGGTCATCGGTGAGACGACGCTCGAACTCGGTCCCGGGTTCACGGTCGTCACCGGTGAGACCGGCGCCGGCAAGACCATGATCGTCACGGCGCTCGGGCTGCTGCTCGGTTCCCGCGCCGATGCCGCGTCCGTGCGGCGCGGTGCGTCGAGCGCGATCGTCGAGGGCCGGTGGAACGTCCCCGACCACGCCGCCGTCGCCGAGCGTGTCGAGGACGCCGGCGGCGCGGTCGAGGACGGCGAGCTCATCCTCACCCGCACGGTGTCGGCCGAGGGCCGCAGCCGGGCGACGGTCGGAGGCCGGAGTGCTCCCGTCGCGGTGCTCGGTGAGCTCGCCGACCAGCTCGTGACCGTGCACGGCCAGTCCGATCAGATCCGGCTGACCTCCGCCACCGCGCAGCGTGCGGCGCTCGACGGCTTCGGGGGTGCCTCCCTCGAGAAGGCCCTGCGGCGCTACGTCGTCGCCTACGACGCCTGGCAGGCGCACGCCGCCGAGCTCGAGACCCTGACGCGTGACCGCGACGACCGGGTGGCCGAGGCCGAGCGCATCCGTGCCGCCTCGGACGAGATCGAGGCGGTCGACCCCCAACCCGGCGAGGACGTCGAGCTCGGCGAACGTGCCGACCGACTCGGGAACCTCGAGGAGCTCCGCCTGTCCGCGGCCCTCGCGCACGAGGCCCTGTCGAGCGAGTCACTCGACGGCGTCTCGGACGTCATCGGCCTGGTCGAGTCCGCACGACGGGCGGTGGAGCGCGTGGTCGCATCGGACGCCGCGCTGCAGCCCGTGCTCGAGCAGCTGACCGAACTCGGCATCCAGGCGTCGGAGACCTCTGCGAGCATCTCGAGCTACCTCGGGTCGCTGGAACCGGACGCCGGACACGACCTCGAGGTCATCAACGAGCGGCGGGCGCTGCTCGCCGGGCTCACCCGCAAGTACGGCGAGACCATCGACGACGTCATCGCGTACGGACAACGGGCGAGCGACCGACTGCTCGAGCTCGACGGCGACGACGACCGCATCGCGGCACTGCAGGGTGCGGTGGAGCAGGACGAGCAGGCCCTCGCCGATGCTGCCGGCGCGCTCACCACGGCGCGCACGAAGGCCGCCACGGACCTGGCGAAGCGGGTCACGACCGAGCTGAAGACGCTGGCCATGGCAGGGGCGACGCTGGTCGTCGAGGTCACCGACGCCGGCGAGTACCGGCGCCACGGCCGCGACCAGGTGTCGATCCTGCTCCAGCCGCACTCCGGCACCGACCCGCGGCCGATCGGCAAGGGGGCCTCCGGTGGGGAGCTGTCGCGGGTGATGCTCGCGATCGAGGTCGTCATGGCCGGCAGCACGACGGTGCCGACGTTCGTCTTCGACGAGGTCGACGCCGGAGTCGGTGGAGCGGCGGCGATCGAGATCGGACGACGGCTGGCGAAGCTCGCCGAGCGCACCCAGGTCATCGTCGTCACGCACCTGGCCCAGGTCGCGGCGTTCGCGAACAACCACCTCAACGTCGTGAAGGACGCCAGCGGTGCGGTGACGTCGTCGAGCGTGCGGCGGCTCGAGGGCGAGGACCGGCTGCAGGAGATGGCCCGGTTGCTCTCGGGTCTCGGAGACAGCGCGAGCGGCATCGAGCACGCACGCGAACTGCTCGACGTGGCCGGTCAGCGCGCCTGACCGGCACGGGACCGGCCTGGAGGCGCGGGTCGAGCCCGACTCGCACGTCCTGATCGCTTCCGGGCGAGCCCACCGACCATCGCGCGCGCTCGCCCCGTGGAGCGGCGGCGGTCACCCTCGGTCGTGCCAGCTGGCCTCGTACGACGGGTGCGCTCGACCCGCGCCGTGCCAGCTCGCTCCGTGCGACGCCGACCCGGCCACCCGTCCGCGCAACGCCCACTGCGAACGGAGGTCGCGCCTCCCGGCAGTTCTGACGTACGATGGAATCCCGTGGCG
Source organism: Curtobacterium sp. MCBA15_009 (assembly GCF_001864895.1). Taxonomy (GTDB): domain Bacteria; phylum Actinomycetota; class Actinomycetes; order Actinomycetales; family Microbacteriaceae; genus Curtobacterium. The sequence continues at coordinate 8,034 of NZ_MJGO01000038.1, forward strand.
GACACTCTCAGCGGCGGTACCAATTCTTCGAACGCGACCCCGAAGGTGACGAAGCAGATCTTCGTGACCGGCGGGGTCGTCTCGTCTCTCGGCAAGGGCCTGACGGCAGCCAGCCTCGGCAACCTCCTCACTGCGCGCGGCCTCAAGGTCGTCATGCAGAAGCTCGACCCGTACCTCAACGTGGACCCGGGCACCATGAACCCGTTCCAGCACGGCGAGGTCTTCGTGACCGACGACGGTGCGGAGACGGACCTCGACATCGGGCACTACGAGCGCTTCCTCGACATCAACCTGTCGCAGTCGGCGAACGTCACGACCGGTCAGGTGTACTCGACGGTGATCGCCAAGGAGCGTCGCGGCGAGTACCTCGGCGACACGGTGCAGGTCATCCCGCACATCACCGACGAGATCAAGCGCCGGATGCGTGAGCAGGCGCAGAACGACCCGCAGGTCGACGTCATCATCACCGAGGTCGGTGGCACCGTCGGAGACATCGAGTCGCAGCCCTTCATCGAGTCCGCCCGCCAGGTGCGGCACGAGCTCGGCCGCAACAACGTGTTCTTCGTGCACGTCTCGCTGGTGCCGTTCATGAACGCCTCGGGCGAGCAGAAGACGAAGCCGACGCAGCACTCCGTCGCGGCGCTCCGCTCGATCGGCATCCAGCCGGACGCGCTGGTCCTGCGCAGCGACCGCCCGGTGTCGGACTCGAACAAGCGCAAGATCGCGCTGATGTGCGACGTCGACGAGGACGCCGTGGTGAACGCGGTGGACGTCCCCTCGATCTACGACCTGCCGACGCTGCTGAACAACCAGGGCCTCGACCAGGTCATCGTCGACGCGCTCGGGCTCGACGCCGGTCCGGTCGACTGGACCGCGTGGACCCCGGTGCTCCGTGCCGTGCACGAGCCGAAGAAGGACGTCACGATCGCCCTGGTCGGCAAGTACATCGACCTGCCGGACGCCTACCTGTCGGTGACCGAGGCGCTCCGTGCGGGCGGCTTCGCGCACGACGCGAAGGTCACGCTGAAGTGGGTCGTGTCCGACGACTGCACCACGCCCGAGGGTGCGGCGAAGCAGCTCGGCGACGTCGACGGCATCTGCGTCCCCGGTGGGTTCGGCGTGCGCGGCATCGAGGGCAAGCTCGGCGCGCTGCAGTTCGCCCGCGAGCAGGGCATCCCGACGCTCGGGCTGTGCCTCGGCCTGCAGTGCATGGTCATCGAGTACGCCCGGCACGAGGCCGGCCTGACCGACGCATCGAGCACCGAGTTCGACCCGGAGACCTCGACCCCGGTCATCGCGACGATGGCTGAGCAGGTCGACATCATCGCGGGCGGCGACATGGGCGGCACGATGCGCCTCGGCCTCTACCCGGCATCGTTCACCGAAGGCTCGCTCGCGGCGGAGCTGTACGGTGCGCCGGAGGCCTCCGAGCGGCACCGCCACCGCTACGAGGTGAGCAACAAGTACCGCGACCAGATCGCCGCGGCCGGCCTCGTGTTCTCGGGGACGTCGCCGGACGGCACCCTGGTCGAGTACGTCGAGCTCCCGCGCGACGTGCACCCGTTCTACATCGCGACGCAGGCGCACCCGGAGCTCCGCTCGCGCCCGACCGACGCGCACCCGCTGTTCGCGGGGCTCGTCGCGGCCGCGATCGAGCGCCACGAGGCGTCCAGCCTGTTCGACCCGCAGACCGAGGAGCAGGTCGCGTAACGCGAGTGGTCTCGGACGGGAGGCGCGGTGCCAGCTGGCACCGCGCCTCCCGTCGGTCGCGACCACGGCACCTGGTTCCGGACACGGAACCGCGGAACGACGCGGTGCTGTGTCCGGAACCTGGTTCCGCGAGGGGCGCGTGCTTGGATGGTTGCGTGACTGACGCACCGATCGCTGACGAGCCGGCCTCCTTCGAGGTCACCGAATCCTCCGTCGTGTACGAGGGTGCCGTGTGGGACGTCCGGCGTGACGCGATCGCGTACCACGACGACTCGATGGTGCGGGAGTACATCGACCACACCGGTGCCGTCGCGGTATACGCCGAGGACGACGAAGGGCGCGTGCTCGTCATCCAGCAGTACCGTCACCCCGTGCGGGTACGGGACTGGGAGCTGCCCGCCGGGCTGCTCGACATGGAGGGCGAGGAGCACCTGACCGCCGCGCAGCGCGAGCTGGCGGAGGAAGCCGACCTCGAGGCGGACGAGTGGGAGCCGCTGGTCCGGTACAACACCTCGTCGGGCGGCAGCAACGAGTTCCTGCAGGTGTACCGCGCGCGCGGTGTCCGGCTCACGGCGACCGCCTTCGAGCGCGAGGCCGAGGAGGCCGACATCGTGAAGCGGTGGGTGCCGCGGGCCGAGCTCGTGGCGGCGATCCTCGACGGTCGGCTGCACAACTCCGGGCTGGTCGTGGCCGTGCTGGCGGTGGACGCGCTCGAACGGCGCGCCGGATGACCCTCGCTGCGCTGGTCGACCAGGGGCGGTGGACGAACGAGCCGGCTGCGGTGACGCTCGACGGCGAGGTCCTGCGCGTGACCGCCGTCGAGGGCAGCGACGCCTGGCGGACCACCTCGTACGGGTTCGTGCACGACTCCGAGCACGCGCTGCTGCAGGCGGTCGACGGCCCGTTCTCGGCCGAGGCGTCGTTCGTCCTCGACTACACGGAGCAGTTCGACCAGGCGGGGCTGTTCCTGCGGGTCGACGGACAGCGCTGGATCAAGGCCGGGGTCGAGGTCTCGGACGGGACGCCGCAGCTCGGTGCCGTCGTCACGCGGGGGACCTCGGACTGGTCGGTGGCCCCGGTGCCGGAGTGGGTCGGACGGACCGTGACGGTGCGGGTCAGCCGCGACGGCGACGCCGTGACCGTGCGGGCCTGGGCGGCGGGGGAGTCTGCGCGGCTGGTCCGGGTCGCGTACCTCGACCCGGGGGCCGACGTGACGGTGGGCCTGCTCTGCGCGGCGCCGACGCGTGCCGGCCTGACCGTGACGTTCACCGGGTTCCGGGTGGGCGCACCCGACGCAGCGCTGCATTGACCGCCGGGGCATCAGCGGGGGCGACGCCCCTCGACCGCGCCGTGGAGACGTACCTGCGGCACGTCGCCATCGAACGGGGACTCTCACAGCACACCCTGTCGGCGTACCGGCGGGACCTCGAGGTGTTCGCCTCGTGGCTGGCGACCGCCCCGGTCGTGGCGTCCGACGGGGCGGACCGGGCCGGCGGAGCCTCCGTGGTCGAGGACGTCGCCCGGCTGGCGCGCGCGGACGTCTCGGCGTTCGTGACGCACCTGGCGACCCGACCGTCGGGGCCGCTCGCACCGCGGTCGATCGCCCGCATGCTCAGCTCGGTGCGGTCGTTCACGGCGTTCGCCGCGGGGGAGGGCTGGCTGCCGCTCGACCCCGGCACCGCGGTCCGACCGCCGAAGGCCCCGATGCGCCTGCCGAAGGCGATCTCGGTCGAGGACATGGAACGGCTGCTCGGCGCCGTCTCGGCGGACGCCGACGACCCGGTGCAACTGCGGGACAAGGCACTGCTCGAGCTGCTCTACGCCACCGGCGCGCGCATCTCCGAAGCGGTGGGGCTGTCCGTCGACGACGTCACGACCCTGTCGGACGCCGGTGGCGAGCTCTCCGTGGTCAAGGTCACCGGCAAGGGCAACAAGCAGCGCGTCGTGCCGCTCGGCAGCTTCGCCCGGGCGGCGGTCGACGCCTACCTGGTGCGGGCGCGACCGGTGTTCGCGGCACGCGGTGCCTCGACACCGGCGCTGTTCCTCGGCGCGCGCGGCGCCCGGCTGTCGCGGCAGAGCGCCTGGCTCGTGATCCAGGCGGCCGCTGCCGCGGCGGACCTCGAGGCGCACGTGTCCCCGCACACCTTCCGGCACTCGTTCGCGACGCACCTGCTCGAGGGCGGTGCTGACGTGCGCGTCGTGCAGGAACTGCTCGGCCACGCGAGCGTCGCGACGACGCAGATCTACACGATGGTCACCGCCGACATGCTGCGGGACGTGTACCAGACGGCGCACCCGCGGGCGCGGCGGTAGGGGGCGGTCGGTCTGGGGCGTCCGGCCGGTCGTTCGCTCGGTGAGCAGGAATGGTCGGGTTCGCGTGGCGGACGCGACCATTCCTGCTCACGAAGTCGCTCGGTGGCGGTACCCGCGGGTCAGAAGAGGTGCAGCTGCGTCGAGGCCGCGACCGCTGCGGTGGCCACGGCGACGACGACGGCGCTCGCCGCGATGCTCCTGGCCAGCACCCGCCAGGGGCCGGTCGCGCCGGGGCGCACGATCCCGACGACACCGGACACGAGTGCGAGCACACTGCTCACACCGATCGGGTTCACGCGGACGGACAGCAGGGCGAAGAACACCGCGACGATCGTGAACACGCAGAAGCGGCGGTCCTGCACGCCGGACGCCCACGCACGGACCCCGAACGACCCCGTGTGCACCGAGAACGACGGCCCGGCCGCGGCGACGACGACCGGAGCGACGGGCTCCGGCTGGTTCGGCAGCACCCGCGTGGCGTCACCCCAGGCGTGACCGTCCCACCAACGCAGGCGGCTGGCGTCCTGCGGGTCCGGGAACCAGCCTGCGGCCGGAAGGGTCACGGGTCCTCCTCGTGGTGCGGGGGAAGTCGATGCCCCACGAGGCTACGAGGACGAGCGCGCGCTCCCCAGTCCCAGCGCGGGTGTCAGCACAACGGAGGACAGACCGGCTGCACTACCGTCGGGGGATGACCACGACACCGCTCGACGAGTTCTGGGCCCGCCGAGGTGACGAGGTGCCGGGCCTGCCGAGCACCGTTCCCGAGTCCTGGGCGTTCGGGGCGACGCCGGAGCAGGCCGACGACCTGCTCGCACTGGTGCTCGACGGCACGAAGGACGGCACGGCGTCGTCGCTCTGGGACTACGAGGCCGCCGACGAGGCGCTGCCGGCGGTCGGGGACCTCGCCGTCGTCCTCGACGGCGCCGGCGCCCCGCGCGCGGTCATCGAGGTCAGCGACGTGCGGGTGGTCCCGTTCGACGAGGTCGACGAGGACCACGCCCGCGCCGAGGGCGAAGGAGACCGCACACTGGGGTGGTGGCGGCGGGAGCACGAGGCCTACTGGCGAGCGCACTCCGAGAACCCGCGCGGCTTCGAGCCGGACATGCCGGTCGTGTGCGAACGGTTCCGGCTCGTGTGGCCGACGGCGACGCGCACCGCCTGACGCCCCGAGGCCGTCAGGCGGGGACGGGCGCCGCGTCCACCTCGTTCATGACGTCCTTCACCGCGGCGAGCAGCCGGGCGTTGAAGTCGACGCCGAGCTGGTTCGGCACCGTGACGAGGACGGTGTCCGCCTCGCGGACCGCCCGGTCCGCGGCGAGCTCGGCGACGAGCTGCTCGGGCTCGCCGATGTAGGAGCGACCGAAGCGTGCGAGCCCGCCGTCGAGGTGCCCGACCTGGTCCTGCCCCTCGACCTGCGCGCGGACGCCGAAGTAGTGCCGCGACTCGTCGTCGGTGATCGGGATGATGCTGCGCGACACGGAGACCCGCGGCGTGCGCTCCCACCCCATGTCCGCCCAGGTGCTGCGGAAGCGGGCGATCTGCTCGGCCTGCAGCTCGTCGAACGGTACGCCGGTGTCCTCGGTCAGCAGGGTCGAGGACATCAGGTTCATGCCCTGCTCGGCCGTCCACTCGGCCGTCGCGCGGGTGCCGGCGCCCCACCAGATGCGGTCGCCGAGCGAGTCGGAGAGCGGGGAGATCGGCAGCGACCCGGCCATGCCGGTCATCTGCGGGTTAGCGTTCGCCATCGGCTCGCCGGCGATCGCACGTCGGAAGACGTTCGTGTGCGACCGGGCGAGGTCGCCGCCGTTCGTGTCCGACGCGTCCGGCACGTACCCGAACTGCTCGTAGCCGGCGAGGGCGGTCTCGGGTGACCCCCGGGAGACGCCGAGCTGCAGGCGTCCGCCGGAGATGAGGTCGGTGGCCGCGGCTTCCTCCGCCATGTACAGCGGGTTCTCGTACCGCATGTCGATGACGCCGGTGCCGATCTCGATGCGGCTCGTCCTCGCGGCGATGGCGGACAGGAGCGGGAACGGCGCCGCCTGCTGCGGTGCGAAGTGGTGCACGCGGAAGTACGCGCCGTCGACGCCGGACTCCTCGGCGGCGACCGCGAGGTCGATCGCCTGCACGAGGGCCTCGCGGCCGCTGCGCACCCTGGAACCCGGGACGTCGCGCCAGTGGCCGAACGACAGGAACCCGATCTTCGTCATGTCGATGCGAACGCATCCGAGATGCGGACCATTCCGCAGCCGCGTCGCCAGCCGGCCGACCCGCCGGCGACTACGGTGTGCGACATGGAGGACCCCCGCGCCGCCCTGACCGCCGAGCGCTCCCGGAACGAGCGCCTGCTCGCCGACGTCGAGCGGAGCATGCGGGACGTCAGCGACGCCCGGCAGGACGCGAACTCCGACGACGAGCACGACCCCGAGGGCGCGACGCTCGCGTGGGAGCGCGGGTCGCTCGGCGCCGTGCGCGACGACGCCCGTGAACGCATCCGCCTCGTGGACGCCGCGCTCGCCCGTCTCGAAGCAGGGACCTACGGCCGGTGCGCCGTCGGCGGGGAACCGATCCCCGAGGCCCGTCTGGCGGCCGTGCCGTGGGCGGCGACCTGCGTCGCGCACGCGTGACGACGACCCGGTAGCGGCGACCACCTGCCGGCCGGGAGGCGCGCGGCGGCCCCGCCCCGTGCCTCCCGGCCGGCGCACCATCCGTCCACCGCGCGCGCCGCTGATTCCCAGCCGCGCGCCCTACCGTTTCCGCATGGACGCCGACCCCAACGCCGGACCTGCCGAGGCGCAGGGCGACGGTGCGCAGCGCCAGCGGTTCCAGTGGTTCCACGACATGCGGACCTGGATCCACGCGCGGCCGCACGTGCACCTGTTCTACAAGGTGCTGGTCGGCATCGTCGGCGGGCTCGTGGTGATCATCGGGCTCGTCCTCGTGCCGCTGCCCGGCCCGGGTTGGCTCGTGGTCTTCATCGGGCTGACGATCCTGGCGAGCGAGTTCCACTTCTTCCACCGGATCATCACGTGGCTCCGCACCCAGCTGCACCGGTTCTGGGACTGGGCGAAGCGGCACGGACCGAAGCGGCTGCGGGACGCGGCCGACCGCGGCAAGGCGGACGTCGATGCCGCGCACACCGGTGCCGCGCGCACCGTGGGCGTGCCGCGTCGGGGCGCGAAGCCGGCCCGTCCCGGGCACTGACACCCGGCGCGACGTACGGCCGCTACTCGGCCGCTACCAGGCCGCTACTCGGCGGCGACCCGCACGGACCCGGTCGCGGTGCGTTCGACGGCCTCGGCTGCCTGTTCCTCGACCGCGGCGGTGTCCTTCGACACGAGTTGCAGCACGAGGGCGACGACCGCGGCGAGCACGATGAAACCGCCGTACCCGGCGATCACCGGGACGAGGCCGACGGCGGGCTCGAGCAGGCCGCCGATGACGGCCGGCACGCCGAACGCCAGGTAGCTCACGACGTAGATGGTGGAGAGCAGTCCGGCGCGGTGGGTCGTCGCTGCGGTGGCGAGCAGCATCCGCAGCGGTGCCTGGAACCCGGCGCCGAAGCCGACGCCGGCGATGGCGCTGCCGACGACGAGCCCCGGCAGGGAGTGCGCTGCGACGAACGCGACGGTGACGACCGGACCGAGGACCAGGGCGACGAGGCCGAGGAGCACCGCGCGTCGGGTGTCCATCCGCTGGATCGCGAGCCCGGTGAGGGCACCGGTGCCGGTGACGACGGCGATGAGCGCGCCGGCGGCGAAGTGGTTCGTGATGCCGAACACCGCGCCGAGTGCGGAGGGGACGAGCGACAGGAACATGCCGCCGAGTGCCCAGCTCGCGACGAGCGATCCGGCGACGCCGCGGAACAGCCGGCGGGACGACCGCGGCACGCTGATCGTCGGGCGGAGGGAGCGCAGGGCCCCCGGGCGGCGCTCGACGCGTTCGGGGACGACGACGAGGGCGACGACGAGCAGGACCAGGAGCGCGCCGAACACCAGGTAGACGAGCTGCTCCGGCGCGGGGCCCCACTCGACCAGGGCGCCGCTCGCCATCGCTCCGGTGGCCAGGGCGACGGGCGGGACGACGCCGTTGAGCACGCCGGCCAGGGCGGGGTGCCGCTCGAGCGAGTTGTCGATGAGGGCGGCGCCGAGCGCGCCGATGAGCAGCCCGACGGAGACGCCCTGCACGATGCGGTCGACGACCAGGGCGAGGACGCCGTCGGCGACGGCGAAGAGCCCGAGCGACAGTGCGACGCCGAGGCCGCCGACGACGAGCACCGGCTTCCGGCCGACGTGGTCGGACAGGCGGCCGGCGACGAGCAGGCTCGCGAGCAGCCCGGCGACGTAGACGGCGAAGACACCGGTGAGCATGAGCGGCGTCAGGTGCCACTCGGCGGCGTAGACGGGGTAGATCGGCGACGGGACGGCCGACGAGGCGACCGACGCCAGGAGCATGGCGGCCAGGATCCAGAACCCGGCGACCGATCGAGCTGACTGCTGCTGCACGAGCATCCCTTCGTCCACGTGTTGTACGACTGCATTCGTACCGCAGGTGAACTGTACGACGCAAGTCGTACTGCGAGGTGGTCGGTGGTAGCGTCCCGTCCATGCCCGCGCACGTCGACGCCCCCGAGCGACTGCCCCAACCGTCCGTGGCCGAGCTGGACCTGCCGGTCGTGATGGACGCCCTGAGCGACCCGATCCGGCTCGCCATCCTGCACCGCTACCTGGTGGACGCCGCAGGCGGCGTGCGCAGCTGCGGGTGGGTCGGCGTCGACCGACCGAAGTCCACGCTCACCCACCACTTCCGCGTCCTGCGCGAGGCCGGGCTGCTCGAACAGCACCAGGACGGGCTCACCCGCTCCAGCCGGGTGCGTGCCGAGGACGTGCAGGCACGGTTCCCCGGGCTGCTCGACCTGGTGTCCGCGTGGGACGTGCCCGACGCCCTGATGCGCGACGGGATCGAGTCGTGAGCCGGACCGTGCACGCCCTGCCCGAGGTCGGCGCCGCGCCGCACGTGACGTCGGCGCTCGCCGCGGACCTCGACGCCGCCGGCTTCACCGTCGAGCGGGTCGACTCGCTGTGGGGTGCCGAGGCCGCCGCGTCGCTGCACCGCGGCTCACGGGTGGCCGCCCTCCGGGCCCTCGCGGCGCGGCCGTCGTCACCGCTCGGCACGCTCGCGACCCTGTTCGTGCTCGGCCTGCCGGTCCCGCACGAGGACGCCGCGGCGGCGTTCCCGACCGCCGGCCTCGACGCCGTGGTCGCCGCCGGCCTGCTCCGGGTCGATGGCATCGACGAAGCCGACGAAGCCGACGAAGCCGACGGCGGCGACGGACCCGACGGCACCGCCGACGCCGACGGCACCGAGGTCGTGCCGACCGTCGACCTGCGCCCCTACGCCTTCGTCGACGACCTCGGTGCCGGCAGCTGGTGGATCGTCTCCGACCTCGGCGAGCTCGCGCTCGGCCACGCGATCAGCGAGGAGCACGTGCTCGGCATCGGCGGGGCGACCACCACGCTGAGCGGTCTGCAGGTCCCGGTGCCCGTCCGCACGGTGCTCGACCTCGGCACCGGGTGTGGCATCCAGGCGATGCACGCCCGACGCTTCGCCGACCGGGTGGTCGCCACGGACATATCCCGCCGCGCCCTCGACATCGCCCGCTTCAACGCGCAGCTCAACGGGATCGACGGGATCGACTTCCGGTACGGCTCGCTCTTCGAGCCCGTCGCGGGGGAGCGGTTCGACCGCATCGTCTCGAACCCGCCGTTCGTCATCACGCCCCGCCGACCGGGCGTCCCCTCGTACGAGTACCGCGACGGCGGCATGGTCGGCGACGCCCTGGTCGAGACCGTGCTCCGCGGCCTGGCCGACCACCTGGAGCCCGGCGGGACCGCGCAGCTGCTCGGCAACTGGGAGTACCATTGGGGCGTCGATGGCCTCGACCGCGTGCGCGGCTGGTTCGCGGACACCGACCTCGACGCGTGGGTCGTCGAGCGCGAGCGCCAGGACCCGACGTCCTACGCCGAGACCTGGATCCGCGACGGCGGCACGAAGCCCGGCACGACCGAGTTCGACACGCTGGTGGGCGCCTGGCTCGACGACTTCGCGGAGCGCCGCGTCACCGGCGTCGGCTTCGGGTACGTCGTGGTGCGTCGACCCCTGCCGGGAGGCCCGCCCTGCCTCCGCCGGTTCGAGCGCGTCCCCGAGGCGCTCGGCTCCAATCCCGCCGGGCTCGGTGCCACGGTGGCGCGCGTCCTCGACGCGGCCGCCTGGCTCGCCGGGCACGACGACGCCGCGCTCGCCGCCACGCACCTGTCGGTCGCCGGCGACGTGACCGAGGAGCGCTACTACTGGCCGGGCAACGACGACCCGACGGTGATGACGCTCGTGCAGGGCGGGGGACTCGGCCGCCGGGTCGACGCGGACACCGCGCTCGCCGCGTTCGTCGGCGCCTGTGACGGCGACCTGTCCGTGGCCGCGATCATCGGCGCGCTCTCGCAGATCACCGGGGTGGACGAGCAGGCGCTCGCCGCCGACCTGCTGCCGGCGGCGCGCGACCTGGTGCTCGACGGGCTGCTCGTCCCCGCTGCCTGAGCCCAAACGGGGACCGAGCGACCCCGCTCGCGCTCAGGCGCGGTGGTCGCGCCAGCTGTGCTCCGGCGCGTAGCCGAGCAGTTCGCGGGCCTTCTCCGACGACAGCAGTGAGCTGACCCCGTCGATGTCCGCGCGGCGCTCGATGTCCGGCACGAAGCGCTCGACGAGCTCGATGGTCGGCGTGTCCATCACGGTGTCCGGGCTCGCGATGACGAACGCCTCGAACCCGGTGAGGTCGGCCTCGAGGGACTTCCGGACTGCCTGGGCACCGTCGCGCGAGTCGATGTACGACCACAGGTTGAAGGTCTTCGCCTCCGGGGTGGCGTCCCACGGGAAGGCCGGGTAGTCGGTCTCGTCCATGACGTTCGAGAACCGCAGCCCGATCATCTTCAGCTCCGGGTCCCAGCGGGTGAAGTGGCGCGCCATCTCCTCCTCCACGGCCTTGCCGAGCGAGTACGACGACTGCGGGCGGACCGCGAACTCCTCGTCGACGGGCAGGTAGGGCGGGTGGTGCTCGCCCATCGGGATCCCGAGCAGGGTCTCGCTCGACGCCCACACCACGTTCTTGATCCCGGCCGCTCGGGCCGCGTGGAAGACGTTGATCGACGACGTGACGTTGTTCGTGATGAGCGCCACGTCGGGGACCTGTCCGGGGGCCGGCACGGCCGCGAGGTGGACGACGGCGTCCACGTGGTCGTAGCGGTCGTCGATGCCCATGAAGGCGTTCAGCACCTGCCCGTGGTCGGTCAGGTCGATCCGCAGGAAGGGCACCCGCTCGGGCTTGTCCGGCGCTGGCACGCGGTCGAGCAGGACCACGTCGTACCCGTGCGCGTCGAGGTCGCGCACCACCGCCCGCCCGAGCTTGCCACTGCCACCGGTCACCAACACACGCGTCATCGCGTCTCTCCACATCGTCGTCGGGGTGCACCCCGGAGGGTCCGCTCCATCCTGCCCCGGGCGGCCGGGGTCGGGCCAGGCCCTGTCCGTACCCCGCTCCGCCGTGCGAACCAGGTTCCGGACACGACACCACGGGATCGCGCGGTGCTGTGTCCGGAACCTGGTTCCGGGCGGGGAGCGGCCCGGGCGGGGAGCGACCGGGGGCAGCGTCAGACGGCCGGCGCCGCCTGGGCGATCGCGAGCCGGGTGACGAGTTCGACGTGCCGGGCCATGTCGCGCGAGGGGTCGAACAGCCACTGGATCTGCATGCCGTCGGAGACCGCGAGCAGGACGCTGGTCAGTTCCTCGGCGTCGACGTCGGTGCGGAGCCGGCCGTCCTGCTGCATCGCCCGGAAGTCCGCGGACAGGTCGCGGCGGGTGCGGTCGTAGCGCTCCTGGAAGTACGCGTGCGCGGGGTGGTCCGGGTCGGTCGCCGCGGCCGCGGACAGGTTGACGAACATCTGCACGAGGCCGGGCACCGAGACGTTGTGCCGCACGATGGCGGCGAGCAGCTCGCCCGGGTCGGCGGCGTCCCAGTCGGTGGCGGCGTCGGAGTCGTCGCGGCGGCGGAGGACCTCGACCCAGAGGTCGTCCTTCGAGTCGAAGTAGTGCAGCAGGCCGGCCTGGGTCAGACCGACGGCGTCGGCGATGTCCTTGATGCTCGTCCGGCGGAACCCCTGTGAGGCGACGAGTTCGAGGGCGACCGTCAGGATCTCCTCGCGCTTTGCGATCCCCTTCGCGTACGAACCCCGTTGTGCCATGGCAGGACTGTACCGTCAGGGTCGGCAGCAGAAAACCTACTACTGCTTGGTTTTGGTGGTACCGTGGCCCCCAGCCGCCGACGGAGGCGAGCGAGTCACCGACGACGGTGGCGCACCCCATGGAGGTTGCAGTGGCCAACGACGCCCTGTCCGTTTCCGACACCCCGACCGCGGTCGCCCCGACCCAGGGCCGCGGTGCGCCCCTCATGTACTCGCTCGGCATGCCGATCGCGATGTTCGGGCTCTTCATCGCCCTGCTGCCGCCGGTGCTCGTCGCGATGGCGCTCAAGGTCGCCGAGATCGCGCCGGACAACCAGGCCGGCGTGCTCGGCCTGGCGCTCGGCATCGGCGCGTTCGCCGCGATGGTCGCCAACCCGCTGGCGGGTCGCTTCAGCGACCGGACGGCCGGGAGGCTCGGCATGCGTCGTCCGTGGATCATCGGTGGCACCGTGGTCGGCTTCGCGGCCCTCGTGGTCGTCGCGACGACGTCCTCCGTGGTCGTGCTGGTGATCGGCTGGGGTGTCGCGCAGATCGCCTACAACGCGACGATCGCGGCGCTCACCGCCGTGCTGCCCGACCACGTCACGCGCTCGCAGCGCGGCCGGGTCGCGGCGCTCCTCGGACTCGCGCAGAACCTGGCGCTCGTCGGCGGCACCTTCCTGGTGCAGCTCTTCTCGACCTCGGCCACGCAGATGATCGTGCCGGGGGCGATCGGCTCCGCGGTCGTCGTCCTCTACGCGCTGGTGTTCCGCGACCGCGTGCTCGCGCAGCGCCCGACCTCGAAGCTCGGCATCGGGCAGCTCTTCGGCTCGTTCGTGTTCAACCCCGTGAAGCACCCCGACCTCGGCTGGGCGTGGCTCACCCGCTTCATGATGGTCGCCGCCCAGTACACCGCGGTGAGCTACCTGACCTACTTCCTGCGCGACGACATCGGCGTCGACGAGTCGAACCTGGCGAACGCCGTGTTCCAGGGCACGCTGTGGAATGTCGTCGGCATCGTGCTGACCTCGCTCGTGGCCGGCTGGCTGTCGGACAAGCTCGGGCGTCGCAAGCTCTTCGTCGCGGTCGCCGGCGTCGTCGGCGTCGTCGGGCTCGTCATCATCGCGCTCGCGCCGTCCCTGGGCACGGTCCTGGTCGGCGAGTTCGTGATGGGTGCCGGCATGGGTGTCTTCTACGCGGTCGACCTGGCGCTCATCACCGACGTGCTGCCGTCGGACCAGGACAACGCGAAGGACCTCGGCGTCGTGAACATCGCCCAGGCGCTGCCGCAGTCCCTCGTGCCCGCCGCCGCTCCCGGCGTCATCGCCCTGACCGGCGGGTACAGCGGCTTCTTCATCACCGGCGCCGTCGTCGGACTGCTCGGCATCGCCTCGGTGTCCCGCATCCGCGGCGTGCGCTGACCCCCTGCCCCGGCTCTGAACGAAAGGACCGATCACCGTGACTGATCTGCAGACCGCGAGCTCCGCCTCCCGTCCGCTGGCGGAGCGCATCGACGCGCTCGTCGACCAGCTGACCACCGAGGAGAAGGTGCAGCTGCTGACCGGACGTGACTTCTGGACGACCTGGCCGATCGAGAAGATCGGGCTGCGCCGCATCCTCATGTCCGACGGGCCCTCCGGGGTCCGCGGCGAGGTGTGGGACGAGCGCGACCCGTCCCTCAACCTGCCCTCGGCCACCGCGCTGAGCGCGTCGTGGGACGCAGGCGTCGCGAAGCGCTACGGCGCGGCCGCCGCCGTCGAGGCCCGGCGCAAGGGCGTCGACGTCGTGCTCGGCCCGACCATCAACCTGCACCGGTCGCCGCTCGGCGGCCGCCACTTCGAGGCGTTCAGCGAGGACCCGGTGCTGACCGGCGACCTCGCCGCGGCGTACGTGGCGGGCGTGCAGGAGAACGGCGTCGCCGCGACGCCGAAGCACTACATCGCGAACGACTACGAGACGGACCGCTTCACCGCCTCGACCGAGGTCTCGGACCGGGCGCTCCGCGAGCTGTACCTGCTCGCGTTCGAGAAGGCCGTCACCGAGGCGCACGCCTGGGCGATCATGTCGTCGTACAACTCGGTCAACGGTGTCACGGCGTCCGAGCACGAGCTGCTCGAGACGCCGCTCAACGCGGAGTGGGGCTTCGACGGCATCGTCGTGTCCGACTGGACCGGGGTGCGCTCGGTCGACTCGGCGAAGGCGTCGCAGGACGTCGCGATGCCCGGACCGAACCCGTGGTGGAGCGAGGGGCCGCTGCTCGCCGCGGTCGAGTCGGGCGAGGTGCCGATGGACGCGATCGACCGCAAGGTCCGGCGCATCCTGACGCTGGCCGCCCGGGTCGGCGCGCTCGAGGGCTTCGAGCCCGTCGCCGCGACGCCCGTGCACGTCGAGGACGGCCCCGCGTTCGTCCGCGAGGCCGAGGCCGAGGGCACCGTGCTCGTCCGCAACACCGGCGTGCTGCCGCTCGACGCCCCCGCGGTGTCGCGCATCGCCGTCATCGGCCACAACGCCGACCAGGCCCGCACGCAGGGCGGCGGCTCGGCGACGGTCGTGCCGTCCTCGGTCGTGTCGCCGCTCGACGGCATCCGGGCCGCGTTCCCGGGCGCGACGGTCGAGCACGCCATCGGCGCGGTCGTGCAGGAGGGCATCGCGGAGTTCCCGCTCGACACCATCACCAACCCGGCGACCGGGGAGCCCGGCGCGCGTGTCGCGTTCGTGCGCGACGGGGCCGAGCTGTACGTCGAGGACCGCCGGGCCACCGCGCTCTTCTGGTTCGGCGGCGACGCCCCCACCCGCGAGGCGGACCGGCTCGACATCACCACGACCTACACCGCGCCGTCCACCGGAACGGTCCGGATCGGCATCGGCGCCGCTGGCCGCTCGCGCATGTGGATCGACGACGAGCTCGTGCTCGACGAGGACGTGCCGTACGAGGGCGACCAGCTCGGCGCGGCGTTCCTCAACCCACCGGCACGGTCGGTGCCGGTGTCGGTGACCGCCGGGCAACAGGTCGCGATCCGCATCGAGTACGACGTGGTGCAGGACGAGACCCTCGGCGGGGTGCTCGCCTACCAGTTCGGCACCGAGCCGAGCGACGAGGACCCGTCGGTGCTCATCGACGCCGCGGTGGCCATCGCGGAGGACGCGGACGTCGCGGTCGTCGTGGTCGGCACGAACTCGAAGGTCGAGTCCGAGGGCTACGACCGGTCGTCGCTCGCCCTGCCCGGGCACCAGGACGACCTGGTGCGCGCGGTCGCCGCCGCCAACCCGAACACGGTCGTCGTCGTCAACGCGGGGTCCCCGGTCGAGATGCCCTGGCGGGACGACGTCGCCGCGGTGCTGCTCACCTGGTTCGGCGGTCAGGAGTACGGCAACGCGGTGGCCGACGTGCTCACCGGCGCGCAGGAGCCCGGCGGGCGCCTGCCCACGACCTGGCCGGCCGCGATGGCCGACGTGCCGGTGCTCGACGTCACCCCGGTCGACGGCCTGGTGCGCTACGACGAGGGCGTGCACATCGGGTACCGCGCCTGGCTCCGCGCGGGCACCGAGCCGGCGTACCCGTTCGGCCACGGCCTCGGGTACACCACCTGGACGATCGAGGGCGTGGCGGCGACGCCCACCGTCGGCGAGGGCGGGACGGCCGTCGTGACGGCCACCGTGGCGAACACCGGCGACCGGGCCGGCAAGCACGTCGTGCAGGTCTACGCCTCGCGCGGGGCCTCGGCTGTCGACCGGCCGGTGCGGTGGCTCGTCGGGTTCGCCCCGGTGCGCCTCGACGCCGGGGAGTCGACCGAGGTGTCGATCGAGGTCCCGGCGCGGGCGTTCGCGCACTGGCAGGACGGTGCCTGGCGGTACGAGCCCGGCGCCTTCACACTGCACGTCGGCGCCTCGGTGACCGACGAGTCCGGGACGGCGGCCCTCGAACTGGAGTGAGCCGGACGTCCGATTTCCGTGCGGCACTCGGCTTGTCCGAGTAGCATCGTTGTGCGCCAGTCGGCTGGTTACCGGCGGCGTGCGCACCGTTCACGGGGTCGCCGGACGCGCGACTCGGTCTCCTGATCCGGCCGACGGAGCCCTGGCACCCCGGTGCGTCTCGAATGCGTCCCCGCGTCCGCGCGGGGGCGCATTCCTCGTCGGAGCGGGGATCGGCGCCGAGCCGGGTCGCGGGCACTTCGTACGGACCCGACAAATCCCATGACGATCGGTCAGGTTTTTCCGTCCGCAGGGCGCAGACCGGTGTGACAAACCACTTGCCGGGTGGAACGATGGTCCCACCATCCCGTGCGGATCAGGGACGGGATGGTCATCCGGCAGGGCTCTCGGGACTCACCACCCCGATGTGAGCCCCGCCGGATGCTCCGCAGGGCGTCAGGCCCGCAGCGCCGGCGCGATCTCCTCCGCCACGATGCGCAGGATCCGTTCGTGCGACGCCGCGTCGCCGTTCGCCGGCAGGGTGACCACGAGCTCGTCGGCAGCGGTCACGGCCGGGTCGGCGAGCAGGGCGTCGACGATGGCGGCCGGTTCGCCGGACAGCACCGAGCTGAAGCGGAAGGGCGGGCCGGACGACGGACGGCCCTCGTCGTCCATGCCGGCGGCGTACCCGGTCAGGAACTCCTCGTGCACGGCACGGTCGTGCTCGTCGAGCAGCGGGACGACGATGCGCCCGACGGCGACCTTCGGGGTGCGCTCCGGGTGCAGCGCGGCGAAGCGCTCCCGGTACGCGGCGACCTGGTCGGCCTGCGCCTCGGCGAACGGAGCGCCGGTGTCCTCGGTGTTCAGCGTCGAGCAGTGCAGCAGCAGGCCCTTCTCCGCCGTGCGGACCGCCGTGGCCATGCTGCCGCCGCCCCACCAGACGCGCTCGCGCAGGCCGGCGCTCAGCGGCTGCAGCGTCAGGTCCGCCCTGGCCGGGATGCTCTCGTAGCCCTTGCCGGCGCTGCCGAGTGGCTCGCCCTGCAGGACCTCGAGCAGGCGGCCAGCGCGGGCCTCGGCCTCGTCGCGGAACGACCGGTCGACGCTGCCGAACACCGGGTCGAGGATCGGGCCGTACCCGGCGATGCCCGTGCTGATGCCGAGCTGCACGCGACCGCCGCTCAACAGGTCGACGGTGCTGGCGTCCTCGGCGAGCCGGACCGGGTCCTCGTAGCGCATGCCGAGCACCGCGGTGCCGAACCCGATCGTGCTCGTGCGCTGTGCGGCGGCCGCGAAGAACGTCATCGGGCTGGTGAGGAACGGCTCGAAGTGCCGACCGCGCACCCAGCCGGTGCCGTAGCCGAACCGCTCGGCGGTCTCGAACAGGCGGAGGCCGTCCTCCAGGGCGGCCGCGGCACCGTCGGTGCCGCCGTGGTTCGGGACGAAGGAGAGGAAGCCGAGTTCGCGCATGTCGTGAGTCTATGCGCACGTATGGAGCGCGTCCCTGGTCCGGCACCTGTCGGGTCGGGAGGCGCGTGGCGGCCCGGTGCCGCGCCTCCCGTCCGCCGTCTGCGCTGTGCCGTCCGCGCTGTGCCGTCTGCACCCCGCTGCCCGTTCCCGCCCTCCGCGACGGCGGTACCTGGGAGGATGGGCGCATGACCGACGTCACCACCCAGGCCCCGCTCGTCGCCGCGATCCCGGCGGCGGTGGACGGCGCGGTCGACCCCGACGCCGTCTACGAGGCGTTCGCCGCCTGGGCCGCCGAGGGCAGCCGCCCGCTCTACCCGGCGCAGGACGAAGCCGTCATCGAGCTCGTGTCCGGTGCCAACGTCGTCCTCAGCACCCCGACCGGCACCGGGAAGTCCCTCGTCGCCGCCGGCGCGCACTTCGCCGCCCTCGCCGAGGGGAAGCGCAGCTACTACACGGCCCCGATCAAGGCGCTCGTGTCGGAGAAGTTCTTCCAGCTCGTCGACCTGTTCGGCGCGCAGAACGTCGGCATGGTGACCGGGGACTCGAGCGTCAACGCCGACGCTCCGATCGTCTGCTGCACCGCCGAGATCCTGGCGAACCTGGCGCTGCGCCAGGGCCCGGACGCCGACGTCGACGTCGTGGTGATGGACGAGTTCCACTTCTACGGCGACGCCGACCGCGGGTGGGCGTGGCAGGTGCCGCTCCTCGTGCTCGAGCGCGCGCAGTTCCTGCTCATGTCGGCGACCCTCGGCGACGTCACCACCATCGCCGACGACCTGTCCCGCCGGACCGGTCGACCCACCGCCCGGGTGACCGGCGTCTCGCGGCCCGTGCCGCTCGAGTACGAGTACGTGATGACGCCCGTGCAGGAGACGGTGGAACGGCTGCTGGAGGAGGGCAAGGCGCCGATCTACATCGTGCACTTCGCCCAGGCAGCGGCCCTGGAACGCGCGCAGTCGCTGCTGTCCGCCCGGGTCGCCTCGCGTGAGCGACGGGACGAGATCGCGGCCGCCGTCGCGGGCTTCCGGTTCAGTGCAGGCTTCGGCCAGACGCTGTCCAAGCTCATCCGTGCCGGCATCGGCGTGCACCACGCCGGCATGCTGCCGAAGTACCGGCGCTTGGTCGAGCAGCTCGCGCAGCGCGGCCTCCTGCCCGTCATCTGCGGCACCGACACCCTGGGCGTCGGCATCAACGTGCCGATCCGCGCCGTGCTGTTCACCGGCCTGACGAAGTTCGACGGCACGAAGATGCGCCAGCTGTCCGCCCGCGAGTTCCACCAGATCGCCGGTCGGGCCGGCCGCGCCGGCTACGACACCGAGGGCGACGTCGTCGCCGAGGCGCCCGAGCACGACATCGAGAACGCCCGCGCGGTCGCGAAGGCCGGCGACGACCCCAAGAAGAAGAACAAGATCAAACGGAAGAAGGCCCCGGAGGGCTTCGTCTCGTGGGGGCAGCCGTCGTTCGAACGGCTCATCGGCGCCGAACCCGAGCCGATGGTCTCGCGGATGCGGATCACCCACGCGATGGTGCTGTCCGTCGTCGCGCGCGGCGGGGACGCCTTCGAGGACGTCCGGTCGCTCGTGTTCGACAACCACGAACCGCGTGCGCGCCAGCTCGCGATGGCCCGGCGGGCACTCGTCATCGCGCGGACGCTCATCAACGCACGGGTGATCGAGAAGGTCGACGGGGCCTACCGCCTCACCGTCGACATCGCGCCGAACTTCGCGCTCAACCAGCCGCTGTCCCCGTTCGCGCTCGCAGCCTTCGAACTGCTCGACCCCGAGTCGCCCACCTACGCGCTCGACATGGTCTCCGTCGTCGAGGCCACCCTCGACGACCCGCGCGCCATCCTGTCCCAGCAGCAGTTCAAGGAGCGCGGCGAAGCCGTCGCCCGCATGAAGCAGGAGGGCATCGAGTACGACGAGCGGATGGAGCTGCTCGAGGAGGTCACGTGGCCTCGCCCGCTGTCCGAGCTGTTGGAAGCGGCGTACGAGGCGTACGCGGCCGAGCAGCCGTGGGTGCTCGACTTCGCGCTCTCGCCCAAGGCCGTCGTCCGCGACATGTACGAACGCGCGATGACCTTCGGCGACTTCGTGCGCTTCTACCAGCTCACCCGGTCCGAGGGGCTCGTGCTCCGCTACCTGTCCGACGCCTACCGCACCATGCGGCAGACCATCGCCGACGAGCAACGGACCCAGGAGCTCGACGACCTGATCGAGTGGCTCGGCGAGGTCGTCAAGCAGACCGACTCCTCGCTCGTCGACGAGTGGGAGGCGCTCGTCAACGGCGACGTCCTGCTCGCGGCCGAGGAGCACGACGAGA
The DNA here is from genome assembly GCF_001864895.1 of Curtobacterium sp. MCBA15_009. Lineage (GTDB taxonomy): Bacteria > Actinomycetota > Actinomycetes > Actinomycetales > Microbacteriaceae > Curtobacterium. The sequence goes on from NZ_MJGO01000038.1 coordinate 28,025, forward strand.
TCACGCCGCCACAGCCCGCCCGCCTCACCGGCAACCCGCGGGCGTTCCGCGTGCTCGTGCGCAACGCCCTGTTCCAGCGGGTGCTGCTCGCCGCCGCCGACGACGTCGACGGGCTCGGCGCGCTCGACGCGGCCGCCGGCTTCGACGCCGACGCCTGGGACGCGGTGCTCGAGGAGTACTACGAGACGCACGACGAGGTCCGCACCGACGCCGACGCCCGCTCGATGCAGTACCTGGTGCTCGACGAGAACGCGGCGGCCGGGTCGGGTGGCGCCCGTGTCTGGCGGGCCCGCCAGATCTTCGCCGACCCGTCCGGCGACAAGGACTTCGGGTTCTCGGCCACCATCGACCTCGACGCGTCCGACGAGGTCGGCGAGGCGGTCGTGCGGGTCACCGAGATCGGGCGTTTCGACGGCTGGGCCGAGGTGGACGTCGACTGATGCCGCTGACGGTGCGCGATCTCGGCCCCGACGACGTCGCGGCGCTGCAGGGCCTGCTCGAGTCCGTGCCGGACTACGCCGCGCGCATCACCGGCTACCCGCCCGGCCCCTCGGACGGCCTGAGCGCGCTCGTCTCGGTGCCCGACGGGTTCGATCCCGCGGGGAAGTCCGGCACCGGACTCTGGGACGGGCCGGAGTTGGTCGCCTTCGCGGACGTCCTGCGCGGGTACCCGTCCGACGCCGTGGCGTTCATCGGGCTGCTCGTGGTGCGGGGCGACCGCGGTCGGCGCGGGCTCGGTCGGGCGATGCACGACGCCGTCGTCGACCAGCTCCGGGCGACCCCGGGCACCGAGCGGCTGCGGCTCGGGATCGTCGCGACGAACGCACCCGTCGCCGAGCCGTTCTGGCGGGCCCTCGGGTACGAACCGACGGGGGAGCGGAAGCCCTACCGGTACGACCACCTCACCAGCACGGTCGCGCTGTGGGAACGGCGACTCTGACGAGCGGGTACGTTCGGCGCCAGCCCTGTGCCGATCGGCTCGGGGTCACGAACGAGAGGACCCCATCGTGCGCATCGGATCGAGCATCGCCCTGATCGTCATCGGCGCCATCGTGGCGTTCGCCGTGGACGTGCAGCTCGCCGGGATCGACCTCCGGCTCATCGGTTACATCCTCATGGCGGCCGGTGTCGTCCTGCTCATCATCAGTCTGGCCGTCGCCTTCGGTGGCCGACGGACCACGACCACCACGCGCTCCGGCGTCGACCCGGCGTCGGGGGAGCAGATCACCCAGCAGGAACGGCGCGACGGGACGTACTGAGCGCGGCTAGAACAGCGTCGCCGGCGGGGTCGCCTCGGGCAGCGGTGACGGCTCGCTGACCTCGGCACCCGGCCAGCCCGGACCCTCGGGCACCTCGGTGCCGTTCTGGTAGGCAGTGGCCGCGCCACGGGCGCGCACGTCCGCCGCCTCGTTCATCTCGTGCCCGACGTGGCCGCGGACCCACTCGAACGTGACCTTGCGGCCCTGCAGCTCGGCGTCGAGCTCCTTGATGATCTCGACGTTGAGCACCGGCTTGCCGTCGGCCTTCCGCCAGCCCTTGCGCTTCCACCCGGCGAGCCACTCCGTGCACGCCTTGATGGCGTACTGGCTGTCGCACAGGATGTGCAGCGGCTCGCCCGCGTCCTTCGTCGCCCGGAGCAGCTGCAGGACGGCGGTGAGCTCGCCGATGTTGTTCGTCGCGCGCGGCCACCCGCCCGCAGCCCACCGGTCGTCGTCGACGTACCAGGCCCAGCCGGCGGGGCCGGGGTTGCCGAGGGCTGAGCCGTCTGCTGCGGCGACGATCGTCACGAGGGGACCTCCTGGTCGGTGCTGGTGCCCGTCGAGCGTAACGGACGCCCGGCTGCCCCCTGCCCGTCCGAGCTGCCCCGCCCCGGCGCCTGGCCGCTGCCTCAGCGGTCGACGGCCTGCTCCAGGGCGAAGGCGAGCCCGTCGCCGTCGGTGACGTCGTAGAAGGCGAAGTCACGCCGCATCCCGAGGATCCCGTCGAGTCCCGTGTTCGCGTACTGGCGGACGGCGCTGCTGCCACCGAGGAAGAGCGTGTCGAGGTCGCCGGTCTCGTTCCACTCGATCGACAGGTGGTCGCCGGAGTCGTCGACCATGCGGTCCGTGCGTCGGACGTCGACGTCGCGGGTGTGCCGCCCGTCGGTGACGAGGGCGCGGCGATCCGTCACGGCGTACACCTCGGTGCGCTTGCGGTGCCGCTTCACCAGGAAGCGTCCGACCATGCCGTGCGCTCCGATGAGCAGGAACACGAGCAGCACGACCGCGGCGGGCAGAGGGATCCCCTCGACGGCCCCACGGACGAGCACGGCGACCACGAAGCCCGTGAACAGGATGCTCAACGGGACGAGCCAGCGGTCGTGGGAGCCGAACATCTTCCGGGGATCGCTGTACCCGACCCAGAGCAGCTGCTCGTCGGGCGCCAGCAGCGGCTCGACGAGAGCACGTCGGTCGTCGTCGGACCGCGGTCGCGCCCGTCGTGCCCGTCGTGTCCGCTCGGCGGTCGGTTCACCCACGACGGCGAGCGTAGCGGCCGGGCGGCCGGGCGGCCGGTCGGCCGGTCGGCCGGTCGGGGCGACCTGGTCGTCAGCCGGCGGCCTCGAGCGTGGCCTCAGCCCGCTCCGGGCTGCCCGCGGCGAGCCCCTCGTCGATCCGGCGGCGCGACGCCGTCCAGATGACGAGTCCGGCGAGGAACACCAGCACCTCGGTGACGGTCAGCGCCCAGATGATGCCCGCGAGGCCGAACCACAGGTTGCCGAGCAGCACGATCGGGATGAACAGCACGCCCTGCGCGAGGGACATCGCGATCGCCGGCGTGACCAGTCCGGCGGCCTGGAACAGGGACGTGAACAGGCCGGTGAAGCCGTTCACCACGGTCGCGACGAGCTGGGCGACCAGGATCGTCAGACCGATCGCGAGCACGGAGTGGTCGGACGAGAAGATCGTGAAGACCTGCTCGCGGAACACGAACACCGTCCCCGAGAAGACCAGCACGATGGCTCCGACGGTCAGTGCCGACGCTCGCAGTGCGGCGTGCAGCCGGGCACGGTCGCCCTTGCCGTAGGCGTAGGCCAGCAACGGCAGCACCCCGATGGTGACGCCCATCACGAGGAACTCGGGCACCTGTGCGATCCGCACGGCCGCCCCCATGGCGGCGAGCGGGTCGTCGCCGTACCGGGCCGCGAGGTTGTTGAGCACCAGGGTCGTGACGATGAGGAACCCGGCCTGCAGCAGTTCGCTCACCCCGATGCCGAACACGGGTCCGAGCACCGACCGCCGGAGCGTGAACCACCGGAGCGACAGCGACACGTTCTCGCTGTGCCGCCCGAGCCAGCGCACCCAGTAGACGATGCTCACGACGTTGGCGAGTCCGACGGCGAGGGCTGCTCCGGCGACGCCCCAGTGCAGCACCAGGATGAAGAGCACGTCGAAGACCAGGTTCCCGATCGTCGACAGGACCAGGCCGACCATGGCCTGCCGGGCGGCGCCCTCGGCGCGGACCATCTGCTCGAGGCAGAAGGCGGCAGCGAGCACCGGCACGAACGCCAGCATCACGGCGACGTAGGCACTGGTCGCGGGCACCGCGGCGGCGTCCGCCCCGAGCACGCCGACGAGCGGCCGGAGCAGGAGCAGCCCCGCGCCGCCGAGGACGACGCCGGTGATGACGGAACCCCACACCGCGAAGGACGCGACGTGCTTGATCTCACCCGCCTTCGCCGGGTCGTTCTCGGACGCGCCGAGCAACCGGGACATCAGCGAGCTGCCGCCGACGCCGAAGACGCCGCCGATCGCCATGATGAGGCCGAGCAGCGGGGTGCCGAACGTGATCGCGGCGAGGAGCGACGTGTCGTGCTGCGAGCCGATGAAGCCCGCGTTGATGACGTTGTACAGGGCGCTGACGACCATCGCCGCGGCCATCGGGACGCAGAGGTGGACGAGTGCCCTGGCGATCGGGGCGGTGGAGAGGTACCAGCGGTTGGTGGCCGCTGCGGTCGTGGTGTCGGTGCTCATGTGTCGGCCCCTTCCGGGCAGGACGGATCGCGCGTCCGGCGGTGGCCGTCGCGTGCGTGTGGGTGGTGCCTCCGGCGGACGGCCGGGAGGCACGGGTGCGGTTACCGGGTCGGTTCCGGCAGCTCTGCGGTCACCTTGAGCAGGAGTTCGCGGAGCGTGGCGCGCTCAGCTGGGCTGAGCGGCGCGAGCAGGGTGTCGTCGAGGGCGAGCATCGCGTCCTCGAAGCCGGCGATGAGCTCGACACCGGCGGGTGTGGCGTGGACGAGCTTCGTGCGGCCGTTCGCGGCGTCGGGCCGTCGTTCGACCAGACCACGCTTCTCGAGTCCCTGCAGCAGGCTCGAGACGCTGGCCGGTGTGGTGCGGGTCATCGTGGCGATGTCCCGTTGGATGGCACCGGGGTTCTGCTGCAGGTACCCCAGCACGAAGCTCTGCTCGTGCGTGAGGTCGCGTTCACGGACCCAGTCGTCCGCGGCCTTGCGTTGCGCCCAGCCGATCCACCGCATGAGCTGGAGCGGGGTGTCGAAGTGGGGTGCCTGCATGATCAGAACTCTAACCGTTCGATCTCAAACAGTCAACGCGCGGCGGTGGTGGGGCGATCGTCGACTGGCCGGGGGCGGAGATCCGGCTCGCCGGGAGGAACGGCGTCGGCGCGGGCGCTGAGGAGCACGACGATCGCGACGCCGATGACGACGCAGGAGACGGGCGTGATCGTGTCGGCCCCTGCGCGAGCACCGTGGTCCTGGAGGGCATCGTCGGACCGGCACTCGGGAGGCGCGGACTACCGTGCGGGCCATGAGCGACAGCATCCCGCAGGCCCCCGGCCCCGACTCCTCCGACGACCGTGCACGCAGCGACGCCCTCCGCGACGCCGCCCACCACGAGGGCGAGGGCGGCGTCGACGCGAGCGAACAGCGCGCCACCGACACGGCGTACAGCCCCTCGAGCGAGCGGGAGACCGTCGCCGCGCAGGACGACCAGCGCTCGGACGCCGAGCTCGAGGCCGACGGCATCGACACGTCCAAGGTCATCGCGGCACCGGGAACGGGCGGCGCGGACGACGCCGGCGACGTCGAACCCGCGCCGGGTGACCTGCACCTGCCGTGGCAGTCGGAGGAAGACCGCCGCGGCTAGCGCGACGTCCGGTCGAGCGCGCGCACGAGCCCCTCGCCGTCGCTGACGTCCCAGAACGCCATCGGCTGGGGGCCGAAGAGGCCGTCGAGGCCGGTGTTGCCGTAGACCCTGGCGTTCATGCCGTTCGCGGCGAAGATCGAGCCGCCGCCGTCCGACCCCCACTCCACGGTGCAGTGGCTCCGGTCGCGGGTCCAGCTGAGGGTCCGGTCCGTGCGCCCGATCGGCACATCGCGGGTCCCGCTCGGAGTGATCACCAGTGCCCGACGGTCGGTGACGGCGTACACGGTCGTGCGTTTGCGGTGCTGCTTGACGATGAACCGACCGACCGTGATGTGCAGGCCGATCAGCACGAACACGGTCCCGAACAGCAGGAAGAACGGCGGCGCTCCACTGGTCACGGCCGAGGCCATCCAGAACACCACGAACCCGAGCCAGAGCAGGCTGAACGGGACGAGGAAGCCGTCCCGCCCCGAGAAGCGCTTCGCGGGGTCGCTCGTGCCGGCCCAGTACAGCTGCTCGTCCGGACCGAGGTGGGCACGAGCCGTGGACTGCGGGTCGCCTGCTCCGCCGGACCCCTTCGTCACGAGACGGCGTCCGGGTGGGAGCCGGTGCGCTGCCCGGACTCGAGCGTGGCGATGGCTGCGAGCTCCTCGTCGGTCAGCACGAAGCCGTCGACGTCCAGGTTCGACCGGATGCGCGACGGTGTCACCGACTTCGGCAGCACCACGACGCCCTGCTGCACGTTCCACCGCACGAGCACCTGCGCCACGCTGACCCCGTGCGCGTCCGCGATGCCGGTGAGCACCGGCTCGTCGATGAGCCGCCCGCGCCCGAGCGGCGACCAGGCGCCGGTGGCGATGCCGTGCTGCTGGTGGAAGGCGATGAGCTCCCGCTGCGGCAGCCACGGGTGCCGCTCGACCTGGTTGAGCGCCGGGACCTCACCGGTCTCGTCGACGAGCCGCTGCAGGTGCTCCACCTGGAAGTTCGACACCCCGACGCTCCGCGCGCGGCCGGACTCGCGCAGTTCGACCAGGGTGCGCCAGGTCTCGACGTAGCGGTCCCTCGCCGCGGCCGGCCAGTGGATGAGGTAGAGGTCGACCGTGTCCAGGCCGAGCCGCGCGACGCTGTCGTCGAAGGCCCGCAGCGTCGCGTCGCGACCCTGGTGGTCGTTCCACACCTTGGTCGTCACGAAGACGTCGTCGCGGTCCAGCGAGGAGGCCCGGATCGCCTTGCCGACGCCGACCTCGTTGCCGTACATCTCGGCCGTGTCGACGTGTCGGTAGCCGGCGTCGAGGGCGGTGCCGACGGCCGACTCGGCCTCGGTGTCGTCGACCTTGTAGACGCCGAAGCCGATCGCGGGGATCGATGCCCCGTCGCGGAGGGGGATGGAGGTGACCATGCACCCATCCTGCCGGTGCTCGCCGGGGGTGTGCCGGGCCTCCCGGCCGTCCGTGGAGGACGCGGGCCGATCGGCGGGCTGTGGAGGGGAGGTCGGGCGACCGGCGCGACATGGTCGCTGTCGTACGACGACGATGGTGTCGCGAGCCGCCTGCCGGACCTGGGGAGGGACGTTGGGCCACGGCGGGGCGACCGGGTCGCTGTCGCGCGACGTCGACGCGGCAGCGCGGCGCCGCGGACGGGCCGGCGGGCGAATCAGGTCGGCAGGACGACCGGTTCGGTGTCGGGCAGGGGGCTCGCGTCGCGGCCGCGCAGGTCGGGCAGCCAGCTGCGCATCGCCAGGGGGAGCAGCACGCCGACCCCGGCCATCACGGCGCCCACGGTGAAGCCGCCGATCGGGCCGTTGCTGTCGATGAGGAAGCCGGCGACGGCCGATCCGCCGGCGGCGCCGATGAGCTGGCCGGTGCCCATCCAGCCGTAGGCCTCGGCGGTGTCGGAGAACTTGACGGTCGCCGAGACCGACCCGAACATGACCGCGAGGGCTGGGGCGATGCCCGCACCGGCGATGACCAGTGCGAGGCAGAGCCACCAGAAGCCCGTGCCGCCGAGGGCCAGGGTGAGGCCGACGAAGACGACGGCCATGCGCGTCCACAGGGTGTTGCGGGAGATCGGGCGGTGGCCGAACGCCAGGCCGCCGAGCAGGGATCCGACCGCGAAGACGGCGAGGACGATGCCCGCGTTCGGGCTGCCCTCGCCGAAGACGCTGGTGACGCTGGCCTCGACCGCGGAGCAGGCGCCGATGAGCAGCAGGCCAGTCAGCGTCGCCACCACGACCGAGGGGCGGCGGAGCACGACGCCGAACGCGCGCTTCGAGCGGGGGATGCGCACGCGACCGAGCTCGGGGGAGGCGATGAACCACACGCCGCCGATCACCAGGAAGACCATGGCGACGACGATCGCCTGCACGGTGCCGACCTGCGTCGCGACGAAGGTGGTGATGACCGGGCCGGCGACCCAGATGAGCTCCTGGGCGCTGGCGTCGAGCGAGAACAGCGGGGTGAGCTGCGACGACGTCACCATCTTCGGGTAGATGGTGCGCACCGCGGGCTGCACGGGCGGGACGGCGAGGCCGCCGAGGAACCCGACCACGACGTAGGCCCAGAGCGGCATGGTGGAGAAGGCGATCACGACCATGCTCGCGAGCGCGACGATGCTCGTCAGGACGAGGACGGGGCGCATGCCCCAGCTGCCCATCCAGCGGCTCGTCAGCGGACCCGCGATCGCCTGCCCGATGCTCGTCGTCGCGAGCACGAGGCCGGCGGCGCCGTAGGAGCCGAAGACGTGCTCCACGTGCAGCAGGTAGGCCAGCGACAGCATCCCGAAGGGGAAGCGCGCGGTGAGCTGTGCAGCGATGACACGACCCACGCCGGGGGTCTTGAGGAGGGGGCCGTACGTACTCACGACACGAGTGTACGGACTGGACGGAACGGGCTGTCCCCCGTCCTGGGGAGGGGGGTGTCGCATCGAATCTCGCTCCTCGAAGACACGCCGACCGCTCATCCGATTCCGCCGTTCTCCACACGGGTGTACAACCATGCTCCTCGCCCTGTGGGGAGTGTCTGTGGCGAGTGGCAGAGTGGCGGAAAACCGGGCCTCGGGAATCCACAGACTGTGGACGGCGTTGTGGAGAACTACAGGCGTGTAACACTTCCTCTTGTGGTCGCTTGACTCCGCGAGCACAAGATGTAGTAGCGATGTAGTAACGTCGTCCGCAGCACAACACACGAACTTCGGACCTGGAATCAGGCCCAGAAACCAGGGGAGAACATGGCCGTCACCGTCTACACCAAGCCGTCCTGCGTCCAGTGCACCGCGACGTACCGCGCCCTCGACAACAAGGGCATCGAGTACGAAGTGCACGACGTCTCCACCGACGAGGCCGCCCTCGAGCACGTCAAGAGCCTCGGCTACATGCAGGCCCCCGTCGTCGTCACGGACGACGACCACTGGTCGGGCTTCCGCCCCGACAAGATCGCAACGCTCAGCGCCGAACTGGCGTGATCTTCTAGGTGTGTTCCCCGGCCCCGAAGGGGCCGGGGAACACACCTACTGCGCGATCTGCTGTCCGCACCTTCTCCAAGAGGAGCGCACCATGAGCCGATTGGTCTACTTCTCGAGCGTGTCCGGCTACACCGCACGCTTCGTCGAGAAGCTCGGCCGCGACGCGGACCGGATCCCCCTCTACCCGAGTGAACCGTTCCTGCACGTCGACGAGCCCTACGTCCTGGTCCTGCCCACCTACGGTGGCGGCAACGGCGAGGGCGCGGTCCCCAAGCAGGTCATCAAGTTCCTCAACGACGCCCACAACCGCTCGCTCATCCGCGGCGTGGTCGTCGGCGGCAACACGAACTTCGGCGAGGCGTACGGCCTGGCAGGGGACGTCGTCGCACGGAAGTGCAACGTCCCCCTTCTCTATCGATTCGAACTCTTCGGGACCCCTGACGACGTGTCGGCGGTCAACTCAGGATTGGATGCATTTTGGACGCAGCAGTTGCAGACGTCGATCTGACGTCGCCGCAGACGGGGATGGACTACCACTCCCTCAACGCGATGCTCAACCTCTACGACGCGGACGGGAACATCCAGTTCGACAAGGATCGTGAGGCCGCCAAGCAGTTCTTCCTGCAGCACGTCAACCAGAACACCGTCTTCTTCCACAACCTGAAGGAGCGGCTCGACTACCTGGTCGAGAACGAGTACTACGAAAAAGCCACGATCGACATGTACTCGCTGGACTTCATCCAGCAGCTCAACGACCTGGCGTACTCGAAGAAGTTCCGGTTCCAGACGTTCCTCGGCGCGTTCAAGTACTACACGAGCTACACGCTCAAGACGTTCGACGGCAAGCGGTACCTGGAGCGCTTCGAGGACCGCGTCGTCATGACCGCCCTCGGCCTGGCCCAGGGCAACGAGCAGCTCGCCATCGACCTCGTCGAAGAGATCGTCGCCGGCCGCTTCCAGCCCGCCACGCCCACGTTCCTCAACACGGCGAAGGCACAGCGCGGCGAACTCGTCTCCTGCTTCCTGCTCCGCATCGAGGACAACATGGAGTCGATCTCGCGCGGCATCAACTCGTCGCTGCAGCTCTCGAAGCGCGGCGGCGGCGTGGCCCTGCTGCTCTCCAACATCCGCGAGGCCGGCGCCCCGATCAAGCAGATCGAGAACCAGTCCTCGGGCATCATCCCCGTGATGAAGCTGCTGGAAGACTCCTTCTCGTACGCGAACCAGCTCGGTGCGCGTCAGGGTGCCGGCGCGGTGTACCTCAGCGCCCACCACCCGGACATCATGAAGTTCCTCGACACCAAGCGCGAGAACGCCGACGAGAAGATCCGCATCAAGACGCTGTCGCTCGGCGTCGTCGTGCCGGACATCACGTTCGAGCTCGCGAAGAACAACGAGGACATGTACCTGTTCTCGCCGTACGACGTCGAGAAGGTCTACGGCGTCCCCTTCGGCGACGTCCCGATCTCCGAGAACTACCGCGCGATGGTCGACGACTCGCGCATCAAGAAGACGAAGATCAAGGCGCGTGACTTCTTCACGACCATCGCCGAGATCCAGTTCGAGTCGGGCTACCCGTACATCGTGTTCGAGGACACGGTGAACAAGGCCAACCCGATCAAGGGTCGGATCAACATGTCCAACCTGTGCTCGGAGATCCTGCAGGTCAACACCCCGACGACCTTCAACGAGGACCTGTCCTACAAGGAGATCGGCAAGGACATCTCCTGCAACCTCGGCTCGCTGAACATCGCGCTGACGATGGACTCGCCGGACTTCGGCAAGACCATCGAGACGGCCATCCGCGGCCTGACCTCGGTCTCGCAGATGTCGCACATCACCTCGGTGCGTTCCGTCGAGGACGGCAACGACAAGTCGCACGCCATCGGCCTCGGCCAGATGAACCTGCACGGCTACCTGGCTCGTGAGCGCGTGTACTACGGCTCCGAAGAGGGCATCGACTTCACGAACATCTACTTCTACACGGTGCTGTTCCACGCCCTGCGCGCGTCGAACAAGATCGCGATCGAGACCGGCGAGACCTTCGACGGCTTCCGCGACTCGAAGTACGCGTCGGGGGAGTTCTTCGACAAGTACACCGACCAGGCGTGGACGCCGGCGACCCCCCGCGTGGCATCGCTGTTCGACAACGCGAACATCACGATCCCGACGCAGGACGACTGGAAGGCGCTGAAGGCGTCCATCCAGGAGCACGGCATCTACAACCAGAACCTGCAGGCCGTCCCGCCGACCGGTTCGATCTCGTACATCAACCACTCGACGTCGTCGATCCACCCGATCGCGTCGAAGATCGAGATCCGCAAGGAAGGCAAGCTCGGCCGCGTCTACTACCCGGCGCCGTTCATGACGAACGACAACCTGGACTACTACCAGGACGCGTACGAGATCGGTGCCGAGAAGATCATCGACACGTACGCCGCGGCGACGCAGCACGTGGACCAGGGCCTGTCCCTGACGCTGTTCTTCAAGGACACCGCCACCACGCGTGACATCAACAAGGCGCAGATCTACGCATGGCGCAAGGGCATCAAGACGATCTACTACATCCGTCTGCGCCAGCTCGCCCTCGAGGGCACCGAGGTCGAGGGCTGCGTCAGCTGCATGCTGTAGAGCTGCTGCTCTCTTCCTGGAGGCGCGGGGCGGGCCCCGCCCCGCGCCTCCAGTCCGTCATCAGATCACCATCCCGAATCCGGAAGACAATCCCATGACCCTCACCGACCCGGTCCACGCCACGGGCAAGTCCATCCCGCTGATCAGTGCGGTCAGTGCCATCAACTGGAACCGCATCCAGGACGACAAGGACGTCGAGGTCTGGAACCGGCTGGTCAACAACTTCTGGCTGCCCGAGAAGGTGCCGCTGTCCAACGACGTGCAGTCGTGGAACACGCTGACGCCGGCCGAGCAGCAGCTCACCATGCGGGTCTTCACCGGCCTGACGCTGCTCGACACCATCCAGGGCACCGTCGGCGCGATCAGCCTGATCCCCGACGCCATCACCCCGCACGAAGAAGCCGTCTACACGAACATCGCGTTCATGGAGTCGGTGCACGCGAAGAGCTACTCGTCGATCTTCTCGACGCTGGCCTCGACGCCCGAGATCGACGACGCCTTCCGCTGGTCCACCGAGAACGTGAACCTGCAGAAGAAGGCCCAGATCGTCCTCGACTACTACACCGGTGACGACCCCCTGAAGCGCAAGGTCGCCTCGACGCTGCTCGAGTCGTTCCTGTTCTACTCCGGCTTCTACCTGCCGATGTACTGGTCCTCGCGCGCGAAGCTCACCAACACCGCCGACTTGATCCGCCTGATCATCCGCGACGAAGCCGTCCACGGGTACTACATCGGGTACAAGTTCCAGAAGGGCCTCGAGGGCGCTTCCGAAGAGCGCAAGCAGGAGATCAAGGACTACACGTTCAACCTGCTCTTCGAGCTCTACGAGAACGAGGTGCAGTACACGCAGGACCTCTACGACGGTGTCGGGCTGACCGAGGACGTCAAGAAGTTCCTGCACTACAACGCCAACAAGGCGCTCATGAACCTGGGCTACGAGCCGATGTTCCCCAAGGAGACGACGGACGTGAACCCGGCGATCCTGTCGGCGCTGTCGCCGAACGCGGACGAGAACCACGACTTCTTCTCGGGGTCCGGCTCGTCGTACGTCATCGGCAAGGCGGAGAAGACCGAGGACGAGGACTGGGACTTCTGAGTCTGGTCTGTCTCTTGCGAATATCCCGCCGGCCTGAGTCCGGCGGGATATTCGCGTCACGAGCACAGCGCGTCTCTGGCAACGCTTCCGCTTCAAAAGACAGCGTATACGTACCGTAGTGGCGTACCATTCAGTACATTTCGAACAACCCGAAAGCTGACGTTAGAGGTGATGTTAGGGGGCTTGCATTTGCGCCTCAAAACGTGATTACGTTCTCGGGTCTAAATAGACCTAGCTTGCGAACTTGGGATACAGCTTCCATAGCACTTGGGGTGAAGAGGGCGACAGCCAGCGAGCGCTCGGCTCGTGAGCAGACTACATAAAGCAGCCGCCGCGTTCTGTCCAAAGTTGATTCACGACCATTCGAGATGTGGTCTAGGTCCGTGGCGGAAAGCTCGCGGAGTTCGAACAGCTTCTCGTAGGAAAAACTATTCCCGACAGCCGCGTCATCCTCAAGTAGCACCAGCACCCGTTCAAACTCCGCCCCCTTGACCCCTTGGTGCGTAGCGAAGACGGAGTGCTCGTCGAGGTAACTCTGGTAAGCCAGCAATTCACGTGCGGGGCAGTCAAAGAAGCGGGCAAGCACGCCGTGCTCAACTGAGTCCCCGACACTCTCGTGAGTTGCTGCATAATTGAGCAGTTGCTCGTACGGCGAGAAGTTGTCGTCCAGAGCCCAAAGGCCCGATGATAACGCGTGGGACAAAAGGGTTCGGACGGTCGCGTCGCTATCCGGCCTCATGAGATTGCTGATTTCCTCGGTTGCAGCCGACAGGGACGAAAGACGGGACGCGAGCGCGGGCGTGCGTTCTAGGTCCAACGGGCTATTCGCCCGTACCAATTCCATCTGGGCGTAACTGTCCCCTCTCCGGACTGCCAAAGCCAAGGGAGTAAGGTAGGACACAAAGGGCTGGATTGACCACGCGGTTCCTTCGGAGATCCCCTCCTTCAGTCTGTCAGTGCTCCTGTCATGGTGAGAGGCGAATATCTGCTCGAACCCAAGACGGCGAGCCGCTAGACGATGCTCGATAACGAGTACCCTCGGGGCGCTCGGGCTCCCGTCCTCAACACGCCAATTGGAATCCGTCGTCGAGTTGGCCATAATTGCGCGGACTTCCTGCAGCTGGGAGTCGCGATCACCTGTGCTTGCGAGGACAAACAGTTTCGCATCGCCTAAGAGTGTTTTGCCTGTGACTGCGTCCCGCCGACCGCCTGTTTGTTTGAGTGAGCCAGGCACTCCACCCCGAATGTTATTGATCACCTCGAGGATCATCGAAGGGCAACGGAAGTTCTCGGGCTTATCGATCTGAGCCCAGTCGGGCTCGATCGGTATTGACCCAATGCCCGTCGAGTAAATTTGCTGCATTTCGTCACCAAGGAACCCGATCGATATCGCGCAAGTTGGGTCGGCCGCGATGGCCTTCAAAGCGGCTACGACCGAGGGGAAGGTGTCCTGGCTCTCATCGACGAAGACGAACGGATATTGGTGTGCTAGTAGTCGGCGGAGAAGAGATTTCTCCATAAGCAATTCCGGCACCATTTTGATGACATCATCGTGGCCGAGCACTCCTCGCGCGTAGCGGCTCCCAATGCCGTATGTGAAGGTCGTTTCCGGAGTCAGGGCAGCGCGGTCGGCTTCAAGGCGAGCTATTAGAGCGTCGTTCTTTGTGATGGTAGAGCCGCGGGTGCCCTTTTTACTGTTGTGCTCGAGAAGTGCTGCAATCTTTCCTTCGATCCTTCTATCCACCCACAACGCAATGTCACGCCTGAAAGGGCGGACAACAGTCCACAAGAAGCTGTGAATGGTTGACACGTGAAAGACTGGGTCAAGGTCGACTTCGCCATGAATCTCTTCGGCGGCGACTTCGGTGTAGGTGATGCACGCGACCTTTTGTCCTTGACGGCGTAGTTGCGATCCTTTCGCGTCTCGCAAGTGAGCGAGCGCCTTGACGAGAGAAGTAGTCTTCCCTGATCCTGCTCCTGCGTTCACGACGAAGCATGGCGGAGTGTCGCCTTCAAGGAGTTCACGAAGCCGCAGATCCGCAGGAGTGTCGGGACTGTCGATACGACGACTCATTTCGTTGTTCCACCTGTCTTCACCGGCGCGAGAAGAGTAGACAACCAGTCGAGCCCGTCCACGATGTACTGCGGAGCCTTCCATTGCCCCGCAGAAATCATCAGTGCTAAAGCGAGTTCGGTCTTCTTGAAGTTTGCACGTTTGACTTGCTTGTGTATGTCTTCGACTATGTCGTCGATTGTTGAACTAGCCGGTTCGAACTTCTTAGACACGAGGGCGAGGTCATCTCGCTGATCTTCCGATAGGACCCACTCGAGATTTTCAAACGCGAAAGTCTCTTCAAACGTTCTCCCGGAGACAATTTGACAGTTGCCGTCCCACGATACACAGCTACTAGTTTGATACGCTATACGCACAGGCGCGGGACTTTCGCCTCCCGTGCCGAAGACTTTCTTATGTTCGGGCAAGGCGAGTAGATCCGCTATCGCCTCGATTCGTGGGTGCCAAGAGCGAAGTGAGGGATTAGCGGTGACTGCGTATTCTGCATCAGCTCGGCATGCCTTGCGGCCATTCGAAGCCGCTGTCAGGTGGGGTGCTCCCTTTGCAGCGTTTGCCGCTTTCGTCGCAGGGGCAACGCTGTCAAGATCTGTTATGACCAGGGCTGGGACACCAAGGAGTTTGAGCAACGGTGCGAGTTTGTGAGCGAATGCTCCGCCGACCTCCAATATAGTCAGGTAGCTGGAAGTGAGCTTCGGCGAGTGTTCTTCTATAATAGATGGTAGCAGCAAGCGTTCGACGTTTCCTTCGACCAGAATCGCGGCGTCTGCAAAGAAGAGATCGCAATGTGTTAGCTTCATATACTTATGAAGGAACGTCTTTGCGTCGGCGTCGAGTGCTTCTAATCTCGAGACATCTCGGACTTCTGATTCGTGCCGACCCTGTAAGAGTTGCTTGCGACGAAAATATCGAATGGGGGTGAACTGGCTTTCGTTGATGATTTGCGCCGAGTGGGTAGTTACGATCAGCTGGGTAGTCATCCCGCTCGCATCCGAGATGATCTCTCGGATTTTTGCGATGAAGACCTGCTGAAGTTGAGCATGTAGGTGCGCCTCTGGTTCTTCGATAACGACGAGATGCACCGGGGTGCGGTGTTCCTGCGTCGTCCATCGTTGGTGGAAATCTAAAACCTGAATCACCATGTAAATGAGGTTTTTGAAGCCCAGTCCGTTATACTTCTCAGGAAGGTGGGTTCCTACGAGATCTCCTTCGGCACGCGGGAGTGAGTATTCGACGCTGGCGTCCTGTGCCATAATTTGCTTGGGATTGAAGTGAGATCGAATCACGAGATCGGGATTCTCTATGCCGGGGTAGCCCAAGGTGTTGAGGTTTTCGAGCGTCGAGGCGAAGACTTGTTCGAGGTGCTTGTTGAAGCTTTCTTCGGACGCGTGTAAAGCCTGAAGGACGCTCGTATCTGTCTTAAATTGATCAAGATTGCGCTGATAGAACTTGCTGAGGCTGCGCGATAGGTCTTGTGTGCGAGCGCCAACTTCTGTATCCGACAGGAAGCGTTGAGCGTCGAGGAAATTGAGAGTCATCAGACCGTCAAGTACGGCTGCGGCCTCTCCCTTCGCGTGGAGCATGGGGTGCTCACGTAGTTCATCCGGCCCAGCCTTCTCGAGGACGTAATAATTCAGGTTGTACTCGGCCTGCAGCCGATCTTTCAAGTAATCTTCGAGGGATGTCGGCCAAGGATGGTAGGAATCAATGGCGTCGGTGGCGGCATTCTCTTTCGCCGCTCGGTAATCATCGAACAACCGGTTCGAATCACTCGGTTCAAATCGTAGGCGGATACCTACCGGCTGCCCGTTCCAGTCGAGGCTTGGTAGAATGTCGACGACTCGGTAGACCTCTTCGTCCTCCACGTTGAACCAGAGGTCTAGGGTTATCTTTGGAAGTTCCGGGCGCTCGCCATGTTTGTGGTCGTAGTTCCGGAGGGTCTCAAGGCATTCCGCGCTGAAGTCGTAGATCGCGACGTCCTTGGCTCTGCCGGTAACGAGGAGGCGTAGAACCGCGGCAGCGGAGGTCTTGCCGCTGTTGTTGGCTCCAACAAATATGGTGGTTTGTTCTTCCAGATCTATCTCGACTGCTTTCAAGCGGCGAAAGTTGTTCACGGCCATGTTCGTCAAGTGCATTGGTCCCCGTTGATCGCTTGGTTTGCTGACGCGCTCATCGCTGCTGCCTGTGATTCCAGAGGCGCAGTGAAGGTGAGCCTTGTTCGGGAGCTTAGACCAGGTCGTTGGCGCGCTGGTGTTGTAAATGGGCTCCACGCGCGTTAGGACTGAGTCTGAGCGCTGTCGTTGCTCTCCGGGACACGTCCGGCGCCTCGGCTCCGTCGTGTTCGATCCCAGATTTCCGGTTGGCTAGAGACCACCAAGGTTGAGCCCGATCAGTCCCGCAACGCGAGAGCGTGGCGGTGATACGACCCGGGGGACTGGATCCAAACGCGTTTCACCTCTCGTTGATGAACGTGGAGTTGAGTGTTGACGCTGCCGCGACAGGCCGTGCTTGCAAATGTGTTTGATAGCGACTCGATCGCGCGTTTGCCCCTGCGCAGGACCTCATAGGCAGTACAGGGACTAAAGGCAGAGTGGGTCCGCCTCGACGGGGTTGGACTGGCGAGGCTTGCTCGTATGCGTTCCTGGATGCCGATGGCACTATCGATTTTTGAGGCGGGCGGCAACCGCACTCGTAGTTGGGCCGGACCCGGGCTGCCTCCCGCGCACGCATGGGATGTTCGGCCTGACAGCTCCTCGCTTCGGCGGGAGGGTTCCTGTCCTCTACTGGCTGCTGTCTCCGTACTCGAGTCCTTGCAGCTTGTCATCGGGGCGGCCGGTGGATCGGAAGGTGACCCCAGTGCCAGAACACCCTCCCGGCGGACCGCATCCGCGCTCCAGAGTGGCGGCGACGCCCCAGTCCTGCACCTCGTCGTGGAAGACGGTGAAGGCGGGCTCGTCGAACTGGATGACGTCGACGCCGGCAGCTTCGAGCTCCCGGGCTTCTTCGTTCAGGATCGTGGCGAACTCCCACGCCAGCTTCTCGCGGCTCTTGTAGTGCTGGTCGGAGAGGGTGTCGATCATCGTCATCGGGCCGGGAAGCGCCCACTTAATGGACGAGGCGGAGTAGGGCGAGACCGGACGAGCCGGCCGGCTCAGGCGATGCTGCTGCCCCCGTCGACGAGGAGCTCGCTGCCGGTCATCCCCGAACTCTGGTCGGACACGAGGAACAGCACCGTGGCGGCGACCTCCTCCGGGCGCAATAGCCGGCCGAACGGCATACCGCTCGCCATCTGCTCGAGCATCGCCCCCGGGTTGCCCGGAGCGAGGCCGGCGAGACCCGGGGTCTCCGTGGGCCCGGGGACGACCGTGTTGATCCGGACGCCGCGCGGCGCGAGCTCCGCCGCCCACGTGTGGGTGAGGGCGGCGATCGCGGCCTTCGACGCCCCGTACAGGCCGAACGACGGCTCGGTGCCGGATGCTGCCGTCGATCCGGTGACGACGACGGCGGACCCCTCGCGCAGGAACGGCAAGGCGCCCTGGACGGTCAGGGTGGTCCCGCGGACGTTGGTGCCGAACGTCGTCTCGAAGTCCTCGGGGGTGACGGCGTCGAGGGGCTTGAACTCACCGCCACCGGCGTTGGCGTGTACGGCGTCCAGGCCGTGACCGCGCTCGGCGACCGCGGCGAAGACCGTCGCGATGTCGTCCGACTGGGCGGCGTCCGCACGGATCGGCGTCACCGCGTCGCCGAGCTCGTCGCGCACGGCGTCGAGCGCCTCCTGCCGTCGCCCGGTGACGAAGACGTGCGCCCCCTCGTCGACGAAGCGGCGCACGACCGCGAGTCCGATGCCCGAGGTTCCGCCCGTGACGAGTGCGGTCTTGTCCTGCAGTGCTCCGACCATGATGTCCTCCTGGAGTTGTTGTTGACTGCTTGGTCCAGAACAGTACGTCGTGCTTGACTGATCAGTCAACAACGACCTCCGAGGAGTCCACATGCCCCGACCGCGCAAGTTCGACGAGGCCGACGTCGTCGAGCGCGCCCGGCGCACGTTCGCGGAGTCCGGGTTCGACGGCACGTCCCTCGACGACCTGCTCGCGGCGACCGGCCTCGGTCGGCAGAGCCTCTACAACACGTTCGGCGGCAAGAAGGAACTCTTCATGCGCGCCTTCCTCAGCGACACCGCCGAGGCCGTCGAGGTCGTGCAGGCGGTCCTGCGGAGTGCGGAGTCACCGATCGCGCGGATCCGGACGCAGTTGGTGTCCGTGGCTGTGGAGCACGGTGCAGCGCAGGGGGCACCCTCGCTGCTGCTCCGCGCGGCGGTGGAGCTGTCGGCCCGTGATCCGGAGGTCGCCGCGACCGTCACGGAGACCTTCGACACCATCCGCGCCGGCTACACGGCCTGCATCGTCGACGCGCAGGCGGCCGGCGAGGTCGAGGCCGATGCCGACGCGGAGGCGCTCGGCACCTACTTCTGCGCGGTGATCGAGGGGATGGGGGCGATCGGGCGCGTCGGGACCTCGCGAGCGGCGCTCCTGCAAGTCGGGATCGCGAGCCTCGCGGCCCTACCGATCACGCCGCTCGGCAAGGAGCGCCTCGGGACCGCGGACGGTCCCTGGGACTGAACGTCGGCGCACGTCAGGGTGACGCCGCGGCGACGTGACCGGCGGGGCGGGGTGCCGCCGCGCCTCCTGTCCGGGTCTGGAGGCGCGCATCCAGCGGGCGCGACGGCGCGGGTTTGAGAAGCGCTCACCCAGGTGGCGTCGTCCGCGCACCCTCGGTGTGGTCTGCGCCCGCCGGGCCGGTGTCGACCTGGTCGAGGTCCTCGTTCGGGTCGCCCACCCCACGGCCGCTCCGCCGGTTGCAGACAACCCGTTCCGCCGTGCGTGTCAGCGCGTCGGGTCGGGTCGGTAGTGCCGCAGCCACTGCTCCGTCTGTGCGACGTGGCTCGCCGCCGCCGTGGCTGCCGCGACCGGATCGCGCTGCCGGATGGCCCGTGCGATGGCCCGGTGCGCCTGGTCGCTGGTGTGCTTGATGGTCCGTCCGTCCGGCATGTCGAACATCTGGTACGCGCGACTGCGGCTCCGGAAGACACCGAGCAGCGCGACCATGGTCGGGTTGCTTCCGGCTCGGGCGATCGCCTCGTGGAAGTCGGAGTCGAGCTGCGCGGACTCCTCGACGTCCGTGGTGGCCTCGAGCGCGTCGAGCACGCCGTCGAGCTCGTCGAGCAGGTCGGTGCTGGCGCGCGCGGCGGCCTGCGCCGCGGCGTGGCTCTCGAGCACCCGGCGCAACTCGTACACGTCGAGGAGTCCGGACAGCGGCAGCAGGCCGACGGTGAGGGCGAGGCTGCCGATGATGTCCTCAGGGCGGAGCGCCGACACGTAGACGCCGGATCCGTGGCGCGACTCGACGGCTCCGAGGGCGGAGAGCATGCGGACGGCCTCGCGCAACGACCCACGCGAGACCCCGAGCTCCTGGCAGAGGTCCGCCTCGGGCGGGAACCGCTGCCCAGCGCCGAGGCGCCCCGAGCTGATCATGTGACGCAGGCCGTGGAAGGCATCGTCGACCGCGGACATCGTGCCCCTCTCGTCGGGGCGAGCCTACCGGCACGAAGACGGGCCATCAACGCGCTT
The DNA here is from genome assembly GCF_001864895.1 of Curtobacterium sp. MCBA15_009. Classification (GTDB taxonomy): domain Bacteria; phylum Actinomycetota; class Actinomycetes; order Actinomycetales; family Microbacteriaceae; genus Curtobacterium. The sequence goes on from NZ_MJGO01000038.1 coordinate 48,050, forward strand.
CGACAGACGACTCATCTGATGTCCTTGCAGGTGATCGGGCTGTTGACACGTTCGTAACGCAGTCGAAACCGGAGTCATCTGATGACTTCCTAGTGTTGCCGGCATGGCATTCGCGACGACCACCGACGCCGCTCGAACCGACCCCGCGGTCGGCCCCGAGCCGCTGACGCTCCACGACGGGCGGCCGGCGGCTGCTGCGTTCACGCTCGACCCGCACCTCGGCCACCTCAACCACGGCTCGTTCGGCGCTGTGCCCCGCGCCACGCAGGCCGAGCAGCAGCGCCTCCGTGACGTGATGGAAGCAGCCCCGGTCGCGTGGTTCCCGCCGTTGCCCGGGCTCGTCGCGCAGGCGCGCGGCAGCGTCGCCGAGTTCCTCGGCACCGACGTCCGGGACACCGCGTTCGTCGCGAACGCGAGTGCCGGCGCGAGCGTCGTCTACTCGAGCCTGCCGGTGGGCCGCCGGGTCGAGATCCTCGTCACCGACCACGGCTACGGAGCGGTCACGATGGGTGCCGAGCGACTCGCCCGGCGCTGGAACGGCCGCGTCCGCACCGTCTCGGTCCCGCTCGACGCCGACCACGACACGGCAGCCGGGATCATCACGGACAGCATCACCGACGCGACGTCCCTCGTCGTCATCGACCAGGTGACGTCCCCCACGGCGCGGCGCCTGCCGGTCGGAGCGGTGGCACGGCACGCCGCGCAGCTCGGAGTGCCCGTCCTCGTCGACGGTGCGCACGCGCCCGGACTGCTCGCTGATCCGCTCGCCGACCTCGAGTGCGACTTCTGGGTCGGCAACCTGCACAAGTTCACCTGTGCACCCCGCGGGACCGGCGTCCTGGTCGCCCGCGGCCCGCTCGTCCAGGAGCTCAACCCGTCGATCGACTCCTGGGGTGCGACCGACCCCTTCCCGGAGCGCTTCGACACCCAGGGCACCCTCGACCTCACCGGTTGGCTCGCGGCGTCGACGTCGCTCGACCTGATCGGCGACACGTGGGGGTGGGACACGGCTCGCCGGTACATGTCCGACCTGGCCGACCACGCCGTCGACGTCGTGGCGGGAGCCTTCTCGGCGATCACCGGCGAGGACCACCGCGTCGACGTCGGCATGCCCGTCGGCGCGCTCCGCCTCGTGCGACTGCCCGGGGCGCTCGCCGCCGGACACGGCGAGGGCAACGCGCTCCGCGACCGCGTCCTGGACGAGCTCGGCGTCGAGTGCGCGTTCACGGCCTTCGCGGGCGTGGGCTACCTGCGGCTGTCGACCCACGTCTACAACACCGCTGCCGACTACGAGTCGTTCGCCGAACGCTGCGTGCCCGTCCTCGCGGACTGGGCCCGCACCGCCTGAGGACCTCCGACCGCTCCACCCGTCCGACCCTGACGACACGTGCTCCACCTGACACGAAGGACAACCGTGAAAAGCACCAAGATGATCGCGGCGCTCAGCCTGGGCCTCGCCACCGCGCTGCTGGCAGGAGGCTGCTCCGCCCCGAGCAGCAGCGACGGCACCGTCACCCTGCAGATGGTCGAGAGCCTGACGAACCCGACGCGCACGACGCTCCTCAAGGAGCTCCTCGCCGACTTCGAGGACGAGAACCCCGACATCCGGGTCGAGCTCATCTCGCCGCCGACCGACCAGGCCGACCAGAAGATCCAGCAGATGCTGCAGTCCGGCAACGGTGTCGACGTGCTCGAGGTCCGCGACACGACGGTCGGACCCTTCAGCGCGAACGGCTGGATCAGCGACATGTCGACCGAACTCGACGACTGGTCCGGCTGGGACGACCTGACCGAGAACGCCGTCGACTACGCCAAGAACGACGACGGCACCGTCTACTACATCCCCTACGGCTTCTACGGATTGAGCCTCTTCTACCGCACGGACCTCACGAAGGACGCCGGGTTCGACGCCCCGCCCGCCTCGTGGGACGACCTGCTCGAGCAGGCCACGGCGGTGCAGGAGTCGGGCGACGGCGACTACGGCTACGCCTTCCGCGGTGGCATGAACGGCAACTCCAACCTCGTCACCGCCATCGAGGCCTACGTGGCCGACGACCTCGACACCGAGAACGCGTTCCGACTGGAGAACGGCGACACGATCTTCTCGGCGCCGGAAGCCCAGGACGCCGCCGACATGTACTTCGACCTCTTCGAGAAGGCCTCGCCGCCGTCGAGCGTCGCATGGGGCTACCCGGAGATGGTCGAGGGGTTCTCGAACGGCTCGACCGCGTTCCTCCTGCAGGACCCCGAGGTCATCAGCGCGATCGGGACCTCGACGGCCATCGAGGCCGACCAGTGGACCACGGCACCCCTGCTGACCGGGCCGACCGGGAAAGCCGCCCAGACCGTCGCCACGTCGGGCTGGGGCACCGCTGAGTCGAGTGAGCACAAGGCCGAGGCGGCGAAGCTGATCGAGTTCCTGTCGTCGGGCGACGCCTCCACGCGCTTCACCAAGGAGAACAGCCTCGTCCCGATCCTCACCAGCGCCACCGAGGACCCGTTCTACAGCGAGGGCGCCTGGGCGAGCTACGTCACGATGACCGACGCACCGGAGACCTACATCCCCGTCGTGCAGCCGCGCACCGTCGCCTGGTGGACCGAGTGGACCCAGAAGGCCGACTCTGAGCTGCAGCGGGTCCTCGTCGGCGACATGACGAGCAAGCAACTGCTCGCCAGCTGGGACGAGTACTGGACCGAGAAGGACGCGAAGTGACGGTCCAGGACGCGTCCACCGCGCCGTCCGCCGTGTCGCGGGCCAGCGCCGGTGTCGCTCCTCCGGCCCCGGGCGGTCGAAGCGGCGGCAACGACCCGAGGAGGCGCGGCTCCTCACCCACGGGTCGCCGCACCTTCACGAAGCGGAAGGGACTCAGTCTCCTCGGGTTCATGGCACCCGCACTCGTCTTCGTGGCGGTGTTCGTCTACTACCCGTTGTTCGCGGGCGGCCAGATGGCGTTCCGCAACTGGAACCTCAACAACCTCAGCGACACGTCGTGGGTGGGACTCGGCAACTTCCACGACATCCTCACCGACCCCGTCTTCTACACGGTGCTCCGGAACTCGGTCGTCTGGGTCGTCGCCTCGCTCGTGCCGCAGTTCGTGATCGGGTTCGCCCTCGCCCTGTGGCTGCAACGCAGGTTCCGGTTCCGCGGGTTGTACCAGGCGCTCGTGTTCTTCCCGTGGGCGGTGTCCGGGTTCCTCATCGGGATCCTGTTCCGCTGGATGTTCAACAGCGAGTTCGGCGTCGTGAACGACCTGCTCGCCAAGGTCGGACTGATCGACGAGCCGATCAACTGGCTCGCCGACCCGGCGACCGCCATGGTCGCCGTGCTCATCGCGAACATCTGGTACGGCGTCACGTTCTTCGCGATCATGATCCTCGCGGCGCTGCAGTCGGTGCCCGACGAGATGCTCGAAGCCGCCGCGCTCGACGGGGCCGGCAAGGTCCGCACGCTCTTCTCGATCGTGATCCCGTACATCCGCGTCACGCTCGCGCTCACGGTGCTCCTGCGGGTCATCTGGATCTTCAACTTCCCCGACATCATCTACGGCATGACGGGCGGCGGCCCCGCCGACCGCACCCACATCATCACCACGTGGATGATCCAGACCACCCAGCGCGGCGACTACGGCCGGGCCTCGGCGCTCGGGCTCATCGTCATCGCCGTGCTGCTCGTGTTCTCCGTGTTCTACCTGCTCGCGATGCGGGAGAAGGGACCCAAGACCCGATGATCGACCACGAGACCCGCTCAGCCCGGTTCGTCCGTTTCGGATTCCTCGGGCTGTGGCTCCTCATCACGCTCTTCCCGCTGTACTGGATCACCATCACGTCCCTGAAGGCGCCCGGCTCGATCTTCAGCCGGCCGCTCACGTACTGGCCGACGGAGTTCTCGCTGCAGAACTACATCGGGTTGTTCGCCAAGTCGCAGTTCGGCGTCTACGTGGTCAACAGCCTGGTCGTCAGCCTGGCGGCCGCGGTCACGGCGACGGTGATCTCGTTGCTGTCCGGCTACGTGCTCTCCCGCTTCGAGTTCCGGACGAAGGGCGCGCTGTTGACGGCGTTCTTCGTGACCCAGATGATCCCGTCGTTCATCGCGCTGGGGCCGTTGTACCTGCTCATGACGCGCCTCGAGCTGGTCGACAACCGGGTCGGGCTCGTCCTCATCTACATCGCCGTGTGCATCCCGTTCAGCACGGTCATGCTCCGCGGGTTCTTCGCGAACGTCCCCGCCGCACTCGAGGAAGCGGCCATGATCGACGGCTGCTCGCGGTTCGGCGCGCTCTTCCGCGTGATCGTGCCCGTGATGAAGCCGGGGATCGTCGCGGCCTTCATCTTCAACTTCGTCAACTGCTGGAACGAGCTGTTCCTGTCGACGACCCTGATGAACAGCGACGCGAACAAGACCCTGCCGACCGCGATCAACGGCTTCATCAGCAGCTTCAACATCGACTGGGGACCCATGTCGGCGGCCGCGGTCCTGACCGTCATCCCGACCATGGTGCTGTTCGCGTTCGCGAGTCGGTGGATCGTGCAGGGGCTCACGGCGGGCGCGGTCAAGGGCTGACGCGGCGGGGCTCCTCGCCCTGTCGTCCAGTCCGAGGTGTTCCGTCCAGACGGAGCGGTTCGGGTAGCCCGGACGCACGGCGGCTGTTCGCCCTGCTTGGCCCCCACACGGGAGGAAGCGCAACCCGAGTTCCCCTCGGTACGGTGAGCGCAACCGTGACCGCATCGGTCGCATCCACCCGAAGGATCCCCGTGCTCTCACGCTCCGCGCGGCCTCGTCGCCGCGCCCGGCTCTCGGCAGCGGCGCTCGCCGCAGCCCTCGTCGGCTCGCTCACCTTGATCGCTGCCCCCGCTGCGCAGGCGGCCCCGGCCACCGGCACGATCGACCGCGCGACGGAGAAGCAGTGGTCCGGGCTCAGTTTCCCGGCCGGTTCCGGCCAGGTCTACGTCCCCAGCCGGAGCGGTCAGCTCACCGGCGCCGACATCAACTGGTGGCCGTACGGCGCGACCAACGGGACCGGCCCCGTCTCGGTGTACGCGGGCTCATCGCCGACGGGCACGGCGCTCGCCACCGGGACCATCTCGCAAGCGGGGGGCTGGCAGACGGTCTCCTTCGTGACGCCACCGACCGTCACGGCCGGCTCGACCTACTTCTTCGCGCTTCCCAAGGGCTCGGCCTGGACCAGCAACGCTCCGGCCCCTGGAGAGGGGCTGATCGTCGGCGGCCGCAGCTCCGTCGGCTTCGAGTCCTTCAACTACCGCACCTACGTCTTGACGATCCCGGCGCCCGGGAGCCTCACCGCGACCGCCGATGACGGTACGGCGGCGCTCTCGTGGACCGCGCCGACACCGCCAGCGGACACCACCGTCACCGGGTACGAGACCGAGTACGCCGTCCACGGTTCCGGCTCGTGGAGCGCGCCCGCCGCGACGACGGCGACGACCGCGACGGTCACCGGCCTGACGAACGGCACCTCGTACGACTTCCGGGTCCGGGCGACCACCGACCGCGGCCCCGGGCTGTGGAGCACCACTGCGACCGCGACGCCCATGGGCGACTTCGCGGGCGGCTCTCTGACGGTCGACGACGCGAAACCGGCGGTCGGCAAGAGCGTGACCGCGAGCTCGGACGGCTGGGTCCCGGCCCCGAGCCTCACCTGGTCGTGGACCGTCGACGGCGCTCCGGTGAGCACCGCGGCGACGTACACGCCGACCCCGGACGACCTCGGCAAGGCCGTGCAGGTCACCGTGACCGCGAACGCCGTCGGGCGTCACACCGCCACGAAGACCTCAGACCTCGGCGCCGTCGACTCCGGCACGATCGCTCCCGGCACCGTCCGGATCGCCGATGCCCGAGACGCCACGGTCGGCTCGTCCGCGAAGGCCGGCACGGTCCTCACCGCATCGCTCCCCGCGGTGGTCCCCACGGACGCCGCGGTGCGCTACCAGTGGTACCGCGACAGCACGGACGTCCAGATCCCCGGCGCGACCGCCGAGCAGTACACGGTCACCGGCCGTGACGCGGTCGGTGGGCACTCGGTCTTCGTCATCGCCTCCGTCACCTCGCGCGGGTACACCGCGACGACCGCGACCTCGGCGGCGATCGCCGCCGCCTCCGGCACGCAGACCGGCACCGTCACGACCAGCGCTGCCACGGTCGCCGAGCCGATCACGGCGACGACCAGCGGATGGACGCCGACCGGCGCCACGGTCGCGCTGCAGTGGTTCGACGGCGACCGGGCGATCGCCGGCGCGACCTCGGCGAGCTACACGCCGGCGGCCGCGCAGGCCGGTCACTCCCTGCACGTCGTCGCGACCGGCACCGCGGAGGGCTACGACCGGTACTCCGTCGCCAGCACCCCGGCGGTGGTGGGCGAGGGGCGCCAGCACGGAACCGTCGGCATCGACGGCGACCCTGCGGTCGGTACCGCCCTCACCGTCACGGACACCGGCTGGCTCGACGGCACGTCCTTCGACCGACGCTGGACGCGCGACGGTGTCGCCATCGACGGAGCGACGGGTGCCACTTACACGCCCTCGGCCGACGACGTCGACGCCGTGATCGGCGTCACGGTGACCGGGCACCTCGACGGCTACACCGACCGCACGGTCGAGGCCACCACCGACATCACCGTGGTCGCCGGCACGCAGCACGCCTCGGCCGCGATCGACGCCACCGGCACCGCGCAGGTCGGTGCCGAGCTCACCGCGCGCAGCACCGGCTGGGTCGAGGGCACCGAGCTCTCGTACCGCTGGCTCCGTGACGCCGCCGCCGTCGACGGTGCGACCAGCCGGACCTACACGCTCGCCGAGGCCGACCTCGGTCACGTCGTCAGCGTCGAGGTCACCGGCACCCTCGCCGGGTGGAAGCCCTTCACCGTGACGTCCGACGGCACCGTACCGGTCGTCGGGGTGCCCGGGACGGCCACGCCGGAGAGCCCCCTGCCGACGCGGGTCGTCGCCGGCGAGCCGTTCCGCTACCACGTCGACATCGCGGGGTCCCCGGCCCCGACCGTCACCTTCGACGGCGACCTGCCCGCAGGGCTCACCTTCGACCCGACGACCGGAGACATCACCGGTGTCCCGACGAAGGCCGGACTCTCGGTCATCCGGATCACCGCCACCAACGGTGTCGGGTTCCCGGCGGTCTCCACCGTCACGATCACCGTCGCTCCCGGAGCGCTCGACGCGCTCACGCTGACCACGAGTGGCACGGGTACGACCAACGGCACGGTGACGGCGGAACAGGGCTCGACGATCCGGGTCGACGCGATCGGTGCCGACTCCTTCGGCAACGAGCTCCCGACGCCCGGCGACGTGACGCTCACCAGCAGCGTGGCCTCGGACGAGATCGACGGTGCGACCGTGACGTTCCACCACGCCTCGCCGCACGTCATCACGGCGACGGTGGGAACGGTCAGTGCGTCGATGCTCATCGAGGTCAGCCCGACCGCGGTCGTCGCGCCGCCGACGACGGAACCGACGAACCCGACCAACCCGACGGAACCGACGACCCCGACGCAGCCGACGAGCCCGACGATCCCTTCTGTGGAGCCCACGACGGGCACCGTCGTCGACCCGATCGCCGACACCGATGATCCGGCCAGCCCGGCGCCGGACGCGGAAGAACTGGCGTACACCGGCGCCGACGGCACCGGCCCCGCGGCTGTCGCGGCGCTCCTCGCCGTGGTCCTCGGCCTGTGCCTCCGCATCGGCGTCCGCAGGAGCCGCCAGCGGTCCTGACCGGACCACGCAACGGACTGGAGGCGGAGCTCACCTGGTGAGCACCGCCTCCAGTCCGTCGGGCCAGCGGGTGGACGCGCGCGGTCCTGCGGCACGTCTGCCGAGAGGGCGGGACGGCAGCGTCGTCGCGTCAGAGCTGGTCACGCCGGCGGAGTCGTTCCCGCGCCCTCGGTGTCGTCTGCGCCAGCCGGGCCGGTGCCGGCCTGGTCGAGGTTCTCGTGCGCGTCGCCCATGTCGCCGGTGGCCTTGCCGGCGGGGGACAGCCCGAAGTGCTCGCGGACGGCGTTCGCCTCGGTGACGGACAAGGTCTGTCCGACTCCGAGGGACGGCGCGCCCTTGATCTCGCTCTTCGTGTAGCCGACGTGCAGGTCCGTGCCGTCGAAGGTGGCGTCCTCGACCGGGACGAGCGCGTGGTGACTGCCGAGCAGCCCGGTCGCGACGCTGACGAACTCGGCGCTACCGTCCTCGTCGGAGGGGAACACCTGCGCGACCTTGCCGACCGATGCGCCGTTCCGGTCTCGGACGGGCGCGTTCTCGACGTCGTGGATCTCGTTCTTGGTGATCATGTGAGTAGTCAACGCTCTAGGCCTGACCCGTCCGTGTCAGAAATCGTGAGGCGAGCCCGAGGGCTTCACGGGGCACTCAGCGCGAGGCGGTCTCCGAGAACGCTCCGCCCCAGAAGTTGTGACCGCCGAACACGACCTTCACTGGGACGGCCTGTGTCCGGTCGGTGACGTACCGGTAGACGCCACCGGGACGTGCGAGCCACAGCACCTGAGCGGGTGTTGCGGATGTCGCCGCCGTGCGGAGTTCCACCAGGTACTGCCCGGAGGGGAGCTGGAACTGTGCCAATTGTTCGTTGTCGAGCAGGGTGGAGAACCTGGTGGAGAACGACGCTCCGGTCGTCGCGTTCGTCACCGTGACGCCCGCGCCACTGAGCTGCGCCGATGAGTCGCGGGAAGCCGAGGCGGCGTAGACGGTCAGGTCGTAGTCGCTGTGTGCATAGTGCCGTGACAACGTCACCTGCGAAGCCGGGAGCATGCCGCGCTGCTGGTACACCCGTGTCTTCCAGACAGCGGGCGACGCGGTCCCGCTGGCGAACGCCTCGATGCGGTACTTCCCGGTGCTGAGTCCGACGAACTGGTACTTGCCAGCGCTGTCCGAGGTCGTCCGGAACACCTGCGAAGTGTCCTCGTTCCATGCGTACATGAGGCGTCCGGAGGCGGCTCCGGTCGGGCCGACCACCTCGCCCTGGACGGTGGCGCCGATCACGAGCGGCAGAGTGACCGCAACCGTCGAACCACTGCGGACCTCGATGTCCGAGCGGAGCCCGGGGGTGTAGGTCTCGGCACCGTGCGGCGGGAGCTGTCGTGTCGCCACCGTGACGGTGTCCGGCGTGGGGATGCCGGTGAACGTCGCGGTGCCGTCATCGTCAGTGGTGGCGTTCCCGATGACGGCGTCTGTGCCGATCGCTGCGAGTTCGACGTCCGCCAGCCGGATCGCGGTGCCGTCCGGCGTTGTGAGCTGCACGGTGATCGTTCCCGATCCGGCCGCGGTCGCTGGCGGCGCGAGACCGATCAGCGCTCCGACGGCCAGTGCAACGACCAGTGTCGTCCCCGTGATCAGTCGCATCGCGTTCCCCGATCTTCCGCCAGTGGTGCGTTGGCTGGGACTGTACGCGGCTGGCGGACTGTGGGGACTGCGCATCGCATCGAGCGGTCATGGGGATGCGGACTCCCGCCGACCGTCGCGCTCATCAGTGACGAACGGCGTCAGGAAGTGCCCAGGTCGGTTCAGCCGGCGAACCGGCAATCCGGAACACTGCCGCTCAGAGTCGGGCGGTTCCTAGGTTCTTTGGCCGAACGCACTGCGTTGTCGGCGCCGAGCGACTCCCAGCCAAACGAGCATCGCCGCGATGACGATCCATCCCGTCACTGAGAGGGGGCCGACCAGGCGCGGGTCGAAGGGCGTGAAGAGTGCTGATTGGTAGGTGGTGAAGACGTTGAGCCCTGCATGGGCGAGGACGCACGGGAGCAGTGATCGGCTGCGCAGCCGCAACCAACCGATGAGTACTCCAACACCTGTGCACGCCACCGCCATCATGCAGACGCCGAGCAGATCGGGCTGGTCGTAGTTGAGGCCGAGCAGGATCGCAGGCGTGTGCCAGACGCCCCAGATGAGTCCGCTGAGCGGGAGCGCCCACCGTGGCGCGAGCTCCACGAGACGTGGCAGGAGCCAGCCGCGCCAACCGACCTCTTCTCCTGCCACCGCGACGCTCGTCACGGCGAGGCCGATGGGGAGGTTCACGAGCTGGAGGGCGGCGAGAGTGGCCATCGGTAGCGGCGGCTCCTCGCCGGTGAGTTGCACGAACAGGGTCTTGAGCGGGGATCGTTCCGGGTCCAGTTCGAGCCACCCGAACGACAGGCCAAGCCCCCAGCTCCCCACCACAAGAGTCGCCGCTGCCATCGTCGCCCAGATCCCAGTCCGCCAACCACGCCGCGTGAAGAAGGCGTCGAGGCCGACGCCGCGGAGGATCGAGCGGCCGCGGCGCCGCTCCAGTGCGACAGCGACGAGCAGTGCGCTCGCCGCGGGGGTGAACATCATCGCAACTGTGGCGACATAGGTCCCAAGGCTGCCTACCGGATCCGTGAGATCAGCGCTGGACACGAGCGCCGGTGTGAGGAGAGCCCAGGCGCCGCCGTACGCCAGCGCGATGAACATGACGATTCGTGCAACTTGCAATTCAGCCGCCTCCGATGTTTGACATGTTGGACAGCTTATTGGAATACTGCTCGCATGATCGCATCGTCAAAGAAGGAGATTCGAACAACGATTGGGCTGGCAGTCGCTGCGCTGTGCGCAGCAACACTGGTCGGCGTCCAGAGCGGCCCGGCCACTGCCGAACCGCTGCTTCATGAAGCGTCAGAGGCAGTTGACCACTCCGCCACCGTCTACGGAGACGTCGAAGTCATCGCGGCGCTCGTTGCTGGTCAGGGGCGGCTGGTCAAAGACCATCCTGTGCTCGCCGGATACCTGCCCAGCGGGAGCAACCCGCTCACGGCGCCAGAACTTGCTCAGCTGAAAGAAGCATTCACCGCCGCAGATCCGGAGTTCCATTCCTCCGTGACGATCCCGTTCCAGTCGGGTGATCCATTCAAGGTGGAGTCGGCCCTGAACACGTTCCGAGCTGCCCTCGAGGAGATGCAAGGAACAGCCATCACCAACACTTCCGATGGGAAGTGCCTTGTCGTCGCGGCCGCAGCGGTCCTCGCGGTCGGGGCCGTCGCTGTTGCCGTTTACTACAAGACGTACCTGTGGCCCAAGACTGCTGCCGAGGGGGCAGAGGCAACCCGGGCGTTTGCCGCGATCGTCGCGTCCGAAGTGAGCTCGTGACCCGCACCCTTCGTGCATACGGAGTGTTCATCGGAGCCCTCGGGATCCTCTTGGCCTGGTTGGTGACGACCTTGCTTCTGTCATTGGCGCCCAACGCTCTGACGTCAAGGACCGCTGCGGGAACGGCCGCGCGCGACTTCGTCGCGGCGGTCGCTCCTCAGCGGTGGGAGTTCTTCACCGCATCGCTGCAGAAGTCTGCCCTCACTGCGTATTCCTCGGCCTCGTCATCGTCGCTACTCGATTTGCCGCAGACCCGCGCTCGCAACCTCTTCGGTATGTCACGAACTCAACGTGCGCAGGGACCGGAGATCGCTCTGATCTCGGCCGACGTGAAGTGGGTCAAGTGCTCGAATCGCTGGCAGCCCGAAACCTGCGTCAAGCAAGCTCAGCGCGGGGTCCAGCAAGTAGTTGCAAACTCCGCAGCACACCGAACCCTCTGTGGGCCGATGGTGCTCGCGCAAGTAAAGCCGACTCCGTTCGAATTCAGGGGGTTTGGGTACGAATCCACGTACATCGTCCGCACCGCGTCAGTGAGCGTCAGATGCAACTGATAATCGGAGAGCTTCGGGTGCTTGCGCTGCAGCGGGCGTTGTCGATGTTCGAGATTCGCGGATCCCAGCTCTGGGCAGGCCGCTCTCTGATTGCCGGGGCGGAGTTGCTCACTCTGCTTCTGACGCCCTACTCGGCGCTCATGCAATCCGTGGCCGGTGCAGCTCCTGCGCCGCACTGCGCTGGGGTCCGCGCAATCGGAGCCTACTGCCTGATGAAGGATTCGCCGCATTGGGTGCCGACGATGACACTCGTCAGCATTCTCCTATGCGTTCTCGCTGGCGTCTTGCCCGCAATCGTCGGCTGGCTGCATGTCTGGGCCGCCTTCTCGATCGCGAGCGCCATCGCTTCGCCCGACGGCGGGGACCAAGCAGCGGTTGTGTTCCTGATCCTTGTCGCTGTCGTCAACATCGCGGACGACCGCCGATACGGATTTGATCGCCGTCGGCGTCGACTTTCTGCTCCACGGCTTCAGATTGCTCTCGCAGGGCTCTTCGCAATCCGCATCCAAGTGGCAATGATCTACTTTGACAGCGGGATCGGAAAGGTGTTCGCGAACGACTGGGTCACTGGCGCTGCTGAGTACTACGTCATTCGAGACCTCTATTTCGGCGCATCGGGGCCAGTCGCATCGGTTATGAGGGCCCTTACCTCGAACACGTTGGTCGTCGTTTCGTTGACCTGGGGTGCAATAGTGCTTGAAGTGGCGATAGCCGTGCTGATCCTCTGCGGGCCTCATTCACGCAAGTTTGCGCTGATTGCTTGCTCCATCCTGCACACTGCGATCATCATCACTATCGGCCTCTGGAGTTTCGGACTCACGATGATCGGTGGAGTGGCGATCGCTGCAATCGCGACGAGCAGGCGTGATCCGCGGAGTCATCCAATCCCTCCCACGATGGATCCTCGAAGACTGATCTCGGTCGTCGAAGACGATGTAACGGTCATCTGACTAAATGGTCAGAGAGAAAAGGAGAAAACGATGAAAAAGACTCTGCTCATGACCGCGTTGGTCGCGGCTGCGGCGCTTCCCGCCACGACACTGACACCGCCGGCGCAGGCGGAGGCCGCCACAATCGCTCGCCCGTCGACGCCGACGTTCAGCGACGAAGCGGTCATTGAGTTCTTTGCCACGGGTCGAGGCCCGCTAGCGAGTATGCGGGCGGATCTGGCCGGGTTCGTCCCTGCAGGGACCCCCGCGCTGACGTCGGACGAGCTCACAGAGCTGACCGAGGAGTATCGCGCCGCCGATGCGGACTTCCACGCGGATGTTACGGAAGCAGTTCAGAGTGGCGACCCGTTCCGCACTCTCGGCGGCCTGCGTGCACTGCAACGCATCTCGAAGAAGATCGCGGCTGAGCACGGCGTCGAAGCGGGGACGGGTAGCGGCAAATGTGCAACCGTCCTCGTCGTCGCGCTCGCGTTCTGGGTGGTTCTCGCCGTCGTGCCACTCAGCGTGGACGCGCCGCAGGACGACATGACGAACGAGAAGCTGGCCGCTGATCTGGCCGCTGCCTTCGCGTGAGCAGCCGCGCGGGGCGGTCCGCCGCCGGCCCGCCCCGCGCGCACCAGCTGCGTCGGGAAGGCCCCTTCACGGCGGTCCGCTCATCCACCGCAAGTTCGACACGAATGGAGGACGACGGTGAGCAGTGAGATGGGTCCCGCGCTGGCTAGGCGGAGGCCGCCCAGGCATGCCTGGATACTCCGGCGGCCGCGGCGACTGCTGGTGGCAGGAATCGTCTTCGCCACTCTCGCCGCCGGGGTGCTGTTCGTCGTGGTGCTCGTTGCGACCGTGGCAGAAGAACCGGGTGCGCTGGTCGGTTTGATCGCCGCCGCTCCCTTCGCACTCGGTGCAGCGCTGCTCTTGCCTGCCGCGGTCACCGTAATCGTCGGCTCAGACGCTCTGACGGTACGTTCGTTTCCGTTCCGTGCGAGACGGATTCGATTCGACGAGATCGTCGAGATCCGTGTTGATCCGAAGTCATGGCCGATGGCGCCTCGCATCGGCATCGTTGCTCGCGGCCCCGGTTACACCACCTTCTTTCTCGGGCACGGCCCCGCGGTTGTCGTGACGACGCAGGACCACTACGTGGCGTTTCAAACCGGCGATCCAGACGCCACTGCCGCGGCGATCGAAGACGCTCGCAGCTTCGCACTGGAGCACCCCGAGGCGCACTAGCAATAGCTTCTGCGAGTGAGCACGTGCGAACGTCCGACGGGCGAAGCAATGGCCCGTTCAGAGTTCTTTTCGTGAAGGCCCGCATCTGGGCCGGTTTCCAGAGAGCGACACGCGATGCGGAACCCGCTTGAGAGCTCCGGACACTGGCGCGCGAGTCTTCGCGCAGGCGACGGCTGGCGTACCTTCCGTGAGCCCCACTGGCCGTACGCCACCGCTTCGATGCTCGAGTGGGGGAGCATCACAAAAAGGACTCGTGGGCACGACGGCTTGGCTCACACTCGAGGTCAAGCGGCCGGTTGCGCACTACCTCCCCGCTGTGCCCGACGCCGAGATGACCGTTGCTGACCTGGTTCACCACACCTCGGGTTTGCCTCGGCTGCCGGCCACTATGCGCGACCGACAGTTCGGCGACCCGTACCGAGTGTCTGTCGGGGTTCCTCTGGAGCTGACGGCTGCGACACTGGCCACGCCCCGAGGCCAGTTCGTAAACTCGAACCTGGGGTACGCCCTCCTCGGCGCAGTGCTCGACGAGGTGCACGGCGACTGGTTCGCCGCTGTACGCCAGCACGTGCTGGAGCCGGCGGGGATCAGCTCGGCGGGCCTCGCGCCAGCTCAGGCAGGTCGCGTGGTGCCGAAGCTCTTCGGTCGCGCGATCAAGCCGTGGGCGCTCGGGGAGTCGTCGTTCGCGGCGGCTGGCGGCGTCTGGTCCACGTTCGAGGATCTCTAGCGCTACGCCAACTGGGCGCTCGAGCCCGGAGCTGGGCACTCCCGCACGGTGAGCTGGCAGCGGGAAGGGGCATCGACTTGGATCAACGGAGAGGTGCGAGCGGCAGGAGCGGTCATCGCCAACGTGGCAGGAGTCACCGCCGCGGTCCACACGCTCGCGAAGGCTCCGCATGCAGCTGACGCGATCGCCACGGTGCTCATCGAGCAGGAGGTGCGGTCGACATGCGACGGTTCATGACCAAGCCGACGCAGGCGGTGCAGGTTGCCGGCAGTACCAACCCGACCCATCAGCCGGACGGATGCCGCACCTCCAGGCCGGTCCGAGACCCGCGCACGCGGCGGACGCAACACGAAAGGCGGCTCTCCTCCTTCCGGAAGAGAGCCGCCGCGGTGTCTCGCAGTGGTCAGCGCGCCGACGGAACGGCCGAGCCGACGAGCTCAGCCCGCACGATGTCCGTACCAGCGGACAGCGCGCTGAGCTTGCCGAGCGCCGCCCCCCTGGCCAGCGGAGCCATCCCGCAGTTCGAGCTCGGGATCAGCTTGTCCGCATCGACGAACTCGAGGGCCCGACGCAGGACCTCTGCGACCTCGTCCGGCGTCTCGACGGTCTCGGTGGCGACGTCGACCGCGCCGAGCATGACCTTCTTGCCGCGGATGAGCTCGACGAGCTCGAGGGGTACGTGCGAGTGGATGCACTCGAGCGAGACGATGTCGATCGACGACTGCTGCAGGAGCGGGAACGACTGCTCGTACTGCCGCCACTCGGCGCCGAGGGTCTCCTTCCACTTGTTGTTCGCCTCGATGCCGTAGCCGTAACAGATGTGCACGGCGGTCTCGGCGCGCAGGCCCTCGGTGGCGCGTTCGAGGGCGGCGACGCCCCAGTCCTGTACCTCGTCGTGGAAGACGGTGAAGGCGGGCTCGTCGAACTGGATGACGTCGACGCCGGCAGCTTCGAGCTCCCGGGCTTCTTGGTTCAGGATCGTGGCGAACTCCCACGCCAGCTTCTCGCGGCTCTTGTAGTGCTGGTCGGAGAGGGTGTCGATCATCGTCATCGGGCCGGGGAGCGCCCACTTGATCGGTCGGTCGGTCTGTGCGCGGAGGAACCGGGCGTCGTCGACGAAGACCGGGGCGGGGCGGCTCACGGCGCCGACGACTGTGGGGACGGCAGCGTCGTACCGGTCGCGGATCCGGACGGTCTCCTTGCGCTCCTGGTCGATGCCGTCCAGGTGCTCGATGAACGTGGTGACGAAGTGCTGGCGGGTTTGCTCGCCGTCGCTGACGATGTCGATGCCGCGGCGTTCCTGCTCGTGGACGGCGGAGCGCAGGGCGTCCTGCTTGCCCTCGACCAGGGCGGCACCGTCGAGCTGCCAGGGGGACCAGAGTCGCTCGGGCTCGGCGAGCCAGGACGGCTTCGGCAGGCTGCCGACGATCGAGGTGGGGAGGAGAGAGCTCATGGAAGTGGCGGTCCAGACGGTCAGCGGGCGGGGACGGGTTCGGCGGCGAAACGGGACAGGAGCGCACCGTGCGGCGTCACGAGGTGTTCTTCGGTCCACCGGCCCTGGGTGACGCCGAGGCGACTGCGCTCCTCGCGGTCGTAGGTGACCGGGGTGGGCGTGAAGTCGGTGTGGTCGAGCGTCGGGCGGTAGGTGCTGCCGGCCGGTGTGTTCGCGGCGTAGACCTCCGGGCGGTAGATCTTCTGGAACGTCTCCATGGTGGCGATCGTGCCGATGAGCTGGAGGTCCGTGTGGTCGCCGGTCAGGTCGCCGCGCGTGTAGAACGCGAGCGGGGCCGCGGCGCCGGCGGGCTGGAAGTACCGGACCCGCATGCCCATCCTGCCGAAGTAGTCGTCGGTGAGCGAGGAGTGCTCGTGCTCGTACTCGGCACCGAGCACCGGGTGGACGTACCCGTTCCGGCGGTACGTCTGGCTCGTCGAGACGCTGATGCAGACGACGGGCTCCGTGTCGAACTCGGCGTGGAACGCGGACGACTCCAGGAAGCGTTGGAAGAGCGCCCCGTGCAGCTGGCCGAAGTCGGACGGCAGGGTCGGCGACGACGGCAGCAGCACCGAGAAGTCGTAGTCGCGCAGGTACGACGAGAAGTTGTTGCCGAGGATCCCGCGGTGGTGCTCGCCGGTGTGCTGGTCGACGATCGTCACGTCGAGCATCTCGAGCAGCGGGAACTCCGCGTCCGACCCACCGTCCGAGAACTCCAGCGCGACCGAGACGATGTCGAGCTGCAGACGGTAGCGGTCACGCGCCCCGGCGAGGTCGTTCGCGCGCCCGTCGATCATCGCCAGTGCTGCACGCAGGTTCTCCTGCCGGCGCTCGCCGCGCGCCAGGTTCGCGAAGTTCGTGGTCAGCCGGGAGCTGTCCGCGGGGGAGTAGTCCTCGTCGAACCGGGTCCGGGTGATGCTGAAGGTGGGGTCGTTCGCCATGGTCGGCAATCTGTTCGTCGAGCGCCCGTGGACGCTGGGTGAAGGGGGTACGTCGATCATGGTGCGAGCGGTGAGCCATCAGGTAATACCGAGACGCTATGCGGTCGTATAGCCTGCGCCTATGGCCCGTGTCTCGAACGACATCACCCTGCAGCAGCTCCGGTACTTCATCGAGGTCGCGACCGAGGGCTCGATCAGCGCAGCCGCCGACCTGCTCTACGTGTCCCAACCGACGATGTCCGCGGCGATGAAGGACCTCGAGACGCGGATCGGACGCCCGCTCTTCACCCGGTCGGCCAGGGGCGTCGTGCTCACCGTCGACGGCGTCGAGTTCCTCGGGTACGCCCGGCAGGTCGTCGAGCAGGTCTCCCTGCTCGAGCAGCGCTACGTCGGGCGGCAGGCGTCGCGCCGGCTGCTCGGGGTGTCCGCGCAGCACTACTCGTTCGCCGTTGAGGCCTTCGTCCGGATGGTCGACGCGGCGGCCGCCGACGAGTACGAGTTCTCGCTCCGCGAGACACGCACCTGGGACATCATCGAGGACGTCCGGACACTGCGCAGCGAGGTGGGCATCCTCTACCGCAACGACTTCAACACGCAGGTGCTCGGCAAGCTGCTGCGCGACGCCGGGGTCGTGTTCACCCCGCTGTTCGTCGCCCAGCCCCACATCTTCGTCGCCAAGCGGAACCCGCTCGCGGCACGGGAACGCGCGACCCTCGAGGACCTCGCCGACCTGCCCCGCCTGACCTTCGACCAGGGCGCGAACAACTCCTTCTACCTGGCCGAGGAGATCCTGTCGACCATGTCGAGCAAGCGGGAGATCCGCGTCTCGGACCGTGCGACGATCTTCAACCTCATGATCGGCCTGGGTGGGTACACGATCTCGACCGGGTTGATCAGCGACGACCTCGACCCCGAGATCGTCGCCATCCCCCTCGACGTCGACGAACGCATCGAGATCGGTTGGATCGCGCACGCCTCGGTCCCGCTCACCGTGCAGGCGCAGACCTACCTGGACGAGCTGCGGGCGGTGGTCACCAGCTACGGCGTCGAGCCACTCGGGTAGGCACGCTGCGGTTCCGACGGCGCTCGGACAGGAGGCCCGACACGCGTCCGTCAGGACCCTGCGGTCTCGATCATCGCTTTCACGTGCGGCGCGCTCCAGCGCAGGAGCGCGGTCGACGGCGGACGGCGGAGGTCCTCACCCCAGATCGCGACGGCTGCACCCGACATCGGGGCGGCGAGGCGCCGCCCCGAGTCGCTGTCCCACGTCCGGAGCGACCAGTGCGCGCGGAGGTCGGCGACGGTGTACGCGCTGTCGGCCGGGTCGAGGTCGGTCGGCACCTCGTACAGGTAGTACGAGTTGTAGTTGAGCAGGTCGACACCGGCCTTGGCCAGGTCGTTCGCGCTCGCCCGTCGCGCCCGGCGTTCCGAGCGTTCCGCTGCGTCCTCGGTGTCCCCGTCGAAGCTCCAGTACGTGACGCGGATGCGTGGGTCCAGCCGTTCGAGCGCAGCCCGGTCGATGCCGTCGTTCCAGGCCCACACCTCGCGGTTGCCCAGCGCGGCTGCCATCGCGTTCAACCACTCGACGCGTTCGGTCGCGGAGACGTCCTCGCCCCATTCGTCACCGCCGATGTGCACGGCTCGGCTCGCGGGGAAGGTGCGCCGCACCTCCTGGTACAGGTCGGTCGCGAGTGCGACGCTCGCCGGCGCCGAGGTGTCGAGCTCGTTCTGACCCGCTCGGACACGGTCGACCCACTGCTCGCCGTGTCGCGCCTCGAGCAGGGCGAAGGCGGCGGCCATGTGGCCCGGGGTGTCGATCTCCGGCACGACCGCGACACCCCGTCTCGCCGCGTAGTCGGCGATCGTGCGCGCCTGTGCGGCGCTGAGGAACGGGCGGTGGGTCACACGGCTCGTCCAGACACCGTGGTCGAGGTCCGCGTTCGCCGGGGTCTGGCCGAGCACCTTGCTCTCGATCCCGACGTTCTGGTCGTCGGTGAGGTGCAGGTGCAGGAAGCGGCCGCCGTCGTCGGCGAGGAGGTCGACGTAGCGCTTGATCAACGCCACGGGGTAGTAGGCGCGAGCGACGTCGAGCATCACGCCCGTCTCCGGGCGTGCGCGCTTCGAGGGCTTGGTGGTGACGGTCGTGGTCGACGTCCGGCACTGCTGCGCGGAGTACGCACCGGTGCAGGCGAGGACCGAGTACGTGCCGGCTCGCGCGCGCGACGGTGTCTTCTGGATCGCGCGGACCGTCGTGCTCGCCCCCGCGGCGAGGGCCTTCACGGTGACCGGGCCGAGCGTGTACTTCCGGCTGCCGGCGGACAGGGAGAGCCAAGCGGACGACGCCGGCTGCCGCACGGACGTGGCGTTCTCCACCCTGAGTGTGGTGCGCACGGCGGTGCCCGTCGACGTGACGGTCGTGGTCGCGACGACCTTGGTGACCGTCACGGCGGAGGGCTTCGGCGTCGCGGCGTCCGCTGATCGCCCGACGGCGTCGATGCCGACCGCGGCCACTGCCGACATAGTGATCGCCAGGGCGACCGCGACCGACCGTCTGACCTGCATCTTCATCCGACGCTCCACGCCGTTCTCCCCTCGGACGAGCGCATCGGCCCGCCACAACACCCTGCTCTCCCAGCTGGACCGAGAGACCCACTGAACAGTACCGGGACCGGCCGCCCCGGATGGCCCCCGTACCGTCGCGTCAGCGACGACCGACCGCCGCGGCGGCCTCGCTGACGGTCGTGCCCGGGTGCGCCTGCCGGTACCGGCGGACCTCGTGCGGGTCGACGGCCGCGGCGGCCGTCGTCGGGGTCCCGACGACGCTCGGCCCGGACCAGGCGAAGCACGTCGTCGCGAGCGCGAGCACCGCGGCCGCTCCAGCGCCGAACAGGAAGAACGCGCCGACCGTGGCCGCCAGCCCGCCGAGGGTGATGAGTGCTCCGGACCACCGGGCCGCGAGGAGCCTGGTGGTGGTGGTCGAGGTCGACTGCATCGGTGTGCCCTTCTCCGTCGGTGGTCGTGGAAGTGTCCGACAACCTACCGGTGCCACGTGGCACCGGAACGAGGTGGCGGCTGGCCTGTGGACAGATCGCCGTGCTCGGCTCGTGTGCACGGCAGACGAGGTGCGCGGCACGGTGGTGGTCGAAGGCCGGACGGAGGACGCCGGTGATCCGTTGAGCACCACGAGTCGGGCGATCCGTCACCCTGCTGCTCGTCCCGCCCGCCGTCGCACCATGGCGAACCCGGTCGTCACCATCGCAGCAGCGAGCGCGACGGTCGAGAACGCCCCCGACGCGACGATCCAGAGGGTCACCGCGCCGATCACGAACAGGAGCACCGGAGCGCGGCGTACTCGGGCATCCGACGCTTCCGATGGCTCCTGCACGACGACCACGGAGCCAGGCTCGGTCCCACCCGGGCCGTGCACGGACGCAGCCCCAGTAGGGTCCTCGCATGGAGAGCGAACGGCATGCCGCCCTGATCGCGGAACTCGAGGCTGCTGGCTCCGAAGAGTGGGGGCCGCGGGCGCTCCTGGCCTGTCTGCAGAAGCTCCGCGACGGCGGCCCGACCGAAGCTGCGCTCGTGGTCGTCCACGATGCCTGGAGCACGTCCGACGAGTTCCGGGTCGTCTACGACTCCCCGTGGGGTCCGCGCGTCGGGATCATCCGGGATCGCTGGACGACGATCGACCGGACGGACGCGTACACCACCGGCGACGAGGCGACGCCTGAGGAGTTCGGCCACGAGGTCGCCGACTACAACATCGGTGAACCACTCGGGCGGTACGTCGACATCCTCGACATCGATGCCGACGGCCTGGGGTGGTGGGGTCACATCGCGCTCTGAGTCCGCGGCGGCGTCATCGATCCGACGCTAGCGGCACGAGACCCGGGTGAGGGCGGCGTCGCCTTCGAAGCTCTCGGTCCCGCTTGCCCATGCAGTGACGGGCGTGCCCTCGTGGAGCTCGAGGGGGACCACGAGGTCGTGCGGGTTCCCCAGACCGCCGTAGTCGTCGTACACGGCGAACTGCACGTCGGCCTGCGGGCAGTCGCGGCTCGGGAGCACGTCGAAGCCGATGCAGCCGAGCTCCCAGCACTCCTCGGGGGCGGCTTCGGGGTCGTCGGTCGCGAACCAGGTGGCGACGTGCTCGTCGACCGCCGGTTGCGATCGGCAGGCTCCGGACTCGATGCCGCTCCACAGCTCGTCGCCGACCGACGCGACGAAGACAGGCGTGCCCGGACGCACCCGCACCGACCGGAGTTCGGTGCGGGTGGTCGCGCCGTGCTGGGTGTCCGCGAAGCCGATGGTGACGTCGAGGTCGCACTCGTTCGCCGCGACGACGGCCCAGGCCGAGCAGCCGGAGTCGCTGGACACCGCGCCGCAGACCGCCGACCATGCTTCCTCGTCGTCGACCTGTCCGATCTGGACGGTGCCGTCGGCGACGGCGAAGGGTCCGACGGGGGAGCCGTGTGCGCCCCGGGCCGGCGCGGTCGTCGGCGTCGCGGTCGACAGGGGTGCGGGTGCGTCGACTGCGGCGGGGGAGGCTCCGTCGGCCTGCGTGGACCCGAGCACCGGGAGCACCGAACCGGCCACGCCCGCCCCGAGCGCGAGGACCGAGAGCGTCGCGCCGAGGACCACGGCCCTCCGGCGCGCGCTGCTGACCGCGGCGACGGACACGATCGCACGGTCCTCCAGCTGCGGGCTCCGGACGGCCTGGTCGGCCTGGAACGACCGCGCAGTGTCGACGGCGAGGTCCCACCACCGCACGGACGACACGGTGAACAGGGCGCCGCCGGTCACGATCGGGACGACGGCGAGCACGCCGACCGCCCCGGTCCCGACGACGGACAGCAGGACACCGGCGACGACGAGTCCGAGGCCGATCCAACGCCACGTCTCGTGCCGCCGCCGCTGCGCGGGCATGAGTGCGGAGACGACGCGCACGGAGGTTCTCACGCGGTGAGGCTATTGACCGCGCCCCGGTCGCCGCAGGCCCCTGTTCGGGTCGGTCGTCGGTACCCCTGGTGCCGACGCACCGCCACGGCTACCGTGCTCGCATGACTGTGACGGGCATCGGCGGGCTGTTCTTCCGGAGTCGTGATCCGCAAGGCCGGGCCGCCTGGTACCGGGACCACCTCGGGATCGACGCGGGTGTGGACGCCGTGTGGCAGCAGGGGCCGGGTGCGACCGTGTTCGCGCCGTTCCCGGCCGACAGCGAGTACTTCCCGGCCGCTCAGCCGTTCATGCTCAACCTCCGTGTGACGGCGCTCGACGAGCTCGTCGTCCGGCTCGGAGCGGCGGGGATCGCGGTCGAGCGTCGCGCCGAGTGGGAGACCGAGTACGGGCGCTTCGTCCGCATCACCGACCCGGAGGGGCTGCCGTTGGAGCTCTGGGAACCCGTCGACTGACGACTGGCCGGGTCTCGGCTCATCGTGCACGGTCGCCCCGCGCGAGCGGGTCGGAGGCCACCGGCGAGGCGGGGCGCGGTCAGCGGTACGGACGCCGACACAGGGGGAGGCCGCGCGATCGGCCCCGCTCGGGTACTGGCTGGCGACGCCGACTGCGATCCGACGGGATATCTCGCGGCCGGGGGATTGTCACCCTACCTACCGGTCGGTAGGCTACCACCATGACCGACACCACGACCCGCCGCAGCACCGGGACCCGACGGCGCGCCCAACAGGTGGCGCTCGCGCTGTTCACGGAGCAGGGCTACGAGTCCACGTCGTTGCGGCAGATCGCGGACGAACTCGGCATCAACAAGGCCTCGCTGTACCACCACTTCGCCAGCAAGGAGGCGAT
The DNA here is from genome assembly GCF_001864895.1 of Curtobacterium sp. MCBA15_009. GTDB lineage: Bacteria > Actinomycetota > Actinomycetes > Actinomycetales > Microbacteriaceae > Curtobacterium. The sequence goes on from NZ_MJGO01000038.1 coordinate 70,877, forward strand.
CCTGCGATCGCTCTTCGAGGACCGCGGCAACGAGGCGGCGGACCTGCTGACCTGGCTCCGCGAGCAGCCGCGCGGACCGCGGCTGCTCGAGCAGACTGTGCTCCGGTGGGTGGACACCTTCACCACGGAGAAGCTCGCCGGGCTCCGGTTCACGACCGCCAACCCGCTCGTGGTGCGCGGGCTCGCCGACGCCAGCGGCGACCGGGTCGGTGCGCCGCTGCAGGAACTCGCCGACGAGCTCGTCGCGCTCCTGCCCGACGGCGGGGAGGAACAGGTCGTGCTCGTGCGCATGGCGATCCTCAGCATCAACGCTGCCGTGCAGGCCGCAGCCCAGGCCGACGTCTCCGACGCCGCGGTCGTCGCTGCGGCGCACCGGGCCGCGCGAGCGCTGGTCGGCGAGATCGGCGGCGCCCGGTGACCGTCCTGCTCGTCGTGCAGCTGGTGCTCGTGGGCCTGCTCGCGGGCGAGGAGTTCATCGTCCGCTGGGGCGTCCAGCCCGCCGTGGCGGCGCTGCCCGACGACGCGCACCTGCGCACCCGGATCGCCCTGGTGCGGTCGCTCAAGGTCGTCGTGCCCGCCCTGATGGTGCCCGCGGTCCTGGCCTCGGTCGCGGTGGTCGTGGTCGCCGGAGGAGCCGCCGGCCTCGGGTGGCGGATCGCCGCGCTCGGCGCGTTGGTGGTCTTCGTGCTGGCGTCGTTCCTCGGCACCGTGCCGATCAACATCGGCGTCAACGACTGGGACCCGACGGACCCGCCCGCCGACTGGCGACGCACCGTGGCGCGGTGGGAGCGCATCGACGTGCTCCGATCGACCGCCGCCGGCGTCGCGTTCGTGCTGTTCACCGTCGCCCTGGTCCAGCTGCTGCGCTGACGTCGACTCGCGGCCTGCCGTCGAGGCGGAGGACGGCGACGAGGACAGCCCGATGGTCGACGCGCATCGAGCCCCACCCGTACTCGCCGCACCGCTCCTGCCCGGCGAGGTCGAGCAGCCCGTCCGGTCGGCAGGAGCCCACGCTTCGACGCCCGGACGGACGCCCGTGTCAGGCGCGGGCGGCCTTGACGTAGGCGACGACGGCGTTCGCGTGTCCGTGTCCCAGGCCGTGCTCGGTCTTCAGCCAGGCCACGACCTGCATGTGCGTCTCGCCGTCGAGCCGCTCGTTCGCCAGGTCCAACCATTCCTGCACCGGGCGACCGTAGGTGCGCTCGATGCTCGGGAAGTACGAGGCGGGACCCTTCACGGTGGAGCCGTCGGTCGGCTGCGACGGAGCGAACACGCGGAACTCGGGCATGCGCCACAGGGTAGCCAACCGACGGTGCGGCGGGAACGTGTTCCGCTCGAGCGGACGGCCAGCGTGCGTCCCTGTCGGACGGGAGGCGCGGTACCAGCCCGCACCGTGCCTCCCGTCCGTCGGCTGGTCGCGTCCGGAACCCGGTGCCGGTCGCGGTGTCGTCCGGCGACGGGCGCTCGCTATGCTCGCGGCGTGGGGAACCGGGGCATCTACGTCGAGACCGTCATCGCGGCCGACATCGAGCACGTGTGGGCCGCGACGCAGGAGCCCGGGCAGCACGTGCGGTGGGACGTCCGGTTCTCGGAGATCGTGCCTGAGCACACCGACGGTGACGGACCCGTGCGGTTCACCTACGTCCGACGGTCGCCGGTGCACGACGTGCACGGGACCGGTGTGTCGATCGGCGAGCGGCGTCGGCCGGACGGTTCCCGGACGTCGGCGTTGCGGTTCTCGACCGCCGACCGGCTCTCGCCGATCCGCGAGGGGCGTGGCTACTGGCGGTACGTCCCGACGGAGGACGGCCGCACGCGCTTCATCACCGGGTACGACTACGACAGCGGCTGGGGGCCGCTCGACCTGGTCGTCCGGCCGCTCCTCGGGTGGGCGACGGCCTGGAGCTTCGACCGTCTCCGGATCTGGCTGGAAGGCGGGGCCGAGCCGGAGGCCTGGCCGCTCACCTCGGTGCTGCAGCCCTGGCGGCGGGACCGGCCCCGGGCCTCCCGGACGCTCCGCGCGCCGGCGGGGGCCTCTCGCCGGGGCGACCACCTGCAGGACGCGCCGGCCACGCTGGCGAGCCTGCCCACGCCGGGAGGCACGCCGTGACGTCGGTCTTCGAGGAGGCGCTCGGCGCCGACTTCCAGCGGTTGCACCCGATGATGCGACGCCGGTTCGGCGTCGGACTCGACGCGGGCGAGGCCTGCACGGGTCAGGGCGTCATGTCGTCGATCCGTCGGGGCCCGTGGTGGACGGTGCCGTTCCTGCAGATCGGACGACTCCGCAACATCCTCGTGCCGGACGTCGGCCGTGACGTCCCGTTCACGATCGAGAACTACCCGTACCGCGACCGGTACGGCCGCGAGACGGTCACGTTCGTGCGCACGTACTCGACGAAGCCCGGACGCACCGCCCGCTTCGACGCGACGATGGTCCTCGTCGACGGGCGGGTGCTCGACTACCTCGGGTCGCACCAGCACCTGGCAGTCGACCTCGACCTCGCCGTCGACGACCGGGGCGGACTCGTCCTCACCTCGGACGCGCAGCGGTTCCACGAGGGACCGGTGTCGTTCCGGTTCCCGATGCTGTTCAGCGGTCGCGCGACCCTGCACGAGTGGTGGTCCGACGACGACCAGTCGTTCCACGTCGACCTCGAGGTGCACAACCGCGTGTTCGGCTTCCTGTTCGGGTACCGCGGGTCCTTCACGTGCGAGTGGACGCCGGCGACGGACGCGCCGGAACGGCTGAAGCCGGTGCGGACCGAAGCGCGGACCTGACAGGCTCAGTCGAGGTCGCGCAGCGAGTACGGCTCCGCGGCTCCGGCGAAGAACACGGTCTGCATGCCCGCGCCGACGTCGGCCTGCACGCGACCGGCGGTGCGCAGCCCGAGTGCTCGGGTCTCGGCGTCCCCGTACGGCAACCCGACGCGCTCGCTGAGTGCTCGCCAGTGCACGATCGCCTTCGCGGTGGCCGGGTACGCACCGGCCTCCCTGGCGGTCCGGACGTCGCGGCGGCCGTCCTGCAGGAACTCGACGTCGGTGCCAGACCGTGCAGCGGTCAGCACCACCGCACGACCGGACTCGGCGACCACGTCGATCCCCGCGCCGGCGCCGCACCAGACGTGCGTCCCGTCGCCGAGCTCGAGCTGCACGCGGGCGGCCAGTTCGAACGCGTCGGTGCGGTGGGCGGCGCCGACCGCTGCGGACGGACACTCCTCGGTCGACTCGAACACCTCGTTCCACTCGCGGAGCGCGACGCGCAGCTCTGCGCTCAGCGCGCGGTCGACTGCATCGTCGACCTCGTACGGATCGCGCTCCCCGCGGAGCCACAGCGGTGCGTCGACGCCGTACTCGGCCATGACGAGCACGATCCTGTCCACCATGCCCCGATGGTAGGGCCGCCGGACCGTGGTGACGGTCAGCGCTACCGTGCTGTCATGCTCCCTGCCCCCACCATGCGGCTCCGGTTCCGCGAGATGACGCCGGACGACCTCGACGACATGGCCGCGCTGCTCGGTGACCCGCAGGTGATGGCGTTCTACCCCGCGCCGAAGAGCCGCGAGGACGCCGCCCGGTGGATCGCCTGGAACCAGGAGAACTACGCCGAGCACGGCCACGGGCTGTGGATCGTGGAGACCCTCGACGGCGACTTCGTCGGGGACTGTGGTCTCACGTGGCAGGACGTCAACGGGACGCCGGCGCTCGAGGTCGGCTACCACGTGCGGGCGGCGCTGCAGGGGCAGGGCTTCGCGACCGAGGCAGCGGGTGCCTGCCGGGACCTCGCCCGCGACGTCCTGCACGCGAGCGACCTCGTGGCGATCATCCACCCGGAGAACACCGCCTCGGAGCGGGTCGCGCGCAAGCTCGGGATGGAGCGACGGGAGGACGATCGGGGCGGGGCCATCGCGGTGCGGACCGTGCTCGGGATGTCGCTCTAGGGGCTCGAGCGGACCGGAGCGAGCGGTCCGGTCGGCGCCGGTACGCTGCGGACATGCCCGATGCCTTCTCGATCCGGACCACGACCGAACAGGACTGGGAGCGGGTGCGGGCGCTCCGCGTCGAGAACGCGACGGACAACCCGATCTCGTACGGCGCGACGCGCGAGTACACGCTCCGGATGTCCGAGGACGAGTGGCGGCTGCGAGCCCGACGCGGCGAGGCGGCGGACGCGACGAGCCTCGCAGCGATCGACGCCACCGGGCGGTGGATCGGCATGATGAGCGGCCAGGTCGGGGACGCCCACGGGGCCGACCCGGTGCTCACCGGGGTCTACGTCACGCCGGGGTTCCGGGGGCGCGGCCACGGGGTGGCGGACGCACTGCTCGACCACGTCATCGCCTGGGCGCGGGGGCGGGGGGAGCAGCTCCGTCTCGAGGTGTACGACCAGGCGGTGCCGGCGGGGCGCTTCTACGCGCGCCGGGGCTTCACGGCGACCGGTCGGACCCGTGACCTCCACCTGCTCGGCGAGGTCCCCGGCGCGGCGCCGCTCCGACTCGTCGAGCTCGCGCGGCCCGTCGCGCCCTAGGGGTGCAGTTCCGCGCGTCGGAGGTCGTTCCGCGCGTGGTGAGGTGTTTCGCGCATGGGAGGCCCGTTCTTCCGGCCTCCCATGCGCGATCCTGCTTCCCATGCCAGGCGCTGTGGGAAGGAACGCGCGGGACATCGCCGACCGCGCTGTCCCGCCCCGGCCCGTCGGGCCCGGTGCTACCGTGGCGCGCACGTCGGGCCACCGGCGGACGACCCCGCCCGGCGAGAGCCCCACGGGACGTCGACGCCGACGTCGGAGGACGAGCGATGCCGCACGAGACCACGACACCGACCGGGCCGGCACACCGACACGGAGTGGCCACACTGACGTTCGTCGACGCGAGCGGTGCTCCGCTGCGTGACACCGAGGTGACCGTGGAGCAGACCCGCCACGCCTTCACCTTCGGCAACATCGGCTTCGACTTCGTCGACCTCGCCGCAGACGCAGACGCAGACGCAGACGCAGACGCAGACGCAGCCGCCGCGGACGCAGACGCCACCGCGCACCTCGCCGACCTGTTCGCGGACGTGTTCAACACCGCGACGCTCCCGTTCTACTGGGGCCGCTTCGAGCCCGAGCGCGGTGCGCCCGACACCCGCCGCCTGCTCGCCGCCGCACGGTGGTTCCGGGAGCGGGGCATCGCCGTGAAGGGGCACCCGCTCGTCTGGCACACCGTCCAGCCCGACTGGCTGCTCGGGCTGCCGACGGACGAGGTCGAGCAACTGCTGCGCGCGCGCATCCGCCGCGAGGTGTCGGACGCCGCCGGCGTCATCGACACCTGGGATGCCATCAACGAGGTCGTCATCATGCCGGTGTTCGACAACGGGGACAACGCGATCACGCCGCTCGCCCGTGCCCGGGGCCGCATACCGATGATCCGGATGGCCTTCGACGAGGCCCGCGCCGCGAACCCGAACGCCACCCTGCTGCTCAACGACTTCGACCTGTCGAGTGCGTACGAGTGCCTGATCGAGGGCGTGCTCGAGGCCGGGGTGCAGATCGACGCCATCGGCCTGCAGACCCACATGCACCAGGGGTACTGGGGCGAGGAGACGATGCTCGCCATGGTCGACCGCTTCGCCCGGTACGGGCTGCCGCTGCACCTGACCGAGACCTCGCTCGTCTCGGGTGACCTCATGCCCGCGCACATCGTCGACCTGAACGACCACCAGGTCGACTCGTGGCCGTCGACGCCCGAGGGCGAGGCGCGCCAGGCCGACGACGTCGAGCGGCACTACCGCAGCCTCGTGGGGCACCCCGCCCTTGAGGCCATCACCTACTGGGGCATCACCGACGCCGACGCCTGGCTCGGTGCGCCGATCGGCCTCGTGCGCGCCGACGGCACGCCGAAGCCGTCCTACGACGCGCTCCGTCGCCTGGTCAAGCAGGAGTGGTGGCTCGGCCCGACGGGACTGCGCACCGACGAACGCGGAGTGGTGCAGGTCCGCGGGTTCCGCGGCGACTACCGCGTCGACGTGCGGGGCACGTCCACGCCGTTCACGATCGCCGACGCGCCCGCTCGGGTCCAGATCGTCGCCTGACCACCCGCGGAGCTCCGGGCCCCGGTTGCAGTTCCGCGCGTGGTGCGACGTTCCGCACATGGGACGCCCTTCCTTCCGACCTCCTGCGCGCGATCCTGCTTCCTGCGCGCGACTCTGCTTCCGACGTGCGATCCTGCTTCCGACGCGCGATCCTGCGAACCACGCGCGGTTCCGCACCCCGTGGCGGACGGGAGGCGCGGTGCCAGCTGACACCGCGCCTCCCGTCCGGCCGTGGTCGCGACCACCCCACGGCGCGACCCGCCCGGGCGCTCGGGTCGGTACGGTGGTCGGCATGGCCCGATTCACGCCGCCCGCCGCCGACGCCGTCCGGGCGCGACTCCTGCTCGCCGCGCGCGACGAGTTCGCGGCACTCGGGTGCAACGGGGCGAAGGTCGAGCGGATCGCTGCGGCCGCGTCGAGCAACAAGGCCCAGGTCTTCCACTACTTCGGCAGCAAGGAGGGCCTGTTCGACGCCCTCGTCGAGCAGACCGTCGCCGAGACCTTCACCGAGGTCCCGGTCGACACCGACGACCTCCCCGCCTTCGCCGGACGGCTGCACGACTCGCTGGCCCGCCGCCCGTGGGCACCGCGGCTCGCGGCCTGGCACCGGTTGGAGCGCGGCGACGCCGAACCCCTCGAAGCAGTCGTCGCCCGCAACACCGAAGCGGTGGCCGCCGTCGAGCACGCACAACGTGCGGGAGTGCTGCCGCGGTCCTACCGACCCGCGGTGCTGCTCGGTCTGGTGCTGCACCTCGCCGCGCTCTGGAGCGTGACCGCGCCGACCACCGCGCCGGAGTACGACGCCCTCGTGCACGCGGTCACCCCGGCACGGCGGCGGCAGGTCGTCGTGGACGCCGTCGCCGCCATCGTCGGTTGACCCGGCTCCGATGATGACGGGCGCAGTGCGGCGCGTGCTGGTCCTCGGCGGGACGGGGTGGCTCGGTCGCGAGGTCGCCCGGGCTGCCGTCGAGTCCGGGGCCGAGGTCGTGTGCCTCGCCCGCGGCGAGTCCGGCGCGGTCGCGGACGGTGCCGAACTGGTGCGGGCGGACCGGCTGCAGCCGGGCGCGTACGACGCGGTGACGGGGGACTGGGACGAGGTCGTCGAGCTCGCGCACGCGCCGGACCTCGTCGGCCCGGCGCTCGATGCGCTCGCCGATCGTGCGGCGCACTGGACCCTCGTCTCGACCGTGACGGTGTACGCCGACGACGCCGAGCCCGATGCTGACGAGTCGGCGGCGCTCGTCGAGCCCGACGACCTGTCGGAGTACGGCGCCGCGAAGGTCGCCGCCGAACGGGTCACCCGAGCGCGGCTCGGCGACCGGCTCGCGATCGTCCGCCCGGGCCTGATCGTCGGTCCGGGCGACCCAAGCGACCGGTTCGGGTACTGGCCGGCCCGACTGAGCCGGCCCGGCCCGGTGCTCGTCCCCGTCCTCGCCGAGCGGTCCGTCCAGGTCGTCGACGTGACGGACCTGGCGGCGTGGATCATGCACGCCGGGTTGACCGGCTTCGTCGGCACCGTCAACGCGGTCGGTGCGCCGCAGCCGCTCGGCGACGTCCTGCGCCAGCTCGCGGCGCTCGCCGGGTACACCGGCGGATTCGTCGAGGCGGACGACGAGGCGCTGCTCGCACACGACGTGCAGTACTGGGCGGGTCCGCGCTCGCTGCCGCTGTGGTTGCCGACGTCCGCCGCGGGGTTCGCCCGGCGGTCGGGTGCGGCCTTCCGGGCTGCGGGCGGCCGCACCCGACCGTTGCAGGAGACCCTGCGTCGGGTACTCGAGGACGAGCGGGCCCGCGGCGTCGAGCGGCCCCGGCGGTCCGGGCTGCCGCTGGCCGACGAGCGTGCGGTGCTCGCGGCGCTTGCGGCAGCCGACGATTGACGACCGACGCGGCATCGGCCGGCAGCGCGGCTGGCGGCGCCGCCCGCGCCCCGCGCCAGCGCCGACCCCGTGCCAGCGCCGGCGCCCGCGATCAGTCGAGCGGGCCGATCGTCAGCGTGCACGAGGTGGCGGCGCCGTCCTCGATGTACGAGGCAAAGCTCCCCACGTCGTCGAACGGGAACCCGTACGCCTTGCCGTCCGTGTGGATGTCGTGCAGGCCCGCCGCGTAGTGGTTCGTCCGCGGCTGACGGTAGAAGCCCGACGGGTCGGTGGTCGGCTGCGTCCCGACGTCGCGCAGCGTCGAGCGGTTCAGGCCTGCCCCGAGCACCGCGGCGATCGGCCCGACGACCCCGTCGTTCGGCGCCGCGAGGTTGCCGTCGCAGTAGAACACGTCCCGCGTCGACGGGAGCCGGAACTGCGCGACCTGGCCGCCGCCCACCCGCGTCGCGGTCATCACGTCACCGCTCGTCCGCAGCGTGTACCGCACGGCGTTCGCGTCGACGAGCAGGTCGCGTTGCGTGTACGCGTCCCAGCTCTCGCGCACGTACCCGTCCAGGTAGGTCCCGCTGAACCGACCGACGTCGATGCCGTGCCCCGGCGCGATGACGCGGACGTCGTCGACGACGAGGTCGGCGAACCCCTCGGTACCGCGCATGCGGTCGAAGAACGCCGAGCGGCCGCCGTCGCGCACCACGCCGATGGTCTGGTTCCGAGCGCCCTGCAGCTGGATGGCGATCGGGATGCTGAACATGTCGACCTGGGTCGAGTTGCAGTACATCGAGCCGTTCTGCCACGTGAACTCGAAGTAGTCGTGGAACACCGAGAAGGTCGGGTCGCCGCTCACCCAGCCGACGGGCTGCACGACGCCGGCGCCACCGGCGGTGCCGACGACCCGGAACGGGATCTCCTGCCCGAGCGAGACGTAGATGCGGCCGGACATGCCGCCGGCCGGCATGGTCACCGTCCGCGCGTTGCTGAGCCGGACACCCCAGTGGGCGATCCCGTCCGCACCGTTGTCGCTCGTGCTGGCGGCGTGGAAGGTGCCCTCCGGCGTCACGTGCCCGAGCTGACCGGTGCCGAGGTCCGTCCCGACGACGTGGATCCACACGTTCTCGTCGGCGTAGTTCCCGGTGCGGTTGACGATGCCCACCGGGAGCAGCGCCGCCGCGCTCGCCGCAGCGGGGCGGAGCAGGCCGAGTGACTCGCCGGTGACCGGGAACGCCGCGGCGGCGAGCCCGGCGGCACCCGCGCCGAGGAACGCGCGGCGGCTGAGGGCCGAGGGCTTGGCGGATTCGTGCACGTGATCTCCTTCGATCAGCCGCTCGTGGACGGCGGCGGTGGGGCGCAGCCGATCGAGGACAGCGACCCCGTTGCCGCGCGCAAGCGACGGTAGACCGGTCGGTCGACGGCGACAATCAGCACAACGAGGGACAAGCGCGTCCCCCGGTCGTCCCCTCCCAGTGGCCGGGACGACGCAGGTCGGCCGGCAGCCGGGTGTCGTGGTCGCCTCGCGCGGCGTCGACCTGCGGCTGCGAGACGAACAGGGCGGTCGACAGGTCCGCCCCGTCGAGCCGGGCGTCGCGGAGGTCCGCGCCGAGCAGGTCGGCGGACGCCAGGTCGGTACCGCGCAGGTCCGCCGCGATGAGCGACGCCCCGCGTAGGTCGGCACCGGTCAGCCGCAGCGACCGGAGGTCACGGCCGGCGAGGTCCGCGCCCGGCCGGAGCCCTGCCTGATCGGCCACGTCGTCGGCGAGGAAGCCGCCGCGGACCTCCGCGCTGACCTCGACGAGCGTGTCCCGCACGGCGGCGTGCGTCCGCTGCACGTCGTGGTCGAGCAGCCCGTCGACGTCCCCGTCGAGCACGGCCCGGACCTGCTGCTCGAGCGCGGCGGCCTGCGCCGCCGTCTCCGGCCCGACCGCTCGGGTCCGGGCCTCGGCGAGGTACCAGAGCAGCTCGTGCAGCTGCCGCGCGACGGCGAACGCCCGGAACATCCCCGAGCGGACCTCGGGGTGGTCCCGCCAGTTCCGTCCGCCGAACAGCTCCTGCGACACGTACTGCCCCGCACCGAAGCAGTCGAAGACGGTGCAGCCCCGGAACCCCCGGGGACGGAGCGAGTCGTGGACCGAGCAGGAGAACCCGGCGGTCAGGTTCCGGCACGGGGTGCCGGCGGGCTTGTCGACGGGGAAGTCGGCGGAGCGCTGGAACCCGAAGGCGGTGCAGCACAGGGCGGCGCAGTTCGCGCAGTCGGCTCGCAGCGCGGAACGGTCAGCGGTGGGGTCGGTGGAACGATCGGTGGTCATGGTGACGGGCTCTCTCGGACGGTGTCGTGTGGGTGGCGGGGGAGCGGGGACTCCGATCGGAGTCCCGGTTCCGGGCACACGAGACCACCGCCCCTCGTCCGAGGAGCGAACGGGTGTCGCTGGGTGGGCCCTGGGTCACAGGGCGGTGGGAGCTGTCACTGCTGCGAGGGTACCGCCGCACGGCGGCGGGCCGCAGCCCGCCCGTCGGGTCGCGTCCGCGTCGTGGTCGCGACCGGTGACGGACGGGAGGCGCGGGTCGGCCCCGCCCCGCGCCTCCCGTCCGTCAGTCCTGCGGCAGTCTCGTGAGCCGCACGGCCGTGGCCTCGAAGGGTCGGAGCGCGAGTCGCACGCCGTCGTCGAGGACCTCGACCGAGCCGGGTGCGTCGTCGCCGAGGTAGGTGCTGCGTGCCGCCGCACCGACGGCGGTGCCGACGCGGAGCGTGAGCGTGACCGGCTGGTCGGACACCGACTGCAGGCGGACGATCGACTGCCGGTCGTCCGGACCCGCGACCACGGACACCAGGCGGACGCGGTCGTCGTCCAGGGTGAGGAGCTCGGCCGACGCGTCCGCGCCCGAGCCGGAACCGGCTGCGGGGACCGTCGCCATCGGACGGACCAGGTCCGCCGTCGTCTGCAGGGCGACGGCCTCGACGGACTGCCCGGCCTCGGCACGGACCCCGAGGGCGTACTCGAACGTCGCGGTGAAGCCCTGCTCGATCGGGAAGTTCGTGTCCCACACGTTGTTGTGCAGCCACGAGTAGACGGTCGCCGCTCGCGCCGGGCTCGTGCTCGCGGGGAACGGCGCGTACGGCAGCGAGATCGTGCCCGGGTGGACCAGCGGTGCGTCCTTCGTCACCCAGACCACGGCGTCGTCGCGGTCCTGCACGCTCACCCAGTTGCGGATCGCGCGCATGTGCTGCGGCGCACCCGGCACGTGCGCCAGGCCGTCACCGGTGACGCCGCCGGAGACCTCGTAGCGGACGACCGGCTCCGCCGCGGCGAAGGGGAACGCGAAGAACGCGCTCTCCTTCGTGCGGGTCACCGGCTTCTCGAGCCGGTTCGCGATCCGCAGCCGGGGCTCGCCGTGCCGCAGCCGCAGCGTCACCGTGACGGCGTCGACCCCGGCGGCGGCGAAGCGGTAGACCAGGCGCTCCTCGACGGCGTCGGAGACCCGCTCGACCAGGACCGCGGGGCCGCCGACCGTACGCGAGGCGAGGAGTTCGAGCCGGTCGGAGCTCCACAGCTTGTTCGCCAGGTGGTTGACGCCCGCGCCGGACGACCCGTACTCGTCGTAGACGTAGCCGTTGAAGCCGGCCGGTGCGTCCTGCTCGACGATCTCGCGGCCGGTCGCGAGCTCGACGACGGACCGGATGGTCGACGTGCGCGGGTCGACGGCGACCCGCAGGTACGCGTTCTCGAGGGTGAAGAGCTCGGCGGCCGGCGTCGTGAGCGGGTCGTGGACGCGCGGCGCCTCCGGCTCAACAGTGCCCGGCAGCACGTCGACCCGGACGAAGCCGAACGCCGGCACGTCCGTCAGCTGCACCGAGACCCAGCGACCGGACTCACGGTGCAGTGCGTTCGACTGCGGTTCGACGACGACCGGCAGCGTGTCGCCGGTCCGGCCGTCGCGGAGCGCGACCGGGGTGTCGAGCGGCACGGTGGACTCCTTGAGCAGGAACCGGACCGCGCCCGTGCGCGTCGCACCGGAGGCGTTCGCGACGACGATCGCGGCGAGGGCGTCGTCGGGTGCCGCCACCGTGTCGGCGAGGTAGACGAGGGCGTGCTCCTCGAGGTCGCGGCCGCGCTGGTGGGCGGTGATCGCCTGCCCCACCTTCCACTGCCACTGGCGCTCGCCGGAGTCGTAGCCCTCGTCACCGTGGGTCCACGAGTTGCTCGCGCCCCAGGTGTGCTCGTTGAACATCGAGATCGCGTCCCAGGCCGACCCCGCGTCGGTTTGCTCGGTCGGGACGGCCTGACCGCCGAGCCAGGCGGCTGCCTGCGAGAAGGAGCGGGCGTCGCTCACCGTGGCCTGGGCCTCGCGGGCCAGGGCGAGCGGCACGGCTGCCGACCCGACGCCCTCGACCCACCAGTCGCCCCAGTCGCCCTCGACCGTGATGAGTTCGTCACCGTGGCGGGCCTCGGCCTCGGCGAAGAAGTCCTCGTTCGTCGAGACCCGCAGCGTCGGCGACGTCCAGGTCTCGTTCCAGCGGCGGACCACCTCGGACAGGTGCAGCCGCGCCGGCCCGTTGTCGCCCATGAAGCCCTGCGTCCGCAGGTGCAGCACGTCCCACGGGTAGCCGGGCCGCCCCTCGGCCTGCTCGCCGTGCGCGCCGAACACCCCGGGCGGGAACGGGTAGCCGCGCGTCGCGAGCGCGGTGAGGTACGCGGGCAGGTACGCCTCGGCGACCTCGTACGACTCGGTGAGGCCGACCATGGGCCCCTCCATGTACGCCAGGCCGTGCGGGCTGTCGGTCATCCAGACCACGACGGAGTTGCCGGCCGGGGTGCGCCAGCGGAACATGCGCGGCAGGTCGAGCGCACCGTTCTGGTGCGGCATCGAGCGCCCGGCCCAGTTGTGCGCGACGGCGAGGTACCGCACGCCGACGTCGTGCAGGGCGTCGGGCAGGCCGGCGACCTGCCCGGGGACGTCGGTCTGCATCGCGGTGGTGAAGTCGATGCCGTACCGGTCGCGGATCCGGCGGGCCTCGCGGAACAGCTCGTGCAGCTCCTCGGTCGAGCAGGTGTCCGTGTGCAGGTTGTACGGCATCGCACTGAGGCCGATCGAGCCCTGGCGGACGAGCTCGACGAACTCGGCGACCTTCGCGGCCGGGCGGTGGCGCTCCCAGTCCGCGAACGCCCACAGCGCCTCGACGTTCCAACGGAACCGGGCTGCGTCGGGCCAGTCCCGGGTCGCATCGGCGAGCTCGACGGCGGAGTCCAGGTAGGACCGCTGCGACGAGATCACGGTCGTCTGCGGGTCGGTGTACCCGAAGTCGAAGTGCGAGTGGTGCACCACGTGCACGGACCACGCGCGCTGCGGGAGCAGCACGAACGAGACGGTCTCGTCGCCGAGCCCGGGCAGCGCCAGGGTGACGTCGGTCGGTGCGTCGACGGTCCGGACGAGCAGCCGGACCGACCCGGCGTCGGGGGACGGCGCGTGGGCGACGACCCGGTCGCCGTCCGGCCCGGCGAGGGTCGCGCCGATGGCGGACGTGGTCGCGTCCGGCTCGGTGTCGGTGTGGGTCCCGGTGTCCTCGCCGAGCAGCACGCGCACGCTCTGCACGGGGACGCCGTCGCGCTCGGTCAGCAACGGCTCCGGGATCACGCGCACGCGCGTCCCGCCGACGGTCGCGGCGGCCACGGAGGCGCGGTCGAGGAGGCCGGCGCGGGCCTCCAGGTGGGACCAGGGCTGGGCGGAGACGAGGGCGGTGTCGGTCATCGTCGGGGGAGTCCTTCGAGGTCGGGGTGGTCGGGCAGCCGGGGGCGGCCGGGGAGGCGAGGGAGGCGGGTGATCGGGCCGGGACGGGCCGGAGGCCGGAGGCCGGAGGGGCGGCCGGCCGGTCGGTCGGGGTCAGGCGGTCGGGGTCAGGCGGTCGGGTTCAGGCCACGGGCGAAGAACCGCTGGAACGCGAAGAACACGATCACCGTCGGCAGCGACGCAACGAGCGCGCCGGCCAACGCGACCGGCGGTCCGTACGTCGAGTAGTTGCCGGTCAGGTCGGCCAGGGTCGCCATCACCGGCCGGATGTTCGGACTCGACGAGAGCGTCAGGCCGAACAGCAGGTCGTTCCAGATCCAGGTGAACTGGAACACGAAGGCGGCGAGCAGTGCGCTGGTCGACAGCGGCAGGTGGACCTGGAAGAACATCCGCACCCAGCCGGCGCCGTCCAGCGATGCGGCCTCGCGCACCTCGTTCGGCAGGCCGGTCATGTGCCCGCGCACCACGAAGAACGCGAACGGGATCGTCAGTGCCACGTAGACGAGCAGCATGCCGTACTGGGTGTCGAACAGCGACGCGGCCGCGTACCCGGTGAAGAGCGGCGACAGGAACGCCTGCAGCGGCAGGATCGTGCCGATGTAGATCACCCAGAACCACAGCGTCGGGCGCCGCACCGGCATGATCGTCACCGCGAACGAGGCGAGCGCGGCGATGAACACCGCGGCACCGGCGCCGACGACCGAGTAGAGCAGGCTGTTGGCCATGCCCTGGCCGACGTTGGCGTTCCGGAACGCGATGCCGATGTTCTCGAACAGCGACCACGAGGTGGGCCACCAGGACGGCGTACCCGAGTAGTCGGCGCCGCGGGTGAACGCGTTGACGACGAGCAGGTACGACGGGATCAGCCAGATCAGGGACACGACGATCAGCACGACCGTCAGGATCCGGCGGGAGGTCTTGGTCATCTCGGGCTCCTGCTAGTCGGTGGGACGGAGTTGCCGGCGGAGGTAGGCGTACGAGGCGACCACCACGACCAGGGTGAGGAAGACGGCCACGGCGGCGCCGGAACCGTAGCGGGAGAGCGTGAACGTCTCGCGGTACATCGTCAGCGCCAGGGTCTCCGACGCGGTGCCGGGGCCGCCGTTCGTGAGCAGCAGCACCTGGTCGAACACCTTCAGGCTGCCGACGATCGAGATGCCGACGACGACCACGGTCATCGGACGCAGCTGCGGGAAGGTCACGGACCAGAACAGCCGCCATCCGGAGGCGCCGTCGATCTGCGCGGCCTCGAGCGTGTTCGGCGGGATCGACTGCAGGCCGACCAGGAACAGGATCACGCACGCCCCGGTCGCCTGCCACGTCGTCGCGATGATCATCATCACGGTGTTGAGCGGCCACTGCAGCAGCCACTGCGACACCAGGCCGTCGAGCCCGAACGTCCGCAGCAGGGTGTCGAGGCCGCCGTCGGTCGAGAGCATGAAGGTCCAGACGACGGCGGTCGCCGAGCCGGAGATCGCGTAGGGCAGCACGATCGCGAACCGTGCCAGTCCGCCGAGCTTCAGCTTCCACGTCCCGACCGCGATCGCGAGTCCGATCCCGACGGGCAGCAGCAGGGTGCCGACCACCCACAGGAACGTGTTGAGCACGGACTGGCCGAACGCGGGGTCCGCGAACATCGCCCGGTAGTTCTCGAGGCCCACCCAGCTGCGGGTGAAGCCGTTGTCGTCGAAGAAGCTGCGGTAGATCGTGAACAGGAACGGGGCGACGAGGAGCACCACGACGAGCACGACGGCCGGCGCGAGGAACGCTCCGCCGGTCAGTCGTGCCCGCAGGGGCACGCGCTGCTGCGCGGTCGGGCGTCGGGTGGGAGCGGTGCGGGCCGCGGGGTCGACCGCCGTCTCGGGGACGGGTGGCTGGGTGAGGGTCATGCGGCGTTCCAGATCTTCCACTCGGTCTCGGCCCGGTTCTGCATCGACTTCAGGGTGGCGATCCCGTTCGCCTTCGAGGGGTTCACCATGAAGGCGCCGAGGTCCTGCACGTTGCCCTCGACGAGCGGGGTGGGGGAGGCCTCCCAGTAGCGCGTCAACTGGATCGGACGCGTCGCGGCGATGTCCTTCGCCAGGTCCTGTACCAGGTCGGACTTCGGCAGGGCGTCGGGGTTCGGACTCGTGTCGCCGAGGAACCCGACCCAGGCGGTCTGCACGTCGGTCGCGAGCCAGTTCTTCGCGACGTCGACGGCGGCCGTGTGCCGGTGGGCCTTGACCGGCACGGAGAGCGACCCGCTCTCGACGACGACCGCGGCGGGCGCGTCGCCCCGCGGCGGGACACGGAAGAAGCCGATGTCGTCGTCGGTCAGACCCGCCGCGAGCAGGGTGTTCGCGAACCAGGTGCCGTAGAGCATCATCCCGAACTTGCCCTTGCCGACCAGGCCGGGCAGGTCGTTCGAGGTGACGTCCGGGGCGGAGAAGAACCCGTCGGCGTACATGCCCGACCAGAGGTCCATCGCCTCGACGGCCTGGTCGGCGGTGTACTCCGCCTTGTCGGTCGTCACGGCCTGGTAGTAGTCCGGGTCGGTCGAGGCGAGCAGCTGCATGAACCAGATCTCGGCCTCCCAGGTGGTGGCGCCGGGGGACAGGAACGGTGTGATGCCGGCGTCCTTAAGTTTCTGCGCGGCGTCCATCACCTCGTCGAAGGTCGTCGGGACCTGGATGCCGTGCTCGGCGAACGCCTTCTTGCTGTAGAAGACCGCGTAGTAGCTCTTGTAGAGCGGGACGCCGTACGCCTTGCCCCGGTAGCTGAAGGACTCGCGCTGCCCGGGGTCGACCCACCCGCGCCGCTCGACGTCGTCCCACACGCTGTTCAGGTCGGTGAGGATGTCGGCCCGGGCGATGTCCTGCAGGCGGTAGCCGTTCGTCCACTTGATGAGGTCCGTGGTGCTGTCGGTCTGCGCCGTCATCCGGATGATCTGCCCGTAGTTCGCGACGCTCGCCACCGAGCGCGAGGTGATGCGGTACCCCGTCCGCTTCGCGAGCACCGCCGAGGCCGCCGCGTAGCCGGGCCCCCACGTCGGGTTGTCGCTGTTCAACGTGACGGTGCCGGGCGCGGACGGCTGGGTGTCGGAGCCGCGGGCGCACGCCGACAGGGCGAGCGCGAGCAGGCCGCCGCCACCGACGGCGAGTGCGGAACGGCGGGTCACGGCGGGCCCTCGGGAGAGCGGGTTCGGCATCGGACGATCCATTCGACGGTGAATTGATAACGTTACCAAGTGGAGCATACACGGCCGACGAACGGCCGCAAGTGGGCCGTCCGGTATACAGGGACGCATGCAGGCAGCCGAGGGACCCGAGCCGGGCCGCAAGGCCACGATGACCGTGAAGGACATCGCACGGGTCGCCGAGGTGAGCCCGATGACCGTCTCCCGCGTGCTCTCCGGCGGCAAGAACGTCCGCCCGGCGCTCCGCGAGCACGTCGAGCGCGTCATCGCCGAGGTCGGCTACCACCGCAACGAGAACGCGCGCAGCCTGCGCCCCGGGCAGCGGTCCGGCCTCGTCGGCGTGCTCATCACGAACATCGGCAACCCCTACTACGCGGGCGTCGTGCAGGGCATCGAGCAGGTCGTCGCCGCGACCGGCCGCCGCATCCTGGTCGGCACGACGAACGAGGACGGCGACCTCGAGCGGCAGCTGCTGTCGGACTTCCTCGGTCGCCAGGTCGAGGGCCTCATCGTCGTGCCCGTCGGCCAGGACGGCACCCGCTTCACGGCCGACCGGCTGAACGACGCGCCCGTCGTCCTCGCGTCGCGCACCGTCGAGGACGCCCCGGCGGACGCCGTGCTCATCGACGACGTCCGCGGCGCCCACGACGCGACCGCGATCATGCTCGACGAGGGCCACCGGCGGATCGCCTTCCTCGGCAACAAGGTCACGGTGTCGACCGGACAACGCCGCCTCGCCGGCTTCCGTAGTGCCTTCGACGAGCGGGGGTCCGAGCCCGACGAGCACCTGGTCGTCCTCGAGCTGCAGGACGCCGCCGCGGCCGAACACGCGATGCGCCGGCTGCTCGACCAGCCGGAGCCGCCGACCGCGGTCTTCGCGGCGAACAACCGGATCAGCGTCGGCGCCATCCGCGCGATCGCCGGAGCGGTCGCCGACGGCACGGTCGCCCGGTCGCCGCGGCTCTTCGCCTTCGACTCCTTCGACTTCGCCGACATGGCGCCGATCCCGCTCTCGGTGATCGACCACGACCCCGCCGAGCTCGGCCGCGTGGCCGCGCGGATGCTGCTGTCCCGCCTGGACGGGAGCGCCGACGGCGAGGCACCGCGCCGCGTCGAGCTGCCGGTCAGCATCGTGCACCACTGAGGCGGCGTGCACGTTCCGTCCCATCGCGCGTGGTGTGGGAAGCCGTTCCGCGCGTAGGGGGCCGGAAGAACCTGCTTCCTACGCGCGATCCTGCTGACCACGCGCGGAACTGTCGCCGGCGCGCGGGGGCCGCTTGCGGCGCGGACGGGAGGCACGTGGCGGGCCGGCACCGGGCCTCCCGTCCGGCGCCACGCACGTTCTGTCCCATCGCGGGTGGTGTGGGAAGCCGTTCCGCGCGTCGGGGGCCGGAAGAACCTGCTTCCTACGCGCGATCCTGCTCACCACGCGCGGAACCGCCTCCGGCGCGCGAGGACCACACGCGGCGCGGGCGGGAGGCACGTGACGGGCTGGCACCGGGCCTCCCGCCCGGCGGGCGTGCACGTTCCGTCCCATCGCAGGCTGAGTGGGAAGCCGTTCCGCGCAAAGGTGGTGAGAAGGAACGGCTTCCGACGCGCGGTTCTGCTCACCACGCGCGAAACGACCACCGACGCGTGGAACTGCACCGGGTGCCGAGGTCCGGGGTTGCGGAGGAACGCGGGCGCGACGGTATGTTGGTAACGTTATCAGTGCGAAAGGGGTCCCATGTCCACCTTCCTGCCCGCCGGTGTGACCGCCGGCCAGTACGACAAGGCTCCCGTCATCGAGCTGCCGCCGGGCCACGACGCCTGGGCCGGTCCGGACGCCTGGCGTCGGCTGGCGGAGGTCCTGACCGTGTCCGAGCACCACACCATGGCCGTCGACACGTACCCGGGGTCGGACCTGACGGGGCTCTGCCGTGAGCTCACAGCAGCCGTGCCCGACGCCCTCGTCATCGACGTCGAGGACGCTGCCGCACTGCCGAACGCCGAGATCGAGGAGCGCATCGCCGCGAACCTCACCGACGACCGCGTGTTCGGGGTGCTCGGGCACCAGGTCCTCGCCGACTTCTACGACGCCGGGCGCCTCGAGCAGGTCGCCGAGCGTGTCCAGTCGGCCGACGGCCCCGTGGTGGTGGTCGGCTGGGGTGCCACGCTCGTGCCGACCGCGTTCGACACGGTCGTGCTCGCCGACCTCGCGCGCTGGGAGATCCAGCGTCGGCAGCGGGCCGGGGCGCCGAACTGGCGTGCCGACAACGGTGACGAGGACCAGCTCCGCAAGGTCAAGCGCGGCTACTTCGTCGAGTGGCGCACGGCCGACCGGCACAAGCGCGCCCTGTTCGACCGGATCGACCTCGTGCTCGACGCGAACGCCTCGATGGCCGAGGCGAAGCTCATCAGCGGCGACACCTTCCGCGCCGGACTCGAACTCGCGAGCCGACGGCCGTTCCGCGTCGTGCCGTTCTTCGACCCCGGGGTGTGGGGCGGCCAGTGGATGAAGGAGGTCCTCGAGGTCGGCGACGCCGACAACTACGCGTGGTGCTTCGACTGCGTCCCCGAGGAGAACAGCCTGCTGTTCCGCATCGGCGACACCGTCGTGGAGCTGCCGGCGCTCGACCTGGTGTTCCGCCACCCGCGCGAACTGCTCGGCGTGAAGACCCACGCCCGGTTCGGCGCCGAGTTCCCGATCCGGTTCGACTTCCTCGACACCATGGACGGCGGCAACCTGTCGCTGCAGGTCCACCCGCTCACCGACTACATGCAGAACGTGTTCGGCATGCCCTACACGCAGGACGAGAGCTACTACCTGCTCGACGCCGCCGACGACGCCGTCGTGTACCTGGGCCTCCGTGACGACGCGGACCCGGACGAGCTGCAGGGCGCGCTCCGGTCGGCCTCGGCGGGCGAGGAACCCTTCGCTGCGGACCGGTACGTCAACCGGTTCCCGGCTCGGAAGCACGACCACTTCCTCATCCCGGCCGGCACCGTGCACTGCTCCGGCGCCGACTCGATGGTCCTGGAGATCTCGGCGACGCCGTACATCTTCACGTTCAAGATGTGGGACTGGGGGCGGGTCGGCCTGGACGGCGTGCCGCGCCCGGTGCACCTCGACCACGCCTTCGCCAACATCCAGTGGGACCGCCGCACCGACTTCGCCCGCGACGAGCTCGTGAACCAGGTGACCGAGGTCGCTCGTGGCGACGGCTGGGTCGAGGAGCGCACCGGACTGCACGAGCTCGAGTTCATCGAGGTCCGACGGCACTGGTTCGACGGCGTGGTCCCACACGACACCGACGGCACCGTGAACGTGCTCAACCTGGTCGAGGGTGCCGAAGCCGTGGTCGAGAGCCCCGACGGTGCCTTCGAGCCGTTCGTCGTGCACTACGCCGAGACGTTCATCGTGCCCGCGAGCGTCGGTCGGTACACGATCCGCCCTTGGGGAGCCGGGGTCGG
>NZ_MJGO01000038.1:91839-260227 GCF_001864895.1 Curtobacterium sp. MCBA15_009
CCGGGGTCGGCTGTGCTCGATCCCGATGCCCGACCGCGGGTCCGGACGGCGGGGCCGGACCGTGGGGCCGGACCGCGGATCAGCCGTCGTCGTGCCCGGCGACGCGGCTCCAGGCGACGGCGGCTCCGGCCAGCGGGGCCCTCGTGCCGAGCGAGGCCGCCACCACCGGGCCGCCGTCGTCCGTGCGGACATCCGGCGCGATCGTGTCGCGGAGCGGGCCGCCGACGACGTCCCACGACCGGACGATCGACCCACCGACGACCACACGGTCCGCGGCGAACCGCTCGACCCACGGCCGCAGCGCGGTGCCGAGGGCACGTGCCGCGCGGTCGACGACCTCGGCGGCGAGCCGGTCGCCCTGTCGCGCGAGGGCGCAGATCTCCTCGACGGTGCGGTCACGGCCCGCTGCCGCGCGGTAGGCGTGACGGAGAGCGGGGGAGGAGAAGGTCGCCTCGAGCGGGCGTCCGTCGATCGTCAGCCGGTGCACCTCGCCCGCCTCCGGCACCCGGTCGCCGGTGCTGACCTCGACGCCGTCGTGCAGGAAGGCCGAGCCGACCCCGGTGCCGAGGGTGATGCAGACCATGCGCGGTGCCCGTGCGCCGGACCCGGCGGCCCACTCGCCGATGCCGTACGCGACGGCGTCGTTGCAGAAGCGGACGTCGTCCGGTGCCACGTCGAGCCGCTCGGCGAAGGCCCGGCGCAGGTCGACGCCCGCCAGTGAGCGGAACTTGTCGACCCCGGCGAACGTGCCGGTGCCCGCGGCGTAGTCGAACGGTCCGGGCACGGCGACGACCCAGCCCCTCGGCGGACCCGCCGAGAGCAGGGACCGGGCAGGGCCGACGAGTTGGTCGAGCAGGACGCCGAGCGGCGCGTGCGGGTCGATCGCCGCGCCGGCCTCGCGGTCGACCGCGCCCACCGCCGCCGGGTCGACGAGCGCGGCCGTGACGTGGCTCCCGCCGACGTCCATGACGCCGACGGGAGCCCCGGTCGGGAGTGCGGTGGTCAACTGACCTCGCCGAGTCGGTCGGGCGACCACGCGAGGACGGCGAAGACCTGGATCATCGCTGCCTGGTCGAGCGTCGCGGCGGGGCGCGACCAGTCCGGGTCGCCACCGCCGCTCGGCTGGAAGTGGAACAGCCCGGTCGCCGGGTCGCGGTTGTCACGCCAGGTCGCCGTCGCCCACTGCTCGGCGGCGGCGCGGTACGCGGGGTCGTGCTGCACGGAGTCGAGCAGCAGCAGGTCCTTGACGTAGAACGCGTTGAACACCGCGGGCTGCTGCTGCAGGCGGTCCTCCGCCGTCCAGTAGCGCAGCGACGCCTTGGCGGCCGCGGCTGCCTGGCGCAGGTACTTCGGGTCGTCGGTGACGCGGTACAGGATCGTGGCCGTCCCGATCATCGCGCCGGAGTTGTACGTCCACAGCGTCGGGTCGATGGTGCCGTCGGGGCCGATGCTGTTCCGGTACAGGCCGGCGGACTCCCGCAGGCAGCGGTTGTTCCACTGGTACAGCTTCGTGCTCGTGCGCAGGTACGACGCCTCGCCGGTCTCCTCGTACAGGTGCGCGGCGAGCTGTGCCGTGAGTCCGGTGACGTTGGCGGCGCGGACCGTGTTGTCCGGTCGGTCGATCCAGTCGGAGCCGCCGGGACACGGCAGCGTCGCGTCGGTGTTCCAGCTGCGCGCGGCGACGTCGAAGGCGGCTTCGGCGCGGTCGAGGTACGCCGGGTCGTCGGTGGCCTGGTACTGGCTGACGAAGGAGAGGCCGACGACCGCGTTGTCGTCGTAGTAGACGTCGCCGCCGGTGCCGAGCGGTGCGGGCAGGTACGACTCGTAGCCGGGGCGTCCTCCCGGAGCGACCGCGTGGTACCGCTCGAAGCCGTCCACCCGTGCAGCGGCGGAGTGCGCGTAGGCGGCGCCGGCACCGTCGATGCCCTGCAGGTCGAGCGCCGCCTGCGTGGCCTCGCGGTACTCCCAGAGGAACGAGTACGGGTTGCCGGTGCTCGTGTCGGTGTTCTCCCGGTACAGCCCGTGACCTGCGGAGCCGGTGTACAGGGCGTCCTGCATGGCGTCGTAGGTGGCGCTCGCGCGCTGCTGCCAGACGGCGTCCGGTGGTGCGGCAGCGGCGTCCGCAGCCTGGGGGACGCCGACGGCGGCGACGCCGAGGACGATCGCGGCGGCCGTGACCCGCACCCCACGGACGGCGGTGCTTCGTGTCGAGCTGAGCATCGTTGCTCTCCTTCCCGTTGGTATCGTTACCATACGCGGCGGGCACGAAGACGACAAGGCTGGGTCGGCGCCCGCCCGGAGGCCCGGGCGGACATCATCGACGTCGGACGACATCGATCCTGTCGTTCCGCGTCGACCTCCCGTGCCCGTGCCCGTGCCCGCCCCCGTACCCGTCACCCCGCCGTCGTGGCTGACCGCAGCGCACGCTCGGCGTCGTCGAGGTAGTGCTCGAGCAGCGCGGACGCGCCCGGGCGGTCGCCGGCGCGCAGCGCGTCGACGATCGCCTCGTTCCGCTCGACGAAGCCCGCGTGGAAGGACGCCGGGTCGTCCGTCGTCAGGAACGCCAGCCGCATCTCGGCGAGCAGTCCGTCCATCAGACCCCACAGGCGCTCGCTCGGCACGGCCCGCACGAGCGCGGCGTGGAACCGGATGTCCGCCGTGCCGACCGCACGCCAGTCCCCGGCGGCAGCGGCGGCGCGCGCCTCGGCCACCGCTGCGGCGGCGTCGGCCAGCGCCGGAGCCGACGGGTCGCACGCGTGGACGGCCGCCTGCTCGAGCACGCGCCGCGCGGCGTACAGGTCGACGACGTCGGCGGTGGACAGTCGGCGGACGAACACCCCGCGGTTGAACACGTGCTCGACGAGCCGGTCCCGCGCGAGCAGGCGGAAGGCCTCGCGCAGGGTGTTGCGCGAGACGCCGAGCTGGTCGCTCAGCCGTTCCTCGGACAGCTGGGCCCCGGGGGCGAACTCCCCGTCCGCGATCATCGTGCGCAGTCGCGCCGCGGAGGACTCGGCGCCGCCGACGGTTCGGGTCATGCCCTCGATCCTGACACGATCCGGGGCGGGCACGCGGGGGCATGCTGTGTGACCGTCGTGTTACAGAGCAGAACGCCCTCTTGCGATTGTTGAACAATGCAGTCCAGGCTGGCCCGCATGTTCGTCCTCATCGGCGTCGCCGTCGTCATCGTCGGGTTCGCGTTGCGCGTCAACGCGCTCCTCGTCGTGACCGTCGCGGGCATCGTCACCGCGGCCATCGGCGGGATCGGTCCCGTCGGCATCCTCACCGCCTTCGGCGACGGCTTCGCGTCCAGTCGCTCGGTCACGACCTTCGCGCTCGTCCTGCCGGTCATCGGCCTGATCGAGCGCTACGGCCTGCAGGACCAGGCGAAGCGCCTCATCGCGAAGCTCGACAAGCTGACCACGGGGCGCCTGCTCGCCGGGTACCTCGCCATCCGGCAGGTCACGGCAGCGGTCGGCCTGACCAGCATCGGCGGCCCGGCGCAGACCGTGCGCCCGCTCGTGCACCCGATGGCCGAGGGCGCGGCGCTCAAGAAGTACGGCCGGATCGACGAGCGCATGCGCGAGAAGATCAAGGGCTACTCGGCGTCGTCCGACACCGTCGGGGTCTTCTTCGGCGAGGACGTCTTCGTCGCGGTCGGATCGATCCTGCTCATCACGACCTTCGTCGACTCGACGTACGGGCTCGCGCTCGAACCCATCGACCTCGCACTCTGGGCCATCCCGACCGGCATCGCCGCCCTGCTCGTGCACGGCACCCGGCTGCTGCTGCTCGACCGACGGCTCGACAAGATGGCGGCCGACGTGTCGATCGCCCCCGGCACGGAGGTCCCGGCGTGATCACCAGCGAATGGCTCTACTGGCTCATCGGCGCGTTCTTCATCGCCGTCGCGGTCCTCATCGTCACGGACACCGCGCACGCGAAGCGCCTCGGCAACGCGGCGTTCTGGGGCATCCTCGGCCTGTCCTTCTTCTACGGCACCTTCGTCGCCGCGAAGACCGCGCCATCGTGGGTGCTCGGCATCGCCGTCCTCGTGATGGTCGCCCTCGCCGGTCTCGGGTTCACCGGGACCACCAGCCGCACCCGGGTCGCGAGCATCCCCGGAGCCGGCACGGGCGCCGAGACGGGGCCGGCCGAACCGACGGGCGTCGCGACGAAGCCGTCCTCCAGCACGAGCGTCCTCGCCACCACCAGCCCCGACGAGCGTGCGGCGTTCGCGACCCGCTTCGGCAACAGGCTCTTCATCCCGGCGCTGGTCGTGCCCGTGGTCGCCGTCCTCGTGGCGACGCTCGGCCCGCTGGTCCGCATCGGCGGCGATCCCCTGCTCGCCGAGGGCAGCGCGACCCTGACCGGCCTGGGCATCGGCTCGGTCCTGGCCGTGGTCGTCGCGGTGTTCGTCCTGCGCCCGCCGCGCATCGCCACCCCGATCCGCGAAGGCGGGCGCCTGCTGCAGGCGATCGGCTGGGCGGCGCTGCTGCCGCAGATGCTGTCGACGCTCGGCATCGTCTTCACCCAGGCCGGGGTCGGCGACGCCGTCGGTACGATCATCAAGTCCGTCCTGCCGGAGGGCTCGCTGCTCGCCGCCGTGGTGGTCTACTGCCTCGGCATGGCGCTCTTCACGATCATCATGGGCAACGCGTTCGCCGCCTTCCCGATCATGACCGCGGCGATCGGCTGGCCCGTCCTGGTGCAGGGCTTCGACGGCAACCCCGCCGCGATCTTCGCCATCGGCATGCTCGCCGGGTTCTGCGGCACCCTGGTCACGCCGATGGCCGCCAACTTCAACCTGGTGCCGGCCGCACTGCTCGAGATGCGGGACAAGTACGGCCCGATCAAGGCGCAGATCCCGACCGCCGCCGTCCTGCTCGTCGTCAACATGGGAGTCATGTACCTTGTCGCGTTCTGATGCCACCCCGATCGACCTGACCCGGGCCGCGTGGGCCGACCGCTTCGCGGCCGTCGCCGCCGAGAACACCACCCGCGAGTACCCGTACGCGGCGCACCACACCACGTCCGGTCCGGACGACCGTGCCCTGCCCGTCGAGCTCCACCCGGCCTTCGCGACGTCCTACGACTGGCACTCGTCCGTGCACATGCACTGGCTCGCCACGCGCCTGGTGGCGCACGGCCTGTCGGACGGTCTGGAGGCCCGGCTCACTTCGATCCTGCAGGCGCACCTCACGACGGATCACCTCGCGACCGAGGCGGCCTACCTGCGGGGGACACCGCACTACGAGCGCCCCTACGGCTGGGCCTGGCTCGCCCGGCTCGCCGCAGAGGTCTCGGCGTCCGAGGTGCCCGCGATCCGGCAGCTCGCGCCCGGCTTCGCACCCGTCGTCGACGTGCTCGAGGACCTCGTCACCCGGTGGGTCGACGGTGCCGCCCACCCGGTCCGGCACGGGGTGCACTCGAACTCGGCGTTCGGGCTGCTGCTCGTGCTCGAGGCCGCCCGGTCGCTCGGCCGGGACACCCTCGCCGCGACGGTCGAGCGTGCCACGCGCGAGTGGTTCGGCGACGATGCCGGATGGCCCTTCGCGTGGGAGCGCAGCGGTCACGACTTCCTGTCGGCCGGGCTCGCCGAGGCCGACCTGGTGCGCGCGGTCCTGCCGGCCGACGAGTTCGCGACCTGGGCGCAGTCGTTCTTCGCCGAGGTGCAGCCGGGCGACGCGATCCTGCGGTCGACGGTGGTCCGCGACGAGAACGACCCGCAGCAGGTCCACCTGTTCGGCCTCGACCTGTCCCGTGCCGGTGCGGCACGCCGGATCGCGGACGCCCTGCGCGCCGACGGATCGCCCGGGGCGGGCGCGGGGATCGCGGGGCTGCTCGACGACGCGGCCGACCGGCTGCTGGCCTCCGGGCTCGCGGCGAGCGTCGGCGAGGAGTACTACTCGACGCACTGGCTCGCCAGCTTCGCCTGGGACGCGATGGAGGCCCGCGAGGACGCTGCGCGCTGATCCCGCGCGGGCGCATGGTCGCCTCCTGACCGGTGCCCTGTCAACCCCCTGCATGTGTTGTCGAAGACACCTAGCCTCGACGCCGAGCCGAGATCCGGCGGACGCCCGGGCCAGCGGGCGTCATCGGCCACACATCAGGGAGTGACGCACACATGCACCACCACAGGATCAGGAGAACCGCTCTCGTCGCCGCGGTCGTCGGCGCCACCGTCGTGGCGTCGATGGGGACGGGGAGCGTCGCCTACGCGGGGGTCACCGCCCCGGTCGGCGACGTCGGGAAGTTCCGGCAGACCTTCGTCGAGGACTTCAGCACCGCCGCAGCCGCGAACGGCCCCTTCGCGGCGAGGTACGCGAAGGCGTGGCAGCCCTACCCGGACGGCACCGGCGGCATGTACTGGGCCGGGTCGCAGGTCAGCGCCCACGACGGCTTCATGGACGTCGCGCTCGACGGGCGCCACGGAGCGGCCGGCACGTTCGGCACACCGTCCGGGGCCTGGTCGCACGTCGGCGGGAAGTTCTCCGTCCGTGCCAAGGCCACCGGCGGCACGGGGAACGGCGCCGCGTTCATGCTGTGGCCGTCGTCCGACGTCTGGTCGGACGGTGAGATCGACTACCCGGAGAGCAACTTCGAGGGGTCGCCGATGCTGCACCAGCACTCGATGACCCCCGGGCAGGAAGCGAACGCGACGAGCATGAGCACCGGGGTGACCTGGCGCAGCTGGCACGTCTACTCGGTCGAGTGGATCCCCGGCAGGTCGGTGCGGTACCTCCTCGACGGCAAGGTCATCGAGACGGTCACGTCGAACGTGCCCACGACGGCGCACCGGTACATGTTCCAGGTCGGGAACTGGGGTGCGGCGGGGCACCTCGACATCGACTGGGTGAGCACGTACCGGTACACCGGCTGAACCTGCTCGGGGCGTCGGTCCCGCTCGGCGGCCGTCCGGTCAGTCGAGCGGGACCGTGCGGCCGAAGGTGCGGGTGACGGGTGCCTCGGCGAGCAGCGGTCCGATGGCAGCTGATCCCTCGGGGGTGGCGCGCCAGGCGACGTAGGCGTCGTGGTCAGCCGCGGTGGTCCAGGACTCGACGACGACCATGCGGGTCGGGTCGTCGTCGTCCACCAGGACCTCGAGCGACTCGTTGCCCGGGAACGACGCCGTCTGGGCGAGGGTCTGCCGGACGGCGGACTCGACGGCATCCGCGGCGGCCTCGGCCTGGAACCGGACCTCGAGCAGGACGGTGATCGACATGTGGTGCCTTTCGTCGGGGATGTCCGAGACAACTCCCGACACCGCGTGGTTGTTCCGGCCCGGCCTACTCGACGACCCGGAACCGCAGCCGGTCGCCCGGGCGCAGCTGTGCGGCGCGGTCGACGGCGGTCGGCGTCAGCACCGCCACCACCGGGTAGCCACCGGTGACCGGGTGGTCGGCGAGGAAGAGGACGGGGTGGCCCTCCGGCGGCACCTGGAGCGACCCGGTCTCGACGCCCTCGCTCGGGAGCTCCCCGGTGACCGCGCGCTCGAGCGGCCGGTCGGCGGTGGTCCGCACCCCCACGCGGTCGCTGGCCGGGGTCACGTGGTGGTCCTGCCCGGTCAGCGTCGTCCGCCACCCGGCGGTGAACCAGTCGGCACGCGGGCCCGGCACCACGTCGAGCAGGACGTGTCCGCCCGGGAGGTCCTCCGGGGGCTGCGGTACGGCGTCGACGTTCGGCCACGACACCCGCGCGTCACCGACCGGCAGCACGTCCCCGACGGCCAGGGGTGGTGGGCCGAGCCGGGCGAGGGAGTCCCACGACCGGCTGCCGAGCACCGGGTCGACCGCGACGCCGCCGAGCACCGCGACGTAGGCGCGCAGCCCGACCGTCGCGGTGCCGATGCGCAGGGTGTCACCGGGCGCCAGGAGCAGGACCTCGTGCGACGCCGCGCCCCGGACGCTCCCGTCCGCGCGCTCGACCTCGACGGGGCAGGCCGCGCCGGTGGTGGCGGCGACCACGTACGCGTCCGCACGGAGCGCGACCGAGCCGAGCAGGGCCTCCAGGACGGCCGCGTCGGGACGGTTGCCGACCAGCCGGTTCGCGAGCGCTGCGGACCCGCGGTCGGCGGCGCCCGCCGCGCCGAGCCCCATGTCGCTGAAGCCGGGCCGGCCGAGGTCCTGGGTGGTCACGCCGTAGCCGACGTGCGTGACGGTGAGGGCGCTCATGCCCGACCCGCGTCGACGAAGCGGACCCGTGTGCCGGCCGGCGCGAGGGCCGGCGGATCGCGATCGAGGGACCACATCGGCACCGTGGTGCGTCCGATCAGCTGCCAGCCACCGGGTGAGACCCGCGGGTAGACGGCGCTGAACTCACCGGCCAGCGCCACCGACCCGCTCGGCACGGCGGTGCGGGAGGAGGGACGGCGGGGGAGGTCGAGCGGGGGCTCCGAGCCGGTCAGGTAGCTGAACCCGGGGGCGAAACCGCAGAACGCGCTCGTCCAGACCTGGCTGGTGTGCCAGGCGACGAGCTCGTCGGGGGACATGCCGGTCAGGTCGGTGACGGCGTCGAGGTCCTCGCCGTCGTAGACCACCGGGACGACGAGCGGGGCGCCGTCGACCGCGGTCGCGGCGGCGACCGGGGCGACCCGCTGCAGGTCGGCCCGCAGGCGGACGGCGTCGGTCGTGGCGGGGTCGAACCGGAGCAGCAGCGTCCGGGCGCCGGACACGACCTCGGTCAGACCGGGGACCGGGACCGCTGCCAGCCCCGTGCGGAACGCGACGACGTCGGGCAGGGAGTCGAACGTCGCGAGGAGCGCGGTCCGTCCCGCGGTCCGGAGGTCGGGGGCGGTCATCGCGCGAACGGGGTGATCCGGATGCCGTGCTCGGTGAGGAGCGTGCGGACGGCCCGGGCCATCGCGACCGCGCCGGGGGAGTCGCCGTGCACGCACACCGAGTCGGCGCGGACCGGGACGTCGGAGCCGTCGACGGCGGTCGCGACCCCGGCGGTGGCCATGCGGAGCACACGCGCCGCGACCTCGTCCGGGTCGTGCAGCACCGCGCCGGGTCGACTCCGTGACACGAGCGAACCGTCGGGTTCGTAGGCGCGGTCGGCGAAGACCTCGCTCACCGCGCGGAGCCCGTGGCGCTCGGCGGCGAGCAGCAGCTCGGACCCCGGCAGCGCGAGCACCGCGAGGGACCCGTCGACGTCGGCGACCGCCCGGACCACGGCCTCGGCCTGCACCGGGTCGGCGCACGCGGTGTTGTACAGCGCGCCGTGCGGCTTGACGTAGGTGACGGCCGTGCCGGCGACCCGTGCCGCGGCGGCGAGTGCGCCGATCTGGTGCACGACGTCGGCGTGGAGTTCGTCGGGCGTGACGTGGACCGGACGGCGGCCGAAGCCCGCGAGGTCGCGGTAGGCGACGTGTGCGCCGACGGCGACCCCGCGCTCGGCGGCGGCGCGCGCCGTGGCGAGCATGATCACCGGATCACCCGCGTGGGCACCGCAGGCGACGTTCGCGCTCGACACCACGTCGAGCATCGCGGTGTCGTCGGCCGTGGTCCAGGCGCCGTAGCCCTCACCGAGGTCGCTGTTCAGGTCGATCGTCGTCACGAGGTCCCCTGTCGTCGCCGGAGTTGTTGAACAATCTACCGAACGGCGCGGTCGGTGTCACCCGGCAGCGCAGCCCCGCGGCGCCGTCGTCGGCGGATTCCGAGGCACGGGCCGTACTGTCCGAGACCTCAGCACCGCCGGTGGCAGCGCCTCCGGACCGACCCTGCACTGGAGCAGCCCATGAGCGACAACGCCAGCACCCACGACGCCCCGAAGAACGACCCGGAGGGCACCGAGAAGCCGGGCGGCCTCGGCGACGACAACACCATCCCGAACGAGCCCGACGGCCTGGCCGCCGGCCACACGGGCGACGACTCGCACTTCAACCAGGAAGAGGACGGCGACCAGTAGGCGGCGACGCCCCCTCGTCGCGCGCAGCCGCCACGGCCTGCTCGTACACGTCGACCAGGGCCGCGGTGGGCTGCGCGACGCGACCGCGGTCGGCGAGCACCGCCTCGCTCGCGCGGGTCACCGCATCCGGATCGGCGCGGAGCCGACCGACCACGGCGGCGAGGCCGGCTGCGTCCGGGGTCGGGGCGAGGAAGCCGCCGCCCTCCGGCACGACCTCGGCCAGGTCCGGGTCGCAGTAGAGCACCGGCAGCCCGGTCGCGATCGCCTCGAGCATCACCATCGGCTGGTTGTCGAAGTCGAACGAGCTCGACACCAGCAGGTGCGCCGACCGCATGGCGTCGAGCACCCCGTCGTGCGGTGTCGAGCCGTGCAGGGTCACCGGAGCGCCCGCGGCGGCGCGGGCGACGTCGGCGCGGGCCACCCCGTCGCCGTGCACGTCGACCTGCACCCCCGGCGGGAACGCGTGCGCCGCCCGGACGAGCACGTCCGGACGTTTCTCCGGTGACAGCCTGCCGACCCAGAGGATCCGCAGGGGTTCGTCGGCGCGCAGGGTCCGCGCCGGCACCGTGCCGATCGCGTCGAGCACGCTCGTCTCGATGCCGTTGGTGAGCACCGTCACCGGCGTGCGGACGCCCTGGTCGACGAGCTTCTGCGCGAAGTGCCCGGACGGCACGACGACGTGCGTGGACGCCCGGGACTGCGCGAGCATGACGCGCCACATCCGCCGGCCGGTCCGTGTCCTCGTGTACGGGCGGTCGCCGGCCACCCGGATGCCGTCGTGGCTGATCTGTCGGCCGTGCAGGGCGGCGAGCAGGACGGTGGTGACCGCGGGGAGCGGCAGCACGTTCCGCGTGTAGACGTCGATCCGCCCGTGCATGGTGTGCACGACCGGCAGCCCCAGGTCGTGGGCGGCCCGGACACCGCCGAGCGCCGCGAACATCTCGGAGTGGGTGTGCACCACCTCGACGCCGCGGGCGGCGAACTCGCGCCGGAGCAGCCGACGGAGCCGTCGCGGCGACCACGCGAAGGGGTAGCCGTCCGGGCGGAAGACGGGGGAGACCGGCAGTCCCACGACACCGGGGTCCGTCGACGGCGTGGTGAGCGGGCAGAACACCGTCACCTCGTGTCCGGCTGCGGTGAGCGTCTCTGCGAGCGCGCGCACCGCGGTCTGGACCCCGCCGAGCGTCGGCAGGTAGTAGTCGGTGACGAGGGCGATCCGCACGTGGACGAGCCTAGACGGCTGCCCGGCGGCGGGCAGCGAGCACGGGCAGCGAGCACCGAGCGGCGAGCACCCTAGGATCGGAGGATGGGGGAGAACGTGCTCGTCACGGGTGCCACCGGGTTCCTCGGCGGCCACGTCGTGCGGGACCTGCGGGCGCACGGACACCGGGTGACCGCGGCCGGTCGGCGTGCGGACGCGCTGCCCGACGGGCCGGTGTTCGTCGGGGACCTCGACGACCTCGGCCGCTCGTCCGTCCCCGCCGACGTCGTGGTGCACTGCGCGGCGCTCTCGTCGCCGTGGGGTCGGTGGTCAGAGTTCGAGCACGCGAACGTCACCGGGACCGCGCGGGTGCTGCAGTACGCGCGACGGGTCGGGGCACGCCGGATCGTGCACGTCTCCTCGCCCGGCGTCTACGCCGCGCCGCGGGACCGCCTCGGCATCCGCGAGCACGAGGTCGACCCGAGCCGGCCGATGAACCACTACATCCGGTCGAAGCTGCACGCCGAGTCGCTGCTCCGCGCGGCACGGGACGTCGAGGTCGTGGTGCTCCGCCCCCGCGGCATCATCGGGGCCGGCGACCCGGGACTGGTGCCCCGCCTGCTGCGCGTGCACGAGCGCGTCGGGGTGCCGCTGCTGCGCGGCGGCCGGGGCCTCGTCGACCTGACCGCCGTCGAGAACGTCGCACTCGCCGTCCGGCTGGCGATCGAGGTGCCCGAGGCCGCCGGGCTCGCCGTCAACGTGACGAACGGGGACCCGCGGCCGTTCGTCGACCTGCTCGACCAGCTGCTCACCGGGCTCGGGCTGCCGCTGCGGCACCGGTCGCTGCCGGCCGGGGCCGTGTACCGCGCGGCGGGCCTGCTCGAGGCGGTCTGCGGTGTGCTGCCCGGGCGGCCCGAACCCCCGGTGACGCGCTACACCGTCTCGACGATCACGCACTCGCAGACGCTCGACATCACCCGGGCGCGCGAGGTCCTGGGCTACGAGCCGACCGTCGGCCTCGACGCCGCGCTGGCCAGCTACGCGTCGGCCGACCGCACGGCGTCGACCCCGGGGAGCGCTGGTGGGTAGTCTCCGCGCGTTCGCCTGCGGGTCGACCGTCCACGGCGTGCACCAGCTCCTGCGTGGTGCCGCCCGTGAGCGCCGCGTCTTCCCGGCGAACGTGTTCCTGTACGAGGACGGCGACCGGCGGGTGCTGTTCGACACCGGGTACGCGCCGCTGCCGTGGCGGACCGGCCCGGCGGGCGCCGCCTACCGGCTCCTGCTGCCCCCGCACGTGCCGGCCGGGGCGTCGGCCGGTGCGCAGGTGTCCGACCCCGGCACGGTGACGCACGTGGTGCTGTCCCACCTGCACCCGGACCACGTCGGCGGCCTGTCCGCGTTCCCCACGGCCGCCGTCGTCGTGTCGGAACCGGTGCGCCGGACCCTGGCCGCACCGCGACTCCGCGACGGCGTCCTGGCGGGGCTGCTGCCCGACGACCTGGACCGACGGCTCCTGGTGGTGCCGGACGACGCCTTCGGCCAGGGCACCGGACCCGGCGGGCTGCGCACCGCCGACCTGTTCGGCGACGGCTCGTACCGACTGGTCGACCTGCCGGGCCACGCGCCCGGTCACCTCGGGGCGGTCATCGAGGGCCGCGTGCTCCTCGCCGCGGACGCCGCCTGGGGCCGCGACCTGCTCGGCCAGGAGCACCGCATCCGACCGGTGCCGCGCGCCGTCGCGGACGACCACCCGGCGCAGCGCACGACGGCCGCGCAGCTGCTCGACGCCGAACGCTCCGGGGTGCGGCTGCTCTTCAGCCACGACCACCACCGCACCGACGTCGACCTGCTCGGTGCTGACCTGCTCGGTGCTGACCAGCTCGGTGTCGACCAGCACCGCACCGGTGCGGACCTGCCGGCCGGGGACGACCACGAACCCGGCCGCGCGGACGCGCACCGGAGCACCGACGAAGGGGGACCACCATGAGGAGTTGCCGGATCAGCGGTTGGGGCACGTACCTGCCGGACCGGGTCGTCACGTTCGAGTCGCGTTCCGGCACCGCCACGCGCCACCGCATCGCCGACGACGTCTCGCAGCTCGACATGCTGTCGGCCGCCGCCGAGGACGCCATCCGACGTGCCGGGTTGACCCCCGACGACGTCGACTGCGTCATCGCGGCGTGCGCGGCCGGTGTGCAGCCGATCCCGTGCACGGCGTCGCTCGTCATGGAACGCGTCGCGCCCGGCGCCCGCGCGGCGGCGTTCGACGTGAACTCCACCTGCACGAGCTTCATCACCGCCGTCGACATCGCCTCGCGGTACCTGGCCGACGGCGAGTACGAGCGCATCCTGGTCGTCTCGGGGGACGTCGGCTCACGGTTCCTCGACCCGGAGCAGCGCGAGTCGTACGAGCTGTTCTCGGACGCGGCCGCCGCGGTCGTGCTCGAGCGGGGCACCGGCGAGCAGGGCGTGCTGTCGAGTCTGCAGCAGACCTGGCCCGAGCACGCGCACGACACCGAGCTGCGGGGCGGTCTGTCGCGGTACCCCGCCCAGGACTACGCCGACGGCGACCCCGCCGACTACCGCTTCGACATGCACGGCCGTCGGGCGCTCATGGGGATGCTCAAGGTCCTGCCCGGGTTCTTCGACCGGTTCTTCGAGCGCGCCGGGCTCGGCCTCGACGACGTCGACCTCGTCGTGCCGCACCAGGCGAGCGGGGCGCTCGGCATCGCGATGCGGCGGATCGGGTTCCCGCGGGACAGCTACGTCGACGCCGTCGCCGAGTACGGCAACATGGTGTCGTCCTCGGTGCCGTACACGCTCGCGAAGTGCCTGGAGGACGGTCGTCTCGGCCCCGGCGACACGGTGCTGCTGTGCGGGACCGCGGCGGGACTCACGGCGAACGCGCTGGCACTGCGGCTCTGACCACGCGCCGACCGCGGGGGCGGGGCAGCCCGACCGCGGGGGCCGCGCAGCCCGACCGCGCGAGCCGACCGCGCGAGTCGCGCAGCCCGACGCCGCGTGCCGACCGCGCGGGCCGCGCAGCCCGACGACGCCTGCCGACCGCACGGCCCGGTCGGACCCGACCCGCGGCCTGGTCAGTGCTGCAGGTGCCGTCCGTCGGGCATTGCCCGTCGTCCGGACAGCACCGCGACGAGCCGCGCGAACCACGACTCGCGGGCCGGCGGGGTCTGGACGGTCCGGGTCGGCGTGCGGAACGCCAGGTCGTGCAGCATGTTCCGCTTCGAACCGTCCCAGTTCGCGAACAGGTACGTCCCGCCGATGAAGGACATGCTCCGGACCGGCGCGCGCTTCCACGAGTCGGCTGCCACGAAGTACCCCGAGTGCCCGGACCGGATGTTCTCGATCACGACGTCGACGTCGATGACGCCGGTGGTCGTCACGACGGCGGTGATGCCCGTCCGGTCACGGGCGACGTACTCGATGAGGTGTTCGGTCACGGGGGAACTCTTCGTCACGATGGTTGAGCGTCACGGCAGGGGGCGCGGCGCGGGGAACAGGAACCGCCGTCGCTTCCGGTCCCAGGGTACGTCCGCGGTTGCCCCGCCGTCCGCCCGATGTCCGCCGTTCGCACCCGGGCAGCGCTCAGCGGACGGACCGGCCGAGCCACGCCGCGACCAGGTCGAGCGCTGCGGTCGAGTCGGGGGTGCCCGGCCGGTTGAGGAACGCGTGCCGACTGCCGGTGAGGACGTGCCGTTCGACGTCCACACCCGCTGCAGCGAGGTCCGTCGCGAAGCGCTCGCCGGAGGTCCGCATGACGTCCCGCTCGGCGTCGACGAACAGCGTGCGCGGGAAGGCGCCGAGGTGCTCGGGGGCCGGGAACGTGGACCCCGCTCCGGGCCCCGCGTACGCCCGGCTGCTCCGGTCGAGCAGGAACGGCGCGTGCGTGACGCGGCGGTGCCCGCGGACGAGTCGCTGGACGGCGGGGTCGCGGGGGATCGTCGGGTGGAAGAACCCGTAGGCGAGCACGACGCCGACCAGCGCGGGAGCGACCGCCACCGTCGCCGCCGCGAGGCACGCCCCGGCACTCGCGCCGCCGAGCACGAGTCCCGACGGCGCCTCGTCGTGCAGGCTGCGGAGCACGGCGGCGACCTCGTCGCGGGCGTGCGGCGCGCGGCGGCGGCCACGGGGTCCGCCCCGGCCGACCCAGGGCAGCCCGGGCAGCGGCCCGAGGCGGTAGTCGACGGTCACGACCGGTGTGCCGCGTGCCGCGAGGTCGCGTGCGACGGCGTCGGACTCGGGGAGCTCGAGGTCGCCGCGGAAGAAGCCGCCGCCGTGCAGCCAGACCAGGGTCGGCCGACCGTCGACGGACGCGCCGTCCGGGCGGTGGTGCCGGATCGGCACCGGCCCGTGGGGTCCGTCGACCCGGTCGTCCTCGACCACGATCGCCCCCGGCTGCATCCCCCGCACACCACCAGTGTGGCAGTACGTCCGGGCACCGGAGGGCGGTCCCTGGCACCGTGGGAGGAGTGCTGACCTCGAGAACGTCCGTGATCCTGACCGGTGCCGTCCTGGTCGCCCTGCTCACCGGCTGCTCCGGCGGCGAGGGCGGGGGAGACGGCGGCGACGCGGCCACCCCGACCGTGACCGAGACCGTGACCGCCGCACCGAGCGACGACCCGTCGACACCGGCGTCGACCCCCACGCCGACGGACAGCCCGGCGACGACCCCGACCCCGACGTGCGGCCCCGCCGACGGCGCGGCGGCTGCAGCGGACGGCATCGCCGCGCTCCCGGAGCCGGCGGGCATCGCGGGCGCCCGGTGGGACGCCGCGAACGCCGACACCTCCGGGTACGACGCCTGCGCCGCGCTGTCCTGGTCCGTCGTGGCGCCCGTCGGTGCCACCGCCGGGTCGCCGTACGCGATCCTGCTCTTCCACCAGGGCCGGTACCTCGGCACCGCCACGGCGGAGCAGTACGCCTTCGAACCGATCGTCGAACGACGCAGCGACGACGCGATCGTGGTGACCTACCGCTACCCGAGGGCCGGCGAACCGAACGCCGCGCCGTCCGGCCGCACCACCGCGACGTTCACCTGGGACGCGGACACCGACCGCGTCGACATGACGGGCGACACCCCGCCCACTCAGTGACCGGCGGGGGTGTCCCGTGCGGACCCGAGCTCGCGCTGCAGCGTGCGCAGGACCCGCACGAGGGTGTTGAGCTCCGCCGGACCGGCCTCGTCCCCCCGGCCGAGTGCGGTTCGCGGCTGCACGACGACGTCCGAGCCGTCGGTCGTCGTGATCCAGATCCCGAACGCGACGCGCTGCCTGCGGACGGCCTTCGTCGCGACGGCGAACCGCCGGACGCGGGCCCACGGCAGGTCGAGGACCGGGGTGTCCCGCGACGGCGCCCACGCGTGCAGGCCGGACTCGTCGACGGTCCAGATCGCGGGTCGGGGTCCGGCGAGGTCGTCGGTGGTCCGCAGCCCCGACGTCAGCACGGGCAGGTGGAACCGCGGGGCCCTGCCCGCCCGGATGCGCGCCAGCGTGCGCCGGTCGGACCGGCCGGACGACAGGGTGGACACGGCCAGCACGATCCCGGACGCGGTGACCAGCAGGGGGACGAGGACGAGTGTCGCCTGCATCCTGCCGGTGCCGATGCTGCGCAGGAAGTCGGGGAACGCGAACTCGGCGACGGATGCGGCGACACCGACCACCGTGGTGATCGCCGCCGCGATCAGCACCGGGCCCCGCCGCGGCACGGTCCCGTCGCGCAACCGCTGCGCCCACGGTCCGTCCGTCGGTGTCACCGGTCCGCCGGCGTCCGACCGGGGCGGGCGGTGCCCCGGTGCGACCCGAGCTCGCGCTGCAGCGACCGGAGCACCTCCATCGTGATGTGGAGCTTCGTCGCGCTCGCGCCGAACGGGCGCCCGATCGTGGGCCGCGGTCGCAGCACGAGGGCGCTGCCCGCGACCCGACCGACCAGGATCCCGACGTCCGCCCGTTGCCCGCGGACGTCCTGCGACGCCAGGTCGATCGACGCGACGTCGTCCCACACGAGGTCGAACACCGGGTCGGGCCACTCCGGCGACCAGGCGTGCAGGCCCACACTGTCGACGGTCCACATCTCCGGCGGATCGTCGAGGGCGTGCAGTCCGGACCGCAGCACGGGCAGGTGGAACGCCGGCGCCGGACCGTGGGCGCGGATCCGGGCCAGGACCCGTCGGTCGCGCCGTCCGCGCAGCCACGAGAGCACCGCGGCGACCGGCCCGAACGCGAACAGGAGGGCCGACAGCAGCGGCCCGGACCACGGCCGTCGGGCCTCCGATCGCACGATGTCGTCGAGGTGCAGGACCGTCAGCCACAGGCCGACCGCGCCGACCAGCGTGACGACGACCAGTCCGACCAGGAACGGCCACCGCTTCGGTGGCACCCCGTCACGGAGCCGCTGCACCCACCGTTCCCCCGCGTACTGCACGGACCCATCCTGCCCGTCGGAGCAGCAGGGTGTCCGCGGGCGCGAGATGCTGGACGCATGCAGTCCGCCCGCACCGCCGCCCCCGGTGTCGCCCTCGCCGTCGCGATCGGCATCGTCGCCACCCTCGTCGGTCGCGAACTCCCCGTCGTCGGCGGGCCCGTCCCCGCCGTGGTCATCGGCGCCGTGGTCGGTTGGCTCGTCCGTCGTCGCACCGGAGGCACGCTCGCCGCACTGGCACCCGGCGTGAAGTTCTCGTCGAGCCGGGTCCTGCAGGCCGCGGTCGTGCTGCTCGGCGCGCAGCTGTCGATCGGCGAGGTCCTGCGCATCGGCGGCGAGACCCTGCCGGTGATGCTCGCGACGCTCGTCGTCTGCCTGGTCGCAGCGTGGGGGATCGGCAGGGCGCTGCGGGTGTCGAGCGCCCTCCGGACCCTGATCGGCGTCGGCACGGGCATCTGCGGTGCGTCGGCGATCGCCGCCGTCACCCCCGTCATCGGTGCCGTCAGCGCCGACGTCGCCTACGCCATGTCGACGATCTTCCTCTGCAACATCGCGGCGGTCTTCGCGTTCCCGCTGCTCGGGCACGCGCTCGGACTGAGCCAGCACGCCTTCGGCGTCTTCGCCGGCACCGCCGTCAACGACACGTCGTCGGTCGTCGCCACCGCGACCGTCTACGGCCGCCAGGCGACCGACACCGCGGTCGTCGTGAAGCTGGTGCGCACGCTCATGATCATCCCGATCGTCATCGGGCTGGCCGGACTGGAGGCCCGCCGCGCCTCCCGCGAGCAGCCCGCCCCCGCCCCGGGGCCGGGTCGCGGGTTCCGCGTGCTCCGGTTGGTGCCGTGGTTCCTCGTCGGGTTCCTCGTGGTGGTGCTGCTCCGGACCGTCGGGGTCCTGCCCGAGGCGGCGGCCCCGGGGTTCGCGACGGTCGCGTCGTTCCTGATCACGGTGGCGCTCGCCGCGATCGGCTGCTCGACGGACTTCGCGGCCCTGCGGCGCGCGGGCTTCCGTCCGATGCTGCTCGGCATCGCGCTCTGGGTCCTGGTGGCGGGCACGAGCCTGGGGATGCAGGCCGCCTTCGGCCTGCTCTGAACTGGTCCGGTCGGTCCGGTCCGGACGGGCCGCCGCCGCGACGGGAGGCCCGGATCACGTGAGCCGACCTGCTCACGTGATCCGGGCCTCCTGTCCGTCAGCCGCGCAGCGCCTCCGACAGCTTCACGCGGCTGCCGGTGCGCAGCAGCGCGTTCTCGTAGACCCGGGCGCCGACGGCGACCACGACGACGACCGACGCGACGACGACCAGGAGCGCCAGGACCGGCTCCCACCACGCGGCCGAGCCGAGGAAGATCCGCATCGGCATCCCGATCGCGGCGCTGAAGGGCACGTAGGACATGACCCCGAGCACGAGCGGGTTGTCGTACGCGACGATGATGAGGAAGTACGGGATCATCACGAGCATCATCACCGGGGTGGTGACGCTGCCCACGTCCTCCTGGCGGGAGACGAGCACCGCGGCCGCCGCGAACAGCGACGCGATGAGCACGAACCCGACGGCGAAGAACCCGACGAACCACAGGATGCTCGGGCCGAGCATCGCGAACACGTTGTCCTGCCCGGTCAGGGCCAGTGCGACGATCGCGGCGACGGCCACCGCGACGATCTGGGCGAACGCCATGACGCTGTTGCCGAGCACCTTGCCCGCGAGCAGCGCCCTGGCCGGGATCGCGGACATGAGGATCTCGACCACCCGTGTCGACTTCTCCTCGACGACGCTCTGCGCGATCGACTGGCCGAACGTCACCGCCGAGGCGAAGTAGACGACCCCGAACGCGATGGCGATGAGGTACACCAGACCGCCGGGCAGGGCGTCCGGGTCGAGCAGTTCGATCCGGGGCGAGACGCTCAGCGCCGAGACGACCTCGGACGGTGCGTCGTCGAGGCCGACGACCGTGTAGCCGAGCGGGTCGTCGGACGGCACGATCGCCGCGTCGACGTCGCCGTCCCGCACGAGTCGTTCGGCCGCGTCGACGGAGGCCGCGTCGGTGACGTCGAGCCCGCTCGTCGAGGGCAGCGAGACACCGTCGACGACGGCGACCGGGGTCGTGTCGTCGGCGGTGGCCTTGCCCACGATCCCGCCGACGACGATCGAGGCCACGACCATGCCGATGAGGATGAGCGCCGACACCACGAAGGCCTTGCTGCGGATGCGCGCCTGGATCTCGCGTCCGGCGACCAGCCGCACGGCCTGCACGAAGGAGCTGTTCACCGCACGACCTCCCGGAAGACCTCGCTGAGCCGCGGCACCCGCGGCGCGAACGACCCGACGGTGCCGTGCTGCACGGCACGCTGCAGGACACGCTGGGCGGTGGCGGCGTCGGCCTCGAAGACCGCGTAGCCGCCGTCGAACTCCCGGACGGCCACCCCCGGCTCGTCGCGGAGCCAGGCGACGTCGCCGTCGACCAGCAGCTCCCACGCGGCGGGGCCGGCCTGCTTCCGGAGCTCCTCCTGCGGCCCGGCGGCGCGGATGGTGCCGCCGGCGATCACGACGACGTCGTCGCAGAGCCGCTCGACCACGTCGAGCTGGTGGCTCGAGAACAGGACCGGGACCCCCCGCGCCGCGGCCTCGCGCAGCACGCCGAGCACCGTGTCGACGGCCATCGGGTCGAGGCCGGAGAACGGCTCGTCGAGCACGAGCACCTCGGGGTCGTGCGCCAGCGCGGCCGCGATCTGCACGCGCTGCTGGTTGCCGAGCGACAGCTTCTCGACGGGGTCGGTGGCGTGCGCGGTCAGTTCGAGGCGTTCGAGCAGGCCACTCGTGCGCGAGGTCGCCGTGCGCTTGTCGACCCCGTGCAGCCGGGCCATGTACGCGACCTGCTCGGCCACCGGCATCTTCGGGTACAGGCCGCGTTCCTCGGGCATGTAGCCGAAGCGGCGCCGGTCCGCCGGCCGGACCTCGGTGCCGTCGATCGACACCGTTCCGGCGTCGGCGCGGAGCACCCCGAGCATGATCCGCATGGTGGTCGTCTTGCCGGCGCCGTTGCCGCCGACGAACCCGGTGAGCCGGCCGCTGCCGACCGTGAACCCGACGTCGTCGAGCACCCGGCGGTCGCCGAACTGCTTGGTCACCCCGTCGATGGTGAGCATGTCGTCCCTTCGTGGCACTGTCCGCGACGGTCGTCGTCGCTGCGTCCGACGCTATTGCGCGGGGTGTGCCCGACGCCTCCCACGCGGGGCGGGGATCGGTGCGGTGTCTGCTCCGTCTGCTCCGTCGCGCGGGGGAGGGCGGGGCGGCGGGCCGCGGGCGGCGGGGCGGCGGCGCGGGCGGCGGTGCGGTGCGGCGGTGCGGCGCCGGTGCGTGCGCATGTTGCGACGATGCACGCGTCGATCGTCACGCGTCCTGTCGAACGATGCGCATGCACCCGGTGCGTGTGCACGTTGCGACGATGCACGCGTCGACCGTCACGTGTCCCGTCGGTGCATGCGCGCGCACCGGACCGCGGTCAGCGGGCGACGCCGTGCTCGAACGCCCACACGACCGCCTGGATGCGGTCCCGGAGCCCGAGCTTCTGCAGCACGTTCGAGACGTGGGTCTTCACGGTGGCGTCGCCGACGTACAGCTCGGCGGCGATCTCGGCGTTGCTCAGGCCCCGGGCGAGCAGGCGCAGCACCTCGCACTCGCGCTCGGTGAGCCCGACCTCGGCGAGCACGACCGTCGGAGCCGGCGCGGGCGGTGCGGCCCGGGGGACGGCGTGCGCCGCGGTCGCCCGGCTGATCACCCGTCGCGTGACGTCGGGGGCCAGCAGGGCGTCCCCGCCCGCGACGGTGCGCACGGCGTCGATCAGCCGTTCGGGGGAGGCGTTCTTCAACAGGAAGCCGCTCGCCCCGGCCTCGAGCGCCTGGAAGAGCGCGTCGTCGCTGTCGAACGTGGTGAGCACGAGCACGGCGGGGGGATCCGGCAGCGTCGCGATCCGCCGAGCGGCCTCGAGGCCGTCCACCCCGGGCATCTGCACGTCCAGGCAGACCACGTCGGGGCGCAGCGCGCGGACCGCCTCGACGGCCTGTGCACCGTCGCCGGCTTCGCCGACCACGCGGAAGCCCGGTTCGGACTCCAGGATCACGCGGAAGCCGGCCCGGACGAGCTCCTGGTCGTCGGCCAGCACGATCGTCAGGTCGTCGGGAGCCATGCGCGCACCAGGTAACCTCCGCGGGCACGGGGCCCGATCTCGATCTGACCGTCCACGGCCGCGACGCGTTCACGCATCCCGACGTGTCCGAGTCGGCTGCCCGCGGTGCTCCGCGCGGCACGGGCACCGTGGCCGTCGTCGGCCACCTCGACCTCGACGCCGTCGTCGAGGTAGCGCAGCCGGACGTCCGCCCGGGCGGTCGGCCCGGCGTGCTTGAGGACGTTCGTCACGGCCTCCTGCGCGATCCGGTACGCCACCGCCGCCACGGTCGGCGGCACCGGCCGTTCCACGCCGACGACGACGTACTCCGCCGGGTGGCCGGCGGCACGCGCCGACTCCGCCAG
This sequence comes from Curtobacterium sp. MCBA15_009, assembly GCF_001864895.1. GTDB lineage: Bacteria > Actinomycetota > Actinomycetes > Actinomycetales > Microbacteriaceae > Curtobacterium. Next base: position 113,913 of record NZ_MJGO01000038.1, read on the forward strand.
CGCGGCGATCCGGGCGATGCCCTCGGTGCTCGGGGCGTCGGCGACGGCCGTTGCGGCCCCGGTGTCGTCGTCCTCGGAGCGCAACGTGCCGAGCATCCGCCGGAGTTCCTCCACCGCGGTGCGGGCGCTCTCCTCGACCACGCCGAGCGACACCGTCGCCTGCACCGGGTCCCGGTCGATGACCCGGCGCGCGGCTCCGGCCTGCACGCCCATGAGCGCGACGTGGTGCGCGACGACGTCGTGCAGCTCGCGCGCGATGCGGACCCGCTCGATCGTGACGGCCTGTGCCGCCGACCGCTCCCGCTCGGCGGCGAGTTCGCCGGTGCGCTCGTCGAGCTCGTGCCGCGCGACGGCCGCGGCCCAGGCCCGGTTGCCGGCGTACCAGGCGGCCCCGAAGTAGATGACGTTGATGAGGATGTTCACGAGCGAGATCGCGACGTAGGGCGCCACCGGCGACTCCGTGTCGTTCGGCAGTGCGTTCGGCGACGCCCAGCCGAACGAGATCGCGATGAACAGCCAGGCGAACATGCCGCCGATGACGACCCACCGGACGACCTCGGCCCGGAGCCGGTCGGAGCACCACGCCCCCACCGTGTACAGGGGGATGAAGAGCGTGAAGTTGATGAGGAGGACTTCGGGCACGTGCAACAGCTGCGTCGCGGCGAACGCGACGCCCGCCACGAGCACCACCGTCATCGGGAAGCGCCGACGGAACGCAACGGGCGCCGCGTTCGCGACGATCATCAGCCCGGAGACCCACCACGCTGCCTGGTCGTCACCGTAGGTGCCGGCCGAGCTGTACAGGAACGTCGTGACGACGAGCCCGCCGGCGAGCACGGCGGCGAGCACGGCGTCCTGCCGGTACTCGCGCCGTCCCACCGGCAGTCGTGACCATTCCCCCGTCGCCCCCATGCAGGAGACGCTACCGGGTCGTGTCCACCCGCAGGGCGTCGACGGCCTCGAGCACGGTCGCCACCTCGGTCCGCGTCGTGTAGTCGACGTGCACGTCGGCGAACCGGACCGTTCCGTCCTCGTCGATGACGAAGACCGACGGGAACGGGATCGCCGCGGTGCCGTCGGCGTTGCTGTCCGCGACGTCGAAGCCGAGCTGCATGTGGGCTGCGCGGGCCTCGGCGTTCGGTGCCGTGACGACCCCGAACCGTCCGGCGAGGACGTTCTCCGGGTCGGACAGCACCGGGAACGCGAGCTCGCCGTTCGCGATCGCCTGCTCGGTGCCCTCCGGCGTCTGCGGCGACACCGCGACGAGCCGCACACCCCGCTCCTGCAGCGCCGGCAGCAGCTCCTGCTGGTAGGTGCGGAGCGTGAGGTTGCAGTACGGGCACCAGGCCCCGCGGTAGAACACGAGGACCGTCGGCGCGTCACCGCGGACCTCGCGCAGCGTCGTGTCGCCGCCGGTCGCGTCGAGCAGGGCCGCGTCGGGCACGGCGTCGCCGGTCCCGAGCACCGTGTCGGGCAGACCGGCGGCGCGCAGGTCCGCCTGCTCCCGGTCGAAGACACCGCTCAGCTCGGGGCCGATCTGCGCGGTGAAGCCGGTGTTGAACTCGTCGACGCGGCGAGCGATGGTGTCCTGGGGCATCGGGTCCTCCGTGGTCGTGGTCGGCGGGGTCGCCGTCCGCAGGGAGCGTAGGCACGGGGTGCGCCGTTCCGGTGCCCGGAGCGTCACGGATCGTCACACGTGGTCATCCCTCGGCATCCTGCGCCGTCGCGGTCCGGACCCGCTCCGGCAGGCCCGCGACAGCAGCCCTCCACGCCCACGCGGCGCCCGAGAAGACGACCGCCGTCAGCAGCCACAGCAGCCACGGGGCGTCGGAGTCGAGCAGTCCGAGGCTGAGCGGGAAGAGCGCCATGCCGACCGAGCCCGCGGTCTGGAAGACGCCGATCGCCCGCCCACGGACCCGTGGGTGCGGGGCCTCGGCCATCACGGCGTTCGACGCTGGCATCGCGACCATGTCCGCCACCGCGAGGACCACCCCCACGGCGACCACGTACGACCACGCCCCGGCGCCGGCGAGCGGCGGGAGCACGATGAGCGGCACCGTCGTCAGGGCGGTGAGACCGGCACCGACGGCCACGAGGACGCCGCGGTCGCACCCGGCGACCCACCGGGTGACGGAGGTCTGCAGGAGGGCCGCGAGGCCGGTGGCGATCGCGAACTGCACGGGTGCGACCGCGGCGGGCAGGTGCCACCGCTCGACGAACAGCACGCTCAGCGCGACGTTCGGCAGCACCATCGCCGGCCCGAGCAGGAACTGGCCGAGCGTCACGAGCCGCATCGACCGGTCCGTGGCGAACGCCCGCAGGGAACCCGCACGGCCCTCCGACAGGTCGCGGGCAGTCGCGGGCGGTCGTGCGCTCCCGGTGCGCTGGGTGGCGAACACGACCGCGGCGACGACGCTCGACACGACGTTCGCGACGACGAGCCACCGCAGTCCGTCGGAGCCGCCCCCGGCGAGGACGACCGCGGCGACGACGGCGCCGGCCCCGAGCGCCGCGGCCTTCGTCGCCTCGAGGAACGCGAACCACCGCTCGAACGGTCGCCCCGCCGCCAGGTCGTGCACGTAGGCGGTCCACGCCGTCCAGTACAGGCGCTCCGACGCGGTCGCCAGGAACACCGCCGCGAGCACGGTGACCGGTTCGTGGGCGACCAGGTACAGGGCGAAGCCGGCGGCGGAGAGCAGGTTGTTCGTGACCATGGACGCGCGCGCACCGAAGCGGTCGGTGAGCACGCCGCCGAGCAGGCCGACCGGCAGTGCGAGCAGCGACGCGACGGTCGACAGGGCGCCGATCACGCCGAGCGACAGGTCGGTGGTCAGGGTGAAGTAGACGATCGTCAGCGGCAGCGTGAGGCCGGCGCCGACGGTGTCGACGAGGACGGCAGCGGTGACGGAGCGGTGCTCGGTGAGCGAGGACGAAGCGGCCCGGAGCCGGGCGCGGATGGAGAACACGGGGAATCCCTCGGAGTCGTCGCGCGGCGTCGGTGCCGCGCGGGCGTACTGGAAGCGCGCGGACCGGTGGTCCGCGGTGAGGGGGAGCCGGCTCTGGTGCCGGCTCAGCGCTTCGTTGCCATGACTCCGCTGTCGTGTCGTCGTCCCGGGGAGGCCCCGGCGAGGGTGTTCGCCGTCACGCTACCGCGCGGTCGGCTCCCGGGCAACGCTCCGGTCGTGGGCGCCGGAGGCGGCGCGGCGGCCGACCACCGCGAGCACGGCGCTCGCCGCGGTGACGGCCGCCCCGGCGACGAACGTGCCCCCGGGACCGACCGCCGCGAGCACCGCGCCCGCCGTCGCAGCTCCGGCCGCCTGCCCGAGCACGAGCGCCACGAACAGCACCGACGTCCCGGCGGAGGACCGGTCGGCGTCGATCTCGGTGGTCCACGCGATCAGCGCCCCGGTCGCCGCCGTGTAGCCCCAGCCGAAGACGGCGCACGCCGCGATCGCCACCGGGGTGGACTGCGGGGCGGTCCCGAGCGTCACGACGGCGACCGCGGCCGCGCCGGCGGTGACCGCCCAGAGCACCCGGGCCCGGAGGCCGCTCGTCCACCGTGCGGTGACGACGACCGCGGCCCCGCCGGCACCGAGCGCGACCCACGCCGAGACCGACACGACGTCCGGGGCACCGGCGTCCACCAGCACCGAGCGGCCGTAGGTCCAGACGACCGCGGACCCCGCGCCGAAGAGCAGTGCCAGCGCCAGGACCCGGCGGTGCTGCGCGAACCAGGTGCGACCCGGCGCCGGGGCCCGGTCGCCGGACCCCGGCCCGCGGGACGCGGCGAGCAGCGCGACGCCGACGATGAGTGCGACGACCCCGGACCAGGCCCACGCGGTGCGCCAGTCGGGCAGCAGGACGAGTGCGAGCGCCCCGGCCGCGACGAGGCCCGGCCCCGTGCCCGAGTTCACGACGGCCTGGGCGGTGTCCTGCGCCCGCTCGGGCACCGCCCGCGCGACGAGCTGCACGAGTGCCGGGGACGCCAGCCCCGCGCCTGCCGACGCGAACACGGCGGCCACCCCGAACGACACCGGTCCGGTCGCCCACGCCATCGCGACCGCGCCGCCGCCCGCGACGAGGGCGGCCAGGGCCACGAGCGTCCGGGGAGCGCGCGCTGCGAACAGGAACCCGGCGACCGCGCCGACGCAGTACAGCGCCGACGCCCCCGACGAGACCCACCCTGCGGCGTCCGAGCGCAGCCCGAGGTCGCGCTGCACGTCGGGCAGGAAGAGTCCGTACGCCAGACGCACCAGCCCGTAGGTCACGGCGACGAGGGCGAGCCCGCTCCCGACCAGGAACAGCTGGCCGAACGAAAACGATCGTTTCACTTTGCAGAGCCTAGGGTGCTTTCATGCCGATGCGTCCAGGAACCGAACAGAAGCTGCTGGACGCGGCCGAGGAACTCTTCTTCACCCGCGGCATCGCGGCGACCCCGATCGACGCGGTGCTCGAGCGCGCCGGCGTCTCGGCGGCCACCCTCTACCGCGGGTACCCGAGCAAGGAGGCACTCGTCGCCGCCGCACTCCGTCGGCGCCACGACGACTGGCTCGCCACCTGGGACCGTGCGGTCGCCGCGGCCCCCGACGACCGCGGGCGGCTGCTCGCCGTGTTCGACGCCCTCGACGACTACCGGTCGACGCCTGCGGGGTCGCGGTGGTGCGCGTTCCTCGGCACCGCGGCGGAGTACGTGGACGCACCCGCCGAGGTGCACGCGGTCCTCGACCAGGAGACCGGCACGCTCCGCCGGCGCCTCGCCGCCACGGCCGAGCCGGTCGTCGGCGACCGCGCCGGCGTGCTCGCCGAGCAGCTGCTCCTCGTCGTGTCCGGCTCCCTCGCCATGCGTCTGCGCGACCCGGGGCTCGACTCCGACACCGCGAGGACCGTCGCCGCGGCGCTGGTCGACGCCGTGGTCTGACCTGCGGCCTCCCCACCGTTGCTGCACGTCCTCACACGCACCGGTCCGGCGCGTCGGGGTGTCCCCGCCGGCGGACTCGCTACCGTGCGGAGGATGCGACCGACCCGCACCTGCGTCACGACGCCCGTGACCCACGACGACGACGTGTCCGCCGGATGACCCGGTCACGCGCCGCGACCGTCACCCGCCGCTCCCTGCTCATCGGCGGAGCGGCCGTCGCCGTGGGCGGTGCCGCCACCGCCGGGGCGGTCGACCGCGGCCTGCTGCCCGGTCGCACCAGCATGTACCGGGTCCTCGGCCTGAACGGCTCGGCCGGCAGCATCCCCGACGTCGCACCCGTCCCGACGACCTCCGGCACGTTCACCTCGCGGGCGCGGGGCGGCCGCACCGTCGGCTGGACCATCGCCGCTCCCGAGTCGGACGCACCGCTGCCCGTCGCGGTCGCCCTGCACGGCTACGGCGACGACCACCGGAGCTTCTTCGGCAGGGCGCTCGGCTGGGACCGGTTCCTCGCCGCGCACGTCGCCGGCGGGGGAGCGCCCTTCGCGATCGCCGCGGTCGACGGCGGCAACCGCTACTGGCACCGCCGGTCGGACGGCGACGACCCCGCCGTGATGATCCTCGACGAGTTCCTGCCCCTGATCGCCCGGCGGGGCGCCGACCTCGACCGGCTCGCCCTGACCGGGTACTCGATGGGGGGCTACGGCGCCCTCCGGCTCGCCGGGGCCCTCGGCGCCGACCGCGTCCGCGCCGTCTCGGCGATCAGCCCCGCGCTCTGGACCGCCGCCGGGGACACCGCCCGCGGCGCCTTCGACGACGCGGCCGACTTCCGCGCGAACACCGTCCTCGGCCGGCAGCGCGAGCTCGCCGGGGTCGCGGTCCGCGTCGACTGCGGCAACGGCGACGGGTTCGCACCTGCGGTGCACGCCTACGTCGACGGCTTCACGACCCCTCCCGCCGGCGGCTTCGAGCCGGGCGCGCACACGCACGGCTACTGGCGTCGCATGGCGCCGCAGCAGCTCGCCTTCCTCGGCGAGCACCTCGGCCGCTGACCCGTCCAGCTCCGGCCCGTCCACCCCGCCGAAGCGACAGATCCCGCCCGCCCGGTCCCGACCCTGTCGCCGAAGCGACAGATCCGCGCGGAACAGTTGCGGCGTTCTGTCGCTTTGGTGGGCGGCGGCGGACGGGAGGCGCGTTGCCGGACGCGAGTCGAGCCTCCCGTCCGGTGCGTGGACCGTCCACCCCGCCGAAGCGACAGATCCCGCCCGCCCGGTCCGGACCCTGTCGGCGAAGCGACAGATCCGCGCGGAACAGTTGCGGCGTTCTGTCGCTTTCGGAGGCGGCGGCGGACGGGAGGCGCGTTGCCGGACGCAAGTCGAGCCTCCCGTCCGGTGCGTGGCCCGTCCACCCCGCCGAAGCGACAGATCCCGCCCGTCCGGTCCAGACCCTGTCGCCGAAGCGACAGATCCGCGCGGAACAGTCGCGGCAGTCTGTCGCTTTCGCGAACAGGCGACCGCACCGCGACCCCGCCCGCAGTCCCCCGCCCGCCCCCGGTCAGGCGCGACCGCGGTTGCGCCGCCGGATCTCCTTTGGGGCACGGCCGGCCATGAACGAGCGGGCCGGGTCGACGAGGAAGCCCTGGCGCAGGGCCTCGCGGCCGATGAGCATCCGGAAGCCCATCTGGTCGCGGTTGCTCAGGGTGACCTCGGACTCGACGACCCGCCCGGCCAGCGTGATGCTGGTGCGCACGACGATGCGTTCCTGCGTGTGACCGGTCGAGCTCCGCACGGTCCGCCGGTCGTGCACGGCGCACTCGACGGTGGACGCGTCGGCGTCGGTGTCCTGCCAGGGGTGGAGTGAGAAGCGGACCCGGTCGTCGGGCAGTTCCTCGAGGTCGAAGGCGTGCAGCGCAGAGGTGCGCGCACCGGTGTCGAGCTTCACCTTGATCCACGGGACGCCGAGGTCGGGGAGTCCCGCCCACTCGCGCCAGCCGGCGACCACGAGCCCGCCGTCGGGGGACCTCGGGGTGCGGGACATGACCCCATCCTGTCGCATGCTTGGATGGAGCGTCGCCGTCGAACCCCTCCCGCGGAGCACTCCCCGATGAAACTCGCCATCCTGTCGCGCGCACCCCAGGCCTACTCGACCCAGCGCCTGCGCGCCGCGGCGCTCGACCGCGGTCACGAGGTCAAGGTCCTCAACACGCTGCGCTTCGCGATCGACCTGTCCGGCGAGGACCCGGACCTGCTCTACCGCGGCAAGCTCCTGAGCGACTACGACGCCGTGCTGCCCCGGATCGGCAACTCGATCACGTACTACGGCACGGCGGTGGTGCGGCAGTTCGAGCAGATGGACGTCTACACGCCGAACACGGCGAACGGCATCACGAACTCCCGCGACAAGCTCCGGGCGAACCAGATCCTGTCCCGGCACGACATCGGCATGCCGGCGACGACCTTCGTGGCCGGTCGCACCGACGTCCGAGGAGCGATCGAGCGCGTCGGGGGAGCACCCGTCGTCATCAAGCTGCTCGAGGGCACGCAGGGCATCGGCGTGATCCTGGCCCCCGAGGCGAAGGTCGCCGAGTCGATCGTCGAGACCCTGCACTCGACGAAGCAGAACGTCCTCATCCAGTCGTTCATCTCGGAGAGCCGCGGCCGCGACATCCGGGCCCTCGTCGTCGGCGACCGGGTCGTGGCGGCGATGCGCCGGACCGCCTCCGGTGACGAGTTCCGGTCGAACGTGCACCGCGGCGGCACCGTCGAGAAGGTCACGCTGTCGCCGGAGTACGAGGCCGTCGCGGTCCGGTCGGCGCAGATCATGGGCCTGAAGGTCGCCGGCGTCGACATGCTCGAGGGCAACGACGGGCCGCTCGTCATGGAGGTCAACTCCTCACCGGGCCTCGAGGGCGTCGAACGCGCCACCGGCCTCGACATCGCCGGCGCCATCGTCGACTACATCGCGAACCAGGTCGCGTTCCCCGAGATCGACGTGCGGCAGCGCCTCTCCGTGTCGACCGGGTACGGCGTCGCCGAGCTCCTCGTGCACACCAACGCGGACCTCGTCGGCAAGACGATCAAGGAGTCCGGGCTCTGGGACCGGGACATCACGGTCCTGACGCTGCACCGTGGCTCGAACGTCATCCCGAACCCGCGCAGCGGCGTCGCGCTCGAGTCCGGCGACCGCCTGCTCTGCTTCGGCAAGCTCGAGGAGATGCGCTCCATGATCCCGGAGCGCCGCAAGCGGCGCGCGAAGGTGCGGAAGCTCCCGAAGGAGCCGCTGCAGACGGACAGCTGAGACGGACGGACGGGAGGCCCGACCCGCGTCCCCGGGTCGGGGAACGCGAGCCGGGCCTGCCGTCCGACGTCCGTGGTTCAGTGCTGCACGTCGTCGCGCCGGCGACGGCCGAGCAGGCGCAGGAACGCGCCGAGCCCAAGCGCCGTCAGTGCTGCGGCGAGCCAGCCGCCGAGCTCGACGCCGGTGAAGGCGAGCTCGTCCGCCGTAGCGGAAGTGGCGTGTCCGGTGCTCCGCGCCGGACGCTGGTCGGACGTGCCGGTGGCCGCGACGCTGCCGGTGCCCACCGGCGGTGCGACGGTGCCGGGCAGGGTCACCACGGGCGTGGTGATCTCGGGCAGGGTGTCCCCGCCGTCCCCGCCGTCCCCGCCGTCCTGTTCGGGCACGAGCGTGACGAGCATGCTCGATCCCGGCGACTCGTTGCCGACGCGGTCGATCGCGACCACCGAGAGCAGGTGCGCTCCCGGTTCCAGCGGCACGGTCGTGCGGAAGGCGAAGTGCCCCTCCGCATCGGCGGTGCCCCGGCCGATTTCCCGACCGTCGGCGTCACGGATGACGACCGTCGAGCCCGGCTCAGCCGTCCCGCGCACCACGCCGGTGCCGTCGACGATGTCGTCGAAGGCCTTGAGCACGGGAGCGCCGGGGGCTTCGGTGTCGATGTCGACGGTGGTCTCGGTCGGGTCGGACACGTTGCCGATCTTGTCCTGGGCGATGACCTCGAGTTTGTGGTCGCCTTCGGCGAGCGGCCGTTCGAGGACGACCGTCCAGTCGCCGTTCTCGTCGGCGGTGCCGCGGCCGAGTTCGGTGCCGTCTTCGTCGCGGACGATGACGGTGGCGCCGGCCTCTGCGGTGCCGGTGATCGGACCCGTGCCGTCGGCGAGGTCCGTGGGGCTGGTGACGACCGGCTTGTCGGGTGCCTTCGTGTCGATGTCGACGGTGGTCTCGGTCGGCTTCGAGGTGTTGCCGACCTTGTCTTCGGCGACGAGCTCGAGGTTGTGTTCGCCCTCGGTGAGGGGTTCGTCGAGGACGATGGTGAAGTCGCCGTTCTCGTCGGCGGTGCCGCGGCCGAGTTCGGTGCCGTCTTCATCGCGGACGATGACGGTCGAGCCAGCCTCTGCGGTGCCGGTGATCGGACCCGTGCCGTCGGCGAGGTCGGCGGGGCTGGTGACGACCGGCTTTTCAGGGGCTTCGGTGTCGATGTCGACGGTGGTCTCGGTCGGCTTGGAGGTGTTGCCGACCTTGTCCTCGGCGACGACCTCGAGGTTGTGTTCGCCTTCGGGGAGGGGTTCGTCGAGGACGATCTCGAAGTCGCCGTTGTCGTTCGCGGTGCCGCGGCCGAGTTCGGTGCCGTCTTCGTCGCGGACGATGACGGTCGAGCCAGCCTCTGCGGTGCCGGTGATGGGTCCGGTTCCGTCGGCGAGGTCGGCGGGGCTGGTGACGACCGGCTTTTCAGGGGCTTCGGTGTCGACGTCGACGGTGACCGGGGTGACGGTCGAGGTGTTCCCGACCTTGTCCTCGGCGACGAGCTCCAACTCGTGCTCGCCCTCGGGGAGGGGTTCGTCGAGGACGATCTCGAAGTCGCCGTTGTCGTCTGCGGTGCCGCGGCCGAGTTCCTTCCCGTTCTCGTCGCGGACGATGACGGTGCTGCCGGCCTCGGCGGTTCCGGTGATCGGACCCGTGCCGTCCGCGAGGTCCGTCGGACCGGTGACGACCGGCGGGTTCGGGGCGTCCTCGTCCACGTCCACTGTGATGGGGGTGGCGACCGAGACGTTGCCGGAGGCGTCCTCGGCGACGATCTCGAGTGCATGGGCGCCGTCGGACAGTTTCTCGTCGAGCACGACCGTGAACTGGCCGTTCTCGTCGGCTTCTGCTCGGCCGAGCTCCTTGCCGTCGAGGTCCCGCACGATCACTGTCGAGCCGGCCTCCGCGGTGCCGGTGAACGGACCGGTGCCGTCGGCGAGGTACTCCGGGGTCGTGCTGATCGGTGCGTCCGGAGGGGTGACGTCCGGAGCGGTGACGGTCACCGGCGTCGGGTCGGAGGTGTTGCCCTCGTCGTCCTGGGCGACGACCTCGACGTCGTGGTCGCCTTCGACGAGGGGACTGTCGAGCTCGACGGCGAAGTCGCCGTTCTCGTCGGCCTCGCCTCGGCCGAGCTCGGTGCCGTCCTCGGCCCGGACGATGACGGTGGAGCCAGCCTCCGCCTTCCCGCGCACCGGACCGGTCGGGGTCGCGAGGTCCTGCCGCGCGACCGTCGGTGCGTTCGGCGCGGTCGTGTCCGGGACGACCGCGGTCGCCGGGGTGCTGTCGGACTCGTTGCCGACGCGGTCGGCCGCCACGACCTCGAGGTCGTGCGACCCCTCGGCAAGGGGTTCGTCGAGGGTGACCGAGAAGTCCCCGTCGAGGTCGGTCTCACCGCGGCCGAGCTCGGTGCCGTCGGCGTCGCGCACGATGATCGTCGTGCCGGGCTCGGCGCGGCCGGTGATCGGGCCGGTCGGGTCGGTGAGGGTGCCGGGGTCGTCGACGGTCGGTGCCTCGGGTGCGATGGCGTCGACGTCGAGGGTGGCGGTTGCCGGCTCGGCGGTGAAGCCGTTGCGGTGCTGGACGGCCGTCACGGTGACGGGGCCGTGCGGCAGCGCCTCGGCGACGGGGAGGGACCACGTCCCGTCGTCGCTGACCGGTACCTCGACCGGCGACCGGTCGCCGACGGTGACGTCGACCGTGCCGCCGGGGACACCCGTGCCGATCACCGTGGGCGTCGGGCCGACCGGGGCCTCCGGTGCGTCGATGACGGCGGCGGTCAAGGGGATCGTGATCTTCCACGTCGACGACGTCAGCGGGTTCGAGTTGACGTAGTCGGTCGCGGCGTTCGGCTCGAAGTACCCGTGGACGCTGACGACGTCGCCGGGGAGTGCGGTGTCATCGACGCGGACCGGGACCCGGATGTGGTTGAAGTTCGCCCCACCGGTGCCCATCGACTGGGGGTTCGCGCCGATGCAGTCGGTCTGCTTCGGTGAGGTGAACGTGCAGTTCGCGACGTTCGCCGTGCCCGAGTTCGCCACCGAGTACGGCCGGGGTGAGGTGGGGAACGTCGCCGGCCCGTCGATGGTCCAGTGGATGTCGAGGGTGCGGGAGGGGATGGTGAAGCCGCTCTCGTTCTTGATGTTGAAGATCGAGCTCTGGAACAGGTCGCCCGCCTTGCCGGTCGCGTCTGCGAGTCCCTCGACGTGGACGTCGATGGTCGTCTCGTTCGGGGTGACCGCGTCCGGCGTGGCGGTGGCGCTCGGTGTGCGCGGAGCCGCGGCCTCCGCCGACGGGGTGGCCGTGGGCGTCGGTGCCGGCTCGACCTCAGGAGCCGCGGGGGTCTCCACGACCTCCGGCGGCGCGGTCTCCTCGGGGGCGGCCGGGACGAGCGAGCCGGAGGGCTCGTCCGTCGGCTGCTCGGGGGACTCGACGTCGACCTCGTCGGGGCGCTCGTCGCTCGACGGTGCGTCGACCGTGGCGCTGGTCGCGGCTGCCATGTCAGGGACGGCGAGGGGCGCGAGGGCCAGGAGCAGGGCGGCGGCTGCGGTGGACGTGGTGCGCGAGGGCATGCGGGCTCCGATCAGAAGTGGACGGAGCCATCGTATGCAATATGTATTTCAGATGCAATGCATCATGAGGAGTTCTTGCGCCGAACCGCATCCGGATCGCGCACACAGCCCGGATGGGGAAGTATGTATCGGTGACGATCATGACGGAACGGCCGGTCGACCAGGCAGTGAGCGGTGGACGAGCGCCGCGCAACGAACCCGAGCAGCCCGGCAACGCCACGGCGAAGCACCACAACGTGTCGCTGCTCTCCGTTGCGACGACCACCGCCGAACGCGTGACGACCTCTGCGGACATCGAGCAGCGCCTGCGCGGGGTGCTCCGTCGTCTGCGTCTGCCGATGGGGCTGCTCGAGCGCGTGGCCGGGGTCATCGAGCGTCGCAACTGGGGCGAGGACCAGACCTTCCAGGACGCCGCGATCGACGCCGGACGTCGCGCGATGGCCGAGGCCGGTGTCCGTCCCGACGAGATCGGGCTGCTCATCAACACGTCGGTGACGCGCCCGCACCTGGAGCCGAGCGTCGCCGTGCGGTTGCACCACGGGCTCGGCCTGCCGTCGTCGGCGATCAACTTCGACATCGCGAACGCCTGCCTCGGGTTCGTCAACGCGATGAGCGTCGCCGCCGGCATGATCGACTCCGGGCAGATCAAGTACGCGCTGGTGGTCGACGGCGAGGACGCCGACCAGGTGCAGCTCAACACGATCGACCGCCTCAACCAGGGCGGCCGGAACCGCAAGGACTTCATGAGCGAGTTCGCGAGCCTGACCCTCGGGTCCGGTGCCGCGGCCGCCGTGCTCGGCCCGGCCGACCTGCACCCCGAGGGACACCGGATCATCGGCGGGGTCACCCGTGCGGCGACCCAGTGGTACGACCTGTGCGTCGGCAGCGTCGACGGCATGTTCACGGACGCGAAGATGCTGCTCAAGGGCGGCATGGAGCTCGTCGTCGCCGCCTGGACCGAGGCCCGCGCCCACTTCGACTGGGCGAACATGGACCGCTACGTGCTGCACCAGGTCTCCGACGTGCACACGAACGCGTTCGTCGAGGCCATCGGCATCCCGCGCGACAAGGTCCCCACCACGTACCAGCGGTTCGGCAACGTCGGGCCCGCGTCGATCCCGATCACCCTGGCCGACGAGGTCGCCTCGGGTGGCATCCGTCGCGGTGACCGGGTGTTCCTCGGCGGCGTCGGCTCGGGCATCAACACGGCGATGATGGAACTGCACTGGTGACGTCGCGGCTGCCCCGCGTCGCCGCGAGCACCGCTCCGGCGACGCAGCCGCCCTCCCTGCCCGGACTCGACCCCGCCTGGTCGCGTCTGGTCACGGTCCCCGAGTGGTCCGAAGAGCGGACTGGGCCCACGCCGCCGGTTCCGGAGCGGCGCGCCAGCGGCGCGCCGGCCGTGCCGGTGGGGAGAGGCACGGATCGCGCCGCGCGCACCTGGCACCTCCTCGACACGGCCGGGTCCCTGGCCGCGCTCGGCGTGGAGCCGGTCGGCACGATCCTCTGCGTGCACGGCAACCCGACGTGGTCGTACCTGTGGCGGTCGGTGCTCCGCGCCTCGCTCGAGACCGCCCGCGCGGGTGGGCCGGCTTGGCGCGTGGTCGCCGTCGACCAGCTCGACATGGGCTTCTCGGAGCGCACCGGCGTCGAGCGCGGGCTCGCGCAGCGCGTCGCGGACCTCGGCGCCCTGACCGACGAACTCGGGCTGACCGGCCCCGTCGTCACGCTCGGCCACGACTGGGGCGGCGTCGTGTCGCTCGGCTGGGCCGTCGACCACCCCGAGGTCCTCGCGGCAGCGATCACGTGCAACACGGCCGTGCACCAGCCCGACGACGCGCCGATCCCGGCGCCCCTCCGCCTCGCACTCGGGCCGGGCATGCTCGGCCGCGCCACGGTCGTGACGCCGGCGTTCCTCGAGACGACCCTCGCCATCGCGCACCCGAAGCTCGAGCGCGCCGTGGCCGACGCGTACCGAGCGCCCTACAGCGGAGCTGCCCGCCGCGGCGGCATCGGCGGCTTCGTCGCCGACATCCCCGTCGACGCGGACCACCGGAGCGCCGCCGAGCTCGACCGGATCGCCGCGGGCGTCGCCGCGCTCGAGGTCCCGGCGCTGCTGCTCTGGGGACCCCGCGACCCGGTGTTCCTCGAGCGCTACCTCGACGACCTCACCGCCCGGCTGCCGCACGCCGACGTGCACCGCTTCGAGGGCGCCGGCCACCTGCTGCCCGACGACGCCGACGTCGCCGGCACGGTGCTCGACTGGCTGGGTGACCGCCTGCCGGACGGGAGCGTCCCCGACGACGCCACCCCGGGCCTCCCGTCCGCCCCCGACCAGCACGCGGACGCGAGCCGCCCGCTGTGGAGCCGTCTCGACGAGCTGCGCGACAGCGACGACGCAGCCCTGGTCGAGATGGCCGCCGCCGGCGGGCCCCGCACGGTCTCGTGGCGGCTGCTCGCCCGCCGCGTCGACGAGATCGCGGCCGGCCTCGCGGACCTGGGCGTCCGCAGCGGCGACCGTGTCTCGCTGCTCGTGACACCGGGTGCCGACCTGACCGCGGTGCTCTACGCCTGCGTCCGCATCGGAGCGGTCGTCGTCGTCGCCGACGCCGGGCTCGGACTGCGCGGACTGACCCGTGCGGTGCGCGGCGCCCGGCCGGCGTGGATCATCGGCGCGCTGCCCGGACTCGGAGCGGCCCGTGCGCTCGGGTGGCCGGGGCGGCGCATCGCGACCGTCGCGCTGCCGGCCTCCGCACGCCGCGCACTGCGCGTCGAGCACACCCTCGTCGACGTGGCGCGACGCGGCGCCCGTCGGCTCGCGAGCGGGGCGACGCTGCCGGCCGCACCGGACGCCGGAGCCCCCGCCGCGGTGCTCTTCACCTCGGGGTCGACCGGCCCCGCGAAGGGCGTCGTGTACACGCACGGGCAGCTCGGCGCGGTGCGGGACGTCCTGGCGGCGCAGTACGACATCGGGGTCGGCACCGGACTCGTCGCGGGGTTCGCCCCCTTCGCGCTGCTCGGCCCCGCCCTCGGCGCGCGCTCGGTCGCCCCGGACATGGACGTCACCGCTCCCCGGACCCTGACGGCCCGGGCCGTCGCCGACTCGGTGGCCGCTGCGGACGCGACCGTGGTGTTCCTGTCGCCGGCCGCGCTGGCGAACGTCGTCGCGACGGCCCCGGCGCTCACCGACGACGACCACCGCGCGCTCGGACGGGTCCGGCTGTTCCTGTCCGCCGGCGCACCGGTGTCCGAGCCGCTGCTCGCCGCGGCGACGGCGCTCATGCCGAACGCGAGCGCGCACACGCCCTACGGCATGACCGAGGGCCTGCTCATGACCGACGTCGACCTGGACGGGGTGCGGTCCGCCGCCGCCTCGGCGCAGGAGGGCATCTGCGTCGGCGTCCCCGCGGCGAACGTGCGCGTCCGGATCGCGCCGCTCGACGCCGACGGCCTGCCGACCGGTGCGCTGACCGACGAGCCCGGCGTCACCGGCGAGATCGTCGTCGCGGCGCCCCACGTCCGCGACCGGTACGACCGGTTGTGGCGGACGAACCGGACCGCACGGCTCGGCGTCGCGGACCCGCGCGGGCACCGCACCGGCGACGTCGGACACCTCGACGGGTCGGGCCGGCTCTGGGTCGAGGGACGACTGCAGCACGTGCTCAGCACGGCCGACGGTGTCGTGACGCCGGTCGGGCCGGAGCAGCGCATCGAGTCCGTCAGCGGTGTCGGGCGCGCCGGCGTCGCCGGCATCGGGCCGCGCGGCACTCAGCAGGTCGTGGCCGTGGTCGAGCGCTCCGGCGCCGGCCGCCGGTCCCGCCGCCCCGCGCTCGCCGACCCCGCGCTGGCCGCGGCGGTGCGTGCCGCCGCCGGTGTGCCGCTCGCCGCGGTGCTGACGGTCCCGGTGCTGCCGACGGACATCCGGCACAACTCCAAGGTCGACCGGGCACGGCTGTCGCGGTGGGCGGAGCGGGTCCTCGCCGGCGGGCGGATGGTCCGACCGTGAGGGTGCTCGTCACCGGGGCGAGCGGGTTCCTCGGCCGGGCGACCGCCGCGGCGGTGCGGGACGCCGGGCACGAGGTCCGGACCTTCCAGCGCCGTCCGTCCGGCGTCGCCGGCGTGCAGGACGTCGCCGGCACGATGACGGACGCCGCGGCCCTGTCGCGCGCCGTCGTCGGCGTGGACGCCGTGGTGCACCTCGCCGCGAAGGTGTCGCTCGCGGGCGACCCGGCCGAGTTCGGACGGGTCAACGTCGACGGCACCCGGCTGCTGCTCGACGCCGCACGCGACGCCGGGGCCGAGCGCTTCGTCTTCGTGTCGTCGCCGTCGGTCGCGCACACCGGCAGCTCGCTCACCGGCGCCGGTGCGGGTCCCGCGGAACCGACCCGGGCCAGGGGCGACTACGCCCGGACCAAGGCCGCCGCGGAACTGCTCGCACTCGGGGCCGACGCGGCGGGGTTCGCAGTGGTCGCGGTCCGGCCGCACCTGGTGTGGGGGCCGGGGGACACCCAGCTCGTCGGGCGCATCGTCGAACGGGCCCGGGCCGGTCGGCTGCCGCTGCTCGACTCCGGTGCAGCGCTCATCGACACCCTCTACGTCGACAACGCGGCGTCCGCGATGGTCGCCGCGCTCGACCGCGCGGCGGACGAGCGGGTGCACGGGAACGCCTACGTCGTCACGAACGGCGAACCGCGCCCCGTCGCGGACCTGCTCGCCGGGATCTGCACCGCCTCGGGCGTGCCGGCACCGCGGTGGCACGTGCCGGCCGCGGTGGCACGGGCCGCCGGCTCGCTCGTCGAGGCCGTCTGGCGGGTCCGACCCGGGCAGGACGAACCGCCGATGACCCGGTTCCTGGCCGAGCAGCTGTCGACGGCGCACTGGTTCGACCAGCGTCGGACCCGCGCCGACCTGCGGTGGACGCCGTCGGTGACGATCGACGAGGGCCTGGCGCGTCTCGCGGCGGCTCGCTGACGCGGGGGCGGTCCGGGCGCGGGCCGGGCGGGCGCGGGCGGGCCGGGCGGGCGCGGGCCGGGCGCGGCGCTGGCCGGGGTGGGCCGTGGGGCGTCGCGACGTCGTGCGACGAGGTCGACGTCGTGCGACGTCGACGATGTCGTCGGGGGTCAGCGCGCCCGGCGCAGCGACGTCCGACGCAGCGCCGCCCGACGCAGCGCCGCCCGACGTAGCGCCGCCCGGCTCAGCGACGCCCGACGCGACGCCGCCCGACGGAGCGCCGCCTGACGCGACAAGACCGACGTCGTGCGACACCGACGATGTCGCACGCCCCGCACACCCCGAGCGTCAGACCTGGTCGGCGGCGACGTACACCCACGCGGTCGTCCCCGAGGCGAGCGTCACCTCGATCCGCCGGTAGTCCGCCACCTCGTAGGCGTCGACGGCCTCGAGCTGCCAGGCGAAGCCGAGCACCAGGACGGCGCCGTCGACGCGGTCCTCGGCGGTGCCGCGGCGCAGGATCGGGTGGCGGTCCGACCCGCTCGTGCGGACCACCTCGGGATCGGTGATCGTGACGTGGTCGATCCGCCACCCGGGCAGCGAGTCCGGCTCGGTGCGGACCACCCCGTCGAACAGGGCGTCCTGCACGGCGGACTGCTGCAGCGTGCCGTAGGAGAAGACCCGGTGCGGGCCGTCGGGCTCGATGCGCGGCCGGCGAGCGGGACGCGGCGCGATGGTCGGCGTCGTCGACCACACGACGGCCCCGGCGAGTCCGGTGAGACCGAGGTGGAGAAGCCCGAGCACGGCGAGCACGCCGCCCCAGAGGACACCGGACGTGTCGCCGGGACAGGGGACCGTGTACTCGTCGTCGCCGCAGACGGCGGAGGCGTGCACGACACCGACGACGATGCCGACCAGGCCGACGACGAGCAGGAGGACGGCGAACCCGCCGAGGGCGACGACCCAGCGCTGACCGGGGGAGAGGCGTGACACACGCTCACCGTAGCGGAGCAGGGGGACGGTGGTGGTGCCGCGTCCGGGTCAGCCGGTGAAGCGCTGCCAGAGCTCGGTGACGATCGGCCAGACGTCCCCGGCCCGGTCGGCCGAACCGACGGCCACCAGCACCACCGGGACGACGGTCACGGCGACGGACACCAGGACCGCCAGCACGACCGCGATGGTCGCGGTGGTGGTGTGCCGTCGCGTCACCGCGAGGGCGAGCAGGGCGAGCACGACGACGGCCCCGAGCAGCGCGACGACGGTGACGCGCACGAACGGGAACGGCACGAGCCCCGCGGTGGTGGCGGTGACGCCGCCGAGGAAGCCGACCAGGGGCAGGAACGCCCCGAACAGCACCCCGGCGACGAGCACGATGCCGATGCCGCTCGCGATCCAGACGCCGCGGGGCCGGGGCCGGCGGGCACGAGGCCGCCGGCCGCCGGACCAGGCGGTGGTCACGGCCGGGTCCGGCCGGTGGCGTCTCCCGTGTCGGGGGGCGTCGCCGCGTGTGCTGCCGAACTCGCGTCGGCGGCCGCTGCGGCTGCTGCTGCGGCGTCCTCCGCTGCCTCGTCGGCCGCTTCGGCGGCACGGGCTGCGGCAGCGGCGGCGGCGGTGGCGTCGGCCTCCCCGTCCGCAGCGTCCGCGGCTACGGCGTCGTCGGCTCCGGCCGCCCGCGCGCGGTCGGCGGCGTCGCGGGCGTCGGCGGCAGCGTCCTCGGCGCCTCGGGACGCCTGGTCGAGCGCGTCCGAGGCCGCGTCCTGCACCCGGCCGGCGGTCGTGCTCGCGGCGTCGACGGCGTGCCCGGCGGCGTCGCGGGTGGCGTCGGCCGCCTGCTTCGCCGCGGCGGCGGTCGCGTCCGCCGCCCGCTTGCCGTCCTCGGCGGTCGCGTCGGCGGCACGCTTGCTGGTGGCGGCGGTGGCATCGGCGGCGCGCTTCGTGGCGTCGGCAGTGGCGTCCGCCGCACGCTTCGTCGCGTCGACCGTCGCGGCAGCGGCGTCCTTCGTGGCGTCTGCGGTGGCCGCGGCTGCGCGCTTCGTGGCGTCGGAGGCCGTGGTCGCGGCGTCCTTCGTGGCCTCGAGGGCGGACGACGCGGCGCGTTCCACGGGCGAGGGCTCGTCGTCGAACGGACCGTGCACGTCGAGGACGCGGACGTCCACCTCGGTCGGCAGCGTCGAGAGCTGTCGCACCGCGGCCGTGACCTGCCGACGGACCTCGTCGGCCACGGTCAGGACGGGCTGCGGGTAGCGGACGATGACGGAGACCTGCACGGCGAGTGCGTCGTCCTGTTCGTCGACCTGCACCCCGGCCGTCCCCGCCGAGCGGCCGAGCCGCTTGCGGAACTCGTCGGCGGCCCGGGACGCGATCCCGCCGAGGTGGTGCACGCCGGGCACGGCCAGCGCCGTCTCCGCCGCGGTGCGTGCGACGAGGGCCACGGTGCCCGCGTCGTCGGGCAGCGGCTCCGTGAGCTCTGCGGGCAGGGGCACCGCGGTGACCTGCGTGTGCGCGTCGGTGTCGTGCTGCATGGTTCCTCCTCGTTCGGGTCTGCGGGAACGCCACGGGGCACCCGTCTGCGCGGGTGCCCCGTGGTGGTCGTGCGACTCAGTGCTTGAAGACGTCCTTGACGTCCTCACCGGTCTGCTTCGCGCTCGCAGCCGTCTGGTCCTTCTTGCCCTCGGCGACCTTCGAGTCGTCGTTGGTCGCGTTCCCGAGGGCCTCCTTCGCCTTGCCGGCGAGGTCCTGGGCGGCGTTCTTGATCTTGTCGTCGAGTCCCATGAGGGTTCCTTCCTTCGGTCGGGCGCATGGCCCGGGGTGGTGGGTGGTGCTGGTGGGCCGGGAGGCCCGTGGTGCGTCGTCCGGTCGGCGTCAGTGGACGCGGGTCGGCTTCGCGAGCGCGGAGCGGGTGCCGCCGGTCAGGTGCACCAGGACGGGCACCTCGCGGCCGAGGGTGCGGTCGAGCACCGCGACGGCCCGGTCGACGGCGTCGAGCACCGTGACGGCGTCGCCGCCGCGGCGGACCGCTACCCGGATCCGGGCGGCGCGCTGCCGGCGGACGAGGTAGGTGTCGACGCGGGAGCCGACGACGTCGCGGACGCCGGACAGCTCGTGCTCGACGACGTCGCGGACGAGGGCGACGTTGACCGTGACGGCGTCGTCGCCCGAACGCTCGCGGACGGCGACGGCGGTGCCGCCCCCGCCGCGGGTGAACGCGTAGAGGAGTGCGAGCACGATCACGACGGCGCACACGGCGGCGACGATCCAGAGCGACGACGCGGGGACCGTCAGGCTGCTCGGCAGGTCGACGTACGGCGAGATCGCGTCCTGCACAGCCGGCAGCACGCCGGCGCCCATCGCCAGCCCGACGACCACGGCGACCAGGCCGAGGACGAACAGGATGATGCGGTTGAGGGTGCGGTTGCTCTTGGTCATGCGAGTGTGCCCTTCTCCTCGACACGGACGCGGACGTTGCGGCCGAAGCGCTCGTCCAGACCCGACAGGCGGTCCCGGACGGCGTCGTGCACGGCCTGCTCGTCGACCGGGATGCCGGTGACGGGCACGATGCGGACGTCGGTGCGTCGGCCGCGGGCGGTGGCGGAGGCGTTGCCCTCCGGTACGCCCGCCGCGGTCCCGGCGGCGTTCGCCGCGGTCGAGGCCACGATGCGGGTGTCGATGACGACGGCGCCGCGGTCGTGCTCGACGACCGAGCGGTGCTGTCGCCCCGGCTTGAGGGCCAGGACGATCAGCACGATGCCGAGGACCACGAGCACCACGGCGACGACCTCGATGATCGTGACGAAGGCGGTGTCCGGCTGCAGCGCGGTGTCGACGGCGGTCTGCGGGTCGGCGAGGAGCGGAGCCCGGCCGAGGGCGCGGAGCACCGACTCGGTGCCGATCCAGGCGGCCACCAGGGCGAGCACCACGAGCGACACCGCCACGGCGGTGGAGCGCGAACGGTGCACGCTCCGGCGACGGATGCGTCGTTCGACGGAACCGTTGCTCATGATGGCCTCCTAGTTGACCCGGGTCTCGTGCTCGCGCACGATCCCGGTCAGTTCGATGTGGGCACTGCCGACCCGACGGCCGGTGAGTTCGCTCACGCGGCTCTTGACCTCGTCGGCGACCCGGACGGCACGCGTGACGAGGTCGTCACCCGCGGCGACCGGACCGGTGATGTCGAGCGCGATCGCGCCCTCGGCATCGCCGAGTCCGACCCGCACCCGCTTGGCGGGCGCGCCGAGCCGTTCGGCTGCGACGGCCCGGGCCAGCGAGGTCAGCGCGCGCGCTGTGATCTCGACGCGGCCCGGGACGTCCGGGCCGGCGGTCACCGGGAGCTCCGGCGCCCGGTGAGCACGTCGGTCAGGGCACCGCGGTCGATCTTGCCGGTGACGAGTGCCGCGACGAGCGCGCCCACGAGACCGAAGACCACGACGAGGACGAAGCCCCAGAACCCGAACTGCAGTGCGACGACTGCGAGGACGGCGCCGATGAGGGCGCCCATCAGTGTGTTGCTCATGCGACTCGTGCTTCCTTCTTCTCGTCGTCCTTGTTGTCGTCGTCGTCGCCCGGGATGAAGACGTCCTGGACGGTGACGTTGACCTCGGCGACCTCCATGCCGACGATCTGCTCGAGCGCGCGGGACACACCCTGGCGGACGCCGTCGGCGACCTGCTGCAGGGCCACCGGGTACTCGGCGACGATGATGATGTCCGCGGCGACCTGCTTCTCGCCGACCTCGACCTTGACGCCCTGGCCGAAGTCACGCTGGCCGATCGCGTCGCGGAGGGCACCGATCGCGCGGGCTGCGCCGCCACCGAGCGAGTGCACGCCGTTGACCTCGCGGGCGGCGATGCCGGCGACCTTCGAGACGACCGCGTCGTCGATGACGGTCTTGCCGGTGACACCGGAGCCGTTGGGCACGGTGCGGGCGGTCGTGGCCGCCGCCGAGGTGGTCGCGGGGGTGGGCGTCGTGGTGTCTGCCATGGTCGTTCCTTCCGTCGGTCCCGCCGGTCGTTCCAGCGGTTGCTGTTCACGGATGAGACGGGGTGCGACCGAGCGTCGTCACATCGGGTCACGCAATCCCAGGGAACTGCCAGACAACGGCCCGTGCGGGTGACGAACCGCCCCTCGGGCGGGGGCAGACGTCAGCGGTCTCGGCGCGAACCGGCTGCCGCGCTGCGCGTCCGAGCCGCTCGGACCGCCCGGACGTGGGCCATCGGCGTCTCGCCGCGTTCGTCACGGAAGAGCTGCTGGAGACGGCGGGGGAGCACCCCGGCCGCTGCCGCGACGTCGGCCAGCGAGACGTCGTCGTCGGCGTGCTGCTCGATGTACGCGAGGGCGCGGCGCACCCGCCACGAGGACCGTCCCAGGCGGGCGGCCAAGGCGCTCCGCAGGGTCGTCGCCGGGTCCTCGCCGAACCGTGCCCGGTAGGCCTCGGCGAAGCGACCCGGGTTCGTGAAGCCCCAGCGGCGTGCGACGGCGGTCACCCCGTCGGTGGCCGCCGTGTGCTCGGCCGTCGGCGACTCGTCGGCGCGCAGGAGCTCGGCGCGCACCTGGTCGAGCCGGTGGTCGCGCAGGAAGCGGTTCGGTGTCGAGCCGAGGGTGCGCGCGAAGACGTCCTGCAGCCCGCGCTGGCTGAGGCCGCACGCCGCCGCGATCTCCGGGACGGACGGACGCGCGGCCGCGTGCGCCTCGATGAAGCGGATCGCGTCGCGGAGCCGGTTCGCCACCGGCACGTCGTCGCCGCGGTTCCGGATCGGGAAGGTGTCGAGGACGACCACGGCCAGTCGACGGTTGAGCGCGGTGCGCATCGGACCGAGCACGCGGTCGTCGACCAGGGCCGGGCCGATCTCGCCGATGAGGTGCCGGAGCGGCTCGCGTCGGGCGACGGTCTCGTCCTGCTGGTCGAAGAGCAGGGGGCCGGGCGGCAGACGGTAGCCGAGGTCGCGGCCGACGGACCGCAGGAACCGGTCGGCGATGTGCACCCCGTTGTAGACGGTCTCGGAGGACTCGAACCGGTACTCCTCCGACGCCGAGGCGATGTAGGGGTTCCCGGGCAGGACGACGCGCGTGTGGTCGGCGAAGTGCATCTCGAGCCGACCCCTCGTCAGCCAGAACACGACGTGGTCGCCCCGTGGGCCGATCCGCCCGCCGCGCCGACCACCCTCGGCGCGCATGGTGCGCAGGGTGACGTCGTCGTCTCCGACGACCGTGTACTCGTACCGGGCGTCGTGCGTCGCGAAGGTGCCGGTGGCGAACTCGGTGCCGTGGTACTCGGCCTCGAAGATCGCGGAGTAGTCCGACCCCTCGCCGTCGGCGAACCGCAGTCTGCGGAAGCCGTTCGTCGACGGGTCGGTCATGCGCCGATCATGCCAGGGGTTGCGGACCGTGGTGATCGAGATACCCTAGGGGGGTACCGTGCTGGTCCGATCAGCACGACGAGCGGCGGAGGACACCGTGCACGATCACGTCGGGTACATCGGCGACAAGGACGACCTGCTGAAGCGGCTCCGTCGCGCCGAGGGGCAGGTGCGCGGCATCGCCCGGATGGTCGAGGACGAGACGTACTGCATCGACGTCCTCACCCAGATCTCGGCGGCGAACCGCGCACTCGAACGGGTCGCGCTGTCCCTGCTCGAGGACCACCTCAAGCACTGCGTCGCCGAGGCCGTCGCCGAGGGCGGCGACGCCGCCGACGCGAAGGTGCGCGAGGCGAGCGACGCGATCGCCCGGCTCGTCCGCTCGTGACCACCCCGGATCCAGGAGGAGACACCATGACCACCGAGACCCTGCTCGTCGAGGGCATGACCTGCGAGCACTGCGTGATGAGCGTGACCGAGGAACTCACCGAACTCGACGGGGTGTCCGGCGTCGACGTCCGGCTCGTCGTGGGCGGCTCCTCCGAGGTCACCGTCACCTCGTCCGCCCCGATCGACGCGGACGCCCTCGACAGCGCCGTCACCGAGGCGGGGTACCAGGTCGTGCGGTCGTGACCGACCGCGTCGTCGAGCTCGACATCACGGGGATGACCTGCGCCTCGTGCGCGAACCGCATCGAACGGAAGCTCGGCAAGCTGCCGGGCGTCACCGCCACGGTGAACTACGCCACCGAGAAGGCGCAGGTGCAGGTGGCCGACGACGGTGCGGCCGGTGCCTACGTGCTCATCGCCGCCGTGCAGGCCGCCGGCTACGGTGCCGCCGTCCCCGCACCACCGGCCACCGTCGACGCTCCCCGCGACGACGACGACGCGACCGACCCGCTGCGCCGACGCCTGGTCGTGTCGGCCGTGCTCGCCGTGCCCGTCGTGGTGCTCTCGATGGTGCCGGCCCTGCAGTTCCCGGACTGGCAGTGGCTCGCGCTGACGCTGGCAGCTCCCGTCGCGGTCTGGGGCGCGCTGCCGTTCCACCGCGCCGCGTGGGTCAACGCGCGGCACGGTGCCGCCACCATGGACACCCTGGTGAGCGTCGGCGTCCTCGCCGCCTTCGGGTGGTCGCTGTACGCCCTGTTCCTCGGCGACGCCGGCACGACCGGCATGCACATGACGTTCTCGTGGTTCGCCACGGACCCCGAGGCCACCGACCTGTACCTCGAGGTCGCGACGGCCGTGACGGTGTTCGTCCTCGCCGGCCGGTACATGGAGGCCCGCGCGAAGACGCAGTCCGGTGCCGCCCTCCGCGCCCTGCTCGAACTCGGGGCGAAGGACGCCTCGCTCCTGCGCGACGGGGTGGAGCACCGCGTGCCCGCGTCGTCGCTCGTCGTCGGCGACGTCGTCGTGGTGCGACCCGGCGAACGGATCCCGAGCGACGGGCTCGTGCAGGACGGCTCCTCCGCCGTCGACCGCAGCATGCTCACCGGCGAGTCCGTGCCGATCGAGGTCGGCTCGGGCGACCGGGTCACGGGCGCGACGATCAACGTCGGCGGTCGCCTCGTGGTCGAGGTCACGCGCGTCGGCGCCGACACCGAGCTCGCCCGGATGGGGCGGCTCGTCGAGGACGCACAGACCGGCAAGGCCGAGGTGCAGCGCCTGGCCGACCGGGTCTCCGGGGTCTTCGTGCCGATCGTCATCGCGCTCGCCGTGCTGGCCTTCGTCGGCTGGCTCGTCTCCGGCGGCTCGGTCACCGCGGCCTTCACCGCTGCCGTCGCCACCCTGATCATCGCCTGCCCGTGCGCCCTCGGGCTCGCGACGCCGACCGCGCTGCTCGTCGGCACCGGCCGGGGGTCGCAGCTCGGCATCCTCATCGGCGGGCCGCAGGTGCTCGAGCGCACCCGCGGGGTCGACACCGTCGTGCTCGACAAGACCGGCACCGTCACCACGGGGGCGACGACCCTGCGGTCGGTGACCACGACCGGCGGACCAGAGGACGCCGTCCTCCGGCTCGCCGCCGCCGTCGAGGACGGCTCCGAGCACCCCGTCGCCCGGGCGGTCCTCGACGCCGCCCGGACCCGGGGCATCGCGCTGCCCGAGGCCGAGCAGTTCACCGCGACCGCCGGTGCCGGCGTGCAGGCCGTCGTCGACGGCTCCGTGGTCCTCGTCGGCACGAGCCGCTGGCTCGCCGACTCGTGGTCGGTCACCCTGCCGCCGGTGCTGTCCGACACCGTCGAGCGCGCCGAGGCCGACGGCGCCACCGCGGTCGTCGTCGCCCGGGACGGCAGCGCCCTGGGCGTCGTCGTCGTCGGCGACACCGTGAAGCCCGAGGCGGTCGACGCGGTCGCACGGTTCCGGGCGCTCGGGCTGCACCCGGTCCTGCTGACCGGCGACAACGACGGCGCGGCCCGTGCCGTCGCTGCCGCGGTCGGCATCGACGACGTGCACGCACGCGCCACCCCGGCGACGAAGCTCGAGACCGTGCGTCGGCTGCAGGCCCAGGGCCGCACCGTCGCCATGGTCGGCGACGGCGTGAACGACGCCGCGGCGCTCGCCGCGGCCGACCTCGGCATCGCGATGGGTGCCGGCACCGACACCGCCATCGCGGCGAGCGACATCACGGTGGTCAGCGGTCGGCTCACGGTGGTGGCGGACGCGGTCCGGTTGTCCCGCGCGACGCTCGGCGTCATCAAGGGCAACCTGTTCTGGGCGTTCGCGTACAACGTGGCGGCCATCCCGCTCGCGATGGCCGGCCTGCTCAACCCCGTCCTCGCCGGTGCGGCCATGGCGTTCTCGTCCGTGTTCGTCGTGACGAACAGCCTGCGGCTGCGTCGCTTCGCACCGCGGCCCTGAGACCGGCCACCTGCGTCCGGTGACGCGCGCAGCGAACGCGAGCCGCGCCTCCCGTCCAGCGGTGCGCACCCGCAGGCCAACAGCACTACGCTCGGAGACGGTCCGCGACGCAGCGCTGCGGTGACCCGCGGGCTTGTACGTCTTCAAGGTTCAGGAGGACCGAAGTGACCGAATCCGCTCCCGTCGACCCCACATCGACCGACGGCTGGAAGAAGCTGGTCGGCATCGCCGCCGGCTTCACCCCGGACCTGCGAGGGTGGTTCGACAGCGACCCCGGTCGTGCCGAGCAGTACACGTTCCAGGCGGCCGACCTGACCGTCGACCTGTCGAAGGGCCTGGTGACCGACGAGATCCTCGCCGCGCTCCTGCAGGTCGCGAAGGACACCGGCGTCGCCGAGCGCTTCCAGGCGATGCTCGCCGGTGAGCACATCAACGTCACCGAGGACCGCGCCGTGCTGCACACCGCACTCCGCCGCCCGAAGGGTGCGACCCCGGCGCTCGTCGTCGACGGCCAGGACGTCGACGCCGACGTGCACGCCACGCTCGACAAGGTCTACGGCTTCGCCGAGCAGGTCCGCAGCGGCGCCTGGACCGGCGTCACCGGCAAGCGCATCGAGACCGTCGTCAACATCGGCATCGGTGGCTCCGACCTCGGCCCGGTCATGGTCTACGAAGCCCTGAAGCCGTACGTGCAGCCCGGGCTCGAGGCCCGCTTCGTCTCGAACATCGACCCGGCGGACATCTACGAGAAGACCGCGGACCTCGACCCCGAGACGACGCTCTTCATCGTGGCGTCGAAGACCTTCGGCACGCTCGAGACCCTGACGAACGCGCGCCTCGCCCGCCAGTGGCTGTGGGAGCGGCTCGGCCTGACCGACGCCTCCGACGACGACAAGAAGAACGCCGTCGCGAAGCACTTCGTCGCCGTGTCCACCGCGCTCGACAAGGTCGAGGCGTTCGGCATCGACCCCGCGAACGCCTTCGGCTTCTGGGACTGGGTGGGCGGCCGCTACTCGGTCGACTCGGCCATCGGCACGAGCGTCGTCATCGCGATCGGCAAGGAGAACTGGGAGCAGTTCCTCGCCGGCTTCCACGCCATCGACGAGCACGTCCGCACCACGCCGCTCGAGCAGAACGTCCCCGTCCTGATGGGCCTGCTCAACGTCTGGTACACGAACTTCCTCGGCGCGCAGACCCACGCGGTCCTGCCGTACACGCAGTACCTGCACCGCTTCGCCGCGTACCTGCAGCAGCTCACGATGGAGTCGAACGGCAAGCGCGTCCGTTGGGACGGCTCGCCCGTCACCACCGAGACCGGCGAGGTCTTCTGGGGTGAGCCCGGCACGAACGGCCAGCACGCGTTCTACCAGCTCATCCACCAGGGCACCCGCCTGATCCCGGCCGACTTCATCACGGTCGCCAACCCGGCCCGTCCGCTGAAGGACGAGACCGGCGACGGCAAGGGCGTCGCGCCCGGCACCGACGTGCACACGCTGTTCCTGGCGAACTTCTTCGCGCAGACCAAGGCGCTCGCGTTCGGCAAGAGCGCCGACGAGGTCCGTGCCGAGGGCACCACCGACGAAGGCATCGTCGCGGCGCGCACGTTCCCGGGCAACAAGCCGACGACGTCGATCATCGCGCCGGAGCTCACCCCGAGCGTGCTCGGCCAGCTCATCGCCCTGTACGAGCACATCGTGTTCACCGAGGGCACGATCTGGGGCATCGACTCGTTCGACCAGTGGGGTGTGGAGCTCGGCAAGCAGCTGGCGCTGCAGGTCACGCCGGCCGTCGAGGGCGACCAGACCGCGCTCGACGCGCAGGACCCGTCGACCAAGGCGCTCATCGCGAAGTACCTGGAGCTGCGCGGGTAGCGCACGACCCACCTGACGGACGGGAGGCCCGTGGCGGATCCGCCACGGGCCTCCCGTCCGTCCTGCGGTCGCGCTGGTCGCGGCGCGGACGCGGCCTGGTCCCGCGCCGCGCGCTCAGCGGCCGAGCGGGTCCAGGTTGAGGGCGGTGCCCTCGTACAGGTGCTGGTCCTCGCCGAACACCTGCACGCCCTCGTTCAGCCAGACGAGCGCGCGGACGCTGATCCCGAAGCGGCGCGCGACGTCGCCGATGAGGTCGTCCGGCGCCACGGTGTAGGACCCCGGGGCCCCCGCGGCGGTCGTCCCGGCGACGGTGCCGGTCGCGTTCGGCCGCGACCCGGCGTCCACCGGGTGCACGTTCGTCTGCCGGGCGGGCACGGACCAGCGCACCGTGGTGACCGCGAGCACCTTGTCCGCGGCGATCTCCACCGGGACGTCCTGGCCGGGCTCCGCCGCCGAGTACGTGACGAGCGTGCCGAGGTGCGACGGGTCGACGCCGGAGCCGTCGAGCGGGACGTCCACCGAGACCGGCGTCGTCGTCGCACCGCCGAGGGTCCGGTCGCCGACGCCGTGGTAGGTCAGGCCGTCGCCGACCGCGCGGGGCAGGTCGAACAGGCCGACCCCGACCGGCACCGGCAGCGTCGAGGTGAAGCCGGAGTACTGCGCGGTGAAGGTGTCCTCACCCGTCGCGACGATCCGGAAGCGGAAGTGGACGCTGCCCTTCGGCGAGGCCACGTCGCCCTGCGCGAGCACGGTGCCCGCGGGGATCGGGGTCAGGGTCGGGGCGGGGGCCGCTCGTTCCGTGGGCTCCGGAGTCGGGGTCCGCGGGTGTGCCGACGACTCGAGGAGCTCGCCGTCGGTCTCGCCGTCCGGGGTGGGGGTCGGTGTCGCCTCGGCGGAGCGGCTCGGCGCGGTCGCCGGTCCGGACGGCGCGGGCAGTGCTCCGTCCGGTCCCCGCAGCAGCGAGCACCCCGCCAGGCCGGCCGTCGCCAGCAGCACGACCCCGATCGTCAGGCTCCGCTTCATGATCACCCCTCACGTCGATGCTAGACGGGCTCGAGTGCTCGAGCGGGGCGGTCGCCTGCCGCTGTGTCCCGGGACCCAGCGGTGGGCGTCCGGTGTCGGCCGGAGCGGCTACCGTCGAGGCATGGACCGTTCGGACATCCTCGCCGCCGCCTCTGCCGCCCACGCCGCCCGCATCGCCGAGGCCGGTGGCGACGACACCGCCGCCCGCGAGCGTGCCGCCGCCGTGCACGACCGCGACTCCCTGACCGACGAGGCGGTCCGTGCGGTCGACCGCCGGCGCGCCGGCGAGGCGGACCGTGCCGCCTCGCGCACCGAGGGCGCGCTGTCGGACTGGCACCGCATGGGCACCCGTCGCGGGGTGACACCCGATGCCCAGGTCCGCTCGGCGTGGTCCGTCGCCGGGGTGCCGGAACGTGGCGACGCCCGCGCGCTCGCGAACGTGCTGCTCTCCGCCGCCGGGCACGCCGGTCGCGTGGCCGATGCCGCACGCCGGAACCCGGCGCTGTCCGGTGCGGCCGGTGCGGCCGCCCGACGGACCGTGCGGCGCTCGATCGACCACGGCGCGGGCATGGCCTCGCTGGGGGACGTCCTCGGCGACGGCTCCGCCGACGACGAGCGTCGATGACGGGCGCCGATGACGAGCGTCCATGACGGGCGCCGACGACGAGCACTGACGACGAGCACTGACGACCGGGCCGGCGACGAGCGCTGCGCGGTCACACCCGTCCTCACCAGGTCTTCTGTGGATCGGTCCAACACTGCAAAAGTAAGAATGTCCAATTGACAGGACATGGAATCGGGCTACGATCGGTCCACGCACTGAGGCGCGATCACCGACGAAGGAGTCACCGAATGGTCGACATCGAACCGACGGCCCGGGCCGTCGCACTGCCCCCGATCGGGACCGGTCCGCACCGCCGACGACTCGGCGTGCTGGCACTCGTCGCCACGTTCGGCGGCCTGCTGTTCGGCTACGACACCGGCGTCATCAACGGCGCCCTGAACCCGATGAAGACCGAGCTCGGCCTCACCACCTTCACCGAGGGCGTGGTCACGAGCTCGCTGCTGTTCGGTGCCGCGATCGGTGCCATGCTCGGCGGCCGCATCGCCGACGGCTGGGGGCGTCGCAGGACGATCATCGCCCTCGCCGTCACGTTCTTCGTCGGCACGCTCATCTGCGTCGTCGCGCCGACGTTCGGCGTGATCGTCGTGGGCCGCGTGCTCCTCGGCCTCGCGGTGGGCGGCGCGTCGACGGTGGTGCCGGTGTTCCTCGCCGAGCTCGCGCCCTACGAGATCCGCGGGTCGCTGTCGGGCCGCAACGAGCTCATGATCGTGATCGGGCAGCTCGCCGCCTACGTGGTCAACGCCGTCATCGGCAACCTGTGGGGCGAGGGCGACGGTGTCTGGCGCGTCATGCTGGCCGTCTGTGCGCTCCCCGCGATCGCGCTGTTCGTCGGGATGCTGCGGGTGCCGGAGTCGCCGCGCTGGCTCGCGTCGAAGGGCCGCTCCGCCGAGGCGCTCTCGGTCCTCGAGCAGGTCCGGACGACCGAACGGGCCCGCGCCGAGCTCGACGACATCACGCGGAGCAACGAGCTCGAGGCGAAGGCCGAGCGCGTCAGCGGGTGGCAGACGCTGCGTGGCAACAAGTGGCTCGTCCGCATCGTGCTCATCGGTGCCGGACTCGGGGTCGCGCAGCAGCTCACCGGCATCAACTCGATCATGTACTACGGCCAGACCGTGCTCATCGAGTCCGGGTTCCAGGCGTCGGCCGCCCTCATCGCGAACATCGCCCCCGGCGTGATCGCCGTGGTCGGCGGCGTCATCGCGCTGTACAACATGGAGAAGATCAACCGCCGGACGACGTTGCTCCTCGGGTTCACGCTGACGACGGTCTGCCACTTCCTCATCGGCATCGCCTCGGTCGCCCTGCCGGAGGGCAACCCCGCCCGTCCGTGGGTCATCCTGTTCCTGGTCGTCGCGTTCGTCGGCTCGATGCAGACCTTCCTCAACATCGCGGTGTGGGTCGTGCTGTCCGAGATCTTCCCCACGCAGATCCGCGCGCTCGGCATGGGCATCTCGGTGTTCTGCCTCTGGATCGCGAACGCGTTCATCGGGCTGTACTTCCCGACGGTGGTCGCCGCCACCGGCATCACCGGGACCTTCTTCGGCTTCGGGGTCGTCGGGCTGCTCGCCCTGCTCTTCATCTGGAAGTTCGTGCCGGAGAGCCGCGGCCGCACCTTGGAAGAGGTCGAGGAGGGCGTCACCACCGGCAACATCTTCACCGTCCCGGTCAAGGAGTCGCGCCGCTAGGTCACACCACGCTGCACCGAGTGAGCAGAAGAC
Organism: Curtobacterium sp. MCBA15_009; assembly: GCF_001864895.1. Classification (GTDB taxonomy): domain Bacteria; phylum Actinomycetota; class Actinomycetes; order Actinomycetales; family Microbacteriaceae; genus Curtobacterium. Next base: position 145,113 of record NZ_MJGO01000038.1, read on the forward strand.
GTCGGGTCGCTCCGGGGCACCCGACGTCTTCTGCTCACCATGGGCACGCAATGCGTGTCCGGGCGACCTTGGTGCCCACCCACCACCCGGTTCCTACACTCGACGCGTGCATCCCCTCCTCCTGGCGTCCGGGGCCGGTCTCGCGTCCGGTCTCGCCCTCGTCGTCGGCGCCGCGATCGCCTGGTTCGTCCGCGTGCCGCGCACCGTCGTCGCCACCATCACCGCCTTCGGCGCCGGTGTCCTCATCTCCGCGCTCTCCTTCGACCTGGTCGCCGAGGCCACCCGGTCCGGCACGTTCTGGACGGCGATGGCCGGATTCCTCGGGGGTGCGGTGGTCTACGTCGGGCTCGACGTCCTGCTCGAACGCCGCGGGGCGCGCAGGAAACGCAGCGGAACGGGCTCGACGGGGTCCGGCACGGGGCTCGGCATCGCCCTCGGCGCACTGCTCGACGGGATCCCCGAGACGGCGGTGCAGGGCGTCGGACTCGCCGCCGGCGGGTCGCTGTCCATCGCGGTCGTCGCGGCCGTCATCATCTCGAACCTGCCGGAGGGGCTGTCGAGCACCTCGGACATGAAGGCGAACGGCCGCGGCGCCCGCTACGTCTTCACGGTGTGGGGCGCCATCGCCCTCGCCTGCGCCCTGTCGGCACTCGGCGGGTACGCGATCCTCGGACAGGCCCCGGCCGGCGTGCAGAGCGCGGTGACGGCCGTCGCCGCCGGGGCGATCCTCGCGATGCTCGCCGACACGATGCTGCCGGAGGCGTTCCGGAAGACCGGACCCTGGACGGGCCTCATCGCCGTCCTCGGCTTCTTCGCCGCCTACGGCATCCACGTGATCGGCGGCTGACGCCGACGGACGCACCCAGGAACGGACGGGAGGCCCGTGGCGGATCCGCCACGGGCCTCCCGTCCGTCTGCTGGTCGCGCTACGGGCGCAGGAGCACCTTGCCGACGCGGCCGGCGGTGTCGCTGGCACGGACGGCGTCCCGGACGTCCTCGAACGCGAAGGTCTCCGCGACGGGGAGCGTCAGTGAGCCGTCGAGCACGCGGGTGATGAGCTCACCGAAGAGCTGCCCCTTCGTCTCGGCCGGCATGGTCTTGCTGACGACCGAACCCCAGAAGCCCTTCACGGTGAGCTGGCCGAAGATGACCTTGCCCGACGGGATCTCGAGCGTCGGCGACGCCATCGCGCCGAAGACGACGAGGGTGGCGTCCTCGCCGAGCACCGATGCGATGTCGCCGGCGGCCTTGCCGCCCACCGACTCGACACCGGCGACGATCGGAGCGCCTCCGGTGATCGCGGCGACCTGGTCCTTCCAGTCGTCCGCGTCGGTGGCGACGATGCGCTCGATGCCCTGCTCGCGGAGCTCGTCGACGCCGGCTGCGCGGCGGACGAGTCCGATGACGTTGACGCCGCGGGCGGCGCCGAGCTGGGCGACCATGCGACCGACCGCGCCGTTGGCGGCGTTCTGGATGATCCAGTCGCCCTCGTGCAGGTCGAGCGAGTGCAGCAGGCTGATCGCGCTGAACGGCATCGACACGAGCTGGGCGGCGGCCTCGTCGGTCATCGCGTCCGGCACGGGGACGAGCCCGGCGGCGTTCGCGGTGTAGTACTCGGCCCAGACGCCGAAGGCGCCGCCGGCGACGCGCTGGCCGACCTGCAGGTTCGTGACGCCCTCGCCGAGGGCCTCGACGACGCCGAGCGCCTCGGTGCCGGACGCTGCGGGCAGCTCCGGCTTGAAGCCGTACGTGCCGCGGACGGTCCACAGGTCGTGGTTGTGGATGGGGGAGAGGACCGTGCGCACGAGGACCTCGCCGGCGGCCGGGGTCGGCACGGGGCGCTGCTCGACGTGCAGCACGTCGGCGGGCTCGGCGAAGGTGTCGTGGACGACGGTGCGCATGGTGGTGGGGGTGGTGTCGGTCATGCTCAGTCCTCCGAGACGGTGATGGTGACCTCGATGTTGCCGCGGGTCGCGTTCGAGTACGGGCACACCTGGTGGGCGGCGTCCGCGAGGGCCTGGGCCTGGTCGTGCTCCATGCCGGGGATGACGACCTCGAGCATGACGGCGAGCTGGTAGCCGCCGTCGCCGTTCGGGCCGATCTGCACGCGGCCGCCGACGGACGAGTCGGTGATCTTGACCTTCTGGCTGCGGGCGACGCCCTGCAGCGCGGAGTGGAAGCACGCGGCGTAGCCGGCGGCGAACAGCTGCTCGGGGTTCGCGCCGTTGCCGGAGCCGCCCATCTCCTTCGGGATGGCGAGGTCGAATTCGACGGTGCCGTCGCTCGTGGCGACGTGGCCGTTGCGGCCTTCGCCGGTGGCGAGGGCCTCTGCGGTGTAGAGGACGTCCATGGTGTTCCTTCCTTCGTGGGGCGGTGGCCGAGCCCCGTCCCGGGGACCGGGTGGGGCGACGGGGCTCGGGGTCTGGGTGTCGACGCCGGTCGGTCAGGCGGGGTCGGCCGCGCCGGCCGGGTCCCTGGTGGCGGCGTGCATGGTCTCGGTCAGCCGGTGCAGCGTCGCGATGAGCTCCGCGGCGGCCTGCTCGTCCGGCAGGCCCATGCCCGCGGCGATCGACGCCGGGACGTGCGCGAGCTCGCCGCGGATCGAGCGGCCGCGGTCACCGAGGGTGATCGTGACGACGCGCTCGTCGGGGCTGCGGCGCTCGCGGCGGACCAGGTCGGACTGCTCCATCCGGCGGAGCAGGGGAGAGAGCGTGCCGGAGTCGAGCTGCAGGTGGTCGCCGAGGCCCGAGACGGTCTGGTCGCCCTCGATCCACAGGGTCACGAGCACGAGGTATTGCGGGTACGTCAGGCCCCACGGTTCGAGCAGGGTGCGGTAGGCCTGCGTGGTCGCACGGCTCGCCGCGTAGAGGGAGAAGCACACCATCTCGTCGGTCACGGGCACGGCACAAGGATTGCACGCAACCGAGTTGTGCGCAACCTACTTGACGCCTCCCGCCTCTGCTCCGGACCTCGGCGTCGGCGTCTGGCCGGTGCGCCCGGATCGCCCAGCACGCTCGACGGCCGGGACGGTTAGGCTGACGTGACCCACGATGACCAACAGCGACCTCGACAACACCACGACCCCCCGGACCGGAACGGCGTCGTCCCACGGCAAGACGATCCTGATCGGTGAGCACGCCGTGGTGTACGGCGCACCCGCACTCGTCCTGCCGGTGCTCGACGCCCGGGTCGTCGCGACCGTCACGCCGGTCGCCGCGGACGCCGCACGACCGGGGCACTCCCTCGAGTCGACGGTGCACACCGGGCCGCTCGACCTGGCTCCGTCCGCCGTCATGCCGACAGTCACCGCCGTCACCGCCACCCTCGAGCACTTCGGGGTGACCGACCGCCACTTCCACGTCCGCGTCGACAGCGAGGTCCCGACCGCCCGCGGCATGGGGTCGAGCGCCGCGGTGGCCGCCGCCGTCACCGCCGCGGTCGCCGACGCCCTGGGCGAGACACTCGACGTCGAGGCCCACCACGAACTCATCCAGACCTGCGAGCGGGTCGCGCACGGCCGGCCGTCCGGGCTCGACGCCCGCGGGGTCGTCGCGTCCGCCCCGGTCTGGTTCGAGGGCGGCCACATCGGACCCGTCGCCCTCGGCGCGCGCTTCACGTTCGTCGTCGCCGACACCGGCGTCCCCGGGCACACCCGCGAGGCCGTCGCCGCGGTGCGCGCCCTGCACGACGCGGACCCGGCGCGCATCGGCGCCGTCGTCGACCGGATCGGCGACCTGGCGCGACGCGCGCGGGGGACACTCGAGGACGGCGACGCCCAGGCGCTCGGTGTCACCATGGACGCCGCGCACGGCCTGCTCGCCGCACTCGACGTGTCGAGTGACGACCTGGACCGGCTCGTCGACGCCGCTCGAGCAGCGGACGCCCTCGGCGCGAAGCTGACCGGCGGCGGCCGGGGCGGGTGCGTGCTGGCGCTCGCCACCGACGACGACCACGCGGACCGCATCGCGGCCGCACTCCGCGGCGCAGGGGCCGCAGCCACCTGGACCACCACGATCGGAGCCCGCGCTTGATGACCGCCACCGCCGTCGCGCACCCCAACATCGCCCTCGTCAAGTACTGGGGGAAGGCGGACGCGCGGCTCGCGCTGCCCGCCACGGGCAGCGTCTCGATGGGGCTCGACGTGTTCCCGACGACGACGACCGTCACGCTGGACGGCGGCTCCGGTGACGGTCAGGAGGCGCGTGATGCGTTCACGCTGAACGGCCAGGTCGTCGAGGACGGTGCGCTGGTGCGGGTGCAGCAGTTCCTCGACCTCGTGCGCGAGCTCGCCGGCTCGTCCGAGCGCGCCTCCGTCGTCTCCGAGAACACCGTCCCGACCGGTGCCGGACTCGCCTCGAGCGCGTCCGGTTTCGCGGCGCTCGCGACCGCGGCCTCGGCGGCGTACGGGCTCGACCTGTCGCCGCGCGACCTGTCCCGGCTCGCCCGCCGCGGCTCGGGGTCGGCCACCCGCTCGATCCCCGGGGGTGTCGCCGTGTGGCACGCCGGCGACGACCAGGGCTCGTTCGCCGAGCCGGTCCCGGCGCCGCCGATGGCCATGGTCGTCGTGACGATCGACGCCGGCCCGAAGTCGATCGGCTCGCGCGAGGCGATGCGCCGCACGATCGCGACGTCGCCCTTCTACCCGGCCTGGGTCACGTCGACCACCGAGACGGTCGGCGAGATGCTCGACGCCTGCGCGGCCGGCGACTTCACCCGCATCGGCGAGCTCACCGAGAGCAACGCCCTGCGCATGCACGCCACGATCGAGGGTGCCTTCCCGCCGATCCGCTACCTGAACGCCCGCAGTGTCGCGGTGTTCGACGCCGTCGCCGAACTGCGCGCCGTCGGCCTGCAGGCGTACGCCACGGCCGACGCCGGCCCGAACGTCGTCGTGCTGTGCCGGCCCGACGACCGCTCGGCCGTCGCGACCGCGCTCGCGTCCTTCGGCGACGTCATCGAGTCCGGCACCGGACCAGCCGCACGGGTCCTCCGCTCCGAACAGTCCGGGAGCAGTCCCGACCAGAAGGAGTCCGCCGAGTGATCGAGTTCCGCGCCCACGGCAAGCTGTTCGTCGCCGGCGAGTACGCCGTCGTCGAGCCGGGCCAGCCGTCCGTCCTCATCGCCCTCGACCGCGCCATCACGGCGAAGGTGTCCGAGGGGCACGGGTCGGGCAGCGTGCACTCCGAGGAGTACGGCCACCTGCCGCTGACGTGGACCCGCGGCGCCGACGGTCTCGCCCTGGACCGTGAGCGCCACCCGTACGACTACGTGATGGAGACGATCGACCTCGTCGAGAAGCTCCGCGCCGAACGCGGGATCGACCCCCGGTTCCACGACCTGCGCATCGAGAGCCAGCTCGACGACGCGAGCGGCCGGAAGTTCGGCCTCGGGTCGTCGGCCGCGGTGACCGTCGCGACCGTGGGCGCCCTCGACCGCTTCTACGGCATCGGCCTGACGCAGCGGCAGCGCTTCCAGGTCGCCCTGCTCGCCACCATCCGGGTGAACCCCCGCGCCTCCGGCGGCGACCTCGCCGCGAGCACCTTCGGCGGCTGGCTGCGCTACAGCGCGCCGGACCGCGAGCGCCTCGCCGCGATGCTCGACGACCACAGCGTGTCCGACGTGCTCACCGACGCCGACGCCTGGCAGGGCTTCGACGTCGAGCGGCTCCCCGCCCCGGAGAACCTGCGGCTGCTCGTCGGCTGGACCGGTTCGCCGGCGTCGACCACGAAGCTCGTCGACGTCGTGCGTCGGCACCGCAACGGTGGGTACCAGGCGTTCCTCGACGAGAGCCGCAGCTGCGTCGACGACCTGACCACGGGCCTCCAGACCGGCGACGCCGAGCGCACGCTCGACGCGCTCCGCCGTGCACGCGTCCTGCTGCAGCGACTCGGCGCGTCCGTCGGGTCGCAGATCGAGACCGAGCGTCTCGCCACCCTGTGCGACGTCGTCGAGGCGGCGGGCGGGGCGGCGAAGCCGTCCGGCGCCGGCGGCGGGGACTGCGGCATCGCCCTCGTCCCGCTCGACACCGACCCCGCCGGCATCCACCGCGCCTGGGAGGCGCACGACATCAGACACCTCAGCGTCGCGGTGCGAGCACCAGAAGGAGCCCTCGATGAGTGACCTGCTCACACCGATCCCCACCAAGTGGGTCGGCCCGATCCGCGTCAGCGGCAACGCCGTGCAGGGGGAGCACGAGGTGCCCCTCGCCACCTACGAGTCGCCGCTCTGGCCGTCCGTCGGCCGCGGCGCCCGCATCTCGCGCCTGGTCGAGGACGGCATCGTGGCGACGGTCGTCGACGAGCGGATGACCCGCTCGGTCGTCGTCCGTGCCGACAGCGCCGCCGCCGCCCACGTGGCCGCGGGGCAGATCCTCGCGCGCCAGGACGAGCTCGCCGCCATCGTGTCCGGGCAGAGCCGGTTCGCGAAGCTCATCGAGGTGCACCCGGAGATCGTCGGGGACCTGCTGTTCCTGCGCTTCGCGTTCACCACCGGCGACGCCTCCGGCCACAACATGGTCACCCAGGCGGCGGACAAGCTGCTGCCGGCGATCCTGGACTGGCAGCCGGGCCTGCGGTACGTCTCGGTGTCCGGCAACTTCTGCACCGACAAGAAGGCCACCGCGGTGAACGGCATCCGCGGCCGCGGCCGGAACACCATCGCCGAGATCGTGATCCCGGGCGAGGTCGTCGAGAAGCGCCTGCGGTCGAGCACCGCCCGCATCGTCGAGCTGAACATCGCGAAGAACCTCATCGGGTCGACCATCGCCGGGGCCCTGCGTTCGGCGAACGCGCACTACGCGAACATGCTGCTCGGCTTCTACCTGGCCACCGGGCAGGACGCCGCCAACATCGTCGAGGGCTCCCAGGGCATCACGAGCGCCGAGGACCGCGACGGCGACCTGTACTTCTCGACCTCGCTGCCGCACCTGATCGTCGGCACGGTCGGCAACGGCAAGGGCGGCGACCTGCCCGTCGTCGAGGACGCCCTGGTGCGCCTCGGCTGCCGCGAGGACCGCGAGCCCGGTGCGAACGCCCGACGCCTCGCCGCCCTGTGCGCCGCGACCGTCCTGTGCGGGGAGCTCTCGCTCCTCGCCGCCCAGACCAACCCGGGCGAGCTGATGGCCGCCCACGTCGCCATGGAACGCCGCGGCTCGCGCCCGGCCGGAGGTGCAGCATGACCGCGCAGCAGCCCGCACCGCAGCAGACCCTGATCGTCGGCATCCACGACATCGCCGTCGCGACCGGGCACCACGTGCTCGACCTCGACGACCTCGCCGCGACGACCGGCGTCGACCCCGCGAAGTACCACGTCGGCATCGGGCAGGACGCCTTCAGCGTGCCCGCCCCGGACGAGGACATCGTCACGATGGGCGCCGCGGCCGCGAAGGAGATCGTCGACCGCCACGGGGTGCAGGGCATCCGCACCGTGCTGTTCGCCACGGAGTCCGGCGTCGACCAGTCGAAGGCCGCCGGGGTCTTCGTGCACGGCCTGCTCGGCCTGCCGCAGAACGTCCGCGTCGTCGAGCTGAAGCAGGCCTGCTACGGCGGGACCGCCGCCGTGCAGCTCGCCCTCGGCATCGTCGCCCGGTCGCCGCACGAGCGCGTGCTCGTCATCGCGGCCGACGTGGCGCGGTACGACGTCGACACCGCCGCCGAGCCGACCCAGGGTGCCGGCGCCGCCGCGATCCTGGTGTCCGCCGACCCGGACCTCGTCGAGCTCGAGCCGGCCGCCGGTGTCTTCACCGCCGACGTCGACGACTTCTGGCGGCCGAACGACCGGTCGACCGCGCTCGTGGACGGGCGCCTGTCGGTGAGCGCCTACGTCGACGCGTTCGTCGGCGCGTGGGACGACCTGGCGGCGCAGGGCGGTCCGGCGTACCAGGACATCGCCCGCTTCGTGCACCACCAGCCGTTCACGAAGATGGCGCTCAAGGCGCACCGCAAGCTCACGCAGCACGTCGGCGTGCCGTTCGACGAGACCGAGCTCGCCCTCGGCTTCACGTACAACCGGCAGACGGGCAACACGTACACGGCGTCGCTCTGGATCGGTCTCGCGGCACTGCTCGACCTGGACGACGACCTGGCCGGGGAGCGGATCGCGCTCTTCAGCTACGGGTCCGGCAGCGTCGGCGAGCTCATCACCGGCATCGTGCGCCCGTCGTACCGCGAGCACCGGCGCACCGGCCGCGTGCGGCAGCTGCTCGAGGCCCGCGTGCCGCTCACCGTCGACGCCTACCGCGAGCTGCACGCCGCCGGGGCCGCCACCAGCGCGGACACCGAGCGGCCGCGGGTCACGGCGGCACCGTACCGGTTCGCCGGGGTGCGCGGCGGCGCACGGCACTACGAGGCCACCGCGACCGACTGACGACGGCAGGGCCGACACCGCCCACTCGCTCCGTGCGCCCGCTGCCGCTATCCTGGGCGCGGACGATGGAGGGGCGATGGCAGAGCAGCTCGGCGCGGGTGACGTGGTCGCCACGCTGGTCGACTCGCTGCCCCGTGCCCCGCGGCTGACCGACGTGGTCGACGGCGTCGGCCGCCTGGTCGGCAAGCCCACCCGCGTGGTGGACGTCGACGGACCGAGCTGGGGCCCGCTGACGGCCCTGGTGTCGCAGTTCGAGCACGAGAACCTCGTCCTCGTGCCGGCCGGTGCCCCCGCGCTCTACCGGATGCACTGCGTCCTGCACGAGCTCGGGCACCTCGCCAACGGCGACACCGGCGCCCCGACCACCTCGTCGATCGCCGCCTTCGCCTCCGGCGGGCACGTCTGCCGTCGGGCCCTCGACGGCGAGACCGGTCTGGTGAGCATCTCCGACGACGACGAGCACTTCGCCGAGCGGTTCGCGTACGAGCTCGCGACCGTCCTGCTCGGCGGCGCCTCGGGTGCCGACGAGCGGGCCTACGGCTGATGACCCTGCTGTACGCCGCCGCCTTCTGGTGCGCGGCGCTGATCTTCCTCGCCCGCACCCCGTACGTGCTGCGCAACCCACGGGGCCGCGCCGCCTGGGGCGCGACCGGCGTCGGGGCGCTCGGGCTGCTGACCCTGGGCAGCGTCGTGCCGCAGCCCACGCTCGACGGGTTCCTCGGCGGCACGAACGTCATCTACCTGGTGCAGAACGTCTGCGCGACCGCGGCGTTCTGGCTGATGCTCCGCGCGAGCACGTCCGACCTGCCGCGGCGCCCGCGCCTGGCGCACCCGCTGGCACTGCTGGCGATCGTCGTCGCGTTCACGGTGCCGTTCCTGCTGGTGCGCGACCGCGGCGGCACCGAGTTCCACTTCATCGTCGTCCAGATCCACCAGCCCGCGATGTGGGTCTGCGCATCGGTCTACCTGCTCGGCATCGCGGCGATCGCGGCGACGACGCTGCGGTACGGCGTGCTGCAGGACCGGGTCGCGCTCGTCGTGTTCCGCGTGGGACTCGCCCTCGTCGTGGTCGCCTGCCTCGACGAGGTCGCGTCGCTCGCCCTCGACCACTTCGAGGTCGGCCCGACGGCGTTGCGCGACGGGTTGCGGCTCGGGTTCGACCCGCCGTTCTACCTCGGCGTGGTGCTCATGGTGCTCGCGATGGCGTCGCTGACGTTCCGCCGCTGGGGCCGCGACGTGCGGTGCCGACGGCACAACCGACGGCTGCGGCGGATCACCCGTCGGCACGCCGTGCGCGCCGTCGAGCGCGGCGGTGACGCCCAGACCCGCACCTACGACCTCGTCATCGCGATCCGCGACGCCGAGGTGCAGGGCCGTGCGCTGGACGACGCCGAGCTCGCCCACGTCCGGTCGGCGGAGCGCACGCTGACCCGCAGTCTCGGCGGCTGAGCGCCGCCCCCTGGCGGCCGCGCCCCACCCGGGGCCCGCCCGCGCCCGGCTCGGGTCCCGCCCGGGTCCCGCTCGGATCCTGCCCGTGTTCCGCCCGCACGGCTCCGAGGGAGTACAAGGAGCCATGGGCCAGCTCATCTACGACGGCGAACCGCTCGACCTCCGCATCGACGACCGCGCACTCACGCACCTGCAGATCGTCATCGTGAACATGCTGCGACGCGACCACCGCTTCGCGTTCTCGTGGCGCGACGACGTGGTGCACGGCGACGGGCGCAGCACGATCTGGCTGCACCCCCAGGTCAGCCTGCACTTCAAGTTCACCGGCAGTCGCACGCCGTCGATCAACCGCAGCTGGCTCGAGGACCTGTACGCGGCGGCCACCTCCGGCTCCGGCCTCGTGCTGACGCCGGAGCCGTCCGACACGAGCACCGCGGCGGACTCGGCGTGGTCGCGGGCGGTGGCGGCGGGTGACGCCGGCGACGCGTCGGACCACACGGCGGGGAACACCGGCGGGTAGCACGGACGCGGTTCCCGGTCAACGGGTACCGGATCCGGATCGGTCGACGTACGGTGACGTCACCGCGGTTCGCTGCCGTCCCAGTGCCGGCATCCAGGGAGTCGGTACGGGCACGATCCGCGGCAGGAGGGGACCCGAACAATGAACACGAGGCGGTGTGCGCCCGGAGCCGACCAACCACCGGCAACCGCGCGACGCACACGGTGGGAGTCCTGGATCAGGGGACTCGCCACCCGGCAGGCCGGGCTGCGACGCCCGGTCGACCGCCTCGGGATCACGGGCTCGTCGGCCGGACCTCACCGGCCGATGCCCTCCGCGGGGACCACCTCGGCCGTCGGATTCGGGTTCCGCGGCCGGGGTGGCTCCCGCACGACCTCCGGGGCGGCTGCTCAGTAGACGTCGCGGACGTACCGCTTCGCCCGGCGCAGGTCGGCCAGGTAGGCCTGGGCGTCGTCGTCGTCCCGACCCCGGCCGCGCCGGATGACGTCGAGCAGCGCCGCCTCGACATCCTTCGCCATGCGCGAGGCGTCGCCGCACACGTACACGGAGGCGCCCTCCTCGAGCCAGGCGAACAGCTCGTCGGCCTGCTCGCGCATCCGGGTCTGCACGTAGACCTTCTCGGCCTGGTCGCGCGAGAACGCCAGGTCGAGCCGGGTGAGCACGCCCTGCTCGCGCAGGTCGGTGAGCTCGTCCTCGTAGACGAAGTCGGTCTCGCGGTGCTGGTCGCCGAAGAACAACCAGTTGCGTCCCGTGGCCCCGGCTGCGGCCCGCTCGTGCAGGAAGCCGCGGAACGGCGCGATGCCGGTGCCCGGGCCGATCATGACCATCGGCGCGGACGGGTCCGCCGGCACGCCGAACGACGCGTTCGGCTGCAGGTAGACGTCGACGGTGCCGCCCGGCGCGACCCGGTCGGCGAGGAACGTCGACGCGACACCGGCGTGCATCCGGTGCGGGTCGCCGTACCGGACGGAGGCCACGGTCAGGTGGACCCGACCCGGGTGCGCCAGCGGGCTCGACGAGATCGAGTACTGGCGCGCCTGCAGCGGCCGCAGGTTCGGCAGCAGTTCGTCGAGGCCGGGTGCCGCCGACCCCGCGTCGCGGAGCAGGTCGAGCACGTCGCGTCCCCAGAGCCACCGGTCGAGCTCGTGCTTGTCGCCGTGTGCCACGACGGCCGCGAGCTCGCTCGACGGTGCGCGCTGCACCAGGTCGGCGATCAGGTCCTTCGACGGCGTCCGGACCTCGCGATCGGTCCGCAGGACCTCGGCGACCGGGAGCCCGTCGACCGTCTCGCCGCCGTTCGCACCGACCTGCTCGAGCAGTTCGGCGACGAACACCTCGTCGTTCACCGGGACGACCGCGAGCGCGTCGCCGGCGGCGTACTCGATGCCCGAGTCGCCGAGGTCGAACTCGTGGTGGCGGATCTCCTTCGCGCTGTGCGGCGCCGACAGCAGCCGGTTCTCCACCAGCGTCGCCGGGAACGGGTTGCGCTTGGTCCACTGCGCCCCCGGCCGGGAGGCCCGCCCCGCCCCCGCCCCGCCGGTCGCGGTCGCGCCGTCGCCGGCTCCACCGCCCGTGGTCGCTCCGGGGGTGCCCGTCACGCCGGCCTCGGCCGCCAGCCGGTCGAGCACCGCCGCGGACCACAGCGCGGCCGGGTCCTCGAAGTCGACGTCGCAGTCCACCCGGTCGTGGATGCGGGACGCGCCGAGCTGCTCGAGGCGGGTGTCGAGGAGCTTGCCGGCCTGGCAGAACTCGTCGTAGCTCGTGTCGCCGAGCCCGAGGACCGCGTACTGCAGCCCCTCGAGCCGCGGCACGGTGCTCGCCTGGAACGCGTCCCAGAACAGGCCGGCGTTGTCGGGCATCTCGCCCTCGCCGTAGGTCGAGGTGACGACGAGCACGTGCGACATCCCGGCGAGCTGCTCGGGGGTGACGGCGTCGAGGGCGCTGGCCCGACCGCCGAGTCCGCGGGCCCTCGCGCCGGCGACGAGCTCGTCGGCCAGGAACTCGGCGTTGCCGGTCTGGGTGCCGAAGAGCACGTCGATCGTCGTCGTGGGCGCGTCGGGTGCGACCTTCTTGCCGGCGGCGGCGATGCCCGCGATGAACCCGGCGAGCCAGGACTCCTGGGTGGCCGAGAACGGTGCGTCGACCGGGATGAGCGATCCGGTCGGGGGCAGGGTGCTCACGCGGTGACCGCCTCGGTCGGCGCCTGCGGTGCGCGGCGGGCGATGTCCTCGAGCGCCGCGGTCGCGAGCAGCTCGTCGAAGCGCGCGGCACGCAGCCGGCCGGCGTTCTTCGCGTTCTGGTGCATGATCCACCCCGTCGTGCCGGGCGCGTCCATGCTGCGGTTGTTCCGCTGCGTGAGGGCGCGCTTGGAGTCGTCGAGCCGCTTGACCGCGATGAGCGTCGCGAGCTCGTCGTCGGCGAACCGGTCGAACGTGCCGCGCAGGTACTTCACGACGCGCTGCTTGACGGCGAAGTCCTCGGTCAGCACCAGGTTCCGCACCGCCTCGGTCACCCGCGGGTCACCGGCGCCGGCACCGGGCACCCGTTCCTGCGCCACGTCCTGGGCGACGCCGAGCACGGTGTACGACGCCAGGAGCGAGAACATGTCCTCGCCCTGGTCGCCGAGGGCGGGCGCGCGGCCGTCGAGCACGGTGCGCTGGTCGCGGTAGTCGACCTTGAAGGCGCGGAGCTTGTCCGTCGCGACGGAGGCCGCGAGTTCGTCGAGCAGCTCCGGTCGGGTCGCGGCGGCGAGGATCGCGTCCGCGTCCTGGCTGAGCAGGAGTGCCCGCGGCATGCCGACGTACACGTGCCCGCGGGTGGTCGCCCACGCGAGGAGCAGCCGCTCGGCGAGGGCCGAGCCGGTCGCCTCGAGGTGCCACTCGAGCAGCAGGCGGGCGGCGTCCTCGTGGAACGCGCCGCGCTCCGTGTCGGTGACGGGGAACACCAGGAGCGAGTCCGTGCTGGCGCGCTCGGCGACCTGGCCGGTCGGGTCGTACTGGTACAGGAACCCGCCGGACATGCCGTTGCCGAGGCCCTTGCCGAAAGCGCCGAGGTTGAACACGGCACCGCCGGTCATGTACTCGCAGCCGAAGTCGCCGACGCCCTCGACCACCGCGGTGGCCCCGGAGTTCCGGACGGCGAACCGGTCGCCGGCCTCGCCCTGCACGAAGGTGCGGCCGCCGGTCGCGCCGAACAGCGCGAAGTTGCCGACGAGCACGTTGCCGCCCTGCTCGGCGCTGCCGCCGCCGGGCGCGCGGACGACGATCCGGCCCCCGCTCTGGCTCTTGCCGACGCCGTCGTTGGCGGTGCCGGTGTGCTCGAGCACGATGCCGTCGTTGGTGAAGACGCCGTACGACTGCCCGGCCGAGCCGTGCGTGCGGATCGTGACCGCGCCGTCGACGAGCCGGCGGCGGCCGCGGTCGTCGGTGGCGATCGCCGGACGGGCCGACAGGTCGACGTCGCGCAGCTCGTGGTTGAGCAGGCGCTCGACGTCGATGCCGAGCTGGCCGCCGACCGACTTGTCCGCGTTGCCGAGGACCACGTCGTCGATCAGCACGGCGTGCTCGTGCCCGTCGACCAGCGCCGTCCGGACTCGCTCGATGAGCGCGTCGTCGGTGCGGTAGTCCTTCTCGAGGTACTCCGGGTCGGTGACGACCTTCTCGGGCACCTGGGCGAGCAGGGCACGGGCGTCGAGCCGGCCGACGCTCGCCGGGTGGTCGAGGAGCTGCAGCAGGTCGGTGCGCCCGCGGGCCTCGCGCAGGGAGCGCAGACCGAGACGGGCCAGGATCTGCCGCACGTCGTGGGCGATGTTGAGCAGGTACTGCGCGAGCGCGCGGGGGTCGCCCTCGAACGCCTCGGCGTTCGTGGTGAGGCCCGCCGGGCACTGCACGTTGCAGTTCTTCGCCATCACGCAGCCGAGCATCATGAGCGCGGTGGTGCCGAACTCGAACGAGTCCCCGCCGAGCAGGGCGCTCGTGACGACGTCGCTGCCGGTCTGGTGCGCACCCGAGCAGCGGAGTGTGACCTTCTGGCGCAGGCCGTTCGCGACGAGGGCCTGGTGCACCTCGGCCACGCCGATCTCCGCGGAGCGTCCGGCGTACTTCAGGCTCGTGACGGCCGCGGCGCCGGTGCCGCCGGTGTTGCCGGCGACGTTGATGACGTCGGCGCCGGCCTTCGCGACGCCGACCGCGATGGTGCCGATGCCCTCGGACGACACGAGCTTCACGACCACCCGGACGCGGGCGGCCTTGCAGTCGTGGATGAGCTGCGCGAGGTCCTCGATCGAGTACGTGTCGTGGTGCGGCGGCGGCGAGATGAGCTCGACGCCGGGCGTCCCACCGCGGGCCGCGGCGATGTCCACCGTGACCTTGGGCGCGGGCAGCTGCCCGCCCTCGCCGGGCTTCGCGCCCTGGCCGATCTTGATCTCGAGCTCCTCGAGCATGGGGTCGGCGAGGTAGCCCGCCCAGATGCCGAACCGGCCCGAGGCGAACTGCTTGATGCGCGAGCCGCGGATCGTGCCGTAGCGGGAGTGGTGCTCGCCGCCCTCACCGCTGTTCGACATGCCGCCGACCATGTTCGTGCCGTGCGCGACGGCCTCGTGGGCGGTGGCGACGAGCGCACCGTGGCTCATCGCGCCGGACGCCAGGGTCCGGGTGATCTCGTGGGCCGGCTGGACCTCGTCGAGCTCGACGCTCGCCGGGGCGCTCTGCAGCAACGCGAGCAGCGCGACGGCCGCACCGGTGGCGCGGAGCGTCACCTGGGTGTCGTCGACGGCGTCGACGTCGATCTGCCCCGGGTGGAGCAGCGCGAGGCCGTCCGCGAGGGCCTGGTGGCGCAGTGCGCCCGTGGGTCCCGTCGACGTGAGCTCCAGGCAGAAGCGAGCCGTGCCTCCCGGGAGACCGTCGGGGGACGCCGGACGCGAGCCGGAGAGCCCGCGCACGGTGACGCTGGCGTTGCCGCTCGTCGAGAAGCGACCGAGCTCGCGGGCGAAGTCCTCTGCCGTGTCGATGCCGGTGACGTCCGCGGGCAGCGCGAGGACGTCGCGGAGCGCGGCGGGACGACGGGACCGCTCGTCGTGGGTCGTCTGCAGGAACGTGACGTAGCCCGGCGTGATCCGGTGCTGGTCGATCTCGGCGTCGCTCAGCCGGTCGTACCCGGTGTTCCGGTACGCGGCGTCGGTGATGCCGAACGAGTCGTCGAGCTGGCCGAGCGTGAGCAGGCGCAGCGCGTCCGAGTCGCCGGAGCGCTCGAAGGCCGGGCGCTCCTCGGTCATGCCGCCGAACCCGCGGACGCTCGCGACGCCGAACGAGTGGCCGGCGCCGTCGGAGCGTTCCTTGAACAGCCCGAGCAGCGGGACCTGGCCCTCGGACGCCACCGAGCGGGCACGCTCGTGCCAGTCCGTCGCCGCCTGGGCGATGCGCGCGAAGCCGACGCCGCCGACCGGGGCCTGCATGTGCGGGAAGATCCGCGCGAGCACGTCGTCGCCGGTGTCGAGGTAGTTCGGCTCGAAGAACTCGCCACCGATGTAGCTCTCGGCGGTGCACAGGCCGACCCGGCCCATGGTCTTCGCCAGGGCCTTCTCGGCGGCCTTGCGGAACCGCTTGAGCGCCAGGTCGGTCGCGGTCAGCTCGCCGGCGGGGGCGGGTGCGGCGGGGTACTTCTCCTCCGCACGCAGCCGAGCGCTCAAGCTGTACACAGCGGCGGCACCGAAGCCCAGCGCGGTCGCGACGTGGTGTGACGACGGCAGCTGACCGCTCTCCGCGACGACGGACACCCGCAGGCGCAGACCGGTCTCGATGAGCCGCTGGTTGACGGCGGCCACGGCCAGGATCACGGGGAGGGGTGCACGGGTCGACGACACCGCGCGGTCGCTGACCACGGCGATGCCGCCGGTCGTCGCCGCGAACGCCTCGATCGCGTCGCACAGGGCGTCCAGCGCGCCGCGCACCGCGTCGGCGTTCGCCTGCTCGTCGTCGGGCACCGGCACGTAGAGCATGTCGAAGCGCTCGAGCGGCACGACGTCCTGGTCGCGCAGCCGCACCATGTCGAGGTGGCCGAGGATCGGCGACTCCACGACGAGCTGCCGGCTCGTCGAACCCGTACCGTCCGGTTTCGCGCCCAGTGCGACGCGCATCGACATGCCGTCGGCCTCGCGGATCGAGTCGAGCGGCGGGTTCGTCACCTGGGCGAAGCGCTGCGAGAAGTACTTCGCCATGCCGCCCTCGGTGTCGCTCAGGGCGTTGATCGCGTTGCCGTAGCCCATCGCCGAGATGCGCTCCGACCCGTTCTGCAGCATCGGGTCGAGCATGAACCGGAAGCTCTCCTGGTTGAGCGAGTACGCCACGTACCGGCCCGCGAGCGACAGGTCGCCCTCGTAGCCCAGGGTGTTCCTGGTGCGGTCGTAGGCGGGCGCGGGCAGGTCGTCGAGGTGCACACGCGCGGCGTCGAGCAGCGTGCCGTAGTCACGGCGGGCCGCGAGCATGCGCAGCACCTCGTCCGTGCGCATGCGGGTCCCGGTGCGGTGGTCGACGACGAGCATGCCGCCGGCCTCGATGCGGCCGCGGTGCACGACGTCGTCCGCGGGGAACTCCACCTGGCCGGCCTCGGACGCCACCATCAGGTACTCGGCCGTCTCGGTGGTGCGCAGCGGGCGCAGCCCCAGCCGGTCCAGGCGGGCGCCGACGACGTCGCCGTCGCTGAAGATCACGGCGGCGGGGCCGTCGTTCTTCTCCTCGTACAGCGAGAAGTACTCGAGCATGTCCCGGACGTCCGGGGTCAGCGTGCGGTCGTTCTCCCACGCCGGCGGCATGAGCGACACCACGGCCTCGACGATCTCGAGCCCGTCGTCGAACACACGGCTCTGCAGGGTCTGGTCGAGCCGGCTCGAGTCCGACTGCCCGGGCGGACGCACGATGCTCCGGGTGCGGGCACGCGCGAGCGCCTCGTCCGACAGGCGGTTCTTCCGGTCGGTGTTCAGCTCGCCGTTGTGCGCCATCAGGCGGAACGGCTGCGCCATCGTCGGGTGCGGCTCGGTGTTCGTCGAGAACCGGGTGTGGAAGTACAGCGTCCGGACCGAGTGCCGGGGGTCGCGCAGGTCGGTGAAGTACCCGATCACCTCGCCCGAGTTCAGCCGGCCCTTGAGGATCTGGGTCCGCGCGCTGAGCGACAGCGGGTACAGGGCGGCGTGGTCGGCGTGGTCGGCCGCGGCCTCGCCGTAGGACACCGCCTCGATCGCGAGCAGGGCGCGGTTCGCGGCGGCGTCGACCTCGGTGCGCTCCCACGACTCCGGCGCGCGGAAGACCCACTGCACGATCGGCAGCTGGTACTGCTCGGCCTCGGGCCGGGCGACCGAGTGGTCGACGGGGACGTCACGGACGAGCAGCAGCTCGAACCCCTGCTGCTCGATGGCGTCGGTGACGGTCTGCTGCGCACGGGCGCGCTCGGCGTCCGCCGTCGTGCCTGCGCCGCTCGGCACGAAGCAGTTCGCGACGCCGAAGTGACCCGCGCGGAGCTGCTCGCCGGTGATCGCGCTGAAGAACTCCACCGACAGGTCGATGCTGACACCCGCGCCGTCGCCGACGCCCTCGGCGGACTTGCCGCCGCGGTGCGGGATGGAGCAGAGCGCTTCGTCGCCCTTGCGGATGACGTCGTGGCTCGGCGTCCCGTCGAGACGGGTGATGAAACCGACGCCGCAGTCGCTCGACTCGCGGGCAGGGTCGTAGAGACCGAAGGAGGTGGGGTTCACGGGAGGGTCCAGAGGGGCGTTGCCGGCAGCGGACGGCGCGGGCTGCATCGGTGGAGCGCTCGCCGCGGGCAGACCGGTGGTGGCAGTCGGGCCCTGTGGGGTGGTGGTGCGGTAGGGCGATGCTACGGCTTGGTATACCGCGGCCGCAACAAACCGGCCGGACGGGTGGCGTGCGGGGCGTGGGCGGGGTGCGGGTGGGGTGCGGCGCGGGCGCGGCGCGGGGTGTGGGCACCGGGCGACCGGCGTGGGGCCGACGCCGTCGGCCGGTGCGAGGACGGTTCGCACGATCGAAGTGCGACGGCGCCACGGATCGGGGCGGTTCGGCACCACTGTGGTTGTGCGAGCCGACGATCCGACCAGCCGGCCCGGCCGTCCGCCGCCGCCCGCCGCACCCCGCCGCGGCGAACTCCTGGTGAACGAGCGAACACGACACGTGTTGCACGGATACGTTCGACGCACGATGACGACCGAGCGCGATGACGCACACCGATCGGCCATGCTGCTCCCGGGGGAGCTGCTGGGGCTGTCGCTCGACGAGCGGTGCGCCGAGTTCGAGGCGCTCCTGCTCGCACCACCGCTGCACGGCATCCGGCCGGACGGCCACGACTGGCTCCGGCAGCGGTACGCCGAGATCGTCCCGATCGTGCTGCCGGCGGCGCTGCGGGCCGTCGAGCGCGGTGAGCCCGTCGACCGCGACTGTCTGGCACGGCTGCGCGAGGTCGCCGCCGCACGGGCCGAGGACCCGCGGGTGGACGTCTCGGTGGTGCTCCGCGGGGCACTGCCCGCGATCCGGGTCTTCGCTCTCGTCATGCACACGGCGACGCGCGACCACGCGGCCACGGCGGACCGTGCCGCGCGGACCATGCTCGCGATGAGCCGGGCGTCGCTGGTGGCCCACGAGCTCGGCTCGTGCTGGGCCGAGTCCTGGTCGCACCAGCGTCGACGGGCCGCGGCCGATGCGTCGGCGACGGTGACGACGGGGGAGATCGACCTGGTCGCCGAGGCGCCCGGTCTCGACGACACCGAGGAGCGGATGCTGGCGCTCGCGGCCCACGGTCTGTCGAACGACGCGATCGCGCGCGAGACCTCGTACAGCCGCCAGGCGGTGGCGTGGCACCTCGGACGGCTCATGCGGACGTGGAAGGCGCCGAACCGGACCGCGCTGGTGTCGATCGCCTTCGTGAAGGGGTGGATCCGCGCGCGGTGCTCGGAGCGTCCGGATGCCGTCTGGCCGCCGTCGCTCGGCCCGGGGACGGACGCGCACGACGACGGCCCCTGAGACCGGGGTCCCAGGGGCCGGACGTCGTGCGCGGCGGGTCAGCCGCCGTTGACGCTGATGACGTTGTCGATGCGCTCGATGTTGCCGAACGCACCCCAGTTCAGCCAGCCGCCGTCACCGTTGTTGGTGATCCGGCCGGCTCCCTTGAACCAGTAGATGACGTAGTTGCCGCCCTTGATGTCGATCGACTGGGCGTCGGCGACGTCGCCCTCGACCGTGATGTCCTGGTTCTTGTTGACCACCGCGACGGTGAGGCGGTCCGGGTTGCCGGCGTTCCAGTAGCCGACGTCGAGTGCGGCCTGCACGGCACCGCCCCGGTCGCCCTGGTCGTTGACCGCGTCCTTGATGGCGTTGACGAGCGCCACCGGGTCGAGGTTGACGTTGACGTTCCCGCCGAGGTCGGCGGTGGAGGAGCTCGGCGCCGGTGCCGGCTCCGCGGCCTGGGCGGGAGCGGCGACGAGGGCGCCTGCGATGACCGCGCCGCTGAGGGCGGTGCCGGCGAAGAGCTTGACGGACTTGGACTTGAACGAGTTCATGATCGTGTTCCCATCTCTGCATCGGTGACCCGTGTGGGTCGTCTTGCTCGGACAGGAACCAGCCTGCGTCGGCTCCGGCCGGGATGCACGTGATCCGGCCCGACGTTGGACGATCGTCTGACGACCCGCCCGCGGCGGCGCACACGTGGCATGCTCCGCGCGCCTGGCCGCCCGGCGCAGGCCGCTCGGACCGGCGCCCGGTGCGAGCGCCGCTCGCACAACCGGAACGACCCCGCGCCGGGCGATCCCGCGGTTCGGGGTGACCTCGGTTGTGCGAACCGCGCCGCCGCGGCCGCCGCGCGCCGCACCCGCCGCGCGCCGCACCCGGCGCGCGCCGCACCCGCCGCGCGCCGCACCACGGCCGCAGCGCGCCCGCGCCGCGCCCCCGGTCAGTGCGGCAGCAGCACCTGCACGACGGCGACGATGACGAGCGCAGCGATCGGCACGCCCGCGATCCACAGGCCCGCCCGCACCTGCGTGCGTCTGATCGTCGGCGGGGCGTGCGAGGAGCGGGCGAACTCGGTGGCCGCCACGAGTTCGGGGGCGGCAGCCGGGGGAGCCGGTTCCGGCTGGGGGCGGTCGTCCTCGAAGGCCGGGACCTCGACGACCAGGTCGGCCGGGTCCGGTCGGCCGGGCAGCTCGTCGTACCGGTTCGTCATGCGGGCCTCCTCGTCGTGACCGTCCACCCAGTATCGCGCTCCGACACCGGCCGCGCACGGCCCTCCGCCCGCCGCGGTCAGGCGTACCGCTGTGCCGCGCGCAGCGCCGATCCGGTGTACGACCCGCCGAACAGGAACACGTGCAGCAGCAGCGGCGCGAGCTGGTGCAGTTCGACGCGCTCCTGCCAGCCGTCGGCGAGCCGGGACTCCCGGTCGTAGGCGGCGAGCACCGTCTCGAGCCGGGGCAGCCCGAACAGCCCGAGCAGCGCCAGGTCCGTCTCGGCGTGGCCGCCGTGCGCGATCGGGTCGATGAGCACCGCCCCGGTCGGCTCCGACGAGTCGGTCGGCCAGAGCACGTTGCCCGCCCACAGGTCGCCGTGCAGTCGCGCCGGTCGGTCGCCGACGAGCGCCGGCTGCGGCGACCCGAGGGTGCCGTCCTGCACCCGGTCGGCGACCCGGTCGAACACGGCGGCCTGGTCGTGGTCGAACCCGCCGGCGTCGACGATGCGGCGGACGAAGTCCCGGATGCGGTACTCGGCGAAGAACTCGCCCCACGTGGCCGGCGCGCGCTCGGCGCTGACGAACGGGGTGCGCGAGCGCCCCATGCGCAGCGGCGACCCGGCCGGCCAGCCCGCGGGCGGCGCGCCCCAGTGGTCCGCACCGGCGGCGTGGGTGTGCGCGAGGGAGCGTCCGAACCGCTCCGCCTGCGCGGCGGTGGGGGAGCCGTCGGAGACCAGTTCGAGGTCGAGCACCGTCCGGCTCGGCCGTCCGAGCACCCGCGCCGTCCTGGTGCCGCCGTCCGGCTCGGCAGCCGCGAGCCACTCGAGTCCAGCCGCCTCGGCGGCTGCCTCGTCGGGGGTGGTGAAGGTCTTCACGTGCGTCTCGGCCATCGCCCCATCCTGCCGACGACCGCGGCGTGCCCGTTCAGCGCCCGGTCACCCGGCGGCCCGCCCGCGCCGGGCCGCGTGCACGACCAGCGCGAGCTGCACCCGGTTCTCGACGCCGAACTTCTCGTAGACGTGGCCGATGTGCGTCTTCACCGTGGCGAGCCCGACGAACAGGTCGGCGGCGATCTGCGCGTTCGACGCCCCGTTCGCGACGGCGAGGGCGACCTCGGTCTCGCGCTCGGTGAGCAGCGCGAGCAGCCGCCGCTCCGCCGCCCCGTCGGTGTCGGGGCGCACCGGTCCGGCGTCCGGTGCCGCGGCGAAGGCGATGACCCGGTCGAGCACGGACGGCGACAGGATCGACCGGCCGGCGGCGACGGTGCGCACGGCCTCGACGAGCTCGTGCGGCGGGGTGTCCTTGAGCAGGAACCCGCGGGCACCGCTCCGGAGGGCGCCGAGCACGAGGTCGTCCCCCTCGAACGTCGTCAGGACGAGCACGGCGAGTTCCGGCCGACGCCGCAGTTCGCGAGCGGTCGCGACCAGGCCGTCGCAGCGCGGCATCCGGATGTCCATGAGCACGACGTCGGGTTCGGTCGCCGCGATGACGCCCTCGGCCTCGAGCCCGTCACCGGCCTCGCCGACGACGTCGATGCCGACATCGCCGCTGAGCAGCAGCCGGAGGCCGGCGCGCACGAGCTGGTCGTCGTCGACCAGGACGACCCGGACCGGTGCGGTCACGCCGTCCACGGCAGCACCGCCTCGACGGTCCAGACGCCCTCGGCCCCGGCCCCGGCGCGGAAGGTGCCGCCGACGAGCCGGGCGCGCTCGGCGAGGCCGCGCAGCCCGTGCCCGACGTCGATCGTGCCGGCGTCGGCGGCGTCGTCGGTCGACGCGACCGGGTTCGTCACGACGACCCGCAGGGCCGGGGTGGGGAGCAGGTCGAGCACCACGTCGACCGGCCGCCCGGTCGCGTGGCGGCGGGCGTTCGTCAGGGCCTCCTGCACGATGCGGTACGCGTGGCGACCGACGACGGCCGGCACCGTGTCGAGGTCGCCGAGCGTGGCCCGGACCGTCGTCCCCGCGGCGCGCGCCTGGTCGAGGAGCGCGGGCAGGTCGCCGAGCGTCGGCTGCGGAGGCGCGGTGCCGGTGACCTCGTCGCCCCCGGTGGACGCGGGGTCGCGCAGGACCCCGAGCACGTCGCGCAGGTCGGTGAGCGCGGCGTGCGCCTCGGCGCGCACCACGCCGGCCGCGGCCGCCGTCTCGTCGGGGGAGAGCGCGGGACCGCGGTACTCGAGCGCCCCGGCGTGC
The DNA here is from genome assembly GCF_001864895.1 of Curtobacterium sp. MCBA15_009. Lineage (GTDB taxonomy): Bacteria > Actinomycetota > Actinomycetes > Actinomycetales > Microbacteriaceae > Curtobacterium. Next base: position 167,856 of record NZ_MJGO01000038.1, read on the forward strand.
AGCGCGACGAGGGACAGCCGGTGTCCGAGCACGTCGTGCATCTCGCGGGCGATGTGCGCGCGTTCCTGCTCGCGGGCGCGGTCCTCGCGGAGCTGCTGGTCGCGTTCGAGCAGGGCCGCGCGTTCGCGGAGCGACACGACGAGGGCGCGGCGCTGGCCGACGCCGATGCCGATGGCCGCCAGCAGGGCGACGACGACGGCGGCGGCCACCACGACCTGCCACAGCGGTGTGGCGTCGTCCGGCACGAGCAGGCCCTCGTACACGATCGTGGCGACGACCATCACCGCGCTCGTCACGGCGATCTCGACGACGCGACGGCGGGTGGCGACCGAGACCACCGCGAGTGCGGCCGCCCCGATCGCCAGCGTCGAGACCGTGCTCAGCGCGACGACCACGATCGTCACCAGCAGGGGCGCACGGTGTCGGAACGGCACGAGCAACAGGGCGAGGACCCCGCACAGCAGGTCGGCGACGAGCAGACCGCCGACACGGGCGTCGCTCCACCCCGCGGTGTCGAGCGTCCACCAGACCAGGGCGAAGGCGGTCACGCCGGCCAGCGCGGCGACGGCCAGCCGCCAGGTCTCCGCCCAGATGCGTCGACCGACGGGGACGGCGGGCAGGGTCGCGGTCGTGGTCATGCTCCGAGCCTAGGAAGCCGGGGCGGTCGGCGGATCCACCGAAGGTCGTACGCGCTCAGACCGCGTCGACGAGCGCCCGGGCCAGCGGGTGCCACTCGCGCGACACCGGCCCGCTCAGCACGAGCGTCCGTTCCAGTCGTCGGGCCATCGGCACCATGACGAGGTCCGGCGGCAGCATCACGCGTCCGAGCGTCGGCACGATCGAGACGCCCTCGCCCCGTTCGATCATGCCGAACATGGTGCTCATCTCCCGCACGCGGTGGGCGTAGCGGAAGGGACGCCCCTCGAGCTCGTGCAGCTTCTGGATCTGGTACTCGCAGCCGCCACCACCGGCGACGAGGCCGTCCTCGTGCAGGTCGTCGAGCGAGAGCGCGGGCAGCTCGGCGAGCGGGTGGTCCCGACGGACGACCGCTGCCATCTCGTCCTGGGCGACGACGACCCCGCCGACGGGGACCGGCGAGGGGTCGACGAGCACGGCGGCGTCGACGGTGCCGGCCTCGAGCCACTCGGGCATCTCGTCGTCGTCCCCCTCGTAGACCTGGACGTCGACGTCCGGCAGGGTCACCGCCCACAGCTCGCGGAGTCGCGGCAGCAGGCCCTGGCAGACGGTGGGGACGGCCGCGAGTCGCACGGTGCCGCGGGCCGAGGCGGGCCGGACCACCGCCTCCAGGGCGTCGACGGAGGCGAGCACGCTGCGGGCGTGGGCCAGCAGACGCTCGCCGAGGGGTGTCGGGGTCGCGACGCCGCCGCGGCGGACCACCGGTCCGCCCACCTCGCGCTCGAACCCGGCGACGGCGTGCGACACCGCGGACTGGCCGACGCCGAGCTCGGCGGCGGCCGCCGTGAACGAGCCGGTGTCGAGCGTCGTGACGAACGCCCGCAGCTGCGGGACGGAGACGGTCATGCGTGCTCCTCATGTCGGTATGAGCGACATGCGTTCGCGACATGCCGCCCGGTTGTCGAGACTGTACCTCGTGAACGCCGCCCTCTACGTCCTCGTCGCCCTCACCTGGGGTTCGAGCTTCCTCTTCGCGAAGATCGGACTCGACGGCCTCGCGCCCCAGCAGGTCGCCACCGTGCGGACCGTGCTCGGCGCCGTCACGCTCGTCGTGGTGCTGCTCGCGACCCGGCGGCGCTGGCCGCGGGAACCGCGGGTGTGGGTGCACCTGGCCGTCGTCGCGGTGTTCCTCAACGCGCTGCCGTCGTCGCTCATGGCGTGGGCCGAGCAGACGGTGCCGTCGGGACTCGCGAGCATCTACAACGCGACGACCCCGATCATGACGCTGGCCGCCCTCGCGGTGCTCGTGCCGTCCGAGCGGCTGCGCGGCCGGCAGGTGCTCGGGATCGTGCTCGGCATCGTCGGGGTGCTCGTGCTCGTCGGCCCGTGGGACGTCCTCACCGACCCCGAGGTCCTGGCGAGCGTGCCGGGACAGGTCGCGCTGCTCGGCATGACGGCGTCCTACGGCGTCGGGCTCGCCTACCTGCGCCGGGTGGCGGTGGCGAGCGCGTACGACCCGGTCACGTTGGCGACGGTCCAGCTGACGCTGGCGTCGGGGATGCTCCTGGTGGTCGCGCCCGTCATCGCGACCGGTCCGGTGCAGCTGGACGGGAGGATCGTGGCCGCGATGGTCGCGCTCGGTTGCGTCGGGACGGGGCTGGCCTACGCCTGGAACACGCGCCTGGTGCAGGCGTGGGGCGCGGGTCGCGCGTCCACCGTGACCTACCTGACGCCGGTGGTCGGGGTGGCGCTCGGCGTGCTCGTGCTCGGTGAGCGGGTGCGGTGGAACGAGCCGGTCGGCGGCCTGGTCGTGCTGCTCGGCATCGCGCTCGCGTCCGGGGTGCTCGGGCGTCGCCGGACGGCGGTGCGGACCGCGGTCTGACGGCGGGGCCCCGTGGCGTGCGGCGCCGACGTCCGGTGCCGGGTCAGTCCTCGTCGAGGTGCGCCGACAGCGGCGGACCCGGGTGCAGCACGCCGTTCACGATCGCCTGGATCGCGAACTCGCTCGCCGCGGCGAGGTCGACGGCCGACGGGTCGAGCAGCCACTGCAGCTGCAGGCCGTCCATGACCGCGAGGACCGCCGCCGAGGCGTGGTCGACGGTGCGCAGGTCGGTCACGCCCTCGGCTGCGCAGAGCGCACGGAACGCGTGGTCGACGTCGGACCGCAGGGTCCGGTACCGCTGCTCGAAGTAGGCGCGCGCCGGGTGGTCGTCGGTCACGGACTCGGACGACAGGACCGTGTAGACCTGCACGATGCCGGGCCGGAGGCTGTTGCGCAGCACGGTCGACACGAAGTGCACGAACAGGCCGGCGCCGCCCGGCATCTGCTTGCCGTCGAGGTCGGCGACGTCGTCGCGGTCGCGGAACTCGATCACCTCGAGCAGCAGGGCCTGCTTCGAGCCGAAGTGGTGCAGGACGCCCGCGCGGGTGATGCCGACCTGGTCCGCGATGTCGGCAAGGGTGCCGTTCGTCGAGCCCTTCGCGCCGAACGTGTCGACCGCCGCCCGGAGGATGTCCTGCCGCTTGCGTTCGGTCTCGGGTCGTGGCGTGGCACTGCTGGCAGTCGTGGTCATCGCACCGGTCTCCCGCCTTCGAGTCGCTCGTCACACTACACCGGATCGTTACTTGCTTTCTGGTCAGTAAGTACGTTACGTTCTGCCGCAGTCGCCTGTTCAGCAGGCCACGGAAACGACGAAGTTCCCGAGGGAGAAGCAATGAGGCTCAAGAAACACCTGATCACGGCGACCGCAGTCGCCGCGCTGGGCGCCATGGTGCTCACCGGATGCTCGAGCGGCGGCCAGGGCGGCTCCGGCGGCTCGGGCTCGTCGACCCTGACGATCGCCAAGCCGGACGGCGCTGCCGTCCTCGCGACGCAGATCAACAACCCGTTCATCAGCACCGGCTCCGGCATGTCCCTCGGGTACGACCGCATGATCTTCGAGCCGCTCGCGATGGTCAACCCGGTGGGCGACAACCAGACCACCCCGTGGCTCGCCTCGAAGGTCACCTGGAACGACGACTACACGAAGCTCACGGTCACCCCCCGCGAGGGCGTGAAGTGGAGCGACGGCGAACCGTTCACGGCGGACGACATCGTCTTCACGTACTCGCTCATCAAGGACAACCCCGCGCTCGACCTCGGCGGCCTGAAGCTGACCAGCATCGAGAAGGACGGCGGCGACGTCGTCATGGACTTCAGCGAGTCGAAGTTCGTGAAGCAGGGTGACGTGCTGCACGTCAGCATCGTCCCCGAGCACCAGTGGAAGGACATCGCGGACCCGACGAAGGACGCGGTCAAGGACGCCGTCGGCACCGGTCCGTACACGATCTCGACCTTCTCGTCGCAGGGCGTCGTGCTCAAGGCCCGCTCGGACTACTGGGGCGGCAAGGTCCCCGTCGCGCAGCTGAAGTACCTCGAGTACAACGACAACACCGGCCTGCTGCGCGGTCTGCAGAACCGTGAGACCGACTGGGCGCAGATCTTCATCACCGACTTCGAGAAGAACTACGTGCAGAAGGACCCGGAGCACAACGTGTTCTGGGGCGCCAACATCCTCAGCCCCGACATGATCGTCGTGAACACCACGAAGGCACCGTTCAACGACGTCGCGCTCCGCAAGGCCGTCAACATGGTCATCGACCGCAAGGCGCACGCCGAGAAGGCCCGCAGCAACGCCGGGCCCGAGCTGAAGAACGTCACCGGCATCCCGCAGCCGACCGGCGACCAGTACATCGCCGACGAGTACAAGGACCAGGAGTTCTCGATCGACGTCGACGGCGCCAAGAAGGTGCTGACCGACGCCGGCTACACGTGGAAGAGCGGCGCCCTGACCGACCCGTCGGGCAAGGCGGTCTCCTTCACGCTGCAGAACCCGCAGGGCTGGAACGACTACGTCACCGGCATCCAGCTCATCGCCACCCAGGTGGAGAAGACGCTCGGCGCCGACGTCAAGGTCGCGACCCCCGACGCCGACACCTGGACCTCGAACGTCGCCACCGGCAACTTCGACGCCGTCCTGCACTGGAGCGGCTCCGGTTCGAACCCGTGGCACATCTACGACGACACGATGAACGGCGCCTACCTGGAGCAGGAGTCCGGCGGCAAGGTCGCCGACAACTTCGGCCGTTACGACAACCCGGAGGCGACCAATCTGCTCAAGGAGTACGCCGCGGCCTCGGACGACGCGACGCGCAAGGAGGCGCTCGACGAGGTTCAGAAGATCTTCGTCGAGGACGTCCCGGCGATCCCGATCGGCACGCACCCGCAGCTCGGTGAGTACAACACCCGGAACTTCACCGGGTGGCCGAGCGAGGAGGACCAGTACGCCACGGCCGACCCGACGCAGCCGTGGGCCGTCCAGGTCCTCATGCAGCTGAAGCCGGCGAAGTAGCACCTCCACTCCAGTCCGGGGCGGGGCACGGACCACCGCGTCCCGCCCCGGACGTCGCGGTCAGCAGGAAGGCGACGAGCACATGACCGACACACTCCTCTCCGTGCGCGACTTCTCGGTCGTGTACGACGTCGACCCGCCGGTGCGCGCGGTCAAGGGCGTCACCCTCGACATCCAGCGCGGCGAGATCGTCGGTCTCGCCGGCGAGAGCGGATGCGGCAAGACCACCCTGGCGTACGGGGTCCAGCGACTCCTGCGGCCGCCGGCCGTCATCACCGACGGCAGCGTCGTGTTCCACGACCGTTCAGGCGAGGACGTCGACGTCAACGCGCTCGACGTCGAGGCCATGCGCCGCTTCCGCTGGGACAAGATCTCGATGGTCTTCCAGGGCGCGATGAACGCGCTCAACCCGGTGGCGACGATCGGCGCCCAGCTCGACGACGTGTTCGTCGTGCACCGCCCCGACCTGGACCGCAAGCAGCGCCGTCGTGCCGTCGTCGAGCTGCTCGACATCGTCAAGGTCGGCGCGCAGCGCTTCCGGTCGTACCCGCACGAGCTCTCCGGCGGCATGCGGCAGCGCGTCATGATCGCGATGGCGCTCGCGCTCCGTCCGCAGCTCATGATCATGGACGAGCCGACGACCGCGCTCGACGTGCTCGTCCAGCGCGAGATCCTCAGCCAGATCTCCCAGCTCCGCCACGAGTTCGGGTTCTCGGTCGTCTTCATCACCCACGACCTGCCGCTCCTGCTCGAGATCAGCGACCGCATCGCGATCATGCGCGAGGGCGAGATCGTCGAGCTGGCGACCGCCGAGCGCATCTGGAACGACCCGCAGCACGACTACACCCGCAAGCTCCTGGCATCGTTCCCGCGTCTGACCGGGGAGAAAGGGGTGGTCGTACGATGACGACCCTCGAGTTCACCAACGTCACGAAGGTCTACAACGTCCGGGGCTCCGGACAGCTCAAGGCCCTCGACGACGTCAGCTTCACGCTGTCCTCCGGGCAGACCATCGGGCTCGTCGGCCAGTCCGGCAGCGGCAAGTCGACGATCGCGAAGATCCTCACGCAGCTGGAGCGGCCGACGTCCGGGCAGGTCCTGCTCGACGGGTCGCCGATCCCGACCTCGGGCAAGGGACTGCGGAAGTACCGGCAGCAGCTGCGCATGGTCTTCCAGGACCCCTTCGCCTCGCTGAACCCGTACCACTCGATCCGCCACCACGTCGAGCGGCCGCTGCGACTCGACCGGGTCGTCCCGCGCGACCAGGTCGACGACGAGGTCCGTCGGCTGTTGGAACGGGTGCGCCTGGACGCCGACGCGGTGATCGACCGTCGCCCGCACGAGCTCTCCGGCGGTCAGCGGCAGCGCGTCGCGATCGCCCGTGCCCTGGCGTCGCGTCCCTCGCTGCTCGTCGCCGACGAGCCCGTGTCGATGCTCGACGTCTCCATCCGCCTCGGCGTGCTCAGCCTGCTCGCCGAACTGCAGCGCGAGGAGGGGCTCGGCGTCCTCTACATCACGCACGACCTCGCCACGGCGCGGCACTTCAGCGACGAGATCGTGGTCCTCAACCAGGGCCGCGTCGTCGAGAGCGGCCCCGCCGACGACGTCATCCTGCGCCCGCAGGACCCCTACACGCGCGAGTTGCGCTCCGCTTCGCCCGACCCCGAGAAGCACTTCCGGGACCTGTCGGCACAGTCATCAGGAGGTGCGCGGTGAGCGCCGAACTGCAGACCCCGGTCGACCCGACGCTCGTCGGCACGACCGCGACCGGCACGGACGGGCAGCGCAGCCGCGTCCCGTGGCGGTTCATCGGTGGCCGCGTGCTCTTCTACGCGTTCACCCTCTGGGCCGCGATCACGATCAACTTCTTCCTGCCGCGCATGCTCAAGGGCGACGCGGTCGACGCGTTCATGGCCCGCAGCCAGGGGCAGCTGACGCCGGACGCCGAGAAGTCCCTGCGGGCACTGTTCGGCCTGGACACCTCGGTGCCGCTCTGGCAGCAGTACCTCGACTACTGGAACATGCTGCTGCACGGCAACCTCGGCATCTCGATCTCGACGGGCCTCGCACCGGTCGGTGAGGCCATCGCCTCGGCGCTGCCGTGGACGCTCGGCCTCGTCGGCTTCGCCACGATCATCTCGTTCCTCATCGGCACCGCTGTCGGCGCGGTCATCGGCTGGCGCCGCGGCAGCAGCCTGGACGCACTCGTCCCGATCACGACGTTCCTCGGCACCGTGCCGTACTTCTGGCTGGGCCTCATCTTCATCGCCGTGTTCTCCACCGCCCTCGGCTGGTTCCCGGCCGGCCACGCCTACGAGATCGGCGTCGAGCCCGGGTGGAACGGCCCCTTCATCCAGGAGGTCGCGTCGCACGCGGTCCTGCCGGTCGTGACGATCGTCATCGTCTCGCTCGGCGGCTGGGTGCTCGGCATGCGCAACATGATGCTCACCGTCCTCGACGAGGACTACATCACGGTCGCGCAGGCGAAGGGCATGCCGAACCGTCGCGTGCTGTGGAAGTACGCCGCGCGGAACGCGGTGCTGCCGCAGATCCAGAGCTTCGCGCTCGCCATCGGGTTCATCGTCGGCGGCACGCTCGTCATGGAGATGGTGTTCTCCTACCCGGGCATCGGGCTCCTGCTGCTCAACGCCACCAACGCGAAGGACTACGCGCTGATGCAGGGCATCTTCCTCGTCCTCGTCCTGGCGGTCCTCGTGGCGAACGTCATCGCCGACATCGCCTACGCCGTCCTCGATCCCCGTACCCGTCAGACGGAGGCCTGATCATGAACAGTCCAGCCGAGAAGACCCCCGTCCTCGTGCAGCCGGTGGGCGCCGGCGCCCCGGAGACCGCGGCCGTCCTGACCACCGAGCCGGCAGGCCCCCGCCGCGGCGGCGACAAGACCTTCTGGTCGCAGCTGCGGGCGTCGACTGCGATGTTCGCCAACCCGAAGTCCGCCACCGGGCTCGTCATCCTCGGGGTGTTCGTGCTCGTCGCGGTCTTCGCCCCGCTCATCGCCCCGGCCGACCCGCAGGCACAGAACCTCGACGCGACGCTCGAGCGGCCGTCGTTCCGGCACCTGCTCGGCACCACGCACATCGGGCAGGACGTCTTCAGCCAGCTCGTCTACGGCACGCGCGGCGTGCTGGTCGTCGGGTTCCTCGCGACCATCATGGCGACCGTGGTGGCGATCGCCGTCGGCGTCACCGCCGGGTACCTGCGCGGGTGGAAGAGCGAGTCGCTGTCCGCGCTGTCGAACGTGTTCCTCGTCATCCCCGGGCTCCCGCTGATGATCATCGTCGCCTCGCAGTTCCAGGACCCGCCGCTCTGGGTCGTCGCCGCCGTGCTCGGCTTCACCGGCTGGGCGTGGGGCGCCCGGGTGCTCCGCGCGCAGACCATGTCGCTCCGCAACCGCGACTTCATCCAGGCGGCCCGCGCGAACGGCGAGCCGCTGCACCGGATCATCCTGGTCGAGATGCTGCCGAACCTCATGGCGATCATCGCCTCGAGCTTCGTCGGCACGATGACCGCGGCCGTCCTCGGCCTGACGACGCTCGCGTTCATCGGGGTCATCCCGGTGTCGAACCTGAACTGGGGCACGATCCTGTTCTGGGCGCAGCAGAACAACGCGTTCCCGGACTACTGGTGGTGGTACATCCCGGCCGGGCTCTGCATCGCCCTGCTCGGTGTGGCGCTCTCGCTCATCAACTTCGGCATCGACGAGTACGTCAACCCGCGCCTGCGCTCCGCCGGTGAGCGTGCCCGTGCGATGAAGCGCAAGGGCATGAACGTCAACGCCGCCGTCACCCAGGTCCGTCCGGTCCGCACGGCCGCCGACCCGGACGACCGCAATCCGTCAGGGGATCGCGCATGAGCACCACCGCACCCGCCGCCGCGACCGACGGGCGGCCGGACGGCGCCCCGGCCTACACCGCCCCGTCCCTGCCGACCGCCGACCGCGTCGCCGACCTGCTCGCCCGGATGACCGTGGAGGAAAAGGTCGGGCAGATGCTGCAGCTCGATGCCCGCGACGACCTGCGCGACCACGTCCTGCGGCGAAACGTCGGCTCCGTCCTGCACACGTCGCCGGAACGCATCCTCGAGGCGAACCGGCTCACCGCTGAGACGCGCCTGCGGATCCCGCTGCTCGTCGGCGAGGACTGCATCCACGGGCACTCGTTCTGGCCGGGGGCGACGATCTACCCGACCCAGCTCGGCATGGCCGCGTCGTGGGACACGGACCTCGTCGAGCGGGTGGCGCGTGCCACCGCCCGCGAGGTCGCCGCCACCGGCGTGCACTGGACCTTCTCGCCGGTGCTCTGCATCGCCCGGGACCTGCGGTGGGGGCGCATCAGTGAGACCTTCGGCGAGGACCCGTTCCTGATCGGCGAGCTCGCCAGCGCGATGGTGCGCGGGTACCAGGGCGACGGCCTCGACGACCCGACCGCGATCCTCGCCACGGCGAAGCACTTCGCCGGCTACTCGGAGACGCAGGGCGGCCGGGACGCCAGCGAGGCCGACATCTCGCGCCGCAAGCTCCGCAGCTGGTTCCTGCCGCCGTTCGAACGCGTCGCCCGCGAGGGCTGCCGCACGTTCATGCTCGGGTACCAGAGCACCGACGGCGTCCCGATCACCGTGAACGACTGGCTGCTCAACGAGGTGCTGCGCGGGGAGTGGGGCTGGACGGGCACCCTGATCACCGACTGGGACAACGTCGGCCGCATGGTCTGGGAGCAGCAGGTCCAGCCGGACCACGCCCACGCGGCCGCCGCCGCGGTGCGCGCCGGCAACGACATGGTGATGACCACGCCCGCGTTCTTCGAGGGTGCCCTCGAGGCGGTCGAGCGCGGCATGCTCGACCCCGACGCGTTCGACGCCGCCGTGGCGCGCATCCTCACGCTCAAGTTCGACCTGGGCCTGTTCGAGGACCCGCGGCTGCCCGCCGCCGACCTCGACGACGTCATCGGGACCGACGAGCACGCAGCCCTCAACCTCGACGTCGCGCGCCGGTCGATCGTGCTGCTCGAGAACGACGGCACGCTGCCCCTCGACGAGTCGGAGCCGCTCCGGGTCGCGGTCGTCGGACCGCTCGCCGACGACGCGCAGACGCAGCTCGGCGACTGGGCCGGCGGGTCCGGTCAAGCGGGCTGGCTCGACGGCCAGCCGCGGTCCATGATCACCACCGTGCTCGACGGCCTGCGCGGGATCGGTTCGTGGGACGTCCAGTACGCGGTCGGTGCCGAGATCCTGAGCCTCGAGCAGGACCCGCAGGGCGCGACGTTCCCGGACGGGCAGCCCCGGCCGCCGGTCGTCGTGCCGGCCCCGTCCGACCCGGCGCTGCTCGCCGAGGCCGTCCGCGCCGCCGAGGAATCGGACGTCGTCGTCGCCGTGGTCGGCGACCGCATCGAGCTCGTCGGCGAGGGGCGCTCCACCGCCACGCTCGACCTGATCGGCGGCCAGGGCGCGCTCCTGGACGCCCTCATCGCGACGGGGAAGCCCGTCGTGGTCGTCCTGCTCGCCTCGAAGCCGCTCGTGCTGCCGCCGTCGGTGGCGGACGCCGCCGCGGTGGTCTGGGCAGCGAATCCCGGCATGCTCGGTGGTCGGGCGCTCGCCGAGCTGCTGGCCGGCCGGGTCGAGCCCTCGGGGCGCCTGCCGATCTCGTTCGCCCGGCACGTCGGGCAGCAGCCGACGTACTACAACCAGATCCGCGGGCAGCACGGTGACCGGTACGCCGACCTGACCCAGGAGCCGGCGTGGGTCTTCGGCGAGGGCCGTTCGTACACCACCGTCGAGTACACCGACCTGGCCGTCGTCGACACCGAGCTCGGCCCGGACGACACCGTCGTGGCCGAGGTCACCGTCCGGAACACCGGCGCGCGGCCGACCCGTGAGACGGTCCAGCTCTACGTCCGCGACGCGGTCACGAGCGTCAGCTGGGCGGACCGCGAGCTCAAGGCGTTCCGGCAGGTGGACGTCGCCCCCGGCGCCGCGGTGCGGGTGCGGATCGAGCTCCCGGTCGCGGACTGCTCGATCGTCGACGCCGCAGGCGTGCGCCGGGTCGAGCCCGGAGCCTTCGAGGTGCTGGTCGGACCGTCCTCGCGGCCGTCGGCACTGCACGCCGCGCGCTTCACGGTGACGGGCTGACCCGGTCACGCGGTCGGCGTCGGTCCCGCGACCGTACGCTGACCGTGTGACCGACTCCGGCAGACCCTCGACCGCCCGGCTGCTGTTCGCCTCGTCCCACCCCGGGCCGACGGTGACCGTGACGGTCCTGGCCACCGTGCTCGCCGCGGCCGTCGGGCACCCGGTCTGGCTCGTGGTGCTGGTGGCCGCGGCGGTCGTGGCCGGGCAGCTCTCGATCGGCCTGGCGAACGACTGGATCGACGCCGACCGCGACCGTGCCGTCGGACGGAGCGACAAGCCCGTCGCGCGCGGACTCATCGACGTCCGCACCGTCCGCACGGCGGCGTTCGTGACCGCGGCCGTCGCCGTGCTGCTGTCGATCGGCCTCGGTCCGGTCGCCGCGGTCGCGCACCTCGTGCTCGTGGCGGCGGGCTGGGCCTACGACGCCGGGCTGAAGCGCACGATGTGGTCGGTGGCGCCGTTCGTGGTCGCGTTCGGCGCGTTGCCCGTCGTCGCCGTCGCCGCTGGTCCGGCCGGGCAGTGGCCGGCGCCGTGGGCGGTCGCCACCGGCGCGGTGTTCGGCATCGCGATCCACTGCACCAACGTGCTGCCGGACCTGGTCGACGACGCCGCCACCGGGGTCAGGGGCTTCCCGCACCGGCTCGGGCTGCGCGGCGCGGGTGTGACGGCGTTCGGCGCCCTCGTCGTGGCGGCGGTCCTCGTGCTCGGGGGCCAGCTCGCCGGGGCCGACCCGGTGCGCGGCGTCGGCGTCGTGCTCGCCGTGGGCGGCACCGCCGTGGTCGTCGTCCTGGCGGCGGTGGGCGTGCGGCTCGTGGTCGCCGGTCGGGCCTCGCGGACGCTCTTCCGGCTCGTCATCGCGTCGTCGCTCGTCCTCGTGGTCGAGCTCGGGCTGGCCGGGGCGCGCCTGGTCGGGTGACGCCGGCCGTGACCCGACGCGACGTGCCCGGCCCGGCTCGGCCCGGCCGGCGCGGGGGAGCCGACCAGACGACCGACGTGCGCCGTCAGGCCCAGCGCATGGCGTAGAGCCGGGCCAGGCCGTGCGCGGTCGGGAGCGCCAGGGCGGACCGGAGCACGGCCTCCCGGGCGACCGCCGCGACCGGGCCGAGCGGACGCCCCGTCGCCATGTTCGCCTCGGCCTGGCGGGCGGCCCGGCGGGCCGACGCCTGTCGCCGGGAGGCGTACCGCGGCCACGGGCCGGCGGCACCGGAGGCGACCGCACCGGCGAGCAGGGGTGCGAGGTCGACGGCGTCGAGCCAGCCGAGGTTCATGCCCTGGCCGCCGATCGGGCTGATCTCGTGCGCCGCGTCGCCGACCAGGACGACGCGGCCGACCCCGACGCGGTCGGCGGTCCGCCGTCGGACGCCGAACGTGCTCGTCATGGTGCAGCTGGCGGGGTCGGGGTCGGCGCCCGTGCGGGAGCGGACGAGCGCCGCCAGGCGGGCGGCGGCCTCCGGGTCGGGCGTGCCGCGATCGCCCACGCCGGACGGTGTCGGGGCGTCGGCGGGCAGCAGGGCGACGTACCGACGGCGTCCACCGGGCAGCGGGAACGACTCCGTCACGCCGTCCGGTCCGACGTCGACGAGCGCTGCGGTCCGGGCCGAGGGGTCCTCGGGGTCGGCGAAGTCGCCCATCAGGTAGCGCTCCGGGTAGTCGCGGCCGGTCGTGCGGATGCCGAGCAGGGCGCGGACCGCGCTCCGGCCGCCGTCCGCGCCGACGACGAACGACGCCCGCAGGGTGGTCGTCGCACCGTCGGGGCCGACGCCTGAGGCGACGACGTGGTCCGGGTGCCGGTCCAGCCCGGAGACGGTCGTGCCGGTGGTCAGCGCTCCCGGCGCGAGTGCCTCGAGACGCTCGCGGAGCAGGGACTCGGTGCGGTGCTGGTCGAGCGTCGCGACGTAGGGGTGGGTGGTCGAGGCACGCGCGAACGACAGCGTGCCGAGCGTGCGGCCCCGGCTGCGTGCGACGCCCCGGCGGACGAGGACGGCCTCGGCGAGCACGGCGCCGGCCAGCCCGACGGCCGCGAAGGCGTCGAGCGAGGGCGGGTGGATGCCGATCGCGCGCGAGCCCACGGGCGGTTCCGTCCGACGTTCCCACACCCGGACGTCGAGCCCGCGGGCGGCGAGCAGGACGGCCGTGAAGAGGCCGACGGGTCCGCCGCCGACGACGAGGACGTCGGTGCGGTCACTGGTCACGGGCCGAGCCTACGGTCCGACGGGGTCGTGCGCGGGCGCGGCGGTGGCCCGGGCGGCGGCAGACCGCGCCTCGAGCCGCTTGCGGAAGCGTTCGACGGGCACCTCGACCGCGTAGGCGGCGCCGATCGACACGACCAGGACGGCAGCGACCAACCCGATCGTCCCCCAGACCCCGATCGCGAAGGTGCCGAGCAGGGCGATCACGAGCGGGTGCCAGAGGTACGCCGAGTACGAGACCCGTCGGCCGAACCAGGAGACCGGGGTCCACGCGAGTGCGGCGGAGACGGGGGAGCGCACCGAGACGAGGCCGCCGATGAGCAGTGCCGACACGAGCGCGGTCGCGGGCAGCACCACGCCGAAGGTCCAGGCGTGCTGGGTCCAGTCGTCGTCGATCCAGACGAGCACCCCCACCAGGAGCGCGAACCCGAGCCAGGTCGCCACGGTGCCGGCCAGACCGGCCGCGAGCACGCGGACCCGGGCGTCGTCGAGCAGCAGGGCGAGCGCGCAGCCGACCGCGAGCGGCACGACGCCGAGCACCGGCGAGAAGTAGACGTCCGGCGTGGCACCGCCGCTCGGGGTGCGGTAGCTCAGCCACGACGCGACCGAGCCGCCGACGACGAGTGCGCCGAGCCCGGTGAGCAGCCAGCGTCGCCGGGTCCGCAGCGTGGCGAGCAGCACCAGGACCGGCGGCCACACCAGGTAGAACTGCTCCTCCATCGACAGGCTCCACGTGTGCGCGAAGACCCCCTGCGTGGTGTCCCAGAACGCCCGGAACAGGTTGCCGGTGTAGGTGAGGGCGATGAAGGCGGCCTCTCCCGCCGAGAAGGTCGCGCCCTTGTAGTCGCCGACCCAGTTCCAGAGCAGGAGCCCGACGACCACGAACGCGAGCAGCGCCGGGTAAAGCCGGAGCAGTCGCTTGCCCCAGAACGTCCCGAGCCGCACCCGACCGGTCCGGCGCCGCTCGCCGAGCAGCAGCGTGGTGATGAGGAAGCCGGAGAGCACGAAGAACACGGTGACGCCGATGAAGCCGCCCTCGAACTGCGGCACGTGCAGGTGGTAGAGGACCACGACGAGGATCGCGAGGGTGCGCAGCCCGTCGAGGGCCGGCGCGCGGTGCGTCAGCGGCGGCGGCGGTGCGGTCGGGGACCCGGCAGCTCGGGCGTCCGCAGCGCGCGGGGGAGCACCGACCCGCGATCGCGCGGGCGTGAGCGTGTCCGTGGTCACGGTCCTCCTGTGCGGGGTCGGGCGGCCGGTCAGCCGCTCCCGGAGCTGCCTGCCGGGTCATCCCAGGGTGCTCCGCCCGCCCTTGAGGAACCTCAGAGTGCCCGCGCCTCCCGTCCGGCGCCGGTCCGGATCGCTGCGTTCAGTGAGCAGGAGACGTCGGGTGCCGTGGTCGGACCCGGCGTGTTCTGCTCACCGGGCGAGTGCGCGTCCCGTACGGGTGCGCCGCGCGCCGGCCGCCGGACGGGAGGCCCGTGGCGGTGCCGCCCACGGGCCTCCCGTCCGTCGTCGGTCCGGATCGCTACGTCCAGTGAGCAGAAGACGTCGGGTGCCGTGGTCGGACCCGGCGTGTTCTGCTCACTGGGCGCGCCCGCTCCGGCGCCGCGCGGGGAGGCCTCAACCCGCCGACCGCACCATGGCGGTGAGCGCGTCGAGCCGTTCGTGCACGAGCGTGCGGAACGGCCGGGCCTCGTCCGGGGCGATCCACTGCGCGAACGCCAGGTGGAACACGGTGACGGCGGTCTCCGCGGCCATCGTGGCGGTCGGCTCGGCCACGCCGCGTTCCCGCAGGAGCTCGCCCAGTCGTGCCGTCAGGGTCGCGAGCTTGCCGAGTTCGCGCTCGCCGAGGGCGGGGGTCGCGTCGATGACGACCTGCCGTGCCCGCGACCAGGCCCGTCGCTCCTCGGGGAAGAAGCCGACGGACCCCTCGAGGGCCAGGCGGACCAGGGCGAACGGGGCCGTGCCGTCCGGCGCCGAGCGGACGGCGTCGCTGAACATGCCGAGGAAGCCCTCCTGCCCGGCGAACAGCACCTCGGGCTTGTCGGCGAAGTGCCGGAAGAACGTGCGCTCCGTGACCTCGGCCTCGGCGGCGATCCGGGCGACGGTGGTCGCGTCGTAGCCCTCGCTCGTGAAGAGCTGCAGCGCGACGGCCTGCAGCCGTTCACGCGTTCCGGGTTGCCACCTGACCATGCCGAGAGTCTACTGATGACAGCGGCTGACATGGAGTGCTACGGTGACGTCAGTTCATGACATCACCGTCGTGGACGCCTGCGAAGGGAAGCACTCATGCACGTGTTCGTCACCGGGGCCTCCGGCTGGATCGGCTCCCACACCGTCGACGACCTGCTCGCCGCCGGCCACACCGTCAGCGGCCTCGCCCGTTCCGACGCCTCGGCCACCGCGCTCGAGGCGAAGGGCGTCGCGGTCGTGCGGGGCGGCCTCGACGACCTCGACGTCCTCGCCGGGGCCGCGGCAGCCGCCGACGGCGTCCTGCACCTCGCCAACAAGCACGACTGGTCGGACCCGGTCGGCACGAACGCCGCCGAACGCGCGGCCGTCGAGGCCCTCGCCGGCGCCCTCGTCGGCACCGACCGGCCGCTGGTCGTGGCGTCGGGCGTCGCGGGGCTCGCCCAGGGGCGTCCGTCGACCGAGGCGGACGCCAACCCGTTCGTCGGGCCGGACACCATGCGCGGCGGCAGCGAGAACCGCGGGTTCGACTTCGTCGACCAGGGCGTCCGCGCGATCGCGGCACGCTTCAGCCCGACGACGCACGGCACCGGCGACCACGGCTTCATCGCCGAGATCGTCGCGGCGGCACGGCGCTCCGGCGTGTCCGGGTACATCGGCGACGGGACGAACAGCTGGGCAGCCGTGCACGTCACGGACGCCGCACGGGTCGTCCGGCTCGGCCTCGAGCAGGCACCCGCCGGCACGCGCGTGCACGCCGTCGCCGAGACCGCGATCCCGACCCGGCAGATCGCCGAGGCCATCGGCGCAGGACTCGGGTTGCCGGTCACCTCGATCGACCCGGCGGACGCGGACGCGCACTTCGGGTTCATCGCCCGGTTCTTCGGCATGGAGATGTCCGCCACGTCCGAGGCCACCCGTGCGCTCCTCGGTTGGGAGCCGACGGGGCCTGGTCTGCTCGAGGACATCGCCGCCGGCGCCTACTCCGAGCCGCGGGTCGCGTAGCCGGGGCGACCAGCCGCCGGACGGGAGGGTCGTGGCGGCGCCGCCACGGGCCTCCCGTCCGGCGCCGGTCCGGACCACCGCACATGGTGAGCAGGAATGGTCGGGTGCCGTCGTCGGACCCGACCGTTCCTGCTCACGAAGCGAGCGGGCCGTGCCCGCGCCGCCCTGCTACTCGGCCTTCTGCATCTGCCAGGGCTCGGGTTCGCGGTCGCCGTTCGGACGCACGGGACGCACGTCGCCGACGATCGGGATCGCCCGCTTCCGCATGAACCACAGGTAGCGGACGAAGAAGTGCGACAGCGTCGACAGCCGGTTGCCGTTGCCGAGCAACGAGGCGATGTGCACCGCGACCCAGGCGAGCCACGCGACCGGGCCGACCATCGTGATGCCGCCGCGCAGCTGGGCGACCGCGGCGTTCGTGCCGATCGTCGCCATGGTGCCCTTGTCGAAGTAGGTGAAGTGCTCGGTGGACTTGCCGTCGAGCAGGCGCTTGATCTGCTTCGCGACGTGCTTGCCGCCCTGCAGTGCGGGCTGGGCCAGCTGGGCGAGCGCGTCGTCCTGCGCGGCGATGTCCCCGGCGGAGAACACCCGGTCGACACCCTGCACCGCGAGGTCGTCGCCCACCTTGATGCGGCCGCCGTGGGTCTGCGGCATGCCCCAGCCGGAGACCTCCTTGTGGGCGGCGACGCCGGTCGCCCAGATCACCTGCGAGGCGGGGATGAACTCGCCGTCGGCGGTGGTCACGCCGTCGCGCTGGACCTCGGCGACGCCCGTGTTCAGCCGGAGCACGACCCCGCGCTTCCGCAGGACCTTCGCCGCGTACCGGCGCAGACGCGGTGCGAACGGCTTGAGGAGCTCGCCACTGCGGTGGACGAGGGTGATCGAGATGTTGCCGCGCTCGATCTCCGGGTAGGCGCCGACCAGCGCCTGGTCGCGGAGCTCGGCGAGGGCGCCGGCCATCTCGACGCCGGTCGCGCCGCCGCCGACGATAACGATGCGGATCTCGTCCGGGCCCTGGTTCGCCGCAGCCTCTTCGAGGCGGGTGAACAGCTCGTCGCGGATCCGGAGCGCCTGCGAGCGGGAGTACATCGAGTAGGCGTACTCGTACGCGCCGGGGGTGCCGAAGTAGCTCGTGTTCACCCCGTTCGCGAGCACCAGGTAGTCGTACTGCAGGTGCTCGCCGTCGGACATCTCGGCGATGCGTTCGTCGGTGCGGATGCCGGTGAGCAGGCCGTGGCGGAACTCCGCGTTGGCCTGTCGGGCCCGCAGGCTCCGCAGGAAGTACGTCACGTCACCGGCGTTCAGCCCGCCCGTCGCCACCTGGTACATGAGGGGCTGGAACATGTTGTAGACGTGCCGGTCGACGAGCGTCACCCGGACCGGTGCGTCGGCGAGCTCCCGCATGGCGGCGACACCGGCGAATCCTCCGCCGACGATGACGACGTGCGGGCGGGTGTCCTGGGGCATGCTGGTTCCGGCTTTCCTCGGCGAGTGGGTCACCCACGAGGGTACGCGCGCTGTGGCGCGCTCCGGTCCACCGCCGACCGGGAGGCACGGGTCGGCTCCGTCAGGCGTCGCGCCTGGCGTAGGTGCTCACGACGTTCCCCTTGCTCGTCACGGTGCTGTCGACCAGCCGCAGGCGCGTGGGCGGGTCGGTCGGCTCGAACAGCCGGCGCCCGGCACCGGCGATCGCGGGGTGCACCATCAGCTGCAACTCGTCCAGCAGGCCGGCGAACAGCAGGTGCCGCACCACCGTGACGCTGCCGCACACCGCGATGTCGGCGCCGTCGCGCTGCCGGAGGTCGCGGACGAAGGTGTCGAGGTCGCCCGGGATCCTGGCGGCGTTCTGCCACGTCAGGTCGTCGCCCAGCGTCGTGGAGGCCACGTGCTTCTCGATCGGGTTGATCCACTGCCCGAACGGGTCGTCCGGGTGCGCCGGCCACCACTCGGCCCACTCGAGGTAGCTGTTCCTGCCGAGCAGGACGGTGTCGGTACGGGCCATGAAGGCGCCCATGCCCGCACCGAGCTCGTCGTCGAAGCTGTCGTACTGGAACCGGAACGGGTCCTGCACGACCCCGTCGACCGAGGTGAAGAGTCCCGCGGTGACCGTGCGCATGGTGCGGATCGTACGCCCGGTCCTCCCGGTCCGCGAGGACGCTGACCAGGTGCTGCGAGTGGTCGCGTAGCCTCGGTCCGTGCGCGCCAAGGTGGAGACCGTCCGGATCGGCGGCCTCGCCGTGCGCCTGCACACCGCGGCTCCCGCCGGTCGGGTCCGGGCCGACCTGGCCCCCACCGTCGTGCTCGTGCACGGCATCGGGATGTCGCACCGTTCCTTCGGGCGGTCGCAGCGCGCGCTCGCCGCGACCCACCGCACCGTGAGCGTCGACCTGCCCGGCTTCGGCGGGGTGCCCGGTGCCGGTCGTGCACTGTCGGCCGCGGAACTCGCCGACCTGGTCGTCGCGGCCGTCCGGTCGCGCGGCGCGGACGACCTCGTGGTCGTCGGGCAGTCCCTGGGGACACAGATCGCGGTCGAGGCCGCCCGCCGGCACGCCGACGCCGTCGGCTCGGTCGTGCTCGTCAGCCCCGTGGTGGCGTCCGACCGGCGGTCGCTGCTGCTGCAGGCGCTCGACCTGGCCCGTGACTCGCTGGTCGAGGGGCCGCGCATGAACGCCGTGCTGACCACCGACTACCTGCGGAGCGTGCGCCAGTACGTGCGCGAGCTCGCGCCGATGCTGCGCTACCGCATGGAGGACACCATCACCGAGGTCCGTCAGCCGGTCCTGGTCGTCCGCGGCTCGCTCGACCCGATCGCCCGGCACGGCTGGTCGGCCGGCATCGCCGCGGCAGCCCCCGTCGGCGCGTTCGTCGAGCTCGCCGGCGCCCACCACGTGCAGGAGCGACAGCCCGTCGCCTTCGCCCGGCTGCTCGGCGAGTTCCGACGTGCCCAGGCCCGCGAGGGCCTGCGGTGACCGAGGTGCTCCGGTCCGCCGACCGCGTGCCGCTGCTGCGACGCGCACGGTGGGCGGTGCTCGACTGGTGGTACGCGGTCGTGTGGCAGGTGCGGAGCCTCGGGCCGACCACGACCGACGACTACCGGACGGGTGACGGCCAGCCCGTCGTCGTGATCCCGGGCGTCTACGAGACCTGGCACTTCATGCGGCCGCTCATGGACGCCCTGCACGACCGCGGACACCCGGTGCACGTGCTGCCCGTGCTGCGGCACAACCTGCGCCCCGTGCCCGAGTCGGCGGACGAGGTCCTCGGGTACCTGCGTGAGCACGACCTGCGGGACGTGCTCGTCCTCGCGCACAGCAAGGGCGGACTCATCGGCAAGTACGCGATGACGCGACTCGACGACCACGCCCGCATCGACCGCATGGTCGCGGTCTCGACGCCGTTCGGCGGCTCGGGCTGGGCCCGCCTCGCGCCGGTGCGGCACCTGCGGGCGTTCCGGGCGTCGGACCCCGTGCTCGCCGCCCTCGCCCGGGAGCTCGACGCGAACGCGCGGATCACCTCGGTCTACGGCGTCTTCGACACGCTCATCCCGGAGGGCAGCGAGCTCGCGGGCGCGACGAACGTGCGGCTGCCGGTCGGCGGCCACTTCCGGATCCTCGGCGACGCGCGGACGCGGTCCGCGGTGCTGTCCGCTGCCGACCCGGGCACCGCGGCACCGGACCGGGACCCGGCCTGAACGATCGGCCCTGCGCCGAAGGGTCCGAGGACCGTCGCCGACGACGGCCCCGGGGCATCGCGTGCCCGGGTCTGGCCCGGCTCAGGCCCCGGGGCATCGCGTGCCCAGGTCTGGCCCAGTTCAGGCCCCGGGCAGGAACAGGCAGAACGGGTGCCCGTCGGGATCGAGCAGCACCCGGACGTCGTCCTGCGGCTGGAACGCTGCCTGCGTCGCACCGAGCTCCTCGGCGCGCGCGACGGCTGCCGGCAGGTCCTCGACCTGGAAGTCGAGGTGCAGTTGCATGCCGGGGGCACCGGGCGTGCCGGGCCAGGTCGGGGCGACGTACCCGGACTCGTACTGCACGGAGAGACCGGGGCCCTCGGCGGGGCGGATGCGGGCCCAGGTGG
This sequence comes from Curtobacterium sp. MCBA15_009, assembly GCF_001864895.1. Taxonomy (GTDB): domain Bacteria; phylum Actinomycetota; class Actinomycetes; order Actinomycetales; family Microbacteriaceae; genus Curtobacterium. The sequence goes on from NZ_MJGO01000038.1 coordinate 188,488, forward strand.
GGCCGTCCTCGTGGACGGTCCACCCGGTCAGGGCACCGTAGAACCGGGCGAGGGCGATCGGCTCCGGGGACTGCAGGACGGTCGCGGCGAGCGTCGGCATCGAGGCGTCTTCGCTGGTCATGCCGCGGAGCGTACGCCGATCAGCGGCCGGAGCCGTTCACCGGGCCGCCACGCTCGCGCGCTCGACGATGCGGTGCGGCACCACCACGGTCTCGGGCGGCCGGCCCCGGTCCTCGATCCGTCGGGTCAGCAGGTCGAGGGCCGCGGTCGCGAACGCCCGCCGGTCGAACGACACCGTGCTCAGCGCCGGGATCGCGTACGCCGCGCCGTCGATGTCGTCGAAGCCGATGACGCTGACGTCCTCGGGCACGCGGACACCCCGCGCCGCGAGCACGTGCAGCACCCCGAACGCGATCGAGTCCGTGAACGCGAAGACGGCGTCGGGGAGCGGGTGCGCGTCGAGCCAGGACGCGAAGGCCGTCGCCGCCGCGCTGGTCGTCCACGCCGGCAGCGGCACGCGGAGCGACGGGTCGGGGTCGACGCCGGCGGCGCGGAGGGCCTCGAGGTGGCCCTGCTCCCGCAGTTCGCCGGTGGCGGTCGGTGCCGACGCCCGGGGCGCCCCGACGATCGCGATGCGGCGGTGGCCCGCGGCGAGCAGGTGCTCGGTGACCTGTGCGGCGGCCGCTCGGCTGTCGACGTGCACCTGGTCGACGTGTTCGGGTTCGACCTCGCCGATGACGACGGTCGGGGGGAGCCCCTCGGTCGAGGCGAGCACGCTGCCGCTCAACGACACCGGGTTGAGCACGAGCCCGTCGACCAGGTGGGCGCGGGCCCGGGACACCAGGTCGCGCTCGCGGGCCGGGTCGTTGCCGGTCTGGTCGAGCTGCACGACCCACCCGCGGTCCCGGGCGAGCTCGACGAACAGCTGGGCGAGTTCGGCGGAGTAGGCGCTGCCCATCTCCGGCAGGGTCAGGGCGATGGCACCCGAGCGGCCGTTGCGCAGACCGCGGGCGGACAGGTTCGGGACGTAGTCGAGCTGGGCGAGTGCCTGCTCGACGCGCTCCCGGGTCTCCGGGCGCACCGCGACCCCGCCGTTGATGACGTTGGAGACGGTCTTCGGCGACACCCCGGCGAGGGCGGCCACGTCCCGCACGGTTGCGCGCATCGGGTCGAGCGTAGCGCCGCTGCCGGTCGCGGGTGCAGCGGGTCCGCTCCGCGCGGTTCGTGAGCAGCAACGGTCGGGTTCCCCCGGACGACCCGACCGTTCCTGCTCACGAAGCGCGCAGCCGCGCTCTCGACGCACCCCCGGACCGCCCTGCGGGCGGGTGTGCGCTCACTGGAGCGTGACAACCGTGGAAACAGATGGCAACGGATTGCCACGTTGTAACCGCGTCCGCCAGGGTCGCTCCAGGAATCCAACGGAGGAGGCCCCGAGTGACGACGCTCGACGACCGCGCGACCATCACCGCGCAGACCGCACCACCCCCGGACCCCGGGCTCCGCCGCCGCACCACGTGGCAGCGGATCCGACGCGACCGGGTCCTGCTGCTGATGGGGCTGCCCGGCCTCGCGCTGCTGCTCGGCTTCCACTACCTGCCACTGCTCGGCAACCTCATCGCGTTCCAGGAGTACCTGCCGTTCGTCCCGCTCGGCCGCAGCCCCTGGGTCGGGTTCGAGAACTTCTCGGTGGTGTTCGACGGCGACGCCGAGTTCCTCGGGGCGCTGCGGAACACGCTCGTCATCACCCTCGTGCAGGTCGTCTTCGTGTTCCCGGCACCGATCGTCCTGGCGCTCATGCTCAACTCGCTGTTGTCGGAGCGGGTCAAGGGGGTCGTGCAGTCGATCCTGTACCTGCCGCACTTCCTGTCCTGGGTGATCGTCGTCGCGGTGTTCCAGCAGATCCTCGGCGGCTCCGGGCTCGTGAACAACGCGATCCGGGCGGCTGGCGGCGACGCGATCGACTTCCTCGGCAACCCCGACGGGTTCATCGCCCTGCTCACGAGCCAGGTGATCTGGAAGGACACCGGCTGGGCGACGATCCTGTTCCTCGCCGTCCTCAGCTCGATCGACGCGAGCCTGTACGAGGCGGCGAAGATGGACGGCGCGAGCCGCTGGCGGCAGCTCTGGCACGTCACGTTGCCGGGCATGCGCGGGATCATCGTCCTGCTGCTCATCCTGCGCCTCGGGGACTCGCTCACGGTCGGCTTCGAGCAGATCATCCTGCAGCAGCAGGCCGTCGGCCGTGCCGCCAGCGAGGTCCTCGACACCTACGTCTACAACAACGGCGTGCTCGGCGGCCAGTGGGGCGTCGCCGCCGCCGTCGGACTCGTCAAGGGTGTCGTGGGCGTGCTGCTCGTGCTCGGCGCCAACAAGCTCGCGCACGTCTTCGGCGAAGCGGGCGTCTACCGGAAGGAAGCGCGATGACCGCCACGCACACGGTGACCGTCCCCGGGCAGCGGAAGCGGAAGCGCGGCGGGCCGGACGCCGCACCGCTGCCCGGCCGCCTGCTCACCGGCACCGTCCTGTTCGTCATCTGCCTCGTCGTCATCCTGCCGTTCGTCGGCATCGTCTCGACGAGCCTGGCCCCGACCGCGCAGGTGAACGACGCCGGCGGGTTCGTGCTGTGGCCGGAGGGCCTCGACCTCGGTGCCTACGAGAGCATCTTCGCCGGCGGGGTCGTCACCCGCGCACTCGTCGTGAGCATCGGCATCACGACGGTCGGCACGCTGATCAGCCTGTTCGTCACCGCGATGCTCGCCTACGCGCTCAGCCGCCCCGGCTCGTACGGCTCGGGCGTCGTGCTCGGCCTGGTGCTCGTCAGCCTGCTGTTCGCACCGGGGCTCATCCCGAACTACCTCGTCGTCAAGCAGTTCGGCCTGCTCGACTCGTACTGGGCGCTCATCCTGCCGACGGCACTCAGTGCGTTCAACGTCATCGTGATGCGGTCCTTCTTCATGGCGATCCCGCAGGAGCTGCTCGAGTCGGCCCGCATCGACGGCGCCGGCGACTTCGCGGTGTTCTGGCGGATCGTGCTGCCGTTGTCGAAGGCCGTGCTCGCGGTCATCGGCCTGTTCTACGCGGTCGGGTACTGGAACGCGTTCTTCAACGCCCTGCTCTACATCAACGACACCGCGAAGTGGCCCCTGCAGCTCGTGCTCCGGACCTACGTCATCAACAACGCGCAGCTCGGCGGCTCCGATCTCGGCGCCTCCTCCGACGCGTTGCCCCCGCAGGCGTCGATCCAGATGGCGATCCTCGTCGTCTCGATCGTGCCGATCCTCATCGTCTACCCGTTCCTGCAGCGGCACTTCGCCAAGGGTGTCCTGACCGGCGCGGTGAAGGGCTGACCGACGTGACCACCAACGGCATCACCCGCCGCGCGCTCATCGCGGGCGGTCTCGGGGTCGCGGCCACGGGCCTCCTGGCTGGCTGCTCGACCGTGACCCGCTCGACCGACGTCACCGCCATCAACCGCGCGGTCACCCTGCCGGACCACGTGCCGTGGACCGGAGGTCCGCGACCGGCGCTGCCGCAGACGAGCCCGCTCATGCCGAGCGCGTTCCGGAGGATCCCGGCGACGCTCGTGCCCACCGACGGCACGCCCGGCGACGGCTCGACCGTGCACGGCAGCGTCCCCACGAACTCGCCCGTGCCGCCCTCCAAGGGTTCGAACCCGTACTGGCAGGGCCTCGACGAGCGGATGGGGATCGACCTCGACCTCACCATCACCCCGAACGCCGACTTCGGCAACAAGTTCGCCACCCAGGTCGCCGGCGACACCCTCGGCGACGTCTTCACCGTGTTCGGGTCGTTCCCGTACCTGCCGCAGTTCCTCGAGGCGAAGGCGGCGGACCTCAGCCCGTACCTGTCGGGCAGCGGGGTGCGCGACTACCCGTACCTGGCGAACCTGCCGACGGCGTCGTGGCGGGGCACGGTGTTCTCCGGCGGCATCTACGGCGTCCCGGTCCCGCGCGGACCGCTCGCGTCGCAGGCGCTGTCCCGCCGCCAGGACCTGTTCGCGCAGCTCGGCGTCGACCCGTCGTTCTCGTCCGTCGACGAGTTCGTGCAGCTCTGCCGCGAGGTCTCCGACCCGCACCGCAACCGCTGGGCGCTGGCGTCCGTCCCGACCAACGCCCTCGCGCCGATGTTCGGCCTGCCGAACCAGTGGCGGCAGGAGGGCGGGCGCTTCACCCACATGTACGAGCTCGACGAGTACCAGGACCTGCTCGAGGTGTCGCGGAAGCTCGTCGCCGAGGACCTCGTCCACCCGGACAGCATCACGGCCTACAACGGCAAGGTCTGGTTCGTGCAGGGCTCGGCGCTCATGCTCTGCGACACCTACACCGCCATCCCGGGGCTGCTGCAGCAGGCGACGCCCGGCAGCGGCTTCGAGCTGACGATCGCGCCGTTCGTCGGTCCGGCCGGATCCGAGCCGGAGCCGTGGCTCGGCGACCCGAACAACACCATCAGCGCCGTCGCCGCCGGCTCCGAGGAACGCGTGCGGGTCCTGCTCGAGGTGCTCAACTGGTGCGCGTCGCCCTTCGGTACCGAGGCCTGGACCTACCGCAAGTTCGGCATCGAGGGTCGCGACTTCGAGTACCGGGACGGCGCCCCCGTCCTGACGAAGACCGGCAACAGCGAGACCGCGCTCGGTGAGTTCCCGCTGCAGTACTTCACCGAGTGCCCGCTGCCGCTGTTCTACGCGGGGCACCCGGAGATGACCGACACCGTGCACGACTCGCTCGCGTCGTGGGTGGACCGGGGTCTCGCCAACCCCGCGTACGGCCTGTACTCGCCGACGAACTCGACGAAGGGTCCGGCACTCGGCACCTTCGCGACGAACGCGATGAACGACGTGCTGCTCGGGCGGGCGAAGGTGTCGTCGTGGCGGTCCGTCGTGCGCGAGTGGCGTCGCCGGGGCGGCGACGCCGTCCGCCGGGAGTACCAGCAGGCGCTGGCGGCGCGCTCCTCCTGACCACGGACGGGCGGCCGTCGGTCGCTTCTGTGCAAGCGACAGGTTCCTGCGGATCGTCGGCGGCAGACTGTCGCTTTCGCGGCCTGTTTCCGGTCGGGAGGCACGGGGCGGGTTGGTCACGTGCCTCCCGTCCGTCTGTCGGTCACCACCCGACGGTGCGGGGCGGGCTGGGAACGTCGGAGGCGAGCGAGCGCGTCAGCGGCGGGCAATCTCGTCAGCGCGGGGTGACCGCCAGGTTGCGCCACTGCGCCTCGACGGCGTGCTCACGGACCCCGACCGCGCCGCTCGTCGTGCTGCAGGAGCCGAAGTCGGCGCTCGCCTGCACGACGGTGCCACCGGCCGAGGGAGAGGCGGTGGCCGTGACCACGCAGCCGACGACGGCCACCGTGACGTGCCACCACTCGCCGAGCCGGGCCGGACGGGGCAGGGCCGTCGACGCCCCGGGCACCCACCGACCGGCGTCGTGCTGCCCGACGACGAGGCTCGTGCCGCTGATGCCGGCGGAGAACCCGCGGAACGCGTCCGTACCCGCTCCGGCGTCGTTCACCCGCGTGATGAACCCGGCGTCGGTGGCGGCGGTCGGTTCCCGCATCAGGCGCACGTCGCCGGTCAGCGTCATGTCGCCCCACGAGCGGTTCAGCACCTGCTTGTCGCCGACGTTCTGGTCGGCGGTGTTGAGGATCGTCTCCTGCTGCTGGTCGAAGGTCCACGAGCCGCCGTACGTCGCGGCCGCCGAACCGTCGTTGAACGATGCGGTCGCGAAGGTCGAGTTGTACGGGGAAGGGGTCACCGACGGCTTCGGAGCCCCCTGGGTCGCGGTCACGAACCGGTAGCCCGCCTTGCTGTCCTGGTTCCGCAAGCCGATCGCACCGGCGGTCAGGCACGTGTCCGAGGAGTCCGTGTAGGTGGCGCGGGTCCAGTCGTTCGCGCCGACGGTGGTCTGCCAGGCCATGATCGTGCACCCGGACGCCTGGACGACCAGGTGGTAGAACTGCCCGCGCCGCAGGTCGCCGGGGATCGTGGTGCGCGCCAGCGACGGCGAGTAGGTGCCGTTGCGCATCCGACCGATGAACAGTGCGTTCGTCGACAGGTCGATCGCGGCGTAGTACGCGTTCATCGCGTCGGTGCCGGCAGCGGGCGACGTCACCCGGACGAGCAGACCGGCCTGGTTGCCCTCGTTCACCTGCACGTCGCCCTGCATCGTGTAGTCCGTCCACTCCGGGTTGCCCGTCACGGCCTTCGGGCCGTCGGTGCCGCCGCAGGACTCGATGAACTTGCCGTACCCGAAGGTCGTCGTGGTCGCCCAGCAGCCGTTGTAGGTGGTCCAACCGGCCTGGCCGCCGGCGAAGGAGTCGCGGTACGGGAACGTGGTGCGGTTGTAGCTCGACGCGCTCGCCACGGAGTTCGTCGGGTGCGCGAAGGTCGCCGTGTAGGCGCCGTCGGTGGTCGGGAACAGGCCGGCGACGACGACCCCGAGCGCGAGCAGGGCCACGACCAGGGACCGCCACGGACGGCGCGTCCGCGCGGGTCCCGGGACCGTCGCGCTCACCGTGGGTCCTCCGCGGCCGGGGCGGCGGACCCGGCGGCGTCGACCAGCGGCGCGGTCGTCCGGCCGACGACGAACGCGACGACCACCGGGACGGCGCAGACGAGCCCGAGGACGACCCACCCGGTCGGGGACAGGTCGAGCCGCGACGCGACGTGGAAGACGCCGTCGGTGTCGCCCGGCACGGCGAGCTCGGCGGTCCCGCCGCTCAGCAGGTGCGCGGACCCGCCGTCGGTGACCGTGGCTCTGATCGGGAGCACGCCCGTCGACACGACCCGTGCGACGCCGTCCCCCGTGTCGGCCGAGGTGCCGAGCAGCTGGAGCGCCACGAACGGCCGCAGGACCGCGCCCACCACGGCGACCGACAGGGCGGCACCGAACAGCCGCAGTGCCGACCGGAGGTCGCCCGGGGCGAGGAAGCCGGTGGCGAACCACACGAGGGCCACCGCGGCGACGATCCAGGGGAGCGCGCGGCCCGCCCACCCGACGACCGGCAGGACGGCGACGACCTGGCCGACGGTGTCGGAGGGGTCGAGGAGCCAGGCGTCGGGCGAGGCGTTCACGTCGCCCTTGGTGCGGATGCCCGACGGCCCCGACGCGTCGATCCGGTGCGTGTACCGGTCGCCGCCCGCTCCCGGACGGAAGGTGATGACCTCGCCCACCGCGAGGTCGCCCGCCGTCGCCGGCCGGGTGACGACGAGGCTGCCGACGGGCGCCGCGGTGCCCATCGACGGCGTGCGGACGTCGAACACCCGCACACCCGACAGGGCTGCGATCGTCAGGGCGCCCACCCCGAGCACCACGAGCAGCAGGACCACCCCGACCCGGACCGAGACGCCGGTGCCCCGCCCTCGGCGACGACCGCGCGCGGGCAGCACGGCGGCCCCGGGGCCGTCGACGACGACGGTCCCGGGGCTCTGGAGGCTGCTCGTGCTCATCGGCTGTCAGGGATCGACGACGGCGTCGTCGACCGTCCCGCTCAGGCGGTGAAGGTCCAGGTGAGCGGCTGGGAGAGCGAGAGGCCGGCGGTGTTGTTGGCCGAGTTCGCCGGCAGTGCGACGGTGATCTTCGCGGTCCGCACCTCGGACGGCTGCAGCGGGTACGGGATCGTGGTCGACGTGCCGGCGAGGCTCGCCGGGGTCGTCGCGTCGGGCAGCACGTCGGCGTCCAACCACTTCATGGTCACGATCACCTTCTGGCACAGGTCGACGCTGCTCCCCGACGGGGTGGTGGCGCAGGAGCCGCCGGACAGCGTCATCTGCTTCGGCTCCGCCTTGCCGCTGTTCTTGAAGGTCACGGTCGTGGTCTTGCTGTCGCCGGGGCGCAGCGTCTGCCCGCTGTACAGGTTGGGCGTCGAGCACGTGGCGGAACCGGAGGCATCGGTGGTGCAGGTGGTGCTCGACCCGGCCTCGTTCGTCTCGGCGACGTCGACCGACGCGGTCGAGACGGTGTTGTTCGGGTGCAGGAAGCTCGCGGTGTACGCCGAGAGGGTGCCCGAGAAGGACATGGACAGGGCGATGGCAGCTGCGATCCCCGCGCCGATGACGAGCGGGCTGAACCGCTTGCGACCAGCGGTGGTCGCGACGACGTGCTTGGACATGGCTGTGCTGTACCTCCGAGAGGCCCGGGTCGGGTCAGGGGCACCGCGCGCGACCCACTGGCCGGCGCACGGAGCAGCGCCCCCGGGGATGGGCGCTGCGTACTGAGTGGTATTCAGTCCTGCACGCGACTGTAGGCACGCTCAGACCACGCCGTGTCCCCCAGAGCGCGGGCAGACAGGTCCGTGCATCCCTCGGCCGAGGGGTGTCCGGGGCCGGTCGTGCCCCCGGATCAGGGGGCGATCCAGCCCGGCTCCCCGAGGAGTTCCTCGACCTCGCGCACGAGCCGGGCCGCGTGGAAGCCGTCGGCGGCGGCGTGGTTCACCTGCAGGGCCATCGGCAGCAGGACCCGGTCGCCGACGGTGCGGTACCGACCGAGCGTGATGATCGGCAGCAGGTGGTCCCACCCGTCGGCGATGTGCAGGGCGAAGCCGGTGAACGCGGCCCAGGGCAGGCTCGACACGTCGAACACGTTCCGCGGGCGGTCCTGCTGCGGGAACATGCGGGTGTCGTGCCGGTGCTCGGCGATGGTCGCGACGGCGTCGTCGTGGAACCGGCGGAAGTCGGCGTCGTGGCGGACCACCAAACCCGAGAACGTCTCGGTCTCCGGGTGGAACACGGTGAACTCCGGATGGACCACGTCCCACACCGCGGGGGACCCGTCCGGCAGGAGCTGCATCCGGAACTCCGGGTGCCGGTTCACGACGGTGCTGATCGCCCAGAGCTGCGCGGGGTAGGTCCGCACACCGGCACGACGGACCGCCTCGACGAACCGGGTGACGTCGAGCTCGACCGTCATCTCGTACGAGCAGGGCACCCGCCGCCGGTAGTGCTCGAAGTGCTCACGCCGGGCCCAGCGGTCCGTGTCGATCGGTTCGAGGTGTGCGTCGGACGGGGTCATCGGACCAGCATGGCCGTCCGGTGCCGCAGCCGCTCAGTCCGTCGGGTGCACGAGGCAGAACGGGTGACCGGCCGGATCGAGGTACACCCGGAACGTCGCCGTCCCGGAGCCCGTCGCCGTCGCCCCGATCGCCAGGACCGCGGTCTCGCCCGCGTCGAGGTCGTCGACCTTCACGTCGAGGTGGCTCTGCTGCGGGACCGCCTGGCCCGGCCACTCCGGCGCGCGGTACTCGTCGACCCGCTGGAACGCGAGGATCGGACGGTGGTCGGTGAAGGGGAGCGCGACCTCCGCCCAGTCCTCCTCGAACTCGACGATCTCCCCGCCGAGCAGCTCGGCGTAGAAACGGGCGAGGGCGCGGGTGTCCGAGCAGTCCAGGACGACGACGTCGAGTGTGCCGATCATGGCCGACACGCTAGCCCCGTCAGCGCGCCGCTGCCAGGGCCTTCGTGATCCGCTGCAACGAGACCGTCTCGGCGGTGCCGAGCTCCTGCGCGAACAGGCTCAGCCGGAACTCCTCGAGCATCCACCGGGCGTGCACGAGTTCCGGGTGGGCACCGACGGCGGGCGGGAAGCTCCCACCGGCGTCGACGTACCGGTCGGTCGCGACGGTGACCTCGCGCATCCACGTCGCGTCGCGACCGGGGTTCTGCAGGAGCTTCTGGACACGAGCCTCGACGCCCTGCAGGTACACCCGGACCCGCCGGAGCCGGTCGAGCCCCGCGTCCGAGACGAAGCCCGGGTACACGAGGCGTTCCACCTGCTGGCGCATGTCCGTCAGGGCGCCGAGCAGCGACATCGAGTTCGCCTGCTTGAGCGCGCGCTCCGCGGACCGCTGCGCGGCGAACACGGCGGCGAGCTCGGAGACGGCCGCGAACATCGTGTCGACGACCGTGGCCGACACGGCGTCACGGACGGCCTCGAACCCCGCCTTCGTGAACACCAGGCCGTCCGGGTGCGCGCGACGGATGCCGGCGTCCACCACGGCCGCGAGCACGTCGTCGAACAGCGCCGCCGTCGACGGGTACGGGCTCGCGGCGAGCGCGAGCTTCTCCTGCGCGGTCAGGTGCGACTGGATGTACGACACCGGCGAGGGCACCGCGAGCATCACGAGCCGCCGCACCCCGGCGGGCATCCGGACCTGGCGGTCCGCCGGGGTCGCGAGCAGCTGCACGCCGACCGTCGCCTTCGGCCCCGAGCCCTCCTCCACCAGCGCCGGGTAGGCGCGGATCACGCCGCCCGCCTGCTTCGTGTCGAGGGTCTGCGGCAGGTCGTCCGTCGGCCACGTGGTGAGACCGGAACGCTCCACCGTCCGACCGGCGGTGGCGTCGGCGACCTGCGCCGGGCCTCCCGGTCGGTTCCGCCCGCGTTCCTGCGTCGCCCGGGCGACGCTCTCCTGGGTGCGGTCCTTCAGCTTGGTCTGCAGCGCCGACAGGTCCTTGCCGGCCTCGACCCGCCGTCCCCGCTCGTCGACGACCGCCCACGTGGGCAGCAGGTGTGCGGGGACCCGGCTCAGGTCGAAGTCCGACTCGGACACCGGCACGTAGGTCATCCGCTGGATGGCCTTGGCGAGGGTGGCGCGGAAGGACTCCGTCGGCTCGGTGGGGGCGTCGTCGGGCAGCTCGGCCACGATCTTCTCGGCCCAGTCCGCCGCGGGCACGACGTTCTTGCGGATCTGCTTCGGCAGCGACTTGATGAGCGCGGTGACGAGCTCCTTGCGCAGGCCGCGCACCTGCCAGTCGAAGCCCTCCTCACGCATCCGGGGGAGCAGCGCGAGCGGCACCTGGACGCTGACGCCGTCGTCCTGGGCTCCCGGCTCGAAGCGGTACCGGATGGCGAGTCGCTGGTCGCCGCTCCGCCACTGGGTCGGGTACTCCTGCTGGTCCTGCGCGGCCTCGGCGGCGTCCTCGTCGAGCAGGTCGGACCGCTGCATCGTGAGCAGGTCCGGCTCGTCGCGTCGCGCCTGCCGCCACCACCCCTCGAAGGCGCGGGTGGTCGCGACGTCGGCGGGGACGCGGGCGTCGTAGAACTCGTAGACGTTCTCGTCGTCGAGCAGGATGTCGCGGCGCCGGGTGCGCTCCTCGAGCTGCTCGAGTTCCTTGCGGAGCTTCCGGTTGGCACGGTCGAACGCCTGCTGGGAGTCCCACTCGCCCTCGACCAGGGCGTGCCGGATGAAGAGCTCGCGGGAGTGCTCCGGGTCGATGCGGGAGTACTGCACCCGGCGACGCTGCACGATGGGGACGCCGAACAGCGTCACCCGTTCGTACGCGACCACGGCGCCCTGCTTCTTCTCCCAGTGGGGTTCGCCGTACGTGCGCTTCAGCAGGTCGCCGGCGAGGGGCTCCACCCACGCGGGGTCGATCCGACCGACGGTGCGGGCGAACAGCCGGCTGGTCTCGACGAGCTCGGCGGCCATCACGGCGTCCGGCTGCTTCTTCGCCAGCACGCTGCCCGGGAAGACCACGAAGCGGGTGTTCCGGGACCCGAGGTAGTCGCGCTTCTCACGGTCGCGCAGACCGATCTGGCTGAGCAGTCCGGACAGCAGCGACCGGTGCACCGCATCGCCGTCGTCGGAGCGGGACTGCCCGACCCGGACGTCGACCTGCTTCGCGGCGCGGGAGAGCTGCCGGTACAGGTCCTGCCACTCGCGGATGCGCAGGTAGTTGAGGAACTCGGCCTTGCACAGGCGGCGGAAGGCGCTCGACGAGAGCTCCTCCTGCTTGTCCTCGATGTGGTTCCACAGGTTGAGCAGCGTGAGGAAGTCGCTGGTGGGGTCGGCGAAGCGGGCGTGCAGCTGGTCGGCGTGCGCACGCTTCTCGAGGGGACGCTCGCGCGGGTCCTGGATGCTCAGGGCGCTGACGACGGCGATGACCTCGCGGCCGACCCCCTGGCGCCCGGCCTCGAGCACCATCCGTCCGAGCCGGGGGTCGATCGGCAGACGTGTCAGCTGCCGGCCGGACTTCGTGATCCGACCGTCGGTGTCGACGGCGCGGAGCTCGCGGAGCAGGTCGAGGCCGTCCTTCACGCCGCGGGAGTCCGGCGGCTGCAGGAAGGGGAACGACTCGATGTCGCCGAAGCCCAGGGAGATCATCTGCAGGATCACCGCGGCGAGGTTCGTGCGGAGGATCTCCGGGTCCGTGTACTCGGGCCGGCGGCCGAAGTCGTCCTCGGAGTAGAGCCGGATCGCGATGCCGTCGCTCGTGCGCCCGGCACGCCCGGACCGCTGGTTCGCGCTCGCCTGGCTGATCGCCTCGATCGGCAGCCGCTGCACCTTGGCCCGCGGCGAGTACCGCGAGATGCGGGCCGTGCCGGTGTCGACGACGTACTTGATGCCGGGGACGGTCAGGCTCGTCTCCGCCACGTTGGTCGCCAGGACGACCCGGCGACGGACGCCCGGGGTGCTGCGGCGCTCGAACACCCGGTGCTGGTCGGCGGCGGACAGCCGGCCGTAGAGCGGCAGGACCTCGGTGCCCGGGTAGCGCTTGCCCTCGATGGCGTCCTGCGCGTCGCGGATCTCGTTCTCGCCGGACAGGAACACCAGGACGTCGCCGGGGGCCTCACGATCCAGCTCGTCGAGCGCGTCCGTGATGCCCTGCATGACGTCGCGGTCGTCGGGCGTCCGGCCGCCGCCGCTGTCGTCGGTGCGGGGGTCGTCCTCGTCGTCGGAGCCAGCGGAGCCGTCGGCGTCCTTCGGGTCCTCGGCGACGAGCGGCCGGTAGCGGACCTCGACCGGGTAGGTGCGGCCGGAGACCTCGATGATCGGGGCGCCGCCGAAGTGCTCCGAGAAGGACTGCGGATCGATCGTCGCACTCGTGATGATGAGCTTGAGGTCGGGACGGCGGGGGAGCAGGCGCTTCAGGTACCCGAGCAGGAAGTCGATCGTCAGCGAGCGCTCGTGGGCCTCGTCGATGATGATCGTGTCGTAGCGCTTCAGGTCGCGGTCGAAGTGGATCTCGTTGAGCAGGATGCCGTCGGTCATCAGCTTCACCCGGGTGTTCGACGACACCTTGTCGGTGAACCGCACCTGGTAGCCCACGAGGTCGCCCAGCTCGCCGCCGAGCTCCTCGGACACCCGCTCGGCGATGGTGCGGGCGGCGATCCGGCGGGGCTGCGTGTGGCCGATGTGCTCGCGCCCGAGCTCGAGGCAGATCTTCGGCAGCTGGGTCGTCTTGCCGGACCCGGTGGCCCCGGCGACGATGACCACCTGGTTGTCACGGATGGCGGCCGCGATGTCGTCCCGTCGCTGCGAGACCGGCAGCTCCGGCGGGTAGGTGATGACGAGCGGCGAGGAGGACATGAGCATTCCAGGATACCGTCACACGGTCTGTGCGGCGAGTTCCGTGACCGACCGGGCGGGCAGCGCGCACACGCGGTCGTGGCAGACGAAGGCCGCGGGGTCGAGCGACGCCCGCTCGTCGAACAGTGCGAAGCCAGCCGCCGACCAGTCGCGCGCCTGCTCCGGGGTCACCCGTGCGACGACGGTCCCCGGCCGACGGGCGCCCCTGACGGCGTCGCGCAGCGGGTCGTTCGGGTCGGAGGCGACGACGACGACCTCGCGCGACGGCCGCTGCAGCGCGAGGGCGACGCCGAGGGCATCGGCGTGGCCGAGCGGCCGTTCGGTCCCGGTCACGGCACGGTCGGCGACGAGCCGGGTCGCGGCGACGCGGTACCCGTCGTCGCCGGTCAGTGCCGCGAGGGTCGCCGCAGCGGCGGCCAACGCCACCGTGCCCGACCGCACCGCGGTCTGCGGCTGCTCGCCGGTCGCGGTGCCCGCGGCCGCCAGGACGGGGTCCACGTCGAAGCGCGCCGCGACGCCGTCGTCCACCAGGGACCGCGCCGCGACGGCGAGTCCGGCGTCCCCGGTGACGAGGGCGAGTTCGAGCAGCCCCTCGGCCAGGAGCCCGACGTCCTCGACGGTCGGCGGCGCGCTCGACGCCCCCCGCGAGGTGCCCGACCGGACGACGACGTGGCCGTCGCGGACGTGGGCACGCAGGACGGCGTCGGCGGCACCGCGGGCGAGGTCGACCATCTCGTCGTCGCCGTGGCGGGCGCCGGCGATCGCGAGCCCACGGATCGCCAGGCCGTTCCAGCCGGTCAGGACCTGGTCGTCGAGGGGCGGGGGATCGAGCAGCGCGCGTTCGGCGAGCGGACGTCGGTACCACTCGCCCTCGACCCGCCGTCCGTCGATCGTCGACTCGCTGTCCTGCGCCGCGACGAACGCCCCGTCCTCGCGACGCAGCGTGTCGCGGAGGAAGTCCGCGATGCCCCGGGCCTGCTCGGCACCGGCGACCGCGAGCAGCCCCGCGTTGTCGTACAGCATCCGCTCGTAGTGCGGCACGCTCCAGTCACGCCGGGTCGCGTACCGGAAGACACCGCCGTCGGCGTCGGTGAGCTCGGACCCGCGGATCGCCGCCAGCGACCGGTCGAGCAGCGCGGCGGCCTCGGCGTCGCCGTCGGCTGCCGCGTCGCCGAGGAACTCGAGCAGCGGTGCCCCCGGGAACTTCGGTGCCCCGCCGAAACCGCCGTACGTGGTGTCCTCGGACCGCAGGAGCTGACCGGTGACGGCGCGGACCCGGTCGACGGACGGGAGGCGCGGGTCGCCCCCGGCGGGTTCGTCGCCGACCAGCGCGGCTGCGTCCGACTCGGCTCCCTGCCGGATCGCGGTCGCGATCGCCGTCGCGTTCGCGTCGACCTCGTGCCGGCGCTCCGTCCACGCGTCGAGCACCGCCGCCAGGATCTGCCGGAACGCCGGGACCTGGCCGACGGGGGTGGGCGGGTAGTAGGTGCCGGCGAAGAACACGTGCCCGTCGGGCGTCAGGAACGTGGTCAGCGGCCACCCGAGTTGCTGGGTGAACGCGCTCGCCGCGGCCATCAGGCTGGCGTCGACGTCGGGGTTCTCCTGCCGGTCGACCTTGACGGCGACGAAGTCGCGGCGGAGCAGCGCACCGACCTCGGGATCGGCGAAGCTCTCGCGAGCCATGACGTGGCACCAGTGGCAGGTGGCGTACCCGACGGAGACCAGGACGGGCACGTCGCGGCGCCGGGCCTCGGCGAAGGCGTCCGGCCCCCACTCGCGCCAGTCCACCGGGTTGTCGGCGTGCATCCGCAGGTAGGGGCTGACCGAGGTGCCGAGTCGGTTGTCGTTCATGGCTCCCAGCGTGCCCCGTCCCGACTGGGTGGGTCGCCGTCTCGGAGGATCTGTGGACGGTTGCCGGCCGTCCACAGGGACCACCGGGGGATCAGGCGGGCAGCCACCCCGTGAGCGACGCGAGGTGGCGTGCGACCTGCTCGGGCGTCCGGCCGTCCGTGTCCACCCGGGTGACGGTGTCCGGGATGGCCGTGTCGAGCCTCCTGGCCGTCCGCGTGCTGTGCGCGAGCTGCGCCGACGGGACCACGCCGCCGGACCGACGGCCCAGCCGCTCGGCGGTGACGTCGTCACCGGCCCGGAGCAGGACGGCGGTGACCACGGGGTCGTCGCCGACGGCGGCGGCCAGCCGGTCCTGTTCGAGCACGGACACCGTGTTCGTGAACACCAACCGGTGGTGCCCGAGATCCCGGTACGCCGACCAGAGCAGGGCGAGGTTCCGCTCGGCGAGGCGGACCTCGGGGTGTGCGACGTGCGGTGCCGGGTGGGCGAGGTCGAGGACGTCGCCCTCGATCACCGCGTGGTGCACGTCGGCGCCGACGAGCAGGTCGTGCAGGGCCTCGGCCACCGTCGACTTGCCGACACCCGAGCGCCCGCCGAGGAACAGGACCTCGGGGCGGCCGGGCGCGACGTCGGCCACGGTCAGCCCAGGCCGAGGGAGAGCAGTGCGAGCGCGGCGTCCTCGGGGCCGTAGTCGAACATGCGGTCCCAGAACGGGTCGGCGGCCCACGGCACGTCGCTGCCCGCCGGGACCGCGTGGGCGGTCTCGACGAGCCAGTCGAGCTCCGGCAGGACGGCGGACGCGAACGTCGGCGGCTGCCACCCGAGCGCGCGGGCGGCGGTGGTGTCCAGGACGAACGGCGACGGCGACGACCACGGCGTGGTGCCGACGAACGCCGGCGCGTCCTGGTCGAGCAGGACCTCGTCGAACCGGTGGTCCAGGTGTGCGGCGATCGTCCGGACGATCTCGAGCGCGTCCGGGGCGGAGTCGTCCGCCACGTTCAGGATGCGACGGTCCGGCGCGTCGGCGACCAGGCGGACGAGCGAGCCGATGCCGCTCGCGGCGGTCGTGTGGTCGACGCTGCGGCCGGCGTCGGCGAGCAGGACGCGCTCGCGGCCGTCGAGGACCCGGCGGACGACGAACCACTCCCGCGGGCGGCCGATGCCCACGCCGTACACCTTGGACGGGCGCAGCACCGTCACCGGGGCGCCGTGGTCGAGCAGGACCTGCTCCGCGGCGACCTTCGCCGCACCGTAGCCGTCACGACTCGTCGGGTCGCCGTCGCCCGCGGCCACCGTGGGCTGGAGCTCGGTGACGGCCCCGCCGAACACCGGCTTGTCGAGGGAGTTCGCGTGCCGACCCTGCTCGTCGACGTAGACGGAGCGCGACGAGACGAACACCGAGGACCCGACGTCGTCGAGGAACGGCAGGAGCTGCACGGCGTCGTCACGGGTCAGGCCGACCGTGTCGACCACCAGGTCCGCTCCCGGGCGCAGCAGGTCGCGCAGGGTGCTCGTGTCGCGCCGGTCGCCCGCGGTGAAGGTCACGCCGCGTGCGGTCAGGGCGTCGGCGGCGGGGCCACCGCGCCGGGCGAGGACGTCGACCTGCCAGTCGTCACCGCCGCGGCCGGAGACGTCGAGGAGCTCACGCGCGACGGCCGAACCGATCCCGCCGGTACCGCCGAGGACGACCGCGCGTCTGCTGCTCATGTGCCCACGCTAGCCGTGCCGGGACGGTCGCACGTGCCGGGTCTGCCGGGTCGGTCTCGCCGGGCGCCGGGCCGCGGTCGGCCCGGTCGGCTGCCGGGTCAGGACGCGAGCGCCTCGGGCTCGTGCCGCCACCAGTCGGCCAGCGACCCGTCGTACACCCGCACCCGGTCGTGCCCCAGCACCGTCAGGGCGAGCGCGTCGACGCAGGCGGCGCTGCCGACCCCGCAGTAGGTGACGATCTCGTCGTCGCCGATCACGTCGGCGAACGCCCGCGCCAGGGCAGGCCCGCGCAGGTACGTGCCGGTGGTCGGGTCGAGCAGCGAGTCGGCCGCCACCGAGGTGCTGCCCGGCACGAGCGGCGGGTGGTCGTCGCCGAGCGCCGACGCGGGCGCCGCCAGCACCAGCGACGCGGGCTCGTCGCCGGACACGGCCCGCAGGACCCGGTCGCGGTCGGCCCAGAGCGGACGCTCCTGACCCGCCAGGAACGCGCGGTGCGGCAGGGCGGAGTCCGCCGGCGAGGTGTGGAGGGCACCGACCCGCACAGGGCGCCCCTCGTCACGCCACTTGGCGAACCCGCCGTCGAGGACCGCGACGGCGTCGAAGCCGAACGAGCGGAAGATCCACCAGAGCCGTGCGGACCACTCACCGCTCCCGTCGTCGTAGACCACGACGGTGGCGGTGTCGGTCACGCCGAGGGCTGCGGCGGCGGCCTCGAACCGGTCGGCGTCGGGTCGGGTGAAGGGGAGCTCGGCGTCCGGCGTCGAGAACGCTCGGATGAGGTCGGCGTACCGCGCTCCCGGTACGTGGCCACGCTGCTCGTGGGCGTCCCGCGCGCTGTGCCAGGTCGTCCCACGCCCGGCACCGTCCGTGTGCACCGAGGCGTCGAGCACGATGAGCTCGTCAGCACCGAGGTGGTCTGCGAGCCACTGCGTCGACACGAGCGGCGAGGTCAGGACGGGGGCCATGCCGCACACCATAACTCCGACCCCTGACGGCTGCGAGGGGAACGGACACACGGCGCAACGGGGTGTCGGGACGGGCGCTTCGGTCGGTCGGTGCGCTCCCCCGTTCTGGTGCCACCCCGGCCGGTTCGTGCTCGGTATGTTGGTTCCCCGGATCACCCGGGGGAGGGCCACCACGTGAGCACGCGGGAACAGCACGTCGGATCAGGGACCGCGGAGGCCTTCGCGGACCGTCTGCAACGGCTGCGCCGCGCTGCCGGGGACCCGTCGTACGGGGACGTCGCCGCCCGGATCACCGCACGCCGAGTCGCCGTCGGGACACCGGAGGCGGCGGCTCGCATCGCCCGGTCCACCGTGTACGACGTGTTCCGACCCGGGCGGACCCGACTGAACGTCAGCCTCGTCGGCGAGGTCGTCCGTGTCCTCGGCGTCGCGGACGGCGACGTCGAGGAGTGGCAGCGCGCGGCGCGCTCGCCGGTGGTCGCGCGTCCGGGGCCGGGACCCGCAGGACCCGTCCGACCCGAGGTCGGTCCGGCTCCGTCCGCCCAGTCGGAGGCCGACGAGCGGCCGACCGGGAGGCCCGGGTCGGCTCGACTGACCAGCTCGGCCTCCGCGGTGGTCGCGTCGTCCCTGCGCCGGTGGCCGGACCGGTTCCGCCACGACCTCGACGCGGGTTCCGTCGTGCTGCTCGTCGCTGCCGCTGTCGGACTCGACCTCTTCGGCGCCAGCGTCTCCGAGCAGTTCCACCTGCCGATCTGGCTCGACACGATCGGCACCGCCGTCATCGCCCTCCGACTCGGCCCGTGGGCAGGCGCCGGGGTCGGTGCCGGGGCGGTGCTCCTCAACCAACTCGCCCACGGGCCCACCTCCTTCTGGTTCGCCCTCGTCGGCGTCGTGGCCGGTCTGCTCTGGGGTGCCGGCGGCCGGTTGCGGGGCCTGCAGCGGTCATCCTGGCGGTTGCTCGTGCTCGGCCTCGTGGTGGCCGTCGGGTGCACAGCGGTGGCGACGCCGGTCACCGTCCTCGCCTACCAGGCGTCGGTGACGCACGGTACCCAGGCGTACATCGACCTGCTGTCGGCAGCGGGCGACGGTCCGTGGGTCGCCGTCGCCCTGGCGAACCTCGGAGCGTCTGTCCTCGACAAGGTCCTGACCACCTTCGTGGCGTTCGCGTTGCTCGTGCTGCTCGAGCGACGGATGACGCGCGCACAGGAGACTCCGCTCCCGGACTGAAGCGCTGTCCGGGTTTGTGCGGACAGCGGTCCGGACACCGGTCCGGACACGTCCGCACACCTACGGTCGGCGGTGTGAACCAGCTCCTCTCCACGACGGCCTCGGCGGTCGCGCTCGTCGGCGGCATCGTGCTCTTCGTCGCGCTCTTCACGCCGCGACGGTTCCGGGCGCGTCGTCCGGCCCGTTTCGGGATCGGCTTCGGCCTGCTCGGGGTCTCCGCCGTCCTCTGGACGGTGGCGGGGCGGAGCTGACGGTGCGCTCGACGAGAGGAACGAAGATGAGCGGTCCGCTGGAGACCCGACGGCGGAGGTTCGCGCGTACCGCGGACATCCTGGTGGTGGTGCTGACGATCCTGAACGGTCTGAGCTGGGTGGTGGGCGGCCTGACTTCCCCCGCATGGTTCGCCGTGGTCCTCGGCCTGGCACTCGCCGGCCGGGTGACGCGAGACCACTTCCGGCCCCGGTCGGGCGTGCTCGGCACCATCGTGGCCGTCACCGCGCTCGCCACCGCGGTCCTCGGCGGGATCGTCACGGCGTCGTCGTCGCCCGTCGCCGGCCACGTGCTTCCTGTGCACCTGCTGTGGTCGCTCGTGATCGTCGCCGCGACGATCGCTCGCCCGGTCGTCGCGACGAGCATCCGGACCGGCGCCGCCGCCGACACGGCCAACCGCATCCGTGCCGCCGAGGAAGAGCGGATCCGGTCCAACCGTGAACGGGAACTCGACCACGTCGCCCGCGTCGAACGCGACCGCAAGTGGGCAGCGCGGCCGTCGGGTGACGGCGAGCGCACCGGGTACGAACCGAGCGAGCTGGTCGACGTCGAGATCGGGCCGAACGCCTGGATGTACGGGGAGCCCGGTGCCGGCCTCGGTGGGTCCGGCTTCGACGCGCGCGCGATCGAGCGCGGGCGTGAGGGAGAGGTCAACTTCGCGAAGGTCCTCGAGCAGCGCGGCCTGCTCGGACGCTTCGCGACGTTCTGGTCCGTGCACATGCCGGACGAGGGCGTCGGAGCGAGCAAGCAGTTCCAGACCGACATCGACTGCGTGGTGGTCACCGGCTCCTCGATCTGGCTCGTCGACGTGAAGAACTACGACCAGGGCGGCGTGCGCTGGACCGTCGAACGTGAGGACCCCCAAGGCCGTTCCTCGGCACCGACGCTCATCGCGATCGACCTGCAGACCGAGGGCGCGGTCGGGCACCCGCGCAAGATGTCCGGGAACATGAAGCTCGCCCGCGAGCGTTTCGGCCTCAAGATGCGCAACCTCGGCATCCGGACGATGGTGAAGCCCGTCGTCGTCATGATGCCGCGGGACGACGGCCTCGGCCGGATCCAGGACGTCGCGTGGCCGGGGGACATCCCCGCGGCCGGCCTGCCGGACCTCCTGCGCTGGCTCGAGGACGAGCCGGACTTCGTCCCCTCCGACGAGAACGCGAGGCTCCTCGTCCCGATCCTGTCGGCGCTGCTCAAGGACGAGAGCGGCTCCGCGCCGGTCGTCGGAGAGCGCCGGCGTCCGTCGCCCGCGGCGACACCGACCCGCACCGTGTCGACCGCCCGTGCCACAGCCACACGACCGGCGACGGCGCCGAGCACGACCGAGGACGCCGGGTCGCGCAGTTGCTCCTCGTGCGGAGCGACCGTGACCGCGGAGATGGGCTTCTGCGAAGCGTGCGGGGCGGCGTGACCACCTGGTTGCTCGAGGTCGAGGTCGACGACCTCCGGGCCGCACTCGCGCACGTCGCCCCGTTCGCAGCGGCTGCGAACCCGTCCCCCTGGGACCGCATCCGCATGCACGTGCTGTTCGAGGGCGGCGTGGCGGACCTGCACCTGCTCGCCGGGTCGGACCGGAACCTCGCCGACGGAGCGATCGCACACGTGAGCGGGCGGACGCTCCGCGAACGGGACGACCGCGTGTTCTTCGGGACCGATCTGGTCCGTTCGGTCAGTGTGTCGTTGCCCTCGAGCGGCCTCGTGCAGATCGGCGTCGACCCGGGCGCGGTCTCCGTCCGCCACGTCGCGGACGGAGCGGTGGTCAGCACGTCGGCGGTCGTCGCGCGGATCAGCGTCGGGTGCTTCCCGACAGGAGCGGGGTGGCGGACCCTCGTCCCTGCTTCGCGCTGGACCAGGGGCGGACGAGCAGAGGTGTTCGAGGTGTTCGAGGACGACTACAGCTCGGAGCTGGTCGAAGCTGCGCCGACCGCGGTGGTGGTCGCCCCGGTGACGGGTCCGTCGACGACCGACACCGCACCCGGCGCGCCGGCGCCGACGCCCGCGAAGGCCAGGCCGGTCGTGATGCCGTCCCTCCCCGCGCCCGCAGCCGACCCCGCGCCGCGACGGACGCCCGTGCCGGCTCGTCGGACGGGTCACCTGTCAGCGGACGGCCGACGGTGAGCGTCGGACGGATCAGGGACGTCGAGCAGGTCCTCCGGCTCACGGTCGGTGCCCTCCGCCGTGCCGTCGCCAGGACCGACGGGTTCCGAACCTCCGACGGCTCGGGTGTGCTGGACGGCGTTGGCCTGTGGGTCGACGAGGGCACTCGTGTCCAGCTGATCGCGTCGGACGGCGTGCACGTCGCCCTCGAACCGGTCCTCGACGCGGTCCCGATCCTGACGACCTGGCTGACGTTGCCGCCGAGCTTCGTGGTCGAGCTCACCGGCCACTTCGGCGACGACGACGAGGTGTCCATCGGGCTCGGCTGGGGCGAGGACGGTCGGCAGGTCGTCGTCCAGGGCGCCGCCGACGAGCCGGTGCTCCACCAGGCGATGTGGACGTCGCCGCGTCTGCTGGAGCACCTCAAGGGCTCGTACGCGTTCTTCGGCGACGGGGAGGCGAGTCTGGTGACCGTCGACCGGAACGCGTTCATGAAGACCCTCGTGACCGCTGAGGCCGTCGAACCGTCATCGATCGTCACCCTCGCCCTCGCGCCCGAACGCGTCCTCGTCCGGGGCGCCGCCGGGTTGCTCGGCGATCCCGTGGCGGGGATCCTCGCCGGCCGACCCCGCCGGCTGCACGTGCCCGTCGAGCGGCTCCGTGCAGCGGTGCGCTTCGTCTGTTGGACCGCCGAACAGCGGTACGACGCCGTGGCGCTGCAGGTCTCGGGCGACGGATCGCGCGTGCGACTCTGGGGGACGGACGCCGACGGTGCGTCGGACGGTCCTGAGTGCTTCGTGCGGACGAGCTCCGACGAAGCCGGTGCTTCGCTCCGACGGATCGCTCGCGACGAACAGGCGGCTGGCCGGGAGGAGGCCGAGCCGGACGACGGGCTCGAGGTGCTCTCACCGCTCCCGCCGGCACAGGGGCCCGAAGCCGTCGCCGCCGTGCTCGCGGAGCTGGACGCGATCGTCGGGCAGGCCCAGCTCAAGGCGCAGGTGCGCAACGTCGTCGCGCAGGCGGAGCTCGTGCAGCTCCGCAGGGAGAAGGGCT
Organism: Curtobacterium sp. MCBA15_009; assembly: GCF_001864895.1. Taxonomy (GTDB): domain Bacteria; phylum Actinomycetota; class Actinomycetes; order Actinomycetales; family Microbacteriaceae; genus Curtobacterium. The sequence continues at coordinate 210,972 of NZ_MJGO01000038.1, forward strand.
TCCACGGCGAGCTGACCGCCGGACACCTGCTGTTCGTCGGGCCTCCCGGGACCGGGAAGACCACCATCGGCCGACTGATCGCCCGGCTCTACCACGCGCTCGGGTTCCTGCCCACGGACACCCTCGTCGAGGTCGACCGTGCAGCCCTCGTCGCAGCGCACGTCGGCGGCACCGAGGAACGCACGACCGCCGCTGTGGAGCGGGCGATGGGCGGCGTCCTGCTCGTGGACGAGGCGTACGCCCTCACCAGCGGCGGCGAGAACGACTTCGGCCGACAGGCGCTGGACACCCTGCTCAAGGCGCTCGAGGACCGCCGCGGGTCGTTCGTCTGCATCGCCGCCGGCTACCCGGCCGAGATGGACGCCTTCACCGCGGCGAACCCGGGCATCGCCTCGCGGTTCCCGCAGCGCATCGAGTTCACCCCGTACTCCGCGGACGAGCTCGTCGCGATCGCCGTGCAGATGGCGTCGGACTCCGGTGCCGTCCTCACCCACGAGGCGGTCGAGCGGCTCGGGCTCCGACTCCGCGAAGCCGAGGTCTCCGGTCGCTTCGCGGAACGCACGTGGGGCAACGCGAGGACGGTGCGGACCGTGGTCGACCGAGCGGCCGCCGCTCGGGACGCCCGCCTCAGCGCGCTGCTCGCCGGTGCGCCCGGACTCGGGGGCGACACCATCGACGGAGCCGCCCTCGTCGAGATCCGGGAAGAGGACATCGTCGTCGCGTGCGACGACCAAGGTGTCGGCCGTCCGTCGGCCCCGACCGAGGACGTCGAGACCGTGCTCGCGGAACTGCGCGCCCAGATCGGGCAGGACCAGGTCGCCCGGCAGGTCGAGTCGCTCGTCGCCAACGCCCGCGCGGCTCGTGCGGCGGCCGATCGTGACGAACGTGCGACGGTGCCGGACATCCCGCACCTGCTCTTCACCGGTCCGCCCGGCACCGGCAAGACCACGATCGCCCGGCTCATCGCGCGCCTGTACCGTGCGCTCGGGCTCCTGCCGGGTGGCACCGTCGTCGAGGTTGACCGTGGCGACCTCGTCGCCGGGTTCGTGGGACAGACCGCGACGAAGACGACCGAACGGATCGACGAGGCGATGGGCGGCGTGCTCTTCGTGGACGAGGCGTACGCACTCACGGCCGGAGGCGACGCCTTCGGGCGGGAAGCCGTCGACACGCTGCTCAAGCGGATGGAGGACGACCGCGGCCGGTTCCTCGTCATCGCCGCCGGGTACCCGGAGCCGATGAGGGACTTCCTGCGGTCGAACCCAGGACTCGCCCGGCGCTTCCCGACGACCGTCGAGTTCCGGTCGTACTCGGCCGAGCAGCTCGCCGAGATCGCGACCTCGATGGCGGCGGCGAGGAACGAACGGTTCACGGAGGACGCCGCACAGGTGCTCCGCGCCCGGTTGTCGGGGGCCGAGCGCGCCGGCCTGTTCGCCCGGGCCGACTGGGGGAACGCCGGAGCCGTCCGGAACCTCGTCGACGAGGCGGTCCGGGTCCGCAACACCCGCGTGTTCGCCGACGATCGCACCCCGCCGGTCGGTGCCGGCCTCGACGAGCTCGACGCGTCGGACGTCGAGGCGGCGTGCAGGTCGGTCCTGGCGGACGACGGGCCGGCCGTCGAAGCGGTGGGGGACGTCCTGGCGGAACTCGGCGCACAGATCGGGCAGCCCGGGGTCAAGGTCCAGGTCGAGTCACTGATGGCCGGGGTCCGCGCCCAGCAGGCGCGTCTCGCCCGGGGCATGTCGACCGGGCAGTCCCTGGTCGAGCACCTGGTGTTCACCGGCCCGCCCGGGACCGGCAAGACGACGATCGCCCGGCTGCTCGCGCGGCTGTACCGCGCACTCGGCGTCCTGCCGTCCGGACACGTCGTCGAGGTCGACGCCGCGGGACTCGTCGCGGGCTACGTCGGTCAGACGGCGACGAAGACGGAGGAACGCATCGCGGAGGCCCGGGGCGGCGTGCTGTTCATCGACGAGGCGTACACGCTCGCCGGCGACCGGGACAGGAGCTTCGGGCAGGAGGCGATCGACACGCTGCTCGCTCGCATGGAGAACGACCGGGGAGCCTTCATGGTGATCGTCGCCGGGTACCCCGACGAGATGGCCGGGTTCCTGCGTTCCAACCCCGGACTCCCGTCGCGCTTCACCCAGACGATCGCGTTCCGCCCGTACTCGTCCGACGACCTCGTCGGGATCGCGGAGCACATGGCGGTCGGAGCGCACGAACAGGTCACCGAGGACGCTCGCGAGCTGCTGTTGCGCCGTCTGACGGCAGCGGAGGCGGCCGGACGGTTCTCCGACCGGGAGTGGGGCAACGGGCGTGCGGTGCGGAACATCCTCGACGACGCCGTGCGTGCCCGGGACCTGCGGTTGTTCGCGGATCCGTCGTCCGAGCCGACGTCGGACGAGATGGTGACGATCGAGGCCGTGGACATGACCGTCGCCGCCGACGCTGCTGCGCTCCCGGCCGGGGTCCCAGCAGCCTCCTGACCGAGCGGGCGAGCGGGTAGGCGGGGCAGTGGGGCAGCGTCGGGCCCTGGCCTCGGGAGCGCGCGGCGCGGGGTCCGCGACAGGACACGCGTCGATCGACACGTGGTTCGTCGGATCATGCACGCACAGAGGTTGCGCGCGCGTATTCCGTCGGACCACCTGTCGTTCGACCGGTGGTTCGTCGCACCATGCGCAGGCATGCGCCCGGCCGCCCCGCCGCCCACCGCCCCGCGTCACGGCCCGCCGCCCCACTGCCCGCCGCACGCACGACGGCCCGCCCCGGTCTCCCGGGACGGGCCGTCGCAATCGTGCTGCGGTGGATCGGCGTCAGTGAGCCGCGGCGGGGATGCTCCCGGTCGTGGCGGACCCGGCGCGGGCGAGCCGCTCGAGTCGCACGGACTGCCGGTTGATGAGCAGGCCACCCGCGAGGGCGACGAGCACCAGCACACCGGCCGAGATCCCGAAGGCCACGTGGTAGCCGTCGAGCACGGCCTGGGCCTGCTGCAGCTTCGTCGGGGCCGCGTTCAGCCCGGACAGGCTGTTCGCGACGACGTCGGCGAAGATCGTCGAGAGCAGCGCCGTGCCGATCGAGCCGCCGATCTGCTGCATCGTGTTGACCGTGGCAGAGGCGACGCCGGCGTCGGCGCGGGCGACCCCCGTCGTCGCGGTGTTCATCGCGGACGAGAAGATCGTGCCCATGCCGAGGCCGATCACGATGAGCGCCGGCAGGACGGTGCCCGCGTAGGAGCTGTCGAGGTCGGTGCGGAGCAGCAGGAGCAGCCCCGTCGCGGCGACCAGGCCGCCGGCGAAGATGAGCACCTTCGGGCCGACGCGCGGCAGCAGGCGGCCGCCGATCTGCGTCGCCGAGATCATGATCGACGCGGGCATCGGCAGGAACGCGAGACCGGTCTGCAGCGAGCTGAACCCGAGGGTCTGCTCGAGGTAGTAGGTCAGGAACAGGAAGATGCCGAACATGCCGATCGCGACGAGGCCGATGGCGATGAACGAGCCGCCGCGGTCGCGGTCGAGCACGACGCGCAGGGGGAGCAGCGGGTGGGCGACCCGGGTCTCGATGAGCACGAAGGCCGCGATCAGCAGGACACCGCCGGCGAGCATGACGATGGTGAGCGGAGCGTCCCAGCCGTTGGTCTCGGCGTTCGAGAAGCCGTAGACGACGCCGACCAGGCCGAGGGTGATGGTGAAGACGCCGGCGACGTCGATGCGGGGACGCTCGACCTTCGGCGGGCGCTCCATGAAGACGAGGGCGCCGATCACGCCGAGGACGGCGAAGACGACGTTGACGTAGAGGCACCAGCGCCAGGACGCGTACTCGGTCAGGACACCGCCGAGCAGCAGGCCGATGGCCGCACCCGAACCGGCGATCGAGCCGAAGATGCCGAACGCGCGGCCGCGTTCCTTCGGGTCGCGGAAGGTCGTGGTGAGCATGCCGAGCGCCGACGGGGCGAGCAGCGCGCCGAACACGCCCTGCAGCGCGCGGGCGGCGACGAGCAGGCCGAACGAGTCGGCGAGGCCGCCGAGCACGGAGGCGAGCGCGAACCCGACGAGGCCGATGATGAACGTGTTCTTGCGTCCGAACAGGTCGCCGAGGCGTCCGCCGAGCAGCAGGAGCGACCCGAAGGCCAGCGAGTAGGCGGTGACGATCCACTGCCGCTGGTCGGTGCCGAAGTCGAGGTCGGCCTGGGCCGAGGGGAGCGCGATGTTCACGATCGTCGCGTCGAGCACGACCATGAGCTGGGCGAGGGCGATGACCGCCAGGGCGATCCAGCGGCGGCTGCTCTTGGCGGGGGTGGTGCCCGGAGTCGTGGGTGCTGCCCCGGTGGGGGTCGGCATGGTCTGTTCTGCCGTCACGGCAGCCTCCTTCATGAAGGTTGGAGGGGGACTCGGAGCGCGCACCGTCGGGCACTCCGAAAGGAGAGGGGTCGAACCGGATGCACTGCATCCGCTTGTGGCCAGTGTAGACCGAAACGGAGGAACCGCATCCACTTGTTCCCAGATAGTTCAACTAGGTTCGTCCTCGTGAGCACCACCGAGTCCGCGTCCGACCTCGAGCGACCGCTGCGCGCCGACGCCGCGCGCAACCGCGAGCTCATCCTGCAGACCGCGCGGAAGTGCTTCGCCGAGCGCGGGCTCTCGGTCACGCTGAACGACATCGCGCACGAGGCCGGCGTCGGCGTCGGGACGGTCTACCGCCGGTTCGCCGACAAGGACTCCCTGATCGAGGCGCTGCTCGCCACGAAGTTCGAGGCCATGAACGAGGCCGCCGCACGCGCCGCCGACGTCACCGACCCGCGCGAGGCACTCCGCGTGTACCTGATGGGCGTGTTCGAGTTCCGTGCGCGGGACCGCGCCCTCGCCGACGCCATCGTCCGCGCCGGCAAGGCCCGTCCGTCGATCGTGCTCGAGCGCGACCGGCTCGAGCGTCAGGTCGCGACGATCATCGGCCGCGCCGAGACCGCGGGTGTCGTCCGTGCCGGCTTCGACTACCGCGACCTGCCGATGCTCACGACGATGGTCGGCTCCGTCGCCGACGCGACCCGCGCACACGACCCGAACGCCTGGCGTCGGTACGCCGAGGTCATCATCGAGGGCGTGCTGCCCCGCGGCGGCACCGGTGCTGCCGAGCCGATGCTCGGTGCGCCCCTCGACCGCGAGTCGATCGAGCGCGCCCTGCACGCCCAGCCCTGACGCGACGGCGCGACCGGGACGCGAACGCGCAGACGCGCGAGCGCGCATCGCGGCGCGAGCGCGGCCCTCGCGCCCTCCTGCCCTCCTGCCCTCCTGCCCGAACGGACGAACGGACGAACGGACGGGCAGGCGGACGGACCGGCAGGCGGACGGACGGATGGCCGGACGGACGGGAGGCACGTGCCGGCGCCGACCCGCGCCTCCCGTCCGACGGTCCGACGGTCCGACGGCCGGGGCGCGACCGGCGCGCCGGTCAGGACCCGCGCGCTACAGCCAGCTCGGCACCCAGTAGTGCGACCGGACGAAGTCCCACGGCACCTGCACCGCCGTCCACATCGGGTACCAGTAGACGGACGCCAGCACGACGACGCCCAGGTACACGCCCACCCACACGACCGCCCGGGTGCGTCGGCGTCGTGGATCGTCCCGCGAACCGAGCACCAGCGCGATCGCGGCGGCGAGCGCCATCACCATGAAGGGCTCGAAGGCGATCGTGTAGAACTGGAAGACCGTCCGGTTCGCGTACGCGAGCCACGGCAGGTAGCCGGCTGCGACCCCGAGCAGGACGAAGCCGTACTCCCAGCGGCGGCGCAGGACCCAGAGCACGAGCAGGGCCACCGTCGCGACGACCGACGCGTACCAGATGAACGGGTTCGCGATGCCGGTGATCGCCGCCCCGCACCGGTCGACGACGCAGCCGTCCTGGCCGGCGCTCGTGCCGAGGTAGTACATCGACGTGGGGCGCTGCATGACGAGCCAGAGCAGCGGGTTCGCCTGGTACGAGTGCGGGGTGTGCAGGCCGATGTTGAAGCCGTAGATCTCGGTCTGGTAGTGCCACCAGTTCTGCAGGCTGTCCGGCACCCAGGCGAGCACGCCGGTCCACCGCTCGCCGCCGCCGGCGATCCAGTTGCGGTCCCAGCCGTCCTTCGACACGAACCAGCCGGTCCACGACGCCAGGTACGTCACCGCGGCGACCGGGACCGTGAGCAGGAACGACACCGGTGCCTGCTGCAGCAGCGCGCTGGACGACCAGAACGCCACCCCGGCACGGCGGCGGGCCATCATGTCGCTCAGCACGGAGTACACGGCGAAGAACGCCAGGAAGTACAGACCGGACCACTTCGTGGCCGAGGCCAGCCCGAGCGCGAGCCCCATCGCGAACAGCCACGGGCGCCACCAGAGCACCGGACCCCACAGGGTGTCGCGGCCGGCGGCGGCCCGGCGGGCGACCCACGCGTCGAGCTGCCGCTGGCTGCGTCGGCGGTCGAGGAGCAGCGCACCGAAGCCGAGCACGACGAAGAACGTCACGATGCCGTCGAGCAGCGTGACCCGGGACATCACGATCGCCTGGCCGTCGATCGCGAGCAGGCCGCCGGCGAGCGTGCCGACCAGGGTCGAGCGGAACAGCGACCGCGCGATCACCGCCGTGAGGAACACCGTCGCGATGCCGAGCACGGCGACGGCGAAGCGCCAGCCGAAGGCGTTGTCCGGGCCGAAGAGCAGCATGCCGAGGCCGATGAGGTACTTGCCGAGCGGCGGGTGCGCGATGAACTCGGCGGCGCTCGTGAAGATGTCCGTCTCGCCCCGGACGAACCGGTCGTCGGTCGTCGGGGCGTCGTCACCGCTCGGGTTCGCCGGCCAGGTGCCCTCGTAGCCGAGGTGCACGATCGACCAGCCGTCCTTGACGTAGTACGTCTCGTCGAACACCAGCGCGTGCGGGTTGCCGAGGTTCACCAGCCGCAGGACGGCGGCGAGCAGCGTCACCGCGAGCGGCCCGGCCCAGCGCCACACGGCGACGCGCTGCGTGGTGGACAGCACCCGACCCCACCAGTCGTCGAGGCGCGAGCCGACCGGCCCGTCGGGCACGGCCGTGCGGTCGTCGGTCAGCTCGCTGGTCATCGAAAGAGCATCTTACGGAGCGACCGCGTGTCCCCGCTCGGACGGCCGTGCACCCACAATGGGTGGGTGATCGTCCTCGCAGCAACGCCCATCGGCAACCTCGGGGACGCCTCGCGCCGTCTCGTCGAGGCCCTCTCCAACGCCACGGTCGTCGCGGCGGAGGACACGAGGACCGCCATCCACCTCATGCGTGCCCTCGGCATCGAGAACCGTCCGCGGCTCATCGCCCTGCACGAGCACAACGAGCGGGCGAAGGCGTCCGAGGTCGTCGAGCTCGCGCGTGACGAGGACGTCGTGGTCCTCACCGACGCCGGCATGCCCGCGATCAGCGACCCCGGCTTCCCGCTGGTCGAGGCAGCAGCAGCGGCCGGGGTCACCGTCACGGCGCTGCCCGGGCCGTCGGCCGTGCTCATGGCGCTCGCCGTGTCCGGGCTGCCCACCGACCGGTTCACGTTCGAGGGGTTCCCGACCCGCAAGGCCGGGGAGCGTCGCCGGGCGTTCCAGGCGCTCGCGGGGGAGCAGCGGACGATGGTGTTCTTCGAGTCGCCGCACCGGCTGGCGGAGACGCTGGCCGACATGGCCGTCGGGTTCGGCGGCGACCGCCGCGCCGCGGTGTGCCGTGAGCTCACGAAGCTCTACGAGGAGGTCCGTCGCGGCTCGCTCGACGAGCTCACCGCGTGGGCGTCCGACGGGGTCAAGGGCGAGATCTGCATCGTCGTCGCCGGGGCGGCCGAGGCGACGGAAGAAGCGACGCTCGACGACGGCGTGCGGCTCGTGCTCGAGCGGGTGGCCGCCGGCATGCGCATGAAGGAGGCCGCGGCGGCGGTCGCGGACGCGACCGGGCTGTCGAAACGCGACCTGTACGAAGGTGCGCTCGCGGCGCGGTAGACGGCCGGGCCGTCCCGGACGGGAGGCGCGGGTCGGGCCCGCCACGGGCCTCCCGTCCGGTTCTCCACAGGCCGGGCGCGGGGCGCGTCATGCGGCTCGTGCGCGCCCGTAGGATGGTCGGCATGTCCGACGGGTCCTCGTTCAGCATCACCACGCCGATCTTCTACGTGAACGACGTGCCCCACATCGGGCACGCGTACACCGAGGTCGCCGCGGACGTCCTCGCACGCTGGCACCGGCAGCGCGGTGACGACACCTGGCTGCTCACCGGCACCGACGAGCACGGGCAGAAGATCCTGCGCACCGCCTCGGCGAACGACGTCACGCCGAAGGAGTGGGCCGACCGCCTGGTCAACGACGCCTGGAAGCCCCTGCTCGACACGGTCGACGTCGCGAACGACGACTTCATCCGCACCACCGACGAGCGTCACGAGCGCGGGGTGACGGCGTTCCTGCAGAAGCTGTACGACGACGGCTTCATCTACGCCGGCGAGTTCGAGGGCTTCTACTGCGTGGGCTGCGAGGAGTACAAGCAGCCGGGCGACCTCGTCGCCGGCACCGGGGCGTACGAGGGCCAGCAGGTCTGCGCGATCCACTCGATCCCGGTCGAGGTGCTGTCCGAGCGCAACTACTTCTTCCGGATGTCCGACTTCGAGCAGCGCCTGCTCGACCTGTACGAGTCGAACCCGCTGTTCATCCAGCCCGAGAGCGTCCGCAACGAGATCGTCTCCTTCGTCAAGCAGGGGTTGCGCGACCTGTCGATCTCGCGGTCGAGCTTCGACTGGGGCATCCAGATCCCGTGGGACAGCGACCACGTGCTGTACGTCTGGTTCGACGCCCTGCTCAACTACGTCACGGCGCTCGGCTACGGCACCGACGACGACGAGGCCTTCCGCCGCCTCTGGCCGAGCGTGCACATCGTGGGCAAGGACATCGCCCGCTTCCACGCCGTCATCTGGCCGGCGATGCTCATGGCCGCCGGTCTGCCGGTGCCGGAGCGCGTCTTCGGCCACGGCTGGCTGCTCGTCGGCGGCGAGAAGATGTCGAAGTCGAAGCTCACCGGCATCGCGCCGTCGGAGATCACCGACACGTTCGGATCCGACGCGTTCCGCTACTACTTCCTGCGCGCCATCACCTTCGGGCAGGACGGCAACTTCAGCTGGGAGGACATCTCCGCCCGCTACCAGGCCGAGCTCGCCAACGGCTACGGCAACCTGGCGTCCCGACTCGTCGCGATGCTGCAGAAGTACCGCGACGGCGAGGTCCCGGCCCGCGGCGACCTGACCGGGTCCGACCAGGCGATCGACAGCCTGGCCGTGTCGGTCACCGAGCGTGCGGACGCCGCGATCGCCGCCTTCGCCCCGCACGAGGCGATCGCCGCCGTGTGGGAGCTCGTCGACGCGCTGAACGGGTACATCACCGAGCAGGCGCCGTGGGCCCTCGCGAAGGACGACGCGAACCGCGAGCGCCTCGACACCGTCCTGACGACCGCGCTCCGCGGCCTCGGCACCGTGACCGTCCTGCTGTCCCCGGTGATGCCGAAGGCCACCGAGAAGCTCTGGGCCGCGATCGGCGCCGGGGGGTCCGTCGCCGAGCAGCGCGTCGACCGCGCCTACGAGTGGCAGGGCGCCTCGCACGTGGTGCCGCTCGAGAGCGGGCTGTTCCCGCGCATCGAGCAGGTCTCCCCGTGACCGACGCCGAGTCGCACGTCCGGTCCCGCGGGGACGGGTCGTCCGGTGGCTCGAAGCGCGACCTGACGTACCCGCCGCTGCCGCAGGCGCTCGTGGTGCCGGTCTACGACAACCACACCCACATGGAGATCGCCGACGGTGTCGGCGACGGCGGCGACGGTCCGCTCGACTACCGCGAGCACCTCGACCGCGCGTCGAGCGTCGGCGTCCGCGGTGTCGTGCAGGTCGGCACCGACCTCGCCACCTCGGAGTGGTCCGCGTCGATCGCCGCCCGTGAGCCCCGGGTCCTCGCCGCCGTGGCGCTGCACCCGAACGAGGCGCCCGTGCTGCAGGAGCGGGGGCTGCTCGACGACCACCTCGCCGGGATCGAACGGCTCGCCGCGCTGCCGCGGGTGCGGGCGATCGGTGAGACCGGCCTCGACTTCTTCCGCACCGGCGAGGACGGCCGCGACGCCCAGGTCCGCTCGTTCGAGGAGCACATCCGCATCGCGAAGGAGCACGACCTCGCGCTCACCATCCACGACCGCGACGCGCACGACGCCGTGGTCGAGGTCCTCGACCGGGTGGGCGCGCCCGAGCGCACCGTCTTCCACTGCTTCTCCGGCGGACCCGACCTCGCCCGGCTCTGCGCCGAGCGCGGCTGGTACATGTCCTTCGCCGGCACCGTCACGTTCAAGAACGCTGCGCCGCTGCGCGAGGCCCTGCTGGTCGCACCGCGCCACCTGGTCATGATCGAGACGGACGCCCCGTTCCTGACGCCCACCCCGTACCGGGGTCGGCCGAACGCGCCGTACCTCATCCCGCTCACCCTGCGGTCGATGGCCGAGACCCTCGGCACCGACGCCTCGATGCTCGCGGCGCAGATCGCGTCGAACACCGAGCTCGTCTACGGCGCGTGGGACGCCGAGCCCGTCACGGTGGACGAGTAGCCGTGGGCGCACTGCTCGGCCCGGCGGAGATCCGGGACCTCGCGGCCGAACTCGACGTCACCCCGACGAAGAAGCTCGGACAGAACTTCGTGCACGACGCCAACACCGTCCGACGCATCGTGTCCGTGGCCGGCGTGACGCCGTCGGCCCGGGTGCTCGAGATCGGGCCCGGCCTGGGGTCGCTCACCCTCGGACTCACCGAGACCGGCGCACCCGTCACCGCCGTCGAGATCGACAAGCGCCTGGCCGCCAAGCTCCCCGCGACCGTCGCCGCCATGCAGCCCGACGCCACGCTGACCGTCGTGCAGCAGGACGCCATGACCGTCGCCGCGTCGGACCTCGACGTCGAGCCGACGCACCTGGTCGCGAACCTGCCCTACAACATCTCGGTCCCGGTGCTGCTGCACCTGCTCGCGACCTTCCCGTCGATCGAGCGCTCCCTCGTGATGGTGCAGGCCGAGGTCGGGTACCGCCTCGCGGCCGGACCCGGCAGCAAGGTCTACGGGTCACCGAGCGTCAAGGCCGCCTGGTACGGCGCGTGGAGCACCGCAGGACTCGTCAGCCGCCAGGTCTTCTGGCCGGTGCCGAACGTCGACAGCGTCCTCGTCGCGTTCGACCGGCACGAGCCCCCGGGCGACGAGGTCCTGCGGTCGCAGGTGTTCGCCCTGGTGGACGCCGCGTTCCAGCAGCGGCGCAAGATGCTGCGGCAGAGCCTGTCCGGCGTGCTCGGCGGCAGCGGTCCCGCCTCCGAGGTCCTGACGGCCTCGGGCATCGACCCGACCGCCAGGGGCGAGGCGATCGGGGTGGACGACTTCGTGCGGCTCGGTCGGACGGTCCTCGAGGCGGCGGATTAGTCCGTCCCGTCTTCCAGGCCGGCGACATACGGAATGTTCGGGCACGGCCGTTCGACGTCTCTACGGTTGACCGCATCAACGAAGGAGACATCATGCGGCCCACCGACTCGCCCCGCCCCTCCCGAAGTGCCCTGACCGAGGAACAGATCGTCGAAGGTCGTCTCCGCGCGCTCCGGCGAGCGGAACCCGACGGAGTGCATTCGTCGAGCGCGACCACAGCAGCCGAGCGCCAGGCGCTCTTCGCACGGACGCCACGGCCTGAAGGAACGTTCGAAGAGCGCCGCGAGCGTCGGCGGCGTGCGATGGAAGCGATCGATCCGGACTGCCGGGTCGTACCGATCGAGCGGTTGCACTGGGTGTCCTGACCATGTTCGCGTCTCTCGGACCCGACGACTTCGACGAGCACCGAGTTTTGGAGTTCGACCAATGCTCTGGCCGACCCGCTGCAGTCCTCGTGGAGACGAGCTTCATCGAGTGCGTTCTCCACCGCGCGGAGCCACAACACGCCCGAGCCGCGGCGTTCTGGGACCATCTCGACCTGGCCGACACGAGCATCGTGTACAGCGGTTTCGCCGAGTTCGAGATCTTCGAATCAGCGCAACGCGAAGGACCGCAGGCGACACATCAGCACGGCACGGCCTGGCGGGACCTGCTGAGTTCGACCCAGATGCACTGGGCCAGTGTCGATGCGATCGCCGATGACGTCCCGGACCTCATGGAAACGTTCGGCCTGACCGCTGCGGGTGCCGTGCACGTCGCAACGGCCGAACACTGGGAGGTCGACGGCTTCGTGACCGTCGACCCCTCGTTCGCTGTGGTGGACAAGGCGCGCCTCCCGCTCATGATCGACGCTGCGGGAGCACAGCACGCGCGACAGCTGCGGATCGGTCGCGACTCGTGACTCGGCATCGACCCGACCGCCATCGCCGCGGCACGACCAGGCGGGGCCGGGCGCCGCACGACCACGGTGCGATCGAACCGTGTCGGTGCTCGGTGCCGGTGCACTCCGGTCGTGCGGGGCGACGAACGCGACGCGACCGCCGCCCCGGGGACCGGGCTCAGTGCTCGCGGGACGCCAGCATCTCGAGGATCTGCTGGTGGTTCCCGTTGCGCTCGGCGAAGCGCAGCGGCTGCACGTTCTGCACGAGGACCTCGGTCGCGTCGCCCGCGCGCAGGATCGCCATCACCTCGTCCGCGAACTCGTCGAGCGGCATGCCGCCGAAGTCCGCGCCGCCCATCAGGTCGGTCCGGACGGCGGGCGGTGCGAGCTCGAGCACCTCGACCGACGACCCGACCAGCTGCTGGCGGAGCGTTTGCGTGTAGGAGTGCACGGCGGCCTTCGTGGCGCTGTAGGTCGGGGTCGCGGTGAGCGGCACGAACGCCAGCCCTGACGAGACGGTCATGACGGTGGCGGTCGGCTGCTCGAGCAGGTGCGGCAGGAAGGCGTCGATGAGGCGGATGGTCCCGACCAGGTTGGTCTGGATCGTCTCGAGCGCGTCGCCGATGTGGTCGGGGGAGCGCAGGTCCTCGTTGCGCATGATGCCCGACATGGTGACGAGGGCGTTCAACGACGGGTGGTCCGCGAGCACCGCAGCGGCAGCGGCCTCGATCGACGACGCGTCGGCGACGTCGATCTGCACGGTGCCGAAGCCGTGCTCGGCGGCGAGGGAGTCGAGGAGTTCCTGTCGGCGACCGCCGATGACGACGGTGCTGCCGTCGGCCTGCAGTCGCTGGGCGAGGGCGAGGCCGATGCCCGAGGTCGCGCCGGGGATGAAGACGGTGGAGTTCGTGGTGTCCATGACGACCACGATGCTCCGCGGTCGCTGCGCCATCCAGAGCGGGGTCATCGGGGGATCCGCGATCCCTGGCACGGCACGCGGTGCCGGACCATGATCGAGGCATGGACCGTGCCGCGCTCGCAGACTTCCTCCGCCGTCGCCGCGAGCTGCTGCGCCCGGAGGACGTCGGCCTCGGGCAGGGGCCGCGCCGTCGGACGCCGGGGCTCCGCCGCGAGGAGGTCGCCGCGCTCGCCGGCATGTCCGTCGACTACTACACGCGACTCGAGCAGCAGCGCGGTCCGCAGCCCTCCGAGCAGATGATCGCGGCGATCGCGCGTGCGCTGCGCTGCAGCCTGGACGAGCGCGACCACCTGTTCCACCTGGCGGGGCAGAACGCACCAACCCGGATGCGCCGTGCCGACCACGTCGACCCGGCGATCCTGCGGGTGCTCGACCGGCTCGAGGACACCCCGGCGATCGTCGTGAGCCACCTCGGCGAGACCCTGGTCGAGAACCGGCTCGCCGCGGCGCTCCTCGGCACCTCGGCCGGGCTGCCCGGCAACGAGCGGTACCAGGCGTGGCGGTGGTTCGTGTCCGGCGGGGAGCGCGCGAAGTACGCGCCGGAGCAGCACGAGCGGCTCGGACGGGTGGTGGTCGCCTCGTTGCGGGCCTCGGTCGGGCTCGCGGGTCCGGGCGACCGACGGGCGACGGAGCTCATCGCGGAGCTGCAGGCCCGCAGTCCCGAGTTCCAGGAGATCTGGGCCATGCACGAGGTGGCCACACGTTGGTCGGACAACAAGACGATCGTGCAGCCCGAACTCGGTCGGATCACCGTCGACTGCCAGGTGCTGCACACCGACGACCAGGCGCAGGCGCTCCTGCTGTTCACCGCGCCGCCCGGCACCGAGGACGCGCAGAAGCTCGAGCTCCTCGGTGTCGTCGGACAGCAGACCTTCGCCGGCTGACGGCGCGTCCGCGGGCGCTCGGCCGTACCGACGGCCCCACTTTGCACCGGCAGAGCGACAGGCCTGCCGGAAGCTGCGCCGTCCGTGCTGCGAAAGCGACAGTCTGCCGCGAACAGTCGGCGGCAGACTGTCGCTTTCGCGAACAGCACCAGCGCCAGCACCGGCACCGGCACCGGCACCGGCGCCAGCGCCAGCGCACGAGCAGCACCAGCACCAGCACCAGCGCCACCGCACCCCGCGGTGCAACGCCGCGTCACACACCTGGCAGCGTGCGGGTGACCGTGCCTAGGGTGGGGCCGTGAGCACTCCGCGCGTGTACGTCATCCACGAGAACCCCGAGTGGTTCCCCCCGCTCGCCGCGGCCTTCGAGGCCGAGGGCGTGCCGGTGCAGGAGGTCCTGCTGACCGAGGGCCAGATCGACCTCGCGGCCGATCCGGAGCCGGGCGTCTACTGGTCCCGCATGTCAGCGAGCTCGCACACCCGCGGCCACGAGCACAGCAAGGAGTACACCCGGGCGGTCCTCGGCTGGCTCGAGCGTGCCGGCCGCCAGGTCGTCGGCGGCAGTCACGTGCTCGAGCTCGAGGTGTCGAAGGTCGCCCAGCACGGGCTCCTGCAGCAGGCCGGGTTCGACGTGCCCCGCACCACCGCCGTGTTCGGCACGACGACGCTGAAGGACGCCGCCCGCACCTTCACCGACGGGCAGGACGTCCCCTTCATCACGAAGCACAACCAGGGCGGCAAGGGCCTGGGCGTGCGGCGGTTCGACTCGCTCGCCGAGTTCGACGCCTACGTCGACAGCCCCGAGTTCGAGGCCCCGGTCGACGGCATCACCCTGCTGCAGGAGTACCTGACGGCCCGCGAGCCCTTCATCACCCGCGTCGAGTTCGTCGGCGGCGAGTTCGTCTACGCCGTCCGCGTCGACACGAGCGCCGGCAGCTTCGAGCTCTGCCCGGCAGACGCGTGCGAAGTCCCGCAGACCATCGCGGGTGCGGTCTGCGACGTCCCCGGCACCGAGACCGCCGGGGCGCCCCCGGCGTTCAGCGTCCGCAAGGAGGTCACCGCCGAGCACCCGCTGGTCCAGCAGCTCCGCACGTTCCTCGCCGACCAGCGCATCACGATCGCGGGCGTCGAGTTCATGGAGACGACGGACGGCCGCACCGTGGTCTACGACATCAACACGAACACGAACTACAACCCCGCGGTCGAGGAATCCGCGCCGGCCTCCGGCCCGCGCTCCATCGCGCGGTACCTCGGTGGCCTGCTGGAGACGCAGTACGCGGCGCAGCTCACGGCCTGAGAACGCAAGACCCACCGGACCGGAGGCCCGTGGCGGGCCCGCCACGGGCCTCCAGTCCGCCTTCCCACACCCCAAGGAACCAACGTGCGATTCGGATACTGGACCCCGCTCTTCGGCGGCTGGCTGCGCAACGTCGACAACGAGAACATGCCGGTCACCTTCGACTACGTGAAGCGCCTGGCGCAGCGCGCCGAGCGGATCGGCTTCGACCTGACGCTCGTGCCGGAGCTCAACCTCAACGACATCAAGGGCACGGCGGCGCCCTCGCTCGAAGCATGGTCGCTCGCGGCGGCGATCGCGGCGACGACCGAGCGCCTCGAGATCATGGCGGCGATGCGTCCCGGGTACCACCTGCCCGCGGTGACGGCGAAGCAGGCGGCGACGATCGACGACATCTCGTGCGGCCGGTTCACCTTCAACGTCGTCAGCGCCTGGTGGGCGGAGGAGGCGAAGCAGTACGGCGGGATCTTCTCGGAGCACGACGACCGGTACAAGCGCACCGCGGAGTTCGTCGAGGTCATGAAGGGCCTGTGGCGCGAGACCCCGTACTCGTTCTCGGGCGAGTACTACGACATCGAGAACGCGCACCTCGAGCCGAAGCCCCGCGTGACGCCGCGCATCTACGCCGGTGGTGAGAGCGAGGCCGGCAAGGCCGCGATCACCGGGTACGCCGACGCCTACGTCACGCACGGCGGCACGGTCGAGGAGCTCCGCGCGAAGATCGACGAGATGAAGCAGCGCCGCGTCGACGCCGGCCTGCCGCCGTTCGAGGCGTTCGGCATGGCCGCGTACGTCATCGTGCGCGAGACCGAGGAAGAGGCGCAGGCCGAACTCGCCCGGATCACGGACGTGCAGCACGGCGGGGCGTACGAGTCCTACCAGGACTTCATCTCGAAGTCGCAGCTCGAGCACGTGCCGTCGCTCGAGGACTACTCCGTGTCGAACCGCGGCCTGCGCCCCGGGTTCGTCGGGACGCCGGCGCAGGTGGCGGCCCGCATCCGCGAGTTCGAGGACGCCGGCGTCGACACGCTGCTGCTGCAGTTCTCGCCGCAGCTCGAGGAGATGGACCGGTTCGGCGAGCAGGTCATCCCGCTCGTGCGCCAGACCGCCGGCGCCACGGCATGAGCACCGAGGACGACTGGGCGTTCGAGACCCGCCAGATCCGCGCCGGCTTCAAGGCCGACCCGGGCTGGGGCGCGAACGTGCCGCCGATCGCGCAGAGCGCCGCGTACGTGTACCCGTCGGGCGAGGACGCCGCGGCGCGCTTCATGCTCGACGCCCCGGGGCACACCTACTCCCGCGTGAACAACCCGTCGGCGGCGGCGCTCGAGCGCCGGATCGCCGACCTCGAGGGCGGGATCGGCGCGCTGGCGCTGGCGTCCGGGCAGGCGGCGACGACGCTCGCGGTGCTCGGTGTCGCGCGCGCGGGCGACCACGTCGTGTCGAGCGCCTCGCTCTACGGCGCGACCTACACGCTGTTCGCGTCGACCCTGCGCGACCTCGGCATCACGTTCACGTTCGTGCAGGACCCGACCGACCTGTCCGAGTGGGCGGCGGCGGTCCGACCGGAGACGAAGGCCTTCTACGGCGAGTCGATCCCGAACCCCCGCGGGGACGTCCTGGACTTCGTCGGGGTGGCCGGGGTCGCGCACGAGGCCGGTGTGCCGCTCATCGTCGACAACACCATCGCGACGCCGTACCTGGTGCGCCCGATCGAGCACGGTGCCGACATCGTCGTGCACTCGGCGACGAAGTACCTGGCCGGGCACGGCAGTGCGATCGCCGGGCTCATCGTCGACAGCGGGAACTTCGACTGGGCGGCGCACGCCGAGCAGTACCCGCAGCTCACCACGACCGAGCAGTCCGGGTTCGCGAACACGGACTTCGCCGCGAAGTTCGGACGACGGGCGTTCATCCAGCGCACTCGCTCGAAGCTCTCCGCCGACCTCGGGCCCGCGATCGCACCGTTCAACGCGTTCCTGGTGCTGCAGGGCATCCAGACGCTGTCGCTCCGCATGGACCGGCACGTGTCGAACGCCGCCACGGTGGCGTCCTGGCTCGACGCGCACGACCAGGTCGAGCACGTGCACTACGCCGGACTGCCGGACTCGCCCTGGCACCACCTGCAGCAGCGGTACGTGCCGAAGGGGCCGTCGGCGGTCCTGGCGTTCGACCTGGCGGGTGGGGTCGCCGCGGGCCGACGGTTCGTGGCGGCGCTCGAGCTCTTCGACCACGTGTCGAACCTCG
The DNA here is from genome assembly GCF_001864895.1 of Curtobacterium sp. MCBA15_009. Classification (GTDB taxonomy): domain Bacteria; phylum Actinomycetota; class Actinomycetes; order Actinomycetales; family Microbacteriaceae; genus Curtobacterium. The sequence goes on from NZ_MJGO01000038.1 coordinate 228,715, forward strand.
GTGACGTCCGGTCGCTCGTCGTGCACCCGGCGTCGACGACGCACGTGCAGATGACGTCGGCGGAACGTGCCGCAGCCGGGGTGGGGGACGGGCTCATCCGCCTGTCGATCGGCCTCGAGCACATCGACGACATCACCGCCGACCTGGCCCGGGGCTTCACGGCAGCCGCAGCGGGATAGGTTGGGGGCATGACCACGTTGGCCGCCCCGACCCGCGTGCGGACGCGCGCCCCCGGCAAGATCAACGTGTTCCTGTCCGTCGGTGCGCTGCAGGACGACGGCTACCACGACGTCGCCACGGCGTACCAGGCGGTGTCCCTGTACGAGGACGTCACCGCCGAGCCCGCCGACGACTTCTCGGTCACCTTCACCGGCCCGATCGACACGAGCACCGTGCCGGTCGACGAGTCGAACCTGGCGATCCGCGCGGCCCGGCTCGTGGCCGATGCGGCCGGTCACCGCGGCGGCGTCCGGCTCACGATCGACAAGCAGGTGCCGGTCGCCGGCGGCATGGGCGGTGGCTCGGCGGACGCCGCGGCGACCCTGCTCGCCGTCGACACGCTCTGGGGCACCGGGCTCGGGCGCGAGGAGCTGCTCCGCCTGGCGGCCCAGCTCGGCGCCGACGTGCCGTTCGCCTTCGCCGGGGGCACCGCCGTCGGCACCGGTCGCGGTGACGAGCTGAGCCCGGCGCTGGCCAAGGGGGAGTTCCAGTGGGTCCTCGCCCTGAGCGACGACGGCCTGAGCACCCCGGCCGTCTACCGTGCGCTCGACGAGCACCGCGAGCGGTACCGCGCGGACATCTCCCCGGCGCCGTCGCACCCCGTGGTCGAGGCGAACGTGCTGCAGGCCCTGCGCGCCGGCGACCCCGACCTGCTCGCCGACTGCGTGCACAACGACCTGCAGGCCCCGGCCATGCGGCTGCAGCCCCGGCTCGCGGCGACGCTCGAGCTCGGTGAGCGGTCCGGCGCGCTGGCGGGTCTGGTGTCGGGCAGCGGACCGACCGTGGCGTTCCTGGTCGGCGACCGCGACGCCGCCCTCGAGCTGCAGGTCGAGCTCAGCGCGGCCGGGCTCGTCGCCCTGCGTGCCACGGGCCCGGTGCACGGCGCCCGCGTCGTGCACTGACGACCGGCAGCAGCGTCAGCGGCTGTACTTCCAGATGATGACCGTGCCGGTGTGCCACCAGCGCACGACGTGGAAGCCCTGACCCTCGAGCGTCTCGGTCACCTGCGGTCGGATGTTGCGTGACTTGCCGCCGACGAAGAAGACCTCGTCGACGTCGTCGAGCCGCGCCGGGACGGTCGTCGCGATGTCGCCGTTGACGTTCCAGAGCTGTCCGCGCTCGGCGCCGGTCTGCGTCACGGCGAGGTCGCGCATGCCCCGGAACGCGTCGGGGTAGGTGTCGGAGATGGCCTGCGTGGTCGTCGTCGGGTGGCCCCAGACGCTGCCGTGGATGATGCCGACGTCGCCGTCGGTGCCCCAGTTGCGCTCCCGGTCGACGATGGCGGCGGCGGTCGCCCAGTGCGAGTCCTGCTTGGCGTGCGGCAGACGGACCTTCGTGCTCGTCGGCACGGACACGAGCACCATCGCGACGACCGCGAGCGCGAGCCAGCGACGGGGGCGGATCGCGGTGATCGCGAGGCCGATGAGCAGCGCGACGAACGGCAGGCTCAGGCTCGCGTACTTCGGCGTGTACAGGTGCTCGCCCGCGGCGGTCGCCCCGACGAGCAGCGCGGTCGGCACGATGGTCAGCGGCACCGCGACGCGGACCGCCTGTATGCGGAGCACGTCGCGGGTGTCCGGGTGTGCGGCCCGCACCGCGCGTGCGGCCATGACGACACCGACGGTCATGAGCACCCAGGCGAGGGCCGCGTACGGCCACACCGCCCCGAACCAGGCGGTGGCCAGGACCTGCCGCGCGGTGGCCCAGCCGATGCCGGTGATCCAGCCGACCTGCTTGGTCTGCCCGGCGGCGAGCAGCACGAAGGGCGAGACGGCGGCGGCGGCCGCGACCGAGGCGACGGCCCAGCGCACGACCACCCGTCGGTCGACCATGGCCGGTGCCACGCGACCGGTGCGCGCGGTCACCGCGGCGGTGCGGCGGGCGTCCCGGTCGGCGACGCCGGTCCACAGGAGCACGACGCCGTGCGCGACGACGGCGAGCGCGAGGTAGACGTTGAACAGCACGGACACGGCGGCGACCGCGCCGTAGGCGACCCACCACCGGGTGGCGTGCCGGCCGGAGCGGGTGCGCCGCACCGCGGTCAGCCCGACCAGGGTCAGCAGCACGGAGAGGGTCGTGACCGTGGCGTAGGGCCGACCCTCGGTGCCGGCCCACGCGACGCGGGGGAGCACGAGGAACACGAGCCCCGAGACGACGCCGAGCCGGACACCACCGAGGCGACGGCCGAGGGCGACGACGAGCCCGGCGGCGACGCCGATCGCCAGGGCGCTCGGCAGGCGGAGCGTGAAGGGGGTGTAGCCGACGAGGGCGAACCACACGTGCATGAGCGCGTAGTACAGGCCGTGCACCGCGTCGACGTTCTGCAGCTCGGCCCAGAGCGCCGGCCAGCTGCGTTGCGCGCTCGTGACGGTGGCGGCCTCGTCGTACCAGACGGACGGCACCCAGGCGAAGGCCGCGGCCACCACGACACCGACGGCACCGACGGTGAGCTCGGGGGTGCGGACGACGGCGTCGCGTCCTGCCAGGGCGAGGTCCCGCAGCCGTGCGCGCAGCGTCCGGGCCGACGACGTGTGTCGGACCGTGATGCTGCCGGTACGGGGGGAACTCACGACCGCGACGGTACCGACCTGCACTGGGCAACAGCAGAGTCCCGGACGAGGATGCTCACATGCGTCGGGGCGCCCGACGGGCGAGAATGACGGGATGGACCCCCTCGTCGAGCCCGCCGCCCCGCTGTCGCCGTGGCGCACCCGGCTCGGGTCGCGGACGGCCGCCCTGGCCGACGTCGGCGCGACCGGCCTCCGACGCCTGGCCGCTTCACGCGTCCTGGTGGTCGGGGCCGGGGGACTCGGGGCACCGGTGGTCGCCTACCTGGCGGGCGTCGGGCGGCTCACGGTCGTCGATCCGGACGTCGTGGACGCCTCGAACCTGGCGCGGCAGACGCTGTTCACGGCAGCCGACGTCGGGTCGCCGAAGGCCGAGGTCGCCGTCGCCTGTGCCCGTGCCGTCGACCCGGAGGTCGAGGCCGTCGCGGTGGTGGGTCGGTTCACCGCCGACCTCGTCGCCGGCCACGACGTCGTGGTCGACGCCGCCGACTCCGTCCTGGTCACCCGGGCCGTGTCCGACGCCTGCTCGGCCGCCGGGGTGCCGTTCGTCTGGGGCACGGTGCTCGGGCAGGACGGCCAGGTCAGCGTCTTCCACGACGCCGGACCGGACGCCGTGGACTTCCACGACCTGCACCCGGACGCCCTGCCCGACGAGGGCTCCTGCGCGCTCGACGGCGTCGTCCCGGCACTCTGCGGAGCGGTCGGTTCGGTGATGGCGGGGCAGGTCACGGCGCTCGTCACGGGGTCCGGCGACCCGCTGCTCGGCCGGGTCCTGACCGTCGACGCCCGGCGCTGGCACTGGACCGAGAGCCCCGTCCGGCGCGGGCCCGCGTCGCGTCGCCCCGCTCCGGCGACGGAGCCCTCCGTGTCCCGGATCGCGCCGGCCGCGCTCGCCGCGCGGCTCGCCGACCCGCAGGACGGGGTCGTCGTCGTCGACGTCCGCACCGCCGCCGAGCGTGCCGAGGGCGTCGTCGCCGATGCCGTCACCGACGACACGGAGGCGACGGACGTGGTCGTGTACTGCGCCCGGGGTCCGCGTGCGGTCGCGTGGGCTGCGGCGCAGCCGGCCTGGAGGCACGTGGCGGTCCTCGACGGCGGCTTCGAGGCCTGGCGTCGCGAGGGGCAGCACGTGGCGCACGAGCACACGCCCTGACCCAGGGCCGTCGCCATCACCCCCCGTTCCTCCGCACGTGCGGGTAGGATCGGGGAATCATGACGCAACTGCGGATCAAGGATGCGGCGGTCTTCCTCGGGGTGAGCGACGACACCGTCCGGCGGCTCGTCGACGGTGGGACCCTCACCCGTGCGGTCGACGACGCCGGACGTGCGGTCGTTGACGGTCGCGAGGTCGCCGAGCACGCCCGCGCCCGGAGCACCGAGCTCGCCGACCCGGCCACCGGTGTGCGGAGCTCGGCGCGGAACCGCTTCGTCGGCATCGTCACCGACCTGGTCGTCGACACGGTGATGGCGCAGGTCGAGCTGCAGTGCGGCCCGCACCGCGTCGTCTCGCTCATGAGCGCCGAGGCGGTGCGCGACCTCGGGCTCGAGGTCGGGTCCGTCGCCGTGGCGTCCGTCAAGGCCACGATGGTCGCGGTCGAGGCGCCCGCTCACCAGGAGGACCCCCGATGACCCGTCGTTCCCGTCTGCTGCTCATGCCCCTCGTCATCGTGGTGGCGCTCGGCCTGTCGGCGTGCTCGACCGCCGACGCCCCGGCAGGGTCGTCCTCGTCGGGGTCGACGACCGCGACGGACCGCGGTGCGACCGGCTCGATCACGGTCTTCGCGGCGGCCTCGCTCCAGCAGACGTTCACCACGCTCGGCAAGGACTTCGAACTCGCGAACCCCGGGGCCTCGGTCCGGTTCTCGTTCGCGGGGTCGAGCGACCTCGTCACGCAGATCGAGAACGGCGCGCCCGCCGACGTGTTCGCATCCGCGGACGAGGCGAACATGGCGAAGCTGTCCGCGACCGACCTGGCGAGCGGCTGGCCGCGCGACTTCGCCACGAACACGCTCGAGATCGCGGTGGCCCCGGGCAACCCGCAAGGCATCACGAGCCTCGACGACCTGACCGGCTCCGACGTGCAGCTCGTCACCTGCGCCGCCCCGGTGCCGTGCGGCGCCGCGACGGCGAAGGTGGAGTCCGCCTCGGGCGTCGACCTGCACCCCGTCAGCGAGGAGCAGTCCGTCACCGACGTGCTCGGCAAGGTCGAGTCCGGGCAGGCCGACGCCGGACTCGTCTACGTCACCGACGTGCAGGGCGCCGGCGGGAAGGTGGACGGCGTGCCGTTCGACGAGTCGAGCGAGGCCGTCAACACGTACCCGATCGGCGTGCTCCGGGAGTCCGAGGACCCGGAGCTCGCGCAGGCGTTCGCCGAGTACGTCCGCTCCGCGGCCGGCCAGCAGGTGCTCACCGCCGCCGGCTTCGGGAAGCCGTGAGCCGTGGCCTCGCGGGCTGACGGACGGCCGCCGGTCGCGTGGTGGTTGCCGCTGCCCGCGGTGCTCGGCGGCCTGTTCGTCGTCGTGCCCGTGCTCGCGATGGCCGGACGGGTCGACTGGGCCGCGTTCCCGGCGCTCGTGACGGCGCCCGCGTCCCGCACCGCGCTCGGCCTGAGCCTCGGCACCGCGTTCGCCGCCACCGGGGCCGCGTTCGTGCTCGGCTACCCGCTCGCCGTGCTCTTCGCGCGGTCCCGCTCGCGGTGGGTGGGCGTCGCCCGTGCGGTCGTCCTGCTGCCCCTCGTGCTGCCGCCCGTGGTCGGGGGGCTCGCGCTCCTGGCGGCGTTCGGGCGGCTCGGGGTGCTCGGGGCGTTCCTCGACGACCACGGGCTGCACATCGCGTTCACCACCACGGCCGTCGTCATCGCGCAGACCTTCGTCGCGATGCCGTTCCTGGTGTCCTCGGTCGAGGGTGCCCTGCGGGTCGAGGGCGACCGGTACGAGCGGGTCGCCGCGACCCTCGGCGCCGGACCGACCCGGGTGCTCCTGACGGTCACGACGCCGCGGGTGCTGCCCGGCATCCTGTCCGGACTGGTGCTCTGCTTCGCCCGCGCGCTCGGCGAGTTCGGCGCGACCCTGACCTTCGCCGGCAGCCTGCAGGGCGTCACGAGGACCCTGCCCCTGGAGATCTACCTGCAGCGCGAGGTCGACCCGGACACGGCCGTGGCCCTGGCGATCGTGCTCGTCGTGGTCGCCGTCGTCGTCATCGGCGCGTCGTCGCTCCGCAGCCGGGCGGTGGCGGCGTGACCGGAGTGCGGGCGCGGGTGGTGGTCCGGCGGCGCGACGTCGACGTCACGCTCGAGGTCGGCGCGGACGAGTGCGTCGCGGTGATCGGGCCGAACGGCTCGGGCAAGTCGACCGTCGTCGAGGCCCTGGCCGGCCTGCTGCTGATCGACGACGGCCACGTCGAGCTCGGCGGGGCCCGGGTGTCCGACGGCCGCCGCACCGTGCCGCCGCACCGCCGCCGTGTCGGCCTCGTCGCCCAGCGGCCCGACCTGTTCCCGTTCCTCGACGTGCTCCGGAACGTCGCCTTCGGACCTCGCGCCACCGGTGCCGGTCGCGCCGCCGCCGATGACCGGGCACGACGGGCCCTGGCCGCGGTCGGCGCCGATCAACTGGTCGACCGCGCACCGGGCACGCTGTCCGGCGGGCAGGCGCAGCGGGTCGCCGTCGCGCGGGCCCTCGCCACCGACCCGGCCGTGCTGCTGCTCGACGAACCGACCTCCGCCCTCGACGTCGCCGCGCGCGACGAGGTCCGGTCGGCCGTCCGGACCGCGGTCGCCGGTCGGTCGAGCGTGCTCGTGACGCACGACCCCGTCGAGGTCGTCGCCCTGGCCGACCGCGTCGTCGTGCTCGAGCACGGTCGGGTCGTGGAACAGGGCGACCCGACCGCCGTCCTCGGCCAGCCGACGAGCGCGTTCGCGGCGGCGTTCTCCGGGCTCGCGCTCGTGCGCGGGATCGCCACCGGGGGTGGGATCGCACCCGACGGCGGCGGCGAGCTGACGTCGGCGACGCACGCCGTGCCTCCCGGCCGGCCCGCCCTGGCCGCGTACCACCCGACGGCCGCCGTCCTGACCCGGGACGGTGGCGGAGCGGGGCGCACCGTGACGGCGCTCGAACCGCGCGACGGCCTGGTGCGGGTGCGGGCCGGTGACCTGCTCGCCGACCTGACCCTGGCGCGGGTCTCGGCACTCGGACTGCGCGTCGGCGAGCCGGTCCGCATCGACGTGCCCGCCGCCGAACTGACCGTGTACCCGCCGGGTGGTTGAGACAATGGTCTGATGACCTCCTGGTTCCCCAAGGTGTGGCCCGTGGCCACCCCGCTGCTCGCCGCCGTCGTGCTCGCGTTCTCGTACGGGCGCTACGGACTCGGCACCGCGGTGGTCGTCGTGGTGGCCGTCGTCCTGGCGGCCACGATCCTGGCGGCGGTGCACCACGCCGAGGTCGTCGCCCACCGGGTCGGGGAGCCGTTCGGCTCGCTCGTGCTCGCCGTCGCGGTGACCGTCATCGAGGTCGCGCTCATCATCTCGCTGTCGAGCTCCGGCGGGGCGCAGGCCGAGACGCTCGCGCGGGACACGGTGTTCTCGGCGGTGATGATCACGATGAACGGCCTGGTCGGGCTCGCGATCCTGATCGGGACGCTCCGGCACAACACCGTCCGGTTCAACCAGGAGGGCGCGAGCGCCGCGACCATGACCGTCGCCGCGCTGGCCGTGCTGACCCTCGTGCTGCCGACGTTCACCACCGGCACCGACGACGCGTCGTTCACCGGCACGCAGCTGGTCTTCGTCGCCGTGGCGTCGCTCGTGCTCTACGGACTGTTCGTCGTGACGCAGACGGTGGCCCACCGGGACTTCTTCCTGCCGGTCAACCGTGCCGGCGGGGTCCTGGAGGAGTCCGAGGACGCCCACGCCGCACGACCCACGGGTCGGGCCACCCTCGTCTCGCTCGGGCTGCTCGTCGTCGCGCTCGTCGCCGTCGTCGGGCTGGCCAAGGTGGAGTCGCCCGCGATCGAGGCCGGCGTCGCCGCGGTCGGGTTCCCGCCGTCGTTCGTCGGCGTCGTGATCGCGCTGCTCATCCTGCTGCCCGAGGGGATCGCCGCGTCGAAGGCCGCCGCCCGCAACCGGATCCAGACGAGCCTGAACCTGGCGATGGGGTCCGCGATGGCCTCGATCGGTCTGACGATCCCCTCGATCGCGGTCGCCTCACTGTTCATGCCGGGGACGCTGCTGCTCGGCCTCGGCTCGTCGCAGATCGTGCTCCTGGCGCTGACGATTGTCGCCGCCGTGCTCACCGTGCTCCCCGGCCGCGCGACCCGCCTGCAGGGCGGCGTGCACCTGGTGATCTTCGCGGCGTTCATCGTGCTGTCGGTGTCGCCGTAGGGGGTGCTGGGGGCGGGGGCTGTTGCTGGGGGCTGGTGCTGTTTCGCGCGTAGGAGGTCGTTCCGCGCGTGGTGAGCAGGTTCGCGCGTAGGCGGTACTTCTTTCCTGCCGACTACGCGCGGAACTGCTTCCCATCTCAGGCGCGATGGGTCGAAGCGTGCGGCGAACAGGGTGCGCGGCCTGCTCGGCGGGTGCGGGTACCGGGTGCTGTTCCGCGCGTGGGAGGTCGTTCCGCGCATGGAGAGCGGTTCCGCGCGTAGGAGGCACTTCTTTCCTGCCGACTACGCGCGAAACTGCTTTCCATCCCGAGCGCGATGGGAAGAACCGACCGGGGTCGCGCGGCCCGGAGCAGTTCCGCGCGTGGGAGGTCGTTCCGCGCGTAGTGAGCACGTTCGCGCGGAGGAGGTACTTCTTTCCTGCTGACCACGCGCGGAACTGCTTCCCACATCGAGCGCGATGGGAAGGGCTGCGCATGGCGGGTCAGACCGCTGGCCACTCCGCCGCACGCGATCAGCCCCGCTGCACGCGCTCCGGAGCCGACCCGAGCGACCGTGCACCAGCCGCTCCGCCCCTCACCCCCCGGCGAACGGGGGCATGACGTCCACGAGCGCGACTCCCTGCAGCGAGGTCGCACGGTCGCGGGTGGTGACGCCGTCGACCAGGTACGAGCACCGCTCCTGCAGCGCTGCCCAGCGCTCGGGGTCGGCGGCCTCGACCGCGTCGAGGGCCTCACCGAGCGTCGACGCCGACGCCGCTGTCGCCGACGCCGCGGTCGTCGCCGTCGCCGCGGTCGCCATCGCCGAGTCCGACACCGCAGGAGCCTCGACCGAGTCCACCCCCACGGCGGCGCGGGCGGCGGCGAAGAACCGGATCGTGGTCACGTCTCAGCCGCCGATCGCGCTCATGCCGCGGGTCGGGTGCACGAGGTCGTCGGTGTCGTCGCCGTGGTCGCGCGGCTTCGCCCACATCGCCCGCTGCCAGAGCTCGGCGACCTCGTCGTCCGGGGCGCCGGAGCGCATCGGGCCGAGGACGTCGGTCTCCTCGTCGGAGAACAGGCAGCTCCGCACGTGGCCGTCGGCCGTCAGACGGGTGCGGGTGCAGTCGGCGCAGAAGGACTCGGTGATGCTCGCGATGATGCCGACGGTGCCGAGCGGTGCGCCGGTGCCGGCGTCCTGCACCCGGTAGCGCTCGGCGGGGGCACCGTCGCGGGGCGCCTCGTCGGGGGTGAGCACGAACGACGTGGCGAGCAGCGTGCGGATCTCGTCCGCGGTGATCATCTCGGTGCGGTCCCAGGCGTGGTCGGGGTCGAGCGGCATCTGCTCGATGAAGCGGAGTTCGTAGCCGCGGTCCAGGCACCAGCGGAGCAGTTCGGGGGCGGCGTCGTCGTTGACCCCGCGGAGCAGCACCGCGTTCACCTTGATGTCGAGCCCGGCGTCGTGGGCGGCGGACAGCCCGGCGATGACCTTGTCGAGGAAGGGGCGGCGGGTCACGGTCGTGAAGGTGTCGGGGTCGACGGTGTCGAGCGACACGTTGACCCGGCGGAGCCCGGCGGCGTACAGGGCCGCGGCCCGGTGGGCGAGGCCGATCGCGTTCGTGGTGAGGGACAGCTCCGGGGCGTCGGGCAGTGCGGCGCACCGGGCGATGACGTCGACCAGGTCGTGCCGCAGCATCGGCTCGCCGCCGGTGAACCGGACCTTGCGGACACCGAAGCGCGACGAGCCGATCCGGACGAGCCGCTCGATCTCGGCGGCGGTCATGAGGGCGTCGTCGGGGGCGAAGGGCAGCCCGGCGGCGGGCATGCAGTACGTGCAGCGCAGGTTGCAGCGCTCGGTCAGCGAGACCCGCAGGTCGATCGCACGCCGTCCGAAGCGGTCCACGAGCCCGGACGAGCCGAGCAGTCGCGCAGGAGCCATGAGCGTCAGCGTACGTGCTCAGGCGACCGGAACGTCAACCGCGCCCACCAGCGCTGCCAGTCCGTCCGGCTCGTGCGGACGAGCGTGACGGCGAGCACGACGGCGACGGCGGCGAGCAGCCACCACCGGTAGGCGTCGGTCGACGGCCACACGCCGCGCAGCGCGATCGCCAGGGCCACCGCCGACCACTCCCACCGGCCGGACAGCACGACGAAGGGGATGAGCAGCAGGGCGTACCAGGGGTACCGGGGCGTGACGGCGAGGAAGGTGACGCCGATGAGCAGGACCTCGCCGGACCACGGCCGGGACGGGTCGGACAGTCGCCACGCGACGAACGCGGCGGCGAGCACCAGCAACCCGACGACGACGGTGGCGGCGTCGCCGTGGAACACGAGCGAGACGAGGGCGAACCGGGAGCCGTCCTCGTAGCCCTCCTCGCTCAGGTAGCCCGGCAGGTAGCCGAGCACGGCGGGTCCGGTCGAGATGACGTAGGGGACGTAGAGCAACCCGAACACGGCGATGCCGACCGGGATCGCCCACCAGTGGCGCCACCGGCCGAGCAGCGGCGGGTAGACGAGCGCGGGGATGAGCTTCGTCGCGGTCGCCGCGCCCAGGGCGATCCCGCCCCAGATCGGCCGGCCGAACACGACGAGCACGGCGCCGGCGGTCGCGAGCGCCGCGCCGAGGGCGTCGACGTGGGAGTTCGTGACGGCCTCGGCGGCGACGAGGGGCGACCAGGCCCAGAGCGCGGCCCACCACGTCGGTCGGCCGGTGCGGCGGAGCACCGCGAGCAGGCCGAGGGTCACACCGAGCGAGAGCAGCAGCCCGGCGACCTGGAAGGGCATGTACTGCGCGGTGGCCGGCACGAACGCGCGGACGCCGGCGAACCACAGCTGCGCCATCGGCGGGTAGATCGTCGTCACGTCCGGCCGGTTGATCGCGACGCAGTGGCCGTCGGCGCCGTCGCCGAGTCCGCGGTAGCGCGGCTTCAGCGGTTCGCACGTGCCGTCGACCTTGTCCGGGAAGAGCCAGTCGGGTCGCAGGCCGGTCAGCGCGGTCGACTGGGGCGTGTGGGCGTACGGTGAGACACCGGCCTGTTGCACGATGCCGTCCCAGGCGTAGCGCGCCGAGTCGGTGCTCGTGTTCGGCGGGCCGGCGAGTGCTGCGACGCCGACCACCACGGCTCCCACGACGACCAGGGCGGTCGTCCACCGGGCCGGCACGAACCGCAGCGCGAGCACGGCGACCACGAACACCGTCCAAGCGATCAGTGTCCACGCTACGAATGAGGAACGATGGCCAGCCCGGAGAAACCCCAGATGCGTGATGCCGTAGGCGATCGCGCCCGCCAGGGCGACCACCGCGACGACGGTCACGACGGTGGCGACGAGGTCGGCCGGCCGGCGGGCGAGGGGCGGTCGGACGGCACGCTGTCGGTCGCTCATGGTCCGTCGAGGGTATCCGTCGTCGGCCGTGCCCTGTTCGACGCACGCGCCGCGTTGGCCTCGCCGAACCGGAACGCGCGTTCCGCGGTGGTGCTCGGCCGCCTGCTCGGCATCGCGTTCCTCGTCTGCTTCGGCACCGGCATCTACAGCCACCTGCTGCAGGAGCCGCTCGGCTGGATGCGGTTCCCGACCCGTCCGACGCAGCTCTACCAGTTCACCCAGGGTCTGCACATCACGACCGGCATCGCGATCATCCCGCTGCTGCTGGCGAAGCTCAACACGGTGATGCCCGCGCTGGTGCAGGTCCCACCGGTGCGCGGGGTGCTGCACCTGCTCGAGCGCGTGTCGATCGCCGTGCTCGTGTCGGCGTCGATCCTGCAGGTCGGGACCGGCCTGCTGAACACCTACCAGTGGTATCCGTGGCCGTTCCCGTTCCGCCAGGTGCACAACGCCATGGCCTACGTGATCATCGGGTCGCTCGTCGTCCACGTGGCCGCGAAGCTGCCGGTCATCGCCCGGTACTGGCGGAAGCGCGACTCCTACGACGAGCACGGCCGGTTCATCGCGGACCCCGCGTCCGGCAGCGAGCTGCTCCCTCCCGCTCAGGAGGCCCGGGTGCAGTCCGCCGCGCCGGCTCCGGCCCCGCAGACGGCCGGCCCCACCGCACGCGGCCTGACCGGACGGCTGTTCCGGTGGATCGACGGCTCCGACGCCGCAGCCGCCGGCGGCGGCTCCCGTCCCACCGGGCGGCACGCGGTCCCGGACACCCGCGTGGGGTCCGAGGAACCGACCACCGACGGAGCGGAGGCCGACACGGCGGAGGCGAGCCGGGCCTCCCGGCCGGTGCCGGAGGTCGCACAGGGCCGACGTGAGCGGATCGCGCGTCGCGGGTTCTTCACCGGCGTGACGGCCGCGGCCGTGGGCGTCGTCGCCCTGACGGCGGGGCAGTCCTCGAAGCTCGCCGAGCCGTTCAACGTGTTCGGCGCCCGTGGGCGCGGTCTCGGTGCGAACGGCCTGCCGGTGAACCGCACGGCGCGTGCAGCGGGGGTGCTCGCGACCGCGACGGCCGCCGACTGGACGCTCACCGTCGTCGGACGGGACGTGACCCGGACGTTCGTGCGGGCCGAACTCGTCGCGCTCGGCACCGCGCAGGCCGACCTGCCGATCTCGTGCGTGGAGGGGTGGAGCCAGATGGCGAGCTGGAAGGGCGTGCGGATGCGCGACCTGCTCCGCGCCGTGCAGGCGGAGCCGGGGTCGCACGTGCGGGTGACAAGCCTGGAACGCCACGGCGGGTACCGGATCATGGACATGGGACCCGAGTACGCCGAGGACCCGACCACCCTGGTCGCCCTCGAGCTGAACGGGGCGACGCTCGACCTGGACCACGGGTTCCCGGCGCGGATCATCGCTCCCGGGCGGCCCGGCGTGCTGCAGACCAAGTGGATCGAGAAGATCGAGGTGCTGCGATGAGGGCCGCGCGGACCGTGCTCGTCGTCGTCGGTGTGCTCGTGATGGCCTTCGGCGGGTACGTGCTCGTGACGTCCGTCTCCCCGCAGCGCATCGGTGGCCTGGCGACCTGGCTGCTCGGGGCGGTCATCCTGCACGACGCGATCCTGTCGCCGTTCGTCGTCGTGGCCGGGCTGCTGCTGCGCCGGGCCGGTCGGTCGCTCCGTGCCTGGGTGCTCGTCGTCGTGCAGGCGGCGATCGTGGCCGGCAGCGTGCTCGCGCTCGTGGTGCTGCCGGAGATCGCGGCGCAGCGGCACGGGCAGAAGAACCCCACGGTGCTGCCGTTCGACTACGGCACGCGCCTGCTGCTGGTCGAGGGAGCGCTGCTCCTCGTGGTCGTGGCGGTGCTCGTCATCGGCGTGGTCCGGGCCAGACGGGGGACCGTCGCACGAACCTCTGGTTGAAGCGACAACCTTTCGGTAGGATGCATCCATGACCGACGAGACCCCGTGGCTCACCCGCGAGCAGCTGCGCGCGTGGATGAAGCTCGTGGCCGTCATGGAGCTCCTGCCGGCGACGCTCGACCAGCAGCTGCAGCGCGACGCCGACCTGACGCACTTCGACTACATGGTCATCGCGATGCTCTCCGAGACGGACACCCGCACGCTGCGGATGTCCGCCCTGGCCTCGGCCACGAACGCCTCGCTGCCGCGGCTGTCCCACGTGGTGTCCCGGCTCGAGAAGCGCGGGCTCGTCGCACGCTGCCCGTCCACCTCGGACCGCCGGGCCACCGACGTGCGGCTGACCGACGACGGGTACGCCGCCATCGTCCGCGCCGCCCCGGACCACGTCCGGACCGCCCGCCGCGTCGTGATCGACGCGCTGACCGACGAACAGGTCGCGCAGCTCGACGGCATCGCGGTCGCGCTGCTCTCACGGCTCGACCCCGAGGGACGGTTCGCCGCCCTGACCTACCCGCGGGGCGACGACGACACCGCCATCTGCGAGGAACGGCTGACGGGCGCCTCGAGCGACTGAGCGCCGTGCCGTCGGCGTTGCCGGCCGGGCCGTGCCGCCGGCTGCGCTGCGCTGCCGGCCGGGCCGCGCTGCCGGGTGTGGCGTGCCGCTGGTCGAGTGTTTGCCGTGTCGGTGGTCGGGTGGTGCCGTGTCGCTGGTCGACTGGTGCCGTGCCGCCGGTCGGGTGGTGCCGTTGCAATAGGCTCGCGGCATGACCGACCCCGCCGCGCCGTCCGACACGTACTCCTACCTCGGACCGGCCGGCACCTTCACCGAGGCGGCCCTCAAGCTCGTCGAGGCGGCGGCGGGCAAGCCCTGGCGCAGCGTCAACAACGTCGGCGAGGCCCTCGACGACGTCGTGACCGGCCGCTCCGTCGGCGCGGTCATCGCGATCGAGAACAGCGTCGACGGCGGGGTGAGCGCCACCCAGGACGCCCTGGCCCGGATCCCCGGCGTGCGGATCACGGGGGAGTACCTGGTCCCCGTCGACTTCGTCCTCGTCGCCCGACCCGGCACCGCGCTCGCCGACGTCCGCACCGTCAACGCCCACCCGGTGGCCTACGCGCAGACCCACCACTGGCTCGAGGCGAACCTGCCCGGCCACGGCCACATCCCGGCGTCGTCGAACGTCGCCGCCGCGACCGCGCTCCTCGACGCGCACCCCACGGCGGACGCCGCGGTCGCCCCGCCCGGCATCACCGAGCACCACGACGTCGTCGTGCTCGCGTCGTCGATCGGCGACAACGCGTCGGCCGTCACCCGCTTCGTGCTCGTGTCGAAGACCCTCGCGCTGCCGGAGCCGACCGGCGCCGACAAGACGAGCGTCATCGTGGAGCTGCCCGCCGACCACCCCGGCGCCCTTGTCGACATGCTCGAGCAGTTCGCGACGCGGGGGATCAACATGGGCCTGCTGTCGTCACGGCCGATCGGCGACGAACTCGGTCGCTACCGCTTCAACATCGACCTGGACGGCCACGTCCGTGACGAACGCGTCGCCGACGCGCTGCTCGGCCTGCGCCGCTTCAGCCCCCGGGTGACGTTCCTCGGGTCGTACCCCCGCGCCGACGGCGCACGACCCGAGGTGCCGGCCCGCTATTCGGACGCCGCGTTCGTCGAAGCGCGGGACTGGCTGCGCGGGATCGTATCGGGCGAGCCCGACGCGGACTGACGCCGCCGGGTCAGTCCGTTCCGGGCGAGCCCGACGCGGCTCGACGCCTCCGGGTCAGGGCACTTGACGCGAGCCGTGGCGATCGTCCGCCGGGTCTGGCACGCGCACGGAGAGCCCCATCGGGTCGATCCGCGAGCGGAAGGCGATGACCTCGCCCACCGGGTCGCCGTCGATCTCGAACTCGTCGGGCCGCTCGAGCCGGGCGGTGAACTCCTGCCCGCGCAGGTAGCGCAGCGGCCGTTCCTCGCGCGACTTCGACACGATCCGCTGCCCGACGACGGTGTTGCTGAGCTTCGAGCGGCGGAACGCCCGCAGGATCCCGTTCTCGTAGAACACCCGGGCGCCGATCCGGACCCAGCCGAAGAAGCCGCGGGGTCGCATCACCGCGATGTCGAAGACACCGTCGTCGATCTCGGCGTCCGGCAGCAGGATCGCACCGGCCTGCAGCATGCCGCAGTTGCCGACGATCAGGGAGTGCGCACGGAGCGAGCGGTTGCCGTCGTCGTCCAGCTGGTAGCGGAACTCGAAGGCGTCCGCGTCGCGCACCGAGCGGAACAGCGAGTCGACGTAGGCGAGCCAGCCGACCTTCTTCTTCAGCTCGGGGCGGGTGTTCACGAGCATCCGGGCGTCGAGGCCCAGGCCCGCCATCACCAGGAAGCCGTAGCGCTCGCGCTCGCCGCCGGGCCGCTCGATCCGGAGCATCCCGAAGTCGATCTTGCGGTCGTCGCCGTGGAAGATCGACCGGACGCTGGCGGTCAGGTCGTCGAGCGGCAGCTTCATGTTGCGCGCGAGCAGGTTGCCGGTCCCGCTCGGCAGCAGGGCGAGGGTCGAGCCGGACTCGTGCACGACCTCGGCGACCGCACGGACCGTGCCGTCGCCACCCGCCGCGGCGATGACGTCGGCACCGGCCTCGACCGCGGCGCGGGCCATGCCGCCGCCCGGGTCCTCCTCCGACGTCTCGAACCACAGGGTCTCGGCCCAACCGGCCTGTTCCTGGTGTTCCTGGACCGTGCGCTTGAGGGTCGGCAGGTGGACCTTGACCGGGTTGTAGACCACCGCGGCCGTCCGCTGCTCGGTGGGGAGGGCGTCCTGATCCGCGGGCGCGGTCTCCGAAGGGGTCGACATACGTCAACGCTACCGATCCGCGCTGCGTGCCGTCCGCCCCGGACGGAGAAGGGTCCCGTGCCGTCCGCCCCGGGGGGAGAAGGGTCGCGTGCGGCCAGCCCTGTCTAGGATGGTGCGGTGATCGACCCACAGCTGCTCCGCGACAACCCGGACGTCATCAAGGCTTCACAGCAGGCACGTGGTGCCTCCGAGACCGTCGTGGACGAGGCCGTCGCCGCCGACTCCGCACGTCGCAGCGCGATCACCTCGTTCGAGTCGCTCCGTGCCGAGCAGAACGCCTTCGGCAAGACCGTCGCGAAGGCCCCGAAGGACGAGAAGGCCGCGCTCGTGCAGCAGGCCCAGGCCCTCGCCGGTCGGGTGAAGCAGGCCCAGGCCACCGTCACCGAGGCCGAGGCGGCCTTCGACTCGGTCGTCCGCGGCATCCCGAACGTCGTCCTGCCCGGGGTCCCCGCCGGCGGCGAGGACGACTTCGTCACGCTGCGCACCGTCGGCACGAAGCCCGAGTTCGACTTCGAGCCGAAGGACCACGCCGACCTCGGCGAGCACCTCGGCATCATCGACATCCCGCGCGGCGTGAAGGTCTCCGGCTCGCGCTTCTACTTCCTGCGCGGCATGGGCGCCCGGCTCGAGATCGCGCTCATGTCGCTCGGCCTCGACCGTGCGGTCGCAGCCGGCTTCGAACCGCTCATCACCCCGACGCTCGTGCGCCCCGAGACGATGGCCGGCACCGGCTTCCTCGGCGAGCACGCCGCCGAGGTCTACCGCCTCGAGGCGGACGACCTCTACCTGACCGGCACGAGCGAGGTCGCCCTCGCCGGCTTCCACGCCGACGAGATCCTGTCCTTCGACGAGTCGACGGACGCGCACCGCTACGCCGGCTGGTCGACCTGCTACCGCCGCGAGGCCGGTTCCGCGGGCAAGGACAACCGCGGCATCCTGCGCGTCCACCAGTTCAACAAGCTCGAGATGTTCGCCTACGTCCACCCGGACCAGGCCGAGGCCGAGCACGAGAAGCTCGTCGCCCACCAGGAGCAGATGCTCCAGGACCTCGGGCTGCACTACCGCGTCATCGACGTCGCCGCGGGCGACCTCGGCACGAGCGCTGCGAAGAAGTACGACATCGAGGCCTGGGTGCCGACGCAGGGCACCTTCCGCGAGCTCACCTCGACGTCGAACTGCACGACGTTCCAGGCCCGCCGCCTCGACATCCGCTACCGCACGGAGAGCGGCAAGACCGCCCCCGTCGCGACGCTGAACGGCACGCTCGCCACCACGCGCTGGATCGTCGCGATCCTCGAGACCCACCAGCAGGCCGACGGTTCCGTCGTCGTGCCGGAGGTCCTGCGCCCGTACCTGGGCGGCGTCGAGGTGATCGAGCCCCGATGAGCACGCAGGGACGGTTCGTCGACGGCACCTCGCAGGACGCGGGTGGCGCCGCGCCCGCCCGCACGAAGCGCTGGTTGGTCGCGCTCGATGTCGACGGCACCACCATGCGCGAGGACGGCGTCGTCACCGAGGCGGTGGTCGCCGCGCTCCGCGACGCCGAGGCCGCCGGCCACGAGGTGATGCTCTCCACCGGGCGCAGCGAGGGCATGACCGTGCCCCTGCTCGACACGCTCGGCATCCGACCGAAGTACCTGGTGTGCGCGAACGGTGCGCTGACCCTGGCGCGCCGGCCCGACGGGTCCTACGAGCGCGTCCACGTCGAGCGCTTCGACCCCTCCGAGGTCCTGCGGACCATCCACGGCGCGCTCGAGAACGCCGCGTTCGGCGTCGAGGACGAGACCGGGCACTTCCTGCTCTCGGGCAACTTCCCCGACGACACCATGACGGTCGCCGGCGAGCACGTGCCCTTCGAACGGCTGCTCGGGGTGGAGGCCACGCGCGTCGTCGTCATCTCGCCCGGCCACGACACCGAGGACTTCCTGCAGGTCGTCGAGCAGATGGGCCTGCACAAGGTCTCGTACTCGGTCGGCTGGACGTCGTGGCTCGACATCGCCCCCGAGGGCGTCACGAAGGCCACCGCGATGGAGCGCGTGCGCGAGTGGCTCGACATCCCGCGGTCCCGCGTCTTCGCCGCCGGCGACGGACGCAACGACATCGACATGCTGCGGTGGGCCTCGACCTCCGGTCGCGGCGTCGTCATGGGCCAGGCGCCCGACGACGTCGCCGACGCGGGCAACGAGCTCACCGGCGGCGTGACCGACGACGGCCTGGCAGCAGCGCTCGACTCCCTGCCGCGCTGATCCGCGCAGGCACTGACGCGCAGCCGGACGGGAGGCCCGGGTAGACTTCCCGGGACGCGGTCACGTCTCGCCACGTGGTCGCGTCACTGGAGGGTTGTCCGAGCGGCCGATGGAGCCTGTCTTGAAAACAGGTGGGCAGAGATGTCTCGTGGGTTCGAATCCCACACCCTCCGCCATCACCGAGGCGCATCGAGCACCGGGCACGTCCGGGTCCGGTCTGCCGACGCCCGTTCCGGATGTCAGGTGCGGAGCGTGGTGCTCGGGTTCTCGCCGAACTCCTGCAGGTAGTACCCGGCGAACCGGCCGAGGTGTCGGAAGCCCCAGCGCAGGGCGATCTCGGCGACGGTGACGCGGGTGGGGTCCGCCTGCTGCAGTTCGCTCCGGATGCCGCGGAGCCGTGCCTGCCGGATGAGGACCGTCGGCGCGGCGAGGTCTGCACGGTTGAGCGCCTCCTGCAGGCCGCGCAGGCTCAGCCCCGCCGCAGCAGCGACGTCGTGCGAGGTGATGGGGTCGCCGTTGCGGTCGGCGATGAACCGCAGGGCGCGACCCACGTTGCCGTGGTACTCCCCGAACAGCCCCTCGTCCGTCTCGGCGAACGCGTCGAGGACGAGCCGTCCGATGCTCTGCGTCAACAGGCGTCGCCGCAGGGGGAGCAGTGTCGGGTCGAGCAGTTCGGGCGCTGCGGCGGCGAGCCGGCGCTGGAGCACGGCGAGCGGTTCGGGTGCGGGGTGCCGCCTGAAGCGCAGCGGACGGGGTTCGGCGTTCCGGCGACTCGCGTCGAGGTCCCGGAGGAAGGTCGCATCGAAGTCGACGGCGTGCGGCACCGTGTCCGCGGGGGCCTCGAGGGTCAGGGCGCGGCCGGTCGGGTACATCGCGGCGGTGCCCGGGCGCAGGACCTGTTCGTGGTCGGTCCCGGCGTCGATGGCGGCGGTGCCGTGCTGCGCCCAGGTCAGCAGGTAGCGGCCCTCGGGCTCGATGCGCCCCCACCGGTCCGCCGTGAGCGTCGAACTGCGGAGCGTCATCGAGGGGTCGCCGACCGCCCGGACCCGGTACGCGAAGGGCCTGCCGGACGCGGTGAGCGACACGCGGCGTGCGTTGTGGAGGTGCTCGTAGAAGGCCGTCGCCTGGTCCACGTCGTGGCCTGAGGCTTCACGACGGACGGCGGGGTCCGGGTGAGCGCTCGAGCCGTCGCTGCTGGTCATGTCGAAGGCATCCTAGACCGAGGGCGAGCCGCCTCAGTTGTACTGTCGGCAGTCCTCGTGACCGTGCGGCTCGAGGTCCGACCCGACGCGGACGAGTTCCCAGCACCGCGGGTCACCGGAACCACCGTCGATGCCGAAGGCTATCGTCATCTCGCCCTGCCTGCCGGTCGCGAACCCGCCCCCACCACAGTCGGGCGTCGGCGACGACAGGTGGAAGTCCTGGACATCGACCTGCAGGTCCCAGGTCCCGGTGCAGCTGACCGTCGCGGGGGTGCCGGGGTCGACCGGGGCGCTCGTGTCACCGCGCGTGACCCAGGTGCGCAGGGACCGGCCGACCTCGCCGGCACGTGGACGCACGCGTCCAGCCGCCTGACGCTGCACGGGGACGGGACCTTCGAGATGACCGACATGCCGCGTTCGGGTAGCGGTCGAAGAGCCCCGCGCAGCCGGTCAGGGCGCACGCGGTCACCGCCAGCACGACCGCGGTCGTGACGAACCTGCGACGTTGACGGAGGCGCATGGTAGAACGCTGTCCGGCCCCGTCCGCGGGCGGCCGCGCCGGGGCGTGACCCGGTCCGCCGACGATCAGCCCAGACCCAGCCCGAACGGAGGCGACCGAGATGCCGCTGGACCACCGCGACCGCCCGGGTCATGCGCCCTCCGATCCGGGCACCAGGCTGCGCCCGATCCGCGTCGAGGACGCAGCCGTCCTGGCGTCGGTCATCACGTCGAGTGCGGACCACCTGCGGCCGTGGGAGCCGGCACGCTCACCGTCGTACTACACGGAGCGCGGGCAGCACGACGTGATCGTGCAGGCGCTCGCTGCGAGTCGGGCGGGGACCGCGGTGCCGTTCGTCATCGAGTCCGGCGACGGCGAGCTGCTCGGCCGCATCACCCTGAGCGGGGTCACCCGGGGTGCGCTGCAGTCGTGCGCACTCGGGTACTGGGTACGGGCCGACCGGACGCGGCAGGGGCACGCCACCCGCGCGGTCCGTGCGGCGGTCGACCACGCGTTCGACGTGCTCCGGCTCCACCGGGTGCAGGCCGAGACCCTGCCCGAGAACGTCGGCTCGCAGCGGGCCCTGGCCGCGGCGGGCTTCACCCGGTACGGATTCGCGCCCGAGTACATCAAGATCGACGGGGTCTGGCGGGACCACGTCATGTTCCAGGTCATCGCTTCGTGACGGGGTCGCCGTGATCGAGGTGGTCGCGTACCGGGCGTCGTGGCCGGAGCGGTTCGCGGCGCTGCGGGACGCGTACGCCGCCGCACTCGACGCGGCCGGTGCTCCGTTCCGGAGCATCGAGCACGTCGGCAGCACCGCCGTGCCGGGCCTGGCGGCGAAGCCGGTCGTCGACGTCGACGTCGTGGTGGACGCCGCCGACGTGCCCGCCGCCGTGGCCGCGCTCGCGACGATCGGGTTCGAGCCCCGCGGCGAGCTCGGGGTGCCGGGCCGGCAGGCGTTCCGGACCCCCGAGCGCTTCGCGCCGAGCAACACGTACGTCGCCACCGCCGGGTCGCTCGCGCTGCGGAACCACCTGGCCGTCCGCGACGTCCTGCGGTCGGACGCGGTGCTGCGCGACGCGTACGCCGCGGTGAAGCGCCGTGCGGCCGGACGGGCGTCGGACATCGACGAGTACATCGCGATGAAGAGCGACGTGCTCGGTCGCGTCCTGCGCGCCGCCGGGCTGTCCGACGAGGACCGCGCGGCGATCGCCGCGACGAACCGCCGGATCACCGGACGCGGCGCCGGCGGCTGACGGTCACGGCCGGAACGGCTGCGGGTACGGCACCAGCAGGTCGCCGCCGGTCAGCGCGAGGAGGCCCGCCAGACCGACCAGCGAGGTCGCGACCAGGGCGACGAGCGCGAACCGGACCGCGGAGCGACGGTCGTGCCGGGCGACCCGGGCCGCCATCAGGAGCAGGAGCAGACCGAGCAGGTGTGCCCCGACGACGACCGGCAGCCCGAGCGTCACCGCCCCCTCGTGCGGGTTCGAGAAGTCGTCGGCCGTGCTGCGGTTGTCGACGTCGGACGCGAGGTACAGGAACAGCCACGTCAGGAAGCCGGCGACGGCGCCGAGCCCGGCGGTCAGCCAGAACAGCACCGCCCAGCCCGTGGCGGTCCAGCCGGTGCGTCGCTCGGTGTGATGGGTGGCCGTCACCGCTCGGACTCCTCCGACGGGCCGTGCTCCGCCTCCCACTCGTCCTTGCGGGCGACCGCCTCGTCGAGCTGCCGGTTCCGGGCAGCTCGGTCGGCGAGGTCCTGCCCGACGTACGCGGCGACGGCGAGCAGCGCGCACCCGACCCCCATGAGGACCCGTGAGAGGCGACCGTCGGCGGTCGTCAGTAGCCAGATCGCCAGCAGGCCGAACCCGGCCAGGCCGAAGCGCGCGAGTGATCCGAGGGCCTGCACACCGTCACCCTACGGCGGTCAGCGACCAAGTGCCTCCCGGCCGACACGTGCCTCGGCGACCGCCGGACGGAAGTCGACGACGCGGTCGTCGACCGCGAAGCGGTACCGGTCGAGCCGGCGCACCCGCGGCTGGTGGTCGAGGAACGACGCGAGGTCGGCGCGTTCGTCCGGCGTGAGCTGCTGCACCGGATCCGAGGTGGACCGGAAGCCGCAGACGCGGGCGAGGTCGGCGAGCAGGGCGCGCTGGTCGGCGTCGAGGGTCCCGGCGCCGGCGCGGAAGGACACGACGTCCGGGTCGATCCGGTACAGCGGGTGCATCCAGACGCGCTCCAGCGGGCCGACCAGTCCGTTGAGTCCGCCCTCGTGGCTGGGGTCGGGGACGGTGGCGTCGTTCTTCCAGAACGATGCGGTGTCGGGTCCGGCGCGCATCGCGTCGAGCACGCCGATCGACGCGAGCATCGGCGCACCGCAGCCGAGCAGGTGCACGTCGTCGCCGACCACCCGGCGGATGAGCGTGATCGCGTCGCGGTACACCTGTTCGCGGTCGCCCGCGCGGTGGCGGACGCCCCGCAGGGCCGCTGCGGACAGGAAGTCGAGCTTGAGGTATCGGAAGCCCCAGCCGACGACGGCACGGAACACCTCGGTCAGGTGCTCCTGGACGGCCGGCAGCGTCGTGTCGAGCGCCCAGTAGTGGGTGTCCCAGTTGTGGCCGGCGACGATGGGGCCCTCGCCGTCCTCGCGCTGGACGAGCCAGTCCGGGTGCTCGAGCGCCGTGCGGGAGTCGGGCAGGCAGATGAACGGCGCGAGCCACAGGCCGGGTCGCGAACCGCGTGCCGCGATCCGTTCGGCGATCGGTGCGAGGCCGTCGGGGAAGTCCGCGTTCGGCACCCAGTCGCCGACGATCTCCTCCCAGCCGTCGTCGACCTGGACGACGTCGAACGGCAGGTCGCCGAGGGCGTCGACGGACTGCTCGATCCGCTCGGCGTCGATGTCCTCGAAGAACGAGTACCAGCTGCACCAGACGGTCGACACCGAGCCAGCGTCGGGCGACGAGCCGAAGTGGGCGGCGAGCTGCGCGGCGTAGGCGTCGAACACGCCCGCCTCGTCACCGACGCCGAGGAACCACTGCCCGCCGACGTCCTCGGTGCGGCCCCACAGGTGCGTGCCGTCGGCCCCGGCGCGGGGGAGCCCGAGCCCGACGGCACCGAGCAGCACCACCCGGCCGTCGGCCAGGGCGACGGCGACCGCGCCGTTGCCCTCGTGCCGGTCCGGGGTGTCGTTCGCTGCGTCGTCGGCGGTCACCGTCCGGTCCGGGTCGCCGGCGATGCGCAGGGGTGCGTCCTCGATCGGCGTCCACCCGGTCGGCGACCACGAGGTCCAGCCGTGCCGGTGGACCTCGACCGCCTCGCCGTCGTGCGCGACGGTGAGCGGGCCCGGCTCGAGCAGCCAGCCACCCGTCACCGGTGTCGCGGTCGGGTCGTCCGGCCCGGACGCGTGCAGGCGCACGGTCCGTCCGGTCCGGGGGAGCTGCTGGGTCGGGGCGTCGTCGTGGTGCACGGTCGGCAGTATGCCGTCGCCGGCCACGCCACGACCAGCGCCGACGGGCAGGTGCGCAGTCGGTCTGCGCGATCGTCCTGCGCGGCCCCGCCGCGCGCTCAGCGCGGCTCGGGTGTCTGGCTCGCGACGACGTGCACCCGCACGCCGAGGTCCGCGATGCGTCCGAGCTCGGCCCGGTCGGCGCCGTCGTCGGTGACCAGGTCGTGCACGGCCTGCATGCCGACGACGGGCGCGAGCGTGGTCCGGCCGATCTTCGACGAGTCGGCGACGACGATCGTGCGCTGCGCGTTGCGGAGCATCGCGGCGTTCGTCCTCGCCTCGATCTCGTCGTGCGTGGTGGCACCGCCGGCGGCGCTGACCCCGTCCATCCCGACGAAGGCGGCCCCGACGTTCATCGCGCCGAACGCGTTCTCGGCCAGGACCCCGACGAGCTCGAACGAGTGCGGCCGGATGGTGCCACCGGTCATCACGACCCGCAGGTTCGGCCGCGCGCCGATCTCGCCGGCGGTCGTCAGCGAGTTCGTGACGATGGTCAGACCGTTGCGGAAGACCAGGGAACGGGCGACCGTCGCGGCCGTGGTGCCGCCGCCGATCGCCACGGCCAACGGGCCGTCGGGCAGCAGCGCTGCCGCCGCCCGCCCGATGCGCTGCTTGACGGCCTGCGAGCGCCCCTCGCGCAGCCGGACCGGGATCTCGGCCGTCGGGACCGCGATCCGGGCACCGCCGTGCGTGCGGGTCAGCAGCCCCTGCTGCTCGAGGTCGGCGAGGTCGCGGCGGGCCGTCGCCGCCGACACCCCGAGCGACGTGACGAGGTCCTGCAGCGAGACGGCGCCCTGCTCGGACAGCAGTTCGAGCACGGCGAGCATGCGCCGCGACCGCTTGCCCGACCCGGAGGCGGGGGACGTCTGCGACGGCGACGAGGAGCGGTCATCGATCACGAGTGCGATCGTAGCGGTCAGTCATTCTGATCGTTTCGCTCGGAATGTTGGACGAACGGCGATTCCACTCCATGATTCCTGAGCATGACCCGTGTTGCGTTCATCGGTGCCGGCAGTGTCGTCTTCACCCGACAGCTGCTCGCCGACCTCCTCGGCTTCGAGGACCTGCCCCCGCTCGACCTCCGACTCCACGACGTGGACGAACGGCGGCTCGCCGTCGCCGAGGGCACCGCCCACCAGGTGAGCGAGCGGTTCGGCCGATCGATCCAGGTGACCGCGACGACCGACCGCCGCCGCGCACTCGCCGACGTCGACTTCGTCGTCAACATGGTGCAGATCGGTGGGGTCGACGCGACCCGGCTCGACCTGGAGATCCCGGCGCGGCACGGACTGCAGCAGACCATCGGCGACACCACCGGCGTCGGCGGCGTGTTCCGCGCGCTCCGCACCTTCCCGTTCCTGACCAGCCTGCTCGAGGACATGCGGGCCGTCGCCCCGGGCGCGGTCCTGCTGAACTACACGAACCCGATGGCGATGAACGTCTGGTGGGCAAACGTCGCCGCCCCCGAGATCACGACCCTCGGCCTCTGCCACAGCGTCTACTGGACGGCGAACGACCTCGCCGAGCTCGTCGGCCTGCACGTCGACGACACCCGGTTCCGGGCCGCCGGCGTCAACCACCAGGCGTGGCTCCTCGACTGGACCCACGACGGTGAGGACCTCTACCCGCGCCTGCGCGAGCGGATCCGACAGGACCCCGAGCTGCAGCGCCGGGTGCGCGTCGAGATCTTCCGACGCATCGGCGCGTACCCCACCGAGACGAGCGAGCACTCGTCGGAGTACCTGCCGTGGTTCCTGCGCTCCGCCGAGCAGATCGACCGCTTCCGCCTGCAGCCGCTGGAGTACGTCGGGATCTCGGAGGAGAACCTCGCCGAGTTCCAGGCAGCGGAGCGCGCCCTGGCGAACGGCGAACCGCTCGAGCTCGAGCAGGGCGCCGCCGAGTACGCACCCCAGGTGATCCACTCCCTGGTCACGGGCACCGAGCGGGAGATCCACGCCAACGTCGTCAACCACGGGCTCATCGACAACCTGCCGGCCGGCTGCGTCGTCGAGGTCCCGACGACCGTCGGCGCCGCGGGCATCGCCCCGCGGCCGATGGGGGCGCTGCCCACGGCGGCGGCGGCGCTCAACCGCTCGTACGTCTCGGTCAACGAGCTCACGATCCAGGCCGCGCGCGACGGCGACCCGCTCGCGCTCCGCCAGGCCGTCCTCGTCGACCCGAACGCGTCGTCGACGCTGACGCCCGCGCAGATCTGGGACCTCTGCAACGAGCTGGTGGCCGCCCACGGCGACCTGCTGCCGGAGCCCCTCCGGGTGCAGCTCGACCCGGCCGCGATCTGACGACGGCGCCGACCGACCGACGCACGCGACGACGAAGGAGTCCGCAGTGACACGAAGAGGAACCCGCGCCACCCCGACCGGCACCGGTCGGCGCCGCGCGCGCTGGACCGCGGCGGCCGCCGTCCTGGCGGTGGTCGGCTCGGCGCTCGCCGGGTGCGCCACGCAGGGTGCGACGACGCTCGACACCTCGGCCCCCGTGCACCTGACCATGTGGTCGGGGCAGAGCGACCAGGCCGAGAAGCTCCTGCAGGCGCTCGTCGACGAGTACGAGGACGACCACCCGAACGTGACCATCGACATGTCGCCGGGTGCGTCCTCGACGGACGAACTGCTGCAGAAGCTCGCGGCGTCCTTCGCCGGGAACGACTCCCCGGACATCTCGTACACGTTCGGGTCGTGGGCGAGCCAGCTCGAACGCTCGGACCGCACGCTCGACCTCCGCGACACCATCGAGGAGCCGGACGTCGCCTGGGACGAGTTCACCCAGGCCGCACGGAACACCGCCCAGCCCACGGGCGGCAAGGTGATCGGGTTCCCCGCGGTCGTCGACAACATCTCGCTGCTCTACAACACGACCGTCTTCGACCGGGCCGGTGTCGCGTACCCGACCGCCGACTGGACGTGGGAGGACTTCCGCAAGGCCGCGAAGCAGCTCACCGAGAAGGACAGCAACACCTTCGGGTACGGCTACTCGGTGTCCGGCAGCGAGGAGACCACCTGGCAGATGTGGCCGCACCTCTGGCAGAACGGCGGGGCGATCCTCAGCGAGGACGGCAAGCAGGCGGCGTTCGACTCGGCCGCCGGCGTGGACGCGCTCTCGTTCCTCCGCGACATGGCGGTCGACGACCGGAGCGTCTACCTCGACCAGACCGACACGAAGTTCGCGCAGCTCTTCGAGAGCGACCGCATCGGCATGATCACCTCGGGCCCGTGGGAGCTGTCCGCGCTGAAGACCGCGGGGACCTCGTACGGGGTCGTCCAGCTGCCGGGGACCGACGGGGACCACCAGACGGTGTCCGGCCCCGACCTGTGGACGCTGTTCGACAACAAGGACGTCAACCGCGCGTACTGGGCCACGGACTTCGTGAAGTGGTTGACCGCGAAGGAGCAGGACGAGCGCTTCAACGTCGCCGTCGGCAACCTGCCGCTGCGTTCGAGCGAGGCGACCAGCGAGGCCTTCCTGCAGCAGGCGAAGGCGCTCCCCGGCCTCGACGTCATGCAGGAGAACTCCGCCAACGCGAAGCAGACCCGTCCGACCGTGCCCGGCTACAACGGCCTCTCCGAGGCGTTCGGCAACGCGGTCGCGCACGTGCTGCAGGGCGACGGCGACCCGAAGACCGCACTCCGGCAGGCGAGCGACGCCGCCGACAAGGCACTCCGCCAAGGCTAGGAGCACCCATGACCACCTTCGCACTCCGCCCCGCCGAGCACACGGGGCAGCCGGACGGGCCCGGCTCCGGCCGACGACGTCGTCGTCGCTCCGCCGGCGCCGTCCGCGAGGGCCTGGCGGGCTGGGGCTTCGTCGCCCCGGCGCTCGTCATCGTCCTCGGGCTCACCCTGTTCCCCGGCGCCTGGGCGCTCCTCCTGTCCTTCCAGAGCTGGGACGGCTTCAGCCCGGCGACGTTCATCGGCGGCCAGAACTACGCCGACCTCGTCACCGACGACGGCGTCCGCGCCGCGGTGCTGCACACCGTGCTCTACACGGTGCTGTTCGTGCCGGCCTCGCTGCTGCTCGGGCTCGCGCTCGCCGTCGCGCTCAACCGCCGGATCCGGTTCATCGGGCTGTACCGCACCGCGATCTTCGTGCCGTTCGTCGCGTCGGCCGCGGCGACCGGCATCCTCACCACCTACCTGTTCAGCCCGCAGTTCGGCATCGTGAACAACGTGCTCCGGGTCCTGCACCTGCCCCAGCAGGGCTGGTTGGAGGACCGCAGCGAGGCGATGCTCGTCATCGTCATCATGTCGCTGTGGGGGCAGGCCGCGTTCACCACGGTGATCTACCTGGCGGCCCTGCAGGACGTCCCCGGTGACGTCATCGAGGCCGCCCGGATCGACGGCGCGAACGCGTGGCAGACCTTCTGGCGCGTGGTCTGGCCGCACCTCGGCCCGGTGACCGCGTTCGTCGCGATCTACCAGACCCTGCAGGCGATCCAGCTCTTCGACCTCGTCTACGCCACCACCCGCGGCGGGCCGCTCGACGCCACGCAGACCATCGTCTACTTCCTGTGGAAGACCGCGTTCCAGAACCTGCAGTTCGGGTACGGCTCGGCCATCGCCTACGGGATGTTCTTCGTCACCCTCGTCGCCACCGTCGTCGTCACGCTCGTGCAGCGGCGCGCGGGAAGGAGCTCGCTCTGATGTCCACCGAGACCCGGGTCCTCGACACCCCGCTGCGGCGGGACGCCGTCGTCGCCGCCCGCCCGAGCACGACCGGTCGCCGTCGACGCCGCTGGCCGTTCAGCCCGTGGCACCTGCTCCTGCTGCCGGTGTCGGTGCTCTTCCTGCTGCCGTTCGTCGAGATGTTCCTCACCTCGATCGAACCGGCGTCGGAGATCAACAAGTTCCCGCCGTCGTTCATCCCGACGCAGTTCACCCTCGGCGGCTACTCGCGCCTGTTCGCCGAGTCGGACATCCTGCACTGGCTGCTCAACACGGTCATCGTGTCGGCGTCGGCCATCGCGTCGCACCTGGTGCTCTGCTCGCTCGCGGGCTACGGCTTCGCGCGACTGCGGTTCCCCGGTCGCACGTTCGGGTTCCTCGCGATCCTCGCGACGATCATGATCCCGTCGCAGCTGCTCATGATCCCGACGTACGTCATGTTCGCCCGGCTGCACCTCGTCGACCACCTCGGCGCCGCGATCGTCCCGTGGCTCGCGTCCGCGTTCGGCATCTTCCTCATGCGCCAGTTCTTCCTGTCGCTGCCGGCGGAGCTCGAGGAAGCCGGCATGATCGACGGCTGCAACCGGCTGCAGGTGTTCTTCCGGATCGTCCTGCCGCTCGCACGCCCCGCCCTGGCGACGCTCGCGATCTTCACGCTGCTCGGGTCGTGGAACGACCTGGTCTGGCCGCTCGTCGCGATCAACAACGACCACGCCTTCACGCTCCAGCTCGGCCTGACCAACTTCCAGGGCGTCCGTCGCACGGACTGGTCGTTGCTCATGGCGGGGAACGTGGTCGCCACGCTCCCGCTCATCCTCCTGTTCCTGGTCGCCCAGAAGCAGTTCGTCGCGACGATGGCGTCGGCGGGCCTCAAGGGCTGACGCCCGCCCCCGTCCCGTCGCACCCCGGAAAGGAACCCCGTGACCACCGACGTCACCACCCCGTCCAGCGCCACCCTCGGCGAGATCCACCAGCAGCCCCGCGCATGGCGCGACCTCGCCGTGCTCCTCGACCAGGCGCGCGGCCCGCTCGACGCCTTCCTCGAGCGGGCACTGCGCGACCCGCGCACCCGTGTCGTCCTGACCGGCGCCGGCACCTCGGCCTTCGTCGGCCGGATCGTCGCCGAGTCCCTGCGGGGGCGTCTGCACCGCCGCTTCGACGCGGTGTCGAGCACCGACATCGTCGCCGACCCGCGCACCGTGCTCGCCGAGGACGTCCCGGTCCTGCTCGTCTCGTTCGCCCGGTCGGGCAACAGCCCGGAGAGCGCCGCCGCCACGGAGCTCGTCGACGCGATCGCACCGAGCGCCCACCACCTGGTCGTCACGTGCGACCCGACCGGCGCGCTGGCCGTCGGCCACCGGGACCGCGAGGACTCCTTCGTCCTCACGATGCCCCCGCAGACGAACGACACCGGCTTCGCGATGACGTCGAGCTTCTCGAGCATGCTGCTCGCCGCGCTCCTGGCGTTCGTGCCGTCGGACGCCGCGGAACTCGACCGCGTCGTCGCGACGGGGGAGCGCGCGCTCGCCGCCGAGGACGGCCTGGACCGGATCCTCGACCGGTCGCCCCGACGCATCGTGTTCCTCGGCGGCGGCGCGCTCGCCGGACTCGCCGAGGAGTGCGCGCTGAAGACCCTCGAGCTGACCGCCGGCACCATCGCGGCGTTCCACGACACCCCGCTCGGCTTCCGGCACGGACCGAAGGCGGTCCTCGACGACGAGACGGTCGTCGTGGTGCTCCGCTCCGCGGACCCGCGGGTGCGCCGGTACGACGACGACATCGTCCGCGAGATCCGTGCCGACCGGCCGGACCAGGTCGTCGTCGTCGGTGCCGACGAGCACGGGACGGCGACCGACCTCGACCTCGTGTTCCCCGAGGCCGAGGGGCTCGACGACGGACTGCGCGCGGTCGGCTTCGTCGCCGTCGCGCAGCTGCTCGCGCTGCACGCCTCGGTGCGGCTCGGCTGCACGCCGGACAACCCGTTCCCGGACGGCACGGTGAACCGCGTCGTCCGCGGGGTCACCATCCACCCGCTCGAGGCGGTCGACCCCGCACGGGGACGGGCATGACGCTGTTCCTGGGCCTGGACGGCGGCGGCACGAAGACCGCCGTCGTCCTGGCCGGCGGCGACGGCCGGGTGCTGGCGCGCTGGCGCGGACCGGCGTGCTCGTGGCTCGACGTCGGCGTCGCCGCGGTGGCGGACGTCGTCGGAAGCGGGACGCGGGCCGTGCTCGCCGCGGCGGGGCGCTCCGCCGACGACGTCACGCACGCGTTCCTCGGTCTGCCGGGCCACGGCGAGTCCGCGGGTGCCGACGTGCTGCTCGACGCGATCCCGGAGCCGGTCCTCGGCCACCGCCGGTACACGGTCGGCAACGACATGCTCGCCGGCTGGGCGGGGTCGCTCGGCGGCCACGACGGCATCAACGTCATCGCCGGCACCGGCTCGATGGCGTACGGCGAGCGAGGTTCCCGCACACACCGGGTCGGTGGGTGGAGCGAACTCATCGGCGACGAGGGGTCGGCGCACTGGATCGCGCGCCGCGGCCTGAACGCCTTCAGCCGGATGGCCGACGGGCGCCTGCCGCGGTCGGCGCTGTACGACCTGCTCCGCGAGCGGACCGGCATCGCCGCCGACCTCGACCTCGTCGGCCTGGTCATGCACGACTGGCAGGCCGGCCGCACCGAGGTCGCGGCGCTCTCCCGTGTCGTGACAGCCGCTGCCGGTGCGGGCGACCCGGTGGCCGCCAGCATCCTCGACGACGCCGTCGAGGAGCTCGTGCAGCAGGTCCGCGTCGTCGCGCACCGCATCGGGGACGACGGCGACGGTCGTCCGACGGCCGTGTCGTCGTCGGGCGGCGTCTTCTCGGACGCCGGCTTCCGCAGCCGCTTCGCCGCCCGCCTGGCCGCCGAGCGCGGTGCCGACACCGGTCGGCGGTTCACGCTCGTCGAGTCGGTGCTGCCGCCCGACCTCGGTGCCGTCGTCTACGCCGTGCGTCGCGCCGGCGAGCCCGTACCCGAGACCTGGGACACGGCGGAGCCGGCGGCGGTCGTCGACGTGACCGGCTGACGGACGGGAGGCCCGTGGCGACGCCGCCACGGGCCTCC
>NZ_MJGO01000038.1:260774-308475 GCF_001864895.1 Curtobacterium sp. MCBA15_009
CACGGGCCTCCCGTCCGTCGGCCTGGTCGCCCACCCCGCGCGCCCGCCCCGCGCGCCCACGCCGCGCGCGCCCGCGCGAAAGCGACACATGCACGCCGACTGTTCGCGTGGACCTGTCGCTTTCGCGACAGGGACCCCGGGCCGGCCGCGAGGTGTGTCGCTCTCGCGGCACCCGGGCAGCGCGGGCGGGGCTGGAGGGGCGCCCGCGCGCCCACCCCGCGCGCCCGCGCGAAAGCGACACATGCACGCCGGCTGTTCGCGTGGACCTGTCGCTTTCGCGACAGGACCCGGGGTCCGCCCGCCGCCGCCTCCGCCCGGCGCCAGCGTCAGCGACGCACGTCGCACCCGCAGCTCGCGCCGAGGACGAGCTCGGCGGGCACGAGGTCGCGGTGCCACTGGTCGTCCGGGCCGAGGCCGAGCACGCGGTCGACCGCAGCGGCGGCCATCGTCCCCGTGGGTTGCCGCACGACGGTGAGCTGGGGGATCGTCCAGTCGGCCTCGGCGACGCCGTCGAAGGACACGACCGCGACGTCGTCGGGGGCGGAGAGCCCGAGTTCGTGCAGGGCGCGGAGCACGCCGACGGCCTGCATGTCCGAGCTGACGAAGACGGCGCGGGGGCGGTTCGGGGTGTCGAACATCCGCAGGCCGGCGGTGTGGCCGCCGCTGCGGGTGAAGTCGCAGCGGACGATCGGACCGTCCGGCAGTCCGGCGTCGCGGAGCGCGCGCATCCAGCCCTGCTCGCGCAGCTCCATCGAGCCGGTGTGGCCCATGACGAGGCCGATGGAGGGGTAGCCGTGCTCGACCAGGTGCCGGGTGCCGTCGTAGGCACCGCGCAGGGCGTCGACGCCGATGCTCGGGTGGTCGGGGACCTCGAAGAAGGTGTTGAGCAGGACCATCGGGATGCCCGGGTCCGTCATGGTGGACAGGTCCGGCCGGGTCATGATGCTCGTGACGATGATGCCGTCGACCTGGCGGGCGGACAGGCTGCGGAGCCGCTCGCGTTCCTGGACGGCGTCGCCGTCGCTGTTGGCGAGCAGGACGTCGTAGCCGCGGGCTGCGGCGGCGTGCGTGACCTCGACGGCGAGCTCGGACCAGAACGGGTTGTCGAGTTCCGGCACGATCAGCCCGAGCATCTTCGACGACCCGGTGCGCAGGGCCTGCGCACTGGCGTTCGGCCGGTAGCCGAGGACGCGGATCGCCTCGCGCACCCGCGCAGCGGTGGCGGCCGCGACGGGCCGGGGACCGTCGTGCACGACGTAGCTGACGACCGAGGTGCTGACGCCGGCGTAGCGGGCGACGTCGGCGCGGGTGACCGCCCGCGGGGTCGTCGGGACGGTCACGGCAGCCACCTTCGTCGGGTCCGGGGGAGCGCCGTCGGGTGCCGGTCCGCGGACGGACCGGCACCCGACGGCACCTGTTACTCGGACGCGATCGTAGTCGACGCGGCGGCCTCCGCCGGTGTGGGGGCGTCACCGAAGTCGGGGACCTCGAGGCGTGCGCCGCCCTGCAGCGCCGACTGGTGGGCGATGATGCCGGGCAGGGTGAAGCGGGCGGCGGTCCAGGCGTTCACCGGCGGCAGGGTCCGGTCGACCACCGCGCGGACGAAGTCGTCGGCGAGGAACTGGTGGCTGCCCTCGTGCCCGGTCGGCACGCCGTCGTACTCGGCCGGCAGTCGGTCGGTGTCGTGCACCTGGGCGTAGCCGGAGACGAACGCGTCGCGCAGGGACGGGTCGACGTCGGCCAGGCGCGGGTCGTCGAGGTCCATCGTCGCCTGGGTGTCGATCTGGTCGCTGATGTCGTGCGAGTCCTCCTTGTCCTGCCAGACGCTGACCTTCGCGAGCTGCTCGAAGCTCGCCTCGGTGCCGAAGTAGCGGAAGCGGGACTCGCGGATGTGCGACGGGTAGCCGACGCGGCGCATCTCGTTGATCCGCATGACGCCGCCGTTGTCGAGCTCGAACAGGGCGGTGGCGTTCGAGAAGTCGTTGTCGAACTGGCTGACGTCCTTGTCGAAGACGCCGTCGCCGCGGTCGTCGCGGACGCCGATGCAGCTGACGCTGACCGCGTGCCCGGGGATCGCACCGAGCACGCCGCCGACCGAGTGCGTCGGGTAGAGCATGGGCGGGTAGCTGGCGGTGCGCTTCCAGTCCTCGCCGCCGCTGTACTGGTACGCGGCGTAGAAGCCGAGGTCCATGTCGTGCACGTAGTCGCCCTCGGCGTAGAAGACCCGGCCGAACGCACCGGCGGCGGCCTGCTTGCGGGCGAACACGGTGGCGGGGTTGTAGTAGCTCGTCTCGCCCATCATGTAGGTCAGCCCGGTCTCGCGGACGGCCTCGATGATGTCGCGGATCTCGTCGACCGAGATCGCCATCGGCACCGCGGAGTACACGTGCTTGCCGGCGCGCAGGGCCCGGACCACCAGCGGGCCGTGCGTCCACCGCTGCGTGAAGATCGCGACGGCGTCGACGTCCGAGGCGAGCACGGCGTCGAAGTCGGGGAACGTGCCGTCGAGGTGCTGCGCCTCGACGAGTTCGGCGGCGCGCTCGTCGACGAGGTCCGTGACGTACACGCGGTCGACGTCGGGGTGGAGCTTGAACAGCTTGGCGAACTGGGGCGCGAACTGGCCCGCGCCGACCATACCGACAGAGATCATCAGTGACCTTTCCAGGGTGGGGGATGCATCGCCGAGCGGAGCGCTCCGGTGCAGATCACAGCCATCCTGACACGCGCTGTCTACACGTGACAACCCCGTTGGGCGCTGCGGAAGTCGACTCTTGTCACCGGTGGTCCCCACGTGTAGATTCCCGGCTCACGGACTGCTGCACGCCAGTCCACCGCAGACGAAGGAGTCGCGATGGCAACCGAGAGCCCCGTGTCGTCACCCCTGACGACCGCCAGCACGAGTCGGAGGAGTCGGCCCGCCGACCCCGCCCGTGCACGAACCACGTCCCGACCGCGCCGGCCCAGGAACGACCTGTGGCTCGCGCTCGTGTTCATCGCCCCGGCCGCCGTCGGGTTCGCGGTGTTCCTCGCCTGGCCGACCGTGCGGGGCATCTGGCTGAGCTTCACCTCGTACAACCTGCTCACCGAACCCGAGTTCACCGGTCTGCAGAACTACGAACGGCTGGTGCAGGACTCGATCTTCTGGCACTCGATGGTGGTGACCGTCGAGTACGTCCTCGTCAACATCGTCATCCAGACCGTCGTCGCGCTGTTCATCGCCGTGATGATGCACCGGTTGACGAAGCCGACCTTCGTGCGCGGCATCGTGCTCGCGCCGTACCTGGTGTCGAACGTCGTCGCGGCGCTCGTGTGGCTCTGGATCCTCGACACCCAGCTCGGCATCGGCAACGAGCTGCTCGCGGCACTCGGCCTCGACCGCATCCCGTTCCTGCAGAGCGACGTCTGGGGCATCCCCTCGATCGCGCTCATCAACGTCTGGCGGCACGTCGGCTACACGGCGCTGCTCGTCTTCGCGGGGCTGCAGTCGCTGCCCGAGACCGTGTACGAAGCCGGCCGCATCGACGGGGCGAGCGAGTGGAAGATGTTCTGGCGCATCACGGTGCCGCTGCTCCGCCCGATCCTGTCCCTGGTGCTCATCATCACCGTCATCGGGTCGTTCCAGGTGTTCGACACCGTCGCCGTCACCACGCAGGGCGGCCCCGCGAACGCCACGAACGTCGTGCAGAACTACATCTACAACCTGGCGTTCGGCCGGTTCCAGTTCGGCTACGCGTCCGCGGTCTCGGTCGCGCTCCTCATCGTCCTCAGCATCATCACGATCGTGCAGTACCGCCTCACCCGCTCGGGTGAGTCGGACCTGGACTGAACGGAAGCGCCATGACCACGACACTCACCCGCTCCGTCACCACGTCCCGCCCGCCGCGGATGGGCGCTGGACACCGTCGCCGCCCCTCCGTCGGCCGCGTCGTCGCCTGGGCCGCGATGGTCCTCGTCATCGTCGTCACCCTGTTCCCGTTCTACTGGATCCTGCGCACCGCCCTGTCGTCGAACACCGCGATCAACGCCGACCCCACCTCGCTGCTGCCCGTCGGGTTCAGCCTGGGCGGCTTCGAACGCGTCCTCGGCCTGCAGTCCACGGAGGAGGCCCTGGCGCAGGGCGGCTCCGGCGCCGCGCTCGACTTCTGGCGGTACCTGCTCAACTCGATCGTCGTGTCGACGCTCGTCACGGTCGGCCAGGTGTTCTTCTCGGCAGCGGCCGCGTACGCCTTCGCCCGGCTGCGCTGGCCCGGCCGCGACCGCGTGTTCGGGGTGTTCCTGGCCGGGCTGATGGTCCCCGCGATCTTCACGCTGCTGCCGAACTTCACGCTCATCAAGCAGCTCGGGCTCGTCGACAACCTGCTCGGCATCGCCCTGCCGACGATGTTCATGACGCCATTCGCGGTGTTCTTCCTGCGCCAGTTCTTCCTCGGCATCTCGAAGGAGGTCGAGGAGGCCGCGCTCATCGACGGCGCCGGCAAGGTCCGCGTGTTCTTCCGGCTCGTCATCCCGATGGCGTCGGCCCCGATCGCGACCCTCGCGGTGCTGACGTACATCACGAGCTGGAACGACTACTTCTGGCCGCTCATGGTCTCGTACACCGACAGCTCGCGGGTGCTGACCGTCGCGCTCGGCGTCTTCAAGTCGCAGAGCCCGCAGTCCGGCACCGACTGGGCCGGGCTCATGGCCGCGACCCTCGTGGCGGCGCTCCCGATGATCGTGCTGTTCGGCGTCTTCGCCAAGCGGATCGTCAACTCCATCGGCTTCTCCGGGATCAAGTGACCCGGCGCTCGGACAGGACCCACACCATGACGAACCACCTGACCCGCCGCACGCTCCTGGCCGGCGGCGCCTCCGCCCTCGCGCTGGGCGCGCTCGCCGCCTGCTCGTCGCCCGGCCGCGTCCGGACGGGCCGCTCTGGCGCACGGACCGTGAGCTACTGGCTCTGGGACGCGAACCAGCAGCCCGCCTACCAGGCCGTCGCCGACGCCTTCCACCGCGCGAACCCGGACATCACCGTGCGGATCACGCAGCTCGGCTGGAACGACTACTGGACGAAGCTCACCGCGGGCTTCATCGCCGGCACCGCCCCCGACGTCTTCACCGACCACCTGACGAAGTTCCCGCAGTACGCCGACCTCGACGTGCTGTACCGGCTCGACGAGCTCGACGTGACGAAGGGCATCCGTGACGACGACTACCAGTCCGGCCTCGCCGAACTGTGGAAGGGCCGGGACGGCCACCGCTACGGCTCCCCGAAGGACTGGGACACCATCGCGATGTTCTACGACCAGCGGGCGATGGCGGCGGCCGGGGTGTCGGCCGAGGAACTCGGGGCGCTCGAGTGGAACCCGGACGACGGCGGGACGTTCGAGCGGATGATCGCGCACCTGACCGTCGACACGAAGGGGCGGCGCGGCGACGAACCGGGCTTCGACAAGGACCACGTCGCGGTCTACGGGTTGTCGTCGAACGGGTCGGGTGGCGACGGTTTCGGCCAGTCGACCTGGTCGCCGTTCACCGGGTCCACCGACTGGGCGTACACGAACGAGAACCCCTGGGGCGACCGGTTCCGGTTCGACGACCGCGTCGTGCAGGACACCCTCGCCTGGTACTACGGCCTGGCTGACAAGGGCTACATGGCGAAGTACGGCGTCTTCTCGACCACGACCGGCCCGGAGGTGCAGCTCGCGGCCGGCAAGTGCGCGCTGTCATTCAACGGGTCGTGGATGATCGGCTCGTACCTCGGCACCGAGGGCCTCGACGTCGCGGTGGCGCCGACCCCGGTCGGTCCCTCCGGGCGCCGCGCGTCGATGTTCAACGGCCTCGGCGACTCGATCACGAAGCAGGCGAAGGACCCCGAGGCGGCGGCGGCCTGGGTCGCGTTCCTCGGCAGCGACGAAGCCCAGCGCATCGTGGGGGAGCGCGGCATCGTGTTCCCGGCGCGTCCCGCCGGCACCGCGGCCGCCGTGGCGTCGTTCCGGGAGCGCGGCCTCGACGTGTCGGCGTTCACCCGGCAGGTCGAGGAGGACACCACCTTCCTGTTCCCCGTCACCCGCAACCCCGCCGACGTGCAGGCCCTGTTCCAGCCGGCGTTCGACGACGTGTACGCCAACGGTGCGCCGGTCTCGACGCTGACCGGCGTCAACGAGCAGGTGAACACCCTCCTCGCGCTCACCTGACCGGTCGCGTCGTCCGCACACCGCGTCGCCCGGTGCGGTGTGCGGACGAGCGTTGACCGCGCCGCGGGGTGCGCAACAGACTGGCGGGGATGACTTCCCTCACCTCACTCGTGTACATGTCCGTCGCCGTCGACGAGCTGACCGACGAGCAGCTGGTCGCGATGCTCCGCGAGGCCCGGCTGCGCAACGAGGCCCTCGGCGTCTCCGGCCTGTTGCTCGCGAAGGGCGGGCGCTTCATGCAGGTGCTCGAGGGTCCGAGCTGGAGCGTCGAGGACCGTTTCGCCGCGATCGAGCGCGACCCGCGCCACCACGGCGTGAAGTCGCTGTCCCGCGAGGAGATCGACACCCGGCGCTTCGACGGGTGGTCGATGGCGTTCGGCAACCCCTCGGACACCGAGGTCCGTGACGAGCCCGGCTTCAGCACCTTCCTGACCGAGCGCAGCGGGCTGCCCTCCGGGCTCGCCGGTGCGCCCGCGGACTGGCTGCTCCGCTGGTTCCGCGGTCGCGACCTGCAGGACGTGCCGGAGGAGCGGATCACGCTCGGCCGGCACGCCGCCTGACGGGTCCGGCCACCCGGGCAGCGGTCGTCACGCCCCCTGGACGGGAGGCCCGTGGCGGCGCCGCCACGGGCCTCCCGTCCGGGAGACTGGTCACGTGGAACGACGTGCGCAGATCCTGACGGCCGCGGCGGAGGAGTTCGACCGCGTCGGCTTCGCCGGCGCGACGATCGCGGGGATCGCCCGCGGGGCGGGCGTCTCCCAGGGAGCCCTGCACTTCCACTTCCCGACCAAGCTCGCGCTCGCGCTCGGGGTGATCGACGAGCAGAACGTCCGGACCTTCGACGTGGTCAGCCACGCGGACCCGTCGCCGACCGCGGCGCTCGTGCGGGCCTCGCACGGCATCGCCACCCTGCTCCGCACCGACCCGGTCGTCCGCGCCGGCATCCGCATGTCGCTCGAGCGCGGTGAGTTCCGCGCCGCGACCGTCAGCTTCTACGAGCAGTGGATCGCCGGCATCGTCGACGTGTTCCGGCTGGCGATCGCGAGCGGCGAGCTGCGGACGGACCTGACCGCCGAGGAACTCGGTTCGACCGTCGTGCCGTTCTTCACCGGCGTCCAGCTCGTGTCCGACGTGCGGACCGGGCGGGCGGACCTGTTCCCGGCCGTCGCGACCATGTGGCGGGTGGTGCTCGCGGCGACGGCGGACGCAGCGCACCGCGAGCGGCTGCTCGGTGTCGTTGCGGACCTGTTCGGTGTCGTTGCAGACCCGTTCGGTGTCGCGCCGGACCTGTCCGACGGGTCCTGACCAGCCGACGCGCTGGCCCGTCGCTTCAGAGGTCGTGCAGCTCGCGGTCCCGGAACCACTTGAGCAGCCACGCGGCGCTCGTGCGGTCGAACGACGGCGGGAAGTCCGTCGTGCCGGACAGGAACGGGCTGAAGCCGGCCTCCTCGCGGACGTCGGCGTCGTCGAGGGCGCGGTACGCCATCGACCAGCCGTCGAACCGGCGCTGCTCGATGTCCTCGCGCACGAGCGACTTCACCTCGCCGTGCCGCGGGTCGCGGGCGATCACGGAGAAGCGGTCGTCGACGCTCCACGCCGGTCCCTCGAGCAACTGCATGAACCGGCCGCCCTTGGCGAGCAGCAGCCCGGACACCCCGAGCGCGTGGTTGCGCAGCCGTGCTTCGTCGAGCAGGGTCGCCAGCTCACCGTCGTCGAAGGGCACGACGGCGCGACTCATGTAGACGATGGAGACGAGCACTGCTCCATCTTCACGTGGCCGGGCCGCCCGAGCGAACCGATGTCCGGAGAGCGTCCCGCCGCGTCCTGCCCGCTCGGTCAGTCGGCGGGCCGCTCGTGCGCGGTGATCGACTCGTCGCGCTTCTTCCGCCAGGGGCGGGCGGGGGTGTCCGGGCCGTCCCAGACCAGGATCGCGCCCCAGGCCGCCGCGAGCAGCGGCACCGAGATGATCGCGCCGGTGATGCCCGCGAGCACGGTGCCCGCGGTCAGGCCGATGAGGATGACCAGGCCGTGCAGCTTGAGGGTGCGCCCCATGAGCACCGGCTGCAGGAAGTTGCCCTCGAGCTGGTTGACCAGGATCACGATGCCGACGACGATGAGCGCCTGCACCGGTCCGAGCGCGACCAGGGCGACGAGGGCCGCGAGGATGCCGGCCGCGGTGGCGCCGACGATCGGGATGAACGCCGTGATGAACACGACGACGGCCAGGGGGAGGGCCAGGGGCACGCCGACGATGGCGATGCTGACGCCGATGCCGATCGCGTCGACCGCGGCGACCGTGGCGGTGCCGCGGACGTAGCCGCCGAGGGTCGAGACGACGCGGTCGCCGACCCGACGGGCGCGGGCGTACTGCTCTCCGGTGAAGGGACGGAGCAGGAACTCCCAGATGCTCGGGCCGTCCTTGAGGAAGAAGAACAGCACGACGATCATCAGGACGAGCCCGGTCAGGAAGTTCGCGGTCGCCGATGCCCCGGCGATCGCACCCGAGCCGAACTGCGCGCTCGTCACGAAGTCGGTGACGCCGCCGACGGCGTCGTCGATCTGCGACTCGGAGATCGAGATCGGCAGGGTCTTCGCGAAGTCCTGCAGCTTGCCGAAGCCGTCCACCGCGGAGTCCTGCAGCTGCGACCACTGGTTCTCGACCGCGACGACGATCAACCAGCCGACCAGTCCGAGCACCGCGAGCACGCCGACGAGCACCGCGAGCGTCGCCAGCACGGACGGCACCCGGTGCCTTCGGAGCCACGAGACCACGGGGTGCATGGCCGAGGCGATGATGAGCGCGAGCAGGACCGGGATCGTCACGACGCTCAGCACACCGCCGGCGTAGACCACGCCGGCCAGCAGCACAACGACGATGATCACCTGCAGGGCGCGCATCGCGAGGCGACCCATCGAGTCGGACCAGGTCGCCTGGACCTTCGAGGGCGTGGTCGGGGCGGGGGGACGCGGGGCGTCGCGGAAGAGCGGCATACCCGAGACGCTACCGACGGACGGCCCGCTGCGCCCGCCTAGGATCGGGGACATGGCGACCGTCCTCCTCGTCCGTCACGGACGCACCACCGCGAACGCCTCCGGGGTGCTCGCCGGCCGCACCGCCGGCGTGCGCCTCGACGCCGTCGGGCGGACCCAGGCCGAGCGGACCGCCGAGCGCATCGCCGCCGTGCCCGTCGTCGCGGTGGTCACGAGCCCCCTGGAGCGCTGCCGGCAGACCGCCCGCGTGATCCTCGACCGGCAGCCGGGCGACCCGGCCTCGAGCGTCGAGCGGGCCATCACCGAGGCGGACTACGGCGACTGGCAGGGGCGGACCCTCGCCGACCTGTCGAAGGAGCCGCTCTGGCGGACGGTGCAGGCGAACCCGAGTGCGGTCGTGTTCCCCGGCGGCGAGTCCATGCAGACCATGCAGTCGCGCGCGGTCGCCGCGATCCGCCGCATCGACGCCGCGGTCGAGGCCGAGCACGGCCCCGGAGCGGTGTGGGTCGCGGTGAGCCACGGCGACATCATCAAGTCGGTGCTCGCCGACGCGTTCGGCATGCACCTCGACCTGTTCCAGCGCATCGGCGTCGGACCGGCCTCGGTGTCCATCGTGCGCTACGGCGAACACCGCCCTGAGGTGGTGGCCACGAACACCGAGTCCGGCGACCTCGGCTGGCTCGCATCCGCGCCGGCACCGGGCGGGGACGCCGCGGTCGGCGGCGGCGCGGGCCACCCGACCGCCCCCGGCACGACGACGACGGCGCCGGGTCCCGCCGGAGCCTGAACGGCCGTCGGCACGCGCTCCTACAATGCGGGTATGCCAACCATCGTCCACGGCTTCGACTGGCCGGACCGTCTCGTCGTCGGCACCATCGGCCGCCCGGGCGAGCGCGCGTTCTACATCCAGGCGCGCTCCGGCCGCCGGGTGACGAGCGTCGCGCTCGAGAAGGAGCAGACCGCCGTGCTCGCCGACAAGATCGACGAGCTGCTCGACGAGGTCGCGACGGTCGAGGGCAACCGGTTCAGCGTGCCCCCGACCGTCCCCGACGAGCTCCGCGACCCCGCCCCGCTCGACCAGCCGGTCGAGCCGGAGTTCCGTGCCGGTGCGCTGAGCCTGGGCTTCGACCCCGCGACCGCCCAGGTGGTCATCGAGGCCTACCCCATCGACGACGAAGTCGAGATCGTCTCCGAGGAGAGCGAGGACGGCACCGAGATCGAGGCCGTCGTCGAGATCCCGGAACCCGCCGAGCTCTTCCAGGTGAAGATCCCGGTCGGCACCGCACGCGCGTTCGTGGAGCGCACGCGCGAGGTCGTCGCCGCCGGCCGTCCGCCCGGCACCGCATGAGCGACGGGTCGCTGACCATCACGGCCCGCATCCGTGAGGCGTCGAACGCGACCTTCCTGGCGGACCTGGACGGCGAGGCCGTCGTGTACAAGCCGATCCAGGGGGAGCGGCCGCTGTGGGACTTCCCGGACGGCACGCTCGCCGGCCGCGAGGTCGCGGCGCACCTGGTGTCCGAGGCGTTCGGCTGGGGCATCGTGCCGCCGACGTGGCTGGGCGACGGCCCCTACGGCCCGGGCATGGTGCAGCGGTGGCAGCACGTCGACCCCGAGCAGGACGCCGTCGACCTGGTCGACCCGGACGCCGCCGAGGCCGACGGCTCGCCGTGGCTGCCGGTGCTCGAGGCGATCGACGAGCACGACCGTCCCGTCACCCTGGTGCACGAGGACTCCGAGGCCCTGCGTCGGATGGCCGTCTTCGACGTGGTCGTGAACAACGCCGACCGCAAGGGCGGGCACGTCCTGGCGATGCCGGACGGGCACCGGTTCGGTGTCGACCACGGCCTGACGTTCCACGTCGAGCACAAGCTCCGCACCGTGCTGTGGGGGTGGATCGGGGAGCCGCTCGGGCCGGACGAACTCGAGGGGCTCGACCGGGTGTCCGAGGCGCTCCGCGGTGACCTCGGCGACGTGCTCCACGACCACCTCACCCCGGTCGAGGTCGACACCGTGCGCGCCCGGTGCGCGGCACTCCGCGCGGTGGGCGTGTTCCCGCCGCCCCCGGGCCACGGTCCGGCCGTGCCCTGGCCGCTGTTCTGACGCGCTCCGCCTGACGCCGTGCGGGCGCCCGGGTTCGGGTCGGTGGGTCCCGTCGGGTCCGGGCCCACCGACCCGCCCCGCTCCCCGTGCTGGACGGGTGCGAGTGCCCACGGCAGCGCCCACGAGCGCCGTTGCTCAGCGGGACACCGTGGGTGTCGACCAGCCGAGGGCGGATCAGGTCCCCTCGACCGACCGCTTCCCCACTCCGACCGGGTCGGGGCGGGAAGACGGCCACGGCCGCCGGGGTCCGGGGCAACTGTGTGGCGTCAGTGTACGACCGACGCGCGGTGCGCAACACCCCCCTCGTCCCGATCCCTGCGATCAGTCGAACAGCGGCATCCCGCCCCGTCGGGACCCGAGGTACGAGTCGACGACGGCCACGCCGAGGTCGTCGTTCTCGGGCGCCACCACCGTGCCGTCGACGCGCTTCGCCATGGCGTCGATGAACCGGGCGAGCCCCGGGTCGTCGCCGAGCCGGAAGAACGTCGTCTGCGCGCCGAGCCGTCCGGAGTTGTCGAGTTCGCGCACGGTCAGCGCGATCGTCACCGGGTCCGGCGGGTAGTCGAACCAGACCTGGCCGTTCGGCTCGAGGTGCGACGTCGGCTCGCCGTCGGTGACGATGAGGAGCACCGGCTGGGCCGTGGGGTGCTTCCGGAAGTGCCGGTTGGCGAGCAGCAGGGCGTGGTGCAGGTTCGTGCCCTTGTCCCACATCGCGTCGAGGCCGACGAGCTGTTCGACGTCCATCACCTCGGCCTCGCGACCGAAGGCGATGAGCTCCAGGTCGTCGCCGCGGAACCGGGTCGACACCAGGGTGTGCAGCGCCAGGGCGGTGCGCTTCATCGGGACCCAG
This sequence comes from Curtobacterium sp. MCBA15_009, assembly GCF_001864895.1. Taxonomy (GTDB): domain Bacteria; phylum Actinomycetota; class Actinomycetes; order Actinomycetales; family Microbacteriaceae; genus Curtobacterium. The sequence continues at coordinate 272,898 of NZ_MJGO01000038.1, forward strand.
CGGTCCTCCATCGCCATCGAGAACGACGTGTCGACGAGCAGGGCGACGCACGCCTGGGTGCGGGCCTCGGTCTCCTGCACCTCGACGTCGTCGATCGTCAACCGGACGCCGGGGCCCTGTCGGCCGGAGGCGGCCGTCCTCGTCACGGCGTTCGTGATCGTCCGGGGGATGTCCCACGGCTCGGTGTCGCCGAAGGCCCACTGCCGTGACGCCCCCGAGGGTTCGCCGGCGGCACCCGAGCGGCGGAGGTCCCGCGCTCCCTGGCGACCGGACATCCGCTGGGCGACGTCCTTGAGCAGGCTCTTGCCGAGTTGCCGCATCGCCTTCGGGGTGAGCCGGAGCTGCCCGTCGGCACCGCGGCGCATCGCCCCGGAGTTCCGGAGCGCCTGCTCGAGCCGCTGCAGGGTCTTCGCGTCGACCGCCGCCTCGGCGCCGAGCTGCCGGGACAGCGCGTCGAGGTCGAGGTCGTCGAGTTCCGAACCGGGGCCGGACTGCGCGAGCTGGTCTGCGAGGGCGTCGAGGTCCGCGATGTCCTGGAACACCCCGGTGCCGTCGCCGAGCCCGAGGCCCTGCTGCCCGTCCATCTGCTCCGACCCGCCCCAGTCCTCGCCGGGTCGCAGGGCGCGCAGGGCACCGTCGAGCTGGGACAGCTGCCCCATCAGGTCGGGGGAGCCGAACGCCTGCTGGGCGAGCGCGTCGAGTTCGTCGCGCTGCTCCTGCGTCATCGAGTTGCGCATCCGCTGCGCCGCCGCCGCCCGGGCCGCGAGGTCGTCGAGCAGTTCGTCGACGTTCGCCGGGTCCGACGGGAAGTACTCCCCGTGTTGCGCCATGAAGTCGTCGAACTGCTGCTGGGTGTCCTCGCCGCGGGCGTGCGCCTCGAGCAGGGCGTTGAGGTCCTGCATCATCGCGCTGACCGCCGCGCGGTCCTCGTCGGTGGCACCCTCGAGCGCCTGCTTCATGCCGGCGAAGCGCTGGTCGAGCACCTCGCGGCCGAGCAGGTCCTTGATCTCGTCGTACTTCTGGCGTGCGGTCGGGCTCGTCCAGTCGTAGTCGCCGAGCTCCTGCACCGCGGCGGCGGGGGAGGGCGACAGGCTGTCGAGCTGCAGCTCGGCGAGGGCGCGGTCGCCGTCGTCGAGGTCGACGTTCCGCGCGAGTTCCCCGCGCTCGGCGAGCAGCGCCTGGTCGAGGAGCTCGCGCACCTGCTGCAGGGTGCCGTCGAGGTTGTTCTTCGCGGTCAGCTCGCGGCGGCGCTCGGCCACCCGGCGGGCCAGGTCGTCGAGGCCGCGCTGCGACCGGCCGCCGCGACGCAGGAACTCCCGCATCGCCCGCTCGGGCGAGGTGCCGCCCATCACGTCCTGCCCGATCGCGTCGAGCGCCTCGGCGAGGTCGACCGGCGCCGCGAGCGGGTCCGGTCCGTCGGTGTAGCGCCCGTAGCGGGTGTCGCGCGTCAGCCGCCGGTTCTGCCTAGCCATAGACGGCTTCGCCCCCGCCGGACTCCTTGCTGATGCGTCGGGCCAGGAAGAGCCCCTCGAGTGCGAGTTCGATCGCACCGGCCCGCTCGCCGTCGTTCGCGGCGCCCATCCGGTCGCACACCTGGTCGTACAGGTCGGACTCGCCGATCGACGGGAGTCCTTCGAGGAACGCCCGGGCGCTGACCTGCTCGCCCGTGGTCACCATCGTGCCGCCGTCGAGCGCGTCCACGAGCACCGTGAAGTCGAGGCCCCGGAAGCGGGAGCGCACGGTCTCGGCGGTCGCGGTGCGGAGCAGGTGCTCGAGGACCTCGTCGGCCCGGTCCTCTTCCCCGTTCTCGAACTCGATCTTGCCGCCGAGGACGTCCACGGCGGTCTCGAGGTCGATCGGCCGGGCGACGGCCTCGTCCTCGCCCTGGCGTGCGGCCCGGTGCACCGCGGCGGCGGACACCGTCTCGGCACCCGCGATCGCGAAGCGGGCGCTCACACCGCTGCGCTGGTCGACGGCGCTCGAGGCGCGCAGAGCCCGGGTGAAGCGGGCGAGGATCTCGACCAGGGCGTCGGGTACCTCGGCCGTCAGCTGCGCCTCTTGTCGGATGACCGCGATCTCGTCCTCGAGCTCGATCGGGTAGTGCGTGCGGATCTCGGCGCCGAAGCGGTCCTTCAGCGGCGTGATGATCCGGCCGCGGTTCGTGTAGTCCTCGGGGTTCGCGCTCGCCACGACGAGCACGTCGAGCGGCAGCCGCAGCACGTAGCCGCGGATCTGGACGTCGCGTTCCTCCATCACGTTGAGCATCGCGACCTGGATGCGTTCGGCCAGGTCGGGCAGCTCGTTGATCGCGACGATGCCACGGTGCCCACGGGGGACCAGCCCGAAGTGGATGGTCTCCGGGTCGCCCAGGCTGCGGCCCTCGGCGACCTTCATCGGGTCGACGTCGCCGATCAGGTCGGCCACGCTCGTGTCCGGCGTCGCGAGCTTCTCGACGTAGCGGTCGTCGCGGTGCCGCCAGCTGATCGGCAGGGCGTCGCCGAGCTCCTCGGCGCGTCGGGTGCTCGCCGTGGTGATCGGTTCGTACGGGTGCTCGCCGAGCTCGGAGCCGGTGATGACCGGCGTCCACTCGTCGAGCAGGCCCTGCAGGGTGCGGAGCAGGCGGGTCTTGCCCTGGCCGCGCTCGCCGAGCAGGACGACGTCGTGGCCGGCGATCAGGGCGCGTTCGAGCTGGGGGATGACGGTGGTCTCGAAGCCGTGCAGGCCGGGCCACGGATCGGCGCCCTGGCGCAGGGCGGTGAGCAGGTTGTCGCGGATCTCGGCGCGGACCGTCTTCTGGACGTGACCAGAGGTGCGGAGCTCGCCGACCGTTCGGATGTCAGGTCGGGTCACGTCGACGACGCTACGCCGCGCCGGCGACATGGACCACAAGACGGACGGGAGGCCCGTGGCGGCGCCGCCACGGGCCTCCCGTCCGTCCGCTTGTGAGTTTCCATAGCACTTGCAATGATTGAGACCCCGGTGACGGAGCCGGATTCGAGTAGGGGGATCCGGCTCCGTGCCCGGACCGGGTGAACCGGACCGGTCCGCTACCGGATCCGAACCATCTCGTCGATCCGGGCGTACGTTCCCCATTCGTGAGCAGCACGAACGCGACGATCAAGAGCCTGGTACCCGCTCGGATGGACCGACTGCCGTGGACACGCTTCCACTGGAGCGTGGTCGTGGGCCTCGGGGTGTCCTGGATCCTGGACGGCCTCGAGATCCAGATCGTCTCGAACGCCGGGTTCCAGGCGGACCTCGACCTGTCGACGCAACAGGTCACCTCGCTCGGCACGATCTACCTGGTCGGACAGGTCGTCGGTGCGATCGTGTTCGGGCGCATGTCCGACCGCCTCGGTCGACGGAAGCTGTTCATCCTCACCCTGGCCATCTACCTGATCGGTTCCGGCATCGCCGGGTTCGCGCAGGACTTCTGGTTCCTCGCGGTGTTCCGCTTCGTCGCCGGGCTCGGCATCGGTGGCGAGTACGCGGCGATCAACTCCGCCATCGACGAACTCATCCCGTCGAAGTACCGCGGACACGTCGACATCGCGATCAACGGGACGTACTGGGGCGGTGCGGCCCTCGGCGCCTTCGCGAACATCTACCTGCTCGACACCGCCCACTTCGCCGAGAACATCGGCTGGCGCATCGGCTTCTTCCTCGGCCCGGTGCTCGGCATCGCGATCATCTTCCTGCGCCGGCACATCCCCGAGAGCCCCCGCTGGCTGATGACGCACGGCCGCGAGCAGGAGGCCGAGGCGACGGTCACGCAGATCGAGGCGTCGGTCGAGAAGTCCACCGGCCACCGCCTGCCCGACGTCGACGACTCGAAGGCGATGACCGTCACGCCGACGGACAACGTGAAGTTCCGCACCATCGTGAAGGTGCTGTTCCGGCAGTACCCGACACGGACCCTGGTCGGCGCGACGATGATGATCACGCAGGCGTTCCTGTACAACGCGATCTTCTTCACCTACGCGCTCGTGCTCACCAACTTCTTCGGGCTGAAGACCGCCGAGACCTCGGTCTACTTCTTCCCGTTCGCGATCGGCAACCTGCTCGGCCCGATCATCCTCGGCCGGTTCTTCGACACCTGGGGCCGCCGCCAGATGATCTTCTCGACGTACCTGGTGTCCGGTCTCGTGCTCGCGACGTCCGCGTTCCTGTTCCAGGCCGACGCGATCAGCGCCGGCGTGCAGGTCGTCTTCTGGTGCGTGTCGTTCTTCTTCGCCTCGGCCGGGGCGTCGAGCGCGTACCTGACCGTCAGCGAGATCTTCCCGCTCGAGCTCCGGTCGCAGGCCATCTCGTACTTCTTCGCGCTCGCGCAGATCTTCGGTGCCGTCGCGCCGCTCATCTACGGTGCGCTCATCGGCGACGGGTCGTCCCGCGAGCCGCTGTTCTGGGGGTACCTGCTCGGCTCGGCCGTGATGATCGCCGGTGGGGTCGTGGCGCTCGTGTTCGGGGTGGACGCCGCGAGGAAGGGGCTGGAGGACGTCACCCAGCCACTGTCGGTGCTGACGAAGTCGGACCGCGACTGACATTCTGTATCCGGAGTGTTTAGCGCGCTGGGGCGCGGCCTGCCAGCGTGCTGGCATGGCACTCCTCCACAGCGCGATCCCGGCGCCTCCCATCCACCGCGGTCGGCGTGCACCCCTCGGCGGTCCTGAGCGTGCGTGAGCCTGGCGTGATGGAGAACCCAGCCCGGCGCAGCGCCCTCGGCGACCTCGATCCGCACGGTCTGCGGCGGAGTCTGCTCCGCGACGCGGTCTTCCTGCGGCTGCTCGACTGCGTGCTGCGCGGTGTCTACCGACGCGGCCAACGGCTCAAGCTCGACGCCATCGCGCAGGACATGCGGGTCTCGCGCACGCCCGTGCGCGAGGCGCTCGTCACGCTCGAGACCCTGCGTCTCGTGTCGGTGCAGCGGTACGTCGGCGTCGTCATCACGCACTGGTCCGTCGACCAGATGACCGAGCGGATGCGGATCATCCGCGCGATGGTCGCCGAGCCGCCCGCCGGCGGGGTCGCGTGCCCCGACCGCTTCGACCCGCTCGTGCTCCGCGACTGCTGGACCGAGGCCGGTGCCTTCGTGGAACTCGGCGCCTGGTACCTGCGCCGCCGCGGGGCGCCGGTGAGCGCGGACTGGGTGGCGTCACAGCGCATCCTGCTCGACATGTTCTCGACGGACGACGTCGCGCTCGCGAACGGGATCGACGCGGTGGTCGACCGTCGACGCCGGCTCGACATCCTGGAGCGGGCCGTCGACGCCGCGGAACGCGACGCGCTCGACGACTGCGCGGCCGCGCTGCTCGAGCTGGCCGGAGCGCTCATCGCGCTGCCGGACCGATTCCGGGTGGCCGTCCAGCGCTGACCGGGCGGTCGGCGGCGGGGCGGTCGGCCGGGTGGCACGTTCGGCCGCTGCAGCACGACCGGCCGGGACGTCGCGCTCGGCCGCGGCAGCACGACCGGCCGGGGCGTCGCGCTCGGTCGCGGTGGCGCATCCGTCGTCGGCGGAAGCGGGAGGTGGGGGCGCGGTGGTGGGCCGCGCCCCCGGGAGTCGCTCCCCGGGGTGCCGGACGATCGGGCACGCCGGGCCCGTGATCGGGGAGCGACGTCGGGTGCTGTGTCGCGACAGAGGGGACGAGCCCCGGAACGTGATCGCCGCGTCTCGACGATCGTAAGCACCGGGGTACGTGGCGACAACCCCCGGATGTCCCCATTCCGGGGGACTCCGTCGACACGGGTGGGATGCGGGAGCCACGCGCGGGGGTGTCGCCCGGGTCGATCCGGGGTCGGTCCTTCCTGTATGGTGGTCGCAGCGCTCGTGAGAGTGCTTGGAGACGTCGCATAGTCCGGCCGAGTGCACCACCCTGCTAAGGTGGAGTCCCCTTTGAGGGGACCGAGGGTTCAAATCCCTCCGTCTCCGCGCTCCTCGAAACCCCGGTCCGATCGGACCGGGGTTTCGTCGTTCCCGGGGCGCGGCGCGGCGCTCTCGCGCATCGAGTGAGCAGAAACGGTCGAGTGCGCGCTCGGTACCCGACTTCTTCTGCTCACTCGCGGCAGGAGTCGCGCCCCGAGGCTGTGCCCGCGTCGTCAGACCGTCGCGACGCTGCCCGTCGTCGTGGCGTCCCGCGGGCGGATGCGCCGTGCCGCGGCTGCTGCGACCAGGGTCAGCACCACGGCGGCCGCCGTGATCCCGGCACCGGCCCAGATCGGCGACGTGTAGCCGAGTCCCGCCGCGATCGTGAGGCCGCCGATCCAGGCCCCCAGTGCGTTGCCGAGGTTGAACGCCGCGATGTTCGCCCCGCTCGCCAGGGTCGGCGCATGGTCGGCGTACTGCATCACCCGGGTCTGCAGGGCCGGCACGGTGGCGAACCCGAACGCTCCCATGAGCACGAGGGCGATCACGGTGAGCACGGGCGAGGCCGCCACGGCGGCGAACACCGCGAGCACCACCGTGAGGGCGACGAGCACGACGAGCAGGGTGCCGTCGATCGACCGGGACGCGAGCCTGCCGCCTGCGAAGTTCCCCGCGAACAGGCCGACGCCGAACACGACGAGCAGCCACGGCACCGCCGACGACGGGAACCCGGACACCGCGGTCAGCGTGTACGCGATGTAGGTGAAGGCGCCGAACATGCCGCCGTAGCCGAGCACGGTGATGCCGAGCGACAGCCAGACCTGCCCCGAGCGGAAGGCACCGAGCTCGCGGGCGAGCGACGGGACCTCGGTGGTGCGGACGGCGGGGACGAGGACGAGCACGCCGACCAGGGCGACGACGCCGATCGCTGCGATGGCCCAGAACGTCGCACGCCAGCCCGCGGCCTGGCCGAGGAAGGTGCCGAACGGCACGCCGAGCACGTTGGACGCGGTGAGTCCCGTGAACATCAGGGCGACGGCGGAGGCGCGCTTCGCCCGCTCGACCATGTTCGCCGCGACGACCGAGCCGATGCCGAAGAAGGCCCCGTGGCAGAGGGCCGCGACGACGCGGCCGGTCATCATCACGCCGTAGGTCGGGGCGATCGCCGACAGGGTGTTGCCGACGACGAACAGCACGAGCAGCCCGACCAGGACGGGCTTGCGGGGGAGTCGTGTGGTCGCGGCGGTGAGGCCGAGTGCCCCGACGACGACCGCGAGGGCGTACCCGGTGACGAGCCAGCCTGCCGTGGTCTCGGTGACGCCGAAGTCGGCCGCCACCTCGGGCAGCAGGCCGGTGATGACGAACTCGGTCAGTCCGATGCCGAACCCGCCGAGTGCGAGGGCGATGAGTCCCGCGGGCATGGGTGTCCTTCCGTTGTGCGGTGCAGCTGGTCCGCGTACCGTGGTCGTTGCAGACGCGGGGTATCGATAGTTGCACGCGCGGGGTATCCGCGCAAGCAAGGATCTCGCTGGAAAGCGAGCCTGGAGGTCCCTCATGTCCGTCGACGACTCATCGGTCGCCGTCCGCGCGCACGGTTGGCGCACGCTCGCCGCCCTGCACGGCCTCATCGAGACCCGCCTCGAGCGGGCACTGCGCGTGGTGGACCTGTCGGTGGTCGAGTTCACCGTCCTCGACGCGCTCCGACGCCAGGACGGCTTCCACATGCGCATGCAGCAGCTCGCACGGGCCGCCGCCCTCAGCCCGAGTGCGACCACCCGGCTCGTGAACCGGCTCGAGGAGCGAGCCCTCCTCACCCGCGTGCTCTGCGCCGACGACCGCCGCGGGCTCTACACCGAGTTGACGCACGCCGGCCAGCGGCTGCTCGACGAGGCCACGCCGGTGCACGCCGCCGCGCTCGAGGAAGCGCTCGCCGAAGCGCGCGAGGTCCCCGAGCTCGAGCAGCTCGCGGTCGCGGTCGACCGGCTCGAGGGCGCCACCGTCTGAGGGGCGGGAAGTGCGGCGCGGTCGCCGCACGGGTCCTCCGCGCGGCCGACCGGGGTTGGCGGCGCGCGTCAGCTGAGTCAGCCGGGGTGCTGTTCCGCGCGTCGGAGGACGGCTTGCGCACAGGAGGCCGTTCCTTCCGGCTCCCCACGCGCGGAACGGCACGGCACGCGCGGAACGGCTCCCCATGCGCGGAACGGCACGGCACGGCTCCCCACGCACGGCACGGCTCCCCACGCGCGGAACGGCCCGGAGGGTGACGCATCCTCCCCTCCTTGTCACCGGGCCGATGTAGCATGCACGACACCTGTCCCGAGACGAGGAGTCCTGCGTGCCGGAAGCGACCGCCCCCGCCTTCCCCCTCGAACGCATCCGAGAGGTCGGCGACGCCATCGTCGCATCGGTCTCGACGGTGATCGACGGCAAGGTGGACGCCATCCGCACCGCGCTGACGGTGATGCTCGCCGAGGGGCACCTGCTCGTCGAGGACGTCCCCGGCGTCGGCAAGACCGTGCTCGCGAAGGCGCTCGGCGCCTCCGTCGGCGGTTCGGTGAACCGCATCCAGTTCACGTCCGACATGCTGCCGTCCGACGTGACCGGGGTGAACATCTTCGACCAGTCGTCGGCCTCGTTCCGGTTCTCACCGGGTCCGGTGTTCGCGAACGTCGTCATCGGCGACGAGATCAACCGCACCAGCCCGAAGACCCAGTCGGCCCTGCTCGAGGCGATGGCCGAGTCGCAGGTCACCGTCGACGGCGTGACCCGGCCGCTCGAGCGGCCCTTCATGATCGTCGCGACGCAGAACCCGATCGACATGGAGGGCACCTACCCGCTGCCCGAGGCGCAGCGCGACCGGTTCATGGCCCGCATCACCATGGGCTACCCGAGCGCCGACGCCGAACGCCACATGCTCGCGAGCCGCGGCGGCGGCGACCCGCTGGCGCACCTGCGACCGATCGTCGACGTCGCGACGCTCCACGCCGTCATCGAGTCGGTGGCGGGCGTGCACGTCGCACCCGACGTCGAGGCCTACATCGTCGCGATCGTCCGGGCGACCCGCACCCACCCCGACCTCGTGCTCGGTGCCAGTCCCCGTGCCACGCTCCACCTCGCGCAGGCGTCCCGTGCGCACGCGGCGCTGCTCGGGCGGCCCTTCGTGACCCCGGACGACGTCGCCGCCCTCGCCCCGATCGTGCTCGCGCACCGGCTCGTCCCGGTCGCGCGCGGCCTCGGCGGCACGGGCGAGGACACCGTGCGCGAGATCGTCGTCCGGATCGTGTCCGACACCGCCGTGCCCTTCACAGCGACCCCCGTCCGCTCCTGATGCCCGGCCGTCCGGCACCGTCGCCGCTGCTGCGCCGTGCCGGTGCGGCGCGCTCGACCGCGGCCCGGTTCGGACGGCGCGGTCTGGTGCTGCTCCGGCGCACCCCGTTCCCCCGACCGACGCTCCGCGGGTGGACGGTCATCGCGGTGGGCATCGGGCTCGTCGGCGGCGGTCTCGTCGGCGCGACGAGCGTCGCCGTGTCCGCCGGGCTGCTGCTGCTCGTGCTCGTCGTGCTCGGCATCGTCACGGCGTTCGTCGTGGCGGCGCCGCTGCGGGGCAGCCGGAGCACCGCGCGCGCCATCGTCCAGGTCGGCGAGGTGTACCGAGAGCGCATCTCGCTGAGCGGCACGAGCATGCCCTTCGGACCACGGTCGACGTTGCTCGTGCGGGAGCAGCTCGAGGACGCCTTCGCGAGCGTGTCCGACGCCGCGACCTACGCCGAGGTCGGCCCGGGGCTGCCGCCCGCACTGCTCGACGTCGAGGCGCTCGCCATGCACCGCGGGCGCACGCTCGTCGGCCCGGTGACGATCCGGGTCGAGGACGCCTTCGGCCTGCTGCGCATCGACCGCCCCGTCGTGGCCGCTGAAGAGGTCGTCGTGGTCCCCGCGTCGACGCCGCTCACCGCCATCGACACCGGGGCCCTGGCCGGTGCCGTCTCCGCCGACGAGGGCCGGGTCGGACAGGGCGGGTCGGCCGACGACAGCGAACTCCGCCCGTACCGCCCCGGCGACCCGATCCGCCGGGTGCACTGGGCGCAGAGCGCGCGACGTGGCGAGCTGCACGTCCGCCAGACCACCCAAGCCCAGCCGCCGGAGGCGGTGATCGCACTCGACGTGCGCCGCGAGTCGTACCAGCGCCTCGGCCGCGACGACCTCGCCGAGCTGTCGGACCTCGGCGGCGACCAGGCCTTCGAGCACGCCGTGGTCGTCGCGGCGAGCGTCGCCCGCGCCCTCGCCGCCCGGACCTCGCGCGTCGTGCTCGTGAGCGACAGCCCGGGCGGGAGCACCCGACACGTGGGCGACGCCGGCGGGCTGACCGACGTGCTCGTCGGGCTCGCCGACGTCCGGCTCCGCACCGACGCCCGGGACGTCACGGACGTGCTGCCCGAGGTGCGGGGGCGTGACGTGCACGGCATGACCGCCGTCGTCACCGGTGCCTGCACCGTCGAGCAGGCATCCGAGCTCGTCGCCGCCACGAACGGGTCGAGTCGCGGCATCCTCGCGACGATCGTCCCGCCGGACCCGGTCGTGCGCGGCATCCTCGACCGTGCCGGTTGGCGCACGCTCGTCGTGCCGGTCGCCGGCGCACAGGTCTCGGGGGCGGCGCGGTGAGCGGCGTCGCGGCACGGTCGCGGAACCGCGTCGACGTGCACGAGATCCTCGACCGCGACGACGACGCCCGCGACGTCCCGAGCGCCTGGGTCGTCGCGCTCGCCCCGCTGCCGGTGCTCGTCGCGGCGCTCGCCATCCGCCCCCTCGTGCAGGGGATCGCGTGGTGGGTCTCCGGGGTCCTCGTCGTCGCGGTCCTCGTCGCGGTGGTGCTCGCCGTCCGTCGCCGCGCCCCGGGTGTCCGCTTCGTCGCGCTGGTCGGCACGCTCCTGGTGGTGAGCTGCGTCGCCGCCCTCGTGAACGACGTGCAGCCACTCGGCTGGCTCGACGCCGACGGTGCGCTCGGGCAGACGCTGGCGGCGATCCGGCTCAACCCGGCGCCGCTGCCGCAGACCGACGCCATCCGGCTGATCGTCACGGTCTCCATCGCCTGGGTGGCGGGCGTCTCGGTCTTCCTGGCCGCGGTCGCCCGCATCCCGTCCCTGGCGGCGGCTCCGGCGCTCGTGATCCTCGTCGTGCCGGGCGTCATCACCGGGGAACCCGCCGGGGGCGGCCTGGTCGTCGTCACCGCCGTCGCCTTCCTCGCGTTGCTGTGGCTGTCGGTCCGTCCGGTCCAGCGCGCCCTGCCCGCCGCGGTGGTCGGCGCCGTCGGGCTCGTCGTCGCGATCGGCCTGCCCGCGATCGTGCCGCTCAACGCGAGCTGGCTCTCCGGGGTGACCGGAGCGGTCCGGTCACCGATCCAGCCCGGACGACCGGGCACGCTGCTCGAGCTCGGCGACGACCTGCGCCGACCGAGCGAACTCGAGGTCTTCCGCTACCGGTCCTCCGACGGCCAGCCCGAGTACCTCAAGCTCGCCGACCTCGACGAGTTCGGCACGGGGGACTGGGTGCCGACCGTGACGAACGCCGCCGACGCCCAGACCGCGGACCAGCAGCAGTGGGCCGTCGGCGTGAACCCGCGACTGGCCACCCGCGGCGACGTGACCGTGCGCATCACCGGGCTCTCGAGCAACTACCTGCCGGTGCCGTCGGGTGCGGTGTCGCTGACGTCGCGGTCGACGAACCTCGACCTGTCGCAGTGGCGCTGGATGGGCAACTCGAGCACCGTGCGCTCGACCGGCCCGGCGACGTCGCGGGGTGCCACCTACGAGGCCACGGGGGCGTCGACGTTCGCGAACGACTACCTCGACGCCGTCGCGGACTCCGGGGCGCTCGACCGGACCGACGGTCGTGGCTACCAGGCGCCGAGCGCGGAGCAGCTCCGCACCGACCTCGCGTTGCCGGAGGACCTGCCCGCGAACATCTCGGACACCGCCGAGCGCGTCGCGGGTGGTGTGTCCGGCGAGTACCAGCAGGCCCGCGCCCTCGAGCAGTGGTTCCGCAGCGACCTGTTCACCTACTCCGAGACGGCTCCGGTCGAGCAGGGCTACGACGGCGACAGCATGGACGTCGTGTCGACGTTCCTGCAGGTCCGCGAGGGCTACTGCGTGCACTTCTCGTCGGCCATGGCGGTGATGGCGCGCTCGCTCGGGATCCCGTCGCGGATCGCGGTCGGCTACCGGGCCGGAGCGCCGCAGCCCGACGGCGAGTACGCGGTCTCGAACCGGCAGCTGCACTCGTGGCCCGAGCTCTACATCCAGGGTGCCGGGTGGGTGGCGTTCGAGCCGACCCCCGACTCGGACGAGGCGGCCGCGCCATCGACCGAGCCGACCGCGACGCCGAGCGCGGTGCCGTCGGAGACGCCCCTGCCGACGCCGGGCCAGACCGACCCGGCCGACGCGAGCGCCACCCCGACGCCGACGGCCTCGGCGGCTCCCGGTGCCGCCGGCGCCGCCGGCAGCGGCGGGCAGGGGCCCTCCGGGTTGCTCGTCGGCCTCGTGCTGGTCCTCGCACTGCTGCTCGCACCGGGGGTCGTGCGCGCCTTGCGTCGGCGTTCCCGCCTGGCGGCCGTCGCGGCCGGACGCTCGCCGGCGGTCTCCGCCTGGCGCGAGGTCCTGGACGACGTCGCCGACCACGGGTACGCGCCGACGCTCGCTCCGGCGGGTGACGCCGCGGCGGTGGCCCGCACCGCCCGTGCGGTGCTCGGCCGACTCCGGTCGGTCGTGCCCGCGGCGGTGCTGCCGCACCTCGAGGCCGTGGTGGACGCGGTCGACCAGGAGCGGTTCGCCGCCGGTGGAGCCGCAGCGGTGGACGCCGGAGCGCTCGTCGCACACGTCCGGCGGGCCCGGACGGAGCTCGACGCCTCGGTCCCCGTCGCGCGGCGGGTGCGGTCGCGGCTGCTGCCGCCCAGCCTGGTGCCGTCGTCGGCCTGGTCGCACGAGGGCCGCGGGTCCCGCCGACGCACCGCCTGACGCGGGTCCGTCGGAGCGGGGACGTCTCCCGGCGCGGGCCCACCGTCGGCCTGCCCCACCTGCGGCCGGCGAACCGGTCCGCCGCTACCGGCGCATGACCGCCTCGACGAGCCGGGCGATGATCTCGCCGGGCTCGACGTCCGGCGAGGCCGGGGTGTCGAACACGATGCCGACGTTGGCGGCGACCAGCACGGTGGCGAAGTCGTCGGCGGACATGCCGGTGTCGACCTCGGGGTGGGCACCGAACCACATCTCGACGAGTTCGACGACCCCCTCGTGCAGCGACCGACGCTGCCGGACGAACTCGGGCATGAAGTCGGGGTGCCGGATCGCGTACCCGCGGAACGCGGAGAGCAGGGCGAACTGCGCGCTCTGGTCGTGCCGACGGAAGGCCTGCCGGACGACGTCGCCGAGGTCCCGCGCCGAGATGTCGTCGTGGACGAGTTCCTGCAGTGCGCCGAGCACCAGGTTGGTCTGGCGCTGCATGACCTCGGCGAGCAGGTCCTCCTTCGAGGAGAAGTTCGAGTACACCGCGCCCTTGCTGAAACCGGCGCGGGCGGCGACGTCGTCGAGGCGGGCGCCGTGGACGCCCTGTTCGGCGAAGACCTCGGCCGCGGCGGTGAGCAGGCGGGCTCGGACCTCGGCACGCGGGGTGCGTGGGGTGGGCTGGTCGGCGACGACGTCGGTCATGTGATCCTGATTCGACCGGAGTGGTTCGGGGGAGCGGCGGGTGGGACCTGCCGAGCCGCGCGCCTGATCTCGCGCGGCACCAGCGAAGCCCTCTCGCGTCTGCTGGAACCGGCGCATTCGGGTCACGTCGGTGCAGGCGGACGCTGAGCCGGGACGATACCCGGCGGGATCGATCGTACGCCCGATGCCCTGCGCGGCGCAGCCCTCAGTCGTCGGCGGCGTGGTCGTGCTCGCTGCGGACGCTGCCTGCGCCGCTGCGGCGACCCGGTCGGCGGAGCAGCCGCAGGGCGTCGGGGCGCAGGCTCCGCCCGCGGCGCAGCAGGGACCCGAGCGTCGACTTGGGCTGCCACTCGCGGCCGTTCGGCAGCCCCCACCCACGGCGCACCGCGCTCCACCGCAGCCCCAGGGAGAGCGTGATCGCGGCGACGATGCCGATGGTGGGCGAGCCCAGCGCCGACGCGATCACCATCACGGCCGAGGCGGCGACGGCCACCGTGGCGTACAGGGCGTTCCCGCCGAACACCGCGGGCACGCGGCGGAGCAGCAGGTCGCGCATCGCGCCGCCGCCGACCGCGGTGATGGTCCCCATGATGATCGCGGCGGGCCAGTCGAGTCCGGCGTCGTACGTGCGCTGCACACCCACGACGGCCCAGAACCCGATGACGGCGGCGTCGAGCACGGTGAACAGCCGGTCCCAGGTGAGCTCGGAGAACGACACGAGGAAGGCGATGAGGGCCCCGGCGACGGCGACCGGCACGTACAGCGGGTCGACGAGCGCGACGGGCGGCCCGTTCTGCAGCAGGGTGTCGCGCAGCATGCCGCCGCCGAGTCCGGAGACGAACCCGACGACGAGGAACCCGAACAGGTCGAAGTCCATCGCCCGGGCGATCGACCCGCCGAGCAGCGCGGACGCGAAGACGCCGGCCAGGTCGAGCACGTTCGTGACCGACGCCAGGCCCTCGACGGACAGCAGGTTCATGAGGACCATCAAACCGCAGTTCGCCCGACCGGCGGGCCGGTGCCGAGAGTGGGTGTCCTCCGTCGTTTCCCTGGAGACGGAGGACACCCGCGCCGCGGGGTCTCGTCGAACGGAACCACCGCCGACATGAGAGGCGACCCGGCGCGACGCGTCGCGATGCGACAGCCCTGAGAGTACCCCGCCGATCGGAGGACACCCACCGGATGGCGACGACCGGACAGTGGCCGGTACGACGGGACGGGCCGCCCCACCGTGGTGGGACGGCCCGTCCGGCCAGGAGGCGCGGTGTCAGTCCGTCAGGACCGTCGCGTCACGCCGTGCGCGCTTCCGGCGGACGGCCACCAGCGCGGCGACGCCGGCGAGCAGGAGCAGTCCGGCAGCCACGGCCGGGACGGCGAGTTCCGCACCCGTGTACGCGAGGTCGCCGCCGACCGGGTCGGCGTCCGACGGGTCGCCGTCGGTGCCGGTGCCGGCACCGTCGTCGGTGCCGTTCCCGCCGCCGGGCAGCGCCTGGCCGCCGTCGTCCGGGGTCTCGCCGTCACCGGGGACGCCGTCGCCGGGGGTCTCGCCGCCGCCCGGGGTGCCCGGGTCGGTCGGGTCCGTCGGGTCGGCCGGCTCGACCGGTGCGGCGACCGGGATCGTCGCCGCGAGCGTCACCCGCTGGCCCTGCGGCAGGGTCACCACGAGCGGCGCGTCGACCGTCTCGACGGCCCGCGCCGAGGTCGCGTCCGCCCGGGTCGCCGCCGGGGTCTCGACGGTCGGCACCTCGAACGTGAGGGTCGCGTGGCCCTGTTCGTCGGAGTTGTCGGTGATCGTCGCGTCGATCGCGGCCGAGGCGAGCACCGGACCGTCGCCCGCGGCGACCGTGACCGAACCGGCGGCGGTGGGGTCGTCGCTGCTGAACACGAGGGACGACAGCGCGATCTCGACGTCGTCACCGGGCTGGAACCCACCGGCCGGGGCCGGGGAGATCGTGGCACCGACGGCGTTCTGGTCCGTGGGGGGAGCGACGACGTCCTGCTGCTCGAAGTAGTCCACCTGCGCCTGCAGGTCGACCTGACCGGAGTCGGCGATGTTCGCGCCCTTCGCGAAGGCCCCGAAGTTGTCGCCACCGGTCGACAGGAACGAGTTCACCGTCACCTTGAGGGTGTCGTCGAGGGCGATCGGCTCGCCGTCGAGGGACATGCCCGTGATGCGCTCGCCGCGCCCGCGGGCGGGGTCGTACGTGTAGGCGAAGCCCTGCGAGATCCCGAGCTTCAGGAACGGCCGCGGCAGGCCGTCCGGCTGCCACTGCTGCTCGAGGGCGTCCTTGATCTGCTGTCCGGTCATGTCCTCGGTCACGAGGGTGTTCGCGAACGGCTGGACGAGCGCGGCCTCCTTGTAGGTGACGGTGCCGTCCGGGTCGGAGGGGCCGGTCGAGGCGTAGAGCAGGTCGGTGCGGAGACCACCCGGGTTCATGAAGGCGACCTGCGAGCCGTTCCGGGCGGTCGCGGTGCGCTGGACCTCGGCGATGTTGTTGCCGAGCGTCGACTCGCCGCCACGGTTCTCGGTGGTGCGGTCCGACTGCACGGCGCGGCGGATGTCGCCCGTGATCGTGCCGAGCGGCTTCGCGCCCTCGACGTCGGCGAAGGCCTTGGCGGCGGTGACGATGCCGGTCACCTCGTCGACCGAGGTCCGGTCCGCGGGGACACGGGTGTCACCGTTCACGGACCGCACGTCCGCGGTGATGCCGGTCAGCTGCTTGTCCGCACCGACGGTGAGCTGCAGGTGGCCGTAGTTCACGCCGTACGAACCGGTCTGGATGACGGGCCGGTCGACGCCGGTGGGGCCGGGGACCGAGTGCGAGTACGTGGCGTGCGTGTGGGCCGAGACGATCGCCGAGACCCGCTCGGAGACGCCCGAGGTGATCCTGCCGAAGACACCGGCGGTGGCGTCGGCGCGGGCGCCGGTCGCGGCGCCCTCGTGCACGAGGAGCACGAGGACGTCGGCCTCGCCGTTCCCGTCCACACCGTCCGTCAGCTGCTCGGCGTACCGGTTCACCTGGCTGACGACGGGGGCCATCGCGAGCCCCTCGACCCCGCCCGGGCTGACGAGCCCGGGGATGAGGTCCTCGGTCGTCGCGCCGATGAAGCCGACCTTGACGCCGCCCTTCTCGACCACCTCGAAGGGCTGGAAGGCGGGCGTCGTGGTGCCCTCGCGCACGATGTTCGCCGAGATGTACGGCCATTCGGCGCGGTCCTCGATGCGGCCGGTCAGGTCGTCCTGGCCCTTGTCGAGCTCGTGGTTGCCGATCGCGCTGACGTCGAGGTCCATCGCGTTGAGCGCGTCGATGGTCGGCTCGTCCCGCTGGATGAGGGACGTGAACGTCGAGGCGCCGACGTTGTCGCCGACGCTCGCGAAGATCGTGTTCGGGTTGGTCTCGCGCCACGACTGCACGACGGCGGCGAGCTTCGCGGCGCCTGCTGCCTTGTCGGCGGCGGTGCCCTCGGACTCGATGCGACCGTGGAAGTCGTTGACGTCGATGATGTCGATCGTCGTGTCACCCTCGGCGGCGAGGGCGGCGGACGGGATGGACAGCGCGACGAGCACGCCGGCGGTCGCGAAGGCCGCGCCGCTGGCGGTGCGCCGTCGGCGGCGCGGGGAGGAGTGGAGGTTCATCGACACGAGAACCTAGGAGGACGCACAGGCGACGCGCCAGGGCCGGACGTGCTTCGTCACAAGACGTTCACATTGGCAACACTCGTCGTTCTGCTGGTCAGGGGACCTCGCGCCACGAGCCGGTGGCGGACGACCCGACCACGGCGGCGACGACGTCCGCGGCACGTGCCCCGTCCGCGAAGGTCGGCAGGCCGTCGGGGGACTCCCCGCGGACCGCGGCGTACGTGTCCGCGACGAAGGCCGCGAAGGCGTCGAGGTACCCCTGCGGGTGCCCGGCCGGCACGACGGCGACCCGCCGCTGGTCCGGGTACCCCTGCGTCGGGTCGCGCACCACGATCTGCGCACCGCGCTCGTTGCCGAACCACGCCGACTCCGGCTGCTCCTGGTCGAACGCCGCCGAACCGCGGGTGCCGTCGACCTCGAACCACAGCCGGTTCTTCCGCCCGGCGGCCACCTGCGACACGACCACGTTGCCGATGCGTCCGGCGGCGGTCCGGAACGTCGCGACCGCGGTGTCCTCGGTGGTGACCTCGGCCCGCTCCGTCGCGTCCGCCACCGGGTCCGGGTCCGGCGACCCGGAGAACGAGGGTCCTGAGGCGGCCGGTCGGGTCGGGTACACGACGTCGGTCACGGCCGACACCGAGGTGAACCGCTCGCCGGTGACGAACTCCACGAGGTCGCACCAGTGCGAACCGATGTCCGCGAACGCACGCGAGGACCCGCTCGCGGTCGGGTCGACGCGCCAGCTCGAGGCGTCCTCGTCGAGCATCCAGTCCTGCAGGTAGTGCCCGTGCACGGCGAGGAACCGACCGAGCTCCCCGTCGGCGATGCGCGCCCGGACCTCGCGGACCATCGGGTGGTAGCGGTACACGAACGGCACCGTCGCGACCACGCCGGCGTCGGCCGCCGCCGCGACCAGCTCGGCGGCCCGAGCCGGGTCGGTCGCCAGGGGCTTCTCGCACACCACGTGGATGCCGGCGGCGATCACGGCGAGTGCCTGCGGGTGGTGCTGGTCGTTCGGGGTGCACACGTGCACGACGTCGGGCGCGTCGGCGACGACCTCGTCGAGCGAGGCGTAGCCGCGCGGCAGGTCGAGCTGCGCCGCGACCTGCGCGGACCTGGCGGCGTTCCGGCCGAGCACGCCGAGCACCTCGGCGCCGGCGGCCCGGGCCGCGCGGGCGTGGACCCCCGCGATCATGCCGGTGCCGACCACGGCGACGCGCAGGCGTCGCTCCCCGTACCCACTGCTCATGGTGCTCCCTCGCGCCGGACTGCCCACCACCGTAGCGGCCCGGCCATCCACCGGGCGCGGTGGGTACGGTCGGAGGCATGTCGAGCCTCCAGACCAGCCTGCTCATCCTCGGAGCGAGCGGCGACCTGTCCAAGCGCCTGCTCCTGCCGGGCCTCGCCACCCTGCTGGACGTCAAGGAGGACTGGGAGGTCCAGCTCGTCGGCGCCGGGGTGGAGGACCTGTCGCACGACGACTGGAAGCAGCTCGTGCACGACGCCTTCGCCGACGCGCAGGGCTCGAAGAACGAGGAGGACGAGGGTGCGCACGCCGAGGCGCCGCTGTCGGAGCGGCTGCAGGCGGTCGTGGACGCCTCGACCTACCGCAAGGCGGACGTGACCGACCAGGACGACCTCCGGGCGCTCCTCGACGCGTGCGACCACGACCCGGCGATCTACTTCGCGCTGCCCCCTGCCGTCACCGAGAAGAGCTGCGCGCAGCTCGCGCACCTCGACCTGCCCCCGCACACCCGGCTGGCGCTCGAGAAGCCGTTCGGCACCGACGCGGCGAGTGCCGAGCACCTCAACGACCTGCTGCACTCGTTCGTGCCGGAGGAGCGGATCCACCGCGTCGACCACTTCCTCGGCCGGTCCACCGTGCTCAACCTCATCGGGCTCCGGTTCGCGAACCGCATCATCGAACCGCTGCTGTCGTCGCAGCACGTCGAGCGCGTCGACATCGTCTACGACGAGACCCTCGGCCTCGAGGGTCGCGCCCGCTACTACGACAAGGCCGGCGCCCTCACCGACATGATCCAGAGCCACCTGCTGCAGGTGATGGCCGTCGTCGCGATGGAGGCACCGGCCTCGATCGACGCCGACGACCTGCGCACGCAGAAGGAGCTCGTCCTCCGCGCCGTCCGGCCCTGGGGCGGCGACGTCGTCGCGTCCGGCAAGCGCGCCCGGTACACGGCGGGCACCGTCGGCGACCGCGAGCTGCCGTCGTACGTCGACGAGGACGGCGTCGACCCGTCACTCGGCACCGAGACCCTCGCCCAGCTGACGCTGGAGATCGCGAACTGGCGGTGGGCGGGCGTGCCGTTCACGCTCCGCTCCGGCAAGGCGCTCGCGGAGCAGCGGCGCGAGATCCTCATCACCTTCAAGGAGTCCCCGCACGTGCCGGTCGGCCTCACCGGGGTCGCCCACCCGGACCGCCTGCGGATCTGGATCGCGCCGGACGAGATGCAGCTCGAGCTCAACGTGAACGGCCCCGGCGACCCGTACACGATCGACCACACCTCGCTCGACACGACCTTCAACCCGGGCCGGCTGAGCGCCTACGGCGAGGTGCTCGCCGGGGTGCTCGAGGGCGACGCGACGCTGTCCGTCCGCGGCGACAGCGCCGTGCAGGGCTGGAAGGTCGTCGAGCCGTACCTGCAGGCGTGGCGCTCGGGGGAGACCCCGCTCGACGACTACGCGGCGGGGTCGGCGGGGCCGGAGGCCTGGGACAACATCGACGGCTGAGGACACCGATCGGCAGCGGGCGGCGTCGGGCGGGGTCGGCGTAGCGTCGGTGTCGTGACCACCATCGACGACGTCCTGCAGACCGTTCCCGAACCCGCCGGCGCCGACATCCGTGTCGAGCCCGTCCACTACGACCACGAGGGCACCGACCTGCTCGGTGTCCTGGCGAAGGACGCTGCCGTCGCCGGGCCCCGCCCGGCCGTCCTCGTCGTGCACGACTGGCACGGCGTCAACGAGCACGTCGAGGCGCGGGTCACCATGCTCGCGCGCCTCGGCTACGTCGCCTTCGGTGCGGACATCTACGGCGCCGGCGTGCGACCGGGCGACGACACCGCCGGCCAGGTCGCCGGGTCGTTCTACCAGGACCTGCCGCTGCTCCGCGCCCGTGCGACCGCCGGCCTCGAACGGCTGCGTCAGGACCCCGACGTCGACCCGTCGCGCATCGTCGTGATGGGCTACTGCTTCGGCGGTTCCACGGCGCTCGAGCTCGCCCGGACCGGGGCCGACCTGGTCGGTGCGGTCTCCTTCCACGGCGGCCTCATCGCCCACGACCCCGCCGACGTGTCGGCCGTCCGCGCGAAGCTGCTCGTGCTGACCGGCGGAGCGGACCCGATCGTGCCGGACGAGGCCGTGCACGCCTGGCAGGACGAGATGCGCACCGCGCCCGAGGTCGACTGGCAGGTCGTGACGTACTCCGGCGCGATGCACGCGTTCGCGGTGCCGGGGACCGATGCACCCGACCACGGCGCGCAGTACCAGGAGCGGGCGGACCGTCGCTCGTGGCAGGCGCTGCGTGTGTTCCTGGCCGAGGTCTTCGACGAGGAGGCCGCGGCGCTCTGAGCCCGGGGCCCTGCGACACGCCGAGGGAGGCGGTCAGGCGGCCTCGATTGGCGCCCTGGCCGGAGCTGTTGTAGAGTCTTCCACGGCCGCAAGGCCACGCGCTCGTAGCTCAATGGATAGAGCATCTGACTACGGATCAGAAGGTTGGGGGTTCGAGTCCCTTCGAGCGCACTTCCCACCACGAACGGCCCCGGCGGACTCCGCCGGGGCCGTTCGCGTTCCCGGCCCCTCGTAGGGTGGTCGGATGAGCGTCTCCGTCCGCCCCGTCCTCGCCGCCGACCGCGAGCGCTGGTCCGCGCTCTACGCCGGCTACCGCGCGTTCTACGCCCTGCCCGACGACCCCGAGGCGGTCGACACGACCTGGCACTGGGTGTCGACGGGGGAGCACGGCATCACCGGACTGGTCGCCGTGGACGACACCGCCGGTTCCTCGGACCTGCTCGGTCTCGCGAACGTCCGTCGGTTCGCCCGGCCGTCCTCGGCGACCACCGGCCTGTACCTCGACGACCTGTTCACCGACCCGGCGGCTCGTGGCCGCGGTGTCGCGACGGCGCTCCTGCACGAGGCCGGTGCCCTCGCCGCGCGCGAGGGAGCCAGCGTCGTCCGGTGGATCACCTCGGCGGACAACGCGACGGCGCGACGCGTGTACGACCGGGTCGCGGCCGCCACCCCGTGGGTGACGTACGACCTGGTGCCCGGGCGCGACCGCTAGCGCGGCTGCTGCGGCGGCGGCCCGGGGGCTGCGCACAACCGAAGTGCAACCGAACCGGACGACTGCGCGGCGCGTACGCACTTGGGTTGTGCGAACGGCATCGGCGCCGCGTGGCCGCCCCACCCCCCCCCGAATCCGGGGATGCGCCGTGCTTCCCTCGGCGGGCCGCGAACTGCTAGCTTCAGCGCAAGAGGGGGAACCATGAACCGAACGACCCGACCCACCCGCACCGTCACCGCCACGTTCGCGGTCGGGCTCGCGCTGGCTGCCACGATCGTCCTGGCCGGCTGCACGTCCGGCGGATCGTCGCCCGACGCGTCGCCGGCGGCACACCGCAAGGCCACCAGCGTCGAGGTGACCGCCGACCCCGCGTCCGTCGCGGCCGAGCACTTCGCGGTGCTGTCGCGTCCGTTCGCCGCGAGCGACGCCCTGCCCGACGACGACCTGGGTCCTGAGGACATGGTCCTGAACAGTCAGCGCCTCGTCGCCACGGTGCACGGGACGAAGTACTGGATCGCCGCCACGGACGGCGGCGGAGCAGCACTGATCTCCTGGCACCGCGGTGCGGGCAGCGCCGAGAACTGGTCGGTGACGTCGGGCGACGAGGTCCAGGATGCGTCCGTCGTGACGAGCATGCTCGACGACTCCGGGCACCGGACGGCACTCGTCTCCGACGGGTTCGTGGCGGCGGGCGCCGAGGAGATGCACGAGATCGCCACCAACGTGTGGACCGAGGAGCTCGGTGCCGACCTGCCGACGGACCTCAGCGACGACTGATCGCGCTGACGATCATCCCGGTGCACACCAGGAGCACGCCGCACACGGCAGCCACGGCTCCGACCGCCCCGAGACCGTTCAGGTCGGAGGAGAACACCAGGGCGAACCCGGCCACGGCGAGCGGGATGCCGACCAGGTAGGCGACGACGACGGAATCGGGGCTGCGCTGCTGCTGGTCCACGTCGGAACCGTAGCGCACCGCAGCACCGGTCAGCGCTCGAAGGCGGCCAACCGACGCTGCAGCGCCTGCGCCAGGTACGGCTCGAGGGACGACGCCCACGTCGCGGTGATGTGGGTCGAGTCCCGGTAGACGAGCACGCCGCCGACGACGGCCGGGCACGAGGTGTCCGAGCAGTACCGGTCGGACAGGTCGACCATCGCCGCGCGACCCCCGACCGCCCGGAAGGCCTGCACGGCCTCGGCCGTCGAGTCGGTCTGGCCGAGCGCCTCGGCCCGCGGACGGTCGCACGACGTGTCGGTGTCGCCGGACATCCGGCTCACGCACGTGACGACGTCGGGCCGGGGGACCGGGTTGTCGCGGATGGCGATGACCGGGAGCTCCGTGCCGGCCGCCTGGCGCCACGCGTCGACCAGGCCGTTCCGGGTGGCGGCGTCGCGGGCACGTCCGGCGGGCAGGCTCACCGGCCGCTGGGTGGTGGAGTGCGTGACGACGAGGGCGTCGGCGTCGCGGTGCTCCTCGACGAAGGCGATGGCCTGGTGCTTCCACTTGTTGCAGCCGCGCATCGTCGCCGGCGTGGGGGCGTCCTGCTGGGCGGTCGTCAGGTAGCAGCCGCCGGTGCCAGCCAGGTCGATGCGCCAGCCGTTGTCGTCGGCGATCTTCTCGTACGCACCGAGGAGGGCGTTGCTGTGCGAGTCGCCGATGACGAGCAGGTGCTTCGACCAGCCGGTCTCCTTGCCGAGCACGCAGGTCCGGAACGTCCCGTGCCAGCACTCGCTGCGGTTCGCGTCGTCGTCCGCTGCCGACGCGGGGTCGGGGACCCGCACGTCGGCCAACGTCGGGTCGACGCAGGGGTCGGCCGAGCCGATCGCGGCCGCGGCGCCGAAGCAGGATTCGGCGTCGTCCTCGTTGTCGGTCGTGACCTGCTCGGTGACGGTGGCGGCGTGGACCTGCTGGATGCGCACGGCGGTCAGCGTCGAGGCCCCGAGCGTGACGACGGTGAAGGTGCAGATGACGCCGAGTGCGACGACCCGCAGGGGTTGCAGGTCGCGGAGCCAGGCGGCGGTGCGGACGGGTTCCTCGAACCAGAGCGTCGTCGCGGTCGCCAGGCCCACCGCGACGACGAGCACGGCCGTCTTCGTCAGGCCGTCGAGCGGGCGGCCGAGCAGGATGGGCAGGACCACCACGAGCGGCCAGTGCCACAGGTACAGCGCGTACGAGATCCGGCCGGTGGAGGCGACGGGGCCGAGCGCGCCGGCGGACTCGACGACCGTGCCGGCGCCGAACAGCACCACGAGGGCCGCCCCGGCCACCGGCAGCAGCGCCGCGATCCCGGGGAACGCGGTGTCCGGCGTGATGACGACGAGCGAGAGCACGACGGCTGCGGCGCCGGTGCCGGCTCCGATGAGGCGGACGCGTCGGGCGACGAGGGTGCGCACCTCGGGCAGGTGGACGGTCGCGACGAGGCCGCCGAGGGCGAACTCCCACGCCCGGGTCGCGGTGGAGAAGTACGCGACGCCGGGGTTCGTGTGGGTCTGGACGACACTGCACACGAGCGACAGGACGACGACCGCGCCGAGCAGGAGCCGGGCGGCGGCGAGCGGTCGGAGCCGTCCCCGCACCGCGGCCCCCAGCCCGAGCAGCAGGAGCGGCAACGCGATGTAGAACTGCTCCTCGACCGACAGCGACCAGAAGTGCTGGAAGGGCGAGGGTGCGGCGGCTGATGCCAGGTAGTCGACGGAGTCCGCTGCGAGCACCCAGTTCTGCACGTACAGGGTCGACGCGATGAGCTCGCGGCCGTACTGGCCCCAGAGCGCGCTCGGTACTGCGAGCAGCACGACGCCGCCGGTCACGAGGATGGTGAGGAACGCCGCCGGCAGCAGGCGTTTCGCCCGCCGCGACCAGAACCGTCCGAGCCGGATCGTGCCGGTCGCGACCTGCTCGCGCACCAGGATCCCGGTGATGAGGAACCCCGAGATGACGAAGAAGACGTCGACCCCGACGAACCCGCCCGGCAGGGCGTGCGGCCACAGGTGGTAGACGACGACGGCGGCGACCGCCACGGCGCGGAGGCCCTGGATGTCCCACCGTGTCGCGTCGCGCTGGCGGTGCGCGGGGCCCCGCTCGCCCGGCGTTGCAGTACTCACTGCGGACGATCCTACGAGACGGCGCGACGACGGCGAGGTGCGTGCACGGCGCGCCCCGCGCAGTGGAGCCGCGGCCTGCGGGACGGGTGGGGCGTGGCGGACGTCCGCCGTGCCTCCCGACCGGGCGGACAGGCGGTCGGGAGCCGCCCGTTACGCTGTCCCCGTGTCAGAGCCGCGCCGCAGTCCGGGGAACCAAGCTTCACTGCGTGAAGCCAACCGGGGTCGAGTGGTCAGCGCGGTCAAGCGCCACGGCGGGTTGACGCAGGTCGAGCTCGCCGGCGTGACCGGGCTCTCGCCCGCGACGGTCTCGAACATCGTGAAGGAGCTCGTCGCGACCGGCGCACTGCACGCCACGCCGAGCACGTCGAGCGGCCGTCGCGCCCTGCGCGTCACGCTGCCGCACGGTCTCGGGTTGGTCGCCGGGGTGCACGTCTCGCCGCGGCACCTGCGCCTGGCGCTGTCCGACCTGAACGGCGCCGTGCTGGCCGAGCGCCACACGCCGCTGGCCCGCGACCACCGGGCGGACGCCGAGCTCGACAAGACCGCGCTGCTCGTGCTCGACATGGTGGAGTCGATCGAGTCCTCGGTCGACGAGGTCCTCTCGGTGGGTCTCGCGGTCGCCGCCCCGATCGACGCGAGGACGGGGATGACCGCGCGCGGCGGGATCCTGCGGGGCTGGGACGGGATCGAGCTCGGGCGGTCGCTCGCCCGGCGGCTCGACAAGCCGGTGCAGGTGGACAACTCCGCGAACCTCGCGGCGCTCGCCGAGCACCGCAGCGGCGCGGCCCGCGGCCGCGACACCGTCGTGACGCTCGACGTCGGGAACGGCATCGGCGCCGGCCTCGTGCTCGACGGGCGCCTGTTCCGCGGGCACCACGGCATCGCGGGGGAGTTCGGGCACACCCCGGTCGTGCCGAACGGTCCCATCTGCCGGTGCGGCAACCGCGGCTGCCTCGAGGCCGTGGCGGGGGCGCCGGCCGTGCTCGAGGGGGTGCGGGACGAGGTGGGGACGCTGAAGCTCGCGGACCTCATCGTGCGGGCGATGGCCGGCGACCAGGTCTGCATGCGCGCGGTCGCCGACGCCGGTCGGGCGATCGGTGCGGCGGCGGTCGGACTGTGCAACGTCCTCGACCCGGAGCGGGTCGTCGTCACCGGGGAGTTCGCGCGCGCCGGGGAGCTGCTGCTCGGCCCGATGCGACACGCCCTCGAGTCCTCGCTCATCGTCGACGTCGCCGGCACCCCGGACGTCGTGCAGGGCCAGCTCGGCGAGAAGGCCGCCGTCACGGGGGCGCTGGCCGTGGCGATCGAGGCGGTCGACGTCACGCGGGTGCGCTGAACCGCACGGCCGCCGGGCCCCGAGCCGGGCACCGAGCCGGGCGGCTGACCGGCGGGACGGGCCGCGACGCCGGTACGGCCCGCCGCCGCCGTGCCAGCGCGAGGCCGTCGACCGCCGGATAACGTTTTCGTCACGGGCCGCATGCGTTGTGTTCAACTCTTGCAGCCAATAACACTCGCTGCCACACTCAGGGCACCGCCAACGACGGCGGTCCACCTGTTGGAGGGCGTTTCGATGAAGAAATCCACCACACGAGCGATGCTGGGCGTCAGCGCCCTGCTGCTCGCGATCACCACCCTGGCCGGCTGTTCCAACGGAGCCGACGCGGGGACCGGTTCCGGCGGCGGGGGCGGCGACGCCTCGAAGGCGAAGATCGGGCTGCTCCTGCCCGACTCCGTCACCGCCCGCTACGCCAGCGCGGACCGCCCGCTCTTCACCGCCGAGGTGAAGAAGCAGTGCAGCGGCTGCTCCGTCGTCTACGCCAACGCCGACGGCGACGCGTCGAAGCAGCTGCAGCAGGCCCAGTCGATGCTCACGCAGGGCGTCAAGGTCCTGGTGCTCGACCCGTTCGACGGCGAGGCGGCAGCGTCCATCGTGCAGCAGGCCAAGGCCAAGAAGGTCCCGGTCATCTCCTACGACCGGCTCATCGACAGCCCCGACCTGAGCTACTACATCTCGTTCGACAACGAGAAGGTCGGTGAGCTCCAGGGACAGGCGCTCGTCGACGCGCTCAAGGCGAAGAAGGTGCCGAGCGGCTCGGGCATCATCATGGTGAACGGCTCGCCGACCGACAACAACGCCTCGCAGTTCAAGAAGGGCGCGCACTCGGTCATCGACTCGAGCGGCTACAAGGTGCTCGCCGAGTACGACACCCCCGGGTGGGATCCGGCCAAGGCGCAGGACTGGGCCGCCGGCCAGATCAGCAAGCTCGGCGCGGACAAGATCACCGGCGTCTACGCGGCGAACGACGACACCGGCGGCGGTGTCATCGCGGCCCTCAAGTCGGCCGGGGTGAGCGAGCTCCCGCCCGTCACCGGACAGGACGCCTCGCTCGCCGGCATCCAGCGGATCCTCGCGGGTGAGCAGTACATGACCGTCTACAAGGCGTTCAAGCCCGAGGCCGCGAAGGCGGCCGACCTCGCGATCCAGTTCGCGAAGGGCGACACCCCGAAGGGCGACACCACGGTGCAGACCGCCGGTGGCGCGAGCGTGCAGTCCACGCTGCTCGACCCGGTGGCCGTGACCACCGACAACGTCGAGTCGACGGTGGTGAAGGACGGCCTCTACAAGGTGTCGCAGATCTGCACCTCGCAGTACGCCTCCGCCTGCACCAGCGCCGGCATCAAGTAGGTCCGACCCCGCCCGCCCGGTCCGCAGTCGGACCGGGCGGGCCCCATCCGATCGAGGACGACACCCGTGAGCACGACACCCGTGAGCAACGCGTCACCAGCAGCAGCACACCACCCCGTCGAACCGGTCATGTCCCTGCGGGGGATCTCCAAGCGGTTCGGCGCCGTCCAGGCCCTCAGTGACATCGACCTCGACGTGTTCCCCGGCGAGGTCGTCGCCATCGTCGGGGACAACGGCGCCGGCAAGTCGACGTTCGTGAAGATCCTCGCCGGGGTCTACACGCCCGACGGCGGCACGATCACGTTCGACGGTGACGAGGTCTCCGTCCCGAACCCGGCGGCGGCGCAGACGCTCGGCATCGCGACGGTGTTCCAGGACCTCGCCCTCGCCGACAACCTCGACGTGGTGTCGAACCTGTACCTCGGCCGCGAGATCGCGCACCCCCTGCTCGACGAGGAGGAGATGGAGCGCCGCTCGTGGGAGCTGCTCCAGCAGCTCGCCGCCCGGATCCCGTCCGTGCGGATCCCCATCGCGTCGCTGTCCGGCGGGCAGCGCCAGACGGTCGCCATCGCCCGTTCGCTCATCGGCGAACCCCAGGTCGTCATCCTCGACGAGCCGACCGCGGCCCTCGGCGTCGCGCAGACCGCCGAGGTGCTCAACCTGGTCGAACGGCTCCGCGAACGCGGTCTCGGCGTCGTGCTCATCAGCCACAACCTCGCCGACGTCCAGGCGGTGGCCGACCGGGTCGCCGTCCTGCGACTGGGCCGCAACAACGGGACGTTCCGCATCGACGACGTCTCCTACGAGGAGATCATCGCGGCCATCACCGGCGCCACCGACAACGCCGTCACCCGCCGCGCCGCCGCCAGGACCGAACAGGAGCCGACAGCATGAGCAAGACCGACGAGACCCTCACCGCGGCGACGCCGACCGCGTCGGCGGCCGACCTGCAGGACGAACGGCTCCTGCGTGACCAGGGCATCGGGGGCGCCGCCAAGGCGTTCGTCCGCCGGGTCCGCGGCGGCGACATCGGCTCGTTGCCGGTCGTCGTCGGCCTCATCGTCATCTGGGCGGTGTTCCAGGCGCTGTCGCCGGACTTCCTGTCGCCGGGCAACCTCGTGAACCTCGCGCTGCAGTGCGCCGCCGTCGGCACCATCGCGATCGGCATCGTCCTGGTGCTGCTGCTCGGCGAGATCGACCTGTCGGTCGGCAGCGTCAGCGGACTGGCGGCCGCCATCCTCGGTCAGGGGCTGACGTCGCTCGGTTGGCCGCTGTGGCTCGTCATCGTCGTCGCCCTCGCGGTCGGTGCCGCGGCCGGCCTGCTCTACGGCCTGCTGTTCACGCGCTTCGGCGTGCCGAGCTTCGTCATCACCCTCGCGGGTCTGCTCGGCTTCCTCGGGCTGCAGCTGCTCATCCTCGGCCCGAACGGCTCGATCAACCTGCCGTACGACTCGCCGATCGTGCAGTTCGCCTCGGCGTCGTACCTGCCGCCGTGGCTCGCCTACGTGCTCGCGGCCGTGGCCGCCGGCGGCCTGTTCGCCACCGAGCTCCGCCGGGCCGCCCGACGTCGTCGCGCCGGGCTGTCGACGAGCGCGCTGTCGCTGACGATCGCGAAGTCGGTCGCGCTGTTCATCGGCCTCGGGGTCATGGTCTGGTACCTGTCCCGCGACTTCGGCACCGGCACCTCGTTCGTGTTCTTCGTCGTGCTCGTGGTGCTCATGAACTTCGTGCTGAAGCGCACCCGCTGGGGGCGCTCGGTCTTCGCCGTCGGCGGCAACGTCGAGGCCGCCCGTCGGTCCGGCATCCGGGTGAACCGGATCTACATCTCGGTGTTCGTGCTCACGTCGCTCTTCGCCACGATCGGCGGCATCCTCGCCGCCGCCCGCCTCAACTCGGCGAGCCTGTCCTCGGGCGCCGGCGACACGAACCTCAACGCCATCGCCGCCGCCGTCATCGGCGGGACGAGCCTGTTCGGCGGCCGGGGGAGCGCCTGGTCGGCACTCCTCGGCATCATCGTCATCCAGTCGATCTCGAACGGGCTGACCCTGCTGAGCCTCGACTCGTCGATCCGCTACATGATCACCGGCGCGGTCCTGCTGCTCGCCGTGATCATCGACTCGCTGTCGCGGCGCAGCCGCGCCAGCCACGGCGCGGCCTGAGTGCGGACGGAACGGTCCGACCGACGGACGGGAGGCCCGGTGCGAGCGTGCACCGGGCCTCCCGTCCGTCAGCTGGTCGCGTCGGCTACGCGACGGACGCGCGCACCTCGGCCAGCGTCGGGTAGTCGGTGTAGCCCTCGGCAGAGGCACCGTAGAAGAGCTCCGGACGCGGCTCGTTGAGCTCGGCGTCGCGCTCCCAACGGTGGGCGAGGTCCGGGTTCGCGATCGCGGCGCGACCCACGGCCACGGCGTCGGCGACGTCCTGGTCGAGGATGGCGATCGCCTCGTCGCGGGTGGTCAGCGACGAGAAGCCGGAGTTCACGACGAACGGCGCACCCGCGGTGCGGCGGATGTGCTGCACCAGGTCGCTCGTCGGCTCGGCGTGCAGCACGTCGACGAAGGCGAGCCCGAGCGGCGCCAGGCCCTCGGCGAGTGCCGTGTAGGTCGCGCGCACGTCGGCGTCGTCCTCCTCGAGCACGCCCTGGATGCCGTGCTGCGGCGACAGGCGGATGCCGGTGCGGTCGGCGCCGACGGCCTCGGCGACGGCCGTGGTGACCTCGACCGCGAAGCGGGCACGGTTCTCCGGGGAGCCGCCGTACTCGTCGGTGCGGGTGTTCGACACCGGCGACAGGAACTCGTGCACCAGGTAGCCGTTCGCGCCGTGCACCTCGACGCCGTCGAGCCCGGCGGCGATCGCGTTGCGGGCGGCCTGGGCGAAGCCCTGCACGGCCTGCCGGACCTCGTCGGTGGTGAGCTCGTGCGGCACCGGCATGTCGGCCTTCGAGCCGTCCGGCAGGTGCGTCTGACCGGGCGCCGCGACGGCGGACGGGCCGACGATGCGCGGCGTCTGCGAGATGGCGGTGTGCGAGACGCGGCCGCCGTGCATGAGCTGCATGACGATGGTGCCGCCCTCGGCGTGCACGGCGTCGGCGACGCGGCGCCAGCCGGCGACCTGCTCGTCGGTCTCGATGCCGGGCTGCCCGGGGTAGGAGCGGCCTTCCTGCACGGGCCACGTGCCCTCGGTGATGATCATGCCGAGGCCGGCGCGCTGCCGGTAGTGCTCGACGAGCAGGTCGTTCGGGATGCCCTGCTCGCCGGCGCGCGTCCGGGTGAGGGGGGCCATCACGATGCGGTTGTTCAGGGTGAGGGCGCCGAGTTCGGCGCGTTCGAAGAGCTTCACGTGTCGGTGCAACCAGCTGTTGCACGGGGCAATTCCGCTTCGGGGCGGATGGTCAGTCGCGCGGGCAGACGAGCGTCGACGAGCGGACCTGGCCCTCGGGGCGGATCACCTGGTGCTGGGAGAGCGGCTTGCCGCAGAGCGGGCACCCCCGGTCGATCGTGCGGTCGTCGATGCCCTCGGGGCGTCCGGCGCCGATCTGCGACGGGCCCATCTTGTCGATGAGCGTCGTGTTCCACCGTTCGTACCACTTGGCCAAGCGTCCCACGAGGGTGTCCTCTCAATTCGTTCGTGCACGAACCATTGTGCCACCGATCGGGTCCGATCACACCTGGTCGACGCGTTCCAGCAGGTCGGTGAGCTCGTCCTTCAGGGCCTCGAGCCGGGCGAGCGGCCACCCGAGCCGGTCCGCGACGGCGAGCGGGACCGCCTGCGCCCGGTCGCGGAGTGCGCGCCCCGCCGTGGTGAGCGAGACCTCGAGCTGCCGTTCGTCGGCCGTGCTGCGCGTGCGGCGGACGTAGCCCGAGGCCTCCAGCCGCTTCAACAGCGGGCTCAGCGTCGCGGAGTCCAGGCGGAGTTCGCCCGCGATCTCCCGCACGGACCGGGGGTCGCGTTCCCACAGTGCGAGCAGCACGAGGTACTGCGGGTGGGTGAGGCCCATCGGCTCGAGCAGGTCGCGGTACAGCCCGATGACGCTCCGGCTCGTGGCCGCGAGGGCGAAGCACAGCTGCCGGTCGAGCGCGAGCGGGTCCGGTTCGTCGGTCATCGTGCCAGCGTACCGTTCGTGCACGAAGTGTCGCGGGGAAGCTGTTCGTCGCGTCGGACGCGTGTGCGTCGGATGCGTGTGCATGGTGCGACGGAGCACCTGTCGTTCGTCGGGTGTTCCGTCGCCGTGTGCGCCTGCATGGGATACGTGTGCATCGTCCGACGGTGCACCTGTCGTTCGCCGGGTGGCCTGACGCTGGATGCGCGTGCATCGGACGGGGCGGGGCGGGGCGGGGCGGCCGGTGGTCGTCGTGGTGACAGAGGCTGGTGCGGATGCGTGTGCGTGTTCCGATGGAGCACCAGTTGTTCGACGCGTGCACTGTCGTTGTGTGCGCGTGCATCGGCTGCGTGTGCATGTTCCGACGGACCACGTGCGGATCGACGCGTGCCCTGTCGCCGGATGCTCGTGCATCGATCGGGGCGGTGCGGCCCGATCGTGCCCCTCCGGCGGCGACGGCGCACGAATGCGCGTGCATGTTCCGACGGAGCACGTGTCGATCGTCGGGCGTTCTGTCGCCGGATGCTCGTGCATCGGATGCGTGGGCATGTTCCGACGGAGCACGTGCGGATCGACACGTGCCCTGTCGCAAAGCCCGACGTACCGCCCCCGCCGCGCACACGCCGCGCCGCCCTGCCCCGCCGTGCCGCCGCTCCGCACACGCACGGAGGCCCGGCACCGGTCACGTGGACCGGCACCGGGCCTCCCGGGTGGTGCGTCGACTACGCGCGGTGCGCGGGCGGGTGCCCCGAGTCGTGCGCGTGGGCGTCGGGCTGCACCGGCAGGGCGTGGGCGCCGGTGTGGGTGTCCTCGGCGTCACGGGAACCACCGCCACGGGGACCGCCGCCGTCCGCGGTACTGCCGCGTTCGAGCTTGGCGCCCTCGACGTCGACGTCCGGCACGATGCGGTCGAGCCACTTCGGGAACCACCAGGCGCTCTTGCCGAGCAGGTGCATCGCCGCCGGGATGAGCAGCATGCGGACGACGAACGCGTCGACCAGCACACCGAACGCCAGGCCGAAGCCGATCGGCTTGATCGTGGACGAGTCCGAGAAGATGAAGCCCGCGAACACCGAGATCATGATGATCGCGGCCGCCGTGACCACCGCGCGCCCGGCGTGCAGACCGCGCTGGACCGCGACCTTCGCCGAGGCGCCGTGGGCGTAGGCCTCACGCATGCCGGACACCAGGAAGAGCTGGTAGTCCATCGCGAGCCCGAACAGGATGCCGATCTCGATGATGGGCAGGAAGCTCAGGATCGGTGCGGGGTCGTGCACACCGAACACGGAGCCGAGCCAGCCGAACTGGTAGATCGCGGTCAGGCCGCCGAAGGACGCCAGGACCGACAGGATGAAGCCGGCGGTCGCGGTGATCGGCACGAGGAACGACCGGAACACGATGATCAGGATGATCAGCGAGAGACCGACGACCACCACGAGGTAGAGCGGCAGCACGTTCGAGAGCTTCTCGGACACGTCGATGTTCGCCGAGGCGTTGCCGGCGACGCCGAGGGTGACCGTGCCGTCGTCGGTCGAGACGGTCTGCTCGCGCAGGTCCTTCACGACGTTCTCGGTCGAGATGCTGTCGGGGCCGCCGTCCGGCTTCACCTGGAAGGCGATGATGTCGCGGGCCTTCGAGGTGCCGATGGGCAGCACGGCCGCGACGTCGTCGTTCTTCGCGATCGCCTGGCCGATGGTGACCTCGGTCGCGGTGACGTCGCTCTTGCTGATCGCGTCCGGCAGGGTCGCGACGACGAGCAGCGGGCCGTTCTGGCCAGCGCCGAACTCCTGCTCGAGCGTCTTGTACGCCTTGTACTGGCTCGACTCGACGGCCTCGGACGACCCGCTCGGCAGGCCGAGGCGCATCTGGGTCGCGGGGAGGGCGATCGTGCCGAGGACGGCGACACCGGCGACGAGCGTGACGATCGCGCGCCAGGTCGACATCGGCTTGTTCGGGACCCGGGTGGAGCCCGTGTTGCCGATCTTCTCGCGCTCCTTCTTGCGCAGGATCCGCATGCCGATGAGCGACAGCAGCGCCGGCGTGAAGGACGTCGCGATGCAGATCGCGAAGAAGACCGCGACGGCGCCGACGGTGCCCATCAGGCCGAGGAACGGGATGCCCGTGATGTTCAGCGCGAGCAGGGCGACGATGACGGTCGCACCGGCGAAGACCACCGCGTTGCCGGAGGTGCCGTTCGCGAGGCCGATCGACTCGTGCACGCCCATGCCCTGCTTGAGCTGGGTGCGGTGCCGGTTCAGGATGAACAGCGAGTAGTCGATGCCGACCGCCAGGCCGAGCATCACCCCCAGCACCGGCGTGACCGAGATGAACTCGACCAGGCTCGAGAACGACAGCGAGGCGAGCGAGGCGACGCCGACGCCGAGCACGGCGGAGACGAGCGGGATCGCGGCGCCGATCACGGTGCGGAGCATGAGGAACAGCACGAGCGCGGCGATGATGACGCCGACGATCTCACCGGGTCCGAGGATCGACGGCACGCCCTGGGCGATGTCGTTCGAGACGAAGACGTCGACGCCCTCGATGTCGGCCGAGTCGGCGTCGTCCGCGATCGCGGTCTTCGTGTCCGCGGGGACCTCGTAGGTCGACTTGGTGAACTGGACGGTGCCGATCGCGGCGCTGCCGTTCGACGACACGAACCGGACGTCCTTCGACAGGTCGAGGAGCGCCGACCCCTGCTCGAGCTCGGTCGAGCTGTCGTCGAGCTTCTTCGCGTTGGCGTCGATCTTGTCCTGCGCCGCGGCGAGCTGCTGCGCACCCGCGTCGATCTGCTGCTGCTGGGCGTCGATCTGCGCCTGCGCCTGGGCGAGCTGTGCCTGCGCGGCAGCGGCGGCGGCGCCACCGGCGGCCTGCGCCTGGGCCTTCTGGGCGTCGAGCTGGTCCTGCGCGTCGGCGATCTGCTGCTTGCCGGAGGCGAGTTCCTTCTCCTGCGCGTCGAGCTGGTCCTGACCACGCTCGAGCTGCTCGCGGCCGTCGCTGATCTCCTTGCGGCCGTCGACGATCTTCTGCCGCTGCTCGTCGAGCTGGTCCTGCGTCGTGAAGCCGCTCGTCGTGCCCTTCACGCCGTCGAGCCGCTCGATCTTCGTCATGAAGTCGTCGATGTCGGACCGCTGCGCGTCCGAGAACGCCTCGCCGTCCGTCGTCTGGAAGACGATCGTCCCGTTGCCGCCGTTCGCGGACGGGAACTTGTCGGCGAGCTCGTCCTGCACCTGACTGGTCTTGGTGTTCGGGATCGAGATCGCGGACGAGATCGTGCCGGCGAACAGGGCGTAGGTGCCGCCGACGATGCCGAGGATCACGACCCAGGAGATGATCACGAGCCAGTGGCGTCGTGCCGAGAACCGTCCGAGACGGTAGAGGAGACCGGCCATGCGAGTGCCTGCGTTCCTTTCGTTGTCAGGTGCTGTGGTGCGGGGTGCGCCGGTGGACCCCTGGGGGAGGAGTGCGGGAGGTCAGTCGCCCGGCATGTACCCGCTGCGCACGCTGTGCACGAGGCGGGCGAGCAGGGCGTCCCAGTCGCTGATCGCGTCGTCGTCGAGCCGCGGCCCGGTGGTCGCGAGCCAGTGGTCGGCGATGACGACGATCCCGCTCATCAGGGACTCGACGAGCAGTGCGGCGTCGAGGGGGTCGGCGGCCGGGTAGCGACGGGCGACCTCGGCGCGGAGCCGCTCGGTCACCCGCGAGAACGCGGTCTGGGTCAGGACCGCGGCCTTCGGGTCGTCCTTGCCGGGGTCGCCGAGGATCCGGGACATGCTCGCGATGGCCGGGGCGAGGTCGGCTCCGCGGGCGGCCGACTCGAGTTCCTCGAACATCGACGCACGCGAGCCGTCGCCGACCGGGGTCCGCGCCATGTCCGCGAGGAATCGGTCGATGATGACGGAGAGCTCCTGCTCGCAGACCGCCAGCAGGACCTCGTCGAGGGAGCCGAAGTGGTTGAAGACCGTCCGCCTGGCGATGTCGGCGCGGGCGGCGAGGTCGTCGACCCCGAAGTCGCGCCCACCCCGCTCGTCGACGAGGTCGCGAGCGGCCTGCAGGATCGCCGCACGGTGCTTCGCCTTGAGGGCGGCACGACGGTCGTTCGCGATGGTCACGTCTGACGACACTAGGTGCATCGATGCACTCGGTGCACCCTCTCCGGGCGCTTTCCCGGTTTCGTACCCCGGGACGGACGGGAGGCCC
>NZ_MJGO01000038.1:309221-312383 GCF_001864895.1 Curtobacterium sp. MCBA15_009
CACGGGCCTCCCGTCCGGTGCCGGGTAGCGTCGTGCGCGTGGCGACGATCGTGCTCATCAGCGGTGCTCCGGGGAGTGGCAAGACGACGCTCGCCGCGGCGCTCGCCGCCGAGCTCGGCTGGCCGCGGGTGGACCGCGACCAGCTGTACGCGGGTCTCTCGGCCGGTTCCGGGTACGACCGCGACGCGGTCGTGCCGCACGGTGTCCGGCTGTTCTGGTCGGCGACGGCGCACCTGGCGGCGGCGGGGTGCAGTGTCGTCGCGGACGCGACGCTGTACCGCGACCAGTCCGAGGCCGACGTGCGGTCGGTGCTCGTGCCCGCGGGCGACGTCCGGAACGTGCACTGCCGGTCGGCACTCGCGTCCGAACGGTTCGTCGCTCGGGGGCACCCGCGAGCGGTCAACGACCGCGTCGCCCGCAACGCGCCCCTGGTGACCGAGCCGCTCGCGCTCGGGGTCCCGCTGCTCGAGGTCGACACGACCGACGGGTACGACCCGGCGCTGCCGTCGATCGTCGGGTGGCTGCGTCCGGTCTGACGGCGCGTCAGCGCACGTCGTCGTCCCACGGCACCGGCGTCGTCTCGCCCGACTCCCAGTCGCGGCGCAGGACCCCGTAGCCGACGGAGGCGACCGCGGTGCCGCCCTCGACCGGCCAGCCCTCGCGGTAGTGCGCCTCCTTCACCCAGCCGGCGCGGACGAAGACGCGGCGCATGGCGGTGTTGTCCTCGCGGGTCTGACCCTCGAAGCGGGTGACCTCCGGCATCGTGCGGAACACGTGGTCGGTCACGGCACGCAGGGCCGGGGTGCCGAGCCCGCGCCCGCGGTGCGCGCCGGCGATGCGCAGGTCGAACAGCGGGACGGGGTCCTCGAGGTCCTCGAGCCGGACGATGCCGAGGCGGCCGTGCTCGTCGTGGTCGAGCCAGAACGTGTCGTGCTCGTCGTCGCGGTACGCCCCGGCGTCGACGGCGGCCACGGCGTCCGCCCGGCCGATGCGCCGGCGGACGTGGAACGGGAACTCTTCCGACGACAGGAAGTCGACCAGGGCGTCGCGGTCCGGGCCGGTCGGGTCGAGGCGGGTGAGTCGGACGGCGCGCTCGGTCATGCCGTCACGCTAGCGGGCGGGCAGCGTGGTCGACCAGCGCGCGATCGCGTCGTAGGCGTGCTCCCGCACGTCTGGAGCGGACAGCACGACGTCGTGCACGGCGCCGGCGAGACGGCGGACGGTGACCTCGGTGCCGAGCGAGAGCGCCCGGTGGGCCACCGTGTCGACGTTCAGGGCGACGTCGGCGTGCGCCATCCCCGGGTCCCACCGGGGCTGCAGCATGCTCTTGTCGCTCAGGAGCACGAGCACGGGGACCTCGAGCCCGAGGCCGTGCTCGACCTGTGCCTGGCCGTCGAACACGGCGGCGAGCCACCCGGGGTGCAGGGGGAACCCGCGGTCCGGACGCCACTGCTGGTCGTACGTCCACGAGCCCTCGCCGGCGGCCGACACCGTGCGCGTGTAGAACCCGGGGTCGACGGCGGGCATCGGGGCCAGGGGGTTCCGCCGGGCCCCGAGCCGGACCACAGGGGTCATCAGGGCCCGGCCGACCGCGGTCGCCTGGAACTCGAGCCACGGGCTGTTGAGCACCAGGCCGTCGACGAGGTCGCGGTGCCGGGCGGCCCAGAGCGACAGGGTGAGGCCACCGGTCGAGTGGCCCATCGGGACCAGGCGGCGACGCGTGGGGCCGGGGTGCTCGGCGGAGATCGCGTCGAGCGCCGCGGCGATGTCCTCGTCGTAGACGGCGAGGTCGGACACGTCACCGGGCGTCTGGTGCGGGCGGAGGCTCCGCCCGTACTTCCGCAGGTCGAGCGCGTGGAACCGCCCGCCGAGGCGCTCGAGCCGTTCCGCGAGCTCGACCTGGAAGAAGTAGTCCGACCAGCCGTGCACGTACAGCACGTCGACCCCGTGCAACGGGCCGCGGCCGTGCAGCAGCATGTCGGTGGGCGTGTGCCGGCGCCGGACGAGGGTGGCGACGACGGGCCCCTCGGCATCGGGGGCGAGGGGCAGTTCGAGCCGCTCGTACGGCGCCCCGAGGACGTCCTCGTGCCAGTGCTCGTCCACCATGGGGCGAGCGTATCCGGCGGCGCTCGCCGGGGTGCCCCGGCGGCGCCCCCGAGGTGTCCCGGTACCGTCCCGCCGGCATCCCCGTGCTCAGGAGGCGAGGACGACGACCTTGCCGACGACGCGTCCCACGCTCGCCTCGGCGTGCAGGGCGGGCAGCTCGGCGAGCGGGATCCGCCGGGTCACCTCGACGGTGAGCTCCCCGGCGTCGACGAGGGACACCAGCTCGGCGAGCCGGTCGCGGTCCGGCAGCACGAACACCGTCGCCGCCCGCACCGATCGGGACGCGTCGTCCGGCGTGGCCATGAACGCGGTGGTGCTGACGACCGCGCCGCCGTCACGGACGGCGGCGACGTCGGCCGCGAACTCGTCCGGGTCGATCGGCGCCAGGTTGAGGAGCACGTCGACCTGCCCGTCGATCGCGTCGAGCAGGTCGGAGGCGGTGTGGTCCACGACCTGGTCGGCGCCCGCGGCGCGGACCGCCTCGGCGCTGCGCGGGCTGGCCGTGGCGACGACGTGCACGCCGGCGCGCTTCGCGAGCTGGATCGCGTACTTGCCGACGACACCGCCGGCGCCGACGATCAGCACGCGCTGACCGGCCTGCAGACGGCCGTCGTCGAACAGCGCCTGCCACGCGGTCAGGGCGACCGACGGCAGCGCCGCGGCGTCGGCGAGGGGGATGCTCGTCGGGGCGGCGACCAGGGCCGTGGCCGGTGCGACGACGTACTCGGCCGCGCCGCCGTCCCGCTCCATCGGCAGGAACCCGACGACCGCTTCACCGACGGCGAGGTCCTCGACGCCGTCGCCGAGGGCGTCGACCGTGCCGGACACGTCGTACCCGGGGACGTGCGGCAGCTGCACCGGGATCGGCAGGAAGCCCGCGCGCATGCCGTTGTCCGCGGCGTTGAACGCGGACGCGGCGACCCGTACCCGCACCTGACCGGCGGCGGGGACCGGCAGGTCGACGTCCTCCTGTCGCAGGACCTCGGGACCGCCGACCTCGTGGAACCGTACTGCCTTCATGATGGACTCCTCGTGTCCGTTGCTTCGAGTTCGAAG
>NZ_MJGO01000038.1:313041-322554 GCF_001864895.1 Curtobacterium sp. MCBA15_009
CTTCGAACTCGAAGCAACGGGTAGGATGGAACCGATGGACGACACGCCCCGGACCCTGACCGCCACCGAGCTCCAGGCGTACTTCGCCTTCACCGAGGTGGGCAGCCTGCTGCGGCACGCGGTCGAGCAACAGCTGCGCGACGTCGGCGGGCTGAAGTACGTGCAGTTCCAACTGCTCGCCCGGCTCGGCGACGCGCCCGCCGGCCAGCAGCGGATGACGGACCTGGCCGACGGCGTCGTCTACAGCCGCAGCGGACTGACCTACCAGGCGCAGGTGCTCGAGCAGCGCGGGCTCGTCACGCGGGCGCCGTCACCGGACGACGAACGCAGCACGGTCGTCTCGATCACCGACGACGGCCGTGCCGTGCTGGCGGCCGTGTTCCCCGGGCACGTGGAGGCGCTGCAGCAGCTGCTGTTCGCGTCGTTGTCGGACGCGGACGTCCACGACCTGGCGCGGATCCTCGGTCGGGCCGCGGAGCACCTGCGGGCGAACCCGCCCCGGTCGGCGACCCCGCGCCGCCGCGGCTGACCACCGTCGGGGGCGCGGCCGCGCCCCCGCACCGCAGCCGTCGCAGCCGCGGTCGCAGCCGCGAAGTGCTGCGCGGCGCCGCTGTCTCAGCTGCGTGGCGCCCGGGCGAAGAGCAGGGTCACGGCGGCCAGGGCGACGGCGCCGACGATGAGGACCCAGGCGACGACCGCGACCAGGCCGTCCCAGGGGCTGACGAGCAGGCCGACGCCGACCAGCAGCGCCACGACGGCCCCGACGAGGGCGAGGCGATGGGGTCGTGCGGGGTCGGTGCGTGCCACCCGACCAGCGTAGGCCCCCGGTCCGGCCCGGCGGTCTCCCAGCGGACACGCGGGCGATCCGCGGCGGAGTCCCGGCGGTCGCCCGAGCGGGGCTGGGACGCTCCACGAGCCGCACCGGACCGTGCGGCACGAGGGGGAGCAGGACGATGACGATCAGACGTGCAGGGGGAGCCGGCCTCGGCTTCGTGGGCGGCAGTGTGCTCGCCGGGTTGTTGGTCGGGGTCGGGGTGACGCCGGTCATCGCGGTGGCCGGTCTCGGTGCGACGTCGGCGATCGGGGTGTTCGAGTCGATGCCGGAGCACATCGAGATCGGGGACCTGCCGCAGCGCAACGAGATCTGGGCGTACCGCGGTGGGGAACCCGTGCACCTGACCGACGTCTGGTCCCAGGACCGCCAGCAGTTGACGCTGGACCAGATCGACGACGACCTCGAGCACGCGGCGGTGGACGGCGAGGACAAGCGCTTCTACGAGACCGGCGGTGTCGACGCGACGTCGATGGTGCGGTCACTGGTGAGCGTCGCGGCCTCCCGTGGCGAGGGCGGGTCCGGCGGGTCGACGCTCACGATGCAGCTCGTCCGCAACATCAAGATCCAGCGGGCGAGCGAGCTGCCGACGCTCGAGGAACAGACGGCCGCCTACGAGGAGGCGACGAAGCGCTCGCCGCAGCGGAAGCTCGCCGAGATGAAGCTCGCGATCGGGCTGGCGAAGCAGTACTCCAAGCAGGAGATCCTCACCGCCTACCTGAACATCGCCTACTTCGGCGACCAGACCTACGGCGTGCAGTCGGCGGCGCACCACTACTACGGCAAGTCCGCGACCGACCTGACCCCGGCCGAGGCCGCGTCGCTCATCGCGATCGTGCAGTGGCCGGAGCGCCGGGACCTCTCGACGCCGGACCACCACCGGGACAACACCGCCCGTCGCAACGTCATCCTGCGGTCGATGCACGAGCAGGGGCACCTGACCGAGGACGAGTACCGCGCCGCGCGGCAAGCCCGGCTCGCTGACCTCGTCCACCTCACCGCCCCGCAGCAGGGGTGCGCGGCGGTCGAGGCGGGCGCGGCGTACTTCTGCGACTTCGCCACGCGCATCACCGAGCGGCTCCCGCAGCTCGGGGCGACGAAGCAGCAGCGGGCGGACGCCTGGCGCACCGGCGGGTACCGGATCCAGACGACGCTCGACCTCGACCTGAACGCCCGGCACGCGCAGCTGCTCGACCAGTACGACCCGAAGACCGAGACCCGGCTGGCACTCGGCGCCACGCTCGACACCGTCGAGGCGGGGACCGGTCGCGTGCTGACGATGGCGCAGAACACCGACTACGACCGGTCGGCGCAGGCGCCGCGGACCGCGACGTCGCTCAACTACGCCGTCGACCGGGCGGACGGCGACGCGACGGGGTTCCAGACCGGCTCGACCTACAAGATGTTCACCCTGCTGGCGTGGCTCGAGTCCGGCCGGAGCCCGGACACCGTCGTCGACGGCACCCCGCACCCGCACAGTTCGTGGACGGCGTGCGGCGAACCGCTCGAGGCGTTCTGGCAGCCGAAGAACGACTCGCCCGCCCAGCGGGGTCCGTACTCGGTCCGGTCGGCGACCGCGCAGTCCGTGAACGCCGCCTACCAGTCGATGGCCGAGCAGCTCGACCTGTGCGACGTCCAACGGGTCGCGACGCGGCTCGGCGTGCACCTGGCCACCGGCGGCGAGCTCCCGTGGAACCCGGCGTCGCTGCTCGGCACCGAGAGCATCGCGCCGCTGACGATGGCCGCCGCCTACGCCGGCATCGCGAACGGCGGCTCGTACTGCGCCCCGGTCGTCGTCGACCAGGTCACCGGCCCGGACGGCACGGAGCTCGGCGGCCAGCCGCGCACCTGCTCCCAGGCCGTCTCGCCGCAGACCGCCGCCACCGCGTTCGAGGTCATGCAGGGCGCGTTCCGTGGCGGCACCGCTGCGGGCGGCCAGACACCGGACGGCACGACCCTGTTCGGGAAGACCGGCACCACCGACGCGGCCGACCAGATCTGGCTGGTCGGCGGCAGCTCGCGCGCGGTGACGGCGTACTGGCAGGGCAACACCGACGGTGCGAAGCACAACCTGCGCTCGTACTCGAACGGCCAGGGCGACACCTACGCCGGCGCCAGGGCCTCGGTGTGGCGCGAGGCGCAGACGGCCGTGAACGCCGCACTCCCGACGGGGTGAGGCGGTCGGCCGCGGTCATCCGACCGTGGGTGCCGGATCATCCGCCCGGACGATCCGGCACCGCACCGGCCCGGCGTAGCGTCGGTGCTCCGACACACCCGAAGGAGCACCAGATGGCCCACCTCGCCGTGCTGACCGCACTGATCGTCCTCGACGTCGTCGCACTCGTCCTGTGCTGGCGGTCGACCCGTCGTGGAGAGGCGACCAAGATCCTCTGGACGCTGCTCGTCGTGTTCGTCCCGGTGCTCGGTGCCGTGGGACTCCTCGTGGTCGAGGGCGTCGCCGCGACGACGCGGCGGGTGGTGCAGCACTGACGCCGGTCGCGTGCGGTGGACGCGACCACGGGACGGACGGGAGGCCCGGTGCCAGCTGGCACCGGGCCTCCCGTCCGTCACACGGGTGCGTCTAGGAGAGCTTCTCGCTGTCGTCCAGCCAGCCCGCGAGCTGCGTCATGTAGTCGGCCTGCGAGGCGTAGTCGAGCGCCGGGAAGGTCCAGCTGTGCACCTGGCCGGCCTGCAGTGCCGCGTTGTCGGCGAAGGTCGGCTGCTTCTCGAGGTCGGCGACCTGGTAGCCCTGCTGCGACAGCAGCAGCACGTCGCCGCTGATCTGTCCGGCGTTCTCCCACGAGTAGATGCCCCAGTAGAAGCCCTTCGGCTTCGGGTCGACGAAGTCGACGCCGAACGACCGGTACATCTGCAGCGTCGGCTCGTCGGCCGGTCGCGTGACGTAGGCGCCGTCGCCGTCGGCGTACATCGACACGACCGACAGGTCGTGTTCGTCCGCCGCACGGGACAGCGCCTGCTCGGCGGTGTCGAAGCGCTTCTCGGCCGCGTCGACGGTCGCCTCGTCGGCACCGAGCGACTCGGACAGGTCGGCGATGTGCTCGATGACGTCCTCGCCCTTGCCGCCCCACTCGACGGTGGCGACGGGTGCGATGGCCTCGACCTGCTCCTGCTGCTCCTTGTCCTTGAAGCCGTACGAGGGCTGCGTGGCGTCGAGCGTGCCCTTCTCGTCGGTCGGGTAGACCGAGGTCACGACGAGGTCCGGCTTGAGCGCGGCGAGCTGCTCGAGGTCGATGTCCCCGTAGGCCGTGCCGAGCTGCGTGATGCCGTCGGTGTCGAGGTCGTCGAACCGGGCGTCCTTCGTCATCGGCTGCTGGCCGAACGTGCCGACGGGGTGCAGACCGTACTCGACGAACGAGATCGCGATGTCGTTCAGGGCCACGATGCGCTTCGGCGTGTGGTCGACCTTCACGGTGGTGCCGGTGGCGTCCTTGTACGACCAAGCGCTGGACGAGCCGGTGCCGCCGTCGGCGCGGTCGTCGTCCGACCCGGTGCCGGAGCAGCCGGTGAGGACGAGGGCCGAGACGGCCACGGAGGTCAGGAGGGCGGCGCGGAGGGAGTGCTTCACGTTAGGAGAGGCTAACCTAAGTCGCGGTCGGCCGCCAGTGCCTGCCGGTCGTGCTCGTCGGCTTCGGGGACGATCATCGGTGCACCCGTCACCGGGTCTGCGAGGACCCGAGCGTGCAACCCGAAGGCGTGCTCGAGCAGCGCCGGCGTGAGCACCTCGGCCGGCGGCCCGTCGGCGGCCACACCGCCGTCGTGCAGCACGACGAGCCGGTCCGAGTAGCGCGCCGCGAGCGACAGGTCGTGCAGCACCATGACGACGGTCGAACCCTGCTCGCGGTTCAGGCGACGCACGAGCCGGAGGACCTCGAGCTGGTGCGCGAGGTCGAGGTACGTCGTCGGCTCGTCGAGCAGCAGCGTCTGCGCCTGCTGCGCCACGACGAGCGCGATCCACGCGCGCTGCCGCTGCCCGCCGGACAGGCTCGCGACGTCGCGGTGGGCCACCTCGGTCAACCCGGTCGCCGCGATCGCCTGCTCGGCGACGGCGGCGTCCTCGGCGGTCCACGGCTTCGCCCACGACTGGTGCGGGTTCCGACCGCGCATCACCAGGTCGAGCACGCTCGTGCCGGCCGGTGCGACGGGGGACTGCGGCAGGATCGCGAGCTTGCGGGCGACCTGCCGGTTCGGCTCGCGGCGGATGGGCGCGCCGTCGAGCAGCACCTCGCCCGCCTGCGGCTTGAGCACGCGGCCGAACGCCTTGAGCAGCGTCGACTTGCCGCAGCCGTTCGCGCCGAGGAAGGTGGTCACGGTGCCGCGTTCGATGCGCAGGTCCAGGTCGGTGAGCACGGCGTGGCGGTCGTAGCCGACGGACAGGCCGCGCGCCTCGAGCACCGGCGGGGTCGGGTGTCCGCGCGGGGCGGTCGCTTCCGTGGTGGTCGCGGTCGTGGCGCCGGTGGTGGTCGCGGTCGCGTTCGCGTTCGTGGCGGCGGTGGTGGTCGTGCTGGTTCCACCTGTGGTGGTCATCGGGACATCTCCTTGCGGTGACGGACGAGGAGCCAGATCAGGTACGGGGCCCCGATCACGGTCGTGACGATGCCGACCGGCACCTGCCACGGGAAGGCGGAGCGGGACACCAGGTCGGCGGCCAGCACGAGCAGCGCGCCGAGCATGCCGGCGAGCAGGAGGGGCGGGCGGTTCGTCCGGGCCAGCCGGAGTCCGACCTGCGGCACCACGAACGCGACGAAACCGACCGGACCGGCCGCCGCGACCGCCGCCGCGGTCAGCACCACCGCGAGCGCGATCACCAGCAACCGGTGTCGCTGCACGCCGAGGCCGACCCCGGTCGCGACGTCGTCGCCGAGCTGTCCGATCCCGAGCGCCGCGCTCGTCGCCAGGGCGAGCGGCACCGCGACCGCGGCGACCACGAGCAGCGGCCAGAGGCTCGACCAGGACGTGCTCGACAGGCTGCCGACGAGCCACTGCGAGGCGGCCGCCGCCGCCGTGATCTTGGCCCGCACGAGCAGGTAGCTGGTGACGGCGTCGAGCGTGGCCC
Source organism: Curtobacterium sp. MCBA15_009 (assembly GCF_001864895.1). GTDB lineage: Bacteria > Actinomycetota > Actinomycetes > Actinomycetales > Microbacteriaceae > Curtobacterium. The sequence goes on from NZ_MJGO01000038.1 coordinate 318,948, forward strand.
CGACGCCGATCCCGACGAGCACGAGCCGGTAGCTCTGCACGCCGCCGCGCCAGCCGAGCCCGTACACGACGGCGGCGGCGACGAGCGCACCGATCGTCGCCGCGAGCGGGATCCCCGCGCCGAGCACCGAGGACGACACCGAGTAGGTACCGCCGCCGAGCACCACCGCGGCGACCGCGCCGACGCTCGCGCCCGAGGTGACGCCGATGATGTCCGGCGTGCCGAGGGGGTTGCGGGTGAAGGTCTGCGTCAGGGCACCGGCGACGCCGAGCGTCAGGCCGACGAGCGCGCCGGTGAGCACCCGCGGCAGCCGGAGCGTCGTGACGATGAAGCCCTCGGGGCCGGACTCGAGCCCGAGCAGCGACCGCACCACCACGCCGGGGGTGATCCACGTCGAGCCGATCGCCACGCCGAGCACGACGAGCACGAGCACGGCGACGATCGACGCCACCGTCCAGGCCAGGACGCGGGGGCGCCAGGCGAGCCCGACCGGGCCGATGCGGACGCCGGCGCGGGGGCGGTCGCCGGGGGTGCGGGCGGCGGTGCTGGCGCTGCTGGCGCTGGTGGCGCTGGTGGCGGTGGTGCCGGTGGTGGCGGTGGTGCCGGTGGTCGTGCTGGCGCTGGCGCTGGTGCCGGTGGTGGCGCTGGTGCTGGTGCTGGTGCTGGTGCCGGCGCTGGTGGTGGCGCTGGCGCTCGCGCTGCTGCTCGGCGCGCTCACAGCGACACCAGCGATCGACGACGGGCGACGGCGACGAACACGGGGCCGCCGATGACGGCGAGCACGATGCCGACCTCGACCTCGGAGAACCCGCCCACCAGGCGCCCGACCACGTCCGCGAACAGCACGAGGGCGGCGCCGACCAGCGCGGACACCGGCAGGGTCCACCGGTGGCCGGTGCCGACGAGCGCCCGGGCCACGTGCGGGACCGTCAGGCCGACGAACCCGATCGGCCCGGCCGCCGCGGTCGCCCCGGCGGCGAGCAGCGTGATCCCGCCCAGGCCGACGAGCCGCGCGACCAGGACGTCCTCGCCGAGGCCCCGCGCCAGGTCCGAGCCGAGCCCGAGGGCGTCGAGCGCCCGGGTGTTCCACACCGCGAGCACGAGCCCGACCAGCAGGAACGGCCAGACCGCCCCGAGCACGTCGAGCTGCCGGGCCGCGAGCGAGCCGACGACCCACAGGCGGTAGGCGTCGAGCGAGTCCTGGTCGGTGAGCACCACGAAGGACGTCAACGCGCCGAGCAGCGCGGACACCGCGGCGCCCGCCAGGGCCAGGGGGACCGGGCTGGCCGTGCCGCTGCCCGCGATCGTCACCGAGAAGACCACCACGCTCGCCACCATCGCGCCGGCCAGCGCGAACCAGACGGTCGCGCCGGTGCTCGTGACGCCGAAGACGTACACGCCGAGGACCACCGCGAGTCCGGCTCCGGCCGACACCCCGAACAGGCCGGGGTCGGCGAGGGGGTTGCGGGTGTGGCCCTGCATGAGCAGCCCGGCGATGCCGAGTGCCGCACCGACGGCCGCCCCGATGAGCGTGCGGGGGATGCGGGACCCCCAGACGATCGCCTCGTCGGTGCCCGAGCCGGTCCGTGTCAGCCCGGCGAGCACCTGGTCGACGCCGATCCGGTTGCTGCCGAGGAGCATGCTCGCCACCGCGACGAGCGCGAGCACCCCGACGAGTCCGACGACGACGGCGGTGCGACGGCGGACGGCGGAGCGGTGCACCCCGAGGGCGGCGGGCACGTCGCGCGTCGGTGCTCCCGGGTCGGGAGCCAGAGCGGGGGAGGGGGCTGGCACGGAGATCATCTTAGGTTAGCCTTGCCTCATGGCGAAGACCCCGCGGCTCCTGCCCCAGAACCCCCGGCTCTTCCGCGCCCGGGTCCTGCGGAGCGAGCGCCTGACGCCGTCGGTGCAGCGCGTCACCGTCACCGGCGACGACCTGCACGAGTTCCCGTTCCTCGGCTTCGACCACTGGTTCCGCCTGTTCGTCCAGCGCCCCGACCAGGACCGCTTCCACATGCCGGACCTCGACGGCACGAAGTGGTGGCCGACCTTCCTCGCCATCCCCGAGGACGTCCGCCCGCACTGCGCGAACTACACCGTCGCCGGCTACCGACACCGGTCCGACGGCACCGCCGAGCTCGACGTCGACTTCGTCGTCCACACGACCGCCGACGGCGAGCCCGAGGGCCGCGCGGCCATCTGGGCCTGCGCCGCCCGTCCCGGTGACGAGCTCGCCCTGCTCGACCAGGGCTGCATCTTCGACGCACCGACCGACGCCACCGAGGTCATCATCGCCGCCGAGGAGACCGGCCTGCCCGCCGTCGTCGGCATCGCGGCCTCGCTGCCCCGCGACACCGTCGGGCACATCGTGCAGGAGGTCCCGACCGCCGCCGACGTCCGCCGCCTCGACGCCCCCGCCGGCGTCCGCGTGACGTGGCTCGTCCGCGACGAGGTCGACCCGGGCGCGGTGCCCGGCCGTGCGGCGCTCGCCACCCTCCAGCGCATCGTGCCGACCGACGACCGGGGCTACGCGTTCGTGGTCGGCGAGTCCGGCCTCGCCACCGAGGGGCGCCGCCACCTGCACCGCGCCGGCCTGTCGAAGACCCGGATCACGTTCTCCGGCTTCTGGAAGCGCGAGGCCCGCGAACCCGTCCCGGCCTGAGGCGTGGTTGGCTTGCCCCATGGGGATCCGTGGGGTGGGCGTCGTCGGTGCGGTCGTGGCAGCGGTGCTGCTCGTGACGGGGTGCTCCGTCACCGGTGACGCACCCGCGCCGAACCGGACGGAGGCCGCACGGGCGACGCCGACCGCCACGCCGACCCCGACTCCGACGCCCACCGCGACCCGTCCGGCGATCGCGAGCCCGGCCGAGCGCACCGTCACCGCGGGGCGGGTCGCCGACGGCTCGAGCGCCTCGGCCTCCGGCAGCGGGGACGCGAACGTCGCGTTCACGAGCTCCGGGCCGATCGCGGTCGTCGTCGAACTCGACTGCTCGGCCTGCACCGGCACGGCGACCGTCACCGCGCCCGGCAGGATGTCGCCGTTCGGCCGGGCCTCCGCGCCGCTGCGGGCGTCCTTCCTGACCGGGGTGCTGTCGTCCGACGGCCCCGAGCAGTCGGTGATCGTCGAGGCGCGCGGCTCGTGGTCGGTGACGCTCCGCAGCTGGAACGACCTGCCCCTGGTCAGCGGGGCGCAGTCCGGCAAGGGACCGGCCGTGCTGTTCTTCTCGGACGACGTGTCGCACGTGACGGTCGACTACCGCCCGGCCGGCTCCGGCGACTCGTTCTCCGGCCGCGTGTTCACGACCTCGGGTCGGCCGCAGCTGTTCGGCGACTCCGGGGCCTTCGCGAGGTCGTACGACGTCGACCTGCCGGGCGTCATGGCGATCCAGACCAACGGCACGTGGACGGTCACCCCGACGCCCTGACCGCGTGCAGTGGGCGTCCTGCCCGCGTTCCTTCCCATCGCGCGCGGCGTTGGAAGCGGTTTCGCGCGTGGGAGGTCGTTCCTTCCGGCTGCTTACGCGCGTTTCTGCTGCTCATGCGCGGAACTGCTGCCGCGGGCGCGCAGCGCGAGCGCGAGATGGACAGGAGGCCCGTGGCGGTGTCG
>NZ_MJGO01000039.1:0-16803 GCF_001864895.1 Curtobacterium sp. MCBA15_009
TTCAATCCAAAAGGAATTGCATCATGACCCGGTCATCAAGCCGACCAGGCACGAGGTCAATCAATAAATTGGCATTGACAATGTGCACGCTGTTGAGTTCTCAAGGACCAGACGCACTCCCCGCTCGGTCTCACGAGGAGACTCCGCCAGAGAGGCTTCGGTTTCGTTGCCCGGGGAAGAACCGTGGCGGACAAGATCTCCGGGTGTTGACCCGGTGACCGTCTCGGCCGTTCCGTTCTCCGCCTCAGCGGCAACGAGTGATTACTTTACGCAGACCTGAGCGCGAGCGCCAAGCCGTCCCCCATCCCGGGCGTGTCGTGCTCGCGGGGCGTCCGGCACGAACGCCGACGGCCCGCTCCCCTGCTGGGGAACGGGCCGTCTCGGAGCGTGCGTCAGTGGCGCGCGATCACCGGGTTCTTCAGCGAACCGATGCCGGAGATCGTGACCTCCACCACCTCGCCGTCGCGGATCTGTCCGACGCCGGCCGGCGTCCCGGTCAGGATCACGTCGCCGGGCAGGAGCGTCCAGATCGACGAGACGAACTCGACGAGCGACGGGATGTCGTGCACCATCTCGTTCGTCGAGGCCGCCTGGCGCAGGTCGCCGTCGACGCGGGTCTCGATCCGGATGTCCGACGGGTCGATCTCGGTCTCGATCACCGGGCCGAGCGGGCAGAACGTGTCGAAGCCCTTCGCCCGGGTCCACTGGCCGTCGCGCGCCTGCAGGTCACGGGCGGTGACGTCGTTCGCGATGGTGTACCCGAGGATGACGCTTGCGAAGTCCTCGCGGCGGACGTTCTTGGCGAGCGAGCCGATCACGATGGCGAGTTCGCCCTCGTGGTCGACGCGGCCGACGTCGGCGGGGAGCCGGATCGGTTCCTCGGGACCGATCACCGACGTGTTCGGCTTGAGGAACACGACGGGGTCATCGCTCGCACGCTCGTCCATCTCGGACGCGTGCTCCGAGTAGTTGAGCCCGACGCCGACGACCTTCGACCGCGGGATCACCGGGGCGAGGAGCTTGGCGTCCGCCAGGGCGACGCGCTCCCCCGTGGTCTCGAAGCCCTGGTACATCGGGTCCCCCGCGAGCACCACCAGGTGCCGCTCGTCGAGGATGCCGTACCGGGGGTCTTCACCCTTGCTGCTGAACCGTGCGATCTTCACCGTTCGACCCTACCCACGATCCGTTCGCCGATCGGGGGCGTCGGTCAGCTTGGTCATCCACCCGTGCGGGTCGGGACGACGGCCGTACTGGATGTCGGTGAGCTCGTCGCGCAGGGACATCGTCAGCTCCCCGGCGCCCACGGTCGGCGAACCGATCGTGAACCCGTCGCCGCGCAGCTCGGCGATCGGGGTGACGACGGCGGCCGTCCCGCAGGCGAAGGCCTCGGTGATCGAGCCGTCGGCGACGCCGTCACGCCACTCGTCGAGGGTCACCCGACGACGCTCGACGCGCAGCCCGCGGTCCTCCGCCAGCTGCAGGATCGAGTCGCGGGTGATGCCCTCGAGGATCGAGTCGGAGTCCGGGGTGACGAGGGTGCCGTCAGCCTTGACCAGGACGACGTTCATGCCGCCGAGCTCCTCGAGGTACCTGCCCTCCACCGAGTCGAGGAACATCACCTGCTGGCAGCCGTGCTCGTAGGCCTCCTGCTGGGGCAGCAGCGAGGACGCGTAGTTGCCGCCGGTCTTCGCCGCGCCGGTGCCGCCCTTGCCGGCGCGGGCGTACTGGGTCGACAGCCAGATCGACACGGGCTTCGGTCCCGACGTGAAGTACGCGCCGGCCGGGCTCGCGATGCAGTGGTACGCCACCGCCTGTGCGGCCCGCACCCCCAGGAAGGACTCGGTGGCGATCATGAACGGCCGCAGGTACAGGCTGGTCTCGGGCGCCGACGGCACCCAGTCGACGTCGGCGCGCACGAGCTGCCGGATCGACTCGACGAAGGCGTCGACCGGCAGTTCCGGCAGTGCCAGGCGTCGGGCCGACCGCTGGAAGCGACGGGCGTTGGCGTCCGGGCGGAACGTCCACACCGAGCCGTCCTCGTGGCGGTAGGCCTTCAGCCCTTCGAAGATCTCCTGCGCGTAGTGCAGCACGCTCGCGCTCGGGTCGAGGGTGAGCGGTCCGTACGGGTGGATCGACGCGTCGTGCCAGCCGCCGTCGAGGGTCCACCGCACGGTCGCCATGTGGTCGGTGAAGTGCTTGCCGAAGCCCGGGTCCGCGAGGATCTCCTCGCGCTCGGCGGCTGCACGACGGTCGGCGGAGGGGGTGGTGGCGAACGTGGGCCCGAACTCGGCGTCGGTGTCGGTGCTCATGGGGACTCCTTGTCAGGCTGGTGTGGTGCGGGCCGTGGCGGCCGCGGCGATCGCGTCGCCGATCTCGGCGGTGCTCCGCTGCGTCGTGTCGCGCTCGGCGAGGTCCTGCTCGACCGCTGCCGTGACGGCGGCGGCCAGGTCGCTCCGACCGATGTGGTCGAGCAGCAGGGCGACGGACAGCACGGCGGCCGTCGGGTCGGCGAGCTGCTGGCCCGCGATGTCCGGCGCGGAGCCGTGCACCGGCTCGAACATGCTCGGGAAGGTGCGGTCGGGGTTGATGTTCCCCGAGGCCGCCAGACCGATGCCACCGCTGATCGCGCCGGCGAGGTCGGTGATGATGTCACCGAACAGGTTGTCGGTGACGATCACGTCGAAGCGCGCGGGGTCGCGCACCATGTGGATGGTGACCGCGTCGACGTGCTGGTAGTCCACGGTGACGTCCGGGTACTCGGCACCGACCGCCGCGACGGTCCGCTGCCAGAGCGCTCCGGCGTGCACGAGGACGTTGCTCTTGTGCACGAGGGTCAGGTGCCGCCGCGGGCGGCGGTCCGCCAGGTCGAACGCGTACCGGACGACCCGCTCGACGCCGAACGCCGTGTTGAGCGAGACCTCGGTCGCGATCTCCTGCGGCGTCCCTGCGCGGATCACGCCGCCGTTGCCGACGTACGGCCCCTCGGTGCCCTCGCGCACGACCACGAAGTCGACCTCGCCGGGCGCGACGAGCGGGGTCGCGACGGCGTCGCGGACCTTCGTCGGCCGCAGGTTGACGTGGTGGTCGAAGGCGAAGCGCAGCCTGAGGAGCAGCCCGCGCTCGATGATCCCGCCGGCGAGGCGGGGGTCACGCGGGTCGCCGCCGACCGCGCCGAGCAGGATCGCGTCGTGCGTGGCGAGGGCGGCCATGTCGTCCTCGGTGAGGACGTCGCCGGTCTCGAGGTACCGGGTCGCCCCGAGGGCGAACGGGGTCTCCTCGACGACGAGGTCGGCCGGGGTCACGGCGTGCAGGACCTTCAACGCCTCGTCGACGACCTCCGGACCGATGCCGTCACCGCGGATCACCGCGAGCTTGAGCGTGCGGGACTCCATCAGAGCGTGATGTCGATCTCGCGGAGCGAGGACGCGTCGATCGCCCGGCCCACGTGCTCGAGGATCTCGGTCGGCACCGGGGAGTCCACGGTCAGGACGCTGAGGGCCTGGCCGCCCGCCTCGCGACGGGAGATCTGCATCGCCGCGATGTTGATGCCGGCGTCGCCGAACTCCTTGCCGTAGACGGCCACGATGCCGGGACGGTCCGTGTAGACCATCACGACGTGGTGCTGGCCGAGGGCGACCTCGACGTCGTGGCCGTTGATCTCGATGAGCTTCTCGACCTGCTTCGGCCCGGTGAGCGTGCCGGAGACGCTGATCGCCGGGCCGTCGGACTGTGCGCCGCGGATCGTGAGCACGTTGCGGTACTCGGGGCTGTCGGTGTCGCTGATGAGTCGCACCGTGACGCCGCGCTGCTCGGCGATGAGCGGCGCGTTGACGTAGGACACCTGGTCGCTGACGACGTCGGTGAACACGCCCTTGAGCGCCGCGAGCTTCAGCACGCTGACGTCGTACTGCCCGAGTTCGCCGTGGACCTCGACGTCGATGCTCGTGACGGGCGAGGTGGCGAGGGCGGTGAAGACCTGGCCGAGCTTCTCGACGAGCGGGATGCCGGGACGCACGTACGGGTCGATGACCCCACCCGCGACGTTGACGGCGTCGGGCACGAGCTCGCCGCCGAGCGCGAGGCGCACGGACTTGGCGACCGAGACGCCTGCCTTCTCCTGCGCCTCGTCGGTCGAGGCGCCGAGGTGCGGCGTGACGACGACGTTCGGCAGCGACAGGAGCGGCGAGTCGGTCGGCGGCTCGGACACGAAGACGTCGAGCCCGGCGCCGGCGATGGTGTTCGCGGTGAGTGCCCGGTGCAGGGCGTCCTCGTCGATGAGTCCGCCGCGGGCGACGTTGACCACGAAGGCGGTCGGCTTCATGAGCGCGAACTGCTCGTCCGAGATCATGCCGATCGTCTCCGGCGTCTTCGGCATGTGGATCGTCGTGAAGTCCGCGCGGCGCAGCAGGTCCTCGAGGGAGACGAGCTCGACGCCGAGCTGCTGGGCACGGGTCGTGGTGACGTAGGGGTCGTACGCGATGACCGACACCCCGAAGGCCTGCAGGCGCTGCGTGATGAGCGCGCCGATGCGGCCGAGGCCGATGATGCCGACGGTCTTCTCGTACAGCTCGACACCGGTGTACGACGAGCGCTTCCAGGCACCGGCGGCCAGCGACGCGTGCGCCGCGGGGATGTGGCGCGCGAGCGACAGGATGTGGCCGACGGTGAGCTCGGCCGCCGAGATGATGTTCGACGTCGGCGCGTTCACCACCATCACGCCGGCGGTGGTCGCCGCCTTGATGTCGACGTTGTCCAGGCCGACGCCGGCGCGGGCGACGACCTTGAGCCCCGGCGCGGCGGCGATCGCCTCGGCGTCGACCTTGGTGGCGGAACGCACCAGCACGGCATCCGCGTCAGCGAGCGCTGACAGGAGCGCGGATCGGTCGGTGCCGTCCACGTTCCGGATCTCGAAGTCGGGCCCGAGGGCGTCGACCGTGGCGGGCGAGAGTTCTTCGGCGATCAGGACGACCGGCTTCGACACAGCTGCTGTTTCCTCACACGAGACGGGTGGTATCCCACCATGCTATCGACGCGACGGGTCCGTGACGACCGTCCCGCTGGTCGGGTGGGCGGCCCCGGACGGACGGGAGGCCCGTGGCGGGGTCGCCACGGGCCTCCCGTCCGGCGTGCGGTCACGCGGACCGACCGCTCGGACTTATCGCTCGGTCCGATCGATCAGCCGCCGATGCGCAGCGTGCTCGCCACGTACTGCAGCAGGGTGAACCAGAGCGCGGAGACGGCGCAGCCGGCGGCGAGGAAGACGACGACCGTGCGGAGCACGTCCATCCGCCGCGACACCAGCCAGGCGACGACGAAGGCCACGGGCGCGATGGCGACGTCCACGACGAGTGCCGGCCACGGCACGGCCGTCTGCAGGGTCGTCCCCCCGTTGCTCGCGGCGAACTCGTTGAATGCGGTGACGTTGCGGGAGACGCCGACGAGGTTGCCGACCGCCTGCCAGGTGACGTAGGCCAGCGCGACGGCGGCGACGACCCACACGACGACCTTGCCGAACGTGACGATCCGGGCGCGTTCCGCCGGTGCCGCGCTCACCCGAAGCTCCGCGTCATGATGAAGGGCCACGGGATGAGGACGACCGCGCCGACGACGAGCCACGTGAACCGTGTGCGGTCGCGGTGCCCCTGGCAGAGCCAGAGCGTCGCGGCGAACCAGAGCGCGGGGGCCATGATCGCGAGCACGCGCATGGTCTCGGACGCGATGCCTGCGAGGCCGGTGCCGGTGACCGTCAGCAGGCTCGCACTGACGAGCCAGGCCACCGTGTAGAGCAGGTACAGCCCGCCGAGGACGCCCATGCCGACGAGCGCACCCGAGCCGGTCGGCGCCTCGGGGTCGTGGGGGGTGCGGTCCTTCACGCGGACCGGGTTGTGCGCCGCGTCGACGTGGGTGGCGTCGTCCGCGTCGCCCCAGCTGAGCGCGTCGTCGTCGTGGTCGACGGCGTTCGGCGCGTCCGGGTCGGTCGACCCGTCTGGTGGGGATGCTGCCGTGGTCATGCTTCCGATCCTACGAGGGACCGGTGACGGACGGGACCACCCGGCGCCCGCACGGGGTGCGCTCAGACGTCGGCGGGCTGCGTCTCGAGGACGCTCGCGACGACGTCGCGCACGGCCGGGAAGAGCGGGTGGCTCTCCATCAGGCCGGTGAGGATTTCGGTGAGGGCGTGCGCCGTCGCGCCGGAGCGCAGCAGGGCGTGGAGCTCGATCGACTCGGGGTCGTTCTCGTCGTCGAAGGCGAGCGCGGCGCGCACCGAGCCGAGCAGGTGGTGGACGGGCAGGCCGCGCTCGGCGAGCTGGGACGCCGGCCCGATGAAGCGCTCGCGTCGGCCGAGCTTGCGCAGGGGGTTGCGGCCGACGCGTGCCGTGGTGTCCGGCAGGAGCGGGTTCGCGATCCGCGAGAGGTTCGCCGCGACGTACCGGGCGTGGTCCTCGGGGTCGAAGCCGTGCTTGGCGACGAGGAGGGCGGTGGTCTCGGCGAGCACCCCGTCGACCTCGGCGCGCACGGCGGAGTCCTCGAGGGCCTCGCGGATGAGGCGGATGCCCCGGACGTAGCCGTGGTAAGCCGCGGTCGCGTGCGCGGTGTTCACCGTGTAGAGCTTGCGCTCGACGAAGGGCTGCAGGTCGTCGACCCAGGTCACGCCCTCGATCGCCGGCGGTTCGGAGTCCGAGCCGCGGAACGGGGTGCGCTCGATGACCCACTCGTAGAAGGGCTCGAGCACGACGTCGAGGCCACCGGACTGTCCGAGCACACCGGACTGGTCGGGGACGATGCGGTCGATCGCGCAGTTCGCGAACACGGCCGCGACGACGCGGTCCTCGAGGATGGGCGCGCGGCGGATGCTCGCGTGCAACGAGTCGGTGGCGTTGAACGCGTTCTCGCAGGCGACGACCGTGACGTCACCGCGCTCGGCCGGGCGGGCGGCCAGGCCCTCGGCGATGAGCGGGGCGACCAGCGGCAGGGTGCGTGCACCGACCGCCGTGGTGACGACGTCGGCCTCGGCGATGGCCCGGACGACGCGTTCGCGGTCGGTCTTGCTGTTCAGCGCGCGGAACCCGTACACGAGGTGCTCGACCGGCATCTCGCCGACCTCGTGCACCACGAAGCGCCCGGCCTCGTTCAGCGCGGAGACCACGCGCTCGTCGACGTCGACGAAGGTGAGCTCGTAGCCGCTCGCCACGAGGAACTGGCCCACGAACCCCCGCCCGATCTTGCCGGCGCCGATGTGGACCGCTCGCTTCGTCACCGCCATCCGACGATCATCCCATGCTGCTGGGGGCGCCCCGGACCGCGGCCGCGCTGAGCGGCCGAGGACCGCCGGGGATCGTCGACGTGGGCGGCGGCGGCGGGCCGGTGGACGGCGTGGGTGCTGGAGGAAGACAGATGCATGATGTTCGGGTCACATCGCGAGGCGGCGGTGCCGTGGGGCACCGCCGCCTCGAGAGTCGAGTGGTCCTCCGAGACTACCGCGCAGCCGAGCCGTCGACGTAGTCGCCGTCGTTCTGCTTCCACGCGAAGAGCGCGCGGAGCTCACGGCCGGTGGCCTCGATCGGGTGGCCCTCGCCCTTCGCACGGAGCGCCTTGAACTCCGGCGCGCCGGCGTCCTGGTCGTCGATGAAGCGCTTCGCGAAGGCACCGTTCTGGATGTCCGCGAGCACCGCCTTCATGTTCTCCTTGACCTCGGGCGAGATCACGCGGGGGCCGGAGACGTAGTCACCGAACTCGGCGGTGTCGGAGATCGACCAGCGCTGCTTCGTGAGGCCGCCCTCCCAGATGAGGTCGACGATGAGCTTGAGCTCGTGCAGGACCTCGAAGTAGGCGATCTGCGGCTGGTAACCCGCCTCGACCAGGGTCTCGAAGCCGTACTGGATGAGCTGCGAGGTGCCACCGCACAGGACGGCCTGCTCGCCGAACAGGTCGGTCTCGGTCTCCTCGGTGAAGGTCGTCTTGATGCCGCCGGAGCGCAGGCCGCCGATGGCCTTCGCGTACGACCAGGCGAGGTCCCACGCGGAACCGGAGGCGTCGACCTCGACGGCGACGATGACGGGGACGCCGCGGCCGGCCTCGTACTCGCGACGGACCGTGTGCCCCGGACCCTTCGGCGCGACGAGCGACACGTCGACGCCCTCGGGCGCCTCGATGTAGCCGAAGCGGATGTTGAAGCCGTGCCCGAAGACGAGCGTCGCGCCCGGCTTGAGGTTCGGCGCGATGTCCTCGGCGTAGACGATGCGCTGGACCTGGTCCGGCGCGAGGATGACGACGACGTCCGCCCAGGCGGTGGCGTCGGCCGGCGTGTGGACCTCGAAGCCCGCCTCCTCGGCCTTCTGACGGCTCTTCGAGCCCTCCTTCAGGCCGATCTTGACCTCGACGCCGGAGTCGCGGAGGTTGAGTGCGTGGGCGTGGCCCTGCGAGCCGTAGCCGATGACGGCGACCTTCTTGCCCTGGATGAGCGTCAGGTCGGCGTCGGCGTCGTACACGATGTCAGTCACGAGGGTGTGTCTCCTTGGTTCTGGTGGTCTGTGGGGTGCGCTCAGCGCACCCGGTCGGTGATGCTCTTCGGCCCGCGGCCCATGCCGAGCAGGCCGGCCCGCGCGAGCTCCTTGATGCCGTACGGCTCGAGGACGCGGAGGATCGCCTGGATCTTGCCGGGGTCGCCGGTCACCTCGACGATGAGCGAGTCGTTCGCGACGTCGACGACCTGCGCGCGGAACAGGTTCACTGCCTCGAGCACGGCCGAACGGGTCTGGTTGTCGACCCGGACCTTGACGAGCATGTGCTCGCGCTGGACCGACTGCGAGAAGTCGAGCTCGACGATCTTGATGACGTTGACCAGCTTGTTGAGCTGCTTCGTCACCTGCTCCAGCGGGAGGTCCTCGACGTCGACGACGACGGTGATCCGGCTGAGGCCGTCGACCTCGGTGTTGCCGACGGCGAGCGACTCGATGTTGAAGCCGCGGCGGGCGAACAGCCCGGCCACGCGGGTCAACAGGCCCGGCTTGTCCTCGACGAGGAGGGAGAGGACGTGGCTCATGCGGTTTCCCCCGTCATGTCGGCGTCCTCGTCGTCCCAGCTGGGGGCGAGGGCGCGGGCGTACTCGATCGAGGAGTTGCCGACCCCCTGCGGGACCATCGGCCAGACCATCGAGTCGCGGCTCACCACGAAGTCGATGACCACCGGACGGTCGTTCGTCGCGAGGGCGAGCTCGATCGCGGCATCGACCTCGTCCGCCTTCTCGACACGGATGCCGAGGGCGCCGTAGGCGTCGGCGAGCTTCACGAAGTCGGGCACGCGGCGCGACTGGTGCCCCGTCTCGAGGTCGGTGAAGGAGTGCCGGCCGTCGTAGAACAGCGTCTGCCACTGCCGCACCATGCCGAGCGACGAGTTGTTGATGATCGCGACCTTGATCGGGATGTCGTTGATGACGCAGGTCGCGAGTTCCTGGTTCGTCATCTGGAAGCAGCCGTCGCCGTCGATCGCCCAGACCACGCGGTCCGGCTGGGCGACCTTCGCGCCCATCGCGGCCGGGACGGAGTAGCCCATCGTGCCGGCACCGCCGGAGTTCAGCCAGGCGTTCGGACGCTCGTACTTGATGAACTGCGCCGACCACATCTGGTGCTGGCCGACACCGGAGGCGTAGACCGCCTCGGGGCCGGTCAGCTCACCGATGCGCTTGATGATCGCCTGCGGTGCGAGGAGTCCGTCGGTGGGCTCCGCGTAGCCGAGCGGGAAGTCGGTCTTCAACTGCTCGAGCTTCGCCCACCACGCGGCGGTCGACGCGCGGTCCTCGGCGGCGATGCCGCCCCAGGCGTCGAGCAGGTCGACGAGGACCTCGCGCGCGTCGCCGACGATCGGGACGTCGGCGAAGCGGATCTTCGAGATCTCGGCGGGGTCGATGTCGACGTGCACGACCTTGGCGCCCGGAGCGAACTCGTCGGCCTTGCCGGTCACGCGGTCGTCGAAGCGGGCGCCGAGCGCGATGATGAGGTCGCTGTCCTGCAGGCCGAGCACCGCGGGCACGGTGCCGTGCATGCCGGGCATGCCGAGGTGCTGCGGGTGCGAGTCCGGGAACGCGCCGCGGGCCATCAGCGTCGTGACCACGGGGGCGCCGGTCGCCTCGGCGAAGCGGAGCAGCTCGGCGGTCGCGCCGGAGCGGATGACGCCGCCGCCGACGTACAGCACCGGGCGCTCGGCCTCGGCGAGCAGCTGGGCCGCTGCGGTGATCTGCTTGCCGTGCGCCTTCGTCACCGGTCGGTAGCCGGGCAGGTCGACCTGCGGCGGCCACACGTAGGGCGCCGACATCTGCTGGGCGTCCTTCGTGATGTCGACGAGCACCGGACCGGGGCGGCCGGTCGTCGCGATCAGGTGCGCGGCGGCGAGCGTCGCCGGGATGTCGGCGGGGTTCGTCACGAGGAACGAGTGCTTCGTGATCGGCATCGTGATGCCGACGATGTCGGCCTCCTGGAACGCGTCCGTGCCCATCAGCGTCGAGAACACCTGGCCGGTGATCGCGATGAACGGCACCGAGTCCATGTAGGCGTCGGCGATCGCGGTGACGAGGTTCGTCGCGCCGGGGCCGGAGGTGGCGATGGCGACGCCGACCTTGCCGGACGACGAGGCGTACCCCTCGGCGGCGTGGCCGGCTCCCTGCTCGTGCCGGACGAGGATGTGGCGGATCGTCGTCGACGCCATGAGCTCGTCGTAGAACGGGATGATCGCGCCGCCCGGCAGGCCGAAGACGTCGGTGATCCCGAGGTGCTCGAGCGTCCGGAGGACGGCTCCCGAGCCGGTGAGGATCTCCGGCGACCGGCGTGCACCGGCGGCCGCGGACAACGGGGTTGCTTCCGTGGGCATGAGGTGGTCCTTGCCTGGAGAGGTGGCGGTGGTGCGGGTGTCGGACGCTAGCCCGTGACCGCGCCCTGGGCGGCGGACTTGACGAGCTTGGCGTACTTCGCGAGGACTCCGCGGGTGTAGCGCGGGGGCAGCGGGGCCCAGCCGTCACGGCGGGCCTCCAGCTCGGCCGGGTCGACCAGTAGGTCGAGCGAACGAGCCGCGATGTCGACACGGATGCGGTCGCCATCACGAACGAAAGCGACTGGACCTGCGTCCACTGCTTCCGGTGCGATGTGGCCGATGCACAGGCCGGTTGTGCCGCCTGAGAATCGACCGTCGGTCAAGAGTAGTACATCCTTGCCGAGGCCCGCGCCCTTGATCGCCGCGGTGATGGCGAGCATCTCGCGCATGCCCGGGCCGCCCTTCGGGCCCTCGTAGCGGATGACGACGACGTCGCCCTTCTGGATCGCCCCCTCGGTGAGGGCGTCCATCGCGGCGCGCTCCCGGTCGAACACCCGGGCGGGGCCCTCGAACACCTCGGCGTCGAAGCCCGCGGTCTTCACCACGGCGCCCTCGGGCGCGAACGAGCCCTGCAGGACCGTCAGGCCGCCGGTCTCGTGGATCGGGTTGTCGAGGGTGCGGAGGACCTCGCCGTCGAGCGCCGGCGGGTCGATCTCGGCGAGGTTCTCGGCGAGGGTCTTGCCGGTGACGGTCATCGCGTCGCCGTGCAGCAGGCCGGCGTCGAGCAGCGCCTTCATGACCACCGGGATGCCGCCCTGCTGGTCGATGTCCTTCATGACGAAGCGCCCGAACGGCTTCATGTCGGCGAGGTGCGGGACCTTCGAGCCGATGCGGTTGAAGTCGTCGAGGGACAGCTCGACCTCGGCCTCGTAGGCGATCGCGAGCAGGTGCAGGACGGCGTTCGTCGAGCCGCCGAGCGCCATGAGCACGGTGATGGCGTTCTCGAAGGCTTCCTTGGTCAGGATCTGCCGGGCGGTGAGGCCGAGCTCGAGCATCCGCACGACGGCCTCGCCGGAACGGTGCGCGTAGTAGTCGCGGCGACGGTCCGCGGACGGCGGCGCAGCCGAGCCCGGCAGCGACATGCCGAGCGCCTCGGCCAGGCTCGCCATCGTGTTCGCCGTGTACATGCCACCGCAGGCGCCCTCGCCCGGGACGATGGCGCACTCGATCTTCTTGAGCTCCTCCTCGGACATGGTGCCGGCCTTGCAGGCGCCGACGCCCTCGAAGGAGTCGATGATCGTGACCTCCTTCATGGTGCCGTCGGCCTGCTTCACGTAGCCCGGCATGACCGAGCCCGCGTAGAGGAAGACGCTCGCCAGGTCGAGGCGCGCGGCGGCCATGAGCATGCCCGGCAGGGACTTGTCACAGCCGGCGAGCAGGACGGTACCGTCCAGGCGCTCGGCGTTCACGACGGTCTCGACGCTGTCCGCGATGACCTCGCGCGAGACGAGCGAGAAGTGCATCCCCTCGTGGCCCATCGAGATGCCGTCGGAGACGGAGATGGTGCCGAACTGCAGCGGGTAGCCGCCGCCGGAGTGCACGCCTTCCTTGGCGCCCTGCGCGAGCCGGTCGAGCGACAGGTTGCACGGCGTGATCTCGTTCCACGAGGACGCGATGCCGATCTGCGGCTTGCTCCAGTCCTCGTCTCCCATACCGACGGCCCGCAGCATGCCACGCGAGGTGGTTGCTTCGATCCCGTCGGTGACGACCCGGCTGCGCGGCTTGACGTCGATATCAGGCATGGGGTGAGTCTAGGACGCTTTGGGATACCAGTCGCGCAACAACATGCGTCCGCATGTTCACGGGCACGGAGGGGAGGCCCGGATCACCTGCTCAGCGCGTCGCCCGGAGGCGAGCGAGCTGCTTGAGGACGTCGGTGAGCGCCGCCGGGTCGGCGACGCGGTACCCGGCGGTGGTCTCCCCCGGCCCCACCTTGACGCCGACGTCGCCGTCGCCGAGCACGCGGAAGGCGTCCTCGTCCGTGACGTCGTCGCCGGCGAAGAACACCGCGTCGGCACCGTGCAGCTCGCGCAGCCGGACGATCGCGTCGCCCTTCGTGACGTGCCGGACGGCGAACTCGACGATGTCCTTGCCGCCGCGCTCGAGCACGTCGGGGTCGGCGGCGTGCGCGGCCTCGCTCGCGTCGGCGTCCGCCCGGGCGGCGACCTCGGCGCTGACACGGCGGGTGTGCACCCCGTGGCCGGCCGGCTTGTGCTCGATGACGACGCCGGGGTACCGCGCACCGACCTCGTCGAGCGCCGCACCGACCCGGGCCACGCGCTCGGCCTCGTCGTCGGTCAGCGCGGCCTCGTCGTGACCGTCGACGCGCCACTCGACGCCGTGCGAGCCGACGAGCGCCATGCCCTCGGGGGCGTACGACACGGCGGCCAGGCTGTCGAGCGGTCGGCCCGACACGAGGACCACCTCGGTGTCCGGCGCGCGGTGCAGGGTGAGCACGGCAGCCCAGGACCCCGGGAGCGCGCCGACCTGCGAGGGCTCGTCGGCGAACGGCGCGAGCGTGCCGTCGAAGTCCAGTGCGACGACGAGTCGCGGCGCAGCCGCGAGCGTCTCGAGCGCGGCCGTGACGGCGGACGCGTCGGTGGTGGGCTCACGCATCACGGGCCTCCCGGGTGTCCTCGGCGGCCCGTGCGGACTGCGCGTCCTGGTCGAAGATCGATGTGCCGTCTGTCTGCGCCTCGCGGTGGCGGTCCGCCGGGTCCGTGGCGGACGGGTCGAGCTGCGCGTTGCGCGGCGCGTGCCGGTCGAGCGCCTCGAGGAAGGAGCGCGACCAGCGTGCCACGTCGTTGTCGCGCACGCGCTTGCGCAGCGCGCGCATCCGGGTCGACCGCTCCCGGCGGGGCATCTCGACGGCGCGCAGGATGCTGTCCTTCAGCGCGCCGATGTCGTGCGGGTTCACGATGACGGCCTGCTTGAGTTCGTCGGCCGCGCCGGCGAACTCGGAGAGGATGAGGACCCCGTCGGTGTCGAAGCGGGCCGCGACGTACTCCTTGGCGACGAGGTTCATGCCGTCGCGCAGGGCGGTGACGAGCATGATGTCCGCGGCCAGGTAGAGCGCGACCATCTCCTCGCGGGGGTAGCCGTGGTGCAGGTACGAGATCGGCTGGTGCCCGATGACGCCGAGGTCGCCGTTGATGCGTCCGACGCTCAGCTCGATCTCGTCGCGCAGCGTCGCGTAGGTGTCGACGCGCTCGCGGCTCGGGCTCGCGACCTGGATGAGCGTCGCGTCCTCGACCTTGATGCGGCCGTCCTCGACGAGCTCGCCGAACGCCTTGATGCGGTGCCGGATGCCCTTGGTGTAGTCGAGCCGGTCGACGCCGAGCAGCACCGTCTTCGGGTTGCCGAGGCTCGACCGGATCTCGCGGGCGCGTTCCTGCACCTCGGGCCGGCGGGCGATCGCCTCGAAGCTCTCGGCGTCGATCGAGATCGGGAAGTGCCGCGCCTCGACGTGGCGCACCGTGATGCCCTTGCGGCTCCGCGGCGCGTCCGGGTCGTCGACGGGCACGTCGATCATCGACCCCTTCGTCGTGTAGCCCTTGATGTGCCGGACCGCGCGGAGGAAGTCGCTGGCGTCGTCCTGCCGCTGGAAGCCGATGACGTCGGCGCCGAGCAGGCCGTCGAGGATCTGCGCACGCCAGGGCAGCTGCGCGTAGATGCCGACGGGCGGGAACGGGATGTGGTTGAAGAAGCCGATCGTCAGGTCGGGCCGCTTCGCCCGGAGCAGTGCCGGCACGAGCTGCAGCTGGTAGTCCTGCACCCAGACGATGCCGTCCTGCTCGACGATCTCCGCGATCTGCGTCGCGAAGCGCTCGTTGACCCGCTTGTACGCGTTCCACCAGTCACGGTGGTAGCTCGGGTGCTCGATCACGTCGTGGTAGAGCGGCCACAGGGTGTCGTTGCTGAACCCCTCGTAGTACTCCTCGACGTCCTCGACGGAGAGCGGGACCGGCACGATGTGGATCCCGTCGTTGTCGAACGGCTCGACCTCGACCGCCGGCTGCCCGACCCACCCCACCCAGGCGCCGTCGTTCGCGCGCATCACGGGTTCGAGCGCGGTGACGAGGCCGCCGGGCGAGTGCCGCCAGCCCTCGTTGCCGTCCTGGTCGACGACGCGGTCCACCGGGAGGCGGTTGGAGGCGACGACGAACGAGTACCGGGTCTGGTCGGTGCGGTCTGCAGACATGGGGTGGTGTGTTCTCCGTTCCGCCCGGCGGCGCGCCGGGTGCGTCGGTCCGGCTCGGGCGCCGGGGTGCGACCCCGAAGTTACCAGCGCCCGGACAGCGCATTCACGGCGGATCGGCGGTTCCGGTACGCTGCTCCTCGCGTGTCGGGGGGACACAGGTGCTGGAGGGCGGCACCGGCCTCCTGGCCGGAGAGGACCCACCAGCCGTGAGCGAGCACCCGCCCGTCCCGCCGGGACAGCCAGGACCGCAGGACCCGTCGACCCCGCAGGGGCAGGGGCAGCCCTGGCAGCAGCAGCAGCCGGGAGGCGCGCCCCGGTGGTCGGGCCAGCCCACCCCCGCCGGCGCCCCGGCTCCGCAGTCGTCGGACGCCTTCGGTCGCCTGCTGCACTCGCTGACCGGCCGCGACTGGCTCGCGTCCGTGCTGGCCGGTGTCGGCGGCTGGGTCGCCGCCTACGTCGTCGCCGGCCTCTCCCTGCTGCTCACCGTCGCGGTCGCCGCGACCGGCAGCAGCGGGTCGTCGCTCGGGTCCGGCTCCGTCAGCGGATCGGGCAGCGAACTCGGCGCCGGCGGCGCACCGGACGTGCAGTCGCTGCTGTCCGGCGTGAGCGTCCTGCTCGGCGCCCCCGCCCAGCTCGTCGCGATGGCGGACCTCGGCCGCCTGCACGGATCCGGCTCGGTCGGACTGCTCGGCTCCGGCTCCGGCTCGCTCGCGGTCGTGCCGGTGCTCGTGCTCGCGGCGCAGGTCGTCCTCGCCGTCGTCCTGACGCGGCGCATCCGGTCGCGCGCCCTCGGCCGCTGGCAGGTCGTCGTGCTCGCCGTGGTCTCCGGGCTCGTCACCACCGTCCTGGTGAACGCCTTCGCCGGGCTGCTCGCGATCCGCTTCCCCGACCTGCCCGGCATCGAGATCGAGCCCGTGCACGCCGTCGGGTTCAGCAGCGTCGTCGGTGCGTTCCTCATCGGCGCGCTCGCCGCCCTGCTCGCACGCCCGTCCGTCCTGATCGGCGGCCGCACCTGGTCGGGCCGCGTCCTCGGCGCCGTCCGGGTCGCCGCGTCGCAGGCCGTCGTGCTGGTCGTCGTCGTCGCGGTCGTCGTGGTCGTCGTCGCGCTCGTGACGCAGCCCTCGTGGGGTGCGGCCCTGCCGGTCTTCATCGGCAACGTCGCGGTCGCCGTGACGGCCCTCGGCTTCTTCGGCGGCCTCGGCACGGCCGGTCTCGGGACGGGTGGCGACAGCGCCACGGTCTTCGACGGTGCCGGCGGCTGGACGTGGCTCGCCGTGCTGCTCGTCCTCGCGACGTCGGTCGTCGCGGGCCTCGCCCTCGCGGTCCGGCGGAACGACCGGGTCCGCTCGGTCCTCGACTGGGTCGTCACCCCGGTGGTGTGGTTCGCACTCGGGCTCCTGCTCTTCGTGCTCGGCACCGGGATCGTGTCCTACGAGGCCAGCGGGTACACGGCCGTCGGCGGCAGCGGATCGCTCGGCGTCACCCCGTGGACGCCGTTCGTGTTCCTGCTCTGGGGCGGTCTGGTCGAGGCCGTCGCCCGGTACCTCGCGCCCGTGCTGCTCCCCCGCCTCGGCGGCGGGGTCGTGCTCGCGGTGTCGCGCCTGGTCGGCGCGGACCCCCGACCGCTCGTGTCCGCTCCCGCCGGCGCAGCCGCACCGGCCGGTGCGTTCCCGGACGCCCCGGCACAGGGCGCTGTGTTCCCCGGTGGCCCGGCGCAGCCCGGCGCGTTCCCCGGTGCC
>NZ_MJGO01000039.1:17522-124521 GCF_001864895.1 Curtobacterium sp. MCBA15_009
CAGGCCGGCGCGTTCCCCGGCGCTCCGGCCCCGACCGGCGCGCAGCCGTGGTCGACGGGCGGTCCGGTCGACCCGGCCGCCTCGGCGTGGGGCGCGACGCCCGGCGTCGCCCAGCCCGCGCAGCCCTTCATCGGCGGCGACGGCCCGGCACCGAAGCCGATGTCGGCGCGGTCGCGGAAGATCCTGGTCCGCTCGCTCGTCGCCGGCGGCGTCGTGGTCGTCGTCGTCATCGCCGGTGCCGTCACGGCGGGCGTCCTGCGCTCGAACGTCTGGGGCCCCGGCGCGACGGTCAAGTCGTACGTGCAGGCGATCGAGCGCGGCGACGCCGACGCCGCCGGCCGCCTGAGCGACCAGCCCGACGACGCCACCATGCTCGACTCGACGGTGCTCAAGAGCGCGAAGGACCGCCCGACGGACGTCCGCGTGGGCCGCGTCGCCACCAGCGGGGACAACGCGATCGCCACGATCAGCTACACCCAGGGCGGCAAGAACCGCTCCGGCCAGATCGGTCTGCGCCGCACCGGCACGTCGTTCGTGGTGAAGGACGAGTGGCGCATCGTGCAGCCCCTCGCCCAGATCGTCACCCTGACCGCGTCCGAGGCCCTCGAGGGCGCCCCGGTCACGATCGGCGGCAAGGAGGTCGGGAAGATCGCCGACGGCCGCTTCCAGTCGCTCGCCTACCCCGGCACCTACGGCGTCGAGGTCGGTGGGACGGAGTACTTCACCGGCGGGACGAAGTCCGTGACGGTCGGGCCGCGCGCCACCGACTACATCGACTTCCAGCCGACGCCGACGAAGGCGCTGCACGACGACGTCGACCAGTACGTGTCGGACCTCATCGAGGAGTGCGCGGCGAAGACCGACATCAGCGCGCTGAGCGACTGCCCCTGGTACGGGCCGTACGACGCGGACGGGGCGGTGCGGTACGACGTCACGACCATGCCGGAGATCGAGCTCGAGGCGTCCGGCACCGGCAACGTCATCGTGCAGAGCACGAAGGACGGCGTCGTCGAGTACGACTACACGTCGTACACCGGGGACCGGGAGCACGGCGAGGACGAGTTCGCGATCAACGAGTACCTGAAGGTCGAGGACGGCAAGCTCGTCTCCGCCTACTGACGCGCACCGCACACCGCGACGGCCGGCCTGGGATCCCCGGGCCGGCCGTCTCAGTAGGCTGACCGGCATGGTCAGGACACGGGCGTGGCGGAACGGTGCCGTCACGGAACAGGACTTCCCCGTCGACCGGATCTCCGACCTGGTGAGCGATCCGGACACCTTCGTCTGGGTCGACTACACCGACCCGCAGGGCGCCGACCTCGAGCACGTCGAGCAGGAGCTCGGGCTGCACGCCCTCGCCGTCGAGGACGCCCTCGAGCACGGGCAGCGCCCGAAGCTCGACCGCTACCGCGACAGCCTGTTCCTGGTGGTCTACGACGTCGGCTGGACGCGGGACGGCGAGCTCGCGACCCACGAGGTGAAGGCCTTTGTCACCGAACGGGCCCTCGTCACGATCCACGGCGCCGACGTCGACACCTCGTCGATGGAGCACCGGCTCGAGATCAACGACGACGTCGCCACCCACGGGGTGCCGTGGCTCGTCTGGGCGCTGCTCGACGCCGTCGTCGACCACGCCACCGACGTGGTGGAGTCGATCGAGCAGGCGATCGACGACCTCGAGGACGACCTGTTCGAGCGCAGCAACCCGCGCGAGCAGCAGATCCAGCGGCGCTCGTTCCGCCTGCGGAAGGCGCTCGGCGTGATCCGTCGGCTCGTGGTGCCGACGCGCGACGGCGTCTCGTCGCTGCTGCACGGCGACGCCGAGGCCGTCGGCACCGGCATCCGGCCGTACTTCCGCGACGTCGAGGACCACCTCGTCTCGATCTCCGACTCGGTCGAGCAACTGCGCGACGCGGTGTCGAGCGTCCTCGACACGAACCTCAACCTGGCGTCGAACCGGCAGAACACGGTGATGAAGAAGGTGACGAGCTGGGCGGCGATCATCGCGATCCCGACCGCGATCACCGGCTTCTTCGGGCAGAACGTGACCTTCCCCGGCGAGGGGCAGTGGAGCGGCTTCTTCGCGTCGGTCTCCCTCATCATCGCGACGTCGCTGCTGCTCTACCGCGCGTTCCGTTCCCGCGACTGGCTCTGACGCCGGGCGGCGGGGTCGCGCGTCGGCCCCGGGGTCGCGGCCGGGCGCCGGGGTCGCGGCCCGAGCGTCGGTCCCGGCGTCGAGTGAGCAGAAGATGTCGGGTCGGCAGGTCCCACTCGACATCTTCTGCTCACCAAGGGCGTGACGATGGGCAGCGGGACTCGCCGGCGGGCAGCGGGTCGCGTCGTCGGGCATCGGGCGCGACCGGGGGCGTCGGCGACGGTGCCCGGCACCGAGTGAGCAGAAGATGTCGGGTCGGCAAGTCCCACTCGACATCTTCTGCTCACTCGAAGGTCGCCGCGACGGAGCGCAACGGGGCTCGCCGGGGTGTCGCCGTCGGACCCGGCATCGAGTGAGCAGAAAGTGTCGGGTCGGCAGGGCCCACTCGACATCTTCTGCTCACGATCGGTCGGCGCGGCGGTGGGGAGCGGGGCGGGACCGAGAGCGTTGCCGGGCGCCCCAGCATCGAGTGAGCAGAAAGTGTCGGGTCGGCAGGACCCGCTCGACATCTTCTGCTCACCATCGGTCGGCGCGGCGGTGCCGCGGAGGGGCAGCGGGCTCGCCGGGACGCTCCGGGGCTAGAGCGCGAGGGCGAGCACGCCGGCGACGACCGTGAGCGGTGCCGCGATGCAGCCGAGGAGCATGTAGCGCCCCCACGACAGGTGCACGCCCTCGCTCGAGAGCCGCGCGTGCCAGAGCAGGGTCGCGAGCGACGCCCAGGGGGTCACGAGGCAGCCCGCGTTCACGCCGATGAGCAGGGCCGCGTACCGCAGTGCCTCGTGGCCGGCGGCCGGCTCGAGCACCAGGTAGGCGGGCAGGTTGTCGATGGCGTTCGCGGCCACCGCGCCGGCGCCACCGAGCAGCAGGAGCGGCCCGGTCCCCGTCCCGGAACCGAGCGCGCGGACGACCGGGTCGGTGACGCCCGTCGCGTGCAGGGTCTCGACCACGACGAACAGGCCGGCCGCGAACAGCAGCGTCGACCACGGCACCCGCGAGGGGCGGAGCTGCTCCGGCGCCCGGAACACCGACACGACGACGAGCACGACCGCGGCGGCGATCGCGGCGATCCAGACCGTGACGCCCACGGTCAGCGCCACGACGAGCGCGACGAGCACGGCCGAGGCGGCCCAGAACGACACCGGGTCCGACGGCTGCCGCACCGAAACACGCATGTACCGCCCGAACAGTCCGCGGCGGAACACGACGAGCAGGACCGCGCACGGCACGACGACGCCGGCGACGGCCGCCCACACCATCAGGCCGGCGAAGGGCAGCGGCCCGCCGAGCCCCATCCGGTCGACCGCGAGCAGGTTCGTGAGGTTCGACACCGGCAGCAGCAGCGACGCGGTGTTCGCCAGCCACACGGTGGTCAGCGCGAACGGCATCGGCGGCAGGCCGACGCGTCGGGCGAGCGAGATGACGATCGGCGTCAGCAGGACGGCGGTGGTGTCGATGGACAGGAAGACGGTGCAGAGCACGGCGAGCACGACGACCGCGCCCCACAGGCCGATCGTGCGGCCGCCGCCGACCCGCGCGGCGACGTCGGCCAGCCGGTCGAACACCCCGGCGTCCGCCGCGAGCTCGGACACGATCGTCAGCCCGAGGACGAAGCCGAGGACGGGCAGCACCCGCTCGGCCAGGGCGCCGAGGTCGTCCAGGGGCAGCAGACCGAGCGCGACGCACACCGCGCCGACCAGGAGCAGGGCTCCACCGATGACGGCCTGACGCACGGGCACTCCTTCGCGAGCACACCGGCCCGGGCGACCAGCGGCGCTCCAATGTACTGACCGGTAGCGTTGTCAGGACGACGACAGGAGGCCTCTGTGCGCAAGTTCATGTTCAACGGTGCTGTGTGGAGTTCGCTCATCAGCGGCTACAGCGTGCTGCAGACCACCCGACAGGGACCGCGCGACTGGCGCCTGGCCCTGACCTGGGTGGCCTGGCTCGCGACGACGATCGTGGCGATCGGCACGGTCGTCGAGGACGACCGCGCCGTCAAGGCGCGGCAGCCGTAGGTCGCCCACCGCGACCACAGGACGGACGGGAGGCCCGGTGCCAGTTGGCACCGGGCCTCCCGTCCGTCATCGGTCCCGTCCACAGCACCTGCCTGCGCAGGTGGGGTCAGCGCTCCGAACGCGGGATGTCCGACGTCTGGAGCGGGCCCGTGAAGAGCGCCGCGCGGTCCTCCTGCCCGGGCGCGAACAGCGCCGAGTCGGCGGCGGACGACGTGCCGCGGCGACGCGGCGCGGTCTCGTCGACCATGAGCACGCGCTGCACCGGCAGGGCGTCCGGATGGGTGCGCTGGATCCACTCGACGAGCTCCTCGCGGATGTAGCACCGCAGGTCGAACAGCGACGGGGCGTCGTGCGAGGTCGCGAGCACCCGGATGCGCACCCAGCCCTGCACCGCCTCGGTGACCTGGAGCACCTTGACCCGACGGTCCCACAACTCGGTGCGGTCGAGGATCCGGTCGAGCTCGTCCCGCATCTCCCCCGGCCGGACCCGCCAGTCGAGGTCGAACTCGACGGCACCGAGCAGTTCGCTGTTCGTGCGCGTCCAGTTCTCGAACGGCGTGCTCGTGAAGTACGTCGACGGCAGCACGAAACGCCGGTCGTCCCACAGGTGCACGACGACGTAGGTCAGGGTGATCTCCTCGATGCGCCCCCACTGCTGCTCGACCACGACGACGTCGTCGACGCGGATCGACCCGGAGAACGCGAGCTGCATGCCCGCGAAGACGTTGCCGAGGGTCGACTGCGCTGCCAGACCCGCGACGACGGAGATGAGCCCGGCGCTCGCGAGCACGCTCGCCCCCGCTGCCTCGACCCCGTCGAAGGTGAGCAGGATCGCACCGACGGCGATGATGACGAGGACGGCGACGGTGAGCCGTCGGATGATGAGGACCTGCGTTCGGATGCGTCGGGCCTGGCGGTTGTCCGGCACGTCGATGCGGAAGCGGTGCAGGCCGAGGTCCTCCAGGAAGATCGCGGTCTGACAGGCCAACCAGCAGCCGACCGCGATCGTCACGATGAGGAAGCCGTGCACGACCTCGTCCCGCCACGGGTACGCGTCCGGGTCACGCGGGACGCTCGCGGTGAACGCGACCCAGAGCAGGACCACGAGCAGGACGGTGCGGAACGGGTGCTTCGTCCGCCGCGAGAGCACGCCGGCCCACCGTTCCCGGCGCGCGATCGTCCGGAGCACCAGGTGCAGGACGAGGGCGGCGACCGCGGTGACGAGGAGGGCGAACCCGGTCGCGACGAGGAGTCGGAGGAGGATGTCCATCCCTCCATGCAAGCAACGGACGTCGTGCGGCGCCCAGGATCCCGGCGGGCCGATGCTGTGCGGACGTTCAACTGGGTCGGGGTGCCCCACGACGTCGGACCGCCTGTAGCGTGTCGCGAATGACAGCGCAGAACGACACGGGATCCCCCGCGCCCGCGAACGACTTCTCGCACGAGCAGGAGGGCTACCAGCACGGTCTGAAGCCCCGGCAACTGCAGATGATCGCGATCGGCGGCGCCATCGGGACCGGACTCTTCCTGGGCGCCGGTGGCCGCCTGCACACCGCGGGGCCCGCCCTGGCCGTCGTGTACCTGATCGCGGGTGTGTTCGCCTTCTTCATCCTCCGGGCGCTCGGCGAGCTCGTGCTGCACCGCCCGTCCTCCGGGTCGTTCATCTCGTACGCCCGTGAGTTCTACGGCGAGAAATTCGCCTACGCGGCCGGCTGGATGTACTTCCTCAACTGGGCGATGACGTCGATCGTCGACACGACCGCGGTCGCGCTCTACCTGCACTACTGGGCCGGACCGCGTGCGATCCCGCAGTGGGCGCTCGCCCTCGCGGCGCTGCTGATCGTGCTCGCCGCGAACCTGGTGGCCGTCAAGGTGTTCGGCGAGCTCGAGTTCTGGTTCGCGATCATCAAGGTCGCCGCGCTCGTGGCCTTCCTCGTGGTCGCCCTCATCTGGCTGTTCTTCGCCTTCCCGGTCGAGACCGGCGGCGAGACCGTCCGCACCGGCTTCACCATCTGGTCGGACAACGGCGGCCTGTTCCCGACCGGCTTGCTGCCCACCGTGCTCGTCGTGCAGGGCGTCGTGTTCGCGTACGCCGCGATCGAGCTCGTCGGCACGGCCTCGGGCGAGACCCAGGACACCGAGAAGGTCATCCCCCGCGCCATCAACTCCGTCGTGCTGCGCATCGCCGTCTTCTACGTCGGCTCGGTGGTGCTCCTGTCGCTCCTGCTGCCGTACACGTCCTACAAGGAGGGCGTCAGCCCCTTCGTGACGTTCTTCTCGTCGATCGGCAACCAGCAGGTGGGCGAGGTCATCGGGTCGGTCATGAACTTCGTCGTGCTGACGGCCGCGCTGTCGTCGCTGAACGCCGGGCTCTACTCGACCGGTCGCGCCCTGCACTCGATGGGCATGAACGGCTCGGCACCGAAGTGGACGACGAAGATGACGAAGGGCGGCGTGCCGTTCGCCGGCATCCTGCTCACCTCGGCGTTCACGCTCATCGGGGTGATCCTCAACCTGTTCGTCCCCGCTCAGGCGTTCGAGATCGCGCTGAACATCGCGAGCCTCGGCATCGTCACCGCCTGGGGCACGATCATCCTGTGCCAGATGAAGCTGCGCTCGTGGGCGAAGCAGGGCCTGGCGAAGGAGCCGTCCTTCAAGCTGCCCGGTGCCCCCGTGACGTCCTGGCTGACCCTGGCGTTCCTGGCGACCGTCATCGTGCTCATGGCGATCGACTACCCGCGAGGCACCTTCACGGTCGCGTCGCTCGTCGTCGTCATCCCGCTGCTCATCCTCGGGTGGTACCTGCAGCGCGACCGCATCATGCAGATCGCCTCGCTGCGGTCGGGGGTGACCGGTCCGTACCCGGTCACCGGCCGCGACCCCGCCAAGCAGGTGCGTCGCGGCGACGGCGGCGGCACCGAGTAGCGCAGCACACCTGTCCCCGGAACGCGACCACGCGATCCGGACGCGCCGGCGGTCCGGCACCCGTCGGTACGATCGGCGGGTGCCGGACTCTCCTGTCTCCCCCTCGCTCGACCTGCAGCTCGTCTGGCGGGGGACCTTCGGACGCGTCCGGGTGTTCCCCGACCGCATCGACGCCGAGACCGACTACGAGCGCGACACGCGCACCCGCATCCCGATGGACGCGGTTCGGGGCTGGCGCATCGAGCCGTGCGACTTCGACGCCGTCTGCGTGGAGTTCGTGACCGAGCAGGAGACCTTCCGGGTGCTCCTCGACACCGCCGACGAGAAGGTCGCCGGTCTCGCGCTGCGCCGCGCACTCGGCACGCCGCTGCCGCCGGCCTCCTGACCGGCGTCGGATGCGGTCGGCGGCACGGCGGTCGGCGACCCGGCGTCCGACTCGGTCGGCTGCCCGACGACCGCGGCCGCCGTCAGTCGTCGGTGTCGGTGTCGACCCGGTCGGTCACCACGTCGCCCGAGCCCGCGTCGATCCGCACGCTGTGCGTCGTGCCGGACGCGTCGACGACGTCGCCTTCCCACACGACCGCGCCGCGGTGGTCGTCGAGACCGATCTCGGTGACCGAGCCGTCGTGCAGGTCCGTCAACGCGCGGACGGCCCGCTCGACGTCGAGGTCGGCCGCCGCGAGGAAGCGCTCGTGCTCGGCGCGGTCGTCGGCATCGGCGGCCTCCTGCTGGGGCGTACCGACCACCGCGGTGCCGTCGGCGTCCGTGCGCACCTCGTGCTCGGTGCCGTCCTTCGTGACGACGACGACCTCGTGGCCCGAGCCGTCCTGCTCCCGCTCGACCGCGAGGACCGTGCCCGATCCGACGTCCTTGCGAGCGGTGGCGGCGGCAGCGAGCAGCGCCTCGGTCGACCCGGCGGACGCGGCCGTCGTGCCGCCCGTCGCCGGACCGGTGGCCGGACCCGAGGTCGCGCCGGCTCCGGCGACCCGGTCGGTGCGGTCGGCGTCGTCGTCGTCCGTCGAGCAGCCGGCGAGGGCGAGGACCGCCGCCACCGGCAGGGCGGCGACCGCGGCGAGGCGGCGGGTGGTGGACGTCTGGTGCTGGGTGCGGAAGATCATGGCAACGAGCATGTCGGCGCGGTGCTGAAGCAGGCCTGAAGCTGCCTGTTCAGCCGCCGAGTGCGATGCGCACGACGAACCGTGCGCCGCCGAGGGGCGCGTCCGTCACCGTCGCGTCGCCGCCGTGAGCGCGGACGGCGTCGCGCACGATGGCCAGCCCGAGGCCGGCTCCCCCGACGTCACGGCTCCGGGCATCGTCGAGGCGCACGAAGCGCTCGAACACCCGCTCGCGCTCCTGCACGGGCACCCCGGGACCGTCGTCGTCCACCACGAGCACGGCCGAACCGCCGTCGGCGGTGAGCGCGACGGCGACGCGTGAGGACGCGTGCCGCACGGCGTTGTCGACCAGGTTGCGGACGACCGCGGTGAGGACGCGCTCGTCACCGAGCACACGAGCGGCCGAGACACCGGAGCCGTCGACGCGGACCTCGGTCGTCACGTTCGCTCGCGCGCGGGACACGGCGTCGAACGCGAGGTCGTCGAGGTCCACCGGGCGCCGCGTGCCGGTACCGCCCTCGTCGAGGCGGGAGAGCTCGAGGAGCGCCGTCACGAGGTCCTGCAGCCGCACCGCCTCCGACCGCACGACTGCGGAGAGGTCGCGGACGTCGGACCGGTCGGGGTGCGCGACCGCGACCTCCGCGTGCTGGCGGATCGACGCGATCGGCGACCGCAGCTCGTGCGAGGCGTCGGCGACGAAGCGCCGCTGCGACGCCGCCGACCGGTCCAGCCGGTCGAGCATGGCGTTCATCGTGCTCGCCAGCCGGGCGACCTCGTCGCCGGTGTCCGGCACGTCGACGCGCGTTTCCGGGTGGGCGGCACGGATGGCCTCGACTTCGCGCCGCATCCGCTCGACGGGGCGGAGCGACCGTCCGGTCACCGACCACGTCACCGCCACGAGCAGGAGCACGAGCACCGGCACCCCGACGGCCAGCAGCACGGCCGCCGTCCGGATCGCCGCGTCGGTCTGTTCGAGCGGCACGCCGTACACCAGCGTCGCCGACCCGGCACCGGGTAGGTCGACATCGTCCGCGACCACCAGCCACCGGTCGCCATCGCCGGACCACGTCGACTCATCGACGGTCGGCAGCGGGGCAGGCTCGGTGTCCTCGCCGTGCGCCAGGACGGCGCCGTCCTCCCCCACGACCTGGACGAGCACGTCCTCGGCGTCCCGCACCGCCCCGGCACCCTCCGACTCCACCCGCGACGACACCTGTTCGAGCCCGGTCTCCGCTGCGGCCCGGACGCCGTCGAGCAGGACCAGCCGGAGCACGACGACGAACCCCACCGCACCGACGACCAGCGCGGCGAGCACGACGAGTCCGGCGCCGAGCGTCGTGCGCGCCCGGACGGACCGGAACCGACGTCGTCGGCGCACCGACCGTTCCCCGCGGTCAGCCACCGTCGGCCGCCAACCGGTACCCGGCTCCGCGCACGGTCTCCAGCGCGGCGCGTCCGAAGGGACGGTCGATCTTGCGGCGCAGGTGCCCGACGTACACCTCGACGATGTTCGGGTCGCCGTCGAAGTCGACGTCCCACACGTTCTCGATGACGTCGCGCTTCGAGCACACCTGCCCGGCCCGTCGCGCCAGGTGTTCGAGCACCGCGAACTCGCGGCTCGTCAGGTCGACGGGCGTCCCCGCACGTGTCACGGTCCGCGCTGCCGGGTCGACGGCGAGGTCGCCGAGCTCCAAGATCGTCGGACGCTCGCGGGCGCCGCGACGGACCAGTGCGCGGAGCCGGGCGACGAGCACGGGGTGGGAGAACGGCTTCGTGACGTAGTCGTCCGCGCCGGCGTCGAGCGCCTCGACCTGGTCCCACTCGCCGTCCTTCGCCGTGAGCATGAGCACGGGCGTCCAGTCCTGCTCGGCGCGGAGCTCGGCGCAGACCGCCCACCCGCTCAGCCCGGGCATCATGAGGTCGAGGACGATCGCGTCGTAGCGGAACTCCCGGGCGTGCCACAGGCCGTCGACGCCGTCGTGGGCGACGTCGACCGCCCACCCCTCGGCCTCGAGGCCGCGACGGACCCCGTCGGCGAGCCGGACCTCGTCGTCGACCACCAGCACGCGCATGGCGACGATCCTGCCGTGCGCCGCTGAAGCAGGGCTGAAGCGACCGGTCGGCTCAGACGAACAGCAGGATGCCCGCGAGGATCGACGCCACGGCGATCGCCAGCGCGACGAGCAGCAGGACGAGGTGCACCGTGTAGAAGGTCGTCGGCTTGCCCGCGGCGTCGCGGGCCCGGGTGTCGTTCGCCACACGCTGGAAGAAGCGGGGCCACGTGATGACGTTGAAGACGGCACCGACGAACAGGATGACTGCGGCGAAGACGAGCACCGTCCGAGTCTAGACAACGGGTCGGTGGTGCTCGGCCGCCCCCAACGCGGCCGAGTCCCACCCCCGTCGGACTCAAGTGTGTAGCACTTGCTACAGACTGTACACGTCCGTGCCGCTGAGGTCGAGGCGCCGCGGCCTCGGAGCGTCGCACACGTCGGATCGACGCGGCGTCAGACCACCGTGCCGCGCTGGGACTCCTCCTCGAGTACCTCGGCGATGCGCCGGAGCGCCTCGGGCGAGAGCTCCCCGGGGAACGTGCGCGCGGCGAACCCGCTCACCCGCGCCGAACGCAGGGACCGGACGAGGGCGAGCTGGGCACCGATGCGCTCCGGGACGTCGCTGTCCTCGAGCAGGAACCGCTCGTCGACCTCGAAGAAGCCAGCGAGCAGGCGGAGCAGCTCCGTGTCGCGGTTGCGTCGACCGTCGCCCGAGATCATGTACGTCCACTTCGCCCGCGACAGCGAACCGCCGTGCGACGCGACGTACTCCTCGATCGAGGCGAACGGCACCGGGGCGCCCCGCTGCGACTCCTCGAAGTCGAGCAGCAGGTTCAGCCGTCGTGCCAGTTCGGAGGCGTCGAGGGCGCCGCCCTTCGGATCCCGTGGCTCCATGTCGGACTCCTCCCCAGCCGCGTGCGTGCAGGACATCGTAGCGCGGCACCCCGGCGCCGCGCCGATACGCTCGGTGAGTGAGCCGATCCTTCCCTGCGACCATCGCCGGCTCGGTGGAGCACGAGATCGTCATCTCGAAGTCGCGGTTCATCACCACCGTCGCACCGGCCCCGGACGTCGCGGAGGCCGAGGCGGTCATCGCGGACGTGAAGCGCCGGTACTGGGACGCCCGACACAACTGCACCGCGATGGTCACCGGCGTGCTCGGCGACCAGGCGCGGTCGTCCGATGACGGCGAGCCGTCGGGCACCGCCGGCGTGCCGATGCTCGAGGTCCTCCGCCGCCGCCACCTCACCGACGTCGTCGCCGTCGTCACCCGGTACTTCGGCGGCGTCAAGCTCGGCGCCGGTGGACTGGTCCGCGCGTACTCGTCGGCCGTCTCGGAGACGCTCGACGCCGCCGTGACCGTGCGCCGCGAAGCGCTGACCGCCGTGCGCTTCGACGTGGACCACGCGGACGCCGGCCGGCTGGACAACGTGCTGCGCGACTGGGTCCGTCACCACCACGCGACACTCGGGCCGACGACGTACGGCCGTGCAGCGACCTTCGAGGTCTGGGTCCCGGCGGACGACGTCGCAGTGCTGACCGCCGACCTGGCCTCGGCGTCGGGCGGCGCCGTCGAGACCGTCGTCGGCGAGGAGCGGATCGTCGACATCCTGTCGAGCTGATTCCGGCGGACCACACCGTCCGGGCGTGTCCCACGAGAATCCTGCAGTCTGCGGCCAGCGCCGTCGACGACGTCGATGCACTTCACGCTCGGGGGCTGCAGGATTCCGCCGACGACGTCGAGCGTGAGTCGTCGCGCCTGCCCGTGGTGCTGGATCTCAGCGGTGATCGTCTCCAGTTCGTCCGTCACGGCGCCCTCCTCATCCGTCACGCGGCGGAGCCCACCACGTCGGGTCGACGAACCTCGATCGCCGATGCGCTCTGACCGCCTGTGCGCGACGCAAGCCGAGAGCGATCGCCGTCGCCGAGACCCCGAGGAGCGCCACGGGCAGCGCGATGCGACCGGCAGTGACGTTGCGTGCATCGCGCTGAGCGCGCGCTTCCTCCCGAGCAGCCGACTTCAGGGTCGATGCACGCAGCGTGCCGACTGCACCGTCTGCGATCACTCGGGGCTGTTGATCGATCACGACGAGGAACTCGCGCTGCGGTGCGTGGTCGACGGAAGGCGGGAAGCCCCACGTGGACGGTCCGGTCGCTCGCATGGTGCGCGCCGGAAGCCCTGCCCGGGCCGGCAGGCGGAGGAGGTAGATCGGTGTCTCCTCCGGCAGCCCAGACGTCGCGGTCGTGTCGACGAGGGCTCCGACGACCACGACGGAGCGGTTCGCCGCATCCCGCTCCCGCGCGGCGTGCTCTCGACTCGTCCCAGCGATGGCGTCCAAGCTGAACACCGTGATCGGCGCGACCAGCAGGAGCACTCCGACCACGATCCACAGCGGCCACACCGGAGGCGACAGTCGTCGTCCGAACGGCGGTGGGAGCGTCATTGCAGCCCGCAGCGTGCTCGGTCGCAGCGGATGACGAACCCACTGGAGCCCTCGTCCCGGTTGTCGGACATCGCGCTGGAGACCACCATCGGCACGTCATCGGTTGTCAGTCCGATCGCCAGCGCGCTGCTGCTCTCCCAGATGGGCCCCGGCGGTCCGAACCGGGCGATCGTGGCCTCTTGGTGGTCGTCACACCGTGCATCACCACACGAGACCAACCCGACGGCACCTCGTTCGTCGTCGCGGGTCGCGATCAGCGGTCGACCTGATCGGTCGATGACGAACGCCGGCGGGGCGTCCGATGACGACGCCGTCGCGATCTCCCTGTGCGTCGCCGACGAGCACGAGACGTCCGAACAGAACGTCAGCCGTTGCGCATCGACCCCGTGCGTCCGCCCGAGCACGACCGGGTTGCCGTCTCCGCCGATCGCGACACGAGCGTCGGGGGCTGCCTCGTACGACCGCGCGGATGCCGCGGGCGGGAACGCCCCAGGGAGGTCGCGCACGACCGGCTCCGCGCCGTCCGGGTGCATCGACACCACTCGCAGGGACGGCAGCTCCGGCCACGACGACACCGTCTCGGAGACCAGCGACACCACGGCCGTACCGTCCGGTGTGACGGCGAGGTCCAACCCTTGATCACCGGTGTACGACGGGACCCACGGAAGCGCCACGTGCCGGACCGCGTGCCGCGCGCACGACGGCTCCTGGCAGAAGACAACGAACAGGTGTGCGCGGGCGTCCGGTTCGCCGCTCCGGGCGATGCCTGTGATGACCGGTCGATGACCATGTGCGGCGATGGCTGAATCGGTCACGTGGTAGTTGCTCTGATCGCGGTCGACGACCTGCACGGTGGCGAGCGAGGTCCGTCGCCCTGCAGGTCGATCGACGTCGGCCTCCTCCTCTTCTCCGGACGGTCCGGCGCGTCGCCCGCGCGGCCATGCGTTGTCCTGCGGCTTCTGAGGAGGCTCGAGCTGATCCGGGTGCGAGTGGACGACGTCGAGCTCGAACCGCTCCGTGGTGTACCGCTCGCCGCGAGGATGCCACTGCACGGTGAGGAGACCGCCGTCACCGGCCGGACCGATGGCGGAGTTGACCTCGCTGGGACGCACGCCGGAGCCGACGCCGCATCGTGCTCGCTGACACGAGCGGTAGAGACTCGACTGTGTCCGCGGTGAGCTGACGACGATCGTCCGATCTCCGACGTCAGCCACATCCCCGCCTCCGAGGTCCCCCGTGTCCACGGTCGCGACGCTGTACTGCACCAAGCCGAACGGGTTGCTCGTCACCAGCACCGCGAACACCAGGGCAGGCACGAGCAGGACGCCGACCCCGGTGAGACCGTCACGCAGGGGCCGCCGAGCACCCCCGGAGTCCGCCATCACCGGAGCCCGGAGCCGACCACCCTCGCCGCGTACTGCTGCCCCGCGTGCAGCGACCGCGACGACGAACACCACCAGCACGGTCACCGCGACGCAGCACCACGCCATCGTCAGGCTGGCACGCGCCGCCGATGCCGGGAGGAGCCGCACGAGCAACCAGACGCCGATGCCGAGCACCAGCGCCACGGAGGCCGCTCCGACCAGCGCCCGGCGTGGTGACGACGTCGCTTCCAGCCCGCCACGGACCACGACGTGTCCCGACGACCAGCCCCGACGCACCGCCTCACCGCGGGGGACGCCCGCGACGACGAGCACCCAGCCGAGCAGGAGCGGCGCAGCGACCACCGCGACGACGACCAGCAGCACCAGCACGGCCGCGACGACGACCCGCTCGCCGTCCTGCCACGAGCGCACCACCACCGTCCCGACCGCGACCGCCACGGCCGCAGCCAGCGCGGCCTCGACGACGAGCCGTCGCTGTCCGAACGTCCACCGCCATGCCGATCGTGGACCGAGCGACTCCTCGTCCGCTCCGGCGATCATGACCGCCGTCGACGCGGTGACGCCGAACCCGAAACCCACCACGGCGAGCACCACGCCCGCGACGACGACGAGCACCGACACCGCCGGCGACTCGACGACCGCGAACGCACCGTTCGCCAGGACGACACGGCCGTCGCGCACCCCGACGAGCAGTGCCACCCAGGCGAGGAGCGCTCCGACCACAGCGGGCACCGCGAATGCCACCACGGCACCGCCGCCGCCCCAGGCGATCGACGGCACCACTGGTGGGCCGTACTGCTTCCGCTTCGCAGACTCGTTCGGCGTGAAAACGCCTCCGACGTTCTGTGCACTCTCGACCATGAACGTGTTCCCCTCCAGACCAGCGGTCATCCTCGCAGGACGGACGTGTCATGTCCAGGGTTCTACATTTCAATGGCACGGGCCGCACGTGCAAGCCTCGAAGCATCACTTCGCTCCACGTCGCAGCCCCCGCGACTACCCGGTCCGACGGATGCCGGTGAGCGCGCACCGTCCTCACGTCGCCGTCTTCGAGCGAGGCAGTCACCACCGCGGCTCCACGGGCCAGGCGGCGACATTCGTGACGCGGGTCCGACATCGGCGTCGCGCGACGACGACGAGCCGGTCGTCGACGAGGGACAGCCCGCAAGGAGCTCTTGGACCGAATCGACCGAATCGCGCGGCCCGGGCGTGTCCCGCCCTGACGACCGCCACACCCCCGGAACGCACGAACGCCCCGACTCGATGAGCCGGGGCGTTCGTCCTGCGGTGCACCCCCTCGGACTTGAACCGAGAACCCACTGATTAAGAGTCAGTTGCTCTGCCAATTGAGCTAGAGGTGCATGTTCCGGCTTCCGTGCCGCAACGGGAATCAACAATAGCATGGGTTTCGCGCGCTCACGACCACTCGTGGGCACACGATCCGAACAGGAGCACCATGACCGACCGTCTCGCCGCCGGCGACACCGCCCCAGACTTCACGCTGCCCGACCAGGACGGCGTCGAGCACTCCCTCGCCGACCTGCGCGGACGCAAGGTCATCGTGTACTTCTACCCGGCGGCGTCGACCCCGGGCTGCACCACCGAGGCCTGCGACTTCCGCGACAACATGTCGTCGCTGCAGGCGGCCGGCTACGAGGTGCTCGGCGTCTCGAAGGACGAGCAGGCGAAGCTCAAGGACTTCCAGCACGAGCAGGCCCTGACCTTCCCCCTGCTGAGCGACCCCGACCTCGCCGTGCACAGGGCGTACGCCGCCTGGGGCGAGAAGAACAACTACGGCAAGATCGTCACCGGCACGATCCGCTCGACGATCGTCGTCGACGAGCAGGGCGCCGTGCAGCTGCCGCTCTACAACGTCAAGGCCACCGGGCACGTGGCGAGCCTGCGGAAGAAGCTCGGCCTGGCCTGAGGGCCGGCCACGCACTGGAGGCCCGGTGCCGGTTCCGAGAACCGGCACCGGGCCTCCAGTGCGCTGTCTGCAGACCGCCCTCGCAGGCTCGGCCGGCGCTGGCGCCGCGCGCCGCTGGCGCGTCGCCCCGTGCGGGGCGCGCGCTACTCCGCCGGGTGCGCGAGTGCGGCCGTCACCGACCGCGACAGCACGAGCGTGATGCCGAGCAGGGCCGGCAGGAGCAGGAGCCACCCGATCGCCGGCACGCGGAAGACGCCCTGGAACGCACCGATCGCGATCGCGCCCTGCAGGACCTGCCAGACGATGATCCCGGACCGGACCCAGGCGCGACGCTGCCACAGGCCGTTCAGCAGGGCGCCGAGCCACAGCGCGGCGACGGCGGCCAGGATCGTCAACGCGATCCCCGACGCCAGGCTCGTCGCCGGTGCCACGACGAGTTCGACGACGAGCACGACCGTCACGACGACGAGCGCGAGGAACTCGAGACCGACCACGACGAGCAGGCCGATCAGGGCCGGGGACCGTCGCTCGGGGCGGTCGACCTCGGTCGGGGTGTCGTCGTGCACAGTGATCCTCCAGCATCGGAACCCTTGATTTGGCCCTATCAGTATGGAACGATATTGGAGGTCGTTTGGACGGCACGATGTGGTGTGCGTCTCCCGTGGTTCGTCGCTCCTCCCCCGAGCGTCACGCGGGCGTCAGACTCGCTTCCTGCGGACTCCTCCCCACAGTTGTCCCCGTCATGCCGCATGCATGTCAGCGTTCCGATCCCCCGAACCACGGCCCCGGCCTGCCGTTCGAGCATCGACATCAAGGAGCACCACACATGGACTGGCGTGACAAGGCAGCCTGCCTCACCGCGGACCCCGAGCTCTTCTTCCCCGTCGGGAACACCGGGCCCGCCGTCGACCAGATCGAGAAGGCCAAGTCGGTCTGTGCTCGTTGCACGGTCACCGAGATGTGCCTGCAGTACGCGCTCGAGAACAACCAGGACTCCGGTGTCTGGGGCGGCCTGAGCGAGGACGAGCGTCGTGCGCTGAAGCGTCGCGCCGCTCGCGCCCGCCGCGCGTCCTGACGCCGCACCACCCGCGCGGCTGACGCCCGCCGTCCCCTCCGGGGGCGGCGGGCGTCGTCGTGTGCGGGGGTCGTGGTCGGGCTGGCCGGCAGCCCGCAGGCGCTGTGCGCGGAGCGCGCTGGAAGGTACGCGGTACGCGGTACGCGATGCGCGATGCGCGGTAGCGGCGCACGACCACAGTGGGTTAGACCCGCGCGATGGCGGGGCGCGAGTGCACTGTGGTTGTCTGGCGTGCGGTGTGCGGCGGCGCGGCGCACAGCGCGCCCCGGTGCCGTCGTCGCGCCCCGAGGAGTCGGGGCGCGACGCCCGTGCAGGGGCGCGGACCGTCGGGCGTCCGGTGTCGGGCGTCCGCCGTCAGGGCGGGGTCAGGCCGCGGCGGTGAGCCAGCGGAACGGGATGGTGATGGTCACCTCGGTGCCGCTGCCGGTGAGGGTGTGCCAGTCGATCGTGCCGCCGAGCTCGCCCTGGATGAGCGTGCGGACGATCTGCGTGCCGAGGCCGGAGCCGACCTTGCCCTCGGGCAGGCCGACGCCGTTGTCGCGGACCTCGATCTCGAGGTGGTCGTCGAACCGGCGGGCGACGATCTCGACCTCGCCGTCGCGGCCGTCGAGCCCGTGCTCGACCGCGTTCGTCACGAGCTCGGTGAGCCCGAGGGCGAGCGGGGTAGCCGCCTCGGACGGCAGGACGCCGAACTCGCCGGTCTTCTTCGGGTGCACGGTGGTGTTGTGCGAGGCCGCGACCTCGGTCACGAGCTTGAGCACCGAGTCGAACACGTCGTCGAAGTCGACCGTCTGGCTCAGTCCGCTCGACAGGGTGTCGTGCACGACGGCGATCGCGGCGACCCGACGCATCGCGTTCTGCAGGGACGTGCGGGCCTCGTCGGAGTGGGTCCGCCGAGCCTGGATGCGGAGCAGGGACGCCACCGTCTGCAGGTTGTTCTTCACGCGGTGGTGGATCTCGCGGATCGTCGCGTCCTTCGTGATGAGCTCGCGCTCCTGGTGCCGGAGCTCCGACACGTCGCGGCAGAGGACGATCGCGCCGATGCGCTCGCCGTGGTCGCGCAGCGGTATCGAGCGGAGGGACACGGTGACGCCCTTCGACTCGACGTCGGCACGCCACGGCGCACGACCGGTCACCACGAGGGGCAGCGACTCGTCGACGTCGAGCTGGGCGCCGATGAGCTCGGTGGTCACCTCGGCGAGGGACTTGCGCTCGAGCTCGCCCTCGAAGCCCATCCGGTTGAACGCGCTGAGACCGTTCGGGCTCGCGAAGGTCACCATGCCGGCGGTGTCGAGGCGGAGCAGGCCGTCGCTGGCGCGCGGCGCCCCACGACGGGGTCCGGCGGGCGCGCCGAGGTCAGGGAAGTCGCCCGTGGCGATCATCCCGAACAGGTCGTTCGCGCTCGCCGTGAAGTTGAGCTCCTGGCGGCTCGGGGTCCGCATCTCGTCCTGGTTGGAGTGCCGCGTGACGACGGCGATGGGTCGCTCGGTCGTCTCGGCGCTCTTCGCGCTGAGGCGGCGCAGCACCGGGATGGCACGGACGCGGGTCGGGGTGTCCTCGTACCAGTCGGGTTCGGCGGAGTCGACGACCCGCGAACCGGCGAAGCTCTCGGTGACCTGGCTGCGCCACTCCTCGCGGATCTCCTGCCCCACGATGTCGCGGTAGAACAGCGTCGCCGCGGAGCTCGGGCGGGCGTGCGCGACCGCGACGAACGAGCCGTCCTCGGCGGTCGGGACCCAGAGGACCATGTCCGCGAAGGACAGGTCGGCGAGCAGCTGCCAGTCCCCCACCAGCAGGTGGAGCCACTCCACGTCGGCTTCGGAGGAACGGCCTTGTGCGAGGACGAGGTCACTGAGGGTCGACACCACGTCAGTCTAGGTGCGCCGGTCTGTGGAGAACTCCCGGCTGTCCACAAGGTGGAGCGTGCTGGTATTTCGCATGTCGCTCCGACCGTACGCTCGCCACACGATCGGAAGGGGCACAGGTGGCAGAGCAGGCACGACGCATCGACGACACGACGGCGAGGGACCCGGCCTCGCCCGTCCCTGCGCTGGTGGCGGTCCCGCCGCTCCCCGTCGAGGAACGTCGCCCCGGACCGCCGGACCCCGAGTCGGCGGCACGCGCGCTCGGCCTCTGCGTGGCCGAGGTGCTCACCGGCTCCCGCGAGGTCGACAGCATCGCCCGCTGGATCACCGACGACGTGCACCGGCACCTGCAGCACCGCGCCGCGGTGGCCGCGCACGCCCGGTCGATCGGCCGGCGGTCCCGAGCCCGG
This sequence comes from Curtobacterium sp. MCBA15_009, assembly GCF_001864895.1. GTDB lineage: Bacteria > Actinomycetota > Actinomycetes > Actinomycetales > Microbacteriaceae > Curtobacterium. The sequence continues at coordinate 36,893 of NZ_MJGO01000039.1, forward strand.
CCCGCGCTCCGCGTCGGCAGCGTCGTCCTCTGCCGTCCGGCCCCCGGGGTCGTCGAGGCGTCGGTCGTGGTCCACACGCGCAGCCACGCCCGCGCGGTGGCGATCCGGCTCGAGGACTGGCACGGCCGGTGGCGCGCGACCGCGATCGGGGTGTTGTAGCGAGCGGGTCCCTCGAGCCCGGGCCCGAACGGTCCGCAGGCGCTCCGGCTCCGGGGAACAGCAACGGCCGGTCCGCCGAGGCGGGACCGACCGTTGCAGTTCGCCGAACGCTCGTGCGCCCGGTTCGGACTAGTTCTTCTTCGCGGCCTGGCGGCGCTCCGCGCGGTTGCTCGCAGCGGCCTGGCCGGACGCCGTCGCGGCGTTGCCGAAGGCGGAACCCTGCTCGGGGCCGGCTGCGGCCTCGGCCTCGGCCTGTGCCTTCTGCGCGCGGGCGGTGGCGGCCTGCTCGAGGCGGCCCTTCTCGTCGCGGACCTCGACCTCGCCGTCGATGGACGGTGCCGAGTACTCGAGGCCGGAGACCTCGTCCTCGCCGAGCCCCTTGGCCTCGATGACCGCGTTCTCGCCGTCGGACTGGACCTGCACCTCGAGGTTGAACAGGTAGCCGACGGACTCCTCGCGGATCTGGCCCATCATGCTCTGGAACAGGGCGTAACCCTCGCGCTGGTACTCGACGAGCGGGTCGCGCTGCGCCATCGCACGGAGGCCGATGCCGTCCTTGAGGTAGTCCATCTCGTACAGGTGGTCGCGCCAGCGGCGGTCGATCACCGAGAGCACCACGCGGCGCTCGAGCTCGCGCATCGCCTCGTCGCCGAGGACCTCCTCGCGCTGCTGGTAGGCCAGCTTGGCGTCGGAGAGGATCTCGCGACCGAGGAAGTCACGCGACGCCTTGCCCTTCGAGCCGGCCTCGGTGATGACCTCGTCGATGGAGATCGAGATCGGGTAGAGCGTGCCGAGCTCGGTCCACATGGCGTCGAGGTCCCAGTCGTCCGGCGAGCCCTCGCCGGTGTGGGTGTCGATGACGTCGTCGATCACGCTCTTCAGGAAGGCCTGGGCGCGGTCGTTGATGTCGTCGCCCTCGAGGATGTGACGGCGGTCGCTGTAGATCGCCTCGCGCTGCCGGTTGAGGACGTCGTCGTACTTCAGGACGTTCTTGCGGATCTCGGCGTTGCGGCCCTCGACCTGCGCCTGCGCGGAGCGGATCGCGCGGCCGACGAGCTTGTTCTCGATCGCCAGGTCGTCCGGCACGTTCGAGCGGCCCATGAGGCTCTCGGCGGCACCGGAGTTGAACAGGCGCATGAGGTCGTCGGTGAGGGACAGGTAGAAGCGGCTCTCGCCCGGGTCGCCCTGACGGCCGGAACGACCACGCAGCTGGTTGTCGATGCGGCGCGACTCGTGGCGCTCGGTGCCGAGGACGTAGAGGCCGCCGGCCTCGCGGACCTTGTCGCCCTCTTCCTCGACGGTCTTCTTGACCTCGGCGAAGACGTCGTCCCACGCGGCCTCGTACTCGTCCGGCGTCTCCGCCGGGGACAGGCCCTTGGCGTGCATCTCCTGCACGGCGAGGAACTCGGAGTTGCCGCCGAGCATGATGTCGGTCCCGCGGCCGGCCATGTTCGTGGCGACGGTGACGGCGCCGAGGCGACCGGCCTGCGCGACGATGGCGGCTTCTCGCGCGTGGTTCTTCGCGTTGAGGACCTCGTGCTTCACACCCTTCTTGGCGAGGAGCTTCGACAGGTACTCGGACTTCTCGACGCTCGTGGTGCCGACGAGGACGGGCTGGCCCTTCTCGTGGCGCTCCGCGATGTCCTCGGCGACCTGCTCGAACTTGGACTTCTCGTTCTTGTAGACGAGGTCGGTCTGGTCGATGCGCTGCATCGGCTTGTTCGTCGGGATCGGGACCACGCCGAGCTTGTAGGTCGACATGAACTCGGCCGCCTCGGTCTCGGCGGTACCGGTCATGCCGGAGAGCTTCTGGTACAGGCGGAAGTAGTTCTGGAGCGTGACGGTCGCGAGGGTCTGGTTCTCGGCCTTGACCTCGACGCCCTCCTTCGCCTCGATCGCCTGGTGGATGCCCTCGTTGTAGCGACGGCCCATCAGGATGCGGCCGGTGTGCTCGTCGACGATGAGCACCTCGCCGTTCATCACGACGTAGTCCTTGTCCTTCTTGAACAGGGCGACGGCCTTGATGGAGTTGTTGAGGAACGAGATGAGCGGGGTGTTCGCCGACTCGTACAGGTTGTCGATGCCGAGGTAGTCCTCGACCTTCTCGATGCCGGGCTCGAGGACGCCGACGGTGCGCTTCTTCTCGTCGACCTCGTAGTCCTCGCCCGGGGTGAGGCGCTTGGCGATCGAGGCGAACTCGGTGAACCAGCGGTTGGCCTCGCCCGAGGACGGGCCGGAGATGATGAGCGGCGTGCGGGCCTCGTCGATGAGGATCGAGTCGACCTCGTCGACGACGGCGAAGAAGTGGCCGCGCTGCACCATGTCGGAGGCCTGCCACGCCATGTTGTCGCGCAGGTAGTCGAAGCCGAACTCGTTGTTCGTGCCGTACGTGATGTCGGCTGCGTACTGCTCGCGGCGCTCGGCCGGCGTCTGGTTCGCGATGATGCAGCCGGTCGTCATGCCGAGGGCGCGGAAGACGCGGCCCATGATCTCGGACTGGTACGACGCCAGGTAGTCGTTGACCGTGATGACGTGCACGCCGCGCGACGGGATCGCGTTGAGGTAGGCCGCCGTGGTCGCGACGAGGGTCTTGCCCTCACCGGTCTTCATCTCGGCGATGTTGCCGAGGTGCAGGGCCGCGCCGCCCATGAGCTGCACGTCGAAGTGCCGCATGCCGAGGGTGCGCTTCGCCGCCTCGCGCACGGCGGCGAACGCCTCGGGCAGGAGGTCGTCGAGGGATTCGCCGTTGGCGTAGCGCTCGCGGAGCTCCTTCGTCTCGTCCTGGAGTTCCTCGTCGGTGAGGCTCGAGAAGTCGTCCTCGAGGTCGTTGATCGCCGAGGCGTACGCCTTCAGCCGGCGGAGGGTGCGTCCTTCGCCGATGCGGAGGACCTTCTCCAGCACGTTTGCCACGTGAGCTCCTTACGAGGTCGTCGCGCGCGACCTGCGCGCCCGATCGACCAGTCATGCTAGCAACCCGCGGGTGCCCCGCGCTGGGAGCACCGTCGCGGGTCCGCCCGCGGCGTGCGCTCCCCGGCAGGGGGCCACGCGCACGCCGCGGGCGGAGGTGGGGTGCGGGTCGCGCTACGCGATCGCCGCGGCCGGTTCGGCTGCGGTCTCGCGGGACGCGTCGGAGGTCCCGTCGAGGCCGATCACGCCGTAGTCCCAGCCCTTGCGCCGGTACACGACGCTCGGGCGGTGGGTCTCGGCGTCGACGAACAGGTAGAAGTCGTGCCCGACGAGCTCCATGTAGTAGAGCGCGTCGTCGACGGTCATCGGGGCGGCCTCGAAGACCTTGTGCCGGATGACGACCGGGCTGTAGACCTCGGTCTCGTCGTCCTCCGTGCCCTGCGCGTCGACGACGGGCACGGCACCGGTGGCGACGTCCTCGATGAGCTTGCCGTCGGCGGGGACGACGTCCATGCCGTCGAAGCCGCTGCCGGCGGCCTCGGCCACCGAGGTGGGGCGGTGGCGTCCGCGGTGCACCTTGCGACGGTCGCGCGCTCGGCGCAGCCGTTCGGTGATGCGGGCGAACGCGAGGTCGAAGGCGGCGTACTTGTCGGACGCCGCGGACTCCGCCCGCACGAGGGGCCCGGGACCGATGAGCGTCAGTTCGACGCGGTCCTCGCCCTGGCTGCTGCCGGACTTCTCGTGGTGGCGGCTGATGCGGACCTCGAAGGCCAGCGCACGGTCAGCGAGCACGTCGATCTTCTCGGACTTCTGCTCGACATAGGTGCGGAATCGGTCGGTGACCCCGACGTTCCGGCCCGTGATCGTCACGTCCATGTGGCGGCTCCCATCCAGACTCAGCGCGTCGCCTCCATCCGGCGATCCTGAACGCCTTGTCGCGAGGCTAGCCCCGTGGAGCAGCCCGCGTCACCGATCGTCGGCGAGTCCCCGAGACCCCCACCGGACACCCAGTGGTCACCCGGCGTCCACCGAGGTGACACGGGCGGGTCAGTCCTCGACGCTCGCGACGGCGACGCAGCGGACCACCCGACCACCGCCGGCGCGGACGGCCCGGACCCCCTCGGCCATGGTCACCCCGGTGGTCACGACGTCGTCAACCAGCACCACGCACCGGCCGTCGACGCCGCGTGCCCGGAGGGTCCCGACCGTGGCGGCGACCCGTTCCGTGGCGGTGCGCTCCTTCTGCCCGGGCTGTGCCGCACCCGGTACGGCCCGGACCCGCGCGAGCCGCCCCGTCCGCCGGACCCCGCCCCGCGCGAGGAGCACCACCACCGGGTCGAAGCCGCGACGCCGTGCTCCGGTCCGGGACGGCGGGACCCGCAGCACCACGGTGCCGGCCGGGGACGCGGCGAGCGCGGCGCGGACGAGGCGGCCGAACCGACGCCCGAGCGGTCCGGCGACGTCGACCCGGCCGCGCAGCTTCAGCTCGAGCAGCAGGGTGCGGACGAGGCCCTCGTACGCGAACGCGGCGTCGAGCCGGACGCCGGCGACGAGCCGGACGCGCCGGGGGCGGGCGTCGAGGGCGGTGCGGCAGGCACGACAGAGGGCACGGTCCGGCCGACCGCAGCCCAGGCAGGCGACGGGCAGGACGAGCCCGAGCACCGCGAGGGCGGCGTCGGCCCAGACGGTGCGTCGGTCGGTGGCGGGCATGCCGCGAGTCTGGCGGTGACCGACCGTCGGACGCGGGCGGTCCGGCGGGCTGTGGACGGGCCTCCAGAGTGCGTGCGCTGTGGAGGGAGGTCCGCAGGCGCCGGCGCGGCACCGGCCGCGCGCCCTACCGCTGCACGCCGAGCACGTGGGCGGTGACGCCCGTCGTGTCCCAGCTGCCGCCCGTCGACTGCAGCACCGAACCGTCGGACATACGCAAGAGGAGCGCTCCCCCGCCTCCGCCGGTGATCGCCGTCGCGCGCCCGTCCGGCCGGGGCAGGGTGCTCGACCGGCCGCCGATCGTGGAGCGCACGATGTTCGGACCGGACGTCGCCTGCGCCACGGACGCGACGTCGGTGTCGTTCACCCACGTCGCCCCGACGGCGTCGCCGGTCGCCGCCTGCACGCGCACGGGCGCGCCGAACGACGAGGGCGAGCGGTCGGACCCGCGGATGATCGCCATGACGTACAGCGCCGGACCGTCCGTGGTGTCGATGAGCGCGAGCGCCCTGGTCGAGTCGCGGGACACCTGGAACGAGACGAGTTCCCCGCGCGGCAGGGTCGTGGCGACCTGGTGCGGGTCGCCGCCGAGGCCGTACGCGGTGATCCGCCGGGTGTCGGAGCGCTGCCCGACCCAGACGAAGCCGAGGTCGTCGATCGACGGTGGGACGAGCCCCTGGCGGGTGTCGACCCGCAGGCTCCGCTTGCCGGTCACCACGAAGACGCCGTCCCGGTTGCCGACGACCGCGTTCCGGCCCGTGGCCGAGATCGCGAGGGACCGCGGGTCGAGCGCGGCCACCGCGTCACCGACGCCGCTGCCGAGCTCGGACACCTTGCCGGTGCCCGGGGTGGCGTAGCCGACGACGCCCTGCTCCTCGACGAGGGGCCGGGGGTCGACGTCGGGGTTCTGCTGGGCGTTCGGGCCGCTCGCGTCGGACACGGACAGGGTCGCGCCCTCCACCGTGAGGGACACCGACGAGATCGTCGCGACGGAGGCGAGCGACCTGCTGAGCTGCTCGCGCATCCGGACGCGGTCGACGGTGCTCGCACGGAGCGCGTCGCCCGACAGGTCGACGAGCGCGGTGCCGCTGTCGATGGTCACCGCGTTGAGGGAGAGCTGGGTGCCCTCCGGGAAGGACGACACGACGGCGCCCTTGAGCCAGTCGGCGGGCCCGGCGAGCAGGGTGCTGGCGATGCGGGTGCTCGTCGACGAGCGGGCGAGGAACCACCGCTCGTCGGGCACCAGGAAGTGGTACGTCGGGTCGAAGAAGTACAGCGCGTGCTGCTGGAAGACGGACTCGAAGCTCGTCGGCGTGAGGATGATGCCGTCGGGGGCGTAGGCGATGCGCCACTCCCCGTCCTCGCGGGTGAACTGGAAGGTCAGCGTCGACGACGTCGGGCGGACGGCCTGGGTGTACTCGCCCTCGGAGTCGACCGAGGCGCTCGCGGTGAGGGTGAAGGTGAGCTCGCGCTCGTCGGCGCGCTGCACGGTGCCGCTGCCGTCGAGGATCGTGACGCCGTGCCGCGGGTTCCACTGCTGGGCGAAGGACGACGCCAGGAACTGCCGGGCGACCGCGTAGTTGTCCTGGGAGCCGGTGGCCGCGGCGATGAAGCCCCGCAGGATCTGGGTCTGGTCGGCGCCCGTCGTCGGCTTGTCGGGGCGGTAGTCGAAGCCGGCGACGGCCTCGTCCTTCACGGCCTGCCCGGTGCGCACCGCGCCGTCGGTGGGGATCGCCACGCAGGCGGTCAGCGCGACGAGCGTCACCGCAGCCAGGGCGGCGGCGACGACGTGCCGCAGGCGGGATCGCATCAGGACTCCTCTCGCACGGCGCGGGGGCCGTCGTACGACTCGTCGAGTTCGGGCAGCGGGATCGCGGACGTCGCCGTGGTGGCCTGCTCGTTGCGCGGCAGGGTCAGCACGAAGGTCGAGCCCTCGCCGGGGCGGGACCAGACGTCGATGCGCCCGCCGTGCAGCTTCGCGTCGCCGAGGCTGATCGCGAGGCCGAGTCCGGTGCCGCCGATGGTGCGCTTGCGGCTCGGGTCGGCGCGCCAGAACCGGTCGAAGACGCGGGCGGCGTCCTCCGGGGGCATGCCGACGCCCTGGTCGCGGACGGCGATCGCGACGGTCCGCACGTCGCTGTCGACGACGACCTGCACCGGCCGGCCGTCGCCGTGCTCGACGGCGTTGCCGACGAGGTTGCGCAGGATGCGGCGGACGCGCTTCGCGTCGAGGCGCATGGTCGTGTGGCCGCCCGGTGTCGCGAGCTGCAGTTCGATGCCGGCGCGCTCGGCGAGCGGGCGGAACTCCTCGACGATGTCCGCGGCGAGCGCCACCGGGACGACCGGCTCCGTGTCGAGCTGTACGGCCTGGGCGTCGTAGCGGGAGATCTCGAGCAGGTCGGCGAGCAGCAGCTCGAAGCGCTCCACCTGCGCGTGGAGGAGCTCGGCGGACCGGGCGACGGCCGGTTCGAACGCGTGCCGGGAGTCGAACATCACGTCGCCGGCGAGCCGGATCGTGGTGAGCGGGGTCCGGAGCTCGTGGGACACGTCGGACACGAACCGTTGCTGCACGCGGGAGAGCTCGGCGAGCTGGGTGATCTGGCGGCTGACGGCCTCGGCCATCCCGTTGAAGCTCCGTGCCAGGGTGGCCAGGTCGTCCTGGCCGCGCACCGGGATGCGTTCGTCGAGCCGGCCGGCCGCGATCTTCCGACTGGTCTCGGCGGCGCCGCGGATCGGGACGACGACGAGACGGACCACGAGCGAGGTCACGAGGGCGATGAGCACCATGAGCGCGACGCCCCCGATCGAGAGCGTCTGGGAGACGAAGTCGAGCGTCTTCTGCGCGTCGGACAGGTCGTAGACCATGTACAGCTCGTACTGGCCGGCACTCGGGACCTGCAGGGTCGAACCGACCGCCAGGCCGGGGACCCGGCGCCCGCCGTCCTCGAGCTCCACCGGCTGCAGGCTGAGCTTGCCGGTGTTCGCCCCGACCGCCTTGCGCAGCGAGTCGGTGATGACGGCGTCGGGGAACCCGGGGCTGACGATGGTCTGCAGCGTCTGCGGTGTCGACTGCCCGGGGGTGCGCTCGATGGCGATGGTCGTGCCGCCGGGGCTCGTCGTGTTCGACAGGATCGCCTGCTGCGCCTCGTTCTGCAGCGTCTCGAGCTCGGTCTGGTTGCTGTCCTCGGTCGCGGTGGCGGCGTCGAAGATGCCCTGCGCCACGTTCGTCGCCCGCGCGGACTCGGACTCGATCTGGTCGCGGCGCTGCGAGTAGATGTTCGTCGAGATGCTCACCATGACCGCAGCGCCGATGATGCCGATGGCCAGGCCCGTGGTCATGACCGTGATGGCGACCGACCGCAGCATGAGCGAACGGCGCCACAGGTAGGCGACCGGACGCCACCCGCGGCGGACCCAGCGCCGCATCCGTCGCCGTCCGCGGCCGACCACGCCGATCGGCGCGGTGGCGCTGCCGACGGACCGTGTCGTGCCGGCTGCGGTCCCGGTGGCGGGCGGGGCGGGCGGCACGGGGGTCAGGCCCCTCCGGCGCGGTACCCGACGCCGCGCACCGTGGTGACGGTCTTCGGGTTGTCGGGGTCGTGCTCGATCTTCGCGCGGAGCCGCTGCACGTGCACGTTCACCAGACGGGTGTCGGCCTTGTAGTGGTAGCCCCACACCTGCTCGAGCAGCATCTCGCGGGTGAAGACCTGGTTCGGCTTCTCGGCGAGGGCGCGGAGCAGGTCGAACTCGAGCGGGGTGAGCGCGATGACGGTGTCACCGCGACGGACCTCGTGGCCGGCGACGTCGACGGTGAGGTCGCCGACGTGCAGCACGGTCGCGTCGGTCGCGCTCGGCCGGAGCCGGGTGCGGATGCGGGCGACGAGCTCCTTCGGGTTGAACGGCTTGACCACGTAGTCGTCCGCACCGTTCTCGAGCCCGGCGACGACGTCGGCGGTGTCGCTCTTCGCGGTGAGCATGATGATCGGGGTGCCGCTCTCGGCACGGATGCGCTTGCACACCTCGATGCCGTCGATGCCCGGCAGCATCACGTCGAGCAGGACCAGATCCGGCTTGGTGCTGTGGAACGCCTCGACGGCGTCGTTGCCGTCGGCGCTGAACTCGGGTTCGTAGCCCTCGGACCGGAGGACGATGCCGATCATCTCGGCGAGTGCCTGGTCGTCGTCGACGACGAGGATGCGCGGTGTCATGTGATCTGGACTCCGTGTGGCGTGCTGACCGTGCCCGGGTCGGCACGTGTCCCCACACGATAGCCGGTGCCCGTCGCGCGGCGTCCCGACGGATCGCCGGGTTTTCCGCCAGGATGGGCGGGACGACGCGCTGCGGCGCGTCCCGACACCACGAGGGGGGCTTGGGTCATGACCGATTGGCACGCACCGGGCGGGGAGCCGACGACCGGGCCGGGCCAGCCGGGAGGCCCGCGGCAGTTCTCCGTGCCGCTGCCGCCCGCCCCGGGGCCGGGTCCACGGCCCGCCGGCGTCCGCCCGGTGGTCCCGCTCCGCCCGTTGGGCTTCGGCGACGTGCTCGGCGGCGCCTTCACGGTCTTCCGACGGAACGCACGCGTCCTGCTGCTCTGGAGCGTGCTGCTGAGCGGAGTGGTCGGGCTCCTCTCGACGCTCGTGAGCACCTTCGGCCAGCGGGCCGTGCAGTCGCGGGTGTTCTCCGCCCTCGACGGCGGCAGCGGGTCCTCGGCGATCCTCGCCGGCAGCACGACGGCCTGGCTGCTGCTGTCGATCGGCCTGCCGTTCGTCGCGTACCTGGGGCGGACGTTCCTGGTGGCACCCGTCGCCGCGGACACCGCGCAGCGCGTGCTCGGCCGGCGCGCGACCTTCGGCGGGCTGTGGCGGCTCCTCGCCGGTCGGCGCGGTTCCGTCGTCGCGTGGATGTTCCTGCAGATCGCCGCGGCCCTCGTCGTCGCCGTCGCCTACCTCCTGGTCTTCTTCGGGTTCTTCGCCGTCCTCGGCACCGGTGGCTCCGGCATCGCTGGGTTCCTGTTCGGTGCCTTCGCCGTGACCACCGGGTTCGGAGTGCTGATCGCCTGGTTGGCGACCCGCTTCTCCCTGACCGTGCCGACCATCGCGCTCGAGGGTCGTCGGGTCTTCGACGCCGCCGGGCAGTCGTGGCGGCTCACCCGCGGTGCGTTCTGGCGCACCTTCGGGGTGCTGCTCCTGGTGCAGGTGATGTTCCGCATCGCCGTCTCGATCGCCGCGGTGCCGTTGACCGTCGGTGCGTCGCTGCTCTCCGGCGTCTTCGACCCCCTCGGACAGACGGACGCCTCGGCCGGCATCGGGATCGGTGCGACGATCGCGGTGGTGGTCGGCAGCCTGCTCGCCACGGCCGTGCAGTGCATCACCGACGTGCTGTCCGGGTCGGTGACCACGTTCCTGGCGATCGACCGGCGCATCCGCACCGAGGCGCTCGACCAGCGGATCGCGTCGCACCTGGACACCGGACTGCCGACGGACCCGTTCGCGCCGGGCACCGGCGACGTCCGCCCGCGCTCGGGCCCGCAGCAGTGGACGCCGCAGCAGCCGTGGGCGCAGCAACAGCAGCCCTGGGCGCAGCAACAGCCCGGGTCGCAACAGTGGCCGGGCCACGGGCAGTGGCCGGGTCAGGGGCAGCAGCAGTGGACTCCGCAGCCGCCCGCGCCCGGTCACCAGCAGTGGGCTCCGCAGCAGCCGTGGTCCGGACAGCAGGACGCGTCCGACCGCTCCGCCCCGGGGAACCCCCCGTCGGACGGCAGCGCGTGAGCACGGTCGACCCGGACGAGGCCCGTCGGCTGCTCGAACGCGAGCTGAACCGCTCCGCCTACGACGGCGCGCACGTCACGTGGTGGGACCGCGCCTCGAGCGCGTTCCTCGACTGGCTCGGGTCGTTCCGCCTCGGCGGCCTCGACTCCCCCGTCGTCGCGCAGACCGCGCTCTGGATCGCGGTCGTCGTGCTCGTCGCGGTCGTCGTGCTCGTCCTCGTCTCCCGCGGGCTGCCCCGACGACGGCCCCGCGCGAAGGCCTCCGACACCGGCGGCGTCTTCGACGCCGACGACCTGCGGTCCGCCGACGAGCTCCGTGACACCGCCCGTGGGGCGCTCGCCCGCGCGGACTGGTCGCAGGCGGTGCTCGACGGCTTCCGCGCCCTCGCCCGCGGCCTCGGCGAACGCGACCTGGTGCCGGACGTGCCCGGTGCGACCGCCCGCGCCATCGCCGACCGGGGCGCGGCGTCGTTCCCCACGGTCCGCGACCGCCTCGAGGACGCCGCCACCGCTTTCGACGCGGTCCGCTACCTCGGGTCGGACGCCGACGAGGCGACCGCGCGCCGGGTCCTCGACGCCGAGCGCGACGTCCGCCGTGCCCGCCCGGTCCGTGCGGACGAGCCGGCGGTCCCCGCATGAGCAGCGCGACCACGGCCCGCGTCGCGGGTGACGCCGCACCGCCGGACACCCGGCGCCGACGGTTCGGCCTCTGGGTCGCGGTCGTCCTGGTCGCCGTGCTGTTCGCGGTGCTCACCGCCGTGGCCCGCGGCACCGACGGCGGGACCCCGCGGCCGCTCGACCCGACCTCCACCACCGCGAGCGGGTCGGCCGCCCTCGTCCGGGTGCTCGAGCAACGCGGCACGACGGTGACCGTCACGGACCGCGCCGCGGACGTCGACGGCGGCACCGTCTTCGTCGAGGACTCCGACGGGCTGCTCGGCGCCGGGGCGGCGGCCCGGATCGCCCGGTCCGCGCGGCACGTCGTCGTCGTCACCACCGACGAGGCCGCGCTGCAGGCGTTCGGCTTCGACGTCACCGGGAGCGCCCCGGTCGACGGGGACGACACCGTCGCGACGACGACCTGCACGATCCCCGAGGCGGCGGCGGCCGGGCGGGTGTCGACCGGCGGGTACGGGTGGGCCGTCGACGATCCGACCGCCGAACGGTGCGCCCCGACCGGCACCGGGGACGACCGCGTGTGGGGGCTCGTCCGCGCCGCCGGCCCGGGCGGCGACGTCACACTGCTCGGCACCACCGCGGCGCTCCGCAACGACACGGTCACCACGGCGGGCAACGCGGCACTCGCCCTCGCGCTCCTCGGGTCGGACGACCACCTGACCTGGTACACGCCGGTGGCCGGGTCGCCCGACGCCGCACCGACCCTCGGCGAGCTCGCCCCGCCCTGGGTGCCCGGCGCCCTCGCCCTGCTCGGACTGGTGGCCGTGGCGGCGGCCGTCTGGCGCGGCCGCCGCCTCGGCCCGCTCGTGGTCGAGCAGATGCCGGTCGTCGTGCGCGCCGCCGAGACCACCGAGGGCCGCGCCCGCATGTACGCCAGTGCCCGGGACCGCACCCACGCACTCGACACGCTGCGGGTCGCCGCGGTGCGCCGACTCGGCCGGGCGCTCGGACTCCCCCGCTCGGCGCACGTCGACGAGGTCGTCCGTGCCGTCGCCCGGGCCACCGGGACCCCACCGGCACGCGTCGGCGCGGTGCTGGTCGGCGGCCCGACCACCGACGACCGCGGACTCGTCGCGGGGACCGTGGCGCTCGACGCCCTCGAGGACGCGGTCCGGCGGGCCGCCTCGGGCGACGTCCGACGGGCGACGCCCACCACGGGTGCCGGCGCCCCGTCCGACGGACGCGCACCCGCCACCGCCGACGACCACCGGGACCGCACCGGACCGACCGACCACGACCGACCAGGAGCACGACCGTGACCGACCTGCCCCACGACGCCGCCGACCGCGGCGCACCGTCCACGTCCGCGAGCACGACCGACCCGTCCGTCCCCGCGATGCGGGAGGCCTTCGGCCGGGTCCGAGCCGAGGTCGGCAAGGCCGTCGTCGGCCAGGAGGGCGCCGTCTCCGGCATGATCGTCGGTCTCCTCGCACAGGGACACGTGCTGCTCGAGGGCGTGCCCGGCGTCGCGAAGACCCTGCTCGTCCGGAGCCTCGCGAGCGCCATGTCGCTCGACACGAAGCGCATCCAGTTCACGCCGGACCTCATGCCCGGTGACGTCACCGGCTCGCTCGTGTACGACGCCTCCACCGGCACGTTCCCGTTCCGCGAGGGGCCGGTCTTCACGAACGTGCTGCTCGCCGACGAGGTGAACCGCACGCCTCCGAAGACCCAGTCCGCGCTGCTCGAGGCGATGGAGGAACGGCAGGTGAGCGTCGACGGCGACGCCCGCGCGCTGCCGGACCCGTTCTTCGTCGCCGCCACGATGAACCCGATCGAGTTCGAGGGCACCTACACGCTGCCGGAGGCGCAGCTCGACCGCTTCCTCGTGAAGCTGACGCTCGACATCCCGCCGCGGGACGTCGAGTGGCAGGTGCTCCGTCGGCACGCCGACGGCTTCGTCCCCCGCGACGTCCGGTCGGCCGGGATCACCCCCGTGGTCGGCGTCGACGAGGTCCTCGCGGCGCAGCGAGCCGTCCGCGCCGTCCGCGCCGGTGACGACGTGCTGGCCTACGTGGTCGACCTCGCCCGGGCCACCCGGCAGGCACCGTCCGTCCGGGTCGGGGTCAGCCCCCGCGGTACCACGGCGCTCCTCGCGGCGGCGAAGGCGTGGGCGTGGCTCACCGGGTACGACGCGATCACGCCCGACCACGTGCAGGCCATGGTGCTGCCGGTCTGGCGGCACCGGTTGCGGGTCGCCTCGGACGCCGAGCTCGAGGGCGTCGGCGCCGACGGGGTGCTGCAGCAGGTGCTCGAGCAGGTGCGGGTGCCGATCTAGTGGCGGTCTCCGGCCGGTTCGTCGTCCTGCTCGCCGTCGCGATCGTCCCCACCGTGCTGCTCGCCAGCGCGTGGGCGGGCGTGGCGTGGGTCGCCGTCGTCGTGCTCGGCGCCGCGCTCGACGTCCTGCTCGCGGCCGACCTGCGCCGCGTCCGGGTCGACCGTCGGATGCCCCGGCTCGCCCGGCGCGACACCGCCACGGCGGGCACCCTCGTCGTCGCGAACGACGGGACCCGACCGCTGCGCGGCGTCGTCCGGGACATGTGGGAGCCCTCCGCCGGGCAGCAGCCGCGGCGGATCCGGCTCACCGTGCCCGCCGGTGAACGCCGCACCGCACGGATGCGGTTCGAACCGTTCCGTCGCGGTCGCCGCCGCAGCGCCGGCGTCGCGGTCCGGGCGTTCGGACCGATCGGGCTCGCCGCCCGCCAACGGGTGCTCGCGGCACCCGGCGAACTCGTCGTGACGCCGCCGTTCCGGTCGCGACGGCACCTGCCCTCGCGGCTCGCACGGCTCCGGGAACTCGACGGCGAGACCACGCTGCAGCTCCGGGGACACGGCACCGAGTTCGACTCGCTGCGCGACTACGTCCGCGGCGACGACGTGCGCTCCATCGACTGGCGGGCGACCGCGCGCCGGCAGGACCTCGTCGTGCGGACCTGGCGGCCGGAACGCGACCGCCGGGTGGTCGTCGTCGTCGACGCGGGCCGGGCCGGAGCCGGGCGCGTCGCCGACGAACCAAGACTCGACACCTTCATCGAGTCGGCGCTGCTGCTCGGCGCCCTCGCCGCGGCCGCCGGTGACCGCATCGACCTCGCGGTGCTCGACGACACCGTCCACGACCGTGTGCACGGCGCCACCCGGGTCGACGTCGTGCAGCGGTTCGGCGAGGCGCTGGCCCTGGCCGAACCGGGGCTCGCGGCGACCGACTGGTCCGCGGTGCCGGCGCTCGTCGACGCGGTCACGACCTCGCGGGCGCTCGTGGTGCTCGCGTCGAGCCTCGACTCCGTCGGGGCCTCCGGCGACCTGCTCGCCGTGCTGCCGCGCCTGACGCGGCGGCACGCCGTCGTCGTCACCGCCGTCGACGACCCGGCGGTCCGGGCCATGGCGAGCACGGCCGTGGAGCCGGGACGCGACGGACGTGCGACGCGGGGCGGACGGGTGCCGGGCCTCCCGGGACGCCGCAGGGCCGGTCGCCTGCCCGCCGGGGCCGCCACCGGGGCGGAGCGCGACGTCTACCGCCGGGCCGCCGCGGAACGCACCCTGCTCGACGCGGACGGCGTCGCCGACGTCGCGCGACGGGCCGGGGCCGAGGTCGTGCGCGGGACACCCGAGGCGCTGCCGCCGCTGGTGGCCGACGCGTACCTGCGGGCGAAGGCGAGCGGGCGGCTCTAGCCGGCCACGAGCGCGGAGGCGCCGCGCTCGAACTCCTCGAGGTCGCCGCGCTCCCCCGCCCGGAACGCGCGACCGCCGAGCACCCACTGGTACGCCAGCACGGCGGCCAGGGCGACGGTGCCGATGCCGATCTTCACCGGCCACGGCCAGTCCTGGCGGGTGACGACGCCCTCGACGACGCCGGAGAGCAGCAGCGTGAGCGCGAGGCCGATCGCGATGGTGATGAGGGCACGACCGTCCTCGGCGAGGGCCTGCGCCCGCGTGCGGTGCGGGCCCGGAGCGACCCACGACCAGAACACCATCAGCCCGGCGCCGCCGGCGAGGAAGACCGAGTACAGCTCGAGCTGCCCGTGCGGGGCGATGTAGAGGAAGAAGTCGCCGAGTCGCCCCTGCGAGTGCATGATCGCCGCCGACACCCCGAGGCTGACCGCGTTCTGCATGATCGAGAACGGCACGAAGAGCCCCGTGATGCCGAACGCGACCATGGTGGCCGCGATGTACGCGTTGTTCGTCCAGACCTGCGCCGTGAACGCCCCGAGCCCGTGGTCGGAGTAGTAGTCGACGAAGTCCTGGGTGGCGTACCGCCGGAGCGCCTCCGGCGTGCCGAACGTCGCCGTCGCCCCCGGGGTGGCCTGGATCCAGACGGCGACGACGGCCCCGATCGCGACCGTCGCGACGGCGACCCAGATCGTCACCCACCGGATCCGGTACAGCGCCGCCGGCAGCTGCCGGGTGAAGAACCGGACCAGGGCGGTGAGCGGGTCGACGGGCGTGCCGGTGAAGCGCAGGCGGGCGCGGAACAGCGTCAGCGACAGGCGGTCCCCCGTCGTCGTCCGCGGTGCGGCGCCGCGGATGCGGGCGAGGTCCGTCGCGGCCTCCTGGTAGCCCGCGACGAGGCGGTCGACGTCGGCTCCGGAGACGCTCCGGGCGCGCGCCGACCGGTCGAGTTCCCGCCACCGGTCGCCGTGCACCTCGGCGTAGGCGTCCAGGTCCACGTGTTCCCCCTCACGTCGCGCGTGTCGCTTGCGACAGAATGATGCCATGCCGAAGCCCCGCACGCCGCGCGACCTCGCCGACGCCCGCTTCTCGCTCGCCCTCGACGAGACCACCGACGAGCTCGTCGTCGGTGAGGCCGTCGCGCTCGACGTCCAACCGGCGGGCATCGCGCTGCGGCTCGCGGCGGCGTTGCTCGACGGGCTGTGCCTGGTCCTGCTCTACGTGATGCTGCTGTTCGGGCTGTCGCGCGTCTGGCCGAGCGGCCTCGACGACGCCTGGATCCCCGCCCTGACGATCGCGGTGCTCGTCCTGGTGGTCGTGCTCGTGCCGGCCGCGGTCGAGACCGTCACCAGGGGTCGGAGCGTCGGCCGGTACGCCACCGGTACCCGGGTCGTGCGGCTCGACGGCGGCGCGATCGGGTTCCGGCACGCCTTCACCCGGTCGCTGGTCGGCCTGTTCGAGCTGTGGATGACGCTCGGGTCCGTCGCGGTGCTCGTCGCGCTGTTCGGCACCCGACCACGGCGGCTCGGCGACCTGCTCGCCGGCACGGTGGTGCAGCACGAGCGGCTGCCCCGGCACCACGACCCCGAGGTCCTGCTGCCGCCGGAGCTGACGGCGTGGGCCGGGGTGGCCGACGTGTCGGCGCTCCCGCAGCGGCTGGAGAACCGGCTCGGGGCGTTCTTCCGTGGCGCCGCCTCGATGCGGCCGGAGCTCCGCGACGCCGCGGCGCGGGCGCTGGCGGCCGACGTCGCGCCGTTCGCACACCCGGTGCCGCCGGTCGCGCCGGAGGCCTTCCTGGCCGGCGTGGCCGTGCTGCGCCGCCGTCGGGACGTCCGGGCGCTGCGCGCCCGGGCCGAGCTGCTGACCGCGGCGGGGGCCGCGGCGACGGCGCGGCCGCCGGGGTTCCCGCGCTGAGGGGGCGCCGCGTGCGCTGCGCGCCGCGCCCCGGCGGCACCGCTGCGCGCCGCGCCCCGGCGGCACCGCGCGCGACGCGCGCCGCGCGGCGCCGGTGCGGTCCGCACAACCGAAGTGACCCGGCGCCACGTCTTCACGTGGTTCCGGGTCACTTCGGTCGTGCGGGCGGCGCGCAGCGCACGTCCAGCCGCGCCCCGCGCGCCTCGCCCCGCGCGCTCAGTACCGGTAGTGCTCCGGCTTGAACGGACCCTCGACGGGAACGCCGATGTAGGCCGCCTGCTCCGGGCGGAGTTCGGTCAGCTGCACGCCGAGCGCCTCGAGGTGCAGTCGGGCGACCTTCTCGTCGAGGTGCTTCGGCAGCACGTAGACGCCGGTCGGGTACTCGTCGCGGCGGGTGTGCAGCTCGATCTGCGCCAGGACCTGGTTCGTGAACGAGTTGCTCATCACGAACGACGGGTGCCCGGTCGCGTTGCCGAGGTTCATGAGCCGCCCCTCGGACAGCACCAGGATCGAGCGCCCGGTCGGCAGGCGCCACTCGTGCACCTGCGGCTTGATCTCGACCTTCTCCACACCGGGGAGCGCCTCGAGCCCCGCCATGTCGATCTCGTTGTCGAAGTGCCCGACGTTCGCGACGATGGCGAGATGCTTGAGCCCGAGCATCTCGTCGACGCCGACGACGCCGAGGTTGCCCGTGCAGGTGATGACCATGTCGACCTCGCCGACGACGTCCGCCAGGCGTGCGACCTGGTAGCCGTCCATCGCGGCCTGCAGCGCGCAGATCGGGTCGACCTCGGACACGATGACGCGCGCCCCTTGCCCACGGAGGGCCTCGGCCGCACCCTTGCCGACGTCGCCGTAGCCGACGACGAACGCGACCTTGCCGCCCATGAGCACGTCGGTGGCGCGGTTCAGGCCGTCGGGCAGCGAGTGCCGGATGCCGTACTTGTTGTCGAACTTGGACTTGGTCACCGAGTCGTTCACGTTGATCGCCGGGAACTTCAGCTCGCCGTTGCGGAAGAGCTCGTACAGGCGGTGCACGCCCGTCGTGGTCTCCTCGGTGACGCCCTGGATGTCGGCCGCGATGCGGGTCCAGCGGTCCGACGAGGTCTCGAGCGACCGCGCGACGGTGTCGAGCACGATCTTCCACTCGGCGCTCGCGTCGGCCCCGGCCGTCGGTGCGACCCCCGCGGCCTCGGCGTCGGCGCCGGTGTGCACGAGCATGGTGGCGTCGCCGCCGTCGTCGAGGATCAGGTTCGGCCCGGTCCAGTCGGCACCGGCTGCGGCGGCCTCGGCACTCCAGTCGAAGATGCGGCTGGTGCACCACCAGTACTCCTCGAGCGTCTCGCCCTTCCACGCGAACACCGGGACGCCGGCGGGGGCGTCCGGGGTGCCGGTCGGACCGACGGCGACGGCAGCGGCGGCCTCGTCCTGGGTGGAGAAGATGTTGCAGCTGGCCCAGCGGACCTGCGCACCCAGCGCGACGAGCGTCTCGATGAGCACGGCGGTCTGCACGGTCATGTGCAGCGAGCCCGCGATGCGCGCGCCGGCGAGCGGCTGCGACGCGCCGAACTCGTCGCGCAGGGCCATCAGGCCCGGCATCTCGTTCTCCGCCAGGCGGATCTGGTGCCGTCCCGCCTCGGCGAGGGCGAGGTCGGCGACGCGGTACGGTGCTGCGGTCTGGGCTTCGGTGGGCATGGCGCCAGTCTTCCACGCCAGGAGGCGCGGCTCCCCAGCCGACGTCGGTCACCTCCTACGCGTCGACCGTCCACCGCAGGCGCGCCGTCGCGGATGCGGTCGGTCAGTCCGCCTCGCGCGGCAGCGGCTCGCGCCGGACCACCTGCCAGCCCTGCGGCACGCGCAGGCGCGCGGCGTGTCGGGCGCAGAGGTCGTACCCGTGCGGCTCGACCCGGGTCGAGAGCGGCCCGACGACGACCATCGAGTCGCCGTAGTCGTAGGTCAGGGTCGACGACGCGCTCGCGCCGCACGCGACCTTGCTGCAGATCCTGACGTCCATCTCGCCAGGGAGCCTAGCGGAGGGTCATACCGGACCCGGTGCGCGCGTACGATGTGGGGATGCGTCGGAAGCCCCGCCTCGTCACCCCGATCGACCGCGGTCGCGGCCGGTCCCGGCACGGTCGTGGCGGTCGCTCCAGCGTGACCGGCCCCGAGCTCGCGCCGATCACCACCCGGGCCGAGACGTTCGACCGGATCGTCGGGGACAGCGCGCACTACCTGCTCGGACTGTGGCCCGACGAGCTCGCCGGTGTCGTGTTCCAGGTCGCGGACATGCCGACCGACGCGACCCTGCCGGACGCGATGCCGCGGTGGCGGGTGGACCGCGACGGCCGCCGGGTCACGGTGTTCCGCATCCCCGTCGAGCGCGTGACGCGCAGCCCCGAGAAGGACGACCTCGACCGCCGGATCATCGTCGAGACCGCGGTCTTCCGTGCGGTCGGCGAGCTCATCGACAAGGACCCGTGGGACCTGGCCCCGGACCGCTACCGCCACTGGTGAGCCGCGGCGCGGACCACGGAGCCCGTTGCCCGCACGCCGAGACCGCCGCCCCGACTCAGGGGTAGACGCGGACCGGACTCGACACCTCGGTGGTCGGTCGCACCGGGAACCCGGCGATGCCGTCCGTGCCCCGGTAGGTGACCCCCGCGACGACCCCGTCGACACCGGACAGCGTGAGCTGCTTCGCCGTCTGCACGGGCACCGTCGACGTCGCACCTGACGGCAGCGACACCGCGAGGCGTTCGTCGCCGGAGCGGATCGTGACGGTGCGGTCCTCGCGGGTGGGGTTCACGAGGTTGAGGCGCACGCCCTCTCCCGGGGCGATCGCCGTGATCGCCGAGTCGCCGAGCGGCTCGGCCGACGCGAACCAGCCGAGGTCGCTGCCGTCGCCGTTGCCGTCCGTCGGGGACGTCGTGCGGGCGCCGGTGACGACGGGTTCGGTGCTCGTCACCGTGAACGAGTACCGGCCGTCCGGGAAGTCGTCGAGCGTGACGTCGGTCACGACGCCGGGTTCGGCGGTCGCGTTCACCGTGGTGCCGCCGCCGTCCGCCGTCGAGATGCCGAGCGTCACGCGCGCCGCGCGGGTACCAGGCACGAACAGGCGCACGATCGGTGCAGCGTCCGCGGTGTCGTCACCGCGCTGGGCGGCCTCGGCACCGGCGAGCACGACGCCGGGGATCACCTGCGAGCGCGCCGGTGCGGCACCGCCGGAGACGACGTCGTAGCCACCCGGGGTCAGGGTGCGGACGACGGTCTCCTGCATGTGCGCGACGATCTGCCCGCCGGATGACGTCACGTGCACGACCGTCGAGCCCTGGTCGGAGACGAAGCCGGACAGCGGGACGACCTTCTGCGTGTTCGGGGCGACGACGATCCCCGTCGTCCCCGGGGCGCTCACGGTGCCGTCGCCGTCGAAGATCGCCAGGTCGACGGTCGCGTTGACGTCGGTGGGGTTCGACAGCGTGATGATGCTGGTGCGTCCGGTCTCGGTGGACCCGCCGACGAGCCAGGTCGACTGCGACGGGTCGTCGCACGACGAAGCGCCGGCGCCGACCAGGTCGCCGTTCGAGACGCTCTGGTAGCTGCTGCCGGCGACCTGCGGGGTGCGGTCCCCGGCGGGGGCGGTGAGCAGCTGCGGGTCGCTGCCGCCGGTCGTCGACGCGTCGAGCGAGGAGCGTTCGACGGTCGAGCCGGTCGTCGCGGTGGCGACGGTCGGTGTGCCGACGGCGCTCGCCCGGGTGGCGTCGTTCCCCGCGGCGTCGGAGAGCCGCAGGGCACTGCCGGCGCAGACCCGTTCGGCGTCCGCCGCCACGGGTTGCACGGTCCGGCCCGCCGGTCGGGCCGGTTCGGACGAGGTGCCGTAGGCGTGCGCGGCGGTCACGGCGCCCGCCGCGACCACCACGGCGACGGCGGTCGCGGTGCCGCGGATCAGCCAGCGACGGACGGAGCCGGTGGTGGTGCTCATTCGTCACGCTCCTCGTCGAAGGTGGTCGCGGGTTCCTCGGCCTCGATGACGTTCGAGGTGGCACGGCGGCGACGCGGGGCCGTCGGGACGGCGAGCAGCGCGGCGGCGCCGAAGACCACACCGAGCACGACCAGGTACAGCACGTGGGTCGCCCGCGCGGCGGCGGAGCCCGTGGCCGTCCGGTCGACCTCGCCGTCGTAGTGGAACAGCTGGCCGTTCGTCGTCTCGCCGATGCTCGTGAAGAGCGCGTTCTGACCGATCGCGCCGGCGGCACGGTCGTGGACCGCCCGGGCCTCGGGGTCGGACCCGGCGTCGTCGAGGAGCACGAAGCTGACGCCGAGCTCGCGGAGCGCCGGACGCGGGTCGTACCCGCTGCGACTCGCCAGGTTGCCGGCCAGCGTCGCCAGCCGCGATCCGGAGTCGCTCAGGCGCAGTGCCGTGGCGTCGAGCGTCGACTGGTCGTCGAGGGTGGCACCCTGGCCGCGTTCGAGCGCGACCGCGAGCGAGCCGTCGTCCTGCGGTTCGACGACGAGCGTGCCGACGTCGGGGTTGGCCTGGGCCTCGGCGTTCACGTAGGCGCTGAGCACGCGGCCCGTGGTCGGCTGGATGGCCGCGCCGCCGAGGTAGAACGCCGCGAAGGCCGGGGCCACGGCGACCCCGGCGAGGACGGTGGTGACGAGCCCGGCGAGCGGGGCGGCCTTCGGCAGCACGTCGAAGCCGATGGAGGCGGCGACGACGAGGGCGAGCCAGTAGACGGACAGGCCGCTGCCCGGCCAGACGATCGTCGTCGTCGACCCGACGCCGGTGACGGTCACGTGGGTCGCGGCGAACGCGGTCGCGAAGCCGAGGAGCGCCATCACGAGGGCGGAGCCGGCGACCGACCACCGATGGCCGAGGACGGCCCCGATCGCGGCGACGGCGAGCGGCAGCGCCAGGACCGCCATGACGACGGGCAGCAGCGAGGCGAGCAGCGCGAGGCCGGAGGTGGCGGGCAGCCAACCGCTCCAGTCCGGCAGCGGCTGGCCGATCGTGAGCTGCAGGGCCGACGGCGCCCGGGTCGCCGAGGGCACGCCGGGGTCGGCGAAGACCGCGAGGACGTTGCCGCGGGCGACCTGCGCGAGCACGAGCGGCAGGAACAGCACCGCGGTCGGCACCGGGATGAAGGCACGGCGGTGCGCTCGGCGCCAGCCGACCACGAGCGCGACGAGCCAGCCGACGAGCAGGACGGGCAGCAGCGACGGCGCCGAGGCCGCCACGACGGCGAACAGCAGGGACGCGCCGGAGGCCCACGCCCACGAGCGGTGCGACTCGAGCACGGCGATGAAGAGCCACGGCAGCAGCACGTGCGCGATGACCGCGCCGAGGTGTCCGGTGGTGACCGCGCCGACCAGGGCCGGGGCGACGGCGTACAGCGCGGCCCCGATCACCGGCACCCAGGTGCGCGTGGTGACCTTGCGGACCGCGAACCAGGCGCCGAGCGCCGACAGCGGGAGGGCGAGCAGCACGACGACCACGACCGCGGTGGACGGCGACCAGAAGACGATCGAACCGAGCACGGCGAGCACCGCGGCGAACGGGTCGGACGGACCGGTGAAGCCGGTGCCGAGCGAGTGCCAGCCGTAGCCGACGTTCTCCCAGAGCTGGCCGACGGTCGTGCTGAGCGGCAGCAGGCCGCCGCCGGTCAGGGCCGGCGAGCCGAGCAGCGGGAAGAGCGTCACGACGCTCAGGACGGCCGCGGCGAGCACCACCCAGATGCCGCCGTCGCCGAGGAAGGACGCGCGGGCGATGGGCGCGTCCTCGACGCGGGCGAGTTCGACGTCGCGCGTGGTCGTCCGCCGTTCGTGCACGCGCTTCCAGCTGACGCGGAGCGGTTCGACGGCCGACCAGCCGAGCTTCTTCGTGCGGGCGAGGTTCTTCCGCGCCCGGGCGGTCCCGCCGCCGAAGGCCACGGCGAAGGCGGCGGCGAGTTCGGCCGTGACCGCCGCCGGGTGCTTCGCGACCAGGTGGCCGACGGCACGGCCGACCGCGAACGGCACGAGGGTCAAATAGTGCAGCCAGACCAGCCCGGCCGGCGCGTAGGTCATCCGTCGGTGCAGCTGGGCCTGGCGGTGCATCCGCACGCGGCGCCCCTCGGACACCCGGCGGCGGCCGAACTCCTCGACCGGCCCGGCGCTCGTGACCTTGGCCTCCGGGACGACGGCGACGCGGTGCCCGGCGAGCCGGACGCGGATGCAGAAGTCGAGGGCGGCGTCGACGTCGGGCAGCGCCGGGTCGAACCCGCCGAGCTCGGTCCACACCGACCGGCGGACGAGCATGCCCCCGGCGGCGACGCCCATGACGTCGGTGTGCCGGTCGTGCTGTCCCTGGTCGAGTTCGTCCTGCACGAGCGCGAGCGACCGGCCGAAGCGGGTCGTCGCCTCACCGAGCGAACGGATCACCGACGGGTCGTCCTGCGCGACGAGCTTCGGGCCGGCGACCACGACGGACGGGGCGATCTCGACCGCGGAGAGCAGGTCGGCCAGCGCCGTCGGTGCGGGTGCGTTGTCGTGCCCGAGGAGCCAGATCCACTCGTCGACCGGCTCGTCGGCGACCGCCGGCGGCGCTTCGCGTTCGCCGGCCCGGACGGCGTCGCCGAACGGGCGTCCGGCGGGGATCCGGAGCAGGCGGGCGGACCCGCCGAAGGACAGCTCGGCGGTCGATCCGTCGGTCGAGCCGACGTCGACGACCACCAGGTTCTCCGGGTGCCGGGTCTGGGTGGCGAGGGCGTCCAGCGTGCGGTCGAGGTGGTCCGCTCCGTCGGCGGCGACGAGGATCGCGGTGACACGGGGCTGGGAGACACTGGGCTGCATGACGCGCGTCACTCTACGGTCTGGAGGCTCGGCTCGGCCTGCGGACGGCGGCGCGGCGTGAAGATGTGGGGGCGTTCAGTGCGGCGTGTGGGAGGACGCCTGTCGACGGCTGGTTGCGGGGGCGTCGGGGCTGGGTTCCGGCGGCCTGGTGGCTGGGTACCGGCGCAGTCGGAGCTGGGTTCCGGCGCCTTCGTCGCAGGCTCCTCAGGGGCGCAGTCGCAGGGCGCTTCGCGCCCTGAGCGCGACTACGCCCGCTTCCGCAACTTGCGGCGCTCGCGCTCGGAGAGCCCGCCCCAGATGCCGAAGCGCTCGTCGTTCTCGAGGGCGTACTCGAGGCACTGGCTGCGGACCTCGCAGGAGGTGCAGATCTTCTTCGCCTCGCGCGTCGAGCCGCCCTTCTCCGGGAAGAACGCCTCGGGGTCGGTCTGCGCGCAGAGCGAGTCGGCCTGCCAGGCGAGCGGGTTCTCCTCGTCGTCGGTCTCCGGACGACGGACCCCGGGCACGCCGAGCGCGACGGGGTCGACGTGCCAGTCCTCCGGAACTCCGGCGTGGAAGTCGGAACCGTTCACCCTGATCACCCCTGACGTCTCGGAATCGGGACCACGACGACTGATGTCGTCGGTGTAATTACACCGGTGTGATTCCTCGGAGTCAAGTCGCGGATCATAGAAGGTGCTGACCGCTCCGGCGTGTCATGTCCCCCGTACGGGCGTGTCGCGGCGTTGCGACGGCACGGACGGGGGACAACGAGCGCCCTCGGGTGCGCGTCAGGAGACGCTGCGGCGGGCTTCCCACGCGCTCGTGACCATCTCGTCGAGCGTGTGGCGCATCGACCACTCGAGGTCGCGGGCGGCCGCCTCGCCGGTCGCGACGATGCGGGCCGGGTCACCCGGACGCCGGGGCGCGACCTCGGGCTCGAACGCGATCCCGGTCGCCGACGCCATCGCGTCCATGATCTGCCGGACGCTGACACCGTCGCCGCTGCCGAGGTTGTAGGCACGCTCGAGCGGCTCCCCGTCGGCGAGCTTGCGGGCCGCGACGGCGTGGGAGTGCGCGAGGTCCGCGACGTGCACGTAATCGCGGACGCAGGTGCCGTCGGGCGTGGCGTAGTCGTCGCCGTTGATCCGCGGCGTCCGGCCGGCGAGCAGGGCGTCGAACACCAGGGGGAACAGGTTGTGCGGGCTGGCGTCGTACAGGTCCGGTTCGCCGGAGCCGACGACGTTGAAGTACCGGAGCGAGGTGGTGGTGAAGCCGGCGGCGACCTCCATGTCGCGCAGCAGCCACTCGCCGATGAGCTTCGACTCGCCGTAGGGCGACTCCGGGGCCTTCGGGGTGGACTCCACGACGACGTCGACGTCCGGGGTGCCGTACACCGCCGCGCTCGACGAGAACACGACCTTCGTGACGTCGTTGTCGGCCATCGCGCGCAGGAGGGTCGCCGTCCCGGTCACGTTCTGCTCGTAGGTGTGCAGCGGGCGCTGCACCGAGACGCCGGCGTACTTGTAGCCGGCCACGTGCACGACGCCGGTGACGCCGTGCTCGCGGATCGTCCGACCGAGCAGCTCGCCGTCGAGGATGGTGCCCTCGACGAAGGGGACGTCCTCGGCGACGAACGAGCGGAAACCGCTCGACAGGTCGTCGAACGCGACGGTGTCGAGGCCCGCAGCGCCGAGCGCGCGGACGACGTGGGACCCGATGTACCCGGCACCGCCGGTGACCAGCCAACTCATGTCCGCCACGCTAGCGGACGACGGTCACGCCCCGGTGGCGCGTGGCCGTCACGCCCCGGTCGCGATGAACACCGTCGAGGTCACCCCGCCGGACGAGTCGGCCTCGACCGTGACGTCGCCCTCGTCCGGGGTGACGAAGCAGGACTCCCCCTTGCGCAGCAGCGTGGCCGAGGTCGCCCCGACGAGCGTCACGACGCCCTCGGTGCAGATCGCGATGGACGGGCCGCGCAGCGGTGCGACCCCGCCGGTGCTCAGCCCGACCGGTCGGCCGTCGCCGGTCACCCGGACCAGCGCGAAGCCGACGCCCTCGGGCGCGAACCGGTCGACGCCGGCCGCCAGGTGCTCCGGCTCGAGCAGCGGTGCCGGGTACGCCGTGAAGTCGAGCACGCGGAGCAGTTCCGGCACGTCGACGTGCTTCGGCGTCAGGCCCCCGCGCAGGACGTTGTCGGACGGCGCCATCAGCTCGATGCCGAGGCCGTCGAGGTAGGCGTGGATGTTCCCGGCGGGCAGGTACATCGACTGCCCGGCGGTGAGCGTCACGCGGTGCATGAGGAGCGAGACGACGATGCCGGGGTCCCCCGGCCAGCTCGCCGCGAGGTCGCGGACGGTCGCGGTGTTCGGGGTGAGCAGGTCGTCGTCGAGGGCGGCGGCCAGGTCGCTGACGGCCTGCACGACGGCGAGCGCCGAGTCGTCGGCGGTCTCGAGCCAGCGCACGGTGTCCTCGAGGCCGTGCATCAGGTGCACCTCGAGCGGCCCGAGCCGACCGGTGCCGGCGTCGAGCACCCGGACCTCGGCCAGGGTGTCCTCGACCGGGCGGAAGCCGCTCAGCGCCTCGAACCGGTCGCTGAGCGCCACGACGAGCTCGGGCTTCGGGAACGGGTCCTTGTAGTTCCGGGCCGGGTCGTCCAGGGGGACGCCGTCGCGCTCCTCGCGCGCGAAGCCCTCCTCGGCCTGCTCGGGCGTCGGGTGCGCCTGCAGCGACAGGGGCGCCGCGGCGGCGAGCACCTTGAGCAGGAACGGCAGACCGGTGCGGTCCGACCCGAGGGCGGTCTCCGGTTCGGCGGCGATCCAGTCGCGGAGCGTGTCGGCGCCGCCGACCATGGCCGGGTTCACGACGACGCTCGGGCTGCCGGCGTGGGCGCCGAGCCAGAGCTCCGCCTGCGGCGCTCCGGTGACGGTCCGGCCGAGGAACTCGGGGATGGCGGTGACCGAGCCCCAGGCGTAGTCGCGGGGCGTGTTGGTGATGCCGAGGAACATGCCGCGAGCCTACCGGCGCCGTCCGGGGACCCACGCGGCCGGGCCCGGCCGGTACCCTGGCGACGTGACGAACACCTGGCCGCTCGCACGCGGGACCGTACCGGAGCGCGAGGCGTTCGCCTTCGGGGCGACCACCCTCTTCGTGCTGTTCGCGGGCGACGCGGTGCCGAACACCCTGACCTGGGTCGGCGCGGGTGTGCTCTGGGCGCTCGTCGCGGCGTGGGGCGGCACGATCCTGGTCCGGGCCCGCCCGCCGATCGTGCGCACGCCGTGGGCGCTCTGGGCGTTCCTCGCCTGGTGCCTGGTCTCGCTGGTCTGGTCGCACTGGCGGTTCGCGACGATCTCGAGCCTGGTCGTGCAGGTGATCTGCGCCGCCGTCGCGTTCGCCATCGCCTCCACGCTCACCTGGCGGCGGATCGGGGACGCGATCGGCCTCGCGCTGCGGTGGGTGCTGCTGCTCTCCCTGGTCTTCGAGGCCGTCGTCGCGGTGGTCGTGCGGCACCCGATCGCCCCGATCTGGACCGACTACGGCGACGCGGACATCCCGGACGCCTTCTACTTCTCGCGCGCCGAGCTGTTCACCGGGGGGCGCATCCAGGGCCTCCCCGGCAACGCGAACCTGCTCGCGATGGTCGCGCTCCTGGTGGCGGTCGTCGTCGCCGTGCAGTTCGCCGAGGGCCGGATGCGCCGCAACCGTGCCGTCGGCTGGCTCGCCCTGGCCGCGCTCGTGTTCGTGCTGACCCGGTCCTCGACGGTCGTCGCCGCGGCCGTGGTCGTCGTCGTCGTGGCACTGGCCGCGCTCTGGATCCGCCGGGTGCCGACCGAGCGGCGCACACCCCGGTACCTCGTGCTCGCGGTCGTCGCGGTCGCCGCGGCCGTCGCCGCGGCGGTGCTGCGCGGCCCGGTGTCCGAGCTGCTCGGCAAGGGCTCCGACGCGACGGGGCGCGGCGAGATCTGGGTGAAGGTGCTCGGCCTGATCGACCAGCACCCCGTCGTCGGCTGGGGCTGGATCGGCTACTGGTGGCCGGGCATCCCGACCCTGGCCGACCTGGCGCACCGGAAGGGCGTCACCTACCTGCAGGCGCACGACGCGTACCTCGACGTCTGGATGCAGACCGGGATCATCGGCCTGCTCCTGTTCGCGGTGTACGTCCTCACCACGCTCTCCCGCTCGTGGGCGTCGGCGACCCGCATCGGGTACGACGCCGCGCTCCGGCCGCGCACCTTCGACCCGGTGTCGCTGCTGCCGCTCCTGGTGGTCGTCGCGCTCCTGGTGCAGTCGGTCGCCGAGTCACGACTGCTCTACCAGGGCAACTGGGTGCTCTTCGCCCTGCTGGCGATCAAGAGCCGCATCGTGCTCGTCGGCGAGGAACCGCTGTCCACCGGCGACGGACCGCGCACCCCGCCCGCCCGGCGCGAGTTCCGCTGGACCGCGACGCGCTGACCCCGACGCGGCGCGCCCCGTTCCCCGTCCGTCAGCGCGACAGCCAGGCACACGGGACCGGCGCCGACCACGGAGCCGTCCGCACGCGCACGACCTCGGTCGACGGGTCCACCCGACACTGCTCGGCTGCGGCGGGCATCTGCGCGGCCCACACCGGTCCGCCGCTGCGCCGAGTGGCGTCGGGAGCGACGTGCAGCACGGCGGACGCGACGACCAGGGTGACCACGGTCCAGGCGGCCAGTGCCCCGAGGAGGCGACCCGGGCCTCCCGTCCGACGTGCCGGGGGCGACCAGTGGTCGGGGTCGGCGAGCACGGCGGCGGCGACCACGGCCGCGCTCACCAGCAGCAGGCCGGCGGCCGCGTCGTAACGCTGCGGGGCGATCGCGGCCATCGACGCAACCGGCCGCGCCCAGTGCCGCCCGGCGCCGCCGTTCGCGAGCCCGGCGGCGGTCCACACGACGCCGGAACCCACCGCGAAGGCGACCACGACGCAGCGCGCCCGCAGCGGCGCGGCCACGACGGCCGCTACCAGCACGAGCGCGAGCGCGGCGACGGGGACGAGCAGGACCCACCACCCGCGCTCGACGACCGCCGTCAGGACGCGACCGAGGTGCGGGTCCCACGCCCCCGCGACCGGACGGAGCAGGTACCCGGCCAGCACGTCGCGCACCGCGGGCGCACCCGGCACGACCGTCCGCGGGTGGGTGACGGCGGTGACCACCTGCACCGTCGCGGCCGCCACGGTCGCGACGGTGACGGGGAGCGCCCGCGCGCTCCCCCGCCGGGACGACCAGCCGAGCAGCAGCAGCGGCGCGAACAGCACCGCCTGCGGCTCGGTGAGCACCGCGGCGGCGGCCACCGCGGCGAGCGCGACCGCTCCCCTCGTGGTGCGGCTGCGGTGCGCGAACACCCACGGCACCAGGACGAGCGCGTACCAGTGCAGGTTCGCGGCGTTCCCGCTGGTCTCGACGGGCGCGAGCGGGAGCACGACCGGCACGGCGGCGAGCACCAGCCGGAACGGCCAGGGGCGCACGACGTCCCGCGACAGGACGAGCACGAGCGCGCAGACGCCGCCGACCACCAGGCAGCTCGCCAGCGACACGACCTGGGCGTACCGGACCGCGGGCAGCGCGTACCCGAGGTCGACCACGAGCCGAGGCACCAGGTGGACGTACCCGGCGTACGGGTGCAGGAGCGTGTCGACCGGTCCGAGGGCGACGCGCTCCCGCAGGAAGACGCCCCCGTCCTCGGCCCACACCGTGCCCCGGGTCACCGGACCGAGCCGGTGCCAGGCCAGCGCGGTGGCGAGCAGGCCGACGACGACCGCTGCCAGCGGCGCCCCGACGGCCCTGCGCACGCGGTCCATCGGGCGAGGGTAGGTCCTGATCGCGCATCGTCGATAGAGGCAGTGGAACGGCACCCTGGCGACTCGTCACACGGACGTGCGCCAAGATGGACGCGTGACGGACGGCCGGGTGAACAGACGCGTGCTCGGGCGCCGCTACCTGTCGGCCTGGATCGGGTTCTCCGCGGGTGGCCGGTTCAGCCAGGCGCTCGCGACGGTCATCGTGCTGTTCGGGTTCGGACAGCCCACCGTGCAGGCCCTGGTCGGCCGTGCCGGGACCTGGGCCGTGCTCGTCACGCTGTTCGTGCTCGCCGGGCTGAGCCTGCTCGGGCAGCGCTACCGGATCGAGTGGCACGGCGTGCTCCCCCTGTCGCTGCTGGCCTTCGTCGGCTACTGCGCACTGAGCGTCCTCTGGAGCGAGTACTCCTGGGTCGCCCTGCGCGGCTTCGCCGAGACGGTGGGCTTCATCGGGCTCGGGCTCTACCTGGCGCTCGGACGCGACCTGGTGCAGGTGATCCGCGCGTCGGGCGACGCGTTCCGGATCCTGCTCGTCACGGCCCTCGGCCTCGAGGTCCTGGCCGGCCTCGTGCTCGACGTCCCGTTCCCCGCGTTCGGCATCCGCGGGGACATCGCCTACGGCGGCCCGATCCAGGGCATCGGTGGCACCCGCAACTTCATGGGCTTCATCGCCGCGATGGCACTCGTCACCTTCGTCGTCGAGTTCCTCACCCGATCGGTGACCGTGTGGCGGGCGATCGGGTCGACCGCGCTCGCCGTCATCGCCCTCATGCTCGTGCAGTCCCCCATCACCGGCCTCGCCATGATCGCCCTCGCGGTCACGGCGCTCGCGCTCTGGTCCCTCCGGCACGCGCGCCCGGCGACCCGCCCCGTGGTGAACGGCGTGCTCGGAGCCGCGGTCCTGCTCGCCCTCGTGCTCGCGGTCCTCGCACGCGGCCGCCTGCTCGCCGAGATCGGCGCCGCCGGCGGCACCGCAACCCGCGTCGACCTGTGGTCGCAGATCCGGGTGTTCGTCGCTCAGTACCCGATCCAGGGCTGGGGCTGGGTCGGCACCTGGCCGAACGAGGCGGTCGTCCCCTACGTCACCTTCATCGACCCCGCCGGCGCCCGGTTCACCTCGGGCCTCAACGCCTTCGTCGACGCCTGGCTGCAGATCGGGCTCGCGGGCACGATCATCCTCGCGGTGACGGCCCTGCTCGCGTTCGCCCGGGCCTGGGTGACGGCGACGACCTTCCCCGGGGTGGCGTACGTGTGGCCCGCCGCGGTCCTCGTGCTGCTCGCGGTGACGAGCACGGCCGAGAGCTACCTGCTGCACGGCGCGGGGCTGATGGTCTTCGTGACGGTGCTCGTCATCGCCGCCCGGCGCCGCTCCTGGCGCCGGCACCTGCCGCGCGTGTAGGGCGCGGCGGGGCGGCGCGGGCGCGCGCGGCGCGGGCGGCGCGGCGCGGGCGCGGGGGCGCTTCGTGAGCAGAAGATGTCGCCTCCACGCGCCGGACCCGACCGTTTCTGCTCACTCAACGACGCGGTGGGCGCCCGCCGCCGGGCCGGAGGCCCGTGGCGGCACCGCGCCGCACCTCCCGTCCGACCCGACATGCGTTCCGGACGCGCGCATCGTGAGCAGAAAAGGTCGCCTCAACGCACCGGACGCGACCTTTTCTGCTCACTCAGCGACGCGGTGGCCGCCCGCCGCCGGACGGGAGGCCCGTGGCGGCACCGCGCCGAGCCTCCCGTCCGAACCGACAAACGTGCCCGACGCGCACTTCGTGAGCAGAAGACGTCGCCTCAACGCACCGGACCCGACCTTTTCTGCTCACCAAGCGACGCGGTGGGCGCCCGCCGCCGGACGGGAGGCCCGTGGCGGCACCGCGCCGAGCCGCGCCTCCCGAGCGACGCGAGCCCTGGTGCGCCTCAGGGACGGGTGCGTCGCCCGAGGCGGCGCTGCACGCCCCACTGGGTGACGCGGAGCATCGCCTCGACCACGATCGAGCGGCTCATCTTCGAGACGCCGTGCACGCGGTCGCGGAAGCGGATCGGGACCTCGACGATGCGGCCGCCGAGGTCGTCCACACGCAGGGTCATGTCGACCTGGAAGCAGTAGCCCTTCGAGTCGATCGAGTCGAGGTCCATCCGGGCGACCGCCGAGGCGCGGTACACCCGGTACCCCGCGGTGATGTCCCGCACGTCGAGGCCGAGGACCCAGCGCGCGTAGGTGTTCGCGCCCCGGCTGAGGGCCTGGCGTCGGAGCGGCCAGTCGACGACCGAGCCACCGGGCACCCAGCGGGAGCCGATCGCGAGCAGGACGTCGTCCGAGGCGGTGACCGCGTCGACGAGTGCGGGCAAGCGGTCGGCCGGGTGCGAGCCGTCCGCGTCCATCTCGACGAGCAGCGGGTAGCCGCGCTCCAGTCCCCAGCGGAACCCGGCGACGTACGCCGTGCCGAGCCCGAGCTTGCCGGAGCGCTGCAGCAGGTGCACGCGGTCGTCCTCGGCGGCGATCGCGCGGACGATGTCGCCGGTGCCGTCCGGGCTGCCGTCGTCGACGACCAGGACGTGCACCCCTGGCGACGCCGCCAACACGGCCGACGTGATCGCGCGGACGTTCTCGGCCTCGTCGTACGTCGGGACGATGACGAGCGCCGAGGCGTCGGTCGGGCTCACCGGTTGTCGAGGCGCCGCTTGATCTTCCCCGCGACGCTGCGCGGGCCCTCGGTGCGCAGGTAGTGCACCGCGCGGCCGACGTCGTAGCGGACGCCGGAGAGCTTCTTGCGCTCGGGCACCCGGACGCGCATGGTGTGCGGCTGGATCGAGGACGTCGTGTCGCGGACGGTCTTGTCCGCGGCACGGACGGGGTTCCGGCAGAAGTCGACGAGCGGTGCGAGGACGTTCTCCCACGTGAACTGCTCACGCACCCGGTCGACGTTGCCGATGAAGGTCGCGCGGGCCTTCTTGTCGAACAGGGCCGTCTCGAGCGCCGCGGCGAGGCCGTCGACGTCCTGCTCGTGCACCGCGATGCCGAGCTTCTCCTCGGCGACGAGGTCGCCGAAGGAGTCGCCCGCGGTCGTCACGATCGGCAGGCGCGCCCACAGGTAGTCGAGGATGCGGGTGCGGAACGAGAACGTGGTCTCGAGGTGCTCGTAGTGCGTCGAGACGCCGGCGTCGGCCTCGAGCAGGTAGGCGCCGCGCTCCTCGTACGGGATCCACTGGTCGTTGAAGAACACGTGCTTGCCGGTCAGGCCGAGCGCGTCGGCCTCGGCGCGGACCTTCGCCACGATGTCCATCTCGGGGACGTCGGGGTTCGGGTGCTGCACGCCCATGAAGAAGAGCTTGACCGACGGACGGCGCTCGGCGAGCTGCGCGATCGAGCGGACCAGGGTGATCGGGTCGAACCAGTCGTAGATCCCCCCGCCCCAGACGACGAGCTTGTCGTTCTTGCCGATGCCCGGCACGACGCCCTTGACCCGCTGCTGGTCGTGCACCGGCGGGGTCGAGGACAGCCCGAACGGCACGACGCCGATGAGCGAGCGCAGGTCGGCGTCGCGGGAGTAGGTGCGGGCGTTGACGCGGCCGGAGCCGGCGAGCTGGCCGAGCCAGAACATCCGCTGCCGTTCCGAGGCGCAGATGAAGTAGTCGCCGAGCTCGAGCTGGTGGTTCAGCGTGTCCGAGGCGTCGAGGATCTGGCGGTTCCACTTGTCGACGTCGTCGCTGCGGCCCTGCTCGAGCTGCTCGAGGTGGAGCGGGTCGTACACGTCGACGACCAGGATCTTGCTCGTCGACTCGAGCACCGGGAACAGCCGGAGCGCGTGGCCCTGCACGATGATGACGTCGGCCCAGCCCTCGTGCTCGACCATCTGGCGCGGGTGGCGGTGCGGCACGGTGACGACCTCGTACGAGGGGTCGATCTGCGACGAGCGGGTGAGGCTGACGACGCGGACGTCGTGCTCGGACGCGAGCTGCTTCGCCATCTGCGTCGCACGGATCGCCGGGCCGGCCATCTTCGCGCCGATCGAGTCGCCGGTGATGATGAGCACGCGGCGACGGGTGCCGACCTCGAGCACGCCGAGGGAGTGCACGATCTTGTCGTACCCGGCCAGGTAGTTCTCGATCGGGTACGCGGGCTCGTCGCGGTTGCCGAACAGGCGGAGGAGCTCACGGTCGGTGCGGACGCGGGTCGCCTGGATCTGCCGGCGGGACTCGGTCATCGACGGCAGCTGCTCGACGAACTGGTCGACGCCGTAGATGCCCGCCATGCTCGTCTTCGGCACCGGGACGGTGGGGACGCTGTCGTCCCCGGGGTTCCGCAGGTCGAGCGAGGTGGAGTCGAGCTCGCCGCGGCCGACGGCCCGGCGGACGGCGAGTGCGAGCGAGCCGGGCAGGGCGGCGGAGAGCTGCTCGTCGCCGAGGTTCTTGTAGAGCGTGAAGAGGGCGTTCCGCTCGAGCAGGTACGTCTCGCGGAAGTCGCCGAACTTGTTCATCGATGCGTGGTGCTTGTGGAACGCGACGGACTTCGGCTGGTAGCGGAAGCGCCAGCCGAGCAGGTTGAGCCGCCAGCCGAGGTCGACGTCCTCGTAGAACATGAAGTAGCGGTCGTCGAAGCCGTCGAGCTGCTCGAAGAGCTCGGCGCGGACGAACATCGCGGCGCCGGTGCCGAACAGCACGTCGGTCTCGCTCTCCCACCGGCCGGTGTCCGGCGACCCAGCGAAGGGCTTGTAGCCCATGCCGTACCAGGTCATCGCGGCCTCGGTGAAGTCGACGTTGACGCCCTCCCAGTCGAGGACCTTCGACGCGACGGCTCCGATGTCGGCGCCGGAGGCGAACGTCGCCATCGCCTCGCGCACCCAGCCGGTGTCGGGCCGGGCGTCGTTGTTGAGGAACGCGACGATCTCACCCGAGGACTTCGCGACGCCGAGGTTGCAGCCGCCGGTGAAGCCGAGGTTGGCACCGGCGTCGACCAGCGTGAAGTCGAGGGTCGAGGCCTGCAGCCGCCCGAGGTGCTCCGGCCCGGAGCCGTTCTCGACGACGATGACCTCGAGCTTGTCCTGCGGCCAGTCCTGCTTGCGGAGTTCCGCGATGCTCGTCAGGGTGTCGTCGGTGCCCTTGTAGTTCACGAGGACGACGGACACGACTCCCGGCTTGCGCTCTGTCACGCGGGTTCCTCCAGCAGCTGCCGCGCGGGGGCGCGGATCGGTGGCTCGGTCGCGGGGTGCCGCGGCCGATGACACCCTACAAGGCGCGCCCGGCCGCTCCCCGGTGGCCGCCGCCGGTTCGTGCAGAATGGCGGGCGTGACTGCCGCCATCCCGAGCACCCCCCTGCCCTCCGTCCTGCACGAGGACTACGCCGCCATCGCGGCCGGCACGCACGCCGAGGGTCCACGCGGCACCGTCCGCTTCGCCGTGTCGACCGCCGACCCCGCCGAGGGCAAGGGCGACCTGTTCGTGGCACTCGGCCTGGCCCGAGCCCTGCGTGCCGAGGGCTGGGGCGTCGCGATGTGGCCGCTCGAGCGCTGGGGCGACGAGGTCCCCGTCGACACCGCGGCCGTCGTCGTGATGATCGAGTCGTTCGTGCCCGGGTACGTGCCGGCCGGCACCGCCCTGGTGGCCTGGGTCCGCAACTGGACCGAGAAGTGGGCGGCGCTGCCCTACCTCGACGAGTTCGACGCCGTGTGGACGTCGTCCACGATCGCCCGCGACGCGATCGCCCCGCACGTCGCCACGACGGTGGAGGTCGTGCCGATCGGTGTCGACCTCGACCTGTTCACCACCGACCGGCCGCACGCCCACGCCGAGCCGGCCGACGTCGACCCCGTCGCCGCGGCCGACGCCGCCCGGACCGACCGCGCGGTCACCACGGTGAACTTCTGGGGCGTCCGCCGCCGGGTGCAGGACGTCCTCGCCGAGGTCGCCCCGCCCGAGCCGATCATCTGGTACGCCGCCAACGTCGACCACGTCGAGCCCTCGCCGGGTGTCGAGCTCCGCCCGATGGTCTCGTACTTCTCGCTGCCCGAGGTGTACCGCGCCGCCGGGTTCGTCGTCGACGACGTCATCGCCCCGGCCGCCGCCTACGGCACGCTCAACTCGCGGCTGTACGAGTCGCTGGCGTGCGGCGCGCTGCCCGTCACCGACTGCGCGCTGGGCCTCGACGAGCTCGGACTCGCCGAGGTGCCGGTCTTCGACGACGCCGCGTCGCTCGAGCGTGCACTCGCGATGCCGCGCGAGGAGCGCACCGCCCTGGTGGAACGGCTCCGGGCCGTCGTCGTCGAGCGGCACTCGTTCCGCAGCCGTGCCGAGCAGGTCGGCCCGTCGCTCGACGCCGCCGTCGCCGCCGCATCGGGCCGGAGCGGCGAGCGGAGCGCCTTCCTGCGCTGGGCGACCGAGCAGCGCGAGCTCCTGCGTCGGACCGAGCACGACCGCGACGTCCACCTGGCCGGCGTGCACGACATCAACGAGCGGCTCATCGTCTCGGAGCAGAAGGTCGGCGCCCACGACACGGCACGGCAGGTCGCCGAGGCGGAGCGCGACCAGATCGCGGCACGGTTCCACGGCCTGACCCGGTCGCCGGAGTACCGCGTCCTGCACGGGCTCGGTCTCATGGCGCGGCGCGCGCGCCGCTGACACCCGGCGCTCCGTGCACCCCGGGCGGGCACGGGAGCGGGTCCGGTGGACGCACCCACGCAACGGACGGGAGGCACGGTGCCAGCTGGCACCGTGCCTCCCGTCCGTCGTCGGTGACCGTCTACCGCACGGTGACGGTCTTCGTGCCGAAGCTCTTGTAGGTCCCGCTCGGCAGGTCCTGGAAGTAGACGCGCACGGTGTGCGTGCCCTTCGCCAGGCCGGTGAGCTTGCGGGAGAGCCCGACGTCCGAACCCCAGTTCGGGTAGCTGCGCTCGACGTCCGTCCGGGTCGCGTTCGCGGTTCCGGGGGCGACCGCGACGCCGTCCAGGTGCATCTTGTACTTCACCGGGTCCCAGACGTCCGGGTCGACGGCCCAGCCCTGCACCGTGATCGTGCCGGTGCCGCCGGTCACCGACTCGAAGGCGCCCGTGACCGGCCCGGTGCCGCCGGTCTTGCCGGTCGACGGCGGGTCGATCACCGTGAAGGTCTTGGTCCCGAAGCTCTTGTAGGTGCCGCTCGGCAGGTCCTGGTAGTAGACGCGCAGGGTGTGCGTGCCCGCCGTCAGGCCCGTGAGGGTCCGGGACAGCCCGACGTCGCTGCCCCAGCCGGGGTGCACCGCCTCGACGTCGGTGCGCTTCGCGTTGGCGACACCCGGGTCGATCGCGACCCCGTCCAGGTGCATCTTGACCTTGACCGGGTCCCAGACGTCGGGGTCGATCGCCCACCCCTTGACCGTCGCGCTGTACACGCCGCCGGTCACCGACTCGAAGGCACCCGTGACGGAGCCCTTCTTGCCGGTCGGGCCGGTGGTGCCGGAGGACGGCGGGGCGGCCGTCGCGCTCGTCACCTTGACGGTCTTCGTGCCGAAGCTCTTGTACGTGCCGCTCGGCAGGTCCTGGAAGTAGACGCGCACCGTGTGGGTGCCGGCGCTCAGGCCGGTGAGCCGGAGTGCCAGGCCCACGTCGGAGCCCCAGGTCGGGTGCTCCGCCTCGACGTCGGTGCGGGTGGCGTTCGCGGTGCCGCTGTCCGTGCTCTCGCCGTCGACGTGGACCTTGTACTTGACGGGGTCCCAGCGGTCCGGGTCGATCGCCCAGCCGAGCACGGTGGCCGTGCCGGCACCGCCGGTCACGGACTCGTAGGCGCCGCGCACGCTGCCGGTCTTGCCGGTCGGGCCGGTGGACGGTGCCGAGACGACGACGGACTTCGACGCCACCTTGACGTACTTCGACCCGGGCTTGTCCATCGTGTACAGCGTCACGGCCCGGGTGCCCGGGGTGATGCCGCCGATGGTCTTCGCGAAGCCGAGGGTGCTGCCGACGCCCGGGTACACCTTCGCGACGTCGGTGCGGGTGCGGTCGGCGGTGCCGCTCGCCTTGCTCACGCCGTCGACCAGGACCTTCCACGGTGCCGGCTTCGACGAGTCGGGGTCGAGGACCCAGCCGCTCACCGAGATGGTGCCGAGCCCGCCGGTGGCGGAGTCGAGCGTGCCCTTCGGCGCCGCACTCGTGATCGTGCGGGTGTAGCAGCCGAGCAGCGTGTTCGCCCCGGCGCCCTGGTTGATCGCGTAAGTGCAGACCGAGTGCGCCCCGACCGACAGTCCGGTGAGCTCCGCCGAGAAGCCGTGCGCGGTGTTGCCCGAGCCGAGGGTGTCCGCGAGGTCGGACCGCTTGACGTCGGCGGTGACCGTCTTCGCGCCCGCGCCGTCGACGTAGAACGCGACGCGCAGCGCCTTCGTGGTGTCCGGGTCGACGGCCCAGCCGGTCACGGTGATCGAGGACGTCGAGCTCGCGGTGACCGCGTCGACGTTGCCGTAGGGGTTGCCCCCGCCGTTCGAGGACCCGAACCAGTCGGTGTACATGCGCCAGAAGTTGCGGTTGCCGTACGCCGAGCAGCTGTCGCCGGACCCGTACAGGTTCGACATCGCGGCGCTGTTCGGCGTGTACGGCGTGTAGATGTAGAGCCCGGCGGTGGCCTGGTTCTTGATGTAGACGGTCTTCCGGCCGCAGGCGGCGTTCGGGTTGAGCAGGATCGAGTTGTTCCGGCCCGCCTGGTACGCCCACGAGGTCGGGGTGGCCTGGTACCGCTTGAACTGCAGCCCTGCGGCGTAGACCTGCTGCGCGAAACCGCGGTACGCCGGGTCGCACGGGGCGGTGTCCGGGCAGGCGAACCCGGTCGCGTGCTGGTACATCCAGTTCGTCGGCCGCGAGGTCGAGACGATGCCCTGCTCCTTCTCGAGCAGCACGAGGAGCGCCTTCTGGCTGATGCCGCACGCGGCGCCGACCTGGGCGATGATCGTCGCGGCGGACTTCGTGCCGCCCGCGATCGCGCTGCACCGGCCGGAGACCGCGTTGATGGTGCTGACCTTCTGCGAGAAGTTCTTCAGGCAGACCGGGCCACCGCTCTGCTGCGTGCAGCTCGGCGCGACGCTGTTCAGGAACGACTGCACGGCGGCGGCGTTCATCGCCGAGCCGTTGTAGAAGGCGGCGTCGCTGATGATGTTGCCCGGGTCGAACTGCGACGCGACGGCGGCGGAGGCCGGCTCGGTCGTGGTCGCCTCGGACAGCACGGTGCCGAACGTCATGCCGGTCGCCGCCACGGCGAGCGCGGCCACGAGGGCCAGGGCGGATCGGAGTCCCCGGCGGGGAGAGCGGGTGGGACGCATCACGGCACCTCCGCCGTCATCGGGTCGGAGGCCGTCGACGCGGAGCCGACGGCGTAGGTCAGGGTGACGGACCAGGTGCCGCTGGCGACCTGGGACGCGGGGAACGCGACCTGTGCGCAGTTCACCGAGGACGCGCTCGCCTCCGCCGCGCTCGTCGCGGTGCGGGTGACACCGCCCTTCGTGGCGGTGAAGCGGCACGTGCCGGACGTGTCGGTGGTGCCGGAGACGAGGCCGCCGGCCTGCAGCGTCTTCGACCCGGTGTCCCAGCCGGCGTAGGTCACGACGGCCGTGGCCGGGAAGTCCGACGGGTCGGTGTCCGGCTCGTTCGTCGCCCCGCTGCCGGGGAAGGGCCCGGGGGTGTCGTCGTCCGAGGCGTCGCCACCGTCCGACGCGTCGTCGCTCGGCGCCGAGGCGGCGTCGGAGGGGTCGACCGCTCCCCCGCTCGTCGCCGTCGAGGTCGGCGTGGCCGTGGCGCTGGTGGAGCGCGACGCCGAGGGGGTCGGCGAGGCGTCGTCGCCGCCGGAACAACCGGCCACGAGGAGACTGAGTGCACCGACCACCGCGAACGCAGCGATCGGCCTGGATGCGTGGAGCATGCTGACGGGCCGTCCTGAGGGAGTTGACAAGGGTCCGGGTTGCGACAACGGTAACTCGAAAGTCAAGGTTGAGGGTTGGTTCGTCCTGAATCACCCCCGGTCGGGGGTACCCGACGACTGTCGTGCACGCGGCGGTCCCGCCATCGGGCCCGGTGAGTATGCTGTTCCGGTCCTGCCCCCACGAACGAAGAGACGTATGGTCGACCAAGCACGCATGACCGCGCTCGCGGAGGAACCGCTCGTCGTGATCGGCGCTCCGACGAGCGCCTTCCGCGGAACCTGGCGCGAACTGCGCGACGTCTTCCGGCAGCGGGAGATGCTCGGCATGCTCATCCGCCGCGACCTCAAGGCGCGGTACAAGGACTCGGCCCTCGGCTTCGTGTGGACGCTCGTGCGCCCGCTGACGCAGCTCCTCATCTACTACTTCGTCATCGGGCAGGTGCTCGGCGCCGCCAACGGCATCGACAACTTCGCGATCTACGTCTTCACGGGCCTGACCGCCTACACGCTCTTCAGCGAGATCGTCGCCGGGTCGACCGGGTCGATCGTCGGCAACAGCGGCCTCATCAAGAAGGTCTACGTCCCGCGCGAGGTCTTCCCGCTGGCGAGCGTCGGCGCGGCCCTGGTGAACTTCACGATCCAGTTCGCGATCCTGCTGGCCGCGACGGTGTTCATCGGGGTGTTCCCCTGGCACGAGGGTCTGCTCTACCTGATCCCCTCGCTCGCCGTGATCCTGGTCTACGGCGCCGCCATCGGCCTGGTGCTGTCGGCGCTCAACGTGTACCTGCGCGACGTGCAGTTCGTCATCGACGTCGGCCTCATGGTCCTGCTCTGGGCGTCGCCGATCGTCTACTCGTACGCACGGGTCGTCGCCACGGTGAAGACCGACTGGCTGCTCGCCGTCTACACGAACAACCCGCTGACCCTGTCGGTGCTCGGGATGCAGAACGCGATCTGGTTGCACGACCCCGCGGACGTGACGTACCCGGACCACCTGATGCTGCGCCTCGGCGTCGCGTTCGTCATCGGGGTCCTCTGCCTCCTCGGCGCGCAGCGGATCTTCTCCCGCCTGCAGGGCAACTTCGCGCAGGAGCTGTAGACCATGGCCATCAGCACCCCCGTTGCCCCGGTCGGGACCGGTGACACCACCGACCGTCCCGACGTCATCGTCATCGACCACGTGCGCAAGCGCTTCACCGTGCGCAAGGACAACACCCTGCGCGAGCGCATCGTCACGCTGGGCCGCGCCGGCCGCAAGCACCGCCAGGACTTCTGGGCGCTCGACGACGTCACCGTCTCGATCCAGGCCGGCTCGACCGTCGGGCTCATCGGCCAGAACGGCTCCGGCAAGTCGACGCTGCTCAAGGCGATCGGCGGCATCATCCAGCCGACCTCCGGCACGGTGTCCCGCCGTGGTCGCCTCGCCGCGCTCCTCGAGCTCGGCGCCGGCTTCCACCCCGACCTGTCCGGCCGCGAGAACGTCTACCTGAACGCGAGCCTGCTCGGCCTCAGCCGCAGCCAGACCGACGAGAAGTTCGACGACATCCTGGCGTTCTCGGGCATCGGCGACTTCATCGACACCCAGGTGAAGTTCTACTCGTCGGGCATGTACGTGCGGCTCGCGTTCGCGGTCGCCGTGCACACCGACCCCGACGTGCTGCTCGTCGACGAGGTCCTCGCCGTCGGTGACGAGGCCTTCCAGCGCAAGTGCCTCGACCGCATCCGCACCTTCCAGGAGGCCGGCAAGACGATCATCATCGTCACGCACTCGCTCAGCCAGGTGCAGGAGATGTGCGACCGGGTCGTGCTGCTCAACAAGGGCAAGGTGCTGCACGACGGCGACCCGGTCACCGCGGTGAGCATGTTCCGCGAGGTCCTCGAGGAACGCCGCCAGAGCGAGCTGAGCACGGACGTCGCCGTCGGTCGCGGCCGGGTCCTCGGCGCGGGCGTGCAGGTCGAGGGCAAGGAACCCCGCGCCGACGTCCTGCCCGGCGACGACCTCGTCATCGACATGGAGTTCGAGCACCTGGACGGCATCGACGACTGGGAGGCCGCGGTGCAGATCAACAACGCCGGCGGCCAGGTCGTCTACGGCACGACGACGGGCATCATGGGC
The DNA here is from genome assembly GCF_001864895.1 of Curtobacterium sp. MCBA15_009. Lineage (GTDB taxonomy): Bacteria > Actinomycetota > Actinomycetes > Actinomycetales > Microbacteriaceae > Curtobacterium. Next base: position 78,293 of record NZ_MJGO01000039.1, read on the forward strand.
ATGACGCTCCAGCCGCTGCACGGTCGCCGGAAGCTCCGCCTGCGGATCGCCGACACCGCCTTCGGCACCGGCAAGTACTTCGTCAACGTCTCGATGATGGACTCCGCCGGCCGCCACCTGCACGACATGCCGGAGTGCGACTCGTTCGAGGTCCCCTCGTTCGGCGACGCCGTCGGCACCGTCTACGCGCGGCCCTCGATCGAGGAGCTCGACTGAGCCCGACCGACGGCGCGGACCGCACCGCGGTCGTCGTCGTCAACTGGGAGCGCGCCGACCTGACCACGACGGCCGTCCGCGCCGTGCTCGCCGAGGGCGCGGCCGACGAGGTCGTCGTCGTCGACAACGGGTCGTCGGACGACTCCCTCGCGGTGCTCCGCCGCGAGCTGCCGGACGCCACGGTCGTCGCCCGGCAGCACAACGGCGGGTTCGCCGCCGGTGCGAACACGGGCATCCGCCGCACGGACGCCGAGATCGTCGTCCTGCTCAACAACGACGCGGTCCCCGCAGCGGGCTTCGTCGCGGCGCTCCGCGACCACCTGGCGCAGGCGGGGCCCGAGGTCGGGGCGGTGACGGGCCGCATCGTGCTCGCGGGACGCTGGACGGGCCTCCCGGCCGGAGCCGCGCCGGCACCCGACCAGCGGGTGCTGCGGGACCACACCGGCCGCGCGTGGACGCCGTCACCGGACGGCGACGTGCGGCTCAACTCGACCGGCGTCCTGGTCGACCGCGACGGCAACGGCATGGACCGCGACTGGTTCGCGCCCGCCGACCGCGTCGCGGACGTCGACGTCTTCGGGTTCTCCGGCGGCGCGTCCGCGCTCCGACGGAGTGCGCTCGACGACGTCGGCCTGCTCGACGAGTCCCTGTTCATGTACTACGAGGACACCGAGCTCGCCTGGCGGCTCCGCCGCCGCGGCTGGCGCGTCGAGCACGCGGCCGGCGCCGTCGTGGAGCACGACCACTCGGCGTCCTCCGGGGTGCAGAGCGACCTGTTCGTGTTCCGCAACGCCCGCAACCGGCTGGTCGTCGCGCTCTGGCACGCGCCGTGGCCGACGGTGCTGCGGGCGGCCGCCCGCACCCTGGTGCGCGGCGTGCGCGGGCTGGCGGTCGGTCGTTCCGGTCGTTCCGGACAGGAGGCCCGGCTCGTCCTGGCAGCGCTCGTCGACGTCGCAGGGGCCCTCCCGTCGCACCTGGCGCGGCGGCTCCGCGAGACGCGTCGCGCCGCCGTCCCGCGCCGCCGGATCGACACGGGCGCATGAGCGGGGCGGGCTATCCTGGTCACTCCCCCGTCGACGGCCCCGGCCGCGACCAGTCCGCACGGAAGGACCCCCGCGTGCCGCAGCTCACCGTCCTCGTCGACGGGACCGCGGTACCGGAGAACCTCGGCGGCGTCGGCCGCTACGTCGAGGGGGTCGTGTCGCACCTGACCGATCCCGCGCTCGACGTCCACCTGGTCGTCCGACCGGTGCACGCCGCGCACTTCCGGGCGATCGCCCCCGGCGTCACCGTGCACACCGCCCCGCGGTGGACCGACTCCGTGCCGCTCCGGTTCCTGTGGGAGCAGACCGGTCTGCCGGCGCTCGGCCGTCGGCTCGGGGCACGGGTGCTGCACTCGCCGCACTACACGTTCCCGTTCGGCTGGCGCGGCGGCTCCGTCGTCACCCTGCACGACGCCACCTTCTTCTCGAACCCCGAGTGGCACTCCCGCCTGAAGCGCACGTTCTTCACGTGGTGGAGCTGCCGGTCCCTGCGCACCCGCCCGGTCGTCGTCGTGCCGAGCGCCGCCACCGCGACCGAGGCCGCCCGGGTCGTCCCCGGCATCCGCGCCGACGTCCGGGTCGCCCCGCTCGGGGTCGACCGCGCCGTGTTCCACGAGCCGTCCACCGCCGAGGTCGAGGACGCGCGGATCGCCGCGACCCTGCCCGAGGGGGCGGCCTGGATCGCGTTCCTCGGCACCATCGAACCGCGGAAGAACGTCACCGCGCTGCTCGACGCCTACGCGTCCGTGCGGCGGGAGCGGGCCGACACCCCGTGGTTGGTGCTCTCCGGCGCCCGCGGCTGGGACACCGCAGCCGTCGAGCGGCTCGACGCCCTGCAGGACGCCGACCACGTCATCGAGGCCGGCTACCTGCCCCTCGAGGACCTCGCCGGCTACCTCGGCGGCGCCGAGTTCGTCGTCTACCCGTCCCTCGGCGAGGGCTTCGGCCTGCCCGTGGTCGAGGCGATGGCCTCCGGCGCGTGTGTCCTCACCACCCGCCGGTTGTCCCTGCCCGAGGTCGGCGGCGACGCGGCGGTGTACTCCGAGCCCTCCGCTCCCGCGCTGGCCGCCGCGATGACGGAGCTGCTCGACGACCCGTCGCGCGTCGCGTCGCACCGCGCGGCGGCGCTGGCCCGGGCCGCCTCGTTCACGTGGCAGGCCACCGCCGCCGTGCACGTCGCCGCCTACACCGACGTCGCCGGGGCCGGGGACGGGGTCGCGCGGTGATCCGGGTCGCGGTGCTGACGGTCACCTACAACACCGGTGAGACCATCCGACCGTTCCTCGCGAGCGTCGCCGCGGCGTCGACGGACCCGGTCGCCGTCGTCATCGCGGACAACGGCTCGGCCGACGTCGACGCACTGCGCGCGATCGGTGAGTCCTACGGCGCCGTCGTGGTGTCCTCCGGCGGCAACCGCGGCTACGGCGGGGGCATCGACGCGGCGCTGAGCGCCCTCGACGACGTCCTGCCCGACGTGCAGCCCGAGTTCCTGCTCGTCACGAACCCCGACGTCGTGCTCGCTCCCGGTTCGATCGACGAGCTCGTCGCCGCCGCCGACCGCCTGCCGTCCGGCGGCTCGTTCGGCCCCCGGATCCTCGACGACCAGGGCGAGACCTACCCGTCCGCACGGCAGCTCCCCTCGCTCCGGACCGGCCTCGGCCACGCGGCGTTCTCGCGCTTCTGGCCCGCGAACCCCTGGAGCCAGCGCTACTGGTCCACCACGAAGGTCGTCGAGCGCGAGGCCGGCTGGCTCTCCGGCGCGTGCTTCCTCATCCGCACGTCGCTGTTCCGCGAGCTCGACGGCTTCGACGAGTCGTACTTCATGTACTTCGAGGACGTCGACCTCGGGCAGCGCGTCGGACGGTCCGGCCGGGCGAACGTCTACGTGCCCTCGGCCGTCGTCACCCACACCGGTGCACACTCGACGTCGTCGAACCGGCGCCGCATGGAGATCGAGCACCACCGCAGCGCCTACCGCTTCCTGTCGCGGAAGTACCGGTCGTGGTGGCTCTGGCCGCTGCGCGTCGCCCTGCACGCGGGCCTGTCGCTCCGCGCCCGCTGGGTCACGCGGAAGTAGCGCGGGGCCGCGGGGCCGCGGGGCCGCGGGGCCGCGCCGCTGACGCGAACGCGCGCCGCACAACCAAAGTGCGTCCGAACCGCGCGGTTGCGCGGCGCGGATGCACTTTGGTTGTGCGCAGCGCGCGCACCCGCCGCGAGACGGCGGCGTCGCCGGCAGGCACCAGCGACAGCGCCGCGCCGCCGCCGCGCGGCCCTACCGCCGCAGGCGGGCGCGCTCGACGCGGGCGGCCTCGAGCAGCACCCGGGCGCGGGCGTCGAAGGAGTGCTCGGCGGCGACGTGCTCGGCGACCGCGGCCCGCTCGGCAGCGCTCGGCCAGGCGTGCGCCGGGTCGAGCAGGTCGGCGAGCTCGTCGCGCGAGCGTGCCACCGCCAGGGTCGGTACGTCGAGCACCTCGGTCAGCCCGGCCACCGGGTCGGTCACGACGACTCCCCCGGACGCCAGCACGTCGAACACGCGGTTCGACAGGAAGCCCCCCGACGCCATGTCGGGCCAGTGGTCGTTCAGCACGAGGCGGGCCGAGGCGTAGGCCCGCGCGACCTCGGCCCGCGACAACGACGGCTCGCCGAGCATCGCCGAGGGCACGAGCGGCTCCCACCCCGGACCGTGCACCCGCAGGTCCGTCCCGAGTGCCACCGCGTCGGAGACCACCGGCCGAGCGGTGCCCCGCGTCGACCCGACGAACACCACGTGCCCGGCATCCGGACCCGCCGGGTCGAGCGACCCCGGACGGAACACCGCGGGATCGGTCGCCTGCAGCAGGGTGCGCACCGGCACGCCCGCGCGGGCAGCGGCCGCCGCCGCCCACGCCGGTCCGGCCGCGAACGCCGCGTCGAAGGACCGCAGCTCGGTGTCGGCGACGTCGTCGGGGTGGCTGATCACCCAGAGCAGGTTCACCGACGCCGGGTTCGGCGGCACCCGATCGAGCCCGCGGACGACGAGGGTGACGTCGTCGGACGCGTCGTCGTCCCGCACGTGGGCGTCGCGTCGGTCGACCCGGACCCGCTGCCCGAGCCGCTCGAGTGCGCCGGCGAGCTCGGCCGCGAAGTGCACGTCGCCCCAGCCGTCGCCCTCGGGGCCGGCGGGTGCGGCGATCTTCAACGACCAGGTGAGTCGCTCTCCCGTGGCCGTCGTCCGCACGGCGGGCGACACCGGTCGGGCACCCCACGGCGGCAGCGGCGAGCCCGCGACGACGTCCGCGCCCTCCGGCCTGCGGTCGCGCCACGCGCTGACGGCGTCGACCGTCGCGGCGTCGACCGTGCGGCCGGGTTCGACGGAGCGGGTCGCGTCGCCGACGACGCGCACCGGTCCGCCGTGCACGTCGGCGACCGCGCGGGTCCAGGCAGCCAGGGTGGTGCGTTCGTCCGGGAGGCCCGGGGCCGGCACCAGCGCCGCCCCCGGCACCGAGAACACCGGTTGGTCCGCAGCGAACACGGTGTCGACGTCGGCGCGGTCGTCGGACCACGGCAGCGCCCCGGGGCGGAGGAGCCGGGCGCCCGACCGCACCGTGCCGTCCGGCAGCCGGACGCGCGCCTGGGCGACGGTGTCGGCGGCGGCGAGGGCGCGGAGCGTGGGGACGTCCACCTGCACCGAGGAGTCGACGAGCACGAGCGTGCGACCCACCCCACCGGCGACCCCGGCGTCGATCGCCGCGCCGAGGCCGTCGACCGGGGCGCGACGCACCCAGGGCACGCCGCGGCCGAACGGGGCGACCGGCGAGGCGTCGGCGACGTAGCTCACCGCGCGGACGTCGGCGGAGCGGCCGAACGCCCGGCGCGCGACGGCGACGAGCGGAGCGACCTCGGCGTGCCGGTCCGAGCGGGTCGTGACGAGCACCGTGACCTCGGCGGCCGACCGCGGCGGAGCGTCCTGCGACCGGGCCGTCCCGTCGACGTCAGCCGACGTCGGCGACGCGGGACGGGCCTCCCGGCCGGAGGGGTCGCGACGGCGACCGAACCACCCGGTTCCCGACGCCACGACGGTGGCTACGCGCCGAGGAGCCGCTGGAGGTAGACGCCGTAGCCGCCCTTGACGAGCGGCGCGGCGAGCTCGGCGAGCTGCGCGTCGTCGATCCAGCCGTTGCGCCAGGCGATCTCCTCGATGCAGCCGATCTTGAAGCCCTGCCGGTCCTCGATGACCTTGACGTACTCGGAGGCCTGCATCATCGACTCGAACGTGCCGGTGTCGAGCCAGGCGGTGCCGCGGTCGAGGACCTGGACGCCGAGCTCGCTGGCCTCGAGGTAGCGCTCGTTGACGGTCGAGATCTCGAGCTCACCACGGGCGCTCGGCTCGATCGTCTTCGCGATCTCGATGACCTTGTTGTCGTAGAAGTACAGGCCGGGGACGGCGTAGTTCGACTTCGGCTCGGTCGGCTTCTCCTCGATGGAGACCGCGGTGAAGTCGTCGTCGAACTCGACGACGCCGTACGCCTTCGGGTCGGCCACGTGGTACGCGAAGATCGTCGCGCCCTGCACGTCGGTGTTCTTCCGCAGGTTCGTGCCGAGGCCGGTGCCGTGGAAGATGTTGTCGCCGAGGACGAGTGCGACGCTGTCGTCGCCGATGAAGTCCTCACCGATGACGAAGGCCTGTGCCAGGCCGTCCGGCGAGGGCTGCACGGCGTACTGGATCTCCATGCCGAGCGTGGAGCCGTCGCCGAGCAGCGCCTTGAACTGCTCGTTGTACTCCGGGGTCGTGATGACGAGGACCTCGCGGATGCCCGCCATCATGAGCGTCGACAGCGGGTAGTAGACCATCGGCTTGTCGTAGATCGGCATGAGCTGCTTGCTGATGCCCTTGGTGATCGGCCAGAGGCGCGTGCCGGAACCGCCGGCGAGGATGATGCCCTTCATGATCGGACTGCTCCCATGGGTCGCGGGTCGGCTACTTCGGCGAGGATGATGCCCTTCATCGGTGTCCCGTTCCCTACTTCTTCGTCCGGAGCGACTCGGTGTACGCGATGCACTCCTCGTAGGTCGGCAGCAGGCCCTGGGCCGCGGCCTCCTCGAGGGTCGGCGCGGTCGTGTCCTTCTCGGAGAGCACCGGCTCGCCGATGCCGTCCGGCAGTTCCAGCCCGACGGTCGGGTCGAGGATGGTGATCCCCTTCTCGCGCTGCGGGTCGTAGTGCGCGCTGACCAGGTAGTTCACGGTCGACCGGTCCTCGAGCGCGACGATCGCGTGGCCGAGCCCCTCGGACAGGTAGACGGCCTTGCGGTCGACGTCGTCGATCCGGACCGAGTCCCACTGGCCGAACGTCGGCGACCCGACGCGGATGTCGACGATGTAGTCGATGAACGCCCCGCGGACCGCGGTGACGTACTTCGCCTGGCTCGGGGCGACGAGGGCGTAGTGGATGCCCCGCGCGACGCCGGCCGACGAGATCGACATGTTCACCTGGCGGAGGTCCAGCGGGTGGCCGACCGTGTCTTCGACGACGTCGGCCCGGTACGCCTCGAGGAACGCTCCTCGTGCGTCGCCGTGCTGGACGGGCGTGAACTCCCACGCGCCGGGGATCTTCAGTTCGCGGATCTGCACCGGGGAAGCCTAGCAAGGGTCACGGATCGCATAGGCTGTCCTGGTTCTGTGCCCTGCGCCCTGCGCAATGCGACGCCCCGAAACGAGACCGAGCGAGCCTGTGAAGCTATTCGTCCAGATCCCCTGCCTCAACGAGGAGAACACCCTCGCCAGCGTCATCGACTCCATCCCGACGGAGATCGACGGCATCGACGAGATCGAGATCCTGGTGATCAACGACGGCAGCACGGACCGCACCGTCGAGGTCGCGAAGGAGCACGGCGTCAAGCACTTCGTGCACCACACCACGAACATGGGCCTCGCCCGCTCGTTCCGCGACGGGGTCGACTACGCCCTGCTGCACGGCGCGGACATCGTCGTGAACACCGACGGTGACAACCAGTACCCGCAGGCGCAGATCGCCGAACTCGTGCAGCCGATCCTCCGCAAGGAGGCCGAGATCGTCATCGGCGACCGCCAGACGCGCACGATCGAGCACTTCTCCGGCTTCAAGAAGCTCATGCAGCGCTTCGGGTCCTGGGTGGCGAGCCGCGCGGCCGGCCTCGACCTGCCGGACGCCGCGAGCGGGTTCCGTGCGTACTCGAAGTACTCGCTCATCCGCCTCAACATCGTGACGCGCTTCAGCTACTGCATGGAGACCATCGTGCAGGCCGGCTACAAGCGCCTGGCGATCGCGTCGGTGCCGATCACGACGAACCCGAAGACGCGGGAGTCCCGCCTCTTCAGCAACATCTTCCAGCACATGTTCGAGTCCGGGTCGGCGATCGCCCGCGTCTACCTGATGTACCGGCCGATGGCGCTCTTCGCCTGGGTGAGCGTGGTGCTCGGCGCCCTGGGGCTCTGGCCGCTCATCCGGTACCTCGTGCTGCTCGCGATGAACACCGGCGGCAACCACCTGCAGTCGATCATCCTCGGGGTGGTCCTGCTCATCACGGCGTTGCTCTCGATCGTCATCGGCGTCGTGGCCGACCTCACGCGCCTGAACCGCACGCTGGCCGAGGAGCAGCTCGACCTGCAGAAACTGCAGCGGTATGGCGACTGACACGACTCCGGTCGTGTCCGGGACGGGTGTGGGGCGCCCCTCCGTCGGACGCGCCGAGCGTGTCGTCGTCATCGCCCTGACGATCGCCTTCGCCGCGGTGCTCGCGGTCTGGGCGGTCGTCACCACGACGTACAAGGCGCCGGACGAGCCGACCCACGTGGACGCGGTGCTCCACGTGGCGATCGGCACGGACTGGGCCGACCCCGGCGAGCTGCACTACCTCGCCGCCACGAACGCCTCGCTCGACGCGAACCTGCGCGAACCGGCGTCGCAGCACCAGACCTGGGGCGAGCTGCTCCGCGAGCACCCGGGGACCGCGCCGACGAGCATCGACCAGATGTCGCAGCACCCGCCGACCTACTACGCACTGGCCGCCGGCGTCCTCCACCTGGTGCACTTCGAGGACCTCCGCTGGGACCTGGCGGTGCTGGTGCTCCGCCTCTTCGACGCCCTGCTCGTCCTGCCGCTGCCGTTCCTCGCCTGGGCGACCGTCCGACGGCTGACCCGGTCGCCCCGCGCCGCCCTGGTCGCCGGTGCGGTGATCGTCGGCGTGCCGGAGATCGCGGCCATCGGCGCCTCGGTCACGAACGACGCGCTCATGCTGCCGCTCGCCGGTGCCCTGGTGTACTTCGTCGTCCGGCTGCTGACCGGCGACCTGCGCGTGCGCACCACGATCTGGATCGCGCTGTTCCTCGGCGCGATGCTCCTGGTGAAGGGCACCGCGCTGCCCGCGATCCCGTTCGTGGCGATCGCCGTGATGGCCGCCGGCTGCACCCGCGCCACCGTGTGGCGGAACGCGCTCCGGACCCTGTGGACGCTCGGCCTCGCCGCCGTCGTCGGCGCGTGGTGGTGGTTGCGCAACCTGCTCGTGTTCCACCAGGTCCAACCCGACGGCCTGGCGCCGTACGCCCGGCCGCCGAAGCCGTTCCCCGAGGGCACCGGGGCGAGCCCGGAGATCTTCCTGCGTGACTACTGGAACGGGGTGAGCCGGACGTTCTGGGGCAGCGTCGGCGGCCTCACGCAGTTCCAGCTGGCGCAGTTCGTCATCGACGGGCTGACCGTCGTGTGCCTTGCCGGCATCGTGATCTGGGCGTTCCGACGCGGCCCGCTGCTGCGTCCGGCCGTCGTGTTGGCGTCGTACCCGGTGGTCCTCATCGCCCTGCACATGCAGAGCGGGTGGGGCGGCTACCTGCGGAACACCATCGTCGCCGGGACCCAGGGGCGCTACTACTTCCCGACGCTACTCGCCCTCGTCGCGCTGAGCGCCCTGGCGTGGCGGCGGGTCACCGTCACCGCAGCCGGCCGGACCCGCCTGGCCGTGGGGATCGCCGTCGCCGCGATGGCCCTCGGCCTGTACGGCGTGGTCTACGCGCTCCGGGCCTTCGGCCAGGACGCCGCGTTCTGGATCGACGACGCCGTCGTCCGCTCCTTCGACCGCACCGGGACGCTCGCGGCCGGCGGCGCCTTCACCCTCGCGACGGTCGCCGCCCTCGCCCTCGTCGCGACGGCCGTGCTGCTCGTGCGGTTCCTGCGCCGACCGGAGGTGCAGGCATGAGCCCCCGCCGCAGCACCTGGCTCCTCCTCGGCACCGTGACGCTCGCCTGGTTCGCGTTCCTGCTGACCTTCGCCCTCGTCACGCCCGTGCTCGGCGCCCCGGACGAGCCCGCGCACGTCGACGCGGCCTTCCGGCTCGCACTCGGGCTCGGGTGGCCGCACCCGGGCGAGATGCACTACCTCGCCGCGATCCGACAGGTCGTCGAGCAGCCCGTCGCCGCGGTCGACCGGCTCTCCGTCGACGCCCTGCTCGCCGCGACACCCGGCGACTCCCCCGCGGTCGACCCGATGTCCCAGAACCCGCCGACGTACTGGCTCGTCGCCGCAGGCGTCCTGCGGGTCGTGCGCTTCGGAGCGCTCGACTGGGGCCACGCGGTGCTCGTCCTGCGCCTGTTCGACGTCGTCCTGGTGACCGCGCTGCCGGTGCTCGTCTGGGCGACCGTCCGACGGGTGACCCGTTCACCGCGGACCGCGCTCGTCGCACCGCTGCTGCTCTTCGCCGTGCCGCAGCTCGCCCAGGTGACGTCGGGGGTCACGGTCTGGGCGCCGATGGTGCTGTTCGGCGCCGTGCTCGTCTGGCTCGTCACCCGCGTGCTCACCGGCGACCGCTCCTGGTGGACCACCGCCGGGCTCGCCGTCGCCGTGACCGGGCTCGCGTCGCTCAACGCGCTCGGCCTGCTCGCGGTGCCGTTCGCCGCGGCCGTGCTCCTGCTGGCCCCCGGCCGCCCCGCCGTCCGACGTGTCCTGCACGCGGCCGTCGTGGTCGCCGCCGCCGCGGCGGTGTCCGGCTGGTGGTGGGTCCGCACGGTGCTCGTGAGCGGTACCCCGGTGCCGGACGCCCTGCGCGGCGTCACCGCGGTGCAGCCGTACGGCCCGGGCGGTGTGAACCCCGGGGCGTTCGCCGGCCGGCAGTGGGACGGGCTCACCACCACGTTCTTCGGGTCGTTCGGCGCGAACCAGTGGCCGCTGCCCGCCGCCCTGCTCGACGTGCTCGCGATCGGTGCGCTCACCGTCCTCGCGTGGTCGACGGCGCGCCGCACCCCCACCCGGCGCGTCACCGCCGTCCTGCTCGTCTGGCCCGTGCTCGTCCTCGTCGCCACGCTCGCCTACAACTGGCGGAACTACCTCAGCACCCACGTGGGCAACGGACAGCAGGGCCGGTTCCTGTTCGTCGCGATCGTCGCGCTCGTGCTCGGCCAGGTCGTCGCCTGGCACGCCCTCGTCGTGCGCCCCGAGCTGCGCCGCCGGCTCGCTCGCGGCGGTGCCGTGGCGGCCTACGCGATCGGCCTGTACGGCATCGGCGTCTGCTACCGCGGCGCGTGGGAGGCCAACCAGTTCCGGATCAGCCGCGCCGGGGCCTCGGCCTTCGCAGGCGGCTCCGTCGCCGGGCCGTACACCGCGGCGCTGGCGTGTGCGCTGTTCGTGGCCGCCGCCCTGGTCAGCACCGTCCTGCTCTGGCGCGCGACGAGCGCCGGCGCGAGCGCCGCGACGACCGCACCGACGAGCACCCCGACCGATCCGACCGGCCCGACATCGACGCCGGGCACGCCCCGCGCCGGGACCGGTGCCGACCACGTCGCGGCCCCCACCCGCCCCGACGCCGCGGCCCCCGCCCGGCCCACGACCGACTCCCCGCTAGAATCGCGGCCGACCGTCGCACCGACCACAAGGAATGAGCACCCGTGAAGATCCTCGTCACCGGAGGAGCCGGCTTCATCGGCTCGAACTTCGTCCGCCGCACGCTGGAGGACGCGTACCCCGGCCTCGAGGGCGCCGAGGTAGTCGTCTACGACGCACTGACCTACTCGGGCAACGAGGCGAACCTCGCGCCGGTCGCCGACTCCCCCCGCTACACCTTCGTGCACGGTGACATCCGCGACGCCGCGAAGCTCGACGAGGTCGTCCCCGGCGTCGACGCCATCGTGCACTTCGCCGCCGAGTCCCACGTCGACCGCTCGGTCCGCGACTCCGGCATCTTCGTCGAGACGAACGTCGTCGGCACCCAGCGCCTGCTCGACGCCGCGCTCCGGCACGGCACCGAGCGCTTCGTGCACGTCTCCACCGACGAGGTCTACGGCTCGATCAGCGAGGGCTCGTGGGACGAGGAGCGCCCGCTCGAGCCGAACTCGCCGTACTCGGCGTCGAAGGCCGGCAGCGACCTGCTCGCGCGCAGCTACCACCGCACGCACGGCCTGAACCTCTCGATCACGCGTTGCTCGAACAACTACGGGCCGTACCACTTCCCCGAGAAGGTCATCCCGCTCTTCGTCACGAACCTCATCGACGACAAGAACGTGCCGCTCTACGGCGAGGGCAACAACATCCGCGACTGGCTGCACGTCGACGACCACACCCGCGGCATCGCGATGGTCCTGACCCGCGGCCGCGCCGGCGAGGTCTACAACATCGGCGGCGGCACCGAGCTCACCAACAAGGAGCTCACGCAGCTGCTGCTCGACGCCACCGGCAAGGACTGGTCGTCCGTCGAGCGCGTCGCCGACCGCCTCGGCCACGACCTGCGCTACTCGGTCGACATCTCGAAGATCCAGGCCGAGCTCGGCTACGAGCCGCAGGTGCCGTTCGAGCAGGGCCTGGCCGACGTGGTGCAGTGGTACCGCGACAACCGCGCCTGGTGGGAGCCGCTCAAGGAACGCGCGGCGATCGCGTGACCCGGTACCTCGTCACCGGCGCCGCCGGCATGCTCGGCCGCGACCTGCAGGCCGCGCTCGCCGGCCGTGAGGTCACCGCGCTGTCCCGCGCGGAGCTCGACATCACCGACCCGACCGCGGTGGACGCCGCCGTCGCCGGGCACGACGTCGTGATCAACTCCGCCGCGTACACGAAGGTGGACGACGCCGAGACGCACGAGGACGACGCGTACGCCGTCAACGCGACCGGACCGGAGCTCCTCGCCCGGGCCGCGGTCCGGCACGGCGCGAAGCTCGTCACGGTGTCGACGGACTACGTGTTCGACGGCCACGGGTCCGCCCCGTACGCCGAGGACGCCCCGACCGACCCGATCAACGCCTACGGTCGCACGAAGGCCGCCGGCGAGGCGCTCGTCCGCGCGACCGCCCCGGACAGCTCGTACGTCGTCCGCACCGCGTGGATCTACGGCGCGCACGGCCCGAACTTCGCCGCCACCATGCTGCGGCTCGCCGGGTCGCACGACACCGTCAGCGTCGTCACCGACCAGGTCGGACAGCCGACGTGGACGGGCGACCTCGCCGCCCGCATCGTCGAGCTCGTCGACTCGGACGCGCCCGCCGGGACCTACCACGGCACCAACGCCGGCCAGGGCTCGTGGTTCGACTTCACGCAGGCGATCTACCGCGAGCTCGGACTCGACCCGGAACGCGTCCTGCCCACGGACAGCACCGCGTTCGTCCGGCCCGCTCCGCGTCCGGCCTACAGCGTGCTCGGTCACGACGGCTGGTCGCGCGCCGGGCTCGCGCCCATGCGCGACTGGCGCGACGCGCTGCACGCCGCGGTCGCCGCAGGTGCGCTGACGGCCTAGCCGCGGCGCTCTGCCAGGAGGCCCGGATCCCGTCACCGACGTCGTCGGACGTGATCCGGGCCTCCCGCCCCGCCCAGGGGGCGCCCCGCTCGCCCTGGTAGTGTCGGGCAGCCGGATGCCGGGACCACGTCCCGCCCGACCACGACGAGGAGACCCGCACCATGACCACGCTCCACGTGCTCGTCGACCAGGTCGTCGCCCCCGTACCGGGCGGCATCGGTCGGTACGCCGAAGAGCTGGCGCGACACCTGGTCGACCAGGCGCCGAGCGGCTGCGACGTCGTCGGCGTCGTGTCGGCCGTCGGCTCCGACGACATGGCCCACCTGCGCACGCTGCTGCCGGGACTCGCCGCGCTCGACCGGCTGCCGCTGCCCCGTCGTGAGCTCTCGCTCGCCTGGCAGGGCGGGTTCGTCGGCGGCATCGCCAAGGGCATGGTCCACGCGCCGAGCGTGCTCGCTCCCCTGGTGAAGCACGACCGCTTCCAGGACCCGGGTCGGCAGACCGTCGTCACGGTGCACGACACGGTGCCGTGGACCAACCCGGAGACCCTCACCACCCGCGGCGTGCATTTCCACAAGGCGATGGTGAAGCGGGCCTGGAAGTACGCCGACGCGGTCGTCGTCCCGACCCACGCGGTGGCCGGGGCCCTCAACGAGATCCACCGCTTCGACGACCGCCTGCGCGTCATCGGCGGCGCCCCGAGCGGACGGCTCCGTCTCCCGGTCGACGCCGACCTGCGTGCCGAGCGCCTCGGACTGCCCGACCGGTACGTGCTCGCGGTCGGCACGCTCGAGCCCCGCAAGGCGCTGTCGTCCCTCATCGAGGCGATGGTGCACCCCGACGCCCCGACCGACATCCCGCTCGTCGTGTCCGGCCCGGACGGCTGGGGCGACGTCGACGTCTACGGCACCGCCGAGCGTGCCGGGCTGTCCCGCGACCGGCTCAAGGTGCTCGGCCGCATCGACGACGCCGACCTGGCGGTCGTCTACGACCGTGCGACGGTGTTCGTGTTCCCGAGCCTGGCCGAGGGATTCGGCCTGCCCGTGGTCGAGGCGATGTCCTTCGGCACCCCGGTCATCCACTCGGACGACCCGGCGGTCGCCGAGGTCGCGTCCGACGCCGGCGTGACCGTCGCCCGGTCGCCGCGGGAGTCCTACCCGGAGCGCCTCGCACAGGCCGTGTACCAGGTCGTCAACGACCCGCACCTGGCCGAGCGCCTCGCCGTCGCCGGGCCGGACCGCGCACGCATGTACGACTGGAGCGACGCTGCCGCCGAGACCTGGCAGCTGCACGCCGACCTCTGACGTCGGTCAGCGCCGCACGTACGTGTAGGTGCTGTACCAGTCGATGTACAGGTGCCCGGACGCGCCCCAGTCGCCGGTCTGGAACATGTACCGGTGCTCCGTCCGGGGCACGTCATGGGTGACCGTGCTGATCACCTTGCCGTCGAGCCGGTAGCGCACCGACTTCCCGGGGATCCACTCGATCGAGTAGGTGTGCCAACGGCGCCAGTCCACGCCGGTGTCGGTGCTCGTCGCCGCCGCCTCGCGACCCGGGCGCATCGAGTGGTGGTGCACCATCGGCCGGGCGTCGAAGTTGCCCTCCGGATAGTCGATCTCGCCGTCCGACCAGACGTCCGACGACGGCCAGAGCATGAACGCCGCACCGTTGCCGTCACCGCCGGTGGCCTTCGCCCGCACGGTGAACTTGCCGCCCTTGTGCGACCACGCCCCCTTCGGCGTGCCGAAGGTCCCCGCGGCGCCGCGCTTCCCGTCGAGCCGGACGTCCATGTACCCGTTGTGCGCGCTGATCTGCGACCCCGAGAAGTACATGCCGCCGGTGCCGTCCGGGTACGGCTGCCAGGTCTTCGCGTAGGTCGACGCGAACTGGCCACCCGCCGCCGCCTTCGTGCTGAACTGCTCGCGGACCGTCTGTCGGAAGTTCCCCACGTCGCCGCGGGGCGCGGAACTGGCCGCGGCCGGCGCGACCGGGACGAGGCCGCCGGCGACGAGCGCGGCACCGAGGAGGACGACGGCGAGGCTCGCTCGTCTCGAGGCACGGTCCTGCATGGGCTGGTCACTCCCTGACGTGACGGTCCACGCCCGTCCGTCGGGCGTCGGGGGCCTGGTCGACGGCCACCCGCGGATCACGCTAGTTCGGCGGCACGCCGGGCACCGCCCCCAGTCCACGCGCGACCCGGACGGGGGGGACGCTCCGTCGACGGCGGACCAGGCGGCCCGGCCGCGCTCGCGCCGAGGGGCAGCCGCGCTGGCTCGGGGCGGATGCCGGCGCCGGTGTCGACTCAGGGGCGGCGTCGGCTCAGGGCTGGCATCGGAGCGATCGGTGCCGGCTCAGGGCCGGTGTCGGGTCCGTGCCGGTGTCGCTCAGGGCCGGTCCCGGCGACGGGTCACGACGGTGACCACGACCGTGCCGACGGCGGCGACCACCGCGACGACGGCGGCGACGACGGCGACCGTCCGCGCGGCGGTCCACCCCTCGAACTGGCTCTTGGTGGCCACGAGCTGGTCCCCGGCCGCTCCGGTCCACGACGCCACCGGGTTGAGCGGGCCGGCGGCGGCGAGCTCGGCGACGCACACGACCGCCGCGACGACGACGACCGCAGCCAGCACGAGGACGGGCACGAGACGACGCAGACGAGCGGACATGCGGCTACGGTAGCGCGCATGACACGGTGCGAGGAGTGCGGCAGACCGATCACGGGTGAGCCCGTGCGGACGGCGACGCGGACGCTCGACCGCGCGTGTGCGGACCGCACCGACGCGATCGCGTACGGCGTCCTCACCGGGGGAACGCCACACGATGCGGCGGGCGCGCCCGACCTCGGCGACCGACGCCGCAGCGCCCGCTAGATCGAGTCGCGCAGGCGCGCGGCCTTCTCCTCGACCAGCCGCTCGAGCCCGTCCGCGTACTCGGCGAGGCGTGCGGCGACCGCGGGTTCGGACGAGCCGATGATCCGCGCGGCGAGCAGACCGGCGTTCGCCGCACCGTTGATCGCCATCGTCGCGACCGGGATGCCCGCGGGCATCTGCACGATCGAGAGCAGCGAGTCGAGACCGTCGAGACGGGCGAGCTGCACCGGCACGCCGATCACCGGGAGCGTCGTCATCGAGGCGACCATGCCCGGCAGGTGCGCCGCACCGCCCGCCCCGGCGATGACGACGCGGATGCCGCGCCCGGCCGCCTCGCGGGCGAACCGGGTCATCTTGTCGGGGGTGCGGTGGGCCGAGACGACGTCGGCCTCGAACGGGATGCCGAGTTCGGCGAGGATGTCCGCCGCCGCGCGCATGGTGGGCCAGTCGGAGTCCGACCCCATGATGATCGAGACGAGCGGCTGGACGGGGGCGTCGGTGTCGGTCACGCGACGAGCCTAGCCGAGCAGCACCCGCCGCCAGGAGTCGCCGTCGCGGCCGATCGTCCGCTCCGTCGCGACCCACCGGGCAGCGCCGTCGTCGGCCCTGCCGTGCTCGACCGCGGCGCGCACGGCCTCCCGCCACGCGGCGGGGTCGTCGGGGACGGCGACGGCGCCGTGCTGTCGGGCCGCGGCGTACGAGGGACGGTCCGAGACGACCGCGGGGATCCCGAGCGCGGTGTACTCGAGGAACTTCAGGTCGCTCTTCGCGCGGTTGAACTCCTCGTCGCGCAGGGGGGCGACTCCGGCGCGCCAGCGCTGCCGGTGCGCGACGAGCCAGCGCGAGAAGGCTGGGTAGTGGCCGTCGGGCACCTCGAGCCGGCGGTACCAGTCGGCACCGTCCTCGTCGGTGACGCCGATGACCTCGAGCCGGATCGGCGTGCCGTCCGTCGTCGTGAGGTCGGCGAAGACGTCGTGCAGCAGTGCGAGGTCGGCGGCGTGCGTGAGCGTGCCCATGTACAAGACCCGGTGCTCGTCACGGGGCCGGTCGTCGTCGGTGGCGGGCTCCCCCGGGGTCCAGAGCCCGGGGTCGAGGGCGTTCCGGACGACCGCGACGCTCCGGGCGACGGGTCGGACGACCTCGGCGAGTTCCGGCGTGCTCACGACGACGGTGTCGGCGCCGCGGACGATCGCGTCGATCGACGCGAGCCGGTCGGGGTCGTACTCGGCACGGGCCAGTCGCTGTCGGCCCGAGGCGGTGAAGAAGTCGTCGTCGACCTCGGCCACCACCCGGACCCCACGGGCCGCAGCCGCGTCGAGGAACGGCTGCACGGTGGCGCGCGGCAGGACGTCGCGCTGGACGAGCACGGCGGCGTACCCGGTGGTGTCAGTGCCGGCCACGAACGCGGCGGGGTCGACCTGGCGGACCGTTGCGGTCCCGCCCGCCGCCAGGTGCTCGACGCGGCGGACGACCCGGACGTGCGCCGACGCGGGGTGTGCCCCGTCGGCACCTGCCACGACGTACCCGAGCACCGGGAGCGGGGCGGGTGCCGGTGGCGCCCCGAGCACCGCACGGCGGAGTCGTCGGACGGCCCGGCGGGCGAGATCACGCGGCATGCGGCCCATTCTCCCGCACCGCCGCACAGGACCGGCACGCCGAGCAGGAACCCACACCGCCCCGGTGGCGCGGTGCGGTCCAGCGGGTCAGCGCACCCGCACCGTGCTGCACCCGAGCGCGGTGTCCCCGCCGCGGCCGATGCCGACGGCGGTCAGGCACACCGAGCGCTTGCCGGCCGCCACACGGACCGACCCTGCGAACCCGTGCCGCGTGCCGCTCGTGTGCACGCGGTCGACGTCGCTCCGCGTGCGGTCGGCCACCAGGGTGCCGACGGACCGGCCGCCGGCCGTGACCCGCACGGAGACGGACCGTCCGAGGGCGTCGCGGTCGAAGGCCCAACCCCGGACCGAGACCCGACCGGCGGTGTCGGCGGTCACGGACTCGCGCTTGCCGACCGGGGCGGCGACGGGCACCGTCACCGTCCGGCACGGACCGACGGGACGGTCGGCGCCCGCTCCGGTGTTCCGCGCGACGGCGCACACGCGGTGCTTCCCCGCGCCGACCGGCACCGTGCCGCTGAACCCGTGGGCCGTGCCGGATCCCCACGTCCGGTGCACGTCGGCGCGGGTGACCCCGGCGGACAGGGACCCGACGGTCCTGCCGTCGACCGTCACCGCCACGGTCGTCGCCGACCCGACGGCGTCCCCGTCGAAGGCCCACCCGGTCACCGCGATGCCGGCCGCCGTCACCCGCGCGGACTCGAGCGCGCCGTAGGGGTCGTGCCGGTAGGCCCGCGCCGTGGCGCAGCCGAGGTCGGTGTCGTCCCCGGCGCCGATCGAGACCGCCGTGACGCAGACGCGGCGCGGACCGGCCGCCGCGGGCACCACGACGTCGAACCCGTGGGACCGGCCGACGCCTGCGGACGCGTCGACGTCGGACCGGTCGGCGTCGGCGGCGATGCTGCCGGCCGCGGCGCCGTCGACGGTCGCGCGGACCCGGACGGGCTGCGTCGGGTCGTCCTCGTCGTACGCCCAGCCGCGCACACGCACGCCGCCGCCCGCGCCGGCCACGAGTTCGAGCGAGCCGCGCGGCGACAGCTGCGGCGTCGCCGCGCCGAGGCGGGCGTTCGCGACGAGGGACTGCGCGTACGTCGACCACCACTTCCCCGCGGCCGGTCCGCCGTTGCAGGTGCCGTCGCTCGCGCCCGGGGTCTTCACCCAGAGCAGGGCGTCGAGCGCGGTGCCGTCGGCGACGACCCGCGGCGTGGTGCCGAGGCCGGCGCCGGGCGCGTTGCACCAGGTGCCGCGCCAGCCCTGCCCGTTCCGCGAGGTGTCGATGACGTAGTGCGAGCCCCCGGTCGCCGCGGAGACCTTCTGCGCGTAGGCCTGTTCCTGGGCGGTCGGGTAGTAGTTCGCGACGTTCGTGAAGAACCCGCGTGCCTGCTGCACGCCCGCGCTGTCCAGGCGGGCGGCCATCGTCGCCGGCTGGACCCAGTTCGAGTTGCCGGCGTCCAGGTAGGCGGGCACCCCGGCAGCGGTCAGGCCGGCCACCGTGCGGGAGAGGATCCGGTAGCGCTGCTGGTCGAGGGCCTGGTCGCACGCGGCGTTGCTGAGCATGGCGAGCGAGTCCGGTTCGACGATGACCGCGACGCGGTGCCCGGCGACGGCGGCGGTGACCTGGTCGACCCACGCGTCGTAGGACGCCTCGTCGAAGCCACCGGCGGAGTACCCGCCGCAGTCCCGGTCCGGGATCGCGTAGAGCACGAACACGGCGGTGGTGCCGGACTGCTCGGCCCCGCTGACGGCGGTGTCGATCGTCTTCCGGAGCTGCGTGCCCTGCGCCCACTCGCCGAGCCAGGTCGCCACCGGGTAGCGGGCGATCGTCGACGCGGCCGAGGCACCGGCCGCGTCGGACCCGGCGAGCGCCGTCGCGGCCTTGGCGGCCTCGCTCGTCGGGGAGCGGTACGGCCCGGCTCCGTACAGCGACGCGGCGGTCGCGGAACGGATGTCGGTCGCGGACGTCGCGGCGGACGCGGTGGCCGTCGGCAGCAGCGCGCCGACGACGGCGGTGAGCGCCACGGCGGCGGCGCAGACGACGGCACGGCGCGGACGGCGGTGCATGGACACACTCCTCGGACGGTCGACCCCTGACCCGTCCATGGGAACACGCGGTCGGCGGCGTCACCACCCGCCAGAGCGGGTGCCACCCGAGGGGGTGTCGGCACTCCTGGGGACGTCCCGGACGTCCGTGTCGCGACCCGGTGACGGACGGGAGGCCCGTGGCGGCGTCCGCCACGGGCCTCCCGTCCGCTCCCCGTCGCGTCGACGGGCCGCCGCTCAGTCGTCGAAGTGCGCTGCGGCCGCCCGTGCGCGGTAGACGACGTCGTCGACGTCGTCGCCGATGACGGTGACGTGGCCGATCTTGCGACCCGGGCGCGGGGCCTTGCCGTAGAAGTGGTACTTCGCCTCGGGGAACGCCTCGAGTGCTGCCGGGTAGCGGGCGGCGAGGTCGCCGTCCGCCGGACCGCCGAGGACGTTGATCATCACCGAGGCGGGAGCGAACGCGCCGGTGGCGCCGAGCGGCAGGTCGAGGACGGCACGCAGGTGCTGCTCGAACTGGCTCGTGGTGGCGCCGTCGATGGTCCAGTGCCCGGTGTTGTGCGGTCGCATCGCGAGCTCGTTGATGAGGATGCGCTCGTCGTCGGTCTGGAACAGCTCGACGGCCAGGACCCCGGTGACGCCGAGCGCCTCGGCGATGCGGACGGCGATCGACTCGGTCAGGTCGGCGATGCGCCCGGCACTGTCCGGCGCCGGCGCGATGACCTCGGCGCAGACACCGTCGCGCTGCACGGTCTCGACGAGCGGCCAGGCGACGACCTGACCGGAGGGACGCCGGGCCACGGACTGCGCGAGCTCGCGGGTGAAGGGCACGAGCTCCTCGACGAGCAGGGCCTGGTCGCCACCGGCCTCGGCGGTCGCGATGAACCAGTCGTCGACGTCCGAGGCGTCGGAGACGACCCGCACGCCCTTGCCGTCGTACCCGCCCCGCGGGGTCTTCACGACCGCACGACCGCCGTGGTCGGCGAGGAAGGCGCGCAGCTCGTCCTGGTCGTGCACGGCCGCCCAGTCCGGCACCGGCAGCCCGAGCTCGGTCAGGCGGGTGCGCATCGTGATCTTGTCCTGTGCGACGGCGAGGGGCTCGGGGCCGGGGCGGACGTCGACGCCGGCGTCGACGAGTGCGCGGAGGACGTCCTGCGGCACGTGCTCGTGGTCGAAGGTGACGACGTCGACCTGGCGGGCGAACGCGAGCACGGTCTCGACGTCGTGGTAGTCGCCCTCGGCGGTGGCGGCGATCGCCGCGGACATGTCCGGCCCCTCGGCGAGGACCCGGATGTCGATGCCGAGTTCGATGGCGGCGGGCACCATCATCCGTGCGAGCTGTCCTCCGCCGATGACCCCGACGCGCAACGCCATGCTGTGTGATCCTTCCGGCACTCACACCGGGTGGCGAGAGCGCGTTGTCTACAATCGTTCTTCGGGTCCGCGGTGCGCGACCCGTCTCAACTCTACGGATCCTGGAGGGCTCGTGCGGCGCCTCATCGCCCAGTTCGCACGCTTCGGCCTCGTCGGAGCGGTCGGCTTCGTCGTGGACACGACGGTGTTCAACGTCCTCCGCAGCACGGTGCTCGACCCGGCGGACGTCCACTCGGGTCCGTTCTGGGCGAAGGTGGTCTCGACCGCGGTCGCCATCTTCGTGAACTGGATGGGCAACCGCTACTGGACCTTCCGCGAGCAGCGCCGCGCCGTCGCCACCCGCGAGGGCATCGAGTTCGTCGTCGTGTCGCTCGGCGGCATGGTCATCGCGCTCGCCTGCCTGGCGGTGTCGCACTACGCGATGGGGCTGACGTCGGTGCTGGCCGACAACGTCGCGAACATCGTCGGGCTCGTGCTCGGCGCGGTCTTCCGGTTCTGGCTGTACAAGGTGTGGGTCTACCACCCGGAGCGCACGGGCGAGGCCGCCGTCGCGGACACCGCGACGCCCGTGCACGCCGCGGCCCCGTCCGACGTCGTCGACGGTGTGACGGACGCCACGGCCGTGCCCGGGCCGCAGGTGAGCGGCGACGCGCGACCGTAGGATCGGTCGGGTGACGGCCCCCACGACCACCACCGGCTCCCCCACCACCGACTCCCCCGCAGCGCCGACCCGCGCCGCCCGGTGGGAGCGCATCGCCATCGCCGTCGTCACCGCGACGTTCGGCCTCTGGCTCGTCGCGTGGGCACTCGTCGTCCCGGTGTTCGAGGCACCGGACGAGACCGCGCACATCGACGCCGCGGTGCACGTGGCACTCGGCGGCGAGTGGGTCGACCCGGGCGCGCTGCAGGTCTCGAACGCCGTGCAGGCCGCCAAGGCCGAGCAGGCGACGAAGCCGGCCGACCAGTGGTCCACCGTGAGCGGCCTGCTGCAGGGCGCACCGGGACCGTCGGCGACGGTCAACCAGATGACCCAGCACCCGCCGACCGCGTACCTCGCCGGCGGGCTGGTCCTGCGGGCCGTCGACTACGGCGACCTGCGGTGGGACCACGCGTTCCTGGCGCTCCGCCTCGCCGACGCCCTCGCCGTGACGGCCCTGCCGCTGCTGGTGTGGGCGTCCGTCCGCCGGGTGACCCGGTCGCCGCGGGCCGCGCTGGTCGGTGCGCTCGCACTCTTCGCGACGCCGGAGCTCGCGTCCATCGGCTCGTCGGTGTCGAACGACGCCCCTGTGCTGCTCGTCGCGGGTGTCGTCGCCTGGCTGGCGACGCGCCTGCTCACCGGCGACACCCGCTGGCGGACGACGATCGCGTTGGCGGTGGCCCTCGGTGCGCTCGTCTGGATCAAGGGCACCGGTCTGCCCGCGGTCCCCTTCGTCGCCGTGGTCGTGCTGTTCGCCGGCGCCGGGGTGCTGTCCCTGCGGCGACGGGTGGTCCGCACCGTGGTCGCGATGGCGGTCTCCGGCGGGATCGGCGCGTGGTGGTGGGTCCACAACTGGTTCGCCTACGGCCGCGTGCAGCCGAACGGCTACACCGCGATGCGGCCCCCGAAGGACTTCCCGCCGGGTGAGCACCCGACCCTCGGACACTTCCTCGACGTGTCGTGGGGCACCCTCGCCCGCACGTTCTGGGGCAGCTTCGGCGGTCGGGCGCAGGTGAGCATGGGCGACCTGCTGACGGCCGTCCTCACGCTCGTCGCGCTCGTCGTCCTGGTCGGCTGGGCGTTCCGCCGTGGCCCGCAGCTCCGCGTCGCGCTCTGCCTGGCGGTGTTCCCGGCGCTGCTCATCGGCATCCAGAACCGCACGAGCGCCCACTCGTACCTGACCACCACCGAGGTCGCCGCCACGCAGGGTCGGTACTACTTCCCCGCGATCGTCTGCCTCGTCGTGCTGAGCGCCCTCGCCTGGCGACGACTCGTGCCGGCGGGTCGTGCGCGGTCGTGGGCAGCCGTCGCCCTGGCGGTGCTGCTCCCCGCGGTCGGCGTCTACGGCTTCGCGGTGGCGTCCGCATGGTTCTGGAACGCCGCGCTGTTCCCGGTCACGGGCCGCGGGCTCCTGCGGTACTCCGAGCTCGGCCCGGTGCCGCCCGCCGTGCTCGCCGTCGTGGTGGTCCTCGTCGCGGCCGGTCTGGTGGCGTCGGTCGTGCAGGTCGCCCGCGCGGGTCGTCGTGGTGCGGTCGACGCCCCCGTCACCGTGGTGTGAGGCCGCCGCTGCGTCGCCGTGGCGGCACCTGGTGAGCAGGAGACGTCGAGTCCGTCGCCCCGACCCGACGTCTTCTGCTCACTGAAGGGATCGCCGGGCGTCAGACCGCCGCTGCGTTGCCCGCTGCGTCGTCGCGGCGGCACTCGGTGAGCAGAAGAGGTCGAGTCCCCCACTCCGACCCGACATCTTCTGCTCACTGAACGGGAGCGCGGGGCGTCAGGCCGCCGGTGCGCTGCCCGCCGCGGCGTGGTGACGGCGCCCGCGCACGGGGCGCCATGCCGCCGGTGCGTTGCCCACCGCGTCGACCTGACGACATCCAGTGAGCAGAAGATGTCGGGTCGTCCGTCCCGACCCGACGTCTTCTGCACACTGGCCGGGAGCGCCGGGCGTCGGGCCGCCGGTGCGTTGCCCGCTGCGTCGTCGTATCGACATCCAGTGAGCAGAAGATGTCGGGTCTGCCATCCAGACCCGACGTCTTCTGCTCACTGGACGGGAGCGCGGAGCGCCGAGCGCGGAGCGCCGAGCGCGGAGCCTCAGGCCGCCGGCACGCCGCTCTCGACCGCCGAGGGGTCGTCGGTCGGACGGCCGCGGCGGAACCACGTGGGGGCTGCGGCGCAGAGCAGGAACAGGCCGTCGACGGCCAGGCTCCAGACGCGGGTGACGACCACCACGACGAGGGCGACGGACGGCGGCATCACGAGCGCGAGCAGCAGGGCCTGGACGCCCTCGCGGACGCCGAGGCCTCCGGGGGCGAACACGGCGAGCATGCTGATCGCCGACGCCATGCTCGCGGCGCCGATGACGAACGCCGCGTCGGTGAGCTTCAGCGACGGGTACACCGCCAGGGTGATGAAGTAGTAGGCCGTGCCGGAGAGCACCGCACCGGCGACGTACAGGCCGGCGCCGCCGAGGACGGTGCCGAGGTTCGGGCGGACGTCGGCTTCGAGGGGCTTGCGCCGCAGGATCTTCAGCGCGATGCCGATGAGGAACACGAACACCTGCGGGATGAGGCAGACGACGCAGCCGACGAAGGCCGCGATCATCAGGACGATGAGCCAGACGTCGAGCTGGTGGGTGCGCGGGTCGATGAGCAGCAGCACGAGGGCCAGGGCGAGGGTCGCGGCGATCTGCAGGGCGCCCTCGAGCAGGCCGCTCACGCCGAGCCGCGCCTTCGAGACGCCGTGCTTCGACGCGAAGTAGACCTTGCCGATGATCCAGGTCGCGGCGCCGGGGATGTACCGCCCCATCCACGACTTCGCGTAGACGTAGGTCAGGGTGACGCCGCTGCCCTTGAGGCCGGTCGCCCCGAGTCGGCGGAGCAGGTAGAACCAGATGCCGACGCCCCAGTAGCGGAAGCCCAGGCTGATGAGCGTCGCGACGACGACCCACGACCACTGCCAGTCGAGTCCGGCGAGCTGCGCCCAGTCGACGTGCCGGACGTAGAGCACGAGGAACACCGCGAGCAGGACGTAGAAGACGATCGGGATCGCCCGCCCGAGGATCCGTCGCGCGGTGGACGGACGCTTCCCCTCGGTCGCGGGGGTCTCGCTGGTGGTTCCTGACAAACGACTCTCCTGCCGGGTCTCGGGCACAGGTCATCGTAGACGCAGCGGCGCCCGGCTCCCTGCGTCGCCGCTCGGACGGACCGCTACCGGGCGAGCTGCACGATCTGGATGCGGCACGGGATCTCCGGGTCCGTGGAGCGGTCGGCGCTGCACGAGATCGTCGCGTCGTAGGTGCCGACGAGCTTCCCCGCCACCGAGTAGTCGCGGGCCGGGGCGGTCGCCGGGTCGAACTGCACGAAGTACTGCACGCCCTCGTCGATGAACAGGTTGCGCATCGCGTCGGAGTGGTACGTGTAGCCCTGACCTGAGCGACCGTACACGTGCGTGTCGGTCAGGAAGGCGAGCGACGAGAGCGAGCGGTAGTTCGAGCCGATGACGTTGGCCCCTTCGGGCAGGGCGCCGCTCGCGCGGATCTGGTCGGCGAGCCGGACGAGCTCGGGGACCTCGGTCGGCCCGAGCACGCGCAGCGGCTCGGTCCGGTTCACCGACGGGTAGAACGGCGCCGGCGAGCCGGCCCAGTTCTGCGTGAAGGACGCGACGGGGACGACGGCGATCGCGAGGCACGCGACGACGGCGCGGACGACCCCGCGTCGGCGCACCAGGCGCCAGACCGCCGGCAGCATGAGTGCGCCGATCATCGCTGTGAGGTACAAGAGCGGCCAGTAGTACCGGGCGTTGCCGCCGCCGCTCGACGACGACGTGATCATGCCGTAGCCGACGAAGTAGACCAGGGTGGTCGCGGCGACGATGCAGGTGAACGCGTAGCGGCGGAAGCGCACGACGCCGATGACGAGCGCGGCGGCGAAGAGCAGGGCGATCGGCGCGGCGAACGGCGCGAAGGTGCTGATCTTCTGCAGGTAGTAGGGCAGGGCGAGCATGCGCTCGTGCAGGTAGTAGGCGGCGCGGGCGGGGATGCCCGACTCCTTCGTCACCCGCGGCCCGGTGTCCTCGGTGGTGGTCGTCGTGGTCGGCGGCACGGCGTCGGGGTCCGGGTTGTCCATCGGACCCTGCTTGTAGACCGACGGGGTGAAGTCCTCGTTCGGCGAGAAGGCGTGCGGGTTCGGCGGGACGGGCAGGAACGGCCAGTCGGTCGCCCGCCCGCCGTCGTCGAACTTCGAGCCGATGTTCACGGACAGCGACGACCCGAGGGTCACCGTGCCGTACTTCACGGTCAGGGCGCCGACCCAGGGGGCGATGACGACCGCGAACACGACGATCGTGGCGACCGGCGCGGTCCACCAGTGCCGGACCGGCTCACGCCGACGGCGGGCGGACCACACGCGCAGGAGCAGCCAGAGGACGACGGCGCCGATGGCGACCGGCAGCAGGAAGAGCTTGGTGAAGTACCCGAGGGCGGCCACGGCGCCGAGCACCGCACCGGAGACGAGCCGTGCGCGCCGCGTGCCGTGCAGCGCCTGGTCCGCCCAGCGCAGGGCCCACAGGAACCCGACGATCCACGCGACGACGAGCAGGTCCGGCGTCTGCACCGACACCGCGCTCATCAGGGCGGGGATCGACGTGACCATGAACAGCACCGCCGGGACGATGCGGTGGTTCTGCGACCAGACGAGCCACCCGCCGATGCCGAGCACGACGGCCACGGCGAAGCAGTTCACGACCGCGAAGGCCGTCTGCAGGCCGAGGCCCGCCGCGACGAACGGCGCCATCATCCACGAGACCAGCGGCGACCAGTAGGCGTTGATCGCGTCCGGCAGCCAACCGTTCGCGTACTCGCGCGCGATGCCCATGTACGAGATGCCGTCGACGTTCGTCACCCCGAGGCGGTTGTGGTACGCCACGGCGGCGCTGAGACCGACCCCGACGACCACGAGGACGGCCAGCACGAGGGGCGCCACGACGTGTCGGTACCGCCGTGTGCCCGCCTCCGGACGCCGTCGGACGGGCTCGGAGGTGATCTGCGGTGCTGCGGGCGTCGTCACGGTCACGTGCTTCATCATGACATCCGTTCGCTCGACCGACCGCACCGTGGCGGATCGCGTGCCGTGGTCGGCGTGTGGGAGACTGCCTGCGACCCCGCTCCGACCACCACGAGGACGTTCGTTGGCCACCGAAACCCGCGCAACCGATCCCGCAGCCGAGACGCCGGTCGCCGCTCCCCGATCGGGCGGTCGGCTCGAGTTCCCGTACCTCGACGGCCTCCGCGGTCTCGCGGCCCTGGCCGTGGTGTTCTACCACGCGTACCTCTTCACGGGGATGAAGGGCACCGGGCCGACCGAGCTGCCGTGGCTCCGTCCGATCATCGGGTGGGGCTACCTCGGGGTCCCGCTCTTCATCGTGCTGTCCGGGTACGTCCTGATGCTGCCCGTCGTGACCCGGTTCGACCGCTACCGGCTGCCCGGCGGGTTCTGGAAGTTCATCTGGCGCCGCGCCCGACGCATCATCCCGCCGTACTGGGCGTCGCTCGTCGTCTTCGCGCTCATCATCCTGTTCGTCCCGGTGATGGGGCAGCCGGGCGGCACCCAGTGGGACACCAAGCTGCCGATGGGCTGGGGCACGTTCCTCACCCACCTGTTCCTCGTGCACGACTTCTTCCCGCAGTACATCGGCAAGATCAACGGGCCGATGTGGACCGTCGCCGTCGAGTGGCAGATCTACTTCCTCATGCCGCTGCTGATCCTGCCGCTCTGGAAGGTCTTCGGCGGGTGGGCGACCGCCTCGTCGCTGGTCCTCATCGGCATGTGGATGGGTGCCGAGAGCCGCTACTCCTGGATGCACCCGTGGTTCGTCGGCCTCTTCGCGGTGGGCATGCTCGCGGCCGAGCTGACGGTGAAGGCCCGCGACGAGCACCTCACCGGCAAGCTCGAGTCCTCGAAGCTCGGCGGTCCCCGCTGGCAGGGCGGCGTGTTCGTCGCGGCGATGTTCGTCGGCACGCTCCTGGTGTTCTTCCGCAACCGCGACTACTGGCAGCACCAGACCTGGCCGTCCGAGGTCGTGCTCGGCCTCTTCGCCGGCATCCTGCTCACCTGGATGGGACGCCGGGCCGTCACCGGGCAGCACACCTGGCTCGCGCGGTTCTTCGCGTGGAAGCCTTTCGTGCTCGCGGGCCTGGTGTCGTACTCGGTCTACCTCTTCCACAGCCCGTTGCTCGGCCTCGGCAACCTGCTGCTCCTGCCGGTCGGCCTGTCCCCGAAGTGGCAGTTCCTGATGATGGTCGTCGTTGTCATCCCGGTCACGCTCGCGATCTGCGTCGGCATGTGGTGGCTCGTGGAACGCAACTTCCTGAACCGTCGGCAGAAGCACGCCACGCAGGAGGTCTCCTCGCGCGGGCGGGTGCCCGAGGTGGAGATCGACGACACCGACGGCGCACGCCCGACCCGCGAGCACCGCTAGCGCCGCCAGCGCCGCCAGCGCGGCCAGCGCGGCCAGCACCGCCGGCACCGCCAGCACCGGGGACGGTGGCCGCCGGCAGCGCCGACCAGCGCGACGGCCCGTCCGCGTCGGCGGCGACGGCACGCGTGCGCCAGGCGGACAGGTGTCGCCGAGGCCCGGTAGCATCGCTCGGACTGCGGCGTGGGAGATCAGGCCCCCACGGCATCTCGACAGGGAAGACGAGACCACATGCGCGCACCCATCACCAGGCTCATCGGACTCGGCACCGCTGCCGCCGTCGCCGGAGCGATCACCTTCGGCAGCGGGCCGCTGGTCGCCGCTGCGGCCCCGACCGCACCGGCAGCCCCGACCGCACCGGCACCCTCGGCGTCCTCCGCCGCGACGACGTCGGCTCCCGCCGCCCCGGAGCAGGAGCTCTCCATCGCCGAGATGGACCGCACCGGCAACCACACCATGGGCGCCGGCATCGCCGCCCACGCCGGTGAG
Source organism: Curtobacterium sp. MCBA15_009 (assembly GCF_001864895.1). Classification (GTDB taxonomy): domain Bacteria; phylum Actinomycetota; class Actinomycetes; order Actinomycetales; family Microbacteriaceae; genus Curtobacterium. Next base: position 106,830 of record NZ_MJGO01000039.1, read on the forward strand.
ACGCACGTCAGTGTCGCTCCCGGCGGGGTGAGCGCGCAGTCGCTGAGCACCTCCGCCGCCGCGAAGGCGTCCGGCCCGTTGCCCGGCCGCGTGCAGGGCTTCGACATCAGCGCCTGGCAGCCGAGCGTCAACTTCCGGCAGTCGTACCGGAACGGGGCGCGCTTCGTCTACGTCAAGGCGACGGAGGGCACGTCGTACGTCAGCTCGACGTACAAGCAGCAGTACGCGACCGCGAAGCAGCGCAACCTGATCCGTGGTGGCTACGTCTACGCGCAGCCGAGCCAAGCGAGCGGGGCGGCCACCGCGAACTACTTCTTCGCGCACGGCGGGCAGTGGTCGAAGGACGGAAAGACGCTCCCCCCGCTGCTCGACATCGAGTACGGCAGCGCCGCGCAGGGCACCTGCTACGGACTGAGCTGGGGCCAGATGCGCAACTGGATCAAGGACTTCTCGAACACGGTCCACAAGAAGGTCCACCGCTACCCGGCGATCTACACGACGACCGACTGGTGGAAGCGCTGCACGAACAACAGCAACCAGTTCTCGAAGAACGCGCTGTTCGTGGCCCTGTACCCGGTGCACGACTTCACGACGCCGGGCACGCTCGGCCGCAGCTGGTCGAAGTGGACCTTCTGGCAGTGGGCGTCGAGCGGCACCCTGCCTGGTGACCAGGACGTCTACCGGAACTCCGTCACCTACCTGAAGCGCTTCGCGGCGAAGACGGAGTGACGGCGCCGGCGCGCCCCGTCAGGAACGGGTCCGCGCCCGGCGGCCCGTCGCCCAGCCGACGGCGAGCAGCACCAGACCGATGACGGTGACCGGCGCACCCGCGAAGACGAGGAACGCCGCCCCGAAGGGGAAGCTCCCGCCGGTCGCGGCGGACACGACGAGGATCAGCGCCCCGACGGCGGAGACGGCGCCGCCGGCGGCGGCGACGATGCCACCGGCGAGGATGAGGGAACGACGTTCGGTCATGGCGTCAGCCTAGGGGTCGACGGACGGGAGGCCCGTGGCGGCGTCGCCACGGGCCTCCCGTCCGTCAGCTGCGTGCGGTCGCGGGCCGCACGTCGTGTGCCGGTGGTCAGCGGACGTCGCGCGTCGCTTCGGCGAAGTCGGCGTCGAGCGCCGTCGCCATCCGGGCGACACCGTCGGCGAGCTGCTGCCGCACCACGTCGCGGTCCGCGTCGAGCGCTTCGAGCTGCGCGGTGACGTCGTCGACGAAGGTCGGCTCGAGCGCCGACTCGATCGGCTTCGAGAACTCCTGCTGCCCCATCTGCTCGAAGAACAGCCGTCCCTTGTCGACGTAGTAGAGCACCGCGGCCGGCACGCCCGCGATCGTCGCGACGATGGCGGAGTGCAGGCGGCTCGCCAGGAACAGCCGGCTGCGGGACATCAGGCCCGCGTACTCGGACGGCGAGAACGCGTCCGCCTCGACCACGTGGGTGCGGTCGGCGTGCCGCATGAGCGCGATGACCTCGCGGGCGAAGGCGGCGTCGCCCTCGGACGCCTCCATGTGCATCGGGTAGAACACGACGTCGGCGTCCCACCGGTCGATGACGCGGTCGGCCAGGTCAGCGACGGCCTGACGGTAGGTGACGAGCTTGTCGCTGTCGACGCCGGTCTGGCGGAAGCGCTTCGGCAGGAACCGGAAGGGGATCCAGCCGCTGCGCTTGTAGTGGAACCAGCGGCGGACACCGAAGCCGATCGAGCCCTCGAGCTGCTCGGCGGTCAGGCCGGTGGTGCGCTCGAGGCGTTCGAGCACGTCGGCGTCGGGCGTGGTGACGGTGCCGACCACCGCGGGGTCGAAGGACGACACGATCGGCGTCGTCACGCCCCAGGACAGGAGCTTCTCGCGGGACTCGTCGTCACGGACCGCGAACGCGCTGCACAGGTCGACGGTGGCCCGGATGAGGCGCTTGCTGATGCCTGCGGTGGTCGGGCCGATGCCCTGGAACGCCCCGACGAGGTGCTTGTTGACCGCGCGGACGAGCAGCATCTTGCCGAACCAGTACACGAGGCCGAGCTTGTTCGTGTAGTCCTTGAGGATCTCGCCGCCGCCCCAGAGCACGACGTCGGCGCCGCGGGCGGCACGCAGCAGGGCGAACAGGTCGCCGATGCCGGTGCTGTACGGCGAGACCGGCAGGAACCGAATGCCGAACCACGCGGCGTCCCGCTCGGGGTACTGCGACAGGGAGACGATCTCGGCGTCCGGCCAGCGGCGGCGGACGAGTTCGACGTTGCCGGCGAGGATCGCCCGGTCCCCGCGGTTGTGGGGCGAATCGCTATTGTGGATCAGTACGCGCACGGGGTGAGAGCCTACCGGACCGTCCCCCGCCACCCCCGGAAAGGCACGATGTCCCGCACCGACCACACCGCCCGACCCCGCCTGCTCGTCCTCGGTTCGACGTTCCCGGCGCACCCCGACGACGGCGTGCCCGCGTTCGTGCTCGACCTCGCCCACCAGGAGGCCCTGGGCTTCGACACGATGGTGCTCACGCCCCGGGTGCCCGGTGGTGCCAAGACGGAGCGGATCGGCGACGTCGGCGTCCGGCGCTTCCCGTACTTCCCGAAGGCGTTCGAGGACCTGGCCGACGGCGCGATCCTCGACAACCTCAAGGAGCGGCGTTCCCGGATCGTGCAGGTGCCGGCGCTCGTGCTCGCGCAGTACCTCGCCGTGCGCCGCGTCGTGCGGTCGGCGAGGCCCGACGTCATCCACGCGCACTGGGCGATCCCGCAGGCGCTCGTGGCGACGCTCGCGGCGCCCGGCGTGCCGGTGGTCGTCACCACGCACGGTGGCGACATCTACGCCCTGCGTGCCGCGCCGCTCGTCCGGCTCAAGCGCTGGGTCTTCGGGCGGTCCGCCCACGTCACCACCGTCAACTCGGAGATGCGCGACCGCCTGACGGAGTGGGGCGTGCCGGAGTCCCGGTCCACGGTGATCCCGATGGGCGTCGACCTCGGTCCGGCCCGCGACACCCGCGCCCGCGTGCCCGCCCAGGAACACCACGTCGTGGCCGTCGGCCGCCTGGTCGAGAAGAAGGGCTTCGGCAACCTGGTCGAGGCGCTCCGCGGCCTCGGCGACGACGTGCCGTGGCGGCTCACCGTCGTCGGCGACGGTCCCTACCGGGCGCAGCTCGAGCAGCAGGCGGCCGGACTCCCCGTGACGTTCCTCGGGCAGCGCGGCCGCACCGAGGTGCTCGAGACCCTCGCGTCCGCGACCGTCGTCGCCGTGCCGTCGATCCCCGCAGCGAACGGCGACCAGGAGGGCCTGCCGGTCACCCTGCTCGAGGCCGCCGCCGTCGGTGCCGCGATCGTCGCGAGCGACCTGCCCGGCATCCGTGACGTGGTGGAGGACGACGTGTCCGGCGTGCTCGTGCCGCCCGGCGACGTCCCGGCGCTCCGGGCCGCGCTGCAGCGCGTGCTCACCGACGACGCCGCGCGCGCCCGCTACCAGGAGCGGGCCGTCGCGTCGGCGGCGGAGTTCTCGACCGAGCGGATCGGCGAGCGCTACCGCGCGGTGCTGTCCGACGCGATCGGCTGATCCCCGTCCGGGGTCGCCGTCGGCGCCGGCGCGGTCGGTACCGCCGTCGTCGGTGCCGCCGTCGTGTCGTCCTGCCGGCGCCGGCGGAGGCCGTCGAGCTCGCCGAGCACGAAGAGCACGATCGTCGCGGCGGTCAGCACGCCGGCGAGCACCGTCGCGCCGAGCACCAGGGTCCTCGAGTGCGGCACGAGCGTCGCGCCCGCGAAGTGCAGCAGCGACCAGATCGGCACGAGGGCCAGGAGCGTCCACGCCGGCACGAGCACCACGGCCGCGCGCCGCGACGCCCCGAGCCCGGCCGCCACGGCGATGGCGATCGGTACCCAGACCGCCAGCGTGTAGCGGTTGATCGGCGCACCGCCACCGGCCATGTAGCGGATCTCGACGAGCACGAAGAGCACGACGACGGTCACGAGCATCGCGACGACGAGCGCGCGCGGCCAGGCCTCGGCGGACCGGACGGCACGCTCCCCCCGCCGGTCGGTCGCGCGGCGCACCACGAGCACCACGGCGGCGACCGCCACGAGCAGGAGCGGCACGAGCAGGAGCGTCCACGGCACGGGGTCGCGCAGGTCGAGCGCACCGCGGTAGAGCGCGAAGAGCTGCTTCCAGAAGGACGGCTTCGTCGCCACCTCGCCGTCGGTGAAGTGGGCGCGGGGCACCCAGCCCGGCCACGGCTTCGGCCGACCGCTGAACGACCCGGCGACGATGGTGTTGCGCACCCAGAACCACCCGGACGCCGCCGCGGCGGCGGCCACCGGTACGAGCGCGACGACCACGCGGGCCCACACGCCCCGGAGCCGGCCGAGCCGGACCGTCCGGGCCAGCAGGAACGCCACCGCGACGGCCACCAGCCAGAGCGCGAAGGACAGCCGCGTGGTCATGCCGGCGGCCGTCACGAGGGCGCCGCCGACGAGCAGGCGCGGTGTGAGACCGGAGCGCAGGGCGGCGCCGGCCACGCCGCAGGCGAGGGCGCCGAGGAGCGCGGCGAGCGAGTCGTTGTAGACGACGCCGGCCTGCACGACGAGCACCGCGGTGAAGGCCGAGACGACGGCGACGGTGGCGGGCAGTCGACGGGCCCCCGGGAAGCAGCGCGACGCCGCCCAGGCCGCGGCGGGGACGATCCCGGCCACGACGAGCGCGTTCACGACGCGCGCCGCGACGACCGCCTGCACCGGGTGTCCCCCGTCGACGAGCGGGCCGACGAGCGGCGCGAGCAGGACGTAGTAGAGCGGCGGGTGCTGCGCGACCCACTGCACGGGCGGGTGGTGGCCGAAGCCGGGCCGGAAGCGCACGCCGTCCATCAGGACCGGCAGCTGCCCGTGCCACACCCGGAGTGCGTAGTCGACGTGCGCCGACTCGTCCGTGCTGCTGAGCGGCTCCGTCGACGCGATCCGGGCGACGGCGGCGACGAGCACGAACAGGGTGGCCGCGAGCACGACCGGGGTGGCCCAGTCGCGCCCGCGGACGCCGTCGAGCAGGACGCGCCGCACCCGGGGGGCCACGGAGTGCCTCAGCGCCCCATGCCGCGGTACGTGAAGCCGGCTGCGGTCCAGGCGTCGCGGTCCAGGCAGTTCCGGCCGTCGACGACGACCGGGCTGGCGACCAGCGACGCCACGGTGGTCGCGTCGAGCTCGCGGAACTCGGTCCACTCGGTGAGCACGAGCACCAGCTCGGCGCCGGTGAGCGCCTCGGACGCGCGCTCGACGTAGTCGAGTTCGGGGTGCACCCGACGGGCGGTGCCGACGGCCTCGGGGTCGTACGCCGAGACGGTCGCGCCGAGGGCGTGCAGACGCGCGGCGATGTCGAGGGCCGGCGAGTCGCGGACGTCGTCGGAGTTCGGCTTGAAGGCCAGGCCGAGCGCCGCGACGCGCTTGCCCGCCACGTCGCCGCCGAGCAGCTCCTGGGCGAGGTCGACGACGTGTGCACGGCGGCGCAGGTTGGTGGCGTCGACGTCGGCCAGGAACGCGAGCGACTCACCGACGCCGAGCTCGTCGGCCCGGGCCTGGAACGCGCGGATGTCCTTCGGCAGGCAGCCGCCGCCGAAGCCGAGGCCGGCGTTCAGGAACTTGCGGCCGATGCGGGCGTCGTGGCCGATGGCGTCGGCGAGCGCGGTGACGTCGGCGCCGGCGACCTCGGCGATCTCGGCCATCGAGTTGATGAACGAGATCTTGGTCGCGAGGAACGCGTTCGCGCTGATCTTGACGAGCTCGGCCGTCGGCAGGTTGACGACGAGTCGCGGGGTGCCGGTCGACAGCGCCTCGGCGTAGACCTCGTCGAGCGCGGCGACGGCGCGCTGCCCGTCCTCGCCGTCCGGCACGCCGTAGACGAAGCGGTCCGGGCTGATGGTGTCCTGCACCGCGAAGCCCTCGCGCAGGAACTCCGGGTTCCACACGAGCGTCGCCCCCGGCACGGCGGCCGAGACCTCGTCGGCGAGCCGCGCGGCGGTGCCGACGGGCACGGTCGACTTGCCGACGACGAACTCGCCGGCGGACAGGTGCGGGGTGAGCGCGGCGACGGCCGCGTCGACGTAGGTCAGGTCCGCGGCACCGGTCGGGCCCTGCGGGGTGCCGACGGCGAGGAAGTGCACCTGGGCGCCGGCGACCTCGGCCATGTCCGTGGTGAAGCGGATCCGGCCGGACGAGAGCGCCTCGGTCAGGATCTCCGGCAGCCCGGGCTCGAAGAAGGGGGCCTCGCCCGCGGCGAGCCGCTCGATCTTCGCGGGGTCGACGTCGACGGCGACGACGTCGTGTCCGAGCTTGGCCATGGAGGCGGCGTGCACGGCACCGAGGTAGCCGCAGCCGATCACAGAGATACGCACGCGAAGACGCTACCGGTTTCTCGCGCAGATGCCAGCACGGCCCCGCCGCCCGGCGCGGCCCCCGCCGTCAGGAGCGGACGTCGCCCCACGGCGGTCGGTGGTCCGGACCGCCGACGATCTCGTCCCAGTCCGGCTCGCGGTGCCGGCGCCTGGCCTCGTACGCCTCCACCAGGTCGTGCAGGACGGCGACGACGAGGTCGGCGTGCGGCACGTCGGCGAGCACCACGGCCGGGTCCTCACCGGGGAACACCAGCACGTCGCCGGAGCGGAACAGCCCCTGCAGCCCGCGGCGGCGCACCGTGACGTCGTACCCGCGGGAGTGCAGCAGCTCGTGCCGGGTGCGGGTGCCGAGGCCCTGCACGACGACCAGGCGACGGGTCGTCACGATGTACCGCTCGGACATCCACCGGAAGAGCGGGACGGCGCCGCCGACCACGACGAGGAGCACGACGAGGCCCGCCACGACGGCGTTCAGCCACGCGAGCTGGGCCTGGAAGACGCCGAAGCCGAACCCGCCGGCGGCGGTCACGAGCACGACGAACACGGCCGGGCGCACCAGGCGCCGAGCGTGCGGTCGCAGGCGCGCGACGACGCGTTCGGGCGGCGGCTCGGCGGTCATGCCGTCATGCATACCGCAGGTGGGTGACGTCCCCCACGGCGACGCCCCTGGCCGCGCCGGCTCGATCCCGGATCGTGATGCGGCCCTCGTCGTCGATGCCGGTGGCCTCCGCCTCCTCGACCGTGCCGTCGGGCAGTTCGAGGCGGATGCGGCGACCGATCGTGCCGCACGCTGCGCGGACACGGGACCGGACCGTCTCGGCGGCGGGACCGCCGGCGGCCAGGGCGACCACGGCCTCCAGGAGGGCCCGGTGGAAGGCGGACAGGACCGCGTCGGCCAGGGTGGGGGCGTCGTCGACCGCGCCCGCCAGGCGGAGGGAGGTCGACGTCGGCGTCGGCAACCGGTCGGTGGGGATGGTGAGGTTGACGCCGGCTCCCACGACGACGCTGCCGTCCGTGGCGACCTGGCAGAGGATCCCGCACACCTTGTCGCCGGCGACCTGCACGTCGTTCGGCCACTTCACGACGACCGCTGCGTCGGACGGCAGGACCGACGCGACGGCGTCGCGCATCGCCGCACCGGCGACGAGGGGCAGCCACCCGCGGTCGCGGTCGTCGAGGTCGGCCCGGACGAGCACGCTCGCGGCGAGCGTCTCGCCGGCGGGGGCGGACCACGAGCGGTCGAGCCGACCGCGGCCGGCGGTCTGGTCCATCGTGGCGACGACGCTCCCGTGCTGCCGGGCGGTCGCGACGTCGAGCAGGTCCGCGTTGGTGGAACCGGTCCGCGCCGGCGTCTCGAGGGTCGCTCCGGACGCCCGGACCGCGCTGCCGGTGACGGGGAAGGACGACGACGCGGGTGTGGACATGCACGCAAATGTACGGGCAGGAACCGTGGGGGTCCTCCAACCGACCCCGTCCTGGCCGCCGGTAGGGTGAGCGGGTGACCACAGGAGACACCCCCGATCTCTCGACGACGGCCGGCCGACTCGCCGACCTCCGCGACCGGTACCACGAAGCCGTGACCGCCGCGGGCGAAGCCGCCATCGCGAAGCAGCACGCCAAGGGCAAGGGCACCGCGCGCGAACGCATCGAGCAGCTGCTCGACGAGAACTCCTTCGTGGAGTTCGACGAGTTCGTGCGGCACCGCACCACCTCGTTCGGCATGGACGCCAAGCGCCCCTACGGCGACGCGGTCGTCACCGGCGTCGGCACGATCCACGGCCGCAACGTCGCCGTGTACGCCCAGGACTTCACGGTCTTCGGCGGATCGCTCGGCGAGGTCGCCGGCGAGAAGATCATCAAGGTCATGCAGCACGCGCTGAAGACCGGTGTGCCGATCATCGGCATCCTCGACTCCGGCGGCGCGCGCATCCAGGAGGGCGTGGTCGCGCTCGGCAAGTACGGCGAGATCTTCCGCCTCAACACCCAGGCGTCCGGCGTCATCCCGCAGATCTCGATCGTCATGGGCCCGGCGGCCGGCGGTGCGGTGTACTCCCCCGCCCTCACCGACTTCGTCATCATGGTCGACAAGACCAGTCACATGTTCGTCACCGGCCCCGACGTCATCAAGACCGTCACCGGCGAGGACGTCGGCTTCGAGGAGCTCGGCGGCGCCCAGACGCACAACGCGGTCTCCGGTGTGGCCCACTACCTCGCCGAGGACGAGACCGACGCGCTCGACTACGCCCGCTCGCTCATCGGGTTCCTGCCGGACAACAATCTGTCCGACGCGCCGGCGTACGACGTCGCCCCCGAGCTCGAGACCACCGACGCCGACCACGAGCTCGACCTCGTCATCCCGGACTCGACGAACCAGCCGTACGACGTCACCACGATCATCGAGCACGTCGTCGACGACGGCGAGTTCCTCGAGGTCCAGCCGCTCTTCGCACCGAACATCCTCATCGGCTTCGGCCGGGTCGAGGGCAGCACGGTCGGCATCATCGCAAACCAGCCGCAGGCGATGGCCGGCACGCTCAACATCGACGCCGGCGAGAAGGCCGCGCGCTTCGTGCGGTTCTGCGACGCCTTCGGCATCCCGATCCTCACCCTGGTCGACGTGCCCGGCTACCTGCCCGGCACCGACCAGGAGTGGACCGGCGTCATCCGCCGCGGTGCGAAGCTGCTCTACGCCTACGCCGAGGCCACCGTGCCGCTCGTCACCGTCATCACCCGAAAGGCGTACGGCGGCGCGTACATCGTCATGGGCTCGAAGCAGCTCGGCGCCGACATCAACCTGGCGTGGCCGACCGCCGAGATCGCCGTGATGGGCGGTCAGGGCGCCGTGAACATCCTGTACCGCGCCGAGATCAAGCGCGCCGAGGAGTCCGGCGAGGACGTCGCCGCCGTGCGCACGAAGCTCGCGAACGAGTACACGTACAACGTGGCGTCGCCGTACCTGGCGGCCGAGCGCGGCGAGCTCGACGGCATCATCCAGCCGCACGCCACGCGCGTGTCGGTGATCAAAGCGCTCCGGTCGCTGCGCGGCAAGCGTGCGACGCTGCCGCCGAAGAAGCACGGGAACATCCCCCTCTGATGGGCGTGCACTGATGGGTCGTCACGCAGCTCCCGTCCCCGCGGACGAGCCGACGTCGGTCGCCGACGTCCACGTGGTGTCCGGCGACCCCTCGCCCGAGGAGCTCGCCGCCGTCGTCGCCGTCCTGCAGCGCCAGGCCGACGAGGCTGCGGCCGCTGGTCGTGCCGAGGTCGTCGACCGGCCCCGGGCCGGCTGGGAGTCATCCGCACGCGGCCTGCGTCGCCCGCTCGACCACGGCCGCGGCGCCTGGAGCCGGTCGCTCCGCTGATGTACCCCTGCGGGGAGTGCTCCGTGAGCACGTTGCAGGCTGCACTTCCCGGTCGGTATCCCCTCGATCGGGGGGCAGGGAACGCGGAATCGGGCCAGATCCGCTTGATTTGTCCCCCGAAATGATGACTGACACGGGTTGCGGGCGGGGGCAAGATTGACGTGTTCGGTGTCCTTCTCTGAAGAACATCGCAGGTCGGTGGCCGACTAGGGTACGACGCCATCGACCGCATCGAGGCAGGGCGACATTCGGGTTGTCGCTCAGCCTCGGGTCGTGAACGGGCCGGTCGGACTCCGACCGGCCCGTTCCCCGTTTCCGGGGGCGTTCGCACGCGCACCCCTCCGCGACGGTCCACGCGTCGATCACCTCGTGCGTCGTCGGGGTGGTCGCGTCAGCCGTCGGCGCCGGCCCGGCGCGACCAAGTTGCGGCCGGGAGGCCCGTGGCAGCGCTGCCACGCGCCCCCCGGCCGCCCCCGCAGCGCGTCCGCTGTCTCGGGTACCCTGCGGCGCGCACCACCTTCGCGACGATCCACGCGTCGATCACCTGGTGTCGTGTCGGAACATGCGCACGCACCGCATGCGTGCGCATGTCCGACGCTCCACGCGTCGATCACCTCGTGTCGTGTCGGAATCTGCGCAGTCGCCGCGCGACCCCGCGCCGCCGCGACCCGCGTCAGACGGTCTCGTGCCGCGGGATCTCGAGCCAGAGCGCCACGGAGTCGTCCTCGTCACCGTCGTCGTCGTCCATGCCGGCGCCGAGTGCGGCCGACTCGCTCGCCGCGACGTCGAGCCGCAGGCCCACGACCGTCACCGCGGCCTCGGCGCCCTCGCCCACCGTGCGGACGATGACGTTGTCGGCGTCGCGGGCCTGCCGGAGCGCCTCGGCGATGCGCGCGTGGATGCGTCGGACGTCCTCGGCGTCGAGGTCGTCGAGTCCCCCGTCGTCGTGCAGCTGGACGGTGGCACCCCGTCGCCGCAGCTGCATGACCTCGTCGCGGACGTCGTCGGAGAGCAGCGACCTGCCGCGGATCTCGTCGCGGATCGCCTGCTCGAGGTTGAGACACTCGGCGCGGTCGGCCTCGTCGAGGTCGCCGCACGAGTCGATGATCCGCTGCAGCATCGGCAAGGCCATGCGGGTGGTCTGGCGCAGGCGGAACTGCCGCTCGAACACGTGGGCGTCCTGCGCGGCCTGCCAGTCGGCGGTCTCCTGTTCGGCGCGCACGAGCTCGCGGGTGTTCCGGGTGGCCCGGCTCATCGCCGCGGCGAAGACCGTCGCGATCGCGACCCAGGCCACGCTGCCGAGCACGCCGAGCGACCCGAGGGCGTCGAGCCCGGCCCACGCGATGGTGTGCACGGCGAGGAACAGCACACCGACCCAGGCGAACGGGCCGCGGCCGCGCACCACGAGCACGACCATGAGCGTGCCGACCGCGGCGATCCACCAGGTGACGTAGCCCGCACCCGGGGTGATCTCGCGGACGACCGGGGCCGACACGACCGGCATCACGAGCGCGGTCGCCAGGGCGAAGCACGCGCTCCAGACCGGCAGCACCTTGCCCGGCACGAACAGCACCGTGCCGGTCGCCGCGGCGTACAGCACCATGCAGGTGATGACGGGGCCGACCTCGGTGACCCGGGACAGCGACGACAGCGCGAGCACCAGGTGGTAGACGGAGAAGAGCGAGGCGAGGCCGAGCGCGACGCTCGCCGGCAGCGAGACCCTCACGCGGAGGCCCCCGATCCGGCCGCTGCCCCGGTCCAGCGCAGTTCGACGCGGGTACCGGCGCCGGGGGCGGTGTGCACCTCGGCCGTCCCCTCGACGGTGGTGACGCGCTCGATGATCGAGCGCCGCACGCCGAGCCGTTCGGACGGGATCGCCGCGACGTCGAAGCCGCGCCCGTCGTCGCCCACCTCGACCCGGATGCCGTCGCCGCGCTGCTCGATCCGGACCCAGCGGTCGACGTCGGGTCCGCCGGCGTGCTGCACGCTGTTCACGGCGGCCTGCAGCGCCGCCGAGGCGAGGGCGTCCGCGACGGCGGCCGGCAGCCGGAGCGGCGCGGCATGCGCTGGCCGGGGCGGCACGATGCGCACCGGCGCGGCGAGTGCACCGACGGCGTCCCCGATCCGCGTGCGGAGCTCGGCGAGGGTCACCGGGAGCGCCTCGCCGGGGCCGTCCGTCGCGGCGGCCTCGAGGTGGTCGATCGCGTTCCGGGCCATCCGCGCGGCGAGCGTCTTCGCCTCGAGGGTGTCCGCGCGGGCGGCGGACAGCAGCGTCGTGAGCACGCTGTCGTGCACGATGGCGTCGACCTGGACCCGCTCGACCTCGGTCGCGTGCTCCCGGATCGCCAACGAGTACCGGCGGACGGCGGTGGACTGCGCCGAGTCGACGGCCGAGGCCGCACGGCGCAGGACGACCGCGATGACGAGGACGGCGCCGCTGAGCAGCGCCGTGTAGACACCGTCGAGCAGCGCGCGGGTCAGCCCGACCTCGCCGCCGACCGGCGCGAGGCGCACCACCACGTAGACCGCCGGGACGAGTGCCGTGTAGATCGTCGCGCGCCACGTGGCGAAGCCCATCGCCGCGGCGGTCGACCCGACGGTGCAGAACCACCACGGCCAGGGCTGCTGCCCCGCCGGGATCGGGTCCTGCACGGTGGCCGGCCAGCTGACGAGCGCGACGAGGAACAGCAGCGCGCAGGCGATCTGCGCGAGCTGCGCGACCCGCGGCACGAACGCCGAGACGCCCACGAAGACGAACGAGGCGCCGAGCGCGAGCGCGACGAGCGGTCCCCAGAACGGGTCGAGGGCGGGCAGCTGCTCGAGCACGGCCGGCGCGTCGACGATCCCCAGGCCGATCGCGGCCATGGCGAGCAGCACGGCGAACGCGCGCTCGACCGACGCCTGGGTGATCGAGGTGCGGACGTTGCGGGACGGGTCGCCGCCGAACGGTGCCGTGCCGTCGAGTCCCGGTGGGACCGGGCCGTGCTCGGGCGCACCGGGCGAGGCGGGGACCGCACCGGCCCGGGCGCCGGCACGCTGGGCCGCGGGACGCAGCGCGCCGGCCCCCGGGCCCACCGCTCCGGCGAACCCGGGCGCCGGCTCAGCCGCGATCGCCATCGGACTCAGCGACCGTCGCCGTCGGGGTCGATCCCCGAGTCGAGCCCGGGGAGGATCCCGTCCTCGACCGCGCGGCGGAGCAGGTCGACCTTGGTCGGCGCGGGTCGGCCGACCTCGACGTACTTCACGCGGATGCGGTCGAGGTACTCGCGGGCGGTGGAGTACCCGATGCCGAGCTGCTGCGCGGCGAGCTTGAGCGGCAGGCCCGATGCGTAGAGGTGCAGGATCTCCCGCTCGCGGCGCCCGAGCTGCGCCTTCGCGAAGTCCCGGTCGGCGTCGATCGCGCTCGCCCACTCGAGGTTGTTGAGGACGTCCCCGCGCGCGACGGTCGCGACGGCGGCCATCACGGTCTTCGTCGCCGAGGACTTCGGGATGACGCCGGCAGCCCCTGCTGCCAGTGCCTCGCGGACGTTGGCGACGCGGTCGGCGATGGAGTGCACGAGCACCGCCGATCCGGTGCCCTGCACGCCCTTGACGTTCTCGGTGACGGTCGAGCCGTCGCCGAGGGACAGGTCGAGGACGACGACGTCGACCTCTCGCCCGTCGAGGTTCTCGACGTACTCGGGGACGCTCGCGGCGGTGAGCACCACCTCGAACCCCTCGTTCTGGCACGCCGCCTGGATCCCGAGTCGGACGGACTCGTGGTCGTCGACGATCGCGACCCGGACCGGCCTGGTGGCCGTCGCGGGTGTCTCGTTGGTGGTTGTCGTTCCTGCTGCCACTGTGGCCTCTCGTCCCGATGCGCAGGCCCGGCCCCTGAAACCGGGTCGCCATCGAGTACCCAGGATACCCAGCCCGGACTCAGGTGGGGAGTCCGGACGGTGCGCCACGCGGCTCAGGTTCCGGCGCTCGGGCCCTCGGCGGGACCCGGGCGATGCTGGGACGACCTCAGCGCGTCGGTACGAGCCGGGCGACCGCCTCGAGGTGGTGCGTGTGCGGGAACAGGTCGAAGGCCCGCAGCGCCTCGAGCGTGTACCCCAGGTCGGCGAAGGTCGCGACGTCGCGGGCGAGCGCGACGGGGTCGCAGGCGACGTAGACGACCTGTGCGGGTGCCAGTGCCGCGATCTGCTCGACGACCTGGCGTCCGGCGCCGGCGCGCGGCGGGTCGAGGACGATCGTGCCGGCGCGGAAGCGGTCCTGCTCGGCGCGCGAGGCGTTCGCCACCGTGTTCGCGAGCCAGCGGTCGACGCGCCCGGTCTCGGCGCGGGCGCCGATCCACTCGGACAGGTTCTCCTGCGCGTGCTCGGTCGCGCGCCCCGCGCTCTCGACGCTCGTGATGCGCGCCTTCGGGCCGACGAGGTCGCCGAGCGCTGCGGCGAGCAGGCCGACACCGCCGTACAGGTCGAGGTGGGTGCCCTCGGGGTCGAGGCGGTCGCGGTCGACCAGGTCCTGCACGGCCTCGGTGAGCACGGTCGCCGCGGCGCGGTGCACCTGCCAGAAGCCGTTGTCGTCGACCTGGAACGTGCGCTCCCCGACGACCTCGGTCACGACCGTGGGCTTCTGCTCGTCGATGACGAGCCGTGCCCCCTCGGACCCGCTCGGCGCGAGGACGTCGATCACCGACGAGCCCGGCATCACGCCACGGCCGAGCGGCGCGCTCTGCTGCACCGCGGCGCTCGCGAGCGGCAGGCTGGTGACGGGGATGACGGAGTGCGAACGGGCGGCGAACGGGCCGGCGGTGCCGTGCTCGTCGACGTGCAGCCGGACGCGGGTGCGCCAACCGAGGCCGTTCGCGGCGTCGTCGCCGGGCGCCGCCTCGACGACGACGTCGTGGCCGAGCACCTCGGCGAGGTCCGTCCGGGCGAACCGCGCGAACGCGTCGACGAGGACGTCGTGCTTCAGCGTGCGCTGGTGGGCGAGGGCGATGTGCCCGAACTCGGCACCGCCCGGGCGCGTCTCGGGGTCGCGGTCGAGCGCGGCCTCCGGCCAGACGTGGTCGACGCGGTGCTCGCTCGGGGTGACGACGCTGACCGTGTCGGCACGCCAGAACGACTTCTTGCGGTCCTCGGTCACCCGGGCGACGACGCGCTCCCCGGGGATCGCGTCCGAGACGAAGACCACCCGGCCTTCGTGCCGTGCCACCGAGATGCCGCCGTGGGCGATCCCGGTGACGTCGAGTTCGAGCAGCGTGCCGACGGATTCACCCATGGTGAGATGGTCCCATGCGTCTGTACCTCGCGAGTACATCCCCCGCCCGCCGAGCCCTCCTCGCCCAGTCCGGGATCGAGCCGGTGCTCGTCTCCCCCGGGGTCGACGAGGACGCCGCCGGTGCCGCCGCCGCCGCGTCCCTCGGCCGTGACCTGACCGGCCCCGAGCTCGTCTCGCTCCTCGCGGTCGCGAAGGCGTCGGCCGTCGCGGACGCCGCCGTCGCCGGCTCGCCGGTGGACGGCGTGGTGTTCGGCGGCGACTCCGCCTTCGAGGTCGACGGACGCCTGTACGGCAAGCCGCACGACCCGGCGGTCGCCCGGGAGCGCTGGCGGCAGATGCTCGCCGCCGGCGGCGGGACCCTGTGGAGCGGACACTGCGTCGTCGACCGGCGCCGCGACGTGGACCCGGCCACGGGGCGGACGGGAGGCCCGGACGCGGCCCGCACCGTGCCTCCCGTCCGTCCCCTGGTCACGTCGCCTGCCGGGGTCCCGGACCTGGGTGACGTCGCGCCCGGCGGGTCGGCGCTGGCCGCCGCGGGCGACCGCGTGGTCGCGGTCGACAGCGCGGTGCTCACCTTCGCCGACGACGTCTCGGCGGACGAGATCGACGCGTACGTCGCGACCGGCGAGCCGCTCGAGGTGGCGGGCGCGTTCACCATCGACGGTCGGGCGGCGGCGTACATCACCCGGATCGACGGCGCGCCGTCGGCCGTGATCGGCATGTCGTTGCCGATGCTGCGGACGATGCTCCTGCGGGGCTTCGGCATCGACTGGCACGATCTCTGGTCGCTGTAGACATCCGCACTGTGCGGGGCCGGTTCTTTGTGGATGCCGGTCAATTCGTCCCGCGACCGCACGAATACGCTGATGTCTCATGCCCCGTATCAGCAAGGTCCTCATCGCGAACCGCGGCGAGATCGCCGTCCGCATCATCCGTGCGGCCCGCGACGCAGGCAAGGCATCGGTCGCGGTCTACGCCGACCAGGACCGTGACGCCCTCCACGCACGCCTCGCTGACGAGGCCTACGCGCTGAACGGCACCACGAGCGCCGACACCTACCTCGTCATCGACAAGATCATCTCGGTCGCCCGTCGCTCCGGCGCGGATGCCGTGCACCCGGGCTACGGGTTCCTGGCCGAGAACGCCGACTTCGCCCGCGCCGTCATCGACGCGGGGCTGACCTGGATCGGTCCGTCGCCGGAGTCCATCGAGCGCCTCGGCGACAAGGTCTCCGCGCGCCACGTCGCCGAGAAGGTCGGGGCGCCGCTCGCCCCCGGCACCATCGAGCCCGTCAAGGACGCCTCCGAGGTCATCGCGTTCGCGGACGAGGTCGGCCTGCCGGTCGCCATCAAGGCGGCCTTCGGTGGCGGTGGCCGCGGCCTGAAGGTCGCACGGACGCGCGAGGAGGTCGCCTCGCAGTTCGAGTCGGCGACGCGTGAAGCCATCGCGGCGTTCGGCCGCGGCGAGTGCTTCGTCGAGAAGTACCTCGACAAGCCGCGCCACGTCGAGACCCAGTGCCTCGCCGACGAGCACGGCAACGTCGTCGTCGTCTCGACGCGCGACTGCTCGCTGCAGCGTCGCCACCAGAAGCTCGTCGAGGAGGCCCCCGCGCCGTACCTGACCGACGAACAGCAGGAGCGACTGTACGAGTCGTCGAAGGCGATCCTGCGCGAGGTCGGCTACGTCGGCGCCGGCACCTGCGAGTTCCTCATCGGGGCCGACGGCACCGTGTCGTTCCTCGAGGTGAACACCCGCCTGCAGGTCGAGCACTGCGTCTCGGAAGAGGTCACCGGCATCGACCTCGTCCGCGAGCAGTTCCGCATCGCCGAGGGCGGCACGCTCGACTACTCCGACCCGACGCCCCGCGGGCACTCGTTCGAGTTCCGCATCAACGGCGAGGACCCTGGTCGCAACTTCTTCCCCGCGCCCGGCCCCGTGCACGCGTTCAACGCGCCGTCCGGCCCCGGCGTCCGCGTCGACTCCGGCGTCGTGTCGGGCGACGTCGTGTCCGGCTCGTTCGACTCGATGCTCGCGAAGCTCGTCGTCACCGGCGCCACGCGCGCCGAGGCCCTGGAACGCTCGCGACGGGCACTCGCCGAGTTCGAGGTCACCGGCCTGCCGACCGTGCTGCCGTTCCACCGCGCGGTCGTGTCGGACCCGGCCTTCGCGACCCCCGACGACGAGCCGTTCTCCGTGTACACGCAGTGGATCGAGACCGACTTCCAGAACGACATCCCGGCGTGGAGCGGCTCCCCCGAGGAGCTCCCCGCCCCGGCCGCCCGCGAGAGCGTCGTCGTCGAGGTGCAGGGCAAGCGCATCGAGGTCACGATGCCGTCGATCGTCGGCGGTGGCGCGGCCGCGGGGCGTCGTCCCGCCGGTCCCTCCGCTCCCCCGAAGCGCCGCTCGTCGGCCGTGCGCGGCGGTGTCGCGAAGTCGGGCGGGTCCGTCGCCTCGCCGATGCAGGCCACCGTCGTGAAGCTCGCGGTCGCCGAGGGCGACACCGTGGTGAAGGGCGACCTGCTCGTCGTCCTCGAGGCGATGAAGATGGAGCAGCCCGTCCAGGCCCACAAGGACGGCGTCGTCACGAGCCTGAACGCCCCGGTCGGCCAGACGATCTCGTCCGGCCACGTGCTGCTCGAGCTCGCGTAGCGCGCGCGGGCGCCGCGCTCCGCTGGCGCGAATCCGCTTCGCACAACCAAAGTCACC
>NZ_MJGO01000039.1:125165-145637 GCF_001864895.1 Curtobacterium sp. MCBA15_009
GGGGTGACTTTGGTTGTGCGCCGTGCTCCGCCGACCGGCGTCATCGGAGTCTGTGGAACGTCCGAGTCGTCGTCGGCAGGCCTGCGGCGAGCAGGACTCCGCGCAATGCCTCGGCGTCGTTCGCCTCGTCCCAGCCGGACCGGCCGACGGAACGGACGTCAGGGTGCCGACGAAGTCGGTCCTCGCGACGCTTCTCCGCGACGACGACGTCGGCCGAGGACGTTCCCGCCGGGCGGAGGGCCGGGTCGGTGTACTTGCTCCGACCGTCGAACTCGAGGACCACACCGTGCTCGGGGAACCAGAAGTCGACCCGACCGATGAACCCCGCCGCGTCGCGGAACTCCTGCTGCAGGACCGGCCGAGGGGCGCCGACCTCGTCGAGCGCGACCCTCGCCACCGATTCGCCCGGCGATCCGCTGGCTGCGTCCGCGAGCTCGATCGCCACCTGGGCCCGATGCTTGCCGTGGACGGCCTCGCGGCTCGCCAACTCGAGCCGGAAGGCCCGCGGGGTGACGCCGCACCGCAGCGCCACGTCGAGGGCGGGCACCGAGATGCGGAGCTCGTAGGAGATCGCCACGTCGACGACGGTGGTGAGCAGATCGGTGAGGGCCCGCCCGTTCGCGACCATCACCTGGGTGAGCAGCGTCCTGCCCCTGCCCGGACGCTTGCGGACGTGCGTGAGCGCCTGCGAGGTCGTGCGTCGCGGGTCGATGACCTCGACGACGTCCGGGAACTCACCGCGCCACGGTAACCCGTGCAGCGCCGCGGCCGAGGCGTGCGACACCACGAGCCGCCCGTCCAAGCGGTCATGGACGGCTTGATGCGAGCGATGTGTCGCTCGCCGGGAGTCGCGCGACGCCAGTCGGCGGCGTCGACGAAGCGCCCGGGCGTGAGCCGGACCAGTCGTCCCGCGTCGACCCCACGACGGTGGTCACGACCGGTTCTGCCGGTCGGGTCCGCGGAACCGCCACGGATGATCATGAGTCGTGTCATGCCGGTACGGTGCCCGGCCCACCGACGATGTCCTCGGCTCGACCACTCACCTGTGGACACAGTGCATTGGATGCCCACTTGTGGACGGCTACCGGCCGTGCGGCCGCGCACAACCAAAGTGACCGCAAACCGCGTGTTCGTGCGGTTCGAGGTCACTTTGGTTGTGTGAAGCGCAACGGCACCGCCCGGCGCCGCCGCCGCCCCTACGACACGAGCGGGCGCACCGCCTCGGCGAGGGCGTCGACGAGGCGCGCGGCCTCGGCGGGGGTGTCGGCCACGGTGTCGATGTAGACCTTGACCTTCGGCTCGGTGCCGCTCGGGCGGACGATGACCCGCGCGTCACCGGTCAGGTCGTAGCGCAGGATGTCCGACGGCGGGAAGCCGTCGGCGCCGTCGACGTAGTCCGTGACGCCGAGCACGTCGAGGCCGCCGAGCGTCGTCGGCGGGGTGGCCCGCAGCGACGCCATGACCTCGCCGATGCGCGACAGGTCGTCCACGCGGGTCGCGACCTGCCCGGAGGCGAAGGCCCCGAACTCGGCGGCGAACGCGTCGAGCTGGCCGGCGATCGTCGAACCGGCCGCCGCGAGCTCCGACGCCAGCGACAGCAGCGCGAGCGCCGCCGAGATGCCGTCCTTGTCGCGGACGACCTCCGGGTCGACCAGGTAGCCGAGGGCTTCCTCGTACCCGAACAGCAGCTCCGGCACCCGCGAGACCCACTTGAAGCCGGTCAGGGTGTCGCGGTACTCCAGGCCGTGGCGCGCGGCGACGCGAGCGAGGGCGGGCGAGGAGACGATCGAGGCCGCGAGCGTGCCACGGACCCCGGCGTCGGACGCGCGGGCGGCGGTACGCCAGCCGAGCAGCCAGCCGACCTCGTTGCCGGAGAGCCGACGGAACGTCGGAGCGCCGGAGTCGGCGACGGCGGGGACCGCCAGCGCCAGCCGGTCGGCGTCGGGGTCGTTCGCGATCACGAGGTCGGCGCCGACCGCGAGACCGCGGGCGATCGCCAGGTCCATCGCGCCGGGCTCCTCGGGGTTCGGGAACGAGACCGTGGGGAACGCGCCGTCCGGCTCGATCTGCTCCGGCACGACCGCCGGCTCGGCGAACCCGGCCGCGGTGAACACCGCGCGGGCGGTCTGCCACCCGACGCCGTGCATCGCCGTGTAGACGACCGTGGGCTGGTCCTGCGGGTCGAGCGCCGGGGTCGGCACCGTGGCGGCCGTCGCGGCGACGTAGGCGTCCACCAGGGCGGCGTCGGCGACCGTGTAGTCCGTCGCCCGCGGCAGGTCCGTGATCGACCCGGCCGCGACGGCGTCGATGGCCGCCGCGATCTCGCCGTCGACGGGCGGCACGATCTGGGAGCCCTCGTCGTCCTGTCCGAGGTACACCTTGTAGCCGTTGTCCCGCGGCGGGTTGTGGCTCGCGGTGACCATCACGCCGGCGCCGACGTCGAGGTGCCGCACGGCGAACGCGACCACCGGGGTGGGCAGGGCCGAGGGCAGCAGCATGACCTCGAGCCCGAGGCCGCGCATCACCGCGGCGGAGTCGCGCGCGAACACGTCCGAGTTGACCCGGCCGTCGTAGCCGATCACGACGCTGCGCGAGCGTCCGCTGTCGATGAGGAACCGCGCCAGCCCGGCCGCCGCCTGGGTCACGACGACCCGGTTCATCCGCAGCGGCCCGTACCCGAGCTCGGCCCGGAGCCCGGCCGTGCCGAACGCCAGGCGCCCGGCGAAACGGGCCTCGAGCTCGTCGGTGTCGCCGGCGTCGACGACCCGCTGCAGCTCGTCGCGGGTCTCGTCGTCGGGGTCCTGCTGCAGCCAGGCGCGAGCGGCGTCGAGGACGCTCACAGGGCGGCCACCACGCGGGCGAGGAGGTCCGCGATCACCGGCTCGGCCTGCTTGCCGGCCTCGAGCACCTCGGTGTGGGACAGCGGCGTCGTCTGGATGCCGGCGGCGAGGTTCGTGATGAGCGAGAACCCGAGGACCTCCATGCCGGCCTGCCGCGCGGCGATGGCCTCGAGCGCCGTCGACATGCCGACGATGTGCCCGCCGATGGTCTTCGCCATCTGCACCTCGGCCGGGGTCTCGTAGTGCGGGCCGCGGAACTGCGTGTAGACGCCCTCGTCCAGCGAGGGGTCCACGCCGCGGGCGATCGCGCGCAGCCGCGACGAGTACAGGTCGGTGAGGTCGATGAAGGTCGCCCCCTCGAGCGGGCTGTCCGCGGTGAGGTTGATGTGGTCGCTGATGAGCACGGGCGTGCCGGGCGTCCAGTGCTCCTTGATGCCGCCGGCACCGTTCGTCAGCACCATGACCGAGGCCCCGGTCGCCGCAGCGGTGCGGACGCTGTGCACGACCCGGCGGACCCCGTGGCCCTCGTAGTAGTGCGTGCGGGCACCGATGACGAGCGCGTGCCGGCCGTCCGCGAGGCGGATCGACCGGATGGTGCCGGAGTGCCCGGGCACCGCCGAGGCGCTGAACCCGGGGACCTGGTCCGCCGGGATCTCGGAGACGGTCTCGCCGATGATGTCGGCGGCCTTGCCCCAGCCCGACCCGAGGGTCAGGGCGATGTCGTGCCGCTCGATGCCGGACTGTTCGGCGATGACGGCGGCGGCGGCCCGCGCGACCTCGAACGGGTCGGCAGCGGGGTCGTTCAGCGGGTTCTCGGTGCTCATGCCCCCAACTCTAGAGGCGGACGACCGCTCCGGAGGCGGCCGCCGCACACGCCGCCGCACATGCCTCAGTGCTCGCCGAGCGCCCGGTCCACCGCCGCGGTGATCTCGCCCTGGTCGAAGTGGTTCCGGATCACGATCACCTCGGCGTAGGTGTCCCCGATCGCCTCGACGAACTCCTGGCTCGTCAGGATCACGTTGGCGTCCGCCGAGGCGTCGCGCACCGAGGCGACGTCGGCAGCGACGACCTCGGCCTGCAGGCCGAGCGCGGTGAGGGCCTTCTCGGCGTTCACCTTGAGGATGCCGCTCGAGCCGATGCCCGCGCCGCAGATGGTCACGATCTTCACGCGGACACCCCCATGATCGCGCGGACCTCGTCCGCCGTGGTCGCCGCCGCGATCCGCCCGGTGACGGTCGCGTCGTTGAACAGGTTGGCGATCTCGCCGATGGACTCGAGGTGGGTGCCGACCTCGGCGACGGCCAGGCCGAGCACGACGCGCACGGGGTCGTTGTGCGGGTGGCCGAAGGCCACCGGCGTCGCGAGCGTCACGACCGCGAGTCCGTCCCGCACCACGGCGCCACCCGGCCGGGCGTGGGCGAACGCGAGCCCCGGCGAGATCACGATGTACGGACCGTGCTCCTCGACCATGCCGATCATGGCGTCGGTGTAGTCGTCGGTCGTCGTCCCCGTCGCGACGAGCGCCCCACCGGCGAGACGGAGAGCGTCCCGCCAGGTGGGCGCGGTCGCACCGAGCACGACGGCGGCGTCCGGCAGCGGTGGCAGTCCCATCCGGCTACGCCTCCGAGTACCCGGCCGTGATGGTGGCGATGATGTCCTCGCGGTCCTCGAGGGGCAGGAACGAGCCCAGCGCGGCGTTGATCTGGAACGCAGCCAGGTCGTCGAGGTCGTAGCCGAACGTGCCGGCGAGCAGCGCGAGTTCCTTCGACAGCGACGTCCCGCTCATCAGGCGGTTGTCGGTGTTCACCGTGACCCGGAAGCCGAGCTGGTACAGCACGTCGAAGGGGTGGTCGGCGAGGTCGTCGCCCCACGCGGCGATCGCCCCGGTCTGCAGGTTGGAGGACGGCGAGACCTCGAGCGGGATCTCGCGGTCGCGGACCCACGAGGCGACCTCGCCCAGCGAGGCCAGCGTCGAGCCGTCGCCCGCGTCGGACAGGGTGACGTCCTCGAAGATGCGGACGCCGTGCCCGAGGCGGAGCGCGCGACCGTCGACGAGCGCGGAGCGGATCGACGCGAGCCCGTCGGCCTCGCCCGCGTGCACGGTGACGGGGAAGAGCTCGGAGGCCAGGTGGTCGAAGGCCGCTCGGTGGTTCGAGGCGGGGAACCCGGCCTCGGCGCCGGCGATGTCGAAGCCGACGACCCCGTGGTCGCGGTGGCGGAGGGCGAGCTCGGCGATCTCGAGCGCCCGGTCGGCGTGGCGCATCGCGGTGACGAGCTGGCCGACGCGGATGCGCCCACCGGCGGCGTCGACCGCTTCCTCGATGCCGGCCTGGACCGCCTCGACCGTCTCGTCGAGGGTCAGACCGCCCTGCAGGTGCTGCTCGGGCGCCCACCGGACCTCGCCGTAGACGACGCCGTCGGCGACGAGGTCCTCGACGAACTCCTTCGCGACGCGGTGCAGCTGCGGCGCCGTCTGCATGACCGAGGTGGTGACGTCGAAGGTCTTCAGGTACTCGACGAGCGAGCCGGAGTTGGACTGGTCGGCGAACCACTGCCCGAGCTCGGCCGGGTCGGTGGTCGGCAGCGTCACGCCCGCGGCACCGGCCAGCTCGACGATGGTCGCCGGTCGCAGGCCACCGTCGAGGTGGTCGTGCAGCGAGACCTTCGGCAGGTCGTTGATGACCGCCCCGGCGTCGGGCAGGCGGTAGGTCGTGGCGTCGGCGCTCATGCGCCCAGGCTACCGGTGGTCACCGACCCCGCGCAGGCACCTGTGCACGAGGGACGGTCAGCCCGCGATCCGCTCCCGCACGATCGGCCCGCGCTCCGGCGCGGCGGCACCGATCGACCACGCGCCCTCGAGCGACTCGAGCGCTCGGTCGAACCGGGCGGGCTCGTCGGTGTGCAGCGTCCAGAGCGGCTGCCCCTCGGTCACGGTGTCACCCGGCTTGACGTGCAGCTCGATGCCGGCGCCGGCCTGGACCGGGTCCTGCGCGCGGGCGCGGCCGGCACCGAGGCGCCAGGCTGCGATCCCGAACGGCAGGGCCTGCTGCGACGCGAGCACCCCGGACGACGGCGCGGTGACGACGTGCTGCTCCCGTGCGACCGGCAGCGTGGCCGACGCGTCGCCGCCCTGCGCCTCGATCATGCGACGCCAGGTGTCCATCGCGCGACCGTCGGCCAGTGCGGCCGCCGGGTCGGCGTCCGGCAGTCCGGCCAGCGTGAGCATCTCGGTCGCGAGCGCCACGGTGAGCTCGACGACGTCGGCCGGGCCGCCGCCTGCCAGTACCTCCACCGACTCCCGCACCTCGAGCGCGTTGCCGATCGTCAGCCCGAGCGGGACCTCCATGTCGGTCAGCAGCGCCGAGGTCGCGACCCCGGCGTCGTTGCCGAGGTCGACCATGGTCTGCGCGAGCTCCCGTGACGCCTCGTAGGTCGGCATGAACGCCCCGGACCCGAACTTGACGTCGAGCACGAGCGCACCGGTGCCCTCGGCGATCTTCTTCGACATGATGCTCGACGCGATGAGCGGGATGCACTCGACCGTGCCGGTGGTGTCGCGGAGTGCGTAGAGCTTCTTGTCGGCGGGTGCCAGGCCGGTACCGGCGGCGCAGATGACCGCGCCGACGTCCTGCAGCACCTGCAGCATGCGGTCGTTCGAGATCGACGCCTGCCACCCCGGGATCGACTCGAGCTTGTCGAGCGTCCCGCCGGTGTGCCCGAGCCCACGGCCGGACAGCTGCGGCACCGCGACCCCGAACGACGCCACGAGGGGCGCGAGCGGCAGGGTGATCTTGTCGCCGACGCCGCCGGTGGAGTGCTTGTCGACCGTCGTCTTGCCGAGCGAGCCGAACGACATCCGCTCCCCCGACGCGATCATCGCGAGCGTGAGGTCCTTGATCTCCCGACGCTCCATCCCGTTCAGGAAGATCGCCATCGCCATCGCGGCCATCTGCGGGTCCTCGACGTAGCCGCGGGTGTACGCGTCGACGAGCCAGTCCACCTCGGCGGTGCCCAGGGCGCCGCCGGAGCGCTTCGTGCGGATGAGGTCGACGGTGTCGAACGGCTCGACGGCCATGTCAGTGCTCCTGCTGGTAGGTGGCGAGGGTGCGCGGCCCGAACGCGTCGGGCAGGACCTCGTCGATGGTGCGGATGCCGGAGACCGTCTCGAGGAGCATCCCCTCGGTCGAGTGCTCGAACAGCAGCTGCCGGCAGCGGCCGCACGGCATCAGGGTCGCCCCGTCGCCGTCGACGCACGTGAAGGCGACGAGCTTGCCGCCGCCGGTCATGTGCAGCTGCGACACGAGCGAGCACTCCGCGCAGAGCGTCACCCCGTAGCTCGCGTTCTCGATGTTGCACCCGGAGACGATCCGGCCGTCGTCGGTGAGCGCCGCGGCACCCACCGGGAACGACGAGTACGGCGCGTAGGCGCGCCGCATCGCGGTCGTGGCGGCGTCCCGCAGGGCGCCCCAGTCCACGTCGTCGGTCGGGAGGCCCGGGGTTGCGTCCGCCCCGTCGGCGGCGGCCCGGCCGCCGGTCGCGCCCAGGGCCGTGGCCGGGTCCGTCCAGGCGGTCGCGTCGGTGGACGCGACCGTGTCGTCGTCCGCAGCGTGCGTGTCGGTCATGTGCCGTGCCTCCTGGCCGTCAGCTCTTGATGTAGGGCTTGCCGGACGCCGCCGGACCACGGGACTGACCGACCAGGCCGGCCACCGCGAAGATCGTGACGACGTAGGGCAGCATGAGCAGGAACTCGCTCGGGACGGGCGAGTCGATGGCGCCGAGGGTGTTCTGCAGGTTCGACGCGAAGCCGAACAGCAGCGCCGCGAGCGTCGCCTTGATCGGGTCCCACCGGCCGAAGATCACGGCCGCCAGGGCGATGTACCCGGCGCCGGCCGTCATGTCCTTCGTGAACGGTCCGACCGCGTCGAGGGTGAAGTAGGCACCACCGAGGCCCGCGATCGCACCGGCGAGCGAGACGTTCCAGAAGCGGGTGCTCGTCACGTTGATGCCCACCGTGTCGGCGGCCTGCGGGTGCTCGCCCACCGCGCGGAGGCGCAGGCCCCAGCGCGTCTTGAACAGTGCGAAGGTGACCGCTGCGACGGCGACGTAGGCCAGGTAGACGACCACGGTCTGCTCGAAGAGCACCGGTCCGATGACCGGGATCTGGTGCAGGACCGGGATCTCGAACCGCGGGAACCGGACGCCGACGTTGAGGGTCTCCTCGTTCGGCGAGAGCACCTGCGAGTACAGGAAGCCGGTCAGGCCGGAGATGAACGCGTTGATGACGACACCGACGATGACCTGGTCGACGAGGTACTTGATGCTGAACGCGGCGAGGATGAACGACACCAGGACGCCGGCGACGAGCGCGCCGACGAGGCCGACCCACGCGGAACCGGTCAGCGAGGCGATGAGCGCCGACGTGAACGCACCGGCGAGGAACTGGCCCTCGATCGCGATGTTCACGACGCCGACGCGCTCGGAGATGACACCGCCGAGGGCACCGAAGACGAGCGGGACGCTCAGGCCGAGCGCACCGACGAGCAGACCGGGCAGCGGGATCGTGGCACCGGCCGCCGCCCACGTCAGGAACCCGACGACGAAGACGATCGCGAAGACCGACGTGACCCAGAGCGGGACGTGCCGGTACGCGCGGACCTCGACGACGGCGTAGACGGTGGCGATCGCCAGCAGGACGATGACGACGATCCCGGTGGCGACCGCGGGCAGCGGGACGTTCGGCAGGGCGAAGAAGTCGCCGGCGTTCGCGAGCCGGAAGGTCGTCGTGCCGGGACGGTGCAGCAGCCCGAAGAACACGACGGCGAGCAGCGTGAACACGCCGTACCCGATCGGGGTCTTCCAGCTGCGGGTGGTCTCGACCGGACGGTCGGACAGCGGCGACGCGGGGGTCGCGGTGGGGCTGAGGGTGCTCACGCGGCGACCGCCTTCTTGCTGTTCTTGCTGGTCCTCGTGCGCTTGCGGGCACCCGGCTGCGGGATCCGGAAGATCGCGCGGACGAGCGGCGGCGCCGCGATGAACAGGACGATGAGGGCCTGGATGACGCCCACGATGTCGATCGGGATGCCGTTGGCGGCCTGCATGGCGTAGCCGCCGTTCTTCAGGATGCCGAACAGGATCGCGGCCCAGAACACGCCCCACGGCTTCGAGCGGCCGAGCAGCGCGACCGTGATCGCGTCGAAGCCGATACCGGCGTCGATGCCCGACGTGAAGCCCGTGGTGACGGCGCCCTGCACCTGGTACGCCCCGGCGATGCCGACGAGGGCACCGGAGATGACGAGGACCCAGATGGTCAGGCTCGGCACGCTCATGCCGGCGACGCGCGCGGCACGGGGGTTCTCGCCGATGGTGCGGAACCGGAAGCCGAGCGACGACTTGTTGACGAGCCACCAGACGACGACGACCGCCAGGATCGCCACCACGAAGCCGAGGTCGACGCCGTAGCGCGGTCCGAACAGGGCGGGCAGCAGGGCGCTGTCCTTCGTGGTGGGCGAGATCGGGTTGGCGCTCCCCGGGGCCTGCAGCAGACCGGGCGTGCGCAGCAGGTAGCTCACCAGGTAGAGCGCGACGTAGTTGAGCATGATCGTGACGACCACCTCGTTCGCGCCGGTGCGTGCCTTGAGCACGCCGACGATGCCACCCCAGACCGCGCCGCCGACGATGCCGGCGAGGATGGTGAGCGGGATGTGGACCGCGGCGGGCAGGTCGAACGAGAACCCGACCCAGCCGGCGGCCGCGGCACCCATCAGGATCTGACCCTGGCCGCCGATGTTGAACAGGCCGGCGCGGAACGACAGCGCGATCCCGAGCCCGGCGGCGACGAGCGGCACCGCGTAGTCGACCGACCGCGTGAGCGGGGCGATCGCCTGCTGGAACGACGTCGCGCCGAAGTTGACGACGGAACCCTGGAACAGCGACGCGTACGCGCCGCCGACCGCGGTGCCGACCGCCTGGAGCATGTCCGTCGGACGGGCGAAGAAGTAGCCGGCCGTGGCGCGGACGTTCTCGTCGGTGAGCGCGATGAGGATGCCGCACGCGACGAGCGCGAGCACCACGGCGAGCAGCGTCACCAGGACGGAGCCGTTGAGGATGCTCTGCAGGGCGGCGTGCCACCGGTCGGTGCCGGGGGCGCCGTTGCGGCGCTCGGTGTCCTCGGCCGAGTCCGTCATCAGGTGCGGGGTGGACTCGACCTCCTGCAGGCGGTCGTCGGTGGGCGGCTGCTGCGTGCCGTCGGGCGTGGGGGTGGTCACGCTGCCAGCTCCGTTCCTTCTGGGAGTTCGCCGGCCATCATGAGGCCGAGGACGTCTCGGGGGGTGTCCGCCGGCACGATGCCGACGATGCCGCCGCGGTACATGACCGCGATGCGGTCGGCGAGTGCGACGACCTCGTCGAGCTCGGTCGAGACGACGATGACGGGGACGCCGGTGTCGCGGGTGGCGACGATGCGCTTGTGCACGAACTCGATCGACCCGACGTCGATCCCGCGGGTGGGCTGCGCGGCGACGAACAGCCGGAGCTCGCGGCTCAGCTCGCGGGCGAGGACGATCTTCTGCTGGTTGCCGCCGGACAGCCGACCGGCCGCGGTGGTGCGGCCCGGCGTGCGGATGTCGAACTCGGCGATCTTCTCGTCGGCGAACGCGTCGCGCTCGGCCGCCCGGATGGTGCCGGCGCGGACGAACTCGGCGTGGTCCGCCCGGTCGAGCATGAGGTTCTCCGCGATGGTGAACTCGCCGACGAGCCCGTCCTCCTTGCGGTCCTCCGGCACGAAGCCGACGCCCGCGTCGAGCACCTGCTTGACGGTGCGGCCGGTGAGCTCCTTGCCGTCGAGCGTGACGCGTCCGGCGTGCACCGGCTGGAGGCCGATGATCGCCTCGGTGAGCTCGGTCTGCCCGTTGCCCTGCACGCCGGCGATGGCCAGGACCTCGCCGCGGCGCACGGTGAACGACACGTCGTCGACGAGCACGATCCCGGACGGGTCGGTGACGGTGAGGTCCTGCACCACCAGGGCGTCCTCGCCACCGGTGGCGGGTTCCTTGTCGACGACGAGCGAGACCGCACGGCCCACCATGAGCGCCGCGAGCTCGTTGTTCGTCGCGGTCGGCGAGGCCTCGCCGACCACCTTGCCGAGCCGGATGACGGTGATGCGGTCGGCGACCTCGCGCACCTCGCGCAGCTTGTGCGTGATGAAGACGATCGCGGTGCCGGCCTCGCGCAGCTGCCGCATGATGCCCATCAGCTCGTCGGTCTCCTGCGGCGTGAGGACGGCCGTCGGCTCGTCAAACACCAGCACGGAGGCGTCGCGGGACAGCGCCTTGATGATCTCGACGCGCTGCTGCACGCCGACCGGCAGGTCCTCGACCTTCGCGTCGGGGTCGACGTCGAACCCGAAGCGGTCGGAGATCTCCTGCACGCGCCGGCGGGCGCCGGCCAGGTCGAGCCGACCGCCGAAGGTGGTCTGCTCCTGCCCGAGCATGACGTTCTCGGCGACCGTGAACACGGGCACGAGCATGAAGTGCTGGTGCACCATGCCGATGCCGGCGCGCATGGCGTCGCCGGGACCGTCGAAGTCCTGCGCGACGTCGTCGAGCAGGATCTCGCCCTCGTCGGCCTCGTACAGGCCGTACAGGACGTTCATCAGGGTGGACTTGCCGGCGCCGTTCTCACCCAGCAGGCAGTGGACCTCACCCGGCTCGACGGTGAGCGAGATGTGGTCGTTGGCGACCAGGGCGCCGAACCGCTTGGTGATGCCGCGGAGTTCGAGCTTCATGTCGGGAGTCTATTTCTGTCTCGGTGCGCCACGCGGGCGCACGATCCGGGTGCACGGTCCTGCGTGCGCCGAGCGGGCGCACGACAACGCGGGCGAGGGAGGATCCCCCCGCCCGCGTCCACTGGGTCAGGACTGGGTCTTGACCGTGATCGAGCCGTCGATGATGCCGGCCTTGATCTTGTCGAGCTCGCCCTGCAGGCTGCTGTCGACCTTCGACTCGTAGTCGTGGAACGGCGCGATGCCGACGCCCTCGTTCTTCAGCGTGCCGACGTACGGCTCGTTCGAGAACTTGCCGTCCGCCGCCTGCTCGACGACGTCCTTCGTCGCGGGGCGCATGCCCTTCTCGATCGAGGTGAAGGCGATGTCCTTGTAGCGGGGGTCGGCCTCGTAGAGGTCGCTGTCCGCACCGATGAGGACGGAGCCGTTGTCGGCGTCCTTGATGGCCTCGGCGGCCGACTGGTAGATCGGACCGCCGACCGGCAGGATCACGTCGGCGTCCTGGTCGAGGAGCGTCTGCGCGACCGACTTGGCCTGCGTGCCGGCCTCGAAGCCGCCGGTGAAGGAGCCCTTGCCGGTGTCGACGTTCCAGCCGACGACCTTGACGTCCTTGTCCTTCTGCTCGTTGTAGTACTCCACACCGTCCGCGAAGCCGTCCATGAAGATGGTGACGGTCGGGATCTGCATGCCGCCGAAGGTGCCGACGACGCCGGTCTTCGAGTAGGACGCCGCCGCGTAGCCGGCGAGGAACGCCGCCTGCGACGTGTCGAACGTGATCGGCTTGACGTTGTCCGCGTCGATCGAGTTGTCGTCGATGATCGCGAAGTCGGTGTCGGGGTTCGCAGCGGCCTGCTTCTTCGTGGCGTCGGCGAGGTTGAAGCCGACCGTCACGATGAGGTTGCAGTTCTGGCTGACGAGCTGCTCGATGTTCGAGTCGTAGACGGTGGCGTCCTTCGACTCGGCCTTCTTGTACGTGGCGCCGAGGTCGTCCGCGGCGTCGACCATGCCCTCGAAGCCGAGCTGGTTGAAGGACTTGTCGTCGAAGCCGCCGGCGTCGGAGACCATGCAGGGACGGAAGTCGGTCTTCTTCGCCGACGCGTTGTCGGACGGGGCCGCTGCACAGCCGGTGAGGACGGCGACGGTGCCCGCGAGCGCGAGGGAGCTCAGCAGGACCTGACGGGTACGAGATGTCACGGGTGGGTTCCTCCGGGGGGCGTGCCCGGACCACGTGCGTTCCGGGCGATCGTGGCGACAGTACACGACCGACCGGGCGGTACAGGACGCCCGGAGAGGCCCCGGTGGATCGGTTACGGGATCGCGACCGCCCGGAAACGCGGCCGTAACGTGGCGTCACGCCCGGACCCCCACTTCGGGGGCGGTTCCCCGATCCGGACCGGACGTTGTCGGTGGAGCGCTACAGCACGTCGCCGCGGCCGCTGATCTTCAGTGCGTCCACCACACCCTTGACCCGCTGCGCGTTCGCGCTCGTCGTGACGAGGAGCGCGTCCGGGGTGTCGACGACGACGATGTCCTCGACGCCGATGAGCGAGATGAGCCGCTGGCTGTGGGCCACCACGATGCCGCTCGACGAGTCGGCGAGGATGCGGGCGCCGTCGCCGAGCACGGCGAGGTTGTTCGCCCGGCCGCCAGACTGCAGCTTCGCGAGCGAGGCGAAGTCGCCGACGTCGTCCCAGTCGAAGTCGCCGGGGATGACGGCCATCCGCCCGGCCGCGGCGGCGGGCTCGGCGACCGTGTAGTCGATCGCGATCTTCTCGAGCGCGGGCCAGACGGCGTCGACGACGGCTCCGCGGGCCGAGGTGTCCCACGCGGCGGCGAGCTCCTCGATGCCGGCGAGCAGCTTCGGCTTCGTCCGACCGATCTCGGCGAGCAGGACGTCGGCGCGGGCGATGAACATGCCCGCGTTCCAGAGGTACGTGCCCTGCTCGACGTACGAGCGCGCGGTGTCCAGGTCGGGCTTCTCGACGAACGACCGCACGGCGTGCGCGGTGGGGGCGCCCTCGATGCCGAGGGTGTCGCCGTGCGCGTGGATGTACCCAAAGCCGATCGCGGGCTCGGTCGGCGTGATGCCGATGGTCGTGACGTAGCCGGCGCGGGCGGCCGCGACGGCCTCGCGGACGGACCGGCGGAAGCCGCGGGCGTCGCCGATGACGTGGTCGGCGGCGAAGGAGCCGATGACGACGTCCGGCTCGCGGCGGACGAGGATCGCGGCGGCGAGGCCGATGGCCGCCGTGGAGTCCTTCGGCTCGCTCTCGAGCACGACGTTGTGGTCCTCGACGCCGGGGAGCTGCGACTCGACGGCGACACGGTGGGCACGGCCGGTGACGACCATGATCCGCTGGTCGCCGGCGAGCGGCGCGAGTCGGTCCCAGGTCTGCCGGAGCAGCGAGGTGCCGGACCCGGTCAGGTCGTGCAGGAACTTGGGTGCGTCGGCCCGGGACAGCGGCCACAGGCGCGACCCGATGCCCCCTGCGGGGATGATCGCGTAGAAGTCGTCGAGAGCGTCAGGCACGTGCTCACCGTACCGCTCGGACGACGGCGATGCTGGGAGCGGTCCGGACGTCGGCCGAGTGCCGCCCGGGGCACGTCGTGTTCACCCGGCGCGCGGCCCGCGTTCACGTGCCCGGCCCCGCACCGACACGTCGCCCGCGGAGCATGGGCAGCACCATGAGCGCACGCAGCGTGGAGCGCGGCACGTCCCCTCGGACCGTGGCCGTCGTGACCGAGAGCTTCCTGCCCACCCTGAACGGCGTGACCACCAGCGTCCTGGCGGTCCTCGACCACCTGGAACGCCGCGGTCACCGCGCGGTCGTGATCGCACCGGACACCCCTGGGCTCGCGCAGTTCCGGTCACGGACCGCCGTCGAACGCCACCGCTCCTTCGACGTCCACCGCGTCCCGGCGGTGGCGTACCGCCAGTTCCCGGTCGCGCTCCCCCACCCGGTGCTCGACACGATCCTCGCCGCCTCCGGCGCCGACGTCCTGCACGCCGCGAGTCCGTTCCTGTTGGGTGGGCGCGCGATCACGGCGGCCGGGAGGCTCGGCATCCCCTCCGTCGCCGTCTTCCAGACCGACGTGGCCGGGTTCGCCCGCCGCAACGGCCTGACCGCGACCGTCCCGTTGGTGCGCAGGATCCTCGGTCGCATCCACGCCGGGGCGTCGCTGACGCTCGCCCCGTCGAGCGCGACGGCCGCGATGCTCGCCGAGGACGGCGTGCCCCGGGTCGTGCGCTGGGGACGCGGGGTCGACACCGAGCTGTTCCACCCCGCGCGCCGGACGTCCGGGCACGTGCGGGCGCTCCGCCGCCGACTCGCCCCGGCCGGCGAGACGATCGTCGGCTACGTCGGCCGGCTCGCCCCCGAGAAGGAGGTCGAGCGGCTCGCCGAGCTCGGGGGCGTCCCGGGCATCCGCGTCGTCGTCGCCGGCGGCGGTCCGTCCCGGGCCTTCCTCGAGCGGCGGCTCCGGCACCTCGACGTGACCTTCACCGGCCCCCTGCGCGGCGACGCGCTGGCCGACGCCTACGCGGCGCTCGACGTCTTCGTGCACACCGGGCCGGCGGAGACCTTCGGCCAGACCCTCCAGGAAGCGCACGCGTCGGGGTTGCCCGTGGTCGCCCCCGCGTCGGGCGGGCCGATCGACCTGGTGGCGCCGGGTCTCGACGGCGAGCTCTTCGACCCGGACGCCCCGCAGGCCCTGCGCCAGGCCGTCCTGCGGCTCCACCACGACCGCGCACTGGCGGAACGCATGGGATCGGCCGGCCGCCTGCGGGTCGAGGGGACGACCTGGGAGGCCGTCGGCGACCAGCTCCTCGCCCACCACGACACCGCCCGCGCCATCGGCGCGCCGCCCGTCGGACGGGGCCTCCGGGCCGGTCGGGACGAGAAGGTCGGTGCCCGCGCATAGGATGGGGCGTGTTCCACACGAACACGAACGGCAAGGGCTCGCCGATCGGGCGAGCCCGTCCTACGGAAGGACGAGCTCATGGCTGAGCCAACCGGCGGCGGTACCGCGACCGTCGTGCCCGAGGTCACGATCGAGGCGCCACGCGCCTCTCGGAAGCTCGAGGGCACGCTGTACCGCGGATCGACGGGCATGTGGTCCTGGGTCCTGCACCGGGTCACCGGTGTCGCGATCTACTTCTTCCTGCTCGTGCACATCCTCGACACCGCGCTGGTGCGGCTGTCACCAGAGGCCTACAACGCCGTCATCGGCACGTACAAGACCCCGATCATGAACCTCGGCGAGACCGCCCTGGTGATGGCGATCGTGTTCCACGCCTACAACGGGCTGCGGATCATCCTCGTCGACTTCTGGTCCAAGGGACCGAAGTACCAGCGGGCCATGTTCTGGATCGTCCTCGTCCTCTGGGCGATCACGATCGCGGGCTTCCTGCCCCGCCAGCTCATGAACCTCGTCGCCGACTTCAACTAGGGGCACTGAGATGACCACGCAGACCATCGAGCCCCCGCGCTCGGCCGCCGCCGCCCGCCGCACCACCAACTGGGAGAAGTGGGGCTGGATCTACATGCGCGCCTCGGGCGTGCTGCTCGTCGTGCTGATCTTCGGCCACCTCTTCGTCAACATGGTGGCGGGCGAGGGCGTCAAGCAGATCGACTTCGCCTTCGTCGCCGGCAAGTGGGCCGACCCGTTCTGGAAGGTCTGGGACTCGCTCATGCTGGTCCTCGCGCTCATCCACGGCTCGAACGGCATGCGGACGATCATCAACGACTACGTGGCGAAGCCCGGCGTGCGCAGGACGCTCCTCGGTGCCGTCCTCGTCGCGTGCGTCGCGCTCATCGTCCTCGGCCTGCTCGTGTGCTGGACCTTCGACCCGTGCCCCGCGGGCGCCGCCGCCGCCGACCTGCCGTCCTTCTGCCCGGCGCAGTAGCCCCACCGCCGCTGCCGCCCGCCTTCCCACCGTCTACGGAAAGACCCCTGTGACCACCGAGACCACCGTCCACCACCACCAGTTCGACATCGTCATCATCGGCGCCGGAGGCGCGGGCATGCGTGCCGCGATCGAGGCCGGCCCGAAGGCGAAGACGGCCGTCATCTCGAAGCTGTACCCGACCCGGTCGCACACCGGTGCGGCGCAGGGCGGCATGGCCGCCGCCCTGGCGAACGTCGAAGAGGACTCGTGGGAGTGGCACACCTTCGACACGATCAAGGGCGGCGACTACCTCGTCGACCAGGACGCCGCCGAGATCCTCGCGAAGGAGGCGATCAACGCCGTCATCGACCTCGAGAACATGGGTCTGCCGTTCAACCGCACGCCCGAGGGCAAGATCGACCAGCGCCGGTTCGGCGGGCACACGCGCGACCACGGCAAGTCGCCCGTGCGCCGTGCCTGCTACGCAGCCGACCGCACCGGGCACATGATCCTGCAGACGCTGTTCCAGAACTGCGTGAAGCTCGGTGTCGAGTTCTACAACGAGTTCTACGCACTCGACCTCATCATGGTCGACGTCGTCGGCGACGACGGCGTCACCCGGAAGCAGCCGGCTGGCGTCGTGGCGTTCGAGCTCGCGACCGGCGAGCTGCACGTGTTCCACGCCAAGGCGATGATCTTCGCGACCGGCGGCTTCGGCAAGATGTACAAGACCACCTCGAACGCGCACACGCTCACGGGCGACGGCGTCGGGATCGTCTGGCGCACGGGCCTGCCGCTCGAGGACATGGAGTTCTTCCAGTTCCACCCGACCGGCCTGGCGGGCCTCGGCATCCTGCTCACCGAGGGTGCGCGCGGCGAGGGTGCGATCCTCCGGAACGCGTCGGGCGAGCGCTTCATGGAGCGCTACGCCCCGACCATCAAGGACCTCGCCCCGCGCGACATCGTCGCCCGTTGCATGGTGCAGGAGGTCGCCGAGGGCCGGGGTGCCGGACCGAACAAGGACTACGTCCTGCTCGACTGCACGCACCTCGGGGCAGAGGTCCTCGAGACGAAGCTGCCGGACATCACCGAGTTCGCCCGCACCTACCTCGGCGTCGACCCGGTCGTCGAGCCGGTACCGGTCATGCCCACCGCGCACTACGCGATGGGCGGCATCCCGACGAACACCGACGCCGAGGTCCTGTACGACAACACGACCGTCGTCCCCGGGCTGTACGCCGCGGGCGAGTGCGCCTGCGTGTCGGTGCACGGCTCGAACCGTCTCGGCACGAACTCCCTGCTCGACATCAACGTCTTCGGCAAGCGCTCGGGCAACAACGCCGCCGAGTGGGTCAAGACCGCCGAGTTCCTCCCCCTGCCCGAGGACCCGGCCGCCGGCGTCCGCGCGATGCTCGAGCAGCTCCGCGCGTCGACCGGCACCGAGCGCGTCTCAGCGCTCCGCAAGGAGCTGCAGGAGGAGATGGACAAGAACGCGCAGGTGTTCCGGACCGACGAGTCCCTCGCGCGGGTCACCGAGACCATCCACACGCTCCGAAACCGCTTCACGCAGGTGAGCGTGCAGGACAAGGGCAAGCGGTTCAACACCGACCTGCTCGAGGCCGTCGAGCTCGGCTTCCTGCTCGACCTGGCCGAGGTCGTCGTCTACTCGGCGCGCAACCGCAAGGAGAGCCGCGGCGGGCACATGCGCGACGACTACCCGAAGCGCGACGACGAGAACTACATGCAGCACACGATGGCGTACCTGACGGGTGACCCGCACTCGTCCCTCGCCGACGACCACATCACGCTCGACTGGAAGCCCGTCGTCATGACGCGGTACCAGCCGATGGAGAGGAAGTACTGAGATGACCGACACCCTGGTCTCCGACGCCCCCCGTACCGACGCGGTCGACGCGCCCCCGGGATCCTTCTCCGTCACGCTCATCGTGCGACGGTTCGACCCGGACGTCGACGACGAGCCGCGCTGGCAGGACTTCGACGTCATGATGCTGCCGACCGACCGCATCCTCGACGCGCTGCACAAGATCAAGTGGGAGCAGGACGGGTCCCTCACGTTCCGCCGGTCCTGCGCGCACGGCGTCTGCGGTTCCGACGCGATGCGCATCAACGGCCGCAACCGCCTCGCATGCAAGACCCTCATCAAGGACCTCGACGTCTCGAAGCCGATCTACGTCGAGGCCATCAAGGGCCTGCCGCTCGAGAAGGACCTCGTCGTCGACATGGAGCCCTTCTTCAAGTCCTACCGCGAGGTGCAGCCGTTCCTGCAGGCCTCGACGCCGCCCACCCCGGGCAAGGAGCGCGTGCAGTCCGTCGCCGACCGTGCCCGCTTCGACGACACCACGAAGTGCATCCTCTGCGCGGCGTGCACGTCGTCCTGCCCGGTGTTCTGGACCGACGGGCAGTACTTCGGTCCGGCCGCGATCGTGAACGCGCACCGCTTCATCTTCGACTCGCGCGACGACGCGGCCGACGTGCGACTCGACATCCTCAACGACAAGGAAGGCGTGTGGCGCTGCCGCACGACCTTCAACTGCACGGACGCCTGCCCCCGTGGCATCCAGGTCACGAAGGCGATCTCCGAGGTCAAGCAGGCGCTCATGCGCGGGAAGGCCTGACGCTCGGCGTCGTCCAAGGCTCGCCCGACACCCCACCGATAGGCTCCGGTCCATGACCTTCGCGGACACCCGCCCCATCCTCGACCGACTCGGGTACACGACCCGGTACGTGCAGCTCCCCGGCGAGACCCTGCACGAGCCGCCGGTCGAGGGGGCGCTCCGCATCGTCCCCGGTGCGCAGCCCGACGAGTTCGCCCTCGAGGTCGTCGACTACGGCACCGCCCGCCGGCTCGCGCGCACGCGCGGTGAGCAGGACGCGGTGGAGATGCTCCGCCGGTTCCTCAACCGGCCGTTCCCCGCGCCGCGGGACATCCCGCGGTACGAGCTCGACGGACTCCGCGACCGTGCTGCGACGACCTACCCGCAGCTCGCGCAGCAGGTCGCCCAGGCGGGCGACGCCGGGCTGACGATCCAGATCCCGGCTGGGGTGCCGGTCGACCGCATCGGCGGCCCCGACGGCTACCTGCTGCACCCGCTCGACACCCCGCTGCCGAGCCGGTCGCTGCCGCCGCACGTCGTCGCCGACCCGGAGACCCACCGGTACCTCGTCGAGCGCCCGTTCCTGGTGAACGTCCGCTTCGTGCAGCCCTGGTTCGACCAGCCCGGCGGCGCGCTGCGCTTCCAGATCGCCGACCCGTCGGTGACGGTGCGCGACCTCGTCGTCGACGGTGCCGTCTCGCGGCTCCGGGTGGTCTGAACCCGGATCCGCTCCGGATCACGACGAACCGGCCCGCACCACGCGCGACGTGGTGCGGGCCGGTTCGTTCCGTGCTACCCCTGGTCGGGCCGGTCGTACTGTGCGCCGGCCGGACTGGGCTCGAGGACCCCGAACACGATGGCGGCGACGCCGCTGAACATCGCGATGAGCCAGAACGGGCCGGCCAGGGCCGCGTCGTGCACCCGCCGCCAGCCGAGGGCGATGCTCGGCACGAGGGTGACGAGCACCCAGACGACGTAGAGCGCGAGCAGCAGGAAGACCCACGGGTCGGGGGCCGTGGAGCCGACCGGCTGGCCGTACGCGTCGAACGCGGTGTGCGACGCGATCGTGGCGAACAACGCCACGTAGAAGCCGCCGAAGAGCACCGAGGTGACGATGGCGTTGGCGAGGATCCAGTACCAGAACTCGCTCCGGCTGGCGCGCCCGTCGAAGCGCGCGTACTTCTTGAAGAAGCGCGTGAACGCGTCGAGGAACCCGATGCCGTACCAGGGGGCCCAGAGCGGCGGAGTGCCGTCCGGACCCGTCGGGATCGGCTGCTGGGAGTACTGCGGGAACGGCTGCTGCTGGTAGCCGGGCTGCTGCCCGTACCCGGGCTGCTGCCCGTACCCCGG
>NZ_MJGO01000039.1:146351-148952 GCF_001864895.1 Curtobacterium sp. MCBA15_009
GGCTGCTGCCCGTACCCGGGCTGCTGGCCGTAACCCGGCTGCTGCCCGGAGCCCGACTGACCGCCGCCGGGCGGCTGACCCCAGCCGGGCGTGCCGTCGTTGCTCACTTGCTGCCAGTGGGTCGGTCGTAGCGAGCACCCTCGGGGTTCGACGGCAGGAACATCATCACGAAGACCGCGAGCGGGCCGAGGACCGGGATGATCAGCAGCAGCGCGAACAGGCCGCTGAAGCCGCCGTCGTGCAGGCGGCGGACGATCAGCGCCAGCGTGGGGACGAGCAGGACGAGCCCGACGATCCAGAACGGCACGCCGACGACGGGGTTCGTGCTCATCGTCGAGACGCCCGTGTACCCCGGCGTCGACGTGGTCGTCGTGGTGCCGGTGGCGCCGATGAGGATGCCCGTGACGATCGACAGCACGAAGCCGATGATGGCGGCCCAGAGGTACCACCACCAGTACTCGCTGCGGCTAGCCCGCCCGCTGAAGGTCGCGTACTTCTTGAAGAAGCGCGCGAACGCCTTCGGGAACGAGATG
Source organism: Curtobacterium sp. MCBA15_009 (assembly GCF_001864895.1). Taxonomy (GTDB): domain Bacteria; phylum Actinomycetota; class Actinomycetes; order Actinomycetales; family Microbacteriaceae; genus Curtobacterium. The sequence goes on from NZ_MJGO01000039.1 coordinate 146,885, forward strand.
CCGTACCACGGCGCCCACAGGGGCGGTTCGCCGTGCGCACCGGTGGCGGGCGGCTGGCCGTACTGCTGCGTGCCGCCGAACTGTGCGTTCGGCTGGCCGTCGCCGTGGTGCTGCGGTTGGTACTGGTCGCTCACGCGGTCCCCCTCGGGTTGTTGGTCGATGCTCACGTCGGAGTCAACCAGAACCCGAGGGGACCCGCGCCGGAAGCTCCTAGCTGCCGTACCCCGCCACGGTCGGGCGGTCGAAGCGCTGCCCCTGCGGGTTCGTGCCGAGGCAGCCGATGACGAGCGAGAACAGGATGCCGAGCGGCGGGATGACGAAGAACAAGGCGAACCAGCCGCTCAGGTTGACGTCGTGCAGGCGACGGACGGTGAGCGCGATGTATCCGAGCGCGCAGGCCAGGCCCCACAGCCGCCCGAACAGGTTCGACACGTCGGCGTCGCCGGGCAGCACGACGTCGATGATCCCACCGACGATCCCGAGCACCACCGACGCGATGGCGAACCAGAGCACCCAGTACCAGTACTCGCTCTGGCTCGCACGGCCGTCGAACCGCACGTACTTCTTCCAGAAGCGCGTGAAGCCCTGTACGAAGGGCGCGTTGTACCAGGGCGCCCACAGGGGCGGCTCCCCGGACGTGCCCGGCTGCTGCGCGTACGGGTTCGGCGAGGACGGCTGTCCGTACTGCCCCTGCTGTCCGTACTGCCCCTGCTGCCCGTACGGGTTCTGCTGGCCGTACTGACTCTGCTGGCCGTACGGGCTCTGCTGCCCGTGCTGCGGCTGCTGGCCGTACGGGCTCTGCTGGCCGTACGGGCTCTGCTGGCCGTACGGGTCCTGCTGGCCGTGCTGCGGCTGCTGCCCGTACGGGTCCTGCGGACCGGACGCGTCGTGGTCGTTCGGCTGCTGGCCGTACGGGTCGCGGGGCGGGTACTGGTCGCTCACTGGTTCGTTCCTTCCGGCGGAGTGCTGTCCCTGAGAGTCTGGCATCCCGCCGGACCGCTCGTGTCGTTCACGGCAGCAGTGCGAGCTTGCCGCCCGGGTGCCCGGACTCGAGCAGCTCGGCGGCTGCACGCGCCTCGGCGAGCGGGAAGGTCCGGGCCACCGGCACGACGAGGTCACCCGCGCCGGCGAGGTCGATCAGCCGCTGTCGCACCGAGTCACGGAACGCCTTGCTGGCGGCCTGGGCTCCCCCGACGGCGGGGAACCCGGCCTCGGCTGCGCGGGCGAAGGCCGCGATGGTGACGATTCGCGACCGGTCGGCGACCAGGGCCAGCGACACGTCGACGGCCTCGTCCGTCCCGACGCAGTCGAGCGCCACGTCGATCCGGTCGCCGTCGCCGTCGCCCGCCAGCGCCCGCACCCGGTGCTCGAGCCCGTCGCCGTAGGCGATCCACTCGCCGCCGAAGTCCGCGACGGTGTCGGCGTTGCGCTCCGACGCCGTCCCGATGACCCGTGCGCCGAGCAGCCGGAGCTGCTGCAGCAGGCTGACCCCGACCGCCCCGGCGGCTCCGTGCACGAGGACCGTGTCGCCGCCGGACGCTCGGCTGACCCGGATCATGTCGGCGGCGGTGGTCGCCGCCAGCAGCAGGTTCGCCGCCTCGGCGAACCCGAGCGTCGCCGGCTTGGCGAACACGTCGGCAGCCGGCACGGTCATCCGCTCGGCCCACCCGCCGTTCACCCGGAACGCCAGGACCTCGTCGCCGACCGCTCCCCCGCCGGACGCGATCGTCGTGTCCGGGCCGAGCGCTTCGATGACGCCGGCGACCTCGTACCCGACGGGGATCGGCAGGTCGTCCGGGTCGCCCTGCCGCGTGTGCTTCGTGTCCGCGGGGTTCATGCCCGCCGCGCGGACGGTGATCGTGACCTCGCCACGGCCGGGAGCGGGGACGTCGGTCTCCACGAACTCCAGGACCTCGCTGCCGCCGAACCGTGGGGCCACCCAGTGCTTCGTCATGCGCCGGACGCTACTCGCGGGTACCGGTGGACGCCGACGGCTGCACCTCCGGCGGCCCCGCGGGGCGCGGTGCTGCACGCGAGCCCGCACACGACGGGAGGCCCGTCACCAGCT
>NZ_MJGO01000039.1:149431-251566 GCF_001864895.1 Curtobacterium sp. MCBA15_009
CCGTCACCAGCTGGTGACGGGCCTCCCGGTCGGCGACCTGCGGACGTCAGGCGCGCGCGGAACGGACCCGCTCGGCGAACGCGGCGTGCAGGGGGTGCTGCTCGTCGAGTCCGGTGACCTGCGTCACGACCGCCGCGTCGGACGTGTCCGACGCGAGCAGGGCCCGCAGCTCGACGCTCTGCTCGTCGTCCGGCACGTCGAAGCGGAGCGCGGCGCCCATCGCGTCGAGCAGCGCCGTCGGCTCGGTGCCGTCCTCGGCGAGGGCGGCGGCCGGCGAGACGAAGCGTTCGTCGCGGGACAGCTTGCGCAGCGGCTGGCGACCGACGCGCGTGACGGTGTCGGGCAGGTGCACGTTCTCGAACCGGGCGATGATCGCCTCGACGTACGCGCGGTGCACCTCGGGGTCGAGCTCGTGACGACGGACGAGCAGGTCGCTCGTCTCGGCGAGCACGGCCTCGAGCGCGGAACGCACGGCCGGGATCGCGATCGCGTCAGAGATCTTGTCGGCCCCGGCCACGAACCCGTGGTACGCGACGGTGGCGTGCCCGGTGTTCACGGTGAAGAGCTTCCGCTCGATCGAGGCGTCGAGGCCGTCGACGTAGTGCGCGCCGGGGATCTCCGGCTCGTTCCCGCCGAACGGCGTGCGGTCGATCGCCCACTCGTGGTACGTCTCGACGGTGACGTCGAGGCCGGCGCCCTCGGGCTGCGCGGGGACGATGCGGTCGACGGCGGTGTTCGCGAAGACGGCCTTGGCGAGCGCCGCGTCGCGGCCGTCCTCGGGCAGGGCGGCGACGATGAACTCGCGCAGCCGGTCGGTCGCGTTCAGCGCGTTCTCGCAGGCCATGACGGCGATCGGGGCCGCGTCGGCGTCGCGGGCGACGAGTGCCCGGGCGATGACCGGCGCGATGAACTTCAGGACGTTCGGGCCGACCGCACAGGTCACGACCTGGGCGGCCGCGATCTCGGCGACCACGCCGTCCTCGTCCTGCGCGCTGTTCAGCGCGCGGAAGTTCGTGACCTCGTGGTCCTGCGCCCCGGCCCCCACCTCGTGCACGGTGTACGAGTCGGCGGCGGCGAGGGCGTCGATGAGCGGTGCGGCGACGTCGGCGAAGACGACCTCGTAGCCGGCCTCGTGCAGGAGCAGGCCGACGAAGCCGCGGCCGATGTTGCCCGCGCCGAAGTGGACGGCGGTCCCGGTGCTCACTCGTTGACCTCGCCGAGGATCGACAGGATCGCGGCGGTGTCGCCGGCCTCGGTGAGCTTCTGCACCTCGTCCTCGTCGGAGAACACGATCGCGATCTTCGACAGGATGTCGAGGTGCTCGTTGTTCACGCCGGCGATGCCGACGACGAAGCGCACGGGGTTGCCGTCCCAGTCGATCGGGGTGGCGTAGCGGATGAACGACAGCGCCGACGACTTGATGGCGTCCTTCGCGTCGTTCGTGCCGTGCGGGATCGCGAGGAAGTTGCCCATGTAGGTGGACACGCTCTTCTCGCGCTCGAGCATGGCGGGGTAGTAGTCAGCGGTCACCGCGCCCGCGGCCTCGAGGATCTCGGCCGCCTCCTTCATCGCCTCCGACTTGGTCGGCGCGGTGTCCTCGGTGTGGATCCGGATCTGGCTCTCCTGCAGGACGGGCATCGGTGGTTCTCCTTGGTGTTCGACGACGTGGTGGAGGGGACGGGGTCGCCCCCGTCCCCTCCGATACTGCACTTCGTTACTGGTGGTGGCGTTACTGGTTCTTGAGCTGCTCGACGACCTGGTCGTACTGCGGCGCGTTCATGAAGTTGCCGACCGACACGTGCTGTGCGTTCGGGTTCTTCTGCTTGGCGCGCTCGGTCAGCTCCTCCTGCGTGATGATCAGGTCCTCGTCACCGGACAGGTTCGCGATCGCCTTGTTGGAGACCGTGACCCCTTCGATGCCCGCCTTCTTGATCTTGTTGCGCAGGACGCTGGCGCCCATGGCGCTCGAGCCCATGCCGGCGTCGCAGGCGAACACGAGGTTCTGCACGCGGGTCGCCGTGGTGGTCGCCGAGCCGACGCCACCGAGGCTGGCCTCGGCCTCTTCCTCGTTGGCCGGGGAGTTGTTGCCGAGCAGGCCCGCGGTCGCCGAGTTGACGTCGCGGCCCTTGTTCGCCTGGAGCTTCGCCATCGCGGCGCTCATGTCACCGTCGTTGCCGGAGGCGAGGTCGCGCTTGCGGGTGGCGATGAGGAAGAACGACGCGACCGCGAACGACACGGCGGCCGAGAGCACGACCGACAGGATCACGCCGAGGAAGCTGTCACGCGGGGTGTTGCCGAGCACGGCGATGATCGAACCCGGGGAGGCCGGGGCCGTCAGGCCGGAGTTGAAGATGACGTTGGTCAGCACGCCGGTGCCACCACCGAGGATGACGGCGACGAACAGGACCGGCTTCTGCAGCACGTACGGGAAGTAGATCTCGTGGATGCCACCGAAGAACTGGATGATGATCGCGCCGGGAGCGGTCGACCGCGCGATGCCCATGCCGAAGAACGTGAAGGCGAGCAGGATGCCGAGACCCGGGCCGGGGTTGGCCTCGAGCAGGAACAGGATCGACTTGCCCGACTCCTTGACCTGGTCGACACCGAGCTGGTCGAGCACGCCGTGGTTGATGGCGTTGTTGAGGAAGAAGACCTTCGCCGGCTCGATGAAGACGCTGGCGAGCGGCAGCAGCGAGTGCGTGATGAGGAACTCCACGGCGACACCGAGCGCGTCGGCGATGGCGGTGAAGACCTTCGAGAGCCAGAAGAACCCGGCCAGGAACAACCCGAACCCGAGGATGCCCGCGGAGTAGTTGTTCACGAGCATCTCGAAGCCCGGCTTGATCTTGCCGTCCCAGAGGCGGTCCATCTGCTTCACGAGGTACGCGCCGAGCGGGCCACAGATCATCGCGCCGAGGATCATCGTCGTGCCGGAGCCGAGGATGACGCCCATCGCGAAGATCGAGCCGACCACCGCACCGCGGGTGTCGTACACCATGCGGCCACCCTGGATCGCGATGGCGAGCGGGATGAGGTACGTCAGGATCGGGCCGACGACACCCACGACGCTGCCGTCACGGGAGCCACCGAGGGCGGCGACCGGCGTCCAGCCGTCCGGGATGAAGAAGGCGGTGATGATGCCCCACGCGATGAAGATCGCGATGTTGGGCATGACCATGCCGGAGAGGAACGTGCCGAACTTCTGAACGGCGACGCGTGCGCCGCCCCGCGACTTCGCGGGGGCGTCGGGCGCTGCAACGGACGACGTTGTCATGTGCGGTGACTTTCTGTGTGGTGGTGCTGCTGCAGTGGGAGGTGGGGTGGTGCTGGGGCGGCTCAGGCGGCGTGCGCCGCGGCCGCGGCGGACTTCGCGGCCGCCGCCGTGCTCGCGGCGAGTGCTGCCGTCGCCATCTCGCGGGCCTGTTCGAGCGTGTGGGTGCCGAGTTCGGCGCGCACGTCGGCCAGGGCCGCGGGGGTCATGGAGAGGGTGGTGGCACCGAGGCCGACGAGCACCACGGCGAGCAGCGGGTCGGCTGCGGCCTCGCCGCAGATCCCGACGGCCTTGCCCGCGGCGGCCCCGGCGGCGCCGAGCTGCGCGACGAGGCGCAGGACAGCGGGGTGCCACGGGTCCTGGTAGGACGCGACGGTGCCGAGCATGCGGTCGGCGGCCATCGTGTACTGGGTCAGGTCGTTCGTGCCGATCGACACGAAGTCGGCGTTCTGGAACACCTGGTCGGCCATCAGCGCGAGCGAGGGGACCTCGGCCATCACACCGGCGGTGCGGATGCCGAGTTCGCGGGCGAGGTCGACGAAGTACTCGGTCTCCTCGGCGTCGGCGACCATCGGCGCCATGACCCAGAGGTCGGCCTCGGTCTCGGCGTCGGCCTGGGCGAGGGCGGTGAGCTGGTCGCGCAGCACCTCGGGGTGGTTCCGCAGGGCGCGGAGGCCACGACGACCGAGCGCCGGGTTCTCCTCGTCCTTGTCGGTGAGGAAGGGCAGCGGCTTGTCGGCGCCGGCGTCGAGCGCCCGGACGACGACCTTCTTGCCGGGGAACGCGGCGAGGAGCTGCTTGTAGGACTCCTTCTGCTCCTCGACGGTGGGCGCCTTGGGCGAGTCGAGGAAGAGGAACTCGGTGCGGAAGAGCCCCACGCCCTCCGCACCGAGAGCAACGGCGCCGGCGGCGTCGGCGGGGCTGCCGAGGTTCGCGAGCAGCGGGACGACGTGGCCGTCGGCGAGGGCACCGGCGGTGAGCGGTGCGGCCGCGGCGGCGAGCCGGTCCGCGATGCGCTGGTCGACCTCGGCGACGAGGGCCTCGGAGGGGTCGGTGACGACGGTGCCGTCGACCGCGTCGACGACGACGTGGACGCCGTCGGCCAGGTCGTCGGCGCCGGTCACGCCGACGATGGCCGTGATGCCCTTGGCACGGGCGAGGATCGCCGTGTGCGAGGTCGGGCCGCCGTCACGGGTGACGAGCGCGAGCACCTTGTCGAGGTCGAGCAGGGCCGTGTCCGCCGGGGCGAGGTCACGGGCCACGAGCACGAAGGGGGTGTCCGACTCGGGGACGCCCGGCGCGTGCACGCCGCGGAGCTTGGCGATGATGCGCTGCGCGACATCGTCGAGGTCGGCGGCGCGCTCCCCCATGTAGCCGCCCATGCCGACGAGCAGGTCGCGGAACTGCGCGAACGCCTCGTACACGGCGCGCTCGGCGTTCGTGCCGCCGTCGATGCGGGTGTGCACGTCGTCGAGGAGCGTCGGGTCCTGCGCCATGAGCGCCTGCGCCTCGAGCACGGCCTGGGCGTCGCCGCCGGCGAGCTGTCCGCGCTTGTTGAGGTCCTCGGCCACGGCGGCCAGCGCGTCGTGCACGGCCTGCTTCGCGTCGTCCGCCGAACCGGTCAGCGCGTCCTTCGACGGTTCGCCGAGGGGGTCCGCCATGCGGAGCACGGGGCCGTGGGCGACGCCACGGCCGACGCCGGTGCCGAGCAGTTCGGACATTCGAGACTCCTTCATCTCACGCGCGCTTGCGGTGGGGTGGTTCGTTCGGTGCACAGCGGCACGGCAGGCGGACCACGCCCGTGCGGCTCGTGCAGCACCCTACCCCGATCCGCGTTGACAAACAAACACATCCGGGGATAAAAATGCAGAAACAGATGCCCGTTTGCGTCTGCCGGCCACGCGCTCTGCGCCGAGTCCGGCGTGGATGTGCCCGGACATGTCCGTTCTGTTCCGACCCGGAGACGACGAGGCCCGATGTACGCACCAGAGCGCCACCAGCGCATCGTCGACCAGGCGCGCACGCACGGCCGGGTCGACGTGAAGGACCTCGCCGAGTCCCTCGAGGTCACCCCCGAGACGATCCGCCGCGACCTCACCTCGCTCGAGCGGCGCGGCCTGGTCCGGCGCGCGCACGGCGGCGCGATCCCGGTCGAGCGCATCACCCTGCACCCCGGCGTCGGCGACCGCGGCGGCATCAACCAGGCCGAGAAGATGGTCATCGCCGAGGCCGCGCTCGAGGAGCTGCCGGAGAACGGCTCGGTCATGATCGACGCCGGCACCTCGACCATCTGCCTCGCGGAGATGCTCCCCACCGACCGCGGGCTGACGGTCGTGACGCACTCGCTGCCCGTCGCGATGGCGGTCGCCGGCCGCCCCGGCATCGACCTGCACCTGCTCGGCGGCAACATCCGCAGCGACTCGCTCGCCGGCGTCGGCACGTGGACGCACCAGCTCATCGGCATGGTCAGCGTCGACGTGGCCTTCGTCAGCATCAACGGCATCACGCCGGAGCGCGGCCTGACGACGCACAACATGGCCGAGGCCGCGGTGAAGTCCGCGATGATCAAGTCCGCCCGACGGAGCATCCTGCTCGCGGACCACACCAAGTTCGGCCGCGAGGAGTTCGGCCGCGTCGCCCCCCTCGCCGCGATCGACACGATCATCACGGACCCCGCCGTCAACGCCGACCTCGTCCGCGAGGTCGAGGCCGCCGGCACCGAGGTCTTCTGGCCCGGCCGCGACTGACCCGCCGGCCACGTCCCGGAACCGTCCACCCCGCGCTCGCTAGCATGAGCGCTCCACCCGTCGACAGGAGTACATCGATGTCCGAAGCCACCCGCACCGTCACCGTCGCCAGCGCGTCCGGCCTGCACGCCCGACCCGCCTCCCTCTTCGTCCAGACCGTGACGGCGTCGGGCCACCAGGTCACGATCGCCAAGGGCGACAAGTCCGGCAACGCCGGCAGCATCCTCGCCCTGCTCGGGCTCGGCATCGAGCACGGCGACGAGGTCACCCTCACGGTGACCGGCGACGACGCCGAGACGACGGCGGACAGCCTGGTCGAGTTCCTCGGGACGGACCACGACGCGGCCTGACCGCACAGGTCGCGTCCCGGACGCGACCACCTGACGTACGGGAGGCCCGTGGCTGCGCAGCCACGGGCCTCCCGTCCGCCTCCTGGTCGCTCCTACTGCCCCAGGGACGGGATCGGACGCAGCTCACCCCAGCCGAACGAGCTCTCGGCGATGAAGTCCTGCAGGTCGTCGGCCAGGTCGTGGAGGAGCCCGGCCAGGTCGTCGACGTCGTCCGGGAGGCTCCTCGACCCCTGGGTCTCGCCCACGATCGTCCAGACGACGGACATTGAGCCGTCGACGACGTCGTCCTGCTCCTGGTCGAGTTCCCAGTCGCCGTGCGGACCCACCCAGAAGCGGGCGGAGCGGAACTCGTCCGGACGGAGCATCTGCTCGGCCACGGGCCGGAACGCGGCGAGCAGCTCGCCGACGGTCATCACGACGGTCACGGTCCGATCGTACGACCGAGGGGTGTCCGCAGCCGCCGATAGGGTGTTGTGCATGACCCGCCTGCGCCTCGCATCCGTCAACGTGAACGGCGTCCGCGCCGCCTTCCGCAAGGGCATGGGCGACTGGCTCGCGACACGTGACGTCGACGTGCTGGCCCTGCAGGAGGTCCGCGCCTCGAGCGACGACCTCGCCGCGCTGCTCGGCGACGAGTGGGACATCGTGCACGACCCCGCGACCGCGAAGGGCCGTGCCGGTGTGGCGATCGCATCGCGGCACGGTGCGCACGTGCACCGCGTGGCGCTCGGCCCGGACGACTTCGACTCGGCGGGCCGCTGGCTCGAGGCCGACTACGAGATCGGCGGCACCACGGTGACCGTCGTGTCCACGTACGTGCACTCCGGCGAGGCCGACACCCCCAAGCAGGACGAGAAGTGGAAGTTCCTCGACGCGATGACGGAGCGGCTCCCCGCGCTCCGCGAGCACAACCCGCTCGCCGTCGTCGTCGGCGACCTGAACGTCGGGCACGACCAGCGGGACATCAAGAACTGGAAGGGCAACGTCAAGCGCGCGGGCTTCCTGCCCCGTGAGCGTGCCTACTTCTCGCGGTTCTTCGGCGAGCAGGGCGCCGAGGTCGAGGGGGCCGACGGTTCCACCGGCCCCGGTCTCGGGTGGGTCGACGTCGGCCGCGCCCAGGCCGGCGACGTCGACGGGCCGTACACGTGGTGGTCCTGGCGCGGCCAGGCCTTCGACAACGACACCGGCTGGCGCATCGACTACCAGGTGGCCACGCCCGACCTCGCCGCGAAGGTGACGGAGTACACGGTCGACCGCGCCGCGGCGTACGACCAGCGATGGTCCGACCACGCCCCCGTGGTCGTCGACTACGAACTCTGACCCCCGCTCCTCGCCCCACCTCACGCACAGGACCACCACCATGACCACCACCCGCATCTTCTCGGGCATCCAGCCGTCCGCCGGCTCGCTGCACCTCGGCAACTACGTCGGGGCGCTCATGCAGTGGCGGACGCTGCTCGACGACCACGACGCCATCTACTGCGTCGTCGACATGCACGCCATCACCTCCCCGCAGGACCCGGCCGAGCTCCGGGCGAACACCCGTGCGACGGCCGCGCAGTACATCGCCTCGGGCATCGACCCGACGAAGGCGACCCTGTTCGTGCAGTCGCACGTGCCCGCGCACGCCGAACTCGCCTGGGTGCTCAACACCCTGACCGGCTTCGGCGAGGCGAGCCGGATGACCCAGTTCAAGGACAAGTCCGCGCGGCAGGGCGCCGAGGCCGCCTCGGTCGGGCTCTTCACCTACCCGATCCTGATGGCCGCCGACATCCTGCTGTACGACACGAAGGTCGTGCCGGTCGGCGACGACCAGCGGCAGCACGTCGAGCTCACCCGCGACCTCGCCGGGCGCTTCAACTCGCGGTTCGGCGACACGTTCGTGGTGCCCGAGGCCCGGATCCTCACGGAGACCGCCCGGATCTACGACCTGCAGGACCCGACGAGCAAGATGAGCAAGTCCGCGGCGTCGGACAACGGCCTCATCCGGCTGCTCGACGACCCGAAGCGCACCGCGAAGAAGATCCGCTCCGCGGTGACCGACACCGAGCGCGAGATCCGCGCCGACCGTCAGGCGAAGCCGGGGATCACGAACCTGCTGTCGATCCTGTCGGCGTTCACGGGGTCCTCGATCGCCTCGCTCGAGGCGTCGTTCGCCGGCAAGGGCTACGGCGACCTGAAGGGCGAGGTCGCCGACGCCGTCGTGGCCGAGCTCGAGCCGGTCCGTGCCCGCACCCTCGAGCTGCTCGACGACCCGGCGGAGCTCGACCGCCTGCTCGCCGTCGGCGCCGACCGCGCCGAGGCCATCGCGCAGGACACCCTGGCACGGGTGTACGACCGCATCGGGTTCGTCCCCCGCACCCGCGGCTGACCGTGCAACCCGTCACGCTCGAGTCCGCGCGGGTCCGGCTCGACGTCCCGACCCGCGCGGACACGGCGGCGATCACCGCGGCGTGCCAGGACCCGGACGTCATCCGGTGGACGACGATCCCGACGCCGTACCGCGACCAGGACGCCCGCACGTTCGTCGACGCGCTCGTCGGCCCGGGCTGGGCGTCGGACCGCGAGTACACCTGGGCGATCCGCCGGCCGGGGTCGACCTGGCTCGACGGGATCATCTCGTACCGCACCGCCGGCCGCGACCTCGGGTTCTGGCTCGCGCCGTCCGCCCGGGGCGCCGGGCTCATGCACCACGCGGTCGAACTCGTCGTCGGCTGGGCCTTCGACCGGGGCGCCCCCGACGTCTACTGGGAGTGCTACGCGGGCAACACCGCGTCGGCGTCGGTCGCGCGCCGCGCGGGCTTCTCGTACACGGGCACCGGCGAGGCCCGCGTGCCCGGCCGCGACGGCGGGCCGACGCCCGCGTGGACGGGCCTGCGTCGCGCAGACGGCGCTGCCGCGTCGGCCCTGCCGTGGCCGACACCCGCCTGAGGTGACACGTCACCGACCGACCGCCGGTAGGCTCGGCGCGTGAACGACTCGGTACGCCCCGACGAGGTCCGCGCGATGCGCCGCGGCCTCGAACTCGCCGCCCTCGGGCCGGCCGTCGGCGACCACGCCCGCGTCGGCGCGGTGATCCTCTCCCCCGACGGCGAGGTCCTCGCCGAGGGCTGGCACAAGGGCGCCGGCACCCCGCACGCCGAGGTCGACGCCATGGCGAAGGTCGACCCGGCACTGCTCCGCGGAGCCACCGCCGTCGTCACCCTCGAGCCCTGCAACCACGTCGGTCGCACCGGCCCCTGCGCGGTGGCACTGCTCGACGCCGGCATCGGACGGGTCGTGTACGCCGTCGACGACCCGGGCGACCAGGCGCACGGCGGCGCCGACCGGCTGCGGGCCGGCGGGGTCGAGGTCGTCCCCGGCGTCCTCGCCGACGAGGCCGAGGCGTTCCTGGAACGCTGGCTCACCTCGGTCCGGCTCGACCGTCCCTGGGTGACGGTCAAGTGGGCGTCGAGCCTCGACGGCCGGGCAGCCGCGGCCGACGGCACGAGCCGCTGGATCACCGGTGCCGCCGCACGGCAGCACGTCCACGAGCAGCGTGCGGCGCACGACGCGATCCTGGTCGGCACGGGCACGGTGCTCGCCGACGACCCGAGCCTGACGGCACGCGGGGACGCCGGCGAACTGCTCGCCGACCAACCGCTCGCCGTCGTGCTCGGCGACCGACCGGTGCCGGACGACGCCGCCGTCCGTCGGCACCCGCGCGGCCTGGTGACCCTCCCTGGCCACGACCTCGTCGCCGCGCTCCGTGCCCTGCGCGGGCACGGCGTGCACTCGGTCTTCGTCGAGGGCGGACCGACCGTGGCGTCGGCGCTCGTCGCCGCGGGCCTCGTCGACGAGTACCTGGTCTACCTCGCCCCCGTGCTGCTCGGCGGCCCGCGCACCGCACTCGACGACCTCGGGGTGGGAAGCATGCCGGACCGTCGACGGTTGCACGTACTATCGACCACCAGCCTGGGCCCCGATCTGCTGGTCCGAGCCCGACCGCACCACGCTGCACCCGGGCACGACGGGCCCACGAACGACCGGAGCACCACATGACCGACGCACTCACCTCCCCCACCCCCGGGAGCCCGGTCCAGTTCGAGGTCGCGACGAACGTGCCGACGACCCACGGCACCTTCGAGATGCGCGCCTACCGGGACCTCGTCACCGGGGCCGAGCACGTCGCCGTCATCGGCAGGACCCCCGACGGCGCCGCGCCGACCGACGGCGCCCTGGTCCGCGTGCACTCCGAGTGCCTGACCGGCGAGGCGTTCGGGTCGCTCAAGTGCGAGTGCGGGCCGCAGCTCGACGCCGCGCTCGACACGATCGCCGCCGAGGGCGGGGTCGTCGTCTACCTGCGCGGCCACGAGGGACGCGGCATCGGGCTCGTCAACAAGCTCAAGGCGTACCGCCTGCAGGAGGACGGTCTCGACACCCTCGACGCCAACCTCGCGCTCGGCCTGCCCGCCGACTCCCGCGACTACGGCGGCGCCGCCGGCATCCTCGCCGACCTCGGCATCACGAACGTCCGGCTCCTGTCGAACAACCCGGAGAAGCGCCGCCAGCTCGAGGAGCACGGCGTGACCGTCGAGTCGCTCGTCCCGCTCGTGGTGGGGATCTCGGCGCAGAACGCCGGGTACCTCGACACCAAGCGGGACCGGATGGGCCACCAGCTGCCCGCCCACCTCGAGGCCGGTGCCGCCAGCTGACTCCGGGCTGATTCGCAGGTTGCCGACGTCTGTCGTATGATCGACGCCTCCGTCACGAGCGGTCCCCCTTCCCCGAACGCACCCGACCGGTGTCCGCGCCACCCCGCGCGAGCCGGTCGGCGTCCGCCGTCCGGGGCACCGCCGCGCTCCCCGTGAGCGTCACCCTCGGAGTCCCCTCACCCCATGTCCGCCGCACCGGCACCCACCACCGCCCCCTCGAAGCCCACGGGCAACCCGCGCTCCCGCGTCGTCGTCGCCAGCCTCGTCGGCACCACCATCGAGTTCTACGACTTCTACGTCTACGCGACCGCCGCGGTCCTCGTCTTCCCGACCCTGTTCTTCCCGAACGAGGACCCCACGGCGTCGCAGCTGTCGTCCTTCGTCACCTTCGCGCTCGCGTTCTTCGCACGGCCGGTCGGCTCGGTCCTGTTCGGCCACTTCGGCGACCGGATCGGCCGCAAGACCACCCTCGTCGCGTCCCTGCTCGTGATGGGCACGGCCACCTTCCTCATCGGCTGCCTGCCGACGTTCGACACGATCGGCGTCTGGGCCCCCGCACTGCTCGGCGTGATGCGCTTCGCCCAGGGTGTCGGCCTCGGCGGCGAGTGGTCCGGTGCCGCGCTGCTCGCGACCGAGAACGCCCCGGAGGGCCGCCGCGGGGTCTTCGGATCGATGCCGCAGCTCGGCGCGCCGATCGGGTTCCTGCTCGCCAACGGCCTGTTCATCGCCATCAACGCCGCGATGCCCGCCGCTGCCGACGGCACCCCGAACGCCGACTTCCAGGCGTGGGGCTGGCGCATCCCCTTCCTGCTCTCCGCGGTGATGGTCGTCATCGGCCTGTACGTGCGGTTCCGGCTCGTCGAGTCCCCCGCCTTCCGCGGTGTCCAGGAGTCCGGCACGGTGGCGAAGGTCCCGCTCGGCCGGGTGTTCCGCACCTCGTGGAAGGCCGTCATCGTCGGCACCTTCGGCATGGTCGCGACGTACGTGCTCTTCTACTTCCTGACGACGTTCACCTTGCAGTACGGCACCACCGGCACCGAGAACAGCCCGCTCGTACCGAAGGTCGGACTCGGCTACTCCCGTGGGGAGTTCCTGACCCTGCTCATGATCGGCGTCGTGTTCTTCGGCGTCTTCACCCCGGTCGCCGGCTGGCTCGCAGACCGGTTCGGCCGACGCCGCACGCTCATCCCGACGACCGTCGGCATCGCCCTGTTCGGCCTGATGTTCCAGCTGTGGTTCGCCGCGTCCACCGGCCCGATCACGGTGGTGACGTTCCTGGTCGTCGGGCTGTCGCTCATGGGGCTGACGTTCGGACCGATGGGTGCCCTGCTGCCGGAGCTCTTCCCGACGAACGTCCGCTACACCGGCTCGGCGATCGCGTACAACGTCGCGTCGATCCTCGGGGCCTCGCTCGCGCCGACCATCGCGCTGGCGCTGTGGCGGCCGGACGGCAACATCTTCCTGGTCGGGCTCTACCTGACCCTCGCGGCCGTCGTGACCCTCGTCGCGCTGCTGTTCGTCCGCGAGACCAAGAGCACCGACCTCGACGCCTGAGCGGCGAGGCGGGCAGGGCGGAGGGGCGCCGTCGGCGCCGGGTGAGAGGATGTGGGTGCGTCACGGTACGGTGACGCCCAGATCACCAGCACCACGGCAGGAACCAGGACACGATGAGCTTCCCCTTCGCCCGTCCGAAGCCGAAGGACGGCCCGCGCGCCACCTTCGGCCGACTCTTGTCCTACCTGTTCGAGAACAAGCCCGCGATGGTCGTCATCATCGTGCTGAGCGTGCTCGGCGCCGGAGCGTCGCTCGCGCAGCCGCTCCTGGTCAACCAGGTCGTGACCGCCGTGCAGCAGGGCAACACGCTCAGCACGCTCGTCTGGCTGCTCATCGGGCTCGTCATCGTGTCCGGGCTGCTCAACGGCGTGCAGCACTTCCTGCTGCAGCGCGCGGGCGAGGGCGTCGTGCTCTCCACCCGTCGCAAGCTCATCGGCCGGATCCTCAACCTGCCGATCTCGGAGTTCGACACCCGCCGCACCGGTGACCTCGTCTCGCGCGTCGGCAGCGACACCACCCTGCTCCGCGCGGTGCTGACCCAGGGCCTCATCGAGTCCATCGGCGGCGCGCTCACCTTCATCGGCGCGATCATCGCGATGGCGATCATCGACCCGCTCCTGCTCGTCATCGTGATCGTCATCGTCATCGTCGCGATCGTCGTCGTCGGCGGCCTCAGCCGGCGCATCCGCGTCGCCTCGCGCCGCGCCCAGGAGAAGGTCGGCGACCTCACGGCCGCCGTCGAGCGCGGCATCGGCGCGGTGCGCACGATCCGCGCCGCCGGTGCCACCGAGCGCGAGGTCAGCGAGGTCGACGGCCACGCGACCGAGGCCTACGTCCGCGGCCTCGCGATCGCGAAGATGTCGGCCCTGGTCGTCCCCGTCGCGAGCATCGTCATGCAGGTCGCGTTCATCGTCGTCCTCGGCGTCGGCGGCGCGCAGGTCGCGGCCGGCACCATCACGATCGCCACCCTCATCACGTTCATCCTGCTGCTGTTCATGATGATCATGCCCCTCGGCCAGGCGATGGGCGCCGTCGTCGCGGTCGCGCAGGCGCTCGGTGCGCTCGGCCGGATCGAGGAGATCCTGGCGCTGCCGAACGAGTCCGACGGCGACGCCACCGTCCGGCCGGCTGCCGCCGTCGCCACCGACGACGCGATCACCTTCGAGCACGTCACCTTCCGCTACGCGGCCGCGGCCGACGCGTCCGGACCGGACGGCGCGGCCGGCGACGACCGGACCGGAGGCACTGACCACCCCGCCGACGAGCGCCCGGCAGACGACGTGGTGCTGCAGGACGTCTCCTTCCGCGTCCCGCGCGGATCACGGGTCGCGCTCGTTGGCCCGTCCGGTGCGGGGAAGTCGACGACCCTGTCGCTCATCGAGCGCTTCTACGACCCGACCGAGGGGGTCATCCGCCTCGGCGGCATCGACGTCCGCGGCATGGACCGCGACGAGCTCCGCGCCCAGATCGGCTACGTCGAGCAGGACGCCCCGGTGCTCGCCGGCACCCTGCGCGCGAACCTGCTCCTCGGCTCGCCGAACGCCTCCGAGGCCGACTGCGTGCGCGTGCTCGAGGCCGTCAACCTCGGCGAGGTCCTGCACCGCGACCCCGCCGGCCTCGACGCCCAGGTGGGCGAGGACGGCGTCATGCTGTCCGGTGGCGAGCGCCAGCGGCTCGCGATCGCCCGGGCGCTGCTCGCCGCTCCCCCGATCCTGCTGCTCGACGAGTCGACGTCGTCGCTCGACGGCGTGAACGAGCAGAAGATGCGGCTCGCGATCGACGCCGTGGCCGAGGACCGCACACTCCTCGTGATCGCCCACCGCCTGTCGACCGTCGTCGACTCGGACGTCATCGTCGTGCTCGAGCACGGCCGGGTCGTCGGGTCGGGCACGCACTCCGAGCTCGTCGAGTCGACACCGCTGTACCGCGACCTGGCGAAGCACCAGCTCCTGGTCTGACGGACGGAGCCGGCACCCGACCCGCCGCTCGGAGCGGACAGGCCGGGTACCGGCTCCTGGTCGGCGCGGTCTCGCGCGGCGCTAGGCGGCGAATGGGTCGGGCGTCAGCACGTACACCGACTCGAGGTACTCCTCGATGCCCTCGTGCGAGCCCTCGCGTCCGAGCCCGGAGGACTTCACGCCGCCGAACGGGAACGCGGCGTTCGAGACGACGCCGGTGTTCAGGCCGATCATGCCCGTCTCGAGCCGCTCGGCCAGGCGCTGACCGCGACGCAGGTCCGCGGTGAAGGCGTAGGCGACGAGCCCGAACTCGGTGTCGTTGGCCAGGCGGATGCCCTCGTCCTCGGTCGCGAAGCGCGTGATCGAGACCACCGGTCCGAAGATCTCCGTGGTGAGGATGTCCGATCCCGGGCGGACCTGGTCGAGCACGGTGGGCTCGTAGAACGTGCCGGGACGGTCGACGCGGCTCCCGCCGACGACGAGCTCCGCGCCGCGCTCGACCGCGTCGTCGACGAGTCCGGCGGTCTTGTCGACGGCGCGGTCGTCGATGAGCGGCCCCATCGTCGTGCCGTCCTCGGTGCCACGCCCGATGCGCAGCGCGCGCACCTTCTCGGTCAGGGCGGCCACGAACGCGTCGGCGATCCCCTTCTGCACGAAGAAGCGGTTCGCTGCCGTGCAGGCCTCGCCGACGTTGCGGAACTTCGCGAGCATCGCGGCGTCCACCGCGGTGTCGAGGTCCGCGTCGTCGAACACGATGAGCGGGGCGTTGCCGCCGAGCTCCATGCTCGTCTTGAGGACGTTGTCGGCGGCCTGCTTGAGCAGCGCCGACCCGACCGGCGTCGAGCCGGTGAAGGTGAGCTTCCGGAGCCGTCGGTCCGCGATGATCGGCTCGGACAGGCCCTTGGCGTCGCTGGCCGGGACGACGTTGAGTACGCCGTCCGGCAGACCGGCCCGGCGGAAGAGCTCGACGAGGAACAGCGTCGTCAGCGGCGTGAGGTCCGCAGGCTTCACGACGACGGTGCACCCGGCGGCCAGGGCCGGCCCGATCTTGCGGGTCGCCATGGCGAGCGGGAAGTTCCACGGGGTGATGGCGTAGACGGGTCCGACGGGACGCTTCAGCACGATCCCGCGGCCGGTGCCCTCCGGGTTCGTGCGGTAGTCGCCGCCGATGCGGACGGCTTCCTCGGAGAACCAGCGGAGGAACTCGCCGCCGTAGGTCACCTCGCCGCGGGACTCGGCGAGGGGCTTGCCCATCTCGAGGCTCATGAGGGCGGCGAGGTCGTCCTCGTGCTCGCGGACCAGGTCGAACGCCCGCCGCATGATGTCCGAGCGCTCGCGCGGAGCCGTCGAGGCCCAGGCGTCCTGCGCGGCGACCGCCGCGTCGAGTGCGGCGATGCCGTCCTCGGGGGTGGCGTCGGCGACCTCGGCGAGGACCGCGCCGGTGGAGGGGTCGCGCACGGCGAAGGTCCCGCCGCCGGACGCGGCGCGCCAGGTGCCGCCGATGAACAGGCCGGTCGGGACGCCCTGGACGGCGACGTGCTCGTCCGAGACGGTGGTGGTGGTGGTGCTGGTGGTGCTCGTCACAGTTGTGCTCCTCCGGGGTTGGCGAGGCCTTCGTCCATGTCGCTGCGGTCGATGTGGCCGCCCGCAGCGCGGATCTCCTCGAGCGCGCGGGAGCTGCGGTCGGCATCCACCCCCGCGACGAGGTCGTCGTAGACGGCGACGTCCATGTCGGCCGCTCGGGCGTCGAGCGCCGATGCCCGCACGCAGTGGTCGGTGGTCAGTCCGACGATGTCGATCGAGCGCACGCGGTGCTCGCGCAGCAGGTCGGGCAGGGCGACGCCGTCGGCGGTGTGCGCCTGGAACGCCGAGTAGTCAGGCTTCCCCTGGCCCTTGAAGACGTCGACGTCGATCGTCGTGGTGTCGAGGTCCGGGTGGTACGCCGCACCCGGGGTGTCGGCGACGCAGTGCACCGGCCACGTGTGCACGAAGTCGGGTCCGGCCGGTCCGGCGAAGTGCCCGCCGTTGTCGTCGTCGCCGTGGTGCCAGTCGCGCGAGCCGACGATGAGGTCGTACTCGTCGGCGTGCCGGCCGAGGAACGCGGAGATGCGCTTCGCGAGCGCCGCTCCCCCGCTCACTGCGAGGGCTCCCCCCTCGGTGAAGTCGTTCTGGACGTCGACGACGAGGAGTGCTCTTGCCATGCACCCATCCAACACCCGGTGCCCTACGACGCGGTGAGCTTGCTCCCGCACGAGTAGGTCGCTGCGGTGACCGCGTCGAGCGCCGGCAACGCGGCGGCGCGCGACGATCCGATGGCGTAGAAGGCGAAGGTGAGCCGGGACCCGTCTGCCGCCTCGATGTACCCGCCGAGCGTGTTGGCGCTGTCGATCCAGCCGGTCTTCGCGTGCACCTTGCCGCGGGCCACGGCGTTCGCCCCGGTGAACCGGCTGGCGAGGGTCCCCGACACCCCGGCGACCGGCAGTGCGTCCGCGAGCGTGCCGAGGCCCTTCGCGCCGGCGGCGACCTGGACCATGAGGTGGGCGACGAACTCCGGCGACACTGCGTTCGCGGCGCTCTCGCCCGAGCCGTCCTTGATGACGATGCCGGCGGGGTCGACGCCGTACGAGCGGAGCGCCGACTGGTAGACGCCGGTGAGCGAGGCCGCCGACCCGTTCGCGCCGGACTCCTTCGACGACACCCGCGCGAGCATCTCGGCCAGGGTGTTGTCGGAGTTCGGGATCATCTGCCCGATGAGCGTGGACACCGGCTGCGACGACACCGACGCGATGGTGTCCGAGCTCGTGGTCGCCCGCTCGACGATCTGCGCCGATGCCGCCCCCGCGACCCCGGCGTTCGCGAGCGCGGCGCGGAAGGCGGCTCCGGCTCGGCCGACCGGGTCCTCGGAGCGGGGCGACGTCGCCGCTGCGGGGTTCGCGCGGTCGCCGTCGACCATGAGCGCCGTGACCTCCGGCTGGTAGCCGATGGTGCGCTCGGACACCGGCCAGGTCGGGTCCCAGGCGTCCGCGTCGCTCCAGTACGAGTCGTCGGTCACGATCGTGGTCACCGGGGTGGAGCCGACCTTCGCCTTGACCTGCTGAGCGAGCTGCGCAAGCGTCGGTGCGCCCGGGTAGACGGTGCCGGCGCCCGCGGACAGCGTCGCGTCGCCGTGTCCGACGAGGGCGATCGTGCCCGCCGACTCGCGGGTCACGGTGGTGGGGATGCGGTGGTCGCCCCCGAGCACGGCCAGGGCCGTCGCGCTGGTGAGGGTCTTCATGACGCTGCCCGTCTGCGCCGGTCGCTCGCCGTGCTTCGAGAACAGGACCTCGCCGGTCTTCGCGTCCATGACGTAGCCCTCGAAGTCGCCGAGCCCCGGTGCCGACGCCGCCGTGGCGATCGAGCAGGTGCGCAGCGGGGCCGGGGTCGCGGGACTGTCCGGGACGGCACGGGCGGTCGGTGTCGCGGTCGGGCTCGGCTTCCCCGTCGGCCGCGTGGTCGCGGTCCGGCTCGGGGCGGACGACGGGCTCGACGTCGGGGCGGGCCCGGCGGTCGTCCGGGCCGGTTGGGTCATCGCGGAGGCGACCGCGACGGCCCCGCCGGAGCCGACCACCAGCACGGCGGCGAGCCCACCGGCGATCCACGGGACCGGTCGCCTGGCCGCGGAGGCACGCGCCCTCGCGACGGCGGCGCGGAGGCGCTCCGGGACGGACGACGGGGTGGGCTGCGGCTCGGACATCGCGACGATCCTACGGAAGTGCGGCAGGAGCCTCCAGGCCGAGCGCCCGATCCGTGTGCGGGGTGAGCCGGCTCACGCGGCGTCGGGTGGGCCGTCGGCCGCGTAGCGGACGCCCACCTGGCGGCGCGCCTCGTCCATGAGGGCCATGATCGCGACGGTCTCGTCGGGGTCCATCGGGCCGCCGTCGTGGACGCCCGAGGTGACCATCGCCTCGAAGGCACGCGCCTCGTGCGCGTAGCCGGTGAGCTCCTCGCGTCCGTCGAACTCCTCGACCACCTCGCCGTCGGCGTCGCGGATCCGCCACGTCGTCGGGGTGAACCAGGTCGCGTCGAGGTCGATGCGCCCGGACTCGCCGATCACCGACGCGGTGTTCGGGCTCCGCAGGTCCATGCCGAAGTGCAGCATCGACTGCGCGCCGCCCTCGTGGGTGAGCACCAGGCCCATCTGCGTGTCGACGCCCTGGTCGCTCAGCGTGCCGGCCGCGGCGACGGCCGTCGGGACCCCGAGCACGTCGACCGCGAACGAGACCGGGTAGATCCCGAGGTCGAGCAGGGCACCACCGCCGAGCGCCGGGTCCCGCAGCCGGTGACCGGGGTCGGTGGGGAGCGCCTGGTGGTGCGTCGCCTCGACGAGCACCGGCCGGCCGATGCGCCCCTCGGCGAGGGCCTGCCGGATCATCGCCGCCTGCGGCAGGAACCGGGTCCACATCGCCTCCGTCACCGCGACCCCGGCGGTGCGGGCGGCGTCGACCACCGCTCGCGCCTCGGCCGCGGTGATCGTGAAGGCCTTCTCCACCAGGACGTGCTTGCCGGCCGCGATCGCGAGCAGGGCGTCCTCGGCGTGCCGCGCGTGCGGCGTCGCGACGTACACGGCGTCGACGGCGTCGTCGGCGACGAGGTCCGCGTAGGAACCGTGCGCCCGTGGGATCCCGAACTCGGCGGCGAAGGCGTCGGCTGCCTGCTGCGTCCGGCTGCCGACCGCGACGAACTCCACCCCCGCGGCGACGCAGTCGCCCACGAAGGACCGTGCGATGCCGCCCGTACCGATGACTCCCCAGCGAACCGTCATGCACTCTGTCTACCAGGGTGCCCGGGGCGGAGCCGGACGAACCGGGTGTCCGATCCGGGCAGACGGTCTGGACGACGGGTCCGGGGAGCACTACCGTTCTGCTCGACCCCCGGACGGGGGCCGTCTCCCCCGAGTCGAAGGTCTGCAGGTCGCCGATGCGCCGATCCGTCCTCTCCGCCGTCGCCACCGGCGCCGCGATCGCCCTCACCGCCACGCTGTTCGGTGCCGCTCCGGCCGACGCCCACGGGTGGGGGTCGCACGGCCGACCGCCCGGACAGGCGGCAGATGCCCGGCTGACCCCGCGGACGCACTTCACGATGGCGGCCGACGGGTCCTCCGGAGCGACCCAGGGCGGTGAGGGCATCCCGAACATCGACGTCGTCAAGAAGACCATCGCGACGTACTACGGCGACCCCGGCACCGGTCTCGCCGACCGCGACGACTCCCCCTACGTCCGAGAGGTGCGCTCGATCGTCGCCCGGCAGAGCGCCCAGCTGCGACGCATCCACGACGCCGCCGTCCGCCGCGGCGAGAAGCCGGCGATCGTGCTCGACGCGGACGACACCACCCTCTGGACCTACGACATGGAGGTCGCGGACATGCACTTCGTCTTCGACCCCGCCCGGCAGGACGAGTGGGTGCAGGACGAACGCTTCCCGGCCGTGCCGTCGATGGTCCGGTTCGTGAACCGTGCGCAGGCACTCGGGTTCACCGTGTTCGGGCTCACCGGACGGAACGACGACCAGAAGGCCGCGACGGTCCAGAACCTGACGAAGGTCGGGTACACCGCGTTCACGCAAGACCGCTTCTTCACCAAGTGGACCGGGGCCGGCGCGTCCCAGCAGCCCTCGTACGTCACGTGCGCCACGGCGAAGTGCACCACCGTCGAGTACAAGGCGCTGACCCGCAAGCACATCGAGCAGGACCTCGGGTACGACATCGCCCTGAACATCGGCGACCAGTGGAGCGATCTGCAGGGCGGGTACGCCGACCGCTCCCTGAAGCTGCCGAACCCGACCTACTCCCTGCCCTCCGCCGACCTGCCCGGTGTCTCCGAGCCGCGCCTGTCCCCGCGGACGCAGTTCACCACGGCAGCCGACGGGTCCTCCGGCGCGACCCAGGGCGGTGAGGGCATCCCGAACATCGACGTCGTCAAGAAGACCATCGCGACCTACTACGGCGACCCCGGCACCGGCCTCGCCGACCGCAGTGACTCCCCCTACATCCGCGAACTGCGTGCGATCGTGCGCGGGCAGGCGCCCGTCATCGCCGCGCAGTGCGCCGTCGGCCGCGGGCTCCACCGCAACCCGGCGATCGTCCTCGACGCCGACGACACCACCCTCTGGACCTACGACATGGAGGTCGCGGACATGCACTTCGTCTTCGACCCCGCCCGCCAGGACGAGTGGGTGCAGGACGAACGCTTCCCGGCGACCCCGTCGATGACCTCGCTCGTGTCGGTCGCAGCGCGCTCCGGCTGCACCGTCATCGGGCTGACCGGCCGGAACGACGACCAGCGGGCCGCCACGATCGAGAACCTGCACCGCGTCGGCTACCCGCAGTTCTCGGCGACGCAGCACGGCACGCAGACCTACTACACGAAGTGGACCGGCGTCGGCGCCTCGCAGCAGCCGTCGTACGTCACGTGCGCGGCGGCGAAGTGCACCACCGTCGAGTACAAGGCGCAGACCCGAGCGCACATCGAGTCGCGGTCGGGCGGCGGCTACGACGTCGTCGCGAACCTCGGCGACCAGTACAGCGACCTGCTCGGCGGCTCGGCGGACCGGACCGTGAAGCTGCCGAACCCGACGTACTACCTGCCCTGACGGCCGGCACCGGCGCCCGCGCCGGTACCGCTCCCGGTGCCGCGGCCGGCGCCGCTGCCGTCAGCGGCGGTGCTTGCCCTTGGCGGCGTCCGGCGCGGCCAGTGGGTGCGTGCGGAACCACCGGAGCAGCTCGCGCGACCGACTCGTGTCCCCGCTCCGGTCCCCGTCGGCCAGGAACGCGTCGAACCCGTCCGGCAGGTCCCCGTCGCCGTCGCGGTGGAACGCCATCGTCCACTCGCCGAACCGGGGGGTGTGGATGCGCTCCTCGACGAGCAGACCGACGTCGGTGTGGCGAGGGTCGTCGATGATGCGCTGGTAGGTCTCGAGCACGGCGGCTTCCGGTCCCTCGACCAGCTGCATGAACCGCCCGTCCTTGAACACGAGCATGCCGGACAGGCCGGCGGCGGCGTTCCGAGCGCGGGCGTGCTCGAGGAGCGCCTCGAGCTGCGGCTGCTCGAACGGCTCGGCCGCGGCGCTCATGTAGACCAGTGACAGAAGCAAGACGACCTCCAGTGCTGCGAGCCTCGGAGCACCATGCTGCCGCGCACTGCGCACTCCGGGTCAGCCCCAGAACGGGGACCGGCGACGCATCGGTCCGGATCGGCCCATCAGGCCCGGCGGGCGACCCGCCCGGACCCGACCCGAACGGGTCCGGACGGGGCCTTCCCTGATCCCGTTACACCAGGTGTTCGGAGACCGGGGTCGCCCGGATTGGTCGGATCGGTCGGATCGGTCGGATCGGTCGGATCGGTCGGATCGGTCGGATCGGTCGCAGTGTGCCCGCGCTGACGTTCGGGTCGACGACGCGGGCACACCCGTAACGGGTCAGAACGACCGGACTGATTCGGAGCCCTGTCCGTCTCGGATTGGAGTCGGTCGTCAGACGACGAAGATGCTGCACCCCCGCACACACAGCAGGGCCCCGATCTGCGGCTGAACGCTGATCGGGGCCCTGCTTCGTGGAGCCGCCTGTCGGAATCGAACCGACGACCTATTCATTACGAGTGAATAGGAGAGGTAGACTGTGGGTACTCGATAAGCGCCGCTGATCACGGTAGATGGCCGGACTGGTGCGGATCGGGCTACCATCGGAGAGTGCAACCGCAATCATGTGATTGCGGTTAGTTGTGTGTACTGATGTGTGTACCTGGAGGTTGCAGTGCCGAGGAAGCGCGATTCGGGTGACGGGGCGCTCTACGCGATCCGCGGGGGCAAGCTCTGGCGGGCCGTCATCGACGACGGCTTCCATCCCGACGGCCGACGTCGTCAGCGGGTCGTCACGTCGAAGACGAAGGAGGGCGCTCGCCGCAAGCTCGACGCGATCAAGGACCAGATCAAGCAGCACGGCACCGCGCTCGACACGAAGACGACGCTGGACCAGTGGGCGACGCACTGGCTCGAGACCGTCGGGAAGCCGAATCTCAAGCCGAACACCCTGCTGTCCTACGAGTCGGTCGCGCGGAACTGGATCGTCCCCACGATCGGCGCGAAGAAGGTCGCGCTGCTCAAGCCGTCCGACGTGCGCATCATGACGAAGGCCGTGGCCGATGCCGGCCGAACCTCGGCGACGTCGCGCAAGGCGTACCAGGTGTTGTCGCTCATGCTCGAGTCCGCTCGCGTCGAGGGCATCGCCTCCCGCAACGTCTGCGAGGACGTCAACGCTCCCGTGCAGGGCGAGTCGAACCGCGGCGCACTCAGCACGGACGCAGCGCTGTCTGTCCTCAAGGTCGCCGCCGAGCACGACGACGGAACCCGCTGGTGGGTGGCACTCCTGAGCGGTCTTCGGCAGGGCGAGCGAATCGGGGCGCGGCTCGAGTCCCTCGACCTCGACTCCGAGCAACCGACCATCGGCGTCGAGTGGGCGCTGTCCGAGGTGCCTTTCGAGCACGGGTGCGGACGACTCGACGACGACACCTGGCGCTGCGGCAAGAAGCGCGCCGGCTCCTGCTCGAACCGTCGGCTCCGGATCCCCGACGGCTTCGAGTACCAGCAGCTCAACGGCCGCCTCTGCCTCATCCGCCCGAAGTCCGGCAAGCCGCGGTACGTGCCACTGATGCCGGCGCTCGCCGAAGCGCTCCGTCGCTACCTGATCAAGACCGCCGACCGACCGAACCCCTACGGGCTGATCTGGCGGAAGCCGAACGGTGAGCCGCACCTGTGGGGTGAGGATGAGCAGACCTGGCGCGACATCCTCTTCGAGGCAGGGATCATCGCCGACGAGGACCGCAAGCCCGGCTCCCGCGTCCCGACGACACACTGGGCGAGGCACACGACGACGACCGTTCTCATGGAGCTCGGCGTCGACGCGAAGATCATCGGCGAGATCGTCGGCCACCAGTCCGAGGCCGTAACTCGCAAGTACCAGCACGTGTCCTCAGCGGCGGCTCGCGAAGCCATGGACAAGCTCGGCTCGCACTTCGCGCTCACAAACTGAGCGACTTGCTTGACATGGCCCGGGGAGTCCGGTCTTGTAGTGGTGTGACATCTGGAGCACTGCAGCGCTGGCAGCAGGACAGAGCTCGAAGCCTGGACAACTTGGAAGCAGGGCACACAGCGCTCACGCGGGGAACTCAAGGTCGGCAGTGGTTCACGGAGGAGATGAACCACGCACTGATTGTTCGCGTCGCGGGTGAATTTCAAGGGTTCTGTCGCGATCTGTACCTTGAATCTGCGGACTTCGTATCAGCATGCGTCACTGATCCAGGGCTCGCAAACATCATGCAGCTGCAGTTCGGCACCGGGATGCAGCTGAGTAGAGCCAACGCCACGTCTGAATCACTCGCAAAGGACTTCAAGCGCTTCGGCTTCCCACTCTGGCAGGAGATGGCCGTCGTCTACCCCTTCAAGTCTCCCGCCTGGCGAGCAAGCCTGGCGGCGCTCAACGACGCCCGGAACGCGATCGCCCATCAGGATGATCTCAAGCTGGCAGCGGTCCGAGCCGCTCAGCCGCTGACCCTGGCCACCGCGCGTCGATGGCGTAGTTCACTGGGATCTCTCGCCCGAGGCATGGACAATGTAGTGGGCAAGCAAGTGAAGCTACTGATTGGAGCGGCACCATGGTGAACCAACCGACGCCGCGACGTCGTCTGCAGGTTGGCGATGCCGTATCGGTACCGTTCGGTCGACGGTGGTTGAACGGAACAGTGATCGAACGGACGAAGAGCATCGGCACCGATCCGAAGGTCGTTGTCAGCGTGCACATCGCGGGTGGTCCCGCGGACGAGGAGATGCTCTCCACCTACCGCGAGGAGATCCTGCGGACGCCGGATGGCGATCAGGACTGACGAAGACCAGGGAAGTCGTTGACGCTTCTCGGCGCTCGTGTGTCACGCACCACAAGGATGGTTATCAGCAGATCATCCTCGATCTGAAGCATCTGATGGCTGACGGGCGTCCATCCCTCGCCTATCACCCGCACAGTCTCTGGAAGGTAGATGTTTACATCTAGAGCCAAGGACTCACCAGTGCCGGCGGGGAGACGATCAGCAGGCTCGCGGAAGGTCAGGATTTTTGTCTGAAGCATGTTTCGATTGAACACCATGGCCCGCTAAGCGCTTCCCTTCGACGCTCGCTTCATTGGGCCTGCTCAGGGATGATCAGAGCTGTGCCGCACTCCTCGAGCCACCTCAATGACAAGCAGGTCCGAGTCCTCCGTTGGATTCAGCGCGGCTGCCCTGACGGCGAGTACGTGGACGGCAACTACGGCCACCGCATCACCGCGAAAGCGCTTGCGAGTCGCGGGCTGGTTCGCATCACAGGGCATGGGCCGAGTTGGAAGGCGACGCTGACGGACGCCGGCGCGTCTCGCGTCGCCGAGCTCAAGCCATCTACGACGGCGGACGCACCCGGAGACGCAGCGGACGACTTGAAGGCGCTGCGCGACCGTCTCGAAGCGGGCGGCGGACGCTTGGGATTGAACGACCGCGATGACGACATTGACTACCCGAAGCTCGTCTGGCACTTCAACAAGAGCGAGTACCGCCCTCACGGCAAGGAGCTCCACCTCTCTTACCCGAACTGGCAGGACCGGAAGCATCCGCGACTGGAGTATCGCGATTGGTTCTGGGATCTCGTCGAGAAGCCCGAGGTCCAAGCGATCGCTCCGAAGTCCCACCTTGGGACGCTCGCAAAGACCTTCCTGGAGTCGAAGGGCGACCAGTTCGTGACGAAGGAGTCACTCCCCCGTGCCGCACGCATCATCGAATCGATCGTCCGGCACGCGGCCAAGGCCGGCATCACGACCAGAGACCCACGCGCCGTCGACGAGCGCACTCGACGGGGCGGAGGCTCGGCCAGGGAGTGGAGTGGGCACATCGAGCTCGACGTAGGCGAGGCCGTATTGCGTGTGCAGGTCCGCGAAGTCGGTGGTCGCGGCGGGGAGAAGTTCGACTGGTCCAGCGGTGGATCGTTCGACCGGAAGCTCTACGACCAGATTCAGCGCCTGCCTCAGTGGCAGCGCAACCGGAATTATTGGTTCGTTCCGACGGGGAAGCTCGAGCTACGAGTTGCGCGCCCCGGGTTCGGTTTCGACGGGTCGAAGTGGGGAGACACGAGGACTGACCAACTCGAGGATCGCCTCGGCGATGTGTTCCAGCGACTCGGCGTCGCTCAGCTTGAGCGGGAAGCGGCAAATTCGCGAGCGAGGGCGGCCGAAGAAGAGCGCGACCGGGACTGGGCGGCGGCCATGACCCGAGCGAAGGCTCTATTTCGAGCGAATCAGGAGGAGGCTCTGCTCATGGAACAGGCGTCGAGATGGAGACGGCACCACGAGATCACCGCGTTGGTCGAGGAATTGAAGCGACGCAGCCGCGATGACGGGGCAGACGCAGCGACCGTCGAATGGATCGCCCTCGGCGAAAGAGCAGCTCGCCGGCTCGACCCTTTCGAAGCTCTGGCAGCACCCAATTACTCGAACCCAACAGCAGAAAATCTTGAACCGTATCTCGATGGTTGGAGCGCCTACGGACCTCGCCGCGCACACTAATCGAGACAACGATCGATCACGTGCCAGGGCCGGCGTCAGCTATTGCCTCGCGATAGATCCCTGAACCGCTCCTTGAGCTCGTTGAGGAGAACGTCGGTGTTGTACGCACTCAACGCCTCACGCACCGCCAACCGTGCGTCGTAGGCCTGCTGCTGCTGTTCGAGCACATATTCGGAGTTCGATCGCAGCGCTTCGGAGTATTCATCAGGCGACAGATCGAAGCTAGCCGCACGCTGAGCGAACTCTGCTTCCAAGCGTTCCTTGTCGTCCTGTGACAACGTCTCCGGATCAAGGAAAAGTCGCTTGAAGTCCTCGAATGTCAGGTCTGGATCGCCACTCATCTCGCGGTGATCGACGTACCTCAGCTCATCGCGGAGGACGCGCTGCACCTTGTAAGCCTGCCTAGGCGGCACACCCTTCGACTCCCAGTTGGCCACCGTCTTCTGGTGCACGCCGAGCTCGTCAGCGAGCTGTCCTTGAGTCCAGCCGTGCAGCTGACGGGCGTCGCGCAGCTTCATCCAGGAGATGTTCATGCCTCAACCCTGGCAAGAACTGGCAAGAGAAGCAACTACGCATCGGCACCAGTTAGGGGTATTGCCAAATTTATCGTTGCCTGTCTTGCATCTTCACTCCCTCTTGCCTATCTTTGACGCATGCAGACACGACGACTGAACGGGACGGCGCTCCGGACCATCCGCGAACTGTCGGGCCTCCGCCACGGGCAGTTCGCCAAGCGGGCAGAGCTCGACCCTGGGTACCTCACCAAGCTCGAGAACGGCTCCCGCCAGCCGTCGCCCGCTGTCCTCCGTCGCCTCGCTGACGCGCTCGGCGTCTCCTTCGAGGCCATCTCCTTCCCGGTGGTGGTCGAGGACGCCGCCGTAGGAGCAGCAGCATGACGGCCGGAATCGCCGTGCGAATCGAGTTCGCACCAGCGCTATTCACCAGAGAGCTCGCCGCGTATTACCTCAGCTGCTCTCTCCGCGACATCGACGATCTCCGTGCGAAGGGTGAGCTGATCCCCGTCGGAGACACGAAGCGGGTCAAGTTCCGCAAGTCCGATCTGGACCGCCACGCGGAGAACCTCGCCGAGCGCTCCTAGCCGCTCCCCCTCCATCTTCCGATCGCATGCGCCGCACGGACGGCGCTGATCGGCGCGCCTGGAAACGACCCCGTAAGGGCACGACCTCGCCGCATCCGCACCTTCACAACTGCACAGCGTGGCAACAACGCAAGGCACGACGTACACGGCACCCGTAGCTGGACAACCCGTCGTCGTGCACCCAGAGCATCCGTCGCGGCGACGGGGCACCACAACGAGCGCATCGCGCCGGGTGTCGAACTGCTGCGACAGCCCGTCCCCAGGAGCTACCGCGCGAGCGGCGGCGGGGGCACGTCCGGATCGGCACCGGGCGGCGGGCACTCCCAGAAACCCGACAGCGAGGAGCACCGCATGACCGCTCTCGACATCATCAACCAGGACGGCACGCTCGTCGTGACGTCCGAGACCATCGCCGCCGGCTCCGGTGTGCAGCACAAGAACGTGCTCGAGCTGATCCACGCCAACCGTCCCGACTTCGAGGAGTTCGGGCAGGTCGCGTTTGAAACGCGACCTGGCTACAACAACGCCAGCGTCCGCGTCGCACTGCTCAACGAGCAGCAGGCCACACTCCTGATGACGTACCAGCGCAACACCGAGCAGGTGCGCCAGTTCAAGAAGGCGCTCGTGAAGGCGTTCTTCGAGATGGCCGCCCGGTTCAAGGCATCGCAGGCCGTGGAACTCACTCGGTCCGACCTGGCCCACATGATCCTCGACGCGGAAGCCGAGCTGGCGCATGCGCGTGCCGAGACCGAAGTACAGGCGCAGCGTGCTGCGCTCGCCGAGGACGACGTCGCCGCGTTCAAGAAGGACGATGGACTCGTCGTCCGGGCGTTCATCCAGAAGCATTTCCCCGACGAGCGAGAGTCGACCCTGTGGTCGTTCTTCTACGGCCGCGGTTACGTGGTGAACGACCCTCGCGGCCGTTGGTCGGAGACACAGCAGAGGCGCGTACCGGGTGCGAACCACCACATGCCGCTGCAACCGGGCCGTGAGTGGTTCCACGCACCGGAGCAGCTCGACCGCAACCGGAAGCCCCGCCGGCAGCTGCGCGTTCGGCGCGACCGAGAACTCGACCTTGTTGCACACCTGGAGCGGCACGGCTTCACGTCAATCCGCAGCACCAGTCTCGACGTCTTCGGCTCCCCGTCGACGCTCCGGGCGGTGTGACGTGCGCCAGGCATTCAAGGAGTGGGCCACCGCCGTCGCGTTCTTCTCCGCAGTCCTGGCGGCCATGTTCCTCCCATCGGCCCTGTGACCGAGGACCTCGCCCCTCGCGGCTGGCGGGACTACCACCAATCCCGGCGGGCGCAGGAACTCCGCCGCGACCTCGCCGCGGTGGAACCGGACGTCGAGGTCACCGACTGGTGGCTCGAAGACGCCGAGCCGCCGCAGCAGCCCTGAACAACCCCACCAACGACGAAGGCCCCAGCGTTCCAGCGCCGGGGCCTCCACTCCCGAAGGAGAACTGACTTGTCCGCTGCAACTCTCTCACAGGCCGCCGACAACGGTGGCGACGTCCTCGCCCAGTACGGCGTGGAGACCATCAATGTCGACCGGGTGTACGTCGCCGGCGTCGGCTACCGCGAGACCCGGCCGCTCGTGCCCGGTGACCCCTTCATCCTCACGCTCCGGCAGGACGACATGGTCGGCGCACGGGTCTACGCCGACCGCTTCGGCTGCCTCGAGCACCTCAAGCGAGACGGTCGTCAGCCCGGTTACCAGTGGGGCGACGACGAAGCGCCGGAGGACGACGAGCTCAACATGCGCTTCACCTACCTCGGCGACTACGAGTTCGTCTCGACGCACCTCGACCCGGGCACTCTCGAGATCACCCTGCGCTTCCGCCGCACCACCGCCGAGGGGGTGCCCGCATGAAGAACGCACCCGCCGGGACCGGCTCGCACCTCAAGGTGCTCCGCGAGAGCCTCCGTGTTCCGCAGCCCCTCGTCGCGGCGATGGCTGGCACGTCGACCGCGTACCTCGCGAAGGTCGAGGACGGCGTGCTCTCCCCGGCTCGGAGCTATGTCCGGAAGGTGACCGAGTCGATCATGCAGCTCGCGCAGGATCCGCCGCGCCCCTGCCCTGTCCTCGGCTGCGACAACTCGAAGCACATCAACGGGATGGACGGCCACGGCGGCATCGCCGACCTGCACCACGCAAACGAGAAGCGCGGTGAAGGGTGGATTGTGTCGGTCGAGCGCTTCGACGGTCAGGACCTCGAATGGTCCGTCTACGCCGAGGTGTCCGACGACATGGCGCTCGCCGCAGTCGACTTCCTCGCGTTTACCGCAGCGTACGAAGAAGCCGCCGCCTACGCCGCCGTCCTCAACCGACGAGGGGTCGTCATCTGATGGCCGACTTCCCCGTCAGTTCTTTCCAGCTCGACGACGACCCGCCCACTGTCGAACTATCGCTACGCGGGCTTGACCCGACGCCCGAATGGGACGGCTACACGCTCGTGCTCACGCCAGACCGTGCCGACGAGCTCGCTGCGGCTCTCAGCAGCAAGGCCGCCGATGCTCGCGCCGGCCTCATCGACATCGCTTTCACCGACTCATGATCGACCCGAATCACGAGGTACCCGCATGACCCACCATGTCGCAGTCAGCTCTACCCTGTCGGCCGCCGCCCGCGAGGCGCTGGCCGACTTCCTCTCGGCGTCGCGCTCGGTAGACGAGATCGTCAACCCGGACCGCGGCTGGCCCGCCGAAGCCACCGCCTCCATCGCGCAGGAGCTCGTCGACGCCGGCTACGGCACCATCACCAACGGCACGTTCACCCTTGACATCCGGCCGGTCGCCCCGCAGCAGCTCCCCACCGACGCACTCGACGAACTCTCCCCCGCGCTGCTGCTCATCGACCACATCGTCGAGCGCACGAACCGTCAGCGCTCGCCGGAGAAGCCGAACCCCGACAACGTGCTCGGGACGTCGTTCGCTGTCCTCCTGCAGCTGCAGAACGTCCTCCGGTTGGCCGTGTACGGCCGCCAGGGGCGTCTGAACGACGAGGACGTGGCTCGGCAGCTCCCGACCGTCGCGATCATGCTCGCCCGGGCGATCCGGGCCGAGGTGGCGTGACGCCGAACTTCAACAGGAAGGAGGCATCCCGACGTGCCTCGTGATCGCGCGAATCTGCGCACCGACCTCTGGGCAGACACGTCCTGGCGCGGCCTGACCTTTGGCGCGCAGTGGCTGTACCAGCACATCCTCACCACATCGACTCTGAACGCTTGCGGGGTCGCGGACTGGCGAACCGTCCGCATCGCAGCGATGAGCGTCAACGTCACCCCAGAGCTGGTCGAGGAGTTCGCCGCCGAGCTCGAGCGGCACTACTTCCTCGTCGTCGATCGGCACACGGAAGAAGTCCTCATCCGGTCGTTCTTCCGGCACGACGGGATTCTGCTGCAGCCGAACCCGATGAAGGGCGCTCTCCGGCAGTTCGCCGGCATCGCGTCCGGCCTGCTTCGTGGAGTCATCGCCCACGAGATGAACAGGCTGCAGCAGGAGAACCCGAACGGGTTCAGCAAGGACGGCACCGGCTTCAACGTCTGGACGCTCGAGGGCATGCGGACTCTCCTCGGTTCGCCGCAGATCGACGTGAAGAACCCTTCCGGTACCCCTTCCCCTAACCCTTCGTTGAACCCTTCACCGAAGGGTTCCCCTAACCCTTCGGTGAACCCTTCGCCTACCTCTACCTCTACCTCTACCCCTACGGATGCTTCGCATCCCGGCGAGGAGACAGAGCCGAAGAAGGCAAGGGAGACGCGGCTTCCGAAGGACTGGGCACCCGCTTCGACGCACTACGAACTCGCCCGAGAGCGTGGTGTCGACGTCGTGGCTGAGGCGGAGGCGTTCCGTCTACACGCGGAGACACACGACCGTCACGCTGCGCGGTGGAACGCCGCGTTCACGACGTGGTTGAAGAAGTCCAAGCCGCGGCCCGACACGCGGACACCTCGTCAGGGCATCACCCCGGACGAGATGCGTCGCCGACGAAAGGAGGCGATGAGCCGTGGCTGAACCGCAAGACATCGAGCTCGCGTACATCGGGGCGGCGATGACGATCCCGGAAGTGCTCGAGGTGACGTCGCTGCGTCCGGACCAGTTCGAGTCAGTGCCCTGCTGGACGCTGTTCGAGTCGATGGTCGAGCGCCACGAACGCGGCCTTGGCGTCTCACAGGCCACGATGTCGGAACTGTTCCCGAGGTACGACCGGGAAATCTGGTCCTCCACGGACAGCATGTCCGACGTCGTCGCGTGGGAGTTCCACGAGCAGGGCATCAAGCTACGAGCGATGCGGCGAGCCGTGCGAGCGGCAGCACTGCGGCTGCAGCAGGTTGCTGACGCGCCTGAGGCGGACATGGACACGATCGTCGACGTCGTACAGGCGACGACGGCGACGACGCTGGCCGCGGACGAGCGCAAGGCGACATCGATGCTCACGGACGCCCGTGAGGTGCTGGCTGAGATGCGGAAGGCCGTGAAGGTGTACCCGTCGCCGTGGCGGACCCTGAACGACACCATCGCGGGCTTCGCGCCGGGGCGGATGACCGTCATCGGGGCTCGGCCGGGGGTGGGCAAGTCCGCAGTCGCGACACAGATCGCGTTCGAGCTTGCCTCGCACGGGCCAGTGATCGTCGCGACGATGGAGATGGACAAGGGCGAGGTGTACTCGCGCATCGTGTCGCAGCAGGCGGGGATCTACTACGGCGGGATGACTGGGCAGCTGCCCGAGTTCCTCGCCGCGCGGGAAGACACCTGGCTGCGGGAGAAGCTGCGCGACATCCGAGTCATCGATTCCGGAACGCAGACGGTGCAGTCGATCCGGGCAGCCGTGCGGGCCACTGCTCGGAAGCAGCCCGTCGCCGGCGTCGTCGTCGACTACATCCACCTGCTCACCACGCCGCAGCGGATCGAGAACGAGACGCAGCGGATCAACGAGATCACCCGGTCACTCAAGCAGCTCGCGATGGACCTCCGAGTGCCCGTCATCGCCCTGTCACAGCTGAACCGTGGCGGCGACACCGGCATGCCGACGCTCAAGGACCTCCGCGGCTCCGGCGGCATCGAGCAGGACGCCGACGCGGTGATCTTCCTCTACCGCGACGAGGACACCGCCGACCACCAGCTGATGGTCCACGTCGCGAAGAACCGGCAAGGCCCGAACTTCGTGAACTTCCCCCTCGAGTGGCAGGGCGAGTTCGTCCGCGCCGTCGACCCCAACTGAGTAACCACACGGCGAGCGCCGACACCACACCGTGCCGACGCAGCCACCCCAACCGCGGCGCTCGCCGCAGACCTCGAAGGAGCACCCTTGAGCACTGACGCCTCCCACGACATCGACACCACCGACGACGCCGCGATCGACATGGCGGTCACCGCGTCCTACGCCCGGGCGAAGCTCGTCAACGCCGCGGACCTCGTCGCTCACGTCCGCGGGCTGGTCGTACCCGCCGGCGCGCAGCCATCCGACGGGCAGCCCCGCGCCTCGCGATCCGAGGCCCCGCTACCGTTCCGCCCGGACCCGCTCGAAGCGTCCGACCGGGTGTACGCGCACCTGCTGAACTGGGTGCGCTACTGGTCGGATGCGCTGCAGGTGCAGCCACCCGCCACGGCGTCCTACGCCTGGGCGACCGACGCAGGCCCGCAGGGTTTCCGGTCCACCGTCACGCCGGTCGGCGCGTACGGCCTCACTCAGACCCTCACCACGTGGCTCCTGCTGCGGCACGACGCGATCCTCCGGCAGCCTGACGCCGGCGACTACTTCACCGCGGTCGACGACTTCCTCGGCCAGCTGCGCGCCCGATTCCCGATGCGAGCACCACGGGCGCGGCCGACGCTGCCCCGACCGTGCCCGGTGTGCGCCACCGACACCATGACGATCGAACGCCGAGGCGAGCAGGTCACGGACATCGCACTCGTCTGCGGCTACTGCGCGTTCGAGGGCGAGGCGAAGGCCCTCATGAAAGACCGCGGGATCCGGTCGCTCATCACCGACATCCGCATCGAGGAAGCACCCGAGCCCACCGAGTGGTGGACGAAGAAGCAGGCGACCGACGAGATGCGGATCACCCTGCAGACCCTCAACCGGTACATCCGAGAGGACGGGCTGGCGACGCAGACGAGGGACGGCAGCGTGTACGTCCGCGCCGGCGACGTCCGCGACCTCTGGCGCGGTAAGCAGGTGCAGCGACTCGCGACGAACATGCGGCGTCCCGTCGGCGCGCAGGCGGCACCCGTGCAAGGAGCGACAGCCTAGAAGCGGCGGGTGACGACGGCTGATGTTGAACGCCGTCTTCACCCGCCGTGCTCCATCGTTGATCGCGACGAAGCCCGCACTTGCGCGACTGTTCATCCGTCGGTTAGGATTCTCGTGACACCGCATGCCCGCCCGGAATTCTCCGGCGGGCATTACTTGTACCCGTGACACCGCTCGCGAGGCAACTGCCGCACTTGTCCACATCTGGACAGGTGCGAGTTTCCTCGCACCTGTCGGATTTCCGACAACTGTCCCAAATGGGACACCTTGACCCCTAGCTCAGCGGAAGAGCACGCGGTTTCTACCCGCACGGTCGGCAGTTCGAAGCTGCCGGGGCGCTCTACAACGTCACTGGCAGGACTCAACCCGGTTCGATGTCAGTCTCATCTGGCTCTTCAAGGTCGTCGATGCTCGCAGCATCAGTCGTGATGAGTTCAAAGTGGGTCGCAGTCGGAGTAGCAACGACCTCGATCCTTCTTTGCAAAGCCGTGAGGGACTCCTTGCTAGCCGAACGGCCAACCAACAGCACTACGCGGGCCAAGTCGTCGGAGATCCTTGCACTGACAAGCGCTGCTCCGGCTTGCGGGTCGCTGTCCACCATCTCCTTGACGAGTCGCGCGAATCGGTCACTCCTCAGCTTTTCGTAGAGGACACGGGACGACGTCTTGATTCGGGGCTCAGAGACATCCGGCTGACTGAACTCAGAGCGTTTACGATTAAGGGAGAACGCCGCCTCGCCGGTCTGCTCGATGCGCCGTACTCTCTCGACCAGCTCGGAAAGCATGTCACTGTCGGATCGGATAGGTTCGTTCCCATCGTCGCCTTCCAACGGCTTCCAGGAATCCCGGATACTCGGCCAGACGACAGCCAGTAGCGCCTCGAACGCTTGATCCGGCAGATTCTTGTTTGCGGCCGTGGCAACCTGCTTCAGCAAATCGGCCATGTCGTTCTCGTCCTCAAAGTTTGTCGCTTGTCGAGGTGCTAATGGCGTCGTGATGTCACTGATCCGCAAATCGAGCAGAACCGTTGAAACGGGACATCCGAGGCTGGCGAGCCAACCACCCTCGTAGTTGAGCCACGGCGCCTCCTGATTCGACTTCGAGATCAGTACAACCCCGTAAGCCGCTGATCGCAGTTCAGCGTTGATGACCTCGATGCCATCCGCACCCTTGGCGATACTCTTGCTTGACACAAAGACATCTACCTCAACGGCACACAGGGTAGGCAAGGCCGCTTTCAAAGCTTCCGCGACGGCACGCTCGGGCTCCCCCGACCAGCTAATGAAGATCTTCACGTTCCAGACGTTACGGCATCGAAGGCCGCGCCATCGAAATGCCCTCGACAGTCTCCGGCGCGCATCAGGCCAAGAGCCAGCCGCCGGTCATGGTGGTTCGCCCACCCGCGGAGCCGAACCGCGAGAACAAGCAGGCCAGCCCGCCGCTTAAGCCGTCCAGGGGACGACAGACGGGCACCGCCTTCGAGTGGGCGGACAGGACAAGCGCGACGGTGCTGCCACCGTCAGCCGTTCAATCGGATCCGCCCCTGCCGCCCACTAGTCGTGCACCCGCACACTTCCTCGTACCCGCCGACACGCACCGCCACCGCACCCGCCGTCAAGCCCCCTGGGAGGCACGACTGCACAGCGACCAACATGCCGCGGCGCGAGCACGAGGAACACGAGTTCGTGCTTGCTTCGCGGCCGACGGCACCGGTGAAGCGTGGCGACCGATTTGCTCCCGGCGAAGTCATCTCGCCCGGGTCGACCGATGTTCCGTCCGAGATGCCGCCGGCCTACGTCACCCCACGCGGAGCTATCCGCTCTATGGTCGGTGACTTGCCATCAGCATGGCCAGGGGCGGACCGAGATCCGCTCACAGTAGCCATGTACGAAGGTCGCGACTAGGCCAGGCGGGAATGCTGCTCCTTTGAGCGGCTCTCCTTCGGCTTCTTCCCCGCGCGGTATTGCTCCACATAGGCCTGCCAATCGAGGCCGTTGTCGAAGGAGATCGTGGCCGGGTCCAGCAGAGTCCACTCGCGAACCCCGCGCCCAGGAATCTCCGCCGGCAAGTCGGATCCGGACCAAGCCTCGCCAAGACGAATGTGGTCGAAGCTCGAGATGGAGATCCGGGCTTCGGGACGGGCGAGCCCTACATCGTAGATGCTCACCGCTTCTGCACCGAGGTTCTGGACCGTCAGCTTGAACGAGATGCGGTCGACAGGATGCCCGGGGTCATCGAGGTCGTCGGTCCCGTACTCGGTCTCCACCGCGTGTTCGCGTTGCAGACCGACGCGGAGTCGTGGCGCACGCCGCGCGGCCGTGAATATTTGCCACCCAAGGGTGAAGACCGACAGCCCAAAAGCAGCAACCGCTACCCAGGTCACATTGCTCACTACTGCGCTCCCCCACGCTCCCCGCGGAGCCGCTCCTTCTCTGCATCGAGCGCCAGCTCGCGCTCGGCTTGCTCTCGCAGCATGCGTGCGCGCAGCTCGGCATCTCGGGCGGGGTTCGAGCGGAGCTTCGCGATGAACGGGAGCAGCAGGATCGCCAGCACGAGCACAGAGAAGATGGCGATGGGCACAGAACCGTCCATGGGATGAGCCTAGCTCGCACCACACCAGGCCGAGACCCCCGAGGGAAGCCGCGCTGGCATGCGGACCCCGGACGAGGACGGCCGGCCACTTCCGCACGCAACGTCAGCGGCTGCCGATAGGAACGCCCCGTGTCCTGCAAGAAGATCCGCTACCGAGACCGCATCGCCGCGTTGCTCGCGATGGCGAACGCGCAACACCGTGACAGCTCCGTACGACCCAGGACTGAGCAACGCGCGTACCGCTGCCCAGCGCGCCGAGGCTGGCACCTCACCTCTCGCGCCGACAGAGGACGCCCCTCCACCTGACAGGAGCCGACCGTGAAGCTCTCCGAACTGCGCGCTCTCCTCACCGCCTCCGGCGTGAAGACCACCGCCGGGATCGACCGGTTCGACGTGAAGCGCGCCGCCGGCGTGGTCATCGGCGTCGACGTGATGTTCACCGACGGCACCGTCACCTACCTGCCCGTGGAGGGATCCTGATGCCCAAGCTCGCGAAAACGATCGTCGTGAACCGCCGAGGCCAGCGAGAGTTCAGCCTGACCGTCGACGGTGAGGAGTTCGGCTACCTCCTCGCACGGGAACCGATCACCACCACCACCGACCCGGAAGACCTCGGGACCGTGAACCTCACGCTCATCGCCGCGAGGATCACCGTCGTCGACGACTCGACGTTCAGCAACCAGCACGGCAACACCGACCTCAGCCCCGATGCCGCCCGCGACCTGCTCAACAAGCAGCGAGGCGTGCACGATGGGCACGACGTCGTCCAGCACCGAGACGGGAAGCCGCCGTGGTGCAACCACTGCGGTCTGACGAGCGACGGCAAGCAGCCGGTCTCCCGCTTCCGGGATTAGCCCGGGTACCGGTCCCAGACCGGAGCCCGGGTGCCGGCTACCCGGATGGGTACCGGAACCCCAATCGTCCCCGTCGGCACGCCCGACCCGATGACCGCGCACCGGACCAGGACGAACACCCGCACCTCGCTCGAGCCCATCGACTACGACAGCGAGGGCGCACCGCTGTACGCATGGCAGCTCGACGACGAGCGCTGACAGGAGCACAACGTGGGTGAGCAGTGGTCCGGCAGCACACGCAAGCAGCGACTCCCGCGCGACTGGGACGAACGACGCACCACCGTCCGCGATCGAGCAGGCGGCCGATGCCAAGCCACCATGCGCGACGGCACACGCTGCGTCGAGGTCGGCACGGACTGCGACCACATCGTGCACGGCGACAATCACGCTCTCGCGAACCTGCAGTGGCTGTGCTCATGGCACCACGACAAGAAGACCGCACGCGAAGCACTCGACGCACGACGACACCAACGCGTCCCGTCCGCGCGCAAGCCTCGCGAGAAGCACCCAGGACTCCGGTAGGCACGGGCGCGACGAACGCGCCGCACACGAGCGCACGCAGCCGCACAGGGGGCCTCCCACCCCCTCCCCCCGGGTCCGTCCTGGTCGTAGAGGTGCTGTGGCTCTCCCCGTGTACGGGTCTGGGGTTTTCCGACCGACCGAGAAGAAAGCGACATATCGCATGGCACGCATCCAGATCCTCACCCTCCCCTCGCAGGAGCAGGGCGGCTTCGTCAACTACCCGTTCGCTCTGGTCATCGACCAGGTCGAGCACGACGAGATCATCAGCCACGGTGGCGAGACCGTC
Organism: Curtobacterium sp. MCBA15_009; assembly: GCF_001864895.1. GTDB lineage: Bacteria > Actinomycetota > Actinomycetes > Actinomycetales > Microbacteriaceae > Curtobacterium. Next base: position 187,227 of record NZ_MJGO01000039.1, read on the forward strand.
CGGGCCATCGAGACCGAGCTGTTCGACAAGGACGCGATCGTCAAGGCGACGGGAGCAACCGGCGTGATCGTCGCTCGCGGCACGCTCGACGTCGCCTGATGTCGGACTCACCACTCGCCCCCTGACCGAAACGGAGCAGGCGGCCTCACCCGAAACGGGAGCTCACCATGCCTGGTCACGGCCCTGCACCGAAGGACCCGAAGAAGCGCGCGCGCCGCAACTCGGATCCCACCGTCGTCCGGATCCTTCCCCGCGCTGTCGTCGCGCAGCCCGAGCTGCCGACGATCTCCGTCGAGGAGGACGGTGAGCTCCGCGAGTTCACGTGGCCGGCGATCACCCGGCAGTGGTGGGACATGTGGGCGACCTCGCCCCTCTCGCTCGACTTCACCGCGACCGACTGGTCGGAGCTGCGAGATACCGCGCTCATCCACGCCCGCTACTGGAACGGCGACATCAAGCTCGCCGCCGAGCTGCGGCTGCGCACCGCGAAGTTCGGCGCGACTCCCGAGGACCGTGCCCGGCTCCGAATCACGTTCGCGCAGGCGGAGGAAGCCGAGACGAAGACCACCAACCGTCGGCCGAGCTCGCGCGACCGCTTCGGTGGCATCGCGCTTCCCCCGGAAGCGACGGCGAACTGATGCCGTGGCGACCGCTCGACGGCGAGGCGTTCCCGACGCTCGGCTTCCACGTCGCCGACCAGATGGCCGAGTACCTCGACTACGTCGTCTCCCGCGAGCAGCTCGAGTTCCTCATCCGCCTGTACGAGATCGACCCGCTCAGCTGCAAGCGCGTGAAGACCCGCGCCGTCGTGCAGCGTCCCCGCGGCTGGGGCAAGTCCCCGTTCCTCGGCGCGACCGGGATCAGCGAAGCGCTGTTCGAGGTCGTCCCCGACGGCTGGGACGCCTTCGGGCAGCCCGTCGCCCGTCCGTGGATCGACTTCAAGAGCATCATCAACGTTCCGGTCACGGCGACCTCGGACGACCAGGTGCAGAACACGTGGGCACCGATGCTCGAGATGGCGCGCATGGACGCGCTCGTCAACGAGTTCGACGTCGACCCGATGGACACGTTCATCGCGATCCCCGGCGGCAAGATCGAACCACGCACGTCGTCTGGCCGGTCGATCAAGGGCCTGCCCGGCCAGGTCGCCGCGATCATGGACCAGACCGAGGAGTGGGTGAAGGGCAACGGCGGTCTCCGCCTCGCCCAGAACATCCGCAACAACTCGACGAAGGCGTCCGGGATCACGATCGAGTCCCCGAACGCGTTCACCCCGGGCGAGAACTCGGTCGCCGAGGCTTCCGCGCGGGACTGGGACCTGATCGAGTCCGGGAAGTACCCCGACCTCGCCGCCGCCCGCCAGATCCTCTACGACCACCGCGAGGCTCCGGCGGACACGGACCCCGCCGACCGCGACTCCCTCATCGCCGGCCTCCGGTACGCGTACGGCGACAGCTCGGACCACCCCGACGGCTGCGTCCTCCACGACCCGCCCTGCGAGCCCGGATGGGCACCGATCGAGCGGCAGGCGCTGGCGTTCCTCGACACCTCCAACGACCCGCAGGTGCTGCGCGCCGACTTCCTCAACCAGATCACCCACGCGACGAACTCCTACGTCTCGCAGCCCGATCTCAAGGCGATCCAGGCGCTCGACAAGGTGGTCTCGAAGACGGAGCCGGTCACGCTCGGCTTCGACGGCTCGGAGGGGCGCAAGCCCGGCAAGGGCACCGCCGACTCGACGGTCCTGATCGGCTACTCGGTCACGCAGCGCCACCTGTTCAAGATCGGCGTCTGGGAGCAACCCGACGGACCCGCCGGCGAGGGCTGGCGACCGCCGGTGCTGCAGATCGAGGACGCCGTCCGGCAGGCGTTCAAGGACTACAACGTCGTCGGGTTCTACGCGGACCCGTCCGCGGGCTGGGCCGGCCACGTGAAGACGTGGGAGGGCGAGTACGCGCGCCGGCTCAAGGTCAAGATGTCGCGCGACGAGCCGATCCGGTGGCGGCAGAAGGACCTCGCCCGGACGACGGACACGTTCGACCAGCTCGAGTCCGCCATCAGCGGCCGCGACATCACCTACGACGCCTCCCCGGAGCTCACCGCCCACTTCATCAACGCCCGCCGCGACCGCCGCCGCTCCGGGTACGTGCTGATGAAGCCCGAGCACGACCCGGACGGCTCGAAGATCGACGCCGCATGGGGCGCGATGTTCGCTTACGCGGCCGGCATCGACGCCCTCGGCGCGAACCTCACGAAGAAGAAGACGCTCGCCCGCCGCATCCGCTGAGAGGAGACCCGTGGCTACCACCCCGGCCGAATGGCTCCCGATCCTGGCGAAGCGTCTCGACGCCCCCCAGGAGCGGATCGCGAAGAACCGTTCCTACGCGAACGGCAACGCCCCGATGCCCGAGATGGGCAAGAACACCCGGGACTCGTGGAAGGCGTTCCAGAAGAAGGCCCGCACGAACTACGGCGGCCTGACGTGCCAGTCGCTCGGCGGCCGGATGGTGCCCAACGGGGTCCGCGTCGGCACGTCGACGACGAACCCCGCGGTCGTCGCGGCGCGCCGGGTCTGGCGCGACAACCGCCTCGACGTCGTGTTCAGCGACGCGATCTCGAACATGCTCACCACGAGCGTCGGCTACCTCATCACCGGCGTCCGCGACGGCCAGCCGATCATCACGTCGGAGAAGCCCGAGCAGGTCATCACCGCACCCGACCCGGCGCAGCCCTGGCGCGCTCGTGCAGCGCTCAAGGCGTGGCGGGACCCCGACGTCGGCAAGGACTACGCGCTCGTCTGGCTCCCCGGCGTCCGGCAGCTGTTCTCCCGCAAGTCGACGAACGACAACGGCACTCCGCAGCCGCAGGTCGCCGGCGACTGGGACGAAGACGGCCCCGCCGAGATCCACGCCGGCGGCGTCCCGGTCTACGTCCTCGAGAACAACGACGGCGTCGCCGAGTTCGAGCCGCACATCGACGTCATCGACCGCGCGAACCTCGGCAAGCTGCAGCGCCTCGTCGTCACCGCGATGCAGGCGTTCAAGCAGCGCGCCATCAAGGGCGGGCTGCCGACCCAGGACGAAGACGGCAACGACATCGACTGGGCGAAGGTCTTCGACCCGGCCCCCGGCGCACTCTGGGACCTTCCGGACGGCATCGACGTGTGGGAGTCGGCAGAGACCGACATCCGGCCGCTGCTCGAGGGCGAGAAGACCGATGCGCGCGACTTCGCGGCCGTCACCCTCACCCCACTGTCCGTGTTCATCCCGTCCGGGGAGAACCAGTCCGCCGAGGGCGCGCAGAACGCGAACAAGGGCGAGATCCAGAAGGCGAAGAACCGCATCACGCGGGCGACCGCGCCGATGGAAGGGTCCCTCCTCGAAGCGCTCCGCGTGCTCGGCGTCGACGACGGCGAGACCGTCGAGCTGCTGTGGGAGCCGCCCGAGCACATCTCGTTCGGTGAGAAGACCCTGGCCGCGAAGCAGGCCAAGGAGGCCGGCATGTCGGCCCGGTGGATCAAGCAGAACATCATGGGGATGTCGCCGGACGAGATCGACCAGGACGAGTCCAACGCCACCTCCGACGCCCTGCTCACCGCGACCCTGATCGGAGCAGCCGGTGGCACTGGCAACGCTTGACCAGCTGACCGCTGCGCACCAGGCGACGACGGCGAAGATCCGTGACCGGACGCTCGCCGTCACCGCCGCGCGGTGGGATGCATCCCCGGCGTACCGGGACGCGGACATCGACCGGCTGATCTCGCAGATCCTCCCGCAGGTGCAGGCCAGCCAGCTCGCGACAGCGACGCTCACCGGCGCGTACATCGGGCAGGCCGCGCGCCTCGCTGGCACGGAGGTTGCGCCGGCGACCGTGAACCGCGACGCGATCCTCGGCTACCGGGGCACACCCTCGGCAGACGTCTACCGACGCGGCGCGGTCACGCTGTACACGGCGCTGTCGAACGGCTCCCCGTTCGACGCAGCGGTCGCGTACGGGCTCGACCGGATGCTCACGATCGTCGCGACCGAACTGCAGCAGGCGAAGAACCGGCAGGCGCAGCGTGCGCTCGAGGCGTCCGGGTTCTACGGCTACCGCCGCGTCCTCACCGGCCTCGAGAACTGCGCGCTGTGCGCCATCGCCTCGACGCAGAAGTACAGCAAGCACGAGCTCATGCCGATCCACCCCGGCTGCGACTGCGGCGTGCAGCCGGTGCGCGAGGCGGACGGGCCGGCCACGATCCTCGACCCCGACCTGCTCGAGCGCACCCACACGCTCATCGACCAAAAGCTCGGCGGCACCGACCGCGGCGCGCGCGACCTCGGTCTCGACAAGCGCTCCTCCGCGGACAAGCCCCTCAGCGACTTCACGGACCTCGTCGTCGTCAACGACCACGGCGAGCTCGGCCCCACCCTCGCGTGGCGGTCCGACAAGTTCACCAGCGCCGCGGACATCGCCGCGCTCACCTGACTTCCCCACGCCGTGGGGAGTGGCCGAAACGGCCAACCACCAACCCGAAACGGGAGATACCGATGTCGGACGACGACAAGACGCAGCAGACCGAGGGCGCAACGCTCGAGGAGCAGCTGCAGGCAGCCCAGGCCGAAGCCGAGAAGTGGAAGACGCTCTCCCGGCAGAACGAGCAGCGCGCGAAGGACAACGCCGAGAAGGCGAAGAAGTTCGACGAGCACGAGGAGGCCAACCGCTCCGAGCTCGAGAAGGTCCAGGCGCGCGCCGACGCCGCCGAGAAGGCGATCGCGGAACGCGACGCCAAGGAGGCCGCGGCCAAGCTCCGCGAGGAGATCGCCACGGAGAAGAAGTTCGCCGATCGCAAGATCAAGGCGTCCGCGCTCCGCGGCACGACCCGCGAGGAGCTCGAGGCGCACGCCGACGAGCTGCTCGAGCTGGTTCCCGCACCGCCGGCTGGTCCGTCTGCTGACGGCCAGGGCAACACGGGCGGCCAGATCGGCGAAGGCGAGATGTCGGCCGACGACGTCGTGGCGGCAGCGACCGCCAGGTAACCCCCGCTGGTGTTCGCCACGAACCCCAAGCGGCCACATCACACCACCAAGGAGGAATCGTGGCAAACATCTTTACCAAGGGCGAGAAGCTCGCGCAGACCGCGCTGGCGCTGCTCCGGAAGAACATCAAGGCCCCCGGCCTGTTCACCACGAAGTTCGGCGTCGCCGACTTCGCTGGTGCTGAGGGCGACACGATCGGGATCAAGCGCCCGGCCGTGCTCGTCGCCCGGCAGAAGGAGTGGCGCGGTGACGACAAGATCGTCATCGACAAGCTCGTCAACACCAAGATCCAGATGACCCTGGACCAGCACCTCTACAGCGCCGTGCAGCTCTCCCCCGAGGAGGAGACGCTGGACGAGGTCGACTACGTCCGCGACGTCCAGGCACCGCAGGTCGCTGCGGTCGCCGACGCGGTCGCCGCGGCCGTCGTGAGCGCCCTGACCGGTGCGACCTTCGTCAACTCGGTCAAGTTCAACCCGAACTCCGCCGACGCGATGGAGTCCGACCCGCGGAAGGTCGCCATCCGCGCTCGGAAGCTGTTCCAGAAGGCGCACGTGCCCGCCACCGGCCGCTACTGGCTCGTCGGCGCGGACATCTCCGAGGCGATCGCGTCGAACGACAAGCTGCTCGAGGTCGACACCTCCGGGCTGCCCGAGGCGCTCCGCGAGGGCGTCGTCGGCCGTCTCGGCGGCTTCACCATCGTCGAGCTCGACGAGCTCGACGCGACCGCGTCGTACTTCGTGCACGAGTCGGCGATCGCCTGGGCCGTCGTGGCCCCGGTGGTGCCGAACGGTGTCGCGAAGGGCGGCGGCGTCGCGGCCGGCAACGGTCTCGCCGTCACGCAGCTGTGGGACTACGACAGCGACTACCTGAAGGACCGCTCGGTGGTCCACGCCTTCGCTGGCGCGTCCCCCGTGCAGGACCCGAAGACGAACGCGGACGGCTCGCTCGTCCTCGACGGCGACAACAAGCCGACGCTGCAGTTCGTCCGCGCGGTCAAGGTCACGTACAGCACCACCGCCCCCGCGGCGTCCTGAGAGGAGTGAGGTCATGGCCGAAGCGCTGGCAACGAAGGACGACGTCGTCAAGGCGCTCGGCCGTGACCTCACCGCCTCCGAGGCGAAGCAGGTCGACGGGCACCTGCTGAAGGTGTCGGAGCTGTTCCGGCTCGAAGCACGCCAGCAGTTCACCCCGGGCCGGTCCACCAACCGGCTCCGGGTGACTGCCGGCGCGCTCACCCTCCCGCAGCGCCCCGTGCGCGCAGTCCACACGGTCGACGGCGAGCCTGCCGACCGGTTCACCCTCATCGGGCAGCGCCTCGAGGTGCCCGTCCCGACCGGCACGATGGTCGTGGTCGACTACGAGCACGGCTCGAACGAGATCCCCGACCTGGTCAAGCTCACCGTCGCCGGCATCGTCGCGCAGCTGTTCGAGGCGGACCCGCGCGCCCGCGCCGGCGTCTCGCAGCGCGGGGAGACCCGCGGCCCGTTCAGCTCGCAGGAGACGTACGCAGCCTGGGCGCAGGGCGCGGCCCCGCGCCTCGCCCCCGACGATGTCCGCACCGCGCAGTCCTACCGGGTGAAGTCGTACGGCCTGATCGTGCAGGGCGGGTACCGATGACCGGCGAGACCGTCACCTGGCACCACCGCACCGACACCGGCAAGCGCGACCGCTACAACAAGCCGATCCTCGCCGACGCCGACACCCCCCTCGACGACGTCCTCATCGCGCCGAACCTCGGCGACGAGGTCACCGGCACCGCCGAGAACACCTCGAGCACCCGGATCACCCTCTACCTCTCCGCCGTCGCCGGCATCAGCGCCGACGACGAGATCACCGTCCGCGGCACCCGCTACAAGGTCCTCGCCGACGAAGCCGACTGGTCGACCGGGATGAGCGACTGGAAGCCCGGATCCGTCGTCCAGGTCGAGCGGAAGGCGTACGTCGGTGCCTAGATCCCGGGTCGTCCTCAACCGCCGCGGCTTCGGTGCCGTCCTCGCGTCGAAGGCGATGGAGCAGCAGCTGCGTCCCTACGCCGACGACATCGCCGCGCAGATCCCCGGCGGCGCGACCGTCACCGCGATCCGGACCGGCGTCGGCACCTCGAACTCCCGCGTTCGCCTCCGCGTCGAGGCGGAGGTCTGGGAACGCGCCCGGCTCGTCGCCGCGATGCGCGCCGTCCTCAGCAACGCCTCGTCCCGCTAGGAGGACCCGTGTACGGCGTCATCTACGGCGACTTCCTCGCCCACCTCATCCGCCGCACCGACGAGCTCCTCGCGGCCCGCAGCGAGCCGTACGTGGCCGGCGTCGAGGTCTCCGACCGGAAGTCGCCCGACAGCCGCCGCGCGGTCGTGCTCACGACGAGTCCCGGCGGCGGCACCGGCAACACGCTCCGCACCTCCTACGTCACCGTTGACGTCATCACCGACGACCAGGGCACCGCGGTCGACCTCATCAACCTCGTCCTCGCGCTGGTCACTTCGCGCGGCCCGGGCGGGATGGTCGACGGCTCGCCGATCACGGTCGCCGAGGTCAACGGCGGACCGAACGCCGACCCGGCTGCCGACGGCTTCTTCAAGCAGACCGCCGAGCTCGAGCTGCAGCACCGCGGCCGCAACCTCTGACCTCACCACCCCCTCAAGGCCCTGCCCACCCGGCGGGGCCTTTCGCATGCCTCCCGCCGAGCAGGGACCCCCGGGCGAACGCCCACCACCTCAAAACTGGAAGGAAGGTCCCCGTGGGCCAGAACTCAGAGAACGTCCGCGTCGCGGTCACGGGCGCGGTGTACGTCGCCCCCACGATCGCTACGCGCCCCACCACCGCCACCAGCACCCTCGGCGCTGACCACAAGGAACTCGGCTACATCAGCGACGGCGGGATCACCGAGACCCGCGACCGCTCGACGAACCAGATCCGTGCGTGGCAGAACGGTGCGCTCGTCCGCGAGCCCGTCACCGAGTCCTCGATCCGCTACCAGTTCGTCCTCATCGAGACGAAGAAGGAGACGATCGAGCTCTACTACGGCGTCAAGGTCGCACCCGACGGTTCGATCAAGATCGACCCGTCGAAGACCGGTGGCCGGCAGTCGTTCGTCATCGACGTCATCGACGACGACGACATCATCCGCATCGACGTGCCCTCCGGTGAGGTCACCGAGGTCGGCGACCAGGTGTACGTCAACGGCGACCCGATCGGCTACGAGGTGACCGTCACCGGTTACGCGATCACCGACGGCGACGAGTCCTACTCGGCCATCAAGTGGTACTCGAGCCTCGACACCACCGAGGGGGCCGCCGCGTGAGCCAGTCGAAGGACATGTACGTCCGCCACGTCCGCACCGGCGAGATCAAGAAGGTCTCCGCCGAGCAGCGCGAGAAGCAGGACAAGAACTACTGGGTCCGGGTCACCGGCAAGGACGTGAAGGAGACGGCCCCCGAGGTCGCCCCGTCCGCCGAGGTCGAGCCGACCCAGAAGACCACTCCGAAGGCGAACAAGCCCGGCGAGTGACCGACCGGTGTGCCGGGGCGCTCGGGCCTCGGCACACCGCCACACCCTTCCCGAGCACTCTCAACCGAGCCAGGAGAACACCGTGAGCGAGACCCCCACCGCCGTGCAGGCGCTGCAGATCAAGGCCAAGAGCCGACCGGCGCTCGTCGTCGAGTACGACGGCACCGAGTACACGCTGCCCGGCCGCGTGCCGCCGGAGATCATGACGATCCAGGCGCAGAACAAGAAGCCGAAGAACCCCGCGAAGGACGTGCAGGAGCAGTGGCAGCGCGACCTCGGCGTCGCCACGATGGACAAGTTCCTCGAGCTCGTCGTCCCCGAGGACCTCCGCGCCGCCGTCGACCTCGAGGACCTCGAGACCGTGTTCGAGCACTGGGCGGAGCACGTGGGCCTGGGGGAATCCAAGGACTCCAAGAACTAGCGGAGTCCTACCCCGACGAGCTCGTCTGGGAGCTGCACCAGCTCGGCATCGACGTCGACGACATCGGCGACGACGGTGCCCACCTCGACGAGGAGCTACCCCAGGAACGGCGCGACGAGGCCCGGCAGCGGCACCAGAAGGCGATCGACCACGTGAAGGTCGATCGCCTTCTGCGTGTCGCGACCCGAGAGCCGTCATCGGTCCTCTACGCCGCGCGGGCCGGGTGGGACTTCCCCGTCAGCCGCCAGTGGATCGCGACGACCGACTTCATCGACGCCTTCTACGCCGCCAACCACAGCAAGGGCAGCCCGCGACCGAAGCCGTACCCGCGGCCCTGGCGCGACGCCAACACCGACCGACTCGGCAAGACCAATCTCTCCCCAGCAGAAGCGCGGGAGGTGCTGCGAAAGAACAGGGGCTGACCCATGTCGACCGAATCCGCGATCGCCTACGTCTCCGTCGTCCCGCAGGCCAAGGGTGCCGGCCGCGCGATCGAGCGGCAGATCAACCCGCAGGCCCTCGGCGCGTCCGTCGGCAGCAAGATGTCGCCCGGCTTCCTCAAGTCGGTCGGGTCGATGGCCGTGAAGTCGACCGCCCTCATTGGCGGCGGCGTCACGGCCATCGGCGCGACGATCGCCGCGGTCGCCGCGAAGAAGGGCATCGCCCGACTCCTCGACATCGACGACGCCAAGGGCAAGCTCGCCGGCCTCAAGACCTCGACCGCTGGCATCGCCAAGATCATGGACAGCGCCCTGCAGTCCGTCCGCGGCACCGCGTTCGGGCTCGGCGACGCCGCCGGCGTCGCATCGAACGCCGTGGCCGCCGGCATCAAGCCCGGCCAGGCCCTCACGAAGTACCTCAAGCTCACCGCCGACGCGGCCACCATCGCAGGTGTCTCGCTCGACGAGATGGGCTCGATCATCAACAAGACCACCACCGGCGGCAAGGTCTTCACCGACAACCTCAACCAGCTCGCCGACCGCGGCATCCCGATCTTCCAGTGGCTGCAGAAGGAGTACGGCGTCTCCGCCGAGGAGCTGCAGTCGATGGTGTCCAAGGGCAAGGTCGACGCCGCCACCTTCCGCAAGGTCATCCAGGAGAACATCGGCGGCGCGGCGCTCGCGTCCGGCAAGACCGTCCGCGGCGCGTGGGCGAACGTCGGGGCCTCCCTCGGCCGCCTCGGCGCGATGTTCCTCTCCGGAGGCGTCGCCGGCGCTCCGGCGCTGTTCACCTCGATCACGAACGCCGTCGACCGCGGCACGGCCGCGCTGCAGCCCTACGCCGACGTCCTGAACGAGAAGGTCACCGCGGGCATGGCGTCCCTGGCTGGCTGGATCGACCGCGTCGACTTCGGCAAGGTCATCGCCGGAGCGGAGGCGTTCGTCGGCAAGGTCCGCGACGTCTTCTCCTCCCTCAGCAGCGGCGACACCAGCACCGCCCTCGGCAGCATCGGCACCTCCCTGTCCTCGCTGTCCCCGGCGTTCACCGCGTTCCGCGAGCAGCTGCCCGAGCTCGGCGACTCCGCCGGCAAGCTCGCCGCTGCCGGCGTCACCGTCCTCGCGGGCGTGCTCGGCTTCCTCGCCGACCACGTCGACACTCTGGTCAAGTACATGCCGCTGATCGTCGCCGGCTTCATCGCCTGGCAGCTGGCAACCCGTGCCACCGCCGCAGCGTCGATCGTCCTCCGCACCGCCGAGCTCCTCGCGCTCCCGGTGCAGATCCGCCGCAACGCGATGCGTCTCGCAGCCGCCCGCCTCGAGTACGCCACCGCGCGCGGCATGACCGTCTCGTCCGCCGCGACCGCGGTCAGCACGAACGCCACGAACCAGAACGCATCGGCGATCGCACGCCTCACCCTGGCGCAGCGGATCTCGACCGGCGCGACGAAGGTCGGGACGATCGCGACGCTGATCGGTGCCGGCGCGCTGCGCGTCTTCGGTGCCGCGGTGAAGGTCGCGATGGGGCCGATCGGCATCGCGATCGCCATCGTCGGCGCGCTCGTCGCCGGGCTCGTGTGGTTCTTCACGCAGACGAAGCTCGGCCAGGCGATCGTGCAGACGGTCTTCGCCGCCATCAAGGTCGCCCTCGCCGCCGTCGGTGCCGCGTTCACCTGGCTGTGGCAGAACGCGGTCAAGCCCGCATGGGACGGCATCGCAGGCGGCGCGACGTGGCTGTGGCAGATTATCCTGCAGCCCGCGTTCGCCGGCATCGCTCTCGCCGTGCAGACCGTCGGCGGGTTCTTCGTCGCCCTCTGGACGAACTACATCGCCCCGCCGCTCACCGCGATCGGCAACGCCATCGGGTACCTCTGGAACAGCTGGATCTCCCCGATCTTCCAGCTCATCGGCGCGATCGTCGTGTGGGCGGCGCAGATGTTCGGCGCGGCGGTGTCCGCGATCACCGGACTCATCGTCAACACCCTCGGCGTGGCGTTCTCGTGGCTGTGGACCGGCGTCATCCAGCCGGTCTTCTCGTGGATCGGCACGGCGATCAGCGTCTGGTGGACCGGCGTGCAGGTCGTGTTCGGCGCGGTCGTCGGCTTCGTCCGGAACAGCCTCGGAGCGATCTTCACCTGGCTGCGGGACAGCGTCATCACGCCCGTGTTCGGCTACATCGGCCGCGTGTTCAACGTCTGGTGGAACCAGATCGTCATGCCGATCTTCAGCGGCGTCGTCGGCTTCCTGCGGAACACCCTCGGCCCGGTGTTCACCTGGCTCCGTGACACGATCATCCGCCCGGTGTTCTCCGGGATCGGCACGATCATCCGCGGCGTCTGGAACACCTGGCTCAAGCCCGTCTTCGACAAGATCGCCGACATCGCGAAGAACACCATCCCGAAGGCGTTCTCCGTCATGAAGGACGGCATCGGCAAGGCGTGGGACAAGGTCAAGTCCGTCGTGAAGGCCCCGATCAAGTTCATCGTCGAGACGGTCATCCGCGACGGGATCATCGGCAACTTCAACAAGCTCGCCGACGTCTTCCACACCAAGCACCTGCCGGACGTGTCCCTCCCGAAGGGGTTCGCCGGCGGTGGCATCCTCCCCGGTTGGTCTCGCATGCACGACGGCGATGACCAGCTCGTCCCGATGCGTCGAGGCGAAGGCGTCATGGTGTCCGAGGGACTGCGTAGCGCAGCCGACCGGCAGGCGTTCCTCGCCGCGAACGCAGCAGGACGTCGCGGGGTCGGCTTCGCGTCGATGCTCGGAGGCGGCTTCGCCAAGGGCGGCATCCTCGCGGACACCAAGAAGAACGTCTCCGCGGGGTGGGACTGGATCAAGGGCAAGGCCGGCAAGGCGTGGGACTGGACGAAGAACGCCGCGAAGACCGCGGCGTCGATCGTCTCCGACCCGATGGGCACCTTCGGCAAGCTCATCAAGGGGCTGATCGGCAAGATCCCCGGCGGCGGCGTCATGGTCGACATGGCGAAGGGCGTCGGCAAGAAGGTCCTCACCGGTGCGATCGAGAAGATCAAGAGCATCGGCGACCTCGGCGGCCTCACCCCCTTCGGCGGCAACGGGAAGAACGGCAACATCGCTTCGTCGTCGCTGGCGAAGGCGCTCGGGTTCGCCCCGGGTTCCGGCGTCGGCGCGACGGGCGGTCTGCTCCGGAAGTCGGCCGCGGCCGCCTGGAACCTCGCGTACCGGGCGTCCGGCGGGGTCCTCCGGCTCACCGAGGGGTACCGCGACCTCAAGTCGCAGGCGTACCGGTGGGGCCTGTTCCAGAACGGCGGCAACCTCGCCGCCCCGATCGGCACGTCCGTCCACGGCCTCGGCCTCGCAGCGGACGTCGCCGGCGGTCAGGCGTGGCTTCGCGCGAACGGTGCGAAGTACGGCTGGGCGAACACCGGTCTCGGCTTCTCGCAGCGGGAGCCGTGGCACTTCGAGTTCAAGGGCATGTCCCGGCAGGTGCCGCAGCTCGCGAAGGGCGGGATCGTCGGCCGCCGACCTGGCGGCACGCTCGTCAACGTCGGCGAGGGCCGCTACGACGAGGCCGTGGTGCCGCTCCCGCGGGGCCTGAACAGCAACGTCCTCGGCAACGGGCCGCGCGGCCGGCGCGACGCCCCGCTCATCGAGGGCGGCGTCCAGTTCGTGTCCTCGGGCAACTTCCGCAACGACGTCGACGAGTTCGACCACTACCTGAGCGCGCTCGAGCGGGGAGGACGGCACACGTGAGCACCGACTGGAAGATCGACTGCGGGTCGGACGGGTTCGTCCTGTTCGGCTCGCAGTCCTCCCGGTACCCGTTCGCGATCGCACCGGAGATCGGCGACGCCGACCGGACCGATCAGGACAGCTCGCTGCCGGGCGTCGACGGCACGTTCTTCGGCGTCGACACGACCGCGGGGCAGACCGTCGCGTTCGGCCTCACCGCGGTCGGCGAGGACGACGCGGAGGCTGCGGCGCTGTACGCGGCGTTCCGGAAGGTGTGGCGAGCCGACACCATCCGTGCGACGCCGGGAGCGGTCGCGACACTGACCGCCCCGTCGGGACGGTCGACGTTCGGCCGGCCCCGGCGGATCACGCCGGCGTACATGCCGCGAGGTGCCGGCGCGGTCGGCATCACCGCGGACTTCGCCACCCAGGACGACCGCTGGTACGGCCCCGAGAAGCGCCTGTCCGTGCCGCTGCGGCTGTCGCAGTCGGGCGGCTTCGTGTTCCCGCTGACGTTCCCGATGGTCTCCCGCGGGTACACCACCGCGGCGAACACGTTCGTCGTCGACGGCGATGTCGACAGCTGGCCGGTCATCACGATCAAGGGGCCGATCCTCAACCCCACGGTCGAGGTCCCGGGCTGCTTCCGGTTCAGTGCTGCGCTGACGCTGCAGTACGACGAGCAGCTGCGGATCGACACCCGGCCCGGACGGCAGACCGTCCTCCGGTCGGGCTCGAAGATCGCCTCCCTCACCCGCACGTCAACGCTGCTGCCCGCGGCGTCGCTGCCACCGGGCGCGCACACCCTGACCCTCTCCGGCTCGTCCTCGACCGGCTCACCGACCGCGCAGATCGCGTGGCGTCCCGCGTACTCGACTCCCTAGGAGGGAACCAGCATGGCTCTTGACCCAGTGCCCTTCGTGATCGGCGGCGACGCGGAGCACGGCCCCAGCGTCTTCCGGCAGCTCGCGTACCTCGCGACGAACGGCAACGAGGGTGTCGTCGGCCCCGGCGACCTCAAGGTCACCGCCCTGTCGGTGCCCGGTGCCGGCGTGCAGGTCGCCGCCGGCGGCGCGTCGATCCTGAACCGTGTGTCCTCGCAGGAGGCGTACACGGCGCGGAACCCGAACGCGGACACGACGTCGGTGAAGATCGCCGCGACCGGATCCTCCGGCGGCCGGTCCTCGCTGGTCATCCTCCGCGTCGACAACCCCTACATCGACGGCAACGCGCAGGCACCCGCCGACCCGGTGAAGGGGCCGTACGACTACTTCGACGTCATCGCCGGTGTCCCGGCGGGCACGACGCGGCTGCAGGACATCGCGCAGTACGCCGGCGTCTCCGCGATCACCCTCGCCCGCATCGACCTGCCCGCCTCCACGGGGACGGTGACGAACGCGATGATCACCGACCTGCGGGTCCTCGCGAACCCGCACGAGACGACGATCGTGTCCGCGAACCTCGGCACCGTGTCGGGGACGATGAACACGACGAACGACCAGGCGTTCCCGCCGTACCAGCCGACGATCGAGGTCCCGCGGTGGGCGACGCACGCCCGCATCGACCTGGTCATCTCGCAGCTCTCGGCCGCCGGCAACTCGAACGGGTTCGTCACGCTCTCCGCCCGCGACACGACCGGCAACACGATCATCGGCGGCACCGACACGATGGCGTACAACGTCGACACCGACGGCACGTCGGTGCGGTTCGTGCACCTCGCCACGATCTACGTCAACATCTCCGCGTACCGGGGCAAGAGCTTCAAGCCGTACTCCCACTTCCGGAAGGGCAGCTCGAACCAGAACGCGCTGACGTACGACCAGTACTCGCAGATGGTGTACCGGACGACGTTCTACGAGCGGATCAGCTGATGGAGCGGCTTGTCATCCAGCGTGCGACGACGGGCGACGTCCTCTCGTACGACTACCGCGGCGTCACGCGTGACGCGTTCACGCGGGCGCTCTCCGCCGTCGGCACCATGCCAATCGCCATCCCCGCATCGCAGGCAAAGACGGTCGCGGCTGACGGGCTACCGATGTTCGACGAGTGGGGCACGATCGTCACCCTCGACGACGACGGGGAGATCCGGTTCCGCGGGATCGTCACTGAGCTCACCTACGCCGGCCCCGAGTGGAAGATGACTCTCTCCTCGGTGCCGACGGTGCTCTACGGCATCCCGTACGACGACACCCCGTACTACGGGGCCGAGGTCGACCCCGCGTCGATCGTCCGGAAGCTCGTCGCGCACGTGCAGTCCTACCCGGACTCCGACGTCGGTATCACCGTGGTCGGGTCGACGCCGGTGCGTGTGGGGTCGTTCTCGACCCAGCGCCGCATCGAGGCGGAGGCGTACTACGCCGAGAAGGTCGCCGACTACAACGCCGAGAACAAGAAGCTGCAGGCGCTCAAGAAGATCGTCGCCGCGACTCGGAAGACCGCCGCCACCCAGCGCGGCAGCCGGGCAGACGCGTCGAAGGACGTGACCGCGGCGAACAAGGACGTGGCGGCGGCGAACCGGGCTGTGACGGCTGCCAAGAAGGCACTGACGGCGGCGAAGAAGACGAAGGACCCGGCGAAGATCGCAGCGGCGCAGCGGGCACTGGACGCTGCGAACGCGACGGTCGCCGCTCGCAAGGCGACGGTGCAGGACCGGATCGCGGCCCGCGACGGCCGCGACGCGACGCTCAAGACCACGAACGACCGCATCAAGGCGCAGCAGGCCGACGTCGACGCACAGGCGGCGATCGTCCGCACGATGAAGGACCGGAAGGACAAGGCGTCCGAGCTCAAGAGCGCGGCGCAGCAGCAGGAGTCCGAGGACGGTGGTGCGTACGCGCTCGAGCCGTGGGAGGCGCAGGACTGCGGCCGGCTCATCGACGATCTCGCGAAGGACGCCCCGTTCGACTGGGTCGAGGAGCACTACTGGGCGAAGGACGTCCCGCAGACCCGCATCCGGATCGCGCATCCGCGCACCGGGCGGCGGCTCTCCGGCAGTGACGACCCGACGTTCCAGCAGGGCGTGAACATCACGGTGCAGCTCGAGCCGACGACCAGCGGCGGCGACTTCGCCAACACCGTCTTCGGCATCGGCGCGGGCGAGGGAGCTGGGTCCGTGCGGCGGACGATCTCCAAGCGGGACAACCGGATCCGCCGCGTCGCGACGCTGCAGTCGAAGGACGTCAAGTCGAAGCAGGACATGACGACCCGGCTGCAGCCCGAGCTCGTCGCCCGGCAGAAGGACCTCGCCGTCGACTCGATCACCGTGGCGAACCACCCGAACAGCCCGCGCGGCTCGTACTCCCTTGGCGACGACATCTACGTCCAGGGCGACGTGCCGCACTACGGCCGGTTCGGGCTGTGGCACCGCATCGTCAGCATCACCGAGAACACGAACGGCACCACCGCGGTCGGCCTCAAGCTGACCGACTCATTCACCTACGGAGCAGGAGTCGAGGCATGACCGGACCCGAGAAGATCGCCCGCCGAGTGTTCGACCTGCAGACGCAGATCGACAAGCTCGGCCGCGCGTCCCAGCTCGGCAACACCACCATCGCCGGCGGGGCGGCGGTGCCCATCACCGAAGTCGTCGCCGAGTCCGTCGTCACGAACGACGCACTCCCCGACGTGCAGGAGGACATCGCCGACAACGACGAAAGCGTCTCGGACCTCACCGCGATCTTCGACTCGTTCGACGCCGACATGGACGCACGGTTCGAGGAAGCCCGCGCCGAGCTCGACGACGCCCGGTCGCAGATCGAGGACTCGATGTCCGACATCGACGACACGTTCAGCACGCAGTACGACGGGCTCTCCGAGGACGTCGACACCGCCATCCGCGCCGCCGGCAGCGCACTGACCGAAGCCGAAGCGGCGTCCAACGCGGCGCTCGCGGCGGCCGGGCTCGCGGCGTCCAAGGGCGAGACGATCGTGCAGGTGTCGGCCCCGTCCGGGTCCCGCGCGAACCCGGCGAACCTGTGGATCGACATCAGCCTCGACAGCAGCGGGGTCCCGAAGAACCAGCCCAACCGGTACAACCCGGAGACGGCGAAGTGGGAACCGATCACCGACGCGCAGACCGTCGCAGCCGCGCAGGCCGCGGCCACCGCGACGGCCGCCGCGCAGGCAGCGAAGGACGCCGCCGCGCAGGCGTCCGCAGCCGCCGGCGTTGCGCAGCAGACCGCGTCCGACGCGAACCAGGCCGCCCTCACGGCAGCCGGCATCGCGAACGGCAAGGGCAAGGTCATCTACCAGGCGTCCAAGCCGACCGGCGCGAACGCCGCCGTGGGGAACCTCTGGATCCGCTCGAGCGACAACACCCCGTGGGCGTTCGACACGGCGAAATCCGACTGGGTGCAGGTCACCGACAAGGCGGCCACCGACGCCGCGGCCGCCGCGGCCGCCGCGAACCAGGCAGCGGTCGCCGCGTCGAACGCCGCAAAGGCGGCGCAGGACACCGCGGACGGCAAGCCGCTCATCCTGTTCTCGAGCACGGCGGGTCCGTCCGGGACCGCGCCGACCGGGACCATCTGGTTCCTCTGGGACGCGGCGAAGAACGTCGCCGGGCAGTGGCTGCAGTCGGGCACGCTCGCATCGCCGGAGTGGACGCCGCAGCAGATCCGGTCCGAGGTCATCGCGAACCTCGACGTCGCGAAGCTCACCGTCGGGTCCGCGGCGATCGCCGAGCTCGTCGCGCAGAAGATCGCGGCGGCGACGGCGAACTTCCAGACCGTCAACGTGTCGAACCTGTTCGTGACTACCGGCGCGACGATGGCGCAGGCGACGATCGACTTCCTGTTCGCCAACGTCGTCCAGGCGAAGAAGATCACCGCCGGCATGATCGACGTCGCGACGCTGAGTGGTGTAACCATCACCGGCGCGAGAATCAAGTCCGCTGCCAGCGGCCAGCGGGTGGAGATGGCGGGCACGCAGCTCGACTTCTACGACCCGCAAGGCGCGTACGCCTCGAGCGTCCGCGGGTGGGTAGTGAACGCCCGCGGCCGCGGCGTCGAGATCCTCGCTCCCGCAGCCACTGGCTTCGGCGCGACCGGACGACTGACCGTGTCGACCCAACGCGATATCGCTGTCGCCTTCGCCGACCAGAGCGTGCAGGTCGACGTGTCTGCGGACGCTGGCGTCGATGGACCGAACATCGTCGGCAGACAGTTCTGGGTCAAGTGGGCCGACCCGAATGGCCGCGATTCGGTGAATCGGGTCTTCGGAAGTGGAGACGACGGGGTCACAGAGCTTGTTGTCGCCCGGGCGCGGATCGGCGCGCTGACCGCCACTCAAGGTGCTTCAGTGCTCGGAAGCGGCTCGTTCACGGCATCAGTCATCGCGGGCGGCACCGTCACCGCCGCTGGCTTCCGCCTCGCCGACGGATCCGACCCGCTGGCGGACACCGGATGGATACCGCTGACCGCGGCATCGGGCCTGACCGGGACGAACTTCGCGTACCGCATCAAGCAGGGACGGGTCGAGTTCACCGGCCAAATCAAGATCAACTCCGGATCGTTCCCGAATGGCTACACAACCCTCGTGACGATGCCTGCCGGGGCCCGACCGCAGAACTACTTGCGCACCCCGATCGGGATGTTCAACGGCTACGTCGCGCTCCTCATCGTCAACACGAACGGCGCTGTGCAGCTCGGTGCTTCCGGCGACCGAACCGCCGACACCGTCTACCTCGGCGGGTCTGGATATCCCGCCGACCGATAGGAGATACATGGCCGACACAGATCCGGTCCCGGACGACCTCGAGTGGTCTGAGAGTAGCGAACCCGAAGCGCCTCCGGAGTACCCGGAAGGACCGATCGGCGACCTCATGCGGCAGCGTGATGCGGCACAAGCCGAAGCGGAACGCTATCGAGGGCTCGCGGCTATCTACGAGCAGCAGGCTGGCGTGAATCAGGCCACGGCCGACCAGCTACAGACAGCGATCCATATCCTCTCCCGCACCTGACCGACCGCCCCGCCAACCATCCACGCCGTCCCAGCCGGGGCGGCGTTCGTCGTCTCAGGAGACTTCATGCAGTGGAAGTTCAGCAGCATCTACAGCGTCGGCCCGTCGTCGTACGGGGACCGCCGCGGCCTCGAGCAGTTCGTCACGAGCGCCCGCGTCGCGCTGCAGGTGCTCACGATCGTCATCAAGTTCAACGCCTACCTCCGCCAGAAGGGCCGCTCCGGCTCCCTGTCGGTCAACGAGGGCAAGCGCACCCGGGTCCGCCAGTCGTACCTCTGGGTGAACCGCTTCGTGCTCGGCGTCGTCGTTGCGGAGCCGTTCACCTCCCCGCACGACGAGGTGAAGCACGGCAACGCGATCGACTTCGGCATCACCGAGGCGAACGGGTCGAACCGTGCGCTCAGCCCCGACGAGTTCACCGTCCTGCACAACCTCGTCGCCGCGCACGGCGGCATCTGGACCGGCGTCAACTTCGGCGAGCCCTGGCACCACGAGATGGCGACCGCCGCCGAGCGTGAGCTGCCATTCTTCGACGCCCGTGAACGGCTCGCCGGCACCCCGCCGCCGGGCAAGCCCAAGCCCACCCCAACCCCACCGCCGGCACCCGCGCCGGCACCCACCATCGAGGAGGACGACATGCCCCAGAAGGTCGAATCGAACGAGACGGGCAGCCGGTACCTGATCTGGCCGCTCAGCCTCAACACCATCCGGAAGACCGACAAGGACGCCGACGAGAAGGCCCGCGCCGCGTCGCAGGCGGACGGTGTCCCGTTCGTGAAGATGAGCTCGCCGCGGATCAAGCTGCTCCTCGCGATGCTCGACGAGCGCATCGACGCCGCGAACGCGTCCGACAAGGCGATCGTCAAGCGCGCGGTCACCGAGGCGATCCGGGCGGAGGGGGCGAAGTGACCGGGGACCACGAGGCGACCACGCCCAAGAAGCTCGACGTCGACACGATCTGGCACAAGGGCCAGCGCGTCCTCCGCACCGCGTTCACGACCATCCTGACGGTCCTGCCGATCATCCCGCAGATCGTGCAGATCGTGCAGGGGCAGTGGCCTGCGGCGACCGGCCTGACGGTGGTCGCCGTGCAGGCCGTCGCGATCAACGCCGCGCTCACCGCGATCATCGCGATCCCGACCGTGAACACGTGGCTCACCGCGATCGGCCTCGGGTCCGTGACCCGGAAGGCGGCGAAGCAGAACGCGGCCGCGAAGTCGCGCGAGCTGCAGCCGGCGCAGCACGAACCGTCCACCGTCGACTACCGGCTCGAGCAGGGCACCGCCGAGACGGAGAGCTGATGGTCGCGACGGATCCGAGGCTGAACCAGCGCCGTCTGTGGTGGGAGCGGGGCCTGTGGCTCGTCGACCTCGCCGCGTACGCCGTCGTCGGCGTCTCGGGCATCCTCGCCCTCGGCAACGTGTCGGACTACGTGTTCGACACCCTCCTCGGGTGGACGTGGCTGATCCGCCTGTTCGCATGGCTCATGATCGCCGGCGTCCTCGCGCTCGTCGGCCGCGCCACCAGGGTGTGGGCGCTCGAGTACGTCGGGAACGTCGCCGCCGGCTGGGGGGCGTTCGTCTACGCCGTCGTCCTCTGGCCGGGTGCCGCGTCCGGCGACGCGACCTTCGCCGCATTCGGCATGACCACCGTCGCCACCCTGTTCCTGATCCGCCGGTACGTGGAGCTCAAGATCTTCACCTCCGAGCCCGGCGACACTGACCGGGGCTGGTGGCGGACCGTCCTCGGCCGGCGAACGAAGAACGTCGTGCCGAGGCGACACTACTGAGGGGGCACGGAGTGAGCCAGATCGACCCCATCGTCCTCCTCGCCACCCTCGGCGGCGGCGCGGGCCTCTCGGCGGTCATCACGTCGCTTGGCACCGTCATCGCGAAGATCCGCCGCGGAGTCTCCCCGCGAGAGGGCAAGCGCCGCGTCGACATCGTCCAGCAGCGCGACGAAGCACTCGCCCGCCTCGAGCAGGCGAACGAGCGCGCGGACTGGGCGGACGCAAACCGGCAGGTCGCGGTCAACAACGAGCAGCGCGCCCGCGAGCACGCCGCCGAGCTCCGCGTCCAGCTGATCTCCGCCGCCGGCATCACCCGGGACGAGCTGCCCGACTGGCCGGACATGGACCACACCATCCCCCGCGACGAGTTCCGCCAGCTCCGCCGCGACGGACAAGCCTGACCCCGCCCGCCCGGTGGCGAGCGCCGCCAGTACGAACGAAGCCCCGCAGACCATCACGGTCTGCGGGGCTTTTCGTCGTTCTGTGGGTCAGCGGTTGGTGGGGGCGACGCCGGCCTTGTGGTTGATCTCGGCGATCTGCTTGTCGAGGGTGAAGACGTCGACGAGGGTGCCGATGCCGAACAGGCCGGCGGTGAAGGTGTAGAGGATGCCGGTGCCGATCTTCCCCATGTAGTAGCGGTGCGCACCGATGATGCCGAAGAAGTAGATCCACTTGTACGCGGTGCCGATGTGCTTCTGGGGCCGTGCGTCCGAGTAGGTCGGCGCTGCGGCGGGTGCGGTCTGCTGGTCGGTCATGGTGTTCCCCTCGGATCCTGCTGTGGACCGCCTGAGCGTATGGGCAGCGACCGCTTGGCCGCGACCCTCGAACGGGTCAGAACAGACGGAACGAGAACCCCTTGCCGAGCCGGATCGTCACATGCCCACGCGACGACACCGAGAACGGGCCCTTCCGTGCCGACACGGACGCACCGCAGCCGGAGACGTTCAGCCGGACACCGCGGCCGAGCTTTTTGCTACGGCGGAACAGGAGACCCATGCACGAAGTGTGCGCCTCATCGCCGGCAGATGCGAAGTCCCCGAACGGGGCATGGCGGCGTTCAGGCCCCGCCCCCTCAACCAAGGCTGGCGGAGCGTTCTTCGTCGTTGTGGGTGCGGCTACCAGTCTTTGATCACTGCGCAGGCGGTGATGAACTCGGCGTCCGGCATGCTCTGCGGAGGCGCTTCTGCAAGAGCCAGCTGGCGGAACCCGGCGGGCTGGTATAGGTGCTCGAAGACCTTCCGTTGCGCGTCCACCACGAGGAAGCGGCCAGCGATGAGCTCACGGCTGAGGCGGATAATTTGCTTCGCCTCATCGAGGATCACCGAGCCTGGAAGTTGCGCGCTCGTGTACCGGTCCGAGCGCGCGAGCTCTGCGATCGTGTACGCGCCAGTGTGATGAATCGAGATCTGCCCGCTTAGCTTGTTCCGAACACCCTTCGATGCGCTGCTGAGGTCCAGGCTCGTCATGCCGACGGTGAAGAAGGCTGGCACGTCGATCCCCTCGTCCTCATCAGCGCAGACGAGGACGTAGGTACGGCTGTGCCCGTGGTCCTCCCACTTACGCACTTGCCCTCGCGCGAAGTTCTCGAGGTGAGGCGAAAGCCGACAGTCAAACGCTGCAAGACGCTCCTCGACTGCCTCGCGGAGCGAGCTGTACTTCTCGTCCTTCAGGTCTGCTAGGGCGAAGACGGAGTAGTCAAGTCGGTCAGCGCTCTCCGTGCTCACTTCCGACGAGCGCCGGAGACCAGCCTCTGAAGTTCCGTCAGGCGGCGGTCACGCGACGCCTCGTCGACGGGGCGAGCGGACACGAACCCGGGGGTTGCAACCGGTGCGCTCCCGCGCGACTGGAGATCTGCGAGCTGAGCGACGCCTTCCGTGGAGAGTACGTAAACACTTCCGAGCGCAGCGGATGCCATGGCTTTCGGGTCCTTCGTGTGGCGGCGTGGTGGTGGTGCGTGCGAACTTGGGGCTCGTACGACCTTGCACGGGATGCTACGTCATTAACTATGAACGCGTCATTAACGCTGTTCGGTATCCACAAAATTGTGGGGATCCTTCGTCTGTCGTCTCCGATGAGCCTGTTGGGCGCTGTCCCGGAGATGTTGTTGTCCTCACTGAGGCCGAATCGCGTCGCGCCACACCCACGCGCAGTCCGCCGCCTGCCCGCGCCCCCATTCCACGAGCACGGCGCGCTCCGTGTACGCGATGACGTGCGCCTCGACCTCGAGGATCCGATCGGGGAACTGCACCCAGGCGAGCACGGGATCGGGCGACGGCAGGTCGAACACGGGGCCGCCGTGCGCCGCCTCCGGCAGCCCCAGCGCGGGACCGAGCGACCACCGGTCGCGGCGGCGTCGCGCCATCAGTCCCGCCGCGGCTTGAGCGTGCGCCGCGTGACGGTTGACCGCGGCACCCAGGCACGCTGCAGTCGCCCCTGCCACGCGATCTCCACGCACACGGCGACGTCGGACCGGGCGACAGCGAACGCCTTCACCTGGGTGAGCACGCCGATCTCCTCGAAGCGCAGGTTCGACACCCAGACGGGCTCCGGAGCGTCGAGCTCCTCAGGCTCGCCGATCTCCTCGACGGGCAGCGAATCGGCGACGTGGATCAAGACGTCCTGATGCTCGGGCGGTGCCCAACGGTGCTGAGGCATGGCCAGCAGTGTTGCGGGAGCGACCGACATTGCATCACGTCAACTCGAAGCAGGGTCCGCCCATCGCAGGCCGCACCTAGCGCACACCCGCTCGTCGTCCGGTTCGAGGCCGGCAGGTACCCATACATGCGCGCACTGCTCACGCAGCCGCCAGAGGTCGAAACGATCCTTGACCTCCCGCGCCTCGTGCCACCGGATCTCTTCGCTGATTGCCTCACGAGTGGACATCTCGTTCGCCAGCGCGAGGCTCGCCCGGAGCTTCCCAAGCGCCTCCAGGGTGATGTCGAGTTGCAACCGGGCGTTCGACAGCGGGGTAGTGAACACTGAGCTTCTCCGTCCCTGTCCGGAGCGCCCGGACTCAGTACCTACTATCGGCTCGACAGGCGAAGAAGTGGCCCGATCCAAGAGTTCGTGTGTGTACTGCTGTGTGCACCCGCCAACGAAAAATCCCCGGTTGACTCACTCTTGATGCGAGTCTGACCGGGGATTTTTGTGGAGCCGCCTGTCGGAATCGAACCGACGACCTATTCATTACGAGTGAATCGCTCTACCGACTGAGCTAAGGCGGCGGACGCTCCGTCTCCGGAGCGGCACGGTCAATGACTATACAGGCTCAGACGAGCGAACGCGAAACGAGCACGCCGAGCTCCGCGAACGAGCGCTCGAGCTCGTCGACGAGGTCCGTACCCGCCTCGGAGGCCGACCACTCCCACCACGCGTGCCGCAGCGCGGCCAGGGCGACGGACGACACGAGGCCGGCCCGCCGCCGCAGCGCGTCCGCGTCGGCGGCGAACCCCGGGTCGTCGCGTTCCAGCCGACGCGCGACCGCGGCCTGGATCGCTCCCTGGAACTCGCGCATCGACTCCATGCGACGGCTGAACAGCTCGGGGTTGGCCCGGAGCACCTGCTGCCGCTCGGCGATGAGCCCCCGCTCCTCGATGAGCTCACGCGCCGAGTGCACGAGCAGCGCCCCGAGGTCGGCCAGCACGTCGCCGACCGGCCCGCCGTCGACGAACGTCCGCAGCGACTCGTCCTCCGGCAGCCGTGGGTCGTCGCCGAGGATCGCCTGCTCCTTGCTCGGGAAGTAGTTGAAGAACGTCCGCGAGGACACGTCCGCACGCCGCGAGATCGCCTCCACGGTGACGGCGCCGAGCCCGTCCTCGAGCGCGATGCGGAGCGCGGCCTGCTGGATCGCACGGCGGGTGGCGCGGCGCTTGCGCTCGCGCAGGCCGGGTTCGGCATCGGGCATGCCGGAATTGTCGCACGCGGTGTTCGCCGGTCACCGTCCGGTCGGCCGGGAGGCCCGTCCAGCGTCCGCCACGCACCGTCACGTCCGGTGGTGTCACCGCCCATCGTGCGGTCCGGCGGATGATGGCGCTCGGGACCGATCCGGCGCGTCTGCCGGATCGGACCCGTCGGTCAGCGCGCTGCGCGGACGATGGTGACGAGCAGCGCCTCGAGCGCCAGCAGCGCCGCCACGTTCGCCGCGATCCGCTGCCGGGCGAGGGCGATCGCATCGAGCACCTCGAGCGCGGCCGCCGGCGAGACGGTCTGCAGGGCCTGGTCGAGCTGCTCCCGCATCGCCAGGTTCACGGGTTCCGCCGGTGCGCCGAGTCCGAGCAGCAGCAGGTCGCGGTACAGCGACGACACGTCGACCAGGATGCGGTCGAGCCCGTCGCGCAGGCTCCTGGTGGCGCGACGCTTCTGGTCGTCCTCGAGCGCGCGCAGCTGCGAACGCAACGCCGGCGGGACGGTCCCACCGGGTTCGACCCCGAGCGAGCGGAGCGCGGCGTCGCGTTCTTCGGCGTCCCGTTGCTCGGTGATGGCCTTGGCGTCCTCGTCCGCGACGGCGAGCAGGTCGGCCGCCGCCATCACGGCGTCGCCGACGCTGCGGACCCTGAGCACCGTCATGAGCGTCCGGCGGCGGCGGTCGCGGGCGTCAGCGCTCGTGGCGAGGCGCTGTGCCATGCCGATGTGGCTCTGCGCCTGGCGTGCGGCGTCCATCGCGAGCACCCGGTCGACGCCGGTGCGGGCGACGAGCAGGTCCGCCACGGACTCGATGCCGGGTACCCGGAGCCGCACCGACCGCACGCGCGACCGGATCGTCGGCAGCAGGTCGGCCTCGCTCGGGGCGCAGAGGATCCACACGGTGCGCTCCGGGGGCTCCTCGAGCGCCTTGAGCAGCAGGTTCGAGGTGCGCTCGGTCATGCGGTCGGCGTCCTCGACGATGACGACGCGGTACCGCCCGACCGACGGCGAGTAGTGCGACGAGGTCACGAGCTGCCGGATCTCGTCGATCGTGATGATGACGCGCTGCGTGGTCAGCACCGAGACGTCGGGATGGGTCTTCGCGACGATCTGCCGCAACGTGTGGTCGTCGTCGGGGCCGTTCCCGACCAGCGCCGCGGCGAAGGCGGTCGCGACGTTCGAGCGGCCGGACCCGGGCGGGCCGGTGATGAGCCACGAGTGGGTCATGCCGCCGGTGCCGTCGGTCGACTCGGCCGCGTTGCGGAGCGACGCGACTGCTTCTTCCTGGCCGGTCAGGCCGTCCCACACGCTCACGGCACCATCCTGTCAGCGACCACCGTCATGCGCCGTCGATGCCGACGAGCGGCGCGACGGCAGCACGGATGACGTCCTGCACGTGGTCGGCGGGTGCCGCGGCGTCGACGACCAGGAAGCGGTCCGGCTCGGCCTCGGCCATGTCGAGGAACGCCCGGCGCACCGTCTCGTGGAACGCCGCGGCCTCGGACTCGAGGCGGTCGAAGGTGTCCCCGCGCGCCGCGGCCACCCGTGCCCGGCCGACGGTGACGTCGAGGTCGAGCAGGACCGTCAGGTCGGGGCGCAGGCCCTCGGACGCCCAGTCGGACACCGAGCGGATCTGTTCCGCTCCGAGGCCGCGCGCGACGCCCTGGTAGGCCACGGACGAGTCCGTGTAGCGGTCCTGCAGCACGACCTCGTCACGGGCCATGGCCGGACGGACGACGGTCTGCACGTGGTGCGCACGGTCGGCCGCGTAGAGCAACGCCTCGGCGCGGGGCGAGACGTGGCCGCGTTCGTGCAGCACGATCTCGCGGATCCGCTCGCCGAGGGCGGTCCCGCCGGGTTCACGGGTCCGCACCACGGTCCGACCGTGCTCGCCGAGCCACGCCGTGAGCATCTCGGCCTGGGTCGTCTTGCCCGCGCCGTCGCCGCCCTCGAGCGTGATGAAGCGACCGGTCACTTCTTCTTGGCCGGTGCCCGCTTGGCCGGCGTCTTCTTCTTGACCGGTCCCTTGGCACGCTTGTCGGCGATGAGCTGCACCGCGCGGGCGTGGTCGACCGCCTCGACGTCCTCGCCGCGCGGGATCGTCGCGTTCGTCTCGCCGTCCGTGACGTAGGGGCCGAAGCGACCGTCCTTCATCTTGATCGGCTTGCCCGACACGGGGTCGGCGTCGAACTCCTTGAGCGCGGCGCTCGCGGTGCGGTTGCCGCCGTACTTCGGCTGCGCGAAGAGCTCGAGCGCCCCGGGCAGGTCGATGTCGAAGATCGCGTCCTCGCCCGGCAGCGTGCGGGTGTCGGTCCCCTTCTTCAGGTAGGGGCCGTACCGCCCGTTCTGCGCGGTGATGTCGTTGCCGGTCTCCGGGTCCTGCCCGACGACGCGCGGCAGGTCGAGGAGCTTCAGCGCGGTCTCGAGGTCGACGGTCTGCGGGTCCATCGACTTGAACAGCGAGGCCGTGCGCTCCTTCGGGGCGGCGGGCTTCTTCGTCGTCTTCTTCGCGGGCGCCTTCTTGGCCGGTGCCTTCTTCGCGGCGGCCGTGCCGTCGCCCGTGGTGTTCTCGGGCACCGCCTCGGCGGCCGGGGTGGACTCGACGATCTCGCCCGTGGACGGGTCCGCGGTGGGCTCCGGCTCCGGCGTGCGCTCGGTGACGTAGGGGCCGAACCGGCCGTCCTTCGCCAGGACCTCTTTCCCGGTCTCCGGGTTGATGCCGACCACCCGGTCGCCGAGCACCGGGGCGTCGACGAGTTCCTTGGCCTTCTCGGCGGTCAGCTCGTCGGGGGCCAGGTCCTCGGGGACGTTGACGCGGCGCGGCTTCTCCGGGTCGTCGCTGGGGACCTCGATGTAGGGGCCGTAGCGGCCGATGCGCAGGGTCAGCCCCGGTGCGAGCTCGACGGAGTTGATCTCGCGGGCGTCGATCTCACCGAGGTTGTCGATGACCGTGCGGAGCCCGCGCTGGTCCTCGGCTCCGCCACCGAAGTAGAAGCCCTTGAGCCAGTCGACCCGGTCGGCGTCGCCGCGGGCGATCCGGTCGAGGTCCTCTTCCATCTCGGCGGTGAAGTCGTACTCGACGAGTTCGCCGAAGTACTCCTCGAGCAGGCGCACCACGCTGAACGCGATCCAGTTCGGCACGAGCTGGGTCCCGCGCAGCGAGACGTACCCGCGGTCGATGATCGTCGGGCTGATCGTCGGGTAGGTCGACGGACGCCCGATCCCGAGCTCTTCCAGCGTCTTGATGAGGCTCGCCTCGGTGAAGCGCGGCGGCGGCGTCGTGTCGTGCCCCTTGGCCTCGACGTCGTGGACCTCGAGGTGCTCGCCCTGCTTGACGTCCGGCAGGGCGACGTCCTGCCCGGCGCGGTCGGAGGACTCGTGGCGGTCCTCGTCGCGGCCTTCCTCGTACGCGCTGAGGAAGCCGCGGAAGGTGATGACGGTGCCGGACGCGGTGAACTCGGCGTCGGTGCCGTTCGCGGTGACCGCGAGGCCCTCGACGGACTCCCCCGACGCGATGCCGAGGACGATGGACGCCGTCGAGCCCTTGGCGTCCGCCATCTGCGACGCGATCGTGCGCTTCCAGATGAGGTCGTAGAGCCGCCACTCGACGCCGGTCAGCGTGCCCTCGAGCTGCTGCGGCGTGCGGAAGGAGTCACCGGCGGGGCGGATCGCCTCGTGGGCCTCCTGCGCGTTCTTGCTCTTGCTGGCGTACAGCCGCGGCTTGTCCGGGACGGTCGCCGCGCCGTAGAGGTCGGCCGCCTGCTTGCGGGCGGCGTTGATCGCCTGCTGCGAGAGCGAGACCGAGTCGGTACGGATGTAGGTGATGTACCCGTTCTCGTACAGCGTCTGGGCGGCACGGGCGGTCTGCCGCGGCGACAGGCGGAGCTTGCGCGCGGCCTCCTGCTGCAGGGTCGACGTGGTGAACGGCGCCGCGGGACGACGGGTGTAGGGCTTCGACTCGACGCTGCGCACGGTGGCGTCACCGGCGCGCTCGAGCACGGTGGTCAGCGAGGCGGCGGCCGCCTGGTCGAGCCGGACGACGTCACCGCTCAGCGTGCCGCGGTCGTCGAAGTCGCGGCCGGAGGCGACGCGGGTCCCCTGGATCCGGGCGAGGCGTGCGGAGAACGCGGACTCGCCGGTCCGCTCGAAGCGGGCGGACAGGTCCCAGTAGTTCGCGGAGACGAACGCCAGGCGCTCGCGCTCGCGGTCGACGACGAGCCGCGTGGCGGCGGACTGCACGCGACCGGCGGACAGGCCGGGGCCGACCTTGCGCCACAGGACCGGCGAGACCTCGTACCCGTACAGGCGGTCGAGGATGCGGCGGGTCTCCTGCGCGTCGACGAGGGCCGTGTCGAGCTCACGGGTGGCCTCCTGCGCGCGCTGGATGGCCTCCTTCGTGATCTCGTGGAAGACCATCCGCTTGACGGGGACCTTCGGCTTGAGGACCTGGAGCAGGTGCCATGCGATCGCTTCGCCCTCGCGGTCTTCATCTGTTGCGAGGTAGAGCTCGTCGGCGTCCTTCAGGGCGCGCTTGAGTTCGGAGACGGTCTTCTTCTTGGCGTCGGACACGACGTAGTACGGCTCGAAGCCGTTGTCGACGTCCACCGAGAACTTGCCGAGGGAGCCCTTCTTCAGCTCGGCCGGCAGGTTCTTCGGCTCGACGAGGTCGCGGATGTGTCCGACCGAGGCCTGGACGTCGTATCCGTCACCGAGGTATTGCGCGATCGTCTTCGCCTTCGCGGGGCTCTCGACGATCACGAGCTTCTTCGTGCCTGGCACGTGTCTCCTTGATCGATGGTGCTGGTCGGCCCCGGCCACGATCGTGTCCGGGTCGCCCGGGACATCGGTGACCGGTGGCCGACAGGCACACCATACACACAGTGTCCGGGCTGCTCGTCCGCCGGACCGGCGACCGCGTCCGCGTCGACGGCGAACGGTCCGGACCCCACGCGGACGTGGACCCGGACCGTCGCGGAACGGGTGTCGCAGCCGGTGAGGACGGAGTCGTCCGCCGCGGTGACCCGGGCGGCGACGGCGCACGGCGCGCCGGGCACGAGTCCGACGACCGCGGCGGCGGCCGAGGTCGCAGCGGCGTCGGCGACCCCCTGCGCGTGCACGACCTGACCGCGCGAGCCGGCGGCGGCGAGCGCCGCCGAGGCGACCGACACGCCGAGCGCCAGCACGACGGCCAGCACGACGGTCGCCGAACCCGCCTCACCGGCCCCCGTCGACCGTGCACGTCGTCGCGTGCACGGCGACCGCCGCGAACGGCCCGGTGCCGGCCCGCGTTGCGTCGACGCACACCAGGCCGTCGGAGCGGCTGACCCGCATCGATGCGCCGGGAGCGATCCGGTCGACCGCTGCCCGCGCCGCGGTCTCGTCACCCCGGCCGAGCGCCCGGACCGCCGTGGCGGCCGCCAGTTCGAGTCGGCCCCGCCCGTCGACGACGAGCACGGCCGCGACGAGCGACGTGAGCACGAGGGCCACCGCGGGCAGGACGACCGCGAACTCGACGGTGACCGCCCCGCGCTCACGGTGCGAGGGCACCGCGGACGAGGTCGGTCAGGAGCGTCTGGACCTCGCCCGAGCGCATGACGGCGACGAGCACGCCGGCGAACGCGACGGCGGCCAGGATGACGACGGCGTACTCCGCGGTCGCCGAGCCCTGCTCGTCGCGCAGGCGCGGAGCGAGCCGGGGGCGACGGCGCGGTGGGGTGGGAGTGCTCATGGGTTCGTTCCTCTCTGTCGTGTGCCACCAGCGTCGCGGAGCACGGCGGTCCGTCGTGGTGGGCAGTGGACATCTGTGGAGAGGTCACCGGATGCCGGTGACGGTGGAGGAGAGGACACCGACCACGACCGGGACGACGCCGACCAGGACGAACGCGGGCAGCACGCAGACGCCGAGCGGCAGCACGAGACGGACGGCGAGCTGCTCGGCCCGGACGAGGCCCGCCGCGGCCGCCTCGTCACGGACGTCCTCGGCGGCCCGTGCCAGGAGCGCTCCCGCGGGGACCCCGGCACGCTGCGCCAGGTTGAGGACCTCGCGCAGGCGCACCACTTCCGCCGCAGGCAGGGGCGTCCCGTCCGTCGCGGCCGTCACGGCTGCCCCCGCCGCGGTCCAGGACCCGCCGCCGGAGACGGCGACCGCCCAGGCGTCGAGCAGGGTCCCGGGCACGCGGCCGTCCGGCGTCGCCGCGCGCACGAGCCGTGCGGTCCAGGTCCGTCCGACGGACACGAGCACGACGGCGAGCGCCGTGCAGGCCCAGCCCGCCGGCGACCACACGAGCACCTGTACCGCCCCGGCTCCCCAGGCCGCTCCGAGGGCGAGGCCGAGGAGCGGGAGCGCGAGGACCACGCGGGCGCTCGTCCGCGGCCCGGCGAGCGCGACGCGGACCGCCCGGTCCGACGCGGCCGTCCGTCGGAGCGCCGCGGCCAGGCGGCGGAGCGTCGGGGCGACCGGGGCTCCGGTGCGTTCGGCGACCCGGAGCACGACGAGGACGTCGCGGGCGGCAGGGGTGCCGGGGTCCGGCAGGCCCCCGACCAGTTCCCAGGCCCGCGGCTGCGGGACGCCGGCGGCCGCCAGCGTCGCGACCTCGTCGAGCGTGCCGGCGGCGCGCGCGGGGTCGGGTGCCGGCCGCCTGCTCACCCGGTCGGGTCCTCGGGGCGCACCACGAGCCTCCCGTCCGGACCCACCCGCAGGACGCCGACGCCGGCGAGCCGCCGTCCGCCGGCACGGCGTTCGACGTGCAGGACGAGGTCGACGGCGCTGACCGCCTGGCGGGCGAGCGCCTCGACACCCAGGCCGGCGAGTGCGCCGAGCGCCTCGAGGCGTGCGGCGACGTCGTCGAGCCCGTTGGCGTGCACGGTGCCGGCGCCGCCGTCGTGGCCGGTGTTCAGCGCGGCGAGGAGCTCCCGGACCTCGGCGCCGCGGCACTCCCCCACGACGAGGCGGTCAGGCCGCATCCGCAGGGCCTCGCGCACCAGGCGGTCGAGACCGAGCGCTCCGGCGCCCTCGGCGTTCGCCTGCCGGGCCTCGAGCGCGACGACGTGCGGGTGCGCGATGCGGAGTTCGGCGACGTCCTCGACGGTGACGATCCGTTCGTCGGTCGGGACCGCGCCGAGCATCGCCGCGAGCAGGGTGGTCTTGCCGCTGCCCGTCGCGCCGGTGACGAGCACGTTGCGGCGCGCCGCGACCGCCCGGTCGACGCAGGCCCGGGGCACGTCGTCGAAGGTGCCGCTGCGTTCGAGGGCGTCGAGGGTGGGCGGCTCGGGGTGGGGCAGGCGGACGGAGAGCGCGGTCCCGCCCACGGACACGGGCGCCAGGACGACGTGCACCCGCACGCCGTCGCCGTGCCGGACGTCCGCGCACGGGGTGGTCTCGTCGACGTGCCGCCCGCCGAGTGCGACCAGGCGGGTGGCGAGCTCGCGCGTCCGTGCTTCCGGCAGCACGGGCTGCACCGCCAGCAGGCCGGCACCGCGGTCGACCCAGGTACCGACGCCGCCGAGCACCAGCACGTCGGTGACGGCCGCGTCGGAGACGAGGTCGGCGAGTTCCTCGAACTCGAGGACCGCGTCCGCTCGTCGTCGCGACGGCGGTGGGACGCCGGGCAGGAACGGCACCACGGCGGACGGGGTGGGAGCAGGTGCGGCACGGAGGCGGTGCATGCCGCCCGACCGTAGGGGTCCGCGGTCCGTCACCGAGTCCGCAGGCACAGGTTTGTGCACGACGGAGCAGCGCACGAGCCGTGCTCCGTTTTGTCCCCCGGAACGGAATCCCGTACCCCGTTCGGCGTTCCCGCGCTGGAGGTCCCCGGCCACCCCAGGATCGTCGCCGGGTCGAGCATGCGTTTGCATCGCAACCGCTATGTCAACGACTGACACACCGCACGTGATCGTGGACCGTTCTGTCCACCGACCCGCGTGCCCATGCGGATCCGAGGGTCACTCGACAGTCTGGCGGGACGGTGTGCCGCGAGCCGGACCCCGGGCAAAAGAAGAGGCGGCACCGGTTGGGGGGAACAGGTGCCGCCTGGACATCGGAGGATTGGGGGGAATCCGATTCGATGCCGCCGGAAACGAGTCCAGCGGGATCTACTGTACCCCACGAACCCTCGGGAGGGGCAACCCCCGACGCGCCGTCCGGGCGCGCCGCCACGCGGGGCAACAGCGCCGCACCCCGGTCCGGCCGAGGGGTAGCATCCGTTCCGCACCCTGAGGACGCAACGACGCGAAAGGACATCGATGTCCACTCCGACCCAGACCGACCACCGCGAGGACGACGGCGCGACCTTCCCGCCGCCGCCCGAGTTCGTCGCCGACGCGGTGGCGAATGCGGACCTGCACGAGGCCGCCGCCGCCGACCGCGAGGCGTTCTGGGCGGAGCAGTCCCGCACGCTCCTCGACTGGCGGACCCCGTTCACGCAGACCCTCGACTGGTCCGGCGCCCCGTTCGCGAAGTGGTTCGCCGACGGCGCGCTCAACGTCGCCGAAAACTGTCTCGACCGGCACGTGCGCGCCGGCAACGGGGACCGGGTCGCGATCCACTTCGAGGGCGCCCCCGGCGACACCCGCCGGATCACGTACGCCGAGCTCACCGCCGAGGTGCAGCGCGCCGCGAACATGCTCACCGACCTCGGCGTCGGCCAGGGCGACCGCGTCGTCGTGTACCTGCCGCTCATCCCCGAGGCGGTCGTCACGATGCTCGCCGTCGCCCGCATCGGCGCCGTGCACTCCGTCGTGTTCGGCGGGTTCAGCGCGGAGAGCCTGCGCGCCCGCATCGAGGACGCCGGCGCGAAGCTCGTGGTCACGGCTGACGGCGGCTGGCGCCGTGGGGCGGTGTCCGCGCTCAAGCCCGCCGTCGACGAGGCGCTCGAGGGCGACGGCACCGACAGTGTCGAGCACGTCCTGGTGGTCAAGCGCGGCGGCAACGAGATCGCCTGGAACGACCGCGACCTCTGGTGGCACGACGAGGTCGCGAAGGCCGCCCCGGAGCACACGCCCGAGGCCTTCCCCGCCGAGACCCCGCTCTTCATCCTGTACACCTCGGGCACGACCGGGAAGCCGAAGGGCATCGTGCACACCTCCGGCGGGTACCTGACGCAGGCGGCCTACACGCACAAGAACGTGTTCGACATGCACCCGGAGAAGGACGTCTACTGGTGCACGGCCGACATCGGTTGGATCACCGGGCACTCCTACGTCGTCTACGGACCCCTCGCGAACGGCGTGACGCAGGTGCTCTACGAGGGCACGCCCGACGAGCCGAAGCCCGGCCGCTGGTGGGACATCGTCGACTCGTACGGCGTCACCGTCCTGTACACCGCCCCGACCGCGGTCCGTGCGGCGATGAAGGCCGGTCGCGAGATCCCCGAGGCCCGCAGCCTCGAGACCCTGCGCCTGCTCGGCAGCGTCGGCGAGCCGATCAACCCCGAGGCCTGGAACTGGTACCGCCAGGTGATCGGCCACGACCGCACCCCGATCGTCGACACGTGGTGGCAGACCGAGACCGGCGCGATCATGATCTCCGCCCTGCCCGGCGTCACGAAGCTCAAGCCCGGCGCCGCGCAGACGCCGCTGCCCGGCATCGTCGCGGAGATCGTCGACGACGACGGCAACCGCGCCGACCCCGGCGAGAGCGGCTACCTCACCATCACCGAACCGTGGCCGTCGATGGCCCGCGGCATCTGGGGTGACCCCGACCGCTTCGTCGAGACCTACTGGTCGCGGTTCCCCGGCCGCTACTTCGCCGGCGACGGCGCGCGGCTCGACGGCCAGGGCGACATCTGGATCCAGGGCCGCGTCGACGACGTCATGAACGTGTCGGGACACCGTCTGTCGACGGCCGAGATCGAGTCCGCGCTGGTCGGGCACGAGGGCGTCGCCGAGGCCGCGGTCGTCGGTGCCGCCGACGAGACCACCGGACAGGCGGTCGTCGCGTACGTCATCCTGACCGCCGAGGCCGCCGCCGACGTCGACCGCGAGTCCGCCGCGACCGAGCTCCGGAACTGGGTGGGCAAGCGCATCGGTGCGATCGCCAAGCCCCGCCAGGTGGTCATCGTGCCGGAGCTGCCGAAGACGCGCTCCGGCAAGATCATGCGACGCCTGCTGCGCGACGCGGCCGAGGGCCGCCGCATCGGCGACACGACCACGCTGGCCGACCCGACGATCATGGCGACCATCGCGGAACTCATGTAGTCCCGGGAACGCGAGCAGGGCCTCCCGTCCGTCTCGGACTGGAGGCCCTGCTCACGTCGGTCGCGCCGGTCGCCGCCGTCAGGCGGTCAGCTCCACCACCAGCTCGACCTCGACCGGCGCGTCCAGCGGCAGCACCGCAACGCCCACCGCGCTGCGCGCGTGGACGCCGGCGTCACCGAAGACCTCGCCGACCAGGGTGGAGGCACCGTTCGCGACCCCGGGCTGGCCCGTGAAGGACGGCTCCGACGCGACGAACACGGTGACCTTGACGACCCGGGCGACGCGGTCGAGCGATCCGGCGACCGACTCGACGGCGGCCAGCGCGTTGAGCGCGGCCACGCGGGCCTGCGCAGTGGCGGTCTCGGCATCGACCGACGCCCCGACCTTGCCGGTGACGGGCAGTGCGCCGTCGACGAACGGCAGCTGCCCGGCCGTGTAGACGTACTGGCCGGTGACGACCGCGGGGACGTAGGCGGCGACGGGGGCGGCGACCGGCGGGAGCGTCAGCCCCAGCTCGGTCAGTCGGTCCGCGACGCTCACGCGTCGGCCTTCGGGCGCTTCAGGTAGGCGACGAGACCGCCTTCGGGCCCGGTGACGACCTGGACCAGCTCCCAGCCCTCGTCCCCGTAGTTGTTGAGGATCGCGGTGGTGGTGTGGATCATCAGCGGCGTGGTGAAGTACTCCCAGCGAGTCATGCGGTTCCTTGCCAGCCTTTCAGTCGTGGGTGTCGTTTAGGCTGCATCCTATGTCTGCCCAGAAGACGTCTGCCTCGCGGACCAAGCCCGTCTCAGCAGTCGGCGCCTTCATCGGTTTCGTCGGGTTCAGTGCCCTCGCCGGCCTGCTCGTCACGATCGGCGTCACCCCGGCCATCGCGGTCGCCGGCGTCACGACGACTTCGACGATCGGTGTGTTCGAGTCGCTGCCGGAGTACATCGAGATCGGTGACCTGCCGCAGCGCAACGAGCTGTACGCCTACCAGGGCGGCAAGTCCGTGCACTTCGCGACCCTGTACGACCAGAACCGCGAAGAGCTGAAGTTCGACCAGATCAGCGAGCAGCTGAAGAACGCCGCCATCGACGGCGAGGACAAGCGCTTCTACGACCACGGCGGCGTCGACATGACCTCGCTCGTCCGCGCCGGTGTCGGCAGCATCGCCGGTGGCCTCGGCGACTCGGGCGGTGGGTCGACGCTGACCATGCAGCTCGTCCGCAACATCAAGATGCAGCAGGCACTCGACCTCCCCACGAAGGAGGAGCAGGAGAAGGCCTACAAGGAGGCCGTCGAGCAGACGATCCCCCGCAAGCTCGAGGAGATGAAGCTCGCGATCGGCCTGGCGAAGAAGTACTCCAAGAAGGAGATCCTCACCGCCTACCTGAACATCGCCTACTTCGGCGACCAGACCTACGGCGTGCAGGCCGCAGCGCAGCACTACTACAACAAGAGCGCCACGGACCTGACCCCGGCCGAGGCCGCCTCGCTCATCGCGATCGTGCAGTACCCCGAGGCCCGCAACCTGTCGACCCCGAAGAAGTACGACGCCAACGTCGCCCGCCGCAACGTCATCCTGCGGTCGATGTACGCGCAGAAGAACCTCTCCGAGGACGAGTACCGCAAGGCACGTCTCGCGAAGCCCGCCGACTACGTGCACCTGACGCAGCCGTCGCAGGGCTGCCGGGCATCCGTCGGTGACGGGTCGCAGTTCTTCTGCGACTACGCCAAGAAGGTCGTGCTCGAGATGTCGCAGCTCGGCTCGTCGCAGAAGGCCCGCGACAAGGCCTGGCGCAACGGCGGCTACAAGATCCAGACGACGCTGAACCTCGACCTCAACGCGCAGCAGAAGCAGCTGCTCAACACGTACGACAACAAGGCCGAGACGAACTTCGCGCTCGGCGCGACGCTCAACTCGATCGAGGCTGGGTCGGGTCGCATCATCACGATGGCGCAGAACAAGGACTTCGACGAGTCGTTGAAGTCGGCGCCGACGTCCACGTCGCTGAACTACAGCGTCGACCAGAGGTACGGCAGCTCAACGGGCTTCCAGACCGGCTCGACGTACAAGCTGTTCACGCTCCTCGACTGGGTGAAGACGGGCCACGGGCTGAACGAGACCGTGAGCGGTGCCGAGCGCACGATGTCGCCCTGGACGATCTGCGGCCAGACGGACTACACGCAGTTCGAGGTGACGAACGACGCCCCCGGTGAAGGCCACAACTGGAGCGTCCTGGGGGCGACGGCCGGGTCGATCAACGGCGCGTTCGCTTCGATGGCGCAGAAGCTCGACCTCTGCGACATCCGCGACATCGCGAAGTCGCTCGGGGTCCACCGCGCCGACGGCAACGAACTCACCACGAACCCCTCGGCGATCCTCGGCACCAACGAGATCGCCCCGATGACGATGGCCGCCGCCTACGCCGCGGTCGCGAACAACGGCATCTACTGCAAGCCGATCGCCATCGACCAGATCACCTCGCCGTCCGGCAAGCAGCTCGGCGGGCAGCCGAAGGACTGCCAGCAGGCCGTCGACCCGGCGTTCGCGCAGGCCGCGGTCTACGCGATGAAGGGCACGATCCGGAGCGGCACGGCCGTCGGCGCGCAGACGGCGGACGGCACCCAGATGTTCGCGAAGACCGGTACGACCAACGAAGCCGAGCAGATCTGGCTCGTCGGAGCGAGCTCCCGCGTGGCGACCGCCTACTGGCAGGGCAACACGGACGGCGGCAAGACGAACCTCCGGCACTTCAGCAACGGTGTCAACGGGACGTACGCCGGTGCGCGCGCGGACGTCTGGCGACAGGCGATGACCCCGATCAACGCCCTCTACCCGGCCGGCGCGTTCACTGACCCGGGTCAGGGTGCGATCCGGGGCAACAGCAGCCCGGTCCCGAACGTCGCCGGCAAGAGCGCCGACGAGGCACGCTCGCTCATCTCCGGCGCCGGCTTCCGCTACGTCGACGGCGGCCAGCGCCCCGGTACCGGCCAGCCCGGCTCGGTGGAGTCCACCTCCCCCGCCTCCGGTGCGCTCCTGTCGAGCGACTCGACCGTCACCGTCTACACGTCCGACGGCACCCAGGCGAACGTCCCCGACGTCGCCGGCGCGTCCCTCGACGGTGCGCGATCGGCCCTGGAGGACGCCGGGTTCTCGAACGTGGCCGTCTCCGACGACTACGCGAAGGGCGGGGGCAAGAAGGCCTGCCGGGTCGCTGCCGTCGACCCCGCTGCCGACGCCGCCGCAGCCAAGGACTCCACCGTGACGATCCAGCTGTTCGGCGACAAGAACGGCAAGGCACCGGAGCGCTGCAAGTGACCCGCGGTCGCACCGCGCTCGGGGTCCTCGCAGCCGGTGCGGCCGCCGGCGCCGCCTCGGCGGCGTGGGGGTCCCTGGTCGAGCGGCGACGTTTCGGGCTGCGCTGGGAGACCGTCCCGGTGCTCCCCGAGGGTTCGCGTGACGTCACCGTCCTGCACCTGTCGGACATCCACATGGCGCCGTGGCAGGCCGACAAGCAGCAGTGGCTCCGCGACCTCAGCCTCGTCGAGCCGGACTTCATCGTGAACACCGGCGACAACCTCGGTCACCCGACCGCGAACGCCGCCGTCGAGTACGCCCTCGAGCCCTTCCGGGGCGTCCCCGGGGCGTTCGCGTACGGGTCGAACGACTTCTACGCCCCCTCCCCCCGCAACCCGCTCCGGTACTTCTCCGGTCCGAGCCGGATGGGCCACGCTGCGGAGCCCGTCGGCCTCGATGTCGACCGGCAGACCGCGTTCTTCGAGTCGCTCGGCTGGCTCGACGTGAACGACCACGCGCACGCGATCGAGCTCCGCGGGTCGCGGTTCGAGCTGTTCGGCACCTCGGACGCGCACCGCGACTGGGACCGCCTCGACCTGCTCCCGACGAACGTCGACGAGATGCGGAGCGACGTCCCGTGGTCGGAGGACGAGGACGGTCCCGCCGCCGTCGCCCTCGGCATCACCCACGCGCCGTACCGTCGGGTGCTCGACGCGTTCGTGACCCAGGGTGCCGACGTCATCTTCGCCGGGCACACCCACGGCGGCCAGGTGGCGGTGCCCGGCGTCGGCGCACTCGTCACGAACTCGGACCTGCCCCGGCGCTTCGCCAGCGGCCTGCACAAGTGGGAGCACCGGAACCACTGGTCGTGGCTCGAGGTCTCGGCGGGGATCGGTACGTCGATCTACGCCCCGGTCCGCTTCGCGTGCCGCCCCGAGGCGGTCGTCGTCACGCTCACCGCACGGACCGTCTGAGCCGACGCGCCCGGCGTGCAGCGCATGGTCGTGAGCACACCCCATCGTCGGGTAGACTTCTGGGGTTGCTCCGGTACGGAGTGATCACACCGCGGGGTGTGGCGCAGCTTGGTAGCGCGCCTCGTTCGGGACGAGGAGGTCGCAGGTTCAAATCCTGTCACCCCGACACTGTGTTGAGACAGTACGAAGAAGGCCCTGGTTCTCCGGAACCGGGGCCTTCTGCTTTCCCCACAGCCGTGTGTCCGACGACCCACCCGGTCGGTTCCCGTCCGTCGTCGGCCGCGGCTCCGGCTACGCTCACGAACGACATGCCGAACGACCGCTCCCTCGCCCACGTCCTCGCCGAGATCGGCGCGCAGTTCCCCGAGTTCGCCGAGGACCCCGCGCTGGCCGAGAGCCTGACCGAGAACATCACGTCGATGATCGCGGACGCCCACGAGCGGTACGCCGCCGGCGCCGACGGCAGCGTCGTGAGCAACGCCTACCTCGACCCGGCGCACCTGGCGACGGGTGCCCTGCACGCTGAGCACGCGCAGCACCCGGCCGGCGCGATGCTCGCGGCCGAGATGCTCTTCGACGCGTACGTGCCGGTCTTCGTCGACGAGGTCGGCGCCGTCACCACCGCCGAGGTCATCCGCGCCACCCGCGCCCTGCACTCGGGCATCTGGAGCCGGTTCCCCGCCGGCGCCGTCGCCTACACCGAGGCGCTGCGCCAGCGGGTCACCACGGCGCACCTCGACTCGCGGACGCAGATCGCCCGGGACCTGCACGACCGCGTGGCGCACGGGATCCTCGCCGGACTGCAACGGCTCGACCTCGTCCTGCTCACCGATCCCCCGGCGGCGGAGCGCGCAGAGCAGCTCGACGCCGCGAGCCGTCTGCTCCGGTCGGCGCTCGGCGACGTGCAGGACCTCGCCGTGAGCCTGCACGCCCGGGTCGGTGACGCGCTGCTCGACGACGCGCTGGCCCGGCACGCGAAGGACCTGTTCCGCGACGACGAACGACTGACGGTGCACTCGACCGGCACCCCGGCACGGCTGCCGGTCTGGCAGGCCGAGGAAGCCCTGACGATCCTGCTCGAGGCGCTCACGAACCGGGCGAAGCACGCGCCCGGCTCCACCGCGACGGTGGACTTCGCCTGGGGCAGGCGGGCCCTGGTGGTGACGGTGTCCGACGACGGGCCCGGGTTCGCACCGGAGGACCACGCCGACGGCCGGCTCGGTCAGCAGACGATGCGGGAGCGTGCCGCCGTCATCGGGGCGCGCTTCGACGTCGAGAGCGCTCCGGGCACGGGGACGACCGTCCGGCTGACCATCCCGAGGGGGACCCTGTGACCATCACCCACGTCGCGATCGTCGACGACCACCGGCTCTTCCGCGAGGGCCTGGCTACCATCCTCGGCGCCGTCCCGAGCATCCGCGTCGTGTCACACGGTGAACGTCCTGCCGACGTCCTCGACTCCCCCGAGGCCGCGGCGATCGACGTGCTGCTGCTCGACGTCGAGCTCGACGGTCCCCCGGCGCGGACGACGATCGCGACCGTGCGACGCACCCGGCCGGACATCCACGTCGTCGTGCTCACCATGCACCGGGACGCCGTGCTCCGACGGACGCTCCTCGACGCGGGCGCGGTCGACTTCGTCACGAAGGACACCCCGAGCCGCGAGCTCGTCGACCGCATCGCCCGGGCTGCGCACGCCGACGCGGCGCCGGTGACGTTCCCGGTCGACCTGGTCACCGAGGCCCGTGCGGGCGCACCGCTGAGCGACCGCGAGCTCGAGGTGCTCCGCCTCGTCGCGGCCGCACGCACGAACGCCGAGATCGCCGCCGACCTGCAGCTCGCGATCGGCACGGTGAAGCGGCACGTCTACAACGTGTTCCGGAAGCTCGACGTCGGTTCGCGGGTCGCCGCCGTGGCCGCCGCGACGCGCCTCGGCCTGCTCACCTGAGGCACCGCCGCACTCCGCGAGCAGCAGTGGTCGAGTGCGCGTCGTCGACCCGACCACTCCTGCTCACGAAGTTAACGAGACCGCGTGGACAGGACCGCGTGGACGAGACCGCGTGTGCGGGACCGCGCTGACTAGACCGCCGCGGCCGCGCCGGCGGGCACGAGGCGCCCCTCGCCGTGCAGGCGCGCCACGACGTCGAGCGCCTGGTGGCGGTACCGGGCCTGTGCCGCACCGGGCGACACGATCACGCCGTTCGCCCCGGTCGACGCCACCAGTGCGTTGATCTTCTCCGCGACCTGCTCGGCGTTCCCGTAGGCCTGACGCTCGGTGCGGGCGGCGATGAACCGACGCTCGAGGTCGGTGAACTCGTACGCACGCGCCTCGTCCATCGAGACCGGTTCGGGCTTCCGGCCGGAGCGCATCCGGATGAAGGAGATCATGCCGGGAGCGCTCTGCTCGTCCACGACGGCGGGGTCCTCGTCGGTGACGACCTGCACGCCGATCAGCGCGTTCGGCGTCTGCCGGAAGCGCGACGGCCGGAACGAGTCGCGGTACAGGGCGAGCGCCGCCTCGGTGTTGTCCGAGGCGAAGTGGTGCGCGAAGGCGAACGAGACGCCGAGCGCACCCGCGACCTGGGCGCTGTAGCCGGAGGACCCGAGCAGCCAGAACTCCGGCACGTCGCCGTAGCCCGGCACGGCGCGGATGCCCGCGAGCGGGTTGCCCTCGTCCATCCCGGTGAAGAACCCGATGAGGTCGGCGAGCCGCTCCGGGAAGTCGTCGACGTCCAGGCGGTCGGTGCGGCGGAGCGCCATCGCCGTCGCCCCGTCGGTGCCGGGCGCACGCCCGAGGCCGAGGTCGACCCGGTCGCCGTACAGCGCACGGAGGGTGCCGAACTGCTCGGCGACGACGAGCGGCGCGTGGTTCGGCAGCATCACGCCGCCGGAGCCGATGCGGATGGTCGAGGTGGCCGCACCGACGGCGCTGAGCAGCACGGCGGGAGCCGACGACGTGATGCCGGGCATGCCGTGGTGCTCGGCGACCCAGAAGCGCTCGTAGCCGAGCTGCTCGGCGTGGACGGCCATGTCGATCGAGCCCTGCAGGGCCTCGGTGTTGGACTGGCCGTACTCACGGGTGGCGAGGTCCAGGACGGACAGGTGCAGGGTGTCGTCGGT
The DNA here is from genome assembly GCF_001864895.1 of Curtobacterium sp. MCBA15_009. Taxonomy (GTDB): domain Bacteria; phylum Actinomycetota; class Actinomycetes; order Actinomycetales; family Microbacteriaceae; genus Curtobacterium. The sequence goes on from NZ_MJGO01000039.1 coordinate 229,546, forward strand.
CATGTGTGCACCAACGCCCGCCGTCCTGCGCGCATTCCACCGGAGACCGGTCACGACGTGCCGTCGCCTGGTCGGCGGGCGGTCGCCGGGCGTCACCCGGCGATCGCGGGGGCGACGGTTCGCGACTACTCGGCGGAGCTGCGTGGCGCGCCCTGGAACCGCGTCGCGGCGGCCGGGAGGCGCGGGGCGGGGCCGTGCCGCGCCTCCCGGCCGGCGTCCGGTCACGTCTCGGGCGCGCACCGGTCACGACGTGCCGTGCGCACCTCGCGGACCGGTCACGTCCGGTGGCCCGACGGGCGCACCGACGACGGAACGTGACCGCTCGGCGGACCCGAGCGGGGTGTCGTGACCGGCGGACCCGAGCGGTCAGTTGCCGTCGAGGCGACCGCCGGACTCCGTCAGGTAGCAGTTGGCGCAGAGCGACTCGTAGGCGACGTCGACGCCGTCGATCGCGACCTGCGAGCCGTCGAAGACGAAGCGGCTGTCGACGGTCCGCGCGTTGAAGACCGCCTTGCGGCCGCAGCGACAGATGGTCTTGAGCTCCTCGAGGGAGTGCGCGACCTCGAGCAGACGGGCGCTGCCGGGGAAGGCCTCGGTGCGGAAGTCGGTGCGGATGCCGTAGGTGATGACCGGGACCTCGTCGAGGACGGCGATCCGCAGCAGGTCGTCGACCTGGCGCGGGGTGAGGAACTGCGCCTCGTCGACGAGCACGCAGCTGACCGGCCGGACCATGCCGTCGAGCCGGTCGGACCCGGGGTCGGTCGCCCCGGCCGTCGTCACCGCGTCGCGCACGTCGGCGTCGGGGGCGAACACGAGGTCGACGGTGCGGGTCACGCCGAGTCGCGAGACGATCTCACGGTCACCCTTCGTGTCGACGGCGGGCTTCGCCAGCAGTACCCGGTGGCCGCGCTCCTCGTAGTTGTAGGCGGCCTGCAGGAGCCCGGTGCTCTTGCCGCTGTTCATCGCGCCGTAGCGGAAGTAGAGCTTCGCCACTACGCGAGGAACCCGTCCTCGGCGGCGCGACGGATGAGGTCGGACTTCTTCGACGCGGGCCGACCGACCTTGCTGTACTTCTCGCGCACGCGGCGCAGGTAGGTCTTCGCGGTCTCGTACTGCACGTTCATCTGCGCGGCGACCTCGTTCGTGGAGTGGCCGGAGACGTACAGGCGCAGCGCCTCTTCCTCGCCGGCGCTGAGCTTCGGGCGCTGGTGCGCCTGCGCGCCCGTCGGCAGCGGACGCCACTCGCGCGGCTGCGGGGTCTCGCGGGCGACGCCCATGATCTCGCGGGCGACGTCCATGACCTCGCGCATCGGCAGGGACTTCGACAGGAACGCCGCGGCGCCTGCGGCGAGGGCACGGTCGCGGGACTCGCGGCTGTCGACGCTCGAGAGCACGATCACCTTCGCACCGGCGGCGCGGCAGGTACGCACGCGGGCCTCGATCGAGACCGGCTCCTTCAGCTGGAAGTCGAGGAACACCAGGTCGGTCGGGAAGCTGTCGCTGTGGACCATCTCGAGCCAGGTGTGCGCGGTCAGGGCCAGGTCGAAGTCGAACGCGTTCACCGCGATCCAGCTGGACAGGCTGTCGAGCAGCACCTCGTGGTCGTCGAGGATGGCCAACCGCACGCGTCGTGCTCCCGGGTTCGGCAGGGACGGCAGACCTTCCGAGAGCCGGTTCGGGTCAGTGCTGGTCATAGGAGAACCTTAGTGCGAGGGCGGAGGGGCGGACCGCGACGTCGAGGTCGGGGAACGTCACGCGGAGGACGGCGAGGTAGGGGTCGAAGGTGCGGTGGATGCCGACGTCGGAGTCGTCCACGGCGAGGTCGAGCGTGAGGACGGCCCGGTCGGCGGAGGCGTCGGTCGTGTGCCCGGTCGCCTCGTCCGCCCGGCGGACCGTCGCGTGGAACCCGGCCGGGTCGACGGTCCTCGCCTGCAGTGCGGCCCGGACGAAGGTCCGGACGACGGATCGCTGGTCGGCGTCGAGGCGTGCGATCAGCCCGTCCGGGTCGTCGACCGTCGGTGTCTCGCCGCCGTCGGTGCGGACGGCCTGCTCGAACCAGGTGCGGTCGGCGTCCGCCACCATGGACCGGCGGATGCCGTCCGCGATGCGGCGGGCCCGTGCACGGTCGGTGTCGGTGATCGTGTCGCGCGTGCGGAGCTCGGCGAAGAACGGCGCGACGTCACGCGCCAGGATCGTCGAGCGGTCCTGCTGCACGCTCGCGGCGATGCCGTCACGCTCGGCGCGCTCCACCGAGTACGACCCGGCCCGGATCTGCACCCGCTCGGCGAGCCCGGCGAAGGTCCACGCGAACACCGCGGCGGCGGCCGTCAGCACGAGCGTCGGCGCCGCGGCCAGGTAGCCCGCCACCACGACGGGCACCTGGTTCGGGAACACGGCGGCCCCCGCGCCCCAGGTGACCGCGTTGACGGCGGCGAGCACGAGCCCGCCGACGGTCAGGTCGGTCCACGGGCGGTACGGCGCGACCATGACGATCCCGGTCGCGGTGATGAGGGACATGAAGTCGTTCAGGGCGCTCTCGTCCGGCCCCCACTGGGCGGCGACGCTCGCGACCGAGGCGGCCGCGAGCAGGCCGACGTGCGCGACGAACGCCGAGCGCGGGAACGGCGCCCGGAACGGACTCGACGCCGCGAACACCACGCCGGCGGACGCCGCGACCAGGATGACGGTGAGCGCGCTCAACGTCGGGCTGCCGACCACGTCACGGTCGAAGAGCGACACGAGCAACGCCCAGAGCACGCTCGCGGCCCCGATGACGATCGCCAGCGGCCGCGACCCCATCGCGCCGAGCGGGTCGTACTGCTGCGCCGTCCGCCTGGCGCCGGACACGGGCCTCACCCGCGCCGCCCGGAGTCGTCGTCGCCGGACACCGGCACCGCGATCGCGCCGGTGGCGGGCGCGTAGGGCACGGACATCATCACGCTCGTCCCCGAGCCGGGCGACGACCACACCTGGACGTCACCGCCGACGCGACCGATGCGTTCGCGCACCGAACCGCGGAGTCCCATCCGGTCGGTACCGGTCTCCTGCTCGTCGAAGCCCCGGCCGTCGTCGACGACCATCACCGTGCACGAGGCACTGTCGTCGAAGACACTGACCTCGGCGGCGTCGGTGCCGGCGTGCTTCTGCACGTTCGCCAGGCACTGGCCGACGGCACGGACCACGGCGGTGAGTGCCCGCTCGTCGAGCCCGTCGAGCGCGGACGGGTCGCCGGAGACGGTGACGTCGAGGCCGCTCGCCCGGTGCTCGTCGAGCATCCGCTCGAAGGCGTCCGAGGCGGCACCCGGCCGCGGACCGGTCTGCGGCGCGAGCCACTCCTTGCCGGTGAGCACGGCGAGGTCGGCGTCGACCGTCGCGGCGAGCTGGCGGTCGATGGGGCCGTCCGGGGCCAGGGCGATCGCCCCGAGGTGGTTCAGCACGGTGTCGTGCAGGATCGCGGACGCCTCGGCCTCGACCCCCGCGCGGTACGCCGACACGTGTTCCTCGCGCGCGGAGCGCAGGAGTTCCGGCTGCACCCGTTCGGACCGCCCGGTCGAGCGGCTGGTGACGAGCACGAGCGCGACGACGAAGACCACCGTGACCCAGGCCAGCACGAGGGGTCGGGCGGGACCACCGGTCTGCAGGACCGCGACCGCCGAGGCCGCACGACCGACGACGAAGCCCGCCACCGACCAGAGCGCGACACGCCCCGGGACCGCACCGGCCCCGCCGACGAGGATGAGCGGGATCACCGAGAGCGACAGCAGGTAGGACGCCACCCAGCCGGTCGGGACCTCACGCGAGACGACGAGCGCGAACCACCAGGCGCACACCCCGCCGACGGCCAGGAACGCGACCGCCGACCGCCACGTGCCGAACTGCACGTGCACCGCGACCATGCCGAGCATCGGGACGAGTGCGAGCACCGCCCCCGCGATCCGGATGTCCGGCTCGGCCACCCGGTAGAGCACGAGCGCCAGCGCCGCGGCGACGATCGACCCGATGGCCGCCGCGTGGAAGGCGCGCACCGTCGACCACGCGTTCACTCGCGGAGCGAGGTGCGTGGGGATGCCGAGCACGAGGGAGTCCTTCCGGGCGGCGACGGGAACGCCGACCACGATCCAACCACCGGGACGGTGACCGTGTACCCCGAATCGGGATCGGTCCGGTGGCCAGGTCGATGATACCGGCACCTCGCGGGTCCCTGCTGTCCCCCGAAGGCGGACCGGTGCGATCAGAACAGCGTCTGTGCCGCCACCGGGCGGAGGAGCCGGCGGTCGAAGCCCGGATCGGCACGCTTCAGGGGCGACACGGCCGGGATCGACTGCTCCTGCGGCAACGTCCGCGGTTCCGAGAACCCCATCGACCCCGTCGCCGGGTCGACCCGGCCGAGGCCGACGCCGTGCGCGGCCAGGATCGGGCGGATGCGCTCGGACAACCACCGCCGGTACTCCTTCGGCGCGTACGTGTTGTCGAGGTACATCGCCCGGTACCGCTGCGCCAGGTCGGGTCGCTCCCGGCCCAGCCACTCGAACCACCACGGCTTCACGCCCGGGCGCAGGTGCAGCGCCGAGTACGCGATGCTCGTCGCCCCGGCGGCCGCGGCCCGACCGACCGCGTCGTCGAGGTGCGCCTTCGTGTCCGTGATGTACGGCAGCACGGGCATGAGGAAGACGGCGCAGTCGAGCCCGGCGTCGCGGACGGCCCGCACGGTCGCGAGCCGCGCCGAGGTCGTCGGGGTCCCGGACTCGACCGACTGCTGCAGGTCGTCGTCGTACACCGCGATCGACATCGCCAGGTCGACCGGCACCACCTTCGCCGCCTCGACCAGGAGCGGCAGGTCACGGCGGAGCAGCGTGCCCTTGGTGAGGATGCTGAACGGCGTCCGTGACGCCGCCAGCGCCTCGATCACCCCGGGCATCAGGCGGTAGCGGCCCTCGGCGCGCTGGTAGGGGTCGGTGTTCGTGCCGAGGGCGACCGGGTGGCGGTCCCAGGTGGGCTTGGTGAGCTCCCGGTGCAGCACGTCGGCCACGTTCGTCTTCACGACGATCTGCTGGTCGAAGTCCGCTCCCCCGTCGAACTCGAGGTACGTGTGCGTCGGACGGGCGAAGCAGTACACGCACGCGTGGCTGCACCCGCGGTACGGGTTGATCGTCCACCCGTACGTCCCCGACCCGTCGGCGCTCGGCACCCGGTTGAGCGCGCTCTTCGCCAGGACCTCGTGGAAGGTGACCCCGGCGAACTCCGGCGTCGTCACGCTCCGCACGAACCCGCTGTTCGACTCCATGCCCGGGAGCGCGTCGTCCTGTGCCGCGTCGATCGCCTGTCCACTCCACCGCATGCCGACATTCGAACACATGTTCGAACCAGCCGCAAGCCGTGCCCGGTCGTGGCGGCCGTCAGTGGTGCAGGCCGAGCACCTTCGCCGTGCGCTCGAGCGTGGCGTCCGCCAGGGCAGCGTCGTCGCCGAGGTCCTGCCCGTAGGTGGGGACCATCGTGCGGACGTCGTCCTGCCAGCCGTCCCAGCGGTCCGGGAAGCACCGGCGCAGCAGGCCGAGCATGATCGGCACCGCCGTCGACGCCCCGGGCGACGCTCCGAGCAGCCCGGCGATCGACCCGTCGGCCGAGGTGATGACCTCGGTCCCGAACTGCAGCACGCCGCCCTTGTCCTTGTCCGGCTTGATCACCTGGACGCGCTGCCCGGCGGTGATGCGGTGCCAGTTCTCCGGCTCGGCGTTCGGCATGAAGTCGCGCAGGGCGTCGAACTTCGTCTTCCGCGACGCCAGCAGCTGGCCGATCAGGTACCGGACCAGGTCGAAGTTCGAGAACGCCACGCTGAGCATCGGCCGCAGGTTGTGCGGACGGACCGAGCGGACCAGGTCGAGCAGGGAGCCCTGCTTGAGGAACTTCGGGCTGAAGCCCGCGTACGGCCCGAACATCAGCGACGCCGTGCCGTCGACGATGCGGGTGTCGAGGTGCGGCACGGACATCGGCGGTGCGCCGACGCTGGCCTTGCCGTAGACCTTGGCCGCGTGCTTCTGCACGACCTCGGGGTCGTCGGTGCGCAGGAACTCACCGGACACCGGGAAGCCGCCGTAGCCCCGGATCTCCGGGATGCCGGACTTCTGCAGCAGGTGCAGCGCACCGCCCCCAGCGCCGACGAAGACGAACTTCGCGGCGATGCGCTGGGTCGATCGGCCGATCTCGTTGCGGACGTCGACGACCCAGCCCTCGCTGACCGTCGAGCGGGAGAGCTTCGTGACCTGGTGCGACGGCTCGAACTCGACCCCGTCGACCTCGAGCTGGTCGAACAGCTGGCGGGTCAGCGAGCCGAAGTCGACGTCGGACCCCGCGGCGGAGTAGGTCGCCGCGATCGGCTGGTCCTTCTTGCGCCCGGGGATGAGCGCGGGCGCCCACTTGCGGATCTGCGCCGGGTCGTCCGAGAACTCGATCCCCGCGAAGAGCGGGTGGCCCTGCATCGCCTCGTACCGCTTGCGCATGTACTCGACGTTCTCCGCGCCCCACACGAACGAGATGTGCGGCGTCGGGTTGATGAAGTCGGAGGGGTTCGGCAGCGCGCCGGTCTCGACCAGGTGCGCCCAGAACTGCCGTGAGACCTGGAACTGCTCGTTGACCGTGACCGCCTTGGCGATGTCGACGCGACCGTCCGGCAGCTCGGGCGTGTAGTTCAGCTCGCACAGGGCGGAGTGCCCGGTCCCGGCGTTGTTCCACGGGTTCGAGGACTCCTGCGCCACGCTGCCGAGCCGCTCGTACACCCGGATCTTCCACGACGGCTCGAGCCGGTGGATGATCGCGCCGAGCGTGGCGCTCATGATGCCTCCGCCGATGAGGACGACGTCGATGGGGTCCACCTGCTTCACTGCCACGCGTCGATCCTACCGGCGCGCGCCGACAGGCCGATCAGCGCGACAAGCCGGTCACCGCGACAGGAGGATCAGCTCGGCTGGCCGGTCAGCTCGGCTGGCCGGGACGCCGTGGCCGCTCGGGAGGCCCGGCGCGCGTCCGGCGGACCGGTGACCCGCCGCCGGGCCGCCAGGACCGCTGCCGGTGCCGGGCGGGCAGGGACGGTCGCCTCGCGCTCGCCCTCGCCCTCGCCCCTGTTTTCGCCGCCGAGCGCGCGCGGCGCGCCACGCGGCTGCGCCTCCGCCTGCGCCTGCGCCTGCGCCTGCGCCTGCGAACGGAGCGTGCCGCGGCGCCAGCCCCGACCGGCCCCCGTACGACGCGAGGCCCGCCCCGCTGACGCGGGACGGGCCTCCAGGCCGGGCTGCTGCTACGCGGCGACCGCGCGACGCGCGACGATCGTCTCGGCGATCTGCACCGCGTTGAGCGCTGCGCCCTTCCGCAGGTTGTCGTTGCTCACGAAGAGCACGAGGCCCCGCCCCTCGGGCGCGGACTGGTCGGTGCGGATGCGGCCGACGAACGCAGGGTCCTTGCCGGCCGCCTGCAGGGGGGTCGGGACGTCCGAGAGCTCGACGCCCGGCGCGCTCGCCAGGATCTCGGTCGCGCGCTCCGGCGACAGCGGCTGCGCGAACTCGGCGTGCACCGAGATGGAGTGCCCGGTGAAGACCGGCACGCGCACACAGGTGCCCGCGACGAGCAGGTCGGGCAGCTCGAGGATCTTCCGGCTCTCGTTGCGGAGCTTCTTCTCCTCGTCGGTCTCGCCGAGGCCGTCCTCGACGATGCTGCCGGCGAGCGGCACGACGTCGAAGGCGATCGGGCGGACGTACTTGACCGGCTCCGGGAACGTCACGGCCGTGCCGTCGTGGGTGAGCGCCGCGGTGTCCTGCTCGAGCGCGGCCTTCGCCTGACCGAGCAGCTCGTCGACGCCGGCGAGCCCGGAGCCGGACACGGCCTGGTAGGTCGTGGCGACGAGTCGGCGCAGCCCGGCCTCGGTGTCGAGGACCTTCAGCACCGGCATGATCGACATCGTCGTGCAGTTCGGGTTCGCGATGATGCCCTTCGGCGCCTGGTCGATGGCGTGCGGGTTCACCTCGCTCACGACGAGCGGGACCTCGGGGTCCATCCGCCAGGCGCTCGAGTTGTCGACGACGAGCGCTCCCGCAGCGGCGAACTTCGGCGCGAGGGCACGCGAGGCGGTGGCCCCTGCGGAGAACAGCGCGATGTCGATGCCCGAGGGGTCGGCGGTCTCGGAGTCCTCGACGACGATCTGCTCGCCACGGAACGGCAGCGTCGTGCCGGCGGACCGGGCGCTCGCGAAGAAGCGGACCCGGTCGGCCGGGAACGCGCGCTCCTCGAGCAGGCGGCGCATCACGGCGCCGACCTGGCCGGTGGCGCCGACGACGGCGACGGTGAGGGTGCTCATGCGGTGCTCCTGGTGGTTCGGCAGTTCTGCGGTGCGGTGGGCGTCAGCGGCCGGTGCCGGCGTAGACGACGGCCTCGGCGTCGGCGTCCAGACCGAACGCGCTGTGGACGACGCGCATCGCCTCGTTCAGGGTGTCGGCGCGGGTCACGACGGAGATGCGGATCTCCGACGTGGAGATCATCTCGATGTTGATCGAGGCGTCGTGCAGGGCGCGGAAGAGCTGCGCCGAGACGCCGGCGTTCGTTCGCATGCCGGCCCCGACCAGGGCGAGCTTGCCGATCTGGTCGTCGTACTGGATGCTCTCGTAGCCGATGTCGGCCTTCGCGACCTCGAGCGCCGTGAGCACGGTCTGGCCCTGGTCCTTCGGCAGGGTGAACGAGATGTCCGTCCGCCCGGTCGACGCGGCCGACACGTTCTGGACGATCATGTCGATGTTCGCACCGGCGCGCGCGACGTTCGTGAAGATCTCGGCGGCCTTGCCGGGCTGGTCCGGCACGCCGACGACGGTGATCTTGCCCTCGGAGAGGTCTCCGGCGATCCCGGTGATGATCGGTTCTTCCACGGTTTCCCCCTCGACAGGGTTGTAGACGATGGTGCCCTCGTTGTTGTTGAACGAGGACCGGACGTGCAGGGTGACGCCGTGCCGTCGGGCGTACTCGACGGCACGGATGTAGAGGACCTTCGCGCCGGAGGCGGCGAGCTCGAGCATCTCCTCGCTCGTGACGCGGTCGACCTTGCGGGCCTTCGGCACCACGCGGGGGTCCGCGGTGAAGATGCCGTCGACGTCGGTGTAGATCTCGCAGACGTCGGCGTCGAGCGCGGCGGCGAGGGCGACGGCTGTGGTGTCGGACCCGCCGCGGCCGAGCGTGGTGATCTCGCCCGTGGTGCGGTTGAAGCCCTGGAACCCGGCGACGATCGCGACGTGGCCGGAGTCGAGCGCCTCGCGCACGCGCTTCGGGGTGACGTCGACGATGCGGGCCTTGCCGTGCTGGGCGTCGGTGAGCATGCCGGCCTGGCTGCCGGTGTACGACGACGCTTCGACCCCGAGGCTCTTGATCGCCATCGCGAGCAGCGCCATCGAGATGCGCTCCCCCGCCGTGAGCAGCATGTCGAGCTCGCGTCCGGCCGGGATCGGCGTCACCGAGTGCGCGAGGTCCACGAGCTCGTCGGTGGTGTCGCCCATCGCGGACACCGCCACGACGACGTCGTTGCCGGCCTTCTTCGTCTCGACGATCCGCTTCGCCACGCGCTTGATGCTCTCGGCGTCCGCGACGGAGGATCCACCGAACTTCTGCACGATCAAGGCCACTGGCTGGTACTCCCGGGGACGACGACACCGCGAGGTCTCGCGGTGTCCCAATGCTAGAGGGTGATCCGGGGATGTTGCGTGCGGGACGCCCCTGACGCAACGATCCTGCGCGGCGGTCAGCCGCCGACCACGCGCCGTCCCTCGAACGCACGGCCGAGCGTGACCTCGTCGGCGTACTCCAGGTCGCCGCCGACGGGCAGGCCCGAGGCCAGACGCGTCGTCCGGATGCCCATCGGCACGAGCAGGCGACTGAGGTACGTCGCCGTCGCCTCGCCCTCGAGGTTCGGGTCGGTGGCGATGATGACCTCGTCGACGGTGCCGTCGGCCAGCCGGGTCATGAGCTGCTGGATGCGCAGGTCGTCGGGACCGATGCCGTCGATCGGACTGATCGCGCCGCCGAGCACGTGGTACAGCCCGCGGAACTCGCGGGTGCGCTCGATCGCCGCGACGTCCTTGGCCTCCTCGACCACGCAGATCACCGCGGGCGAGCGCCGGGGATCGCGGCAGATGCTGCACTGCACGTTCTCGGTGACGTTGCCGCAGATCTCGCAGAAGCGGACCCGCTGCTTGACGTCCGCCAGCAGCTCGGACAGCCGCGTCGGGTCGAAGGACTCGGTCTGCAGGATGTGGAACGCGATGCGCTGCGCCGACTTCGGACCGATGCCGGGCAGGCGGCCGAACTCGTCGATGAGGTCCTGGACGATGCCGTCGTACATCAGGCACCGTCCTGGTGGAGAGCGGTTTCCTCGATGAACTGGGCGTTGAGGATCTCACGCACGACCGCCTCGCCGTAGCGACCGGCGACCGGGGCGCGACGCGCGGGCGGCGCGGTCCGCGGTGCGGCTGCCGCGGCGGGCTGGGCCGGAGCGGCCTGCGCCGGGGCTGCCTGCGCCGGAGCGGGTCGACCCGGCGCCTGCCGCTGGGGCGGGGACGAGCCGGCGGCGGGGTCCGGGAAGGGTGCGCCGTCGTCGTACGGTTCGTCGTCGAGCGGGTAGTCGTCGACCGGGACGCCGGGTGCGGCAGCCGGTGCGGTGCCCGTGGGCTGCCGGGCACCGGACTGCGGCGCGGCGGCGGCCGGCTGGCCCTGCGGTTCGACGACCTCGGCCGGGGCGACGGGCGCCGAGGCCGGGACGGCCCCGAAGGGTGCCGCCCAGCTCGGCTCGACCGACTCCGGCACGGCGTCGGCGGTGGGGTCGGCCGCCGGGATCGTCGCGACGGCCCAGTCCGTCACCGGCGCCCCCGACGACTGGGGAGCAGGAGCGGATGCGGCGGAGGGTGCGGATGCGGGCGCCGGAGCCTCGGGGTCCGGCGTCGGGGCCGTCCGTCCCGAAGCGGACGAGGTGGCGGGCGCAGCGGCGGCCGGAGCCGGAGCCGGAGCCGGAGCCGGAGCCACGGGTACCGCGGCCTGAGGCGCGGCGGCCTGAGGCGCGGCGGCTGCGTCGGCCGGCGGTGCCGCGGGCGTCGGCGTGCTCGGCGTGGCCTGCGGGGCGGGGGCCGGCGCCGACTGCTGCTGCTGCTGCTGCTGCTGCTGCTGGCGAGGCTGCCCGGCACCGCCCGGACCGCGCGCGACGAACTTCACGCGGAGCCCGATGACGTCCATGATCGCGGACCGCAGGAGCTCGCTGACGCTGTCGTCCGGGTCGGACATCTCCTTGAAGGACACGACGTCCTGCTGGCTCGGGAAGGTCAGGGTGAGCACGTCCTCGCGCAGCGCGGTGACCTGCGCCGTCACCACGACGGACCACGCCGAGCGCTTCGCGCGCTGGACGTGCTCGACGATCTGCGGCCACGCGTCGCGCATCTGCTGGAAGCCGACCGCACCCACGGTGCGGACCGCCGGCTCGTCGCCGATGGTGGTGCCCTGACCGGTCGACGAGGGGCTGACTGGGCTGGCCGGGGTCGCCGACGTCGACCCGGTCTGCGCGGCCGGTGCCTCGGTCGGCGCCTGGGCCGGGATCGATGCCGTGCCCACGCCGCTGGACTGCGACCGGCCGTCCGACGGTGCTCCGGGAGCGCTCGGCGCGACCGCGGCCCACGACGCGGCGGCGTCCCGGGCGACCGCGCCGGCGTCGGCCTGCGGCGCGGCGGCGGGAGCACCGGTCGCAGCAGCAGGAGCAGCGGTCGGAGCAGGAGCGGCAGGAGCGGCAGGAGCAGCGGTGCGCGTCGGCGCAGGAGCCGCGGCGGCCGGCTGCTCGCGTCGCGGCGCGGCCGGTGCGTCCGGTTGAGCCACGACGGGGGCCGCCGCGACGCTCGAGGTCGCCTGGTGACCACCGGCGTCGCCGACCCCCACCCGTCGTTCGAGCCGCTCCACGCGAGCCAGCGCACCGCGCTGGGTGTCGTCGGCCTCGGGCACGAGCATGCGTGCCGTCATGAGCTCGAGGTGCAGGCGCGGCGAGGTCGCGCCCGTCATCTCGGTGAGCGCCCGGTTCGCGATGTCCGCCCCGCGGGAGAGACCGGTCGCGCCGAAGACGCCGGCCTGGCGGGTCATGGTGTCGAGCTCTTCGGGTGAGACCCCGCGCAACACGGCCGCGGCGCTCTCGTTCGTCGCGGCGACGACGATGAGGTCGCGCAGCCGCTCGAGCAGGTCCTCGACGAAGCGCCGGGGGTCCTGCCCCGTCTGCACCACGCGGTCGATCGCGGCGAAGGCGGACGCGGGGTCTGCCACGGCGAGCGCGTCGACGACGTCGTCGAGCAGGGCCGCGTCGGTGTACCCGAGCAGCGCGACGGCTCGCTCGTAGGCGATCGCGCCGTCCTCGCTGCCGGCCATCAGCTGGTCGAGCAGGGACAGGGTGTCGCGGACCGAACCGCCACCGGCGCGGACCACGAGCGGCAGCACGCCGGGGGCGACGCCCACCGACTCCTGCGTGCAGAGCTGCTCGACGTACTCGAGCATCGCCGCGGGCGGCACGAGCCGGAACGGGTAGTGGTGCGTGCGGGAGCGGATCGTGCCGATGACCTTCTCGGGCTCGGTCGTCGCGAAGATGAACTTGACGTGCTCCGGCGGCTCCTCGACCAGCTTGAGCAGCGCGTTGAACCCCTGCGGGGTGACCATGTGCGCTTCGTCGAGGATGAAGATCTTGTAGCGGTCACGTGCCGGTGCGAAGACGGCGCGGTCGCGGAGGTCACGGGCGTCGTCGACACCGTTGTGGCTGGCGGCGTCGATCTCGATGACGTCGAGCGAGCCGCTGCCGTCGCGGGCGAGCTCGACGCAGCTCGGGCAGACACCGCAGGGGGTGTCGGTCGGACCCTCGGCACAGTTCAGGCAGCGCGCCAGGATGCGGGCCGAGGTCGTCTTCCCGCAGCCGCGCGGGCCGCTGAACAGGTAGGCGTGGTTGACACGGTTGGTCCGGAGCGCGGTGCGCAGCGGGTCGGTGACCTGCGACTGCCCGATGAGCTCGGCGAAGTTCTCGGGCCGGTAACGGCGATACAGGGCGGTGACCACGCAGCAAGGGTAGCCGGGACGGCCGACACCCGCGTGCCCGTCCACAGGTCGGTGCGGTGCTCCCGGACCACCTCGTCGAGGCGCGTCGCACGCCGGGGACGCACCGCGCCTCCCGTCCGTGCGGAGACGGGCGGGAGGCGCGGTGCGGACGGGGCCTAGCCGCGGGTGCGGTGGCCACCCCTGCGGACGCGGCGTGCCAGGCGGGACAGGCCGAGCAGCAGGACCCCGAGGAGGAGCAGACCGGTCGCCGTCCCGGCGATCGGCGCGACGTCCGCGCCGGTGAAGGCGAGGCCGCCGGTGACCGGGCCGGCCCCGCTCCCGTTCCCGCTGCCGCTGCCGGGGAGGCCGCCGGTGCCGGTGCCGGGGAGGCCGCCGGTGCCGGTGCCCGGCCCCGCCACCCCGCCCGGCGTGCCCGGTGTGCCCGACGCAGCGGCTGCGTCGACCGTCACGCTGACCGTCTGCGGCGCCGAGGTCGCGGTCCCCACCGTCTCCGTCACGCGGATCGTGTGCGGCCCGACCGCCATCCGGACCACGACCGACCACGCGCCGGTGTCGTCGGCCGTCGTCGTGACGGGGTTCCCGTCGTCGACGACGAGCGTCACGACCGCCCGCGGTTCGGCGGTCCCGGTGACGCGCCACGCCACCGTGCCGTCGGCCGAGGCCGTGCGGTGCTCGCCCGGTGCCGGCGACGTGATGGCCACCGGTTCGATCGCGTCCACGACGATCCGCACCGGCGGAGCCGTCGAGGTCGTGCCGTTGACGGACTGGCTGGCGGTGATCATCCAGTCCCCCTCCGGCACGCGGTCGAACACGACGGTCCAGTCGCCGTCGTCGTCGGCGGTGGTCGTCCGGACCTGACCGTCGGACAGCGTCACCCGGACGGCGACCCGCGGCGTGGCGTGCCCGGTCACCCGGAACGTCCCCGTGTCACCGGGACCGGTCGCCGGGACGAGCTGCCCCGGGACCGGGCTCGTGATGGTGATCGCCGTCGGCTGGGCGACGACCACGGTGATGCCCGTCGTGACCGGCGCGGAGGTCCGGCCGCCCACGGTCTCGGTCACCGACACGGTGTGGTCGCCCGGCGGGACGTCGCCCACCGTGACGGTCCACGAGCCGTCGTCGCCGGCGGTCGTCGTCACGGTGTGCCCGTCGACGTCCACCGTGACGACCGCGCCCGGTTCCGCGGTGCCGCGCACCGGCACCGAGGCCGTGGTCCCCGTGGTCGGGATCCGCTGCCCGTCGGTCGGGCTGGTGACGGTGACCGGCGCAGCGGCCGTCACGGTGAACCCGACCGCCGCGGCGTCCGTGGTGTCGCCGTCGACGGTCTGCCGGGCCGTGACGCTGTGCGCGCCCGTGCCGACGTCGGTGACCGTGACCGCCCAGGTGCCGTCGTCGTCCGCGACCGTCGTCACGGCGGTGCCGTCGTCGACGCGGACCGTCACCGGTGCGCCCGGTGCGGCCGTGCCGACGACGCGGACGTCCGTCGTCCCGCCGAGGACCCGGTAGGCGGTGCCGTCGACCGGTCGGGTGATGACGACCGCGGCGGCGGGCGCCACCGCGACGGTGACGGTCCGGACCACCGGGTCCGACGTGGTGCCGCCGACGACCTGGGTGACGGTGACCGTGTGGTCACCGCGGCCGACCGCGGGCAGCACGGCCGACCAGACCCCGTCCGGGCCGACGGTCGCGGCGACCGCGTCCTCGTCGTCGCGGACGATCCGGACCGTCGCGCCCGGCTCGCCGCGACCGCTGACCGGGACGGTCGTGGTCGGTGCGCTCGCCGGCACGGTGAACGTCGTCCCGTCGGTCGGCGCCGTGACGGTCAGCGCCGCGCCCGGTGCCACCGTGAAGGTGCTCCGGACCGGGCCGGACGTCGAGTCCCCCACGGTCTGGGTGGCCCGGACCGTGTGGTCGCCGACACCGAGGTCGGTGAGCCGCGCACTCCAGGTGCCCGCGTCGGTGGCGGTCACGGAGCGTGCGTCACCGCCGTCCACCGACACCCGCACGGCGGCACCGGCCTGCGCCGCCCCGGACGCCGTGACGGTCGCGAGCGAGTCGCGCTGGGCGACGCGGACCGTCGACCCGTCCGCCGGGGTCGCGATCGTGATCGGGTCGGCCACGACGACGCGGACGGTCACCGTCTCCGGCGAGGACTCGGTGTCGCCGACGCGCTGCGTCACGCTCACCGTGGTGGTGCCGGCCGGGACGTCCGGGACGGAGACCGTCCACGCGCCGTCGCCGTCCGCCGTGGTCGACGCGGTGTGCCCGTCGCCGAGGTCGACGAGCACGGTCGCTCCCGGCTCGGCCGTCCCGCTCACCGTGATCGTCGTGGTCGCGTCGCGGTCCGCGACCGTGACCACCTGACCGGCCGTCGGCGAGTCGATCTCGACGGGCGCCGCGGCCTCGACCTCGAACGGCACCCGGACGGGCTCGGTCGAGGTGGATCCGCCGACCGTCTGGGTCACCTGCACGGTGTGCGGGCCGACGCCGAGCCGTGGGACGTCGACCGTCCACGAACCGTCGTCCCGCGCCGTGACCTCGACCGGGTCGCGGCGGTCGACGGTCACCGTGACCGTCGCACCCGGCTGGGCGTCGCCGGCCACCGTGACGGTGGTCGTCGCCGCGTCGTCGGCGACCGTGATCGGGTCGTCCCCGGGCTGCCGGACCGTCAGGGGTGCGGCGGCGAGCACGGACACCGGTCGTTCGACCGCCACGCTCGTGGTGCCGCCGACCGACTGGGTGACCGAGGCGGTGAACGATCCCCTGGGCACGTCGCGGACGGTCGCCGACCAGTCGCCGTCACCGTCCACCCGAGCCGTGGCGCTGCCGCCGTCGCCGAGGTCGACCGTGACGGTCGCGCCCGGCTGACCGGTGCCCGCGAAGCGGACGTCCGTGGTCGCGTCGGCGTCGGCGACCGTGACCGTCGTGGCGTCGGCCGGGGTCGTCACCGCGAGCGGCGCACCGGCGCGCACCGACACCGCGGCGGAGACCGGTGCCGAGGTCCCGCCGCCGACGAGCTGCGTGGCCGTGACCCGGTGGTCGCCGACCGGGACGTCCCGGAAGGTCACCGCCCAGTCGCCGTCCGCGGTGGCTGCGGTCGTGCGGGTCTCCCCCGTCGACAGGCGGACGGTGACCTCCGCACCGGCCTGGGCGCGGCCGCTCGCCCGCACGTCCGCGGTCCCGGACGCGTCGGCGACGGTCAGGACCGCGCCGTCGGCCGGGGTCACGAGCGTCAGGCGGGTGCCGGCCCGCACCGTGACGGTCTGCGCCGGAGCGGAGGCGGTGGTGCCGCCGACCGTCTGGCTCGCGGTCAGCGACACCGCGCCCACCCCCACCCCGGGGAACGTGACCGTCCAGGCCCCGTCGCCGTCGGCGGTGGTCGTCATGGTGGTGTCACCGAGCCGCACGGCGACCGGGGCACCGGCCGAGGCCGTGCCGGTCACGGCGACGTCGCGCGTCGCGTCGGCGTCCGGCACGAGCAGCACGGCTCCGGCGTCGGGTGTGCTGACCCGCACCGGCGGGGCCGCGTCGAGCTCGATCGTCCGGTCGACGGGGTCGGAGGTGCGCGGGTCGGAGACGGTGCCCGGCAGGGTCTGCGTCACCGACACCGGGTGCGACCCGACGCCGAGGTCCGGCAACGACACCGTCCAGGTGCCGTCGTCGCCGATCGTCGTGCGCTGGTCGGCGAACCCGTCGCCGGTCACCCGGACCGTGGCGCCGGGCTGGCCGGCGCCGGTCAGGGTGACGTCGCGCTGCACGTCCGGACCGGCGACCAGGATCGGGTCCGTCCCCGGTCCGGTGACCGTCAGGGCGCTCGCCGTGTCGACGGTGAACGTCGTC
Source organism: Curtobacterium sp. MCBA15_009 (assembly GCF_001864895.1). Classification (GTDB taxonomy): domain Bacteria; phylum Actinomycetota; class Actinomycetes; order Actinomycetales; family Microbacteriaceae; genus Curtobacterium. The sequence goes on from NZ_MJGO01000039.1 coordinate 246,478, forward strand.
GGGACCGCGGTCGTCGTCACCCCGTCGACCTCCTGCGACGCCGTCACGGTGCGGTCGCCGGTCGGTGCGAGGCCGTCGAGGACCACCCGCCACGCGCCCGCTGCGTCCGCGGTCGTGGTGGCACGTATGCCGGGTCCGGCGGAGACCACGACGGTCGCACCGGGCTCCGCGGTGCCGGTGACCGGGACGGTGGCCGTGGCGTCGCCGTCGACCACGACGAAGCGGGAGCCGCTCGCCGGGGAGTCGATCACGACGCCGGTGCCCGGCACGACGGTGAAGTCGCGCGTGACGACCGGGCCGTCGGTCCCCGTGACGGTCTCGACCGCGCGGACGGTGTGCTCGCCGATGCCGAGCGGGCTGCTCGGGAGCACCCAGTTGCCCTCGGTGTCGACCACGACCCGGACCGGGTCGCCGTCGTCGACGGTGACCGCGACGGTCGCGCCCGGTTCCGCCGTGCCGCGGACCACGACGTCCGCCGTGCCGTCGGTGCCCGCGGGGACCTGCTGCGCGGCCCCCGGTGCCTCGACGACGAGCGCGGCGCCGGCGGCGACGGTCAGGTCGCGCTCGACGGGAGCGGACGTCTCGCCGTCGACCGTCTGGGTGACGGCGGCGGTGTGGTCGCCCGTGGCGACCGACGGCAGCGTGAGCGACCAGTCGCCCTGTGCGTCGGCCCGGGTGGTGCGGGTGTCGCCGTCGTCGAGGACGACGTCGATCCGTGCCCCCGGCTGCGCGGTGCCCCGGACGGTGACGTCGACGACGGAGTCGTCGGTCGCCACCCGGACGGTCGCGCCCTGGGTCGGCGTGGTGACGGCGAGCGGAGCACCCGCCTGCACCGTCACGACCTGCCGGACCGCCGACCCGGTGGTCCCGCCGACGGTCTGCGTCGCGGTGACGGTGTACCGCCCGACGGGGACGTCCTCGACCGTCGTGGCCCAGGACCCGTCCGCCAGCGCGGTGGTGGTCGCGGTGAGACCGTCGCCGAGCGACACCCGGACCGCGGCGCGCGGCTCGGCCGTGCCCGTCAGGTCGAGGTCGGTCGTCGTGTCGGCGTCGAGGACCGTGACCACGTCGCCGTCGTCGGGCGACGTGACCACGAGCGGGTCGCCGGCGGCGACGGAGAAGGTCGAGGTGACCGGCGCCGAGGTGGCGCCGTCGACGGTCTGCCGCGCCGTGACGGTGCGGTCGCCGACCGGCACGCCGACGAAGGTCGTCGTCCACCGGCCGTCGCCGTCCGCGTCGACGTCGCTCGTGAACGAGCCGCCGATGCCGACGTGCACCCGGGCGTCGGGTGCCGCCGAACCGCTCACCGTGACCGGCGTCGTCGACGAGTCGTCCGCGACCGTGACGGTCGAGCCGTCGACCGGTGCGTCGACGGTGAGCGCCGGTGCGGCGGTGACCGTGACCGTGCGGTCGACCGGTTCGCTCGTCGAGCCACCGGTCGTCTGGGTCACGTGGGCCGTCCAGCGCCCGGCGGGCACGTCCGCCACCGTGGCCGACCACGAGCCGTCGCTGTTCGCGGTCGTCGTCGCGGTGCGGCCGTCGCCGAGGTCGACGTCGACCCGGGCACCGGCCTGCGCCGTGCCGGAGAACGCGATCGACCGGATGTCGCCGACGAGCGGGAGGTCCTGGCCCTCGGTCGGACGGTCGACGGTCAGGTCCGCGGCGGCGACGACCCGGAAGGCCCGGGTGACGGCTGCCGACGTGCTGTCACCGACGGTCTGGGTCACCCGTGCGGTCTGGTCCCCCACCGGGACGCTCGGGACGGTGACGCTCCACGCGCCGCTGCCGTCGGCGGTGCCCGACGCGGTCAGGCCGCCGCCGAGGTCCACGTCGATGCCCGCGTTCGCGGTCGCCGTGCCGGTCAGGGTCACCGGGGCGGTGGTGCCCGTGGTGGTGAAGGTCTGGCCGGCCGTCGGGCTGGTGACCACCAGCGCGCGCTGGGCGACCACGGAGAAGGACTGCGTCGTCGTCACGGCCGCCGCACCGGCGACGGTCTGCGTCGCGGTCACGGTCTGGTCGCCGGTCGGCACGCCGGGGACGGTGGTCGTCCAGCTGCCGTCCGCGGCCACCGTGGCGGCGCCGGTGCGGCCACCGCCGAGGTCGAGTGCGATCGAGCCGCCGGGTTCGCCGGTGCCGCTCACCCGGATGGTGCGGGTCGACGTCGCGGACGGGACGCTGAACTGCTGGCCCGCCGTCGGGGCGGTGATCGTCGGCGGCGTGACCGCCGCGGCGCGGACCGTCGAGGTGGCGAGGTCCACGGTGGCGACGTCCGGTCCGGGCAGCACCGAGAGCCGCAGCGCGTGCACGCTCCGCGCTCCGGGGTCGTACCCGCGCGGGTCGCGGAAGCCGGTGGTGGCGTCCTGGGCGTTGACGGTCAGGTCGATCACCTGGCGGAGCAGCAGCACCACGGGTGCGAGTGCCGTGGAGACCCCGGTCGTCGTCGCGGTGAGCGTCGTGCCGAGGCCGGTCAGGGCGTCCCCGGTGACGAGCGGCCGCACGATCGTCTGCAGTGCGGGGACGACGACGGAGTTCACCGCCGGGGCGAGCAGGGTGGCCAGCGTCGTCAGGCCGAGCGGTCCGCGCGTGGCGGTGACCGTGGCCGTCGCGGCGCCGGTGCCGGCGAGGTCCCCGAGCGTGGTGTCGGCGCGCAGTGCGAGTCCGGTGAGGGGCGCGCCCGCGAGCGAGACGTTCGCGGTGACGTCGACGGTCACCGGGGTCGCGTTGATCGTGCTGACGACCGCGGTCTGCAGCGCGGCCGGCAGCCGCGTGCCGAGGATCGTCGTGATGCTGCGGTTGATCGAGTCGACGGCCGCCGCGGTGAGCACCGGGGTGTTCGCGGGCTGCCCGTTCAACGTCGTCAGGTCGTCGAGGTCGACCGTGATCGAGCCGGTGGACGGGGTGATGGTGACCGCCCCGTCCGTCAGCGGCTGCTGGAGCACGCGGGTGAGCGTGTCGCGCAGGTCGAGGTCGACGGTCGCCCGGACCGTCGTGCCGTTCACGGTGACGAGTCCGAGGGCCGTCCCCCGCAGCAGGCGCTGCAGCTGGGCGGTCAGCGCGGTCGTGGTGCCCGCCAGTGCCCCGTCGGCTCCGACCGTGGCGTCCACCCGGTCGGAGAACGTGCCGAGGTCGCTCCCCAGCGACGTGGTGAGCGCCGCCACCGCGGGGCTCGTGAACCCCAGGCTCGCGTCGGCGATGCGGTAGTCGGACGTGGTCTCGACCGTCGCGCCGCGCGTGGTCTGCAGGCGCGAGGCGAGCGCACCGACCCGCAGCTGCGACCGCGACAGCAGCGTCGCGTCCGCGCCGACGCGCGAGAAGAGCGGCTGGAGGTCGAGGGTGGCCGCGCCCGTGCCGGACCCGGTGCCGACCCCGATGCCGCCGTCGTTGGTCAGCAGGCCGGACGACGCCGTCGCCCCGCCCGCCGCCGTGGTGGCGTACTGCCCGTCGACCCCGAGGGTGAGCAGGCCGTTCGGTCCGAGCAGGTCGACGTCGTTGCCGAGGTCGACGCCGACCGTGCGCAGGGCTTCGAGGTCCAGGGGCTGGTTCGCCGTCCCGCCGCCTCCGGTGGCGCTGCGGTTCGAGTAGGCGCCGCCGAGCTGCACGATGCCGTCGGCGTCGACGATGCCGGATCCGCTGAGCAGCACCCCCTCGGCCTCGGCGACGTCGTTCTGCGCCGCCGCCGCGGGCTGGATGACCGCGAGTGCCGCGACGAGCGCCGCCACGGTGGCGACGACCCCTCCGCGCAGCAGCAGTCGCCGATCGCCCGGTGCTCGTCGTCGAGCCCGGCCGTCGGTGCCGATGATCCGTCGTGTCCGTTCGTCCGCTCGTGTGGGTACGGAGGTACCACGGAGCGACGCGTGCCTGCGCATGCGTGTCTCTCATCCTGGCGGGCGCACCCGCCACCTGATCCGGATTCCCCCGCTGGTGAGACGGGAGAGGTCGGGACCCTGGTTGGGGGTCCGTGGAGGGATCGTCGCACACGGACGGCCGGCTTGTCAGCCCCCTGCGTTACCCCTACAGGGGGCACAGCCCGGATGGCCCCCGGAGCGAGGAGGACCAGGACGCGAGATCAGCGCAGCCCCGGTCACCCACCCCCGGAACGAGAAGACTCCTCACGCACCCGCTCTCGAGATGAGCGCAGCCCCGGTTACCCCCCGGAACGAGAAGACTCCTCACGCACCCGCCAGAGCCCGGTTACCCTTGCTGCGTTTCCGCCCTGGGGGAGTTGGCCTGGATGGCGTCACGTGAGGAGCCGCAGAGCAGTCTACCGGATGGCAGGAGCAGGATCGGACACATGAAGATCGCCATCGCCGGAGGACACGGCCAGATCGCCCTGCTCCTCGCCCACCAGATCACCGACGCCGGACACGACGCCGTCGCCATCGTCCGCAACCCCGCGCACGTCTCCGACGTCGAGCAGCAGGGCGCCCGGGCGATCGTGGCGGACCTGGAGCAGCTCGGCGACGACGAGCTCGCGTTGCGGCTGCGCGGTGTCGACGCCGTGGTGTTCGCCGCCGGTGCCGGGCCGGGCAGCGGCGCCGAGCGCAAGCTGTCCGTCGACCGCGACGCCGCGATCCTGCTCGCGGACGCCGCCGAGCGGGCGGGCATCGAACGCTACGTGATGGTGTCGGCGATGGCGGCGGACACGTACGACCCGGAGCTCGCGGTCGTGCCGGCGAAGGACGACGACGCCGTGTTCCAGGTCTACCTGCGGGCGAAGGCCGAGGCGGACGCGAACCTGCGCGCACGCCGCCTGCGGTGGACGATCGTCCGGCCGGGTGCGCTCGTGGACACCCCGCCGCAGGGCACGGTCGACGTCGGTCGGACGGTCCCCCGCGGGTCGGTCACGCGGGCGGACGTCGCCACCGTCGTGCTGCACGCGCTGCTCGACGACACCGCGGTCGGCGTGCAGTTCGAGGTCACGAACGGCAACACCCCGATCCCCGCGGCGCTCGACGCCCTGCGCTGATCCTCCGGCCGCGCCCCGGTACGGTCGTCGCGCCCCGGTGCGTCGGGGCGCGATGACCGCACCGGGGCGCGAAGCGACGGCACGGCGCGGCACCGCGAAGCGGCGCGCCCGCCTGGACGGCCG
>NZ_MJGO01000039.1:252205-351116 GCF_001864895.1 Curtobacterium sp. MCBA15_009
CCTGGACGGCCGCGCCCGCCGGGAGGGCCGCGCCGGTGTCAGAGCGCGACCGCAGCCGACTGCCGGGCGATCTCGAGCTCCTCGTTCGTCGGGATGACGAGCACCGCGACACGTGAGGTGTCCGTGGAGACGACCCGGGCCTCCCGTGAGTGCAGCTCGTTGCGGTCGTCGTCGATCTCGATGCCCAGGTGCTCGAGCCCGGCGAGCACGCGGCGGCGCAGCAGCGCGTTGTTCTCCCCGACGCCCGCGGTGAAGACGACCGCGTCGAGCCCGCCGAGCTGCGCCGTGTAGGCGCCCACGTACCGGCGGATGCGGTGCCGGTACACGGCGAGCGCCGACTCGGCGACCTCGTCGCCGTGCAGGGCCGCCTCCTGCACGTCGCGCATGTCGCCGTTGCCGGTCAGGCCGAGCAGGCCGGACTCCTTGTTGAGCATCGTGTCGAGCTCGTCGAAGGACAGCCCGGCCTCGCGGTGCAGGTGGATGAGCACGGCGGGGTCGAGGTCGCCGGAGCGGGTGCCCATGACGAGCCCCTCGAGCGGCGTGAGCCCCATCGAGGTCTCGATCGACCTCCCGCCGTCGATCGCTGCGGCCGACGCGCCGTTGCCGAGGTGCAGCACGATGGTCTTCAGCTCGGACAGCGGGCGGTCGAGGAACACGGCGGCCTGCTCGGAGACGTACTTGTGGCTCGTGCCGTGCATGCCGTAGCGGCGCACCCGGTGCTCCGCGGCGAGGTCCGCCGGGATCGCGTACGTGTACGCCTCCGGGGGCATCGTCTGGTGGAACGCGGTGTCGAACACGGCGACCTGCGCGACGTCCGGGAACACCTGCTTCGCGGCGCGGATCCCCTCGAGGTTCGCGGGGTTGTGCAGCGGCGCGAGGCTGTTCAGCTGCTCGATCTGCTGCTCGACCTCGTCCGTGACGACGGTCGCGCGGTCGAAGTCGGTGCCGCCGTGCACGACCCGGTGGCCGACGACGGCGGGCGGGTGCTCGTCGAACGACGGGCCGACCTTGCCGAACGCGTCGATCATCGCCTGGAACCCGGCGGCGTGGTCGGGCACGGACGCCGAGTCGTTCGACGACGACTCCCCCGTCAGCGCGTTGGTGTGCTTCCAGGCGCCGGACGACTCGCCGATGCGCTCGACGAGTCCGGAGGCGAGCGTGCGCTCGCCCTCGAGCTCGATGAGCTGGTACTTGAACGAGCTCGATCCGGAGTTGACGACGAGGGCTGCGGTCACGGGTGGGTCACTTTCTCTGTCGGACGGGAGGCACGGCGTGCGTCGCGCGGGTCAGGCCGCGTCGGTCGCGGTGCCGGCCTGGATCGCGGTGATCGCGACGGTGTTCACGATGTCGCCGACGAGCGCGCCGCGGGACAGGTCGTTGATCGGCTTGCGCAGGCCCTGCAGGACCGGGCCGATCGCGACCGCGCCGGCCGAGCGCTGCACGGCCTTGTAGGTGTTGTTGCCGGTGTTCAGGTCGGGGAAGACGAAGACCGTCGCCCGGCCCGCGACCGGGGAGTCCGGCATCTTCGTCGACGCGACCGTGGGGTCGGCGGCGGCGTCGTACTGGATCGGCCCCTCGACGAGCAGGTCGGGGCGGCGCTCCCGCACGAATGCAGTGCCGGCACGGACCTTGTCGACGTCGGCGCCGGAGCCGCTGTCGCCCGTCGAGTAGCTGAGCATCGCGACGCGGGGGTCGATGCCGAACTGGGTCGCGGTCTCGGCGGACGAGATCGCGATGTCGGCGAGCTGCTCGCTCGTCGGGTCGGGGATGACGGCGCAGTCGCCGTAGACGAGCACCCGGTCGGCGAGCGCCATGAGGAAGACGCTCGACACGATCGACGTGTCCGGGCGGGTCTTGATGATCTCGAACGACGGGCGGATGGTGTGCGCGGTGGTGTGCTTCGCGCCGGAGACCATGCCGTCGGCCAGGCCGAGCTGCACCATCATCGTGCCGAAGTACGAGACGTCGGTCACGGTGTCGCGGGCGAGCTCGATCGACATCCCCTTGTGGGCGCGGAGCCGGGTGTACTCCTCGGCGAAGCGCTCCCGCAGCTCGGGGTCGAACGGGGACACCAGGTGCGCGGCCTCGAGGTCGAGGCCGAGCTCGGTGGCCCGAGTGCGGATCGCGGCGGGCTCGCCGAGGATCGTCAGCTCGCAGACCTGGCGCTGCAGCAGGCTCGACGCCGCGCGCAGGATCCGGTCGTCCTCGCCCTCCGGCAGGACGATGTGCTTGCCGTACCCGCGGGCCCGGTCGAGCAGGCCGTGTTCGAACATGAGCGGGGTGACGACGCCGGACGGCGCGAGCTGCAGACGGTCGCGGAGCACCTCGGCGTCGACGTGCTGCTCGAACAGGGCCAGGGCGAGGTCGGCCTTGCGGGGCGAGTCCGCCGCCAGGCGGCCGCGCGTCTGCGTGATGCGCAGGGCGGTGTCGTAGGTGCCGAGGTCGTTCTGCGCGATCGGCAGCGAGCTCGACAGCCCCTCGAGCAGTCGGGACACCTGCGGCGCGATCTCGAACCCGCCGTTCAGGATCACCCCGGCGAGGCTCGGGAACGTCTCGGACTGGTTCGCGAGCAGCGTCGCGATGAGCACGTCGCTGCGGTCACCGGGCACGACGACGATGCCGCCCTCGATGAGCCGGGGCAGCACGTTCTCCATGCTCATGCCGGCGACGACGGTGCCGAGGGCCTCGCGGTCGAGCAGTGCCTCGTCGCCGCGGACCAACGTCGCACCGGTCGTCTCGAGCAGCGCGCGGACGGTCGGCGCGACCAGGACGCGGTCCTCCGGGATCGCCCACACGACGACGTCCGGGTGGTCGTCGTGCACGGCGCGCTCGACGCTCGCCACGACGGCGGGCAGGGCGTCGGGGTCGGCGCGGTTGACGACGACGCCGAGCAGCTGCGCGTGCGCCGCGCGGAGCTCGCTCGTCGTGACGTCGGCGACCTGCGCCATGTCCTCCGGGGTGCGTGCGCCGCGCTCGGCGGCGTCGCGGCCTCCGAGCACGAGCAGGACGGGTGCGCCGAGGTTCGCGGCCACCTTCGCGTTGAAGGACAGCTCGGTGGGACTGCCGACGTCGGTGTAGTCCGACCCGAGGACGACGACCGCGTCGCACTGCCGCTCGACCTGCGCGAAGCGGCTGACGATCGTGCCGAGCGCCGCGTCGGGGTCCGCGTGCACGTCGTCGTAGGTGACGCCGACCGCGTCGTCGTACGAGATCCCGACCGCGGTGTGCTGCAGGAGCAGTTCGAGCACGTAGTCCGGCTCGTCGACCGACCGGGCGACGGGGCGGAAGACACCGACCCGGCCGACGGATCGCGCGAGGGTCTCGAGGACACCGAGGGCGACGGTGCTCTTGCCCGTGTGTCCTTCTGCTGACGTGATGTAGATGCGGGTCGACACGTCCCTCAGGGTAGTCGTCGGACACGTCACGACGACTGGGAGGGAGCGCTCCCGCGACACGCGGTCGTGAGCACCCTCGAAGAACCTGTAGCATTGGGTGTCGCCGTCGCGAGACGGTGCCCAGGAGAATTCGCCTAGTGGCCTATGGCGCACGCTTGGAAAGCGTGTTGGGTGCAAGCCCTCGGGGGTTCGAATCCCCCATTCTCCGCCAGAGCGAGCAGGAACGGCTGCGAGCAAGGTCGAAGGGCCCGCGTCACGAGACGCGGGCCCTCCGTCGTCCGACCCGGCGGCACTGGTCCCCCACCCGGCCGACGAGCGTGTCCCCTGTCGACCGCGCACTCCTCGGAATCCGGCTGAACGGGGTGGAACGGGCTGTCCCCGGGCCCCCTCGGTCACCTATGCTGACCCGAGCGGACGGCTCCGGGACGAGTCGACCGCGGTGCACCGAGCGGCAGGGGCGTCGCTCGAGGGGCGGCCCGTCGGCGTGCCCGCCGCACCCGAGGGGACGAGGAGATGCGCATGGGGGACACGACCGTGCCCGCGACACCGAGCCTGCGAGCCGACGTGTACGACGTGGTCCTGCGCCCGCGCCGGTCGCTCGTCCGGTCCACCGCCCTGAGCATCGTGTTCTCCGCCGTTCCGCTCGCCGTCGCCCTGCTCTGGGTCTCGTTCCCGTTCCGCGGGTGGACCGTGGCCGCCGCCGCCGTCCTTGCGGTCGTGGTGGTCGTCGCCGTGGCCTTCGTCCGGCTCAGCACCGCCTACATCGGCATCGACACCGAGGGGCTGACGATCCGCGGTGTGGTCACCCCGCACCGCCGGGTCCCCCGCGACCGCGTGCACAGCCTCGTGCTCGCGACGACGTTCGGCGCCTCCGTCGACCGGACGACCCGGGAACTCGTGGCGTTCGACGCGGAAGGGACGCACCTGTTCCGCATCCGGGCCGACGTGTGGGGCGACCGCGGCCTCGAGCAGGTGGTCGACGCCCTCGGCGTCCAGGTCCTCGACGAGCCCCGGCCCGTCCCCGCCCGGGCGTTCGCCAAGCGCTTCCCGTCGAGCCGTACCTGGTACGAGCAGCGCGGGGCGCACGTCCTCGTCGGTGGACTCGCGGCCGTGGTCGTCGCCGCCCTGCTCTTCATCGAGACGAACGGGCTGCTCGGTGCCTGACTCCGGTGCCTGACTCCGGCGCCTGACTCCCGCGCCTGACTCCCGCGTCTCACACGCCTGCCCGTCGCTCTCAGCGGCGACGACGCAGGGTCGAGAAGATCCCCTGCACGACCTCCTTCGCGATGGTGCGTCCGAGGGACGAGCCGAGCAGCTCGGACAGCGGGTCGTCGGCCTTCCGACTGGTCGTCGTGCGCGTGCTCCGCCCGGACCGGCCCGCCCGCCGTGACGCAGCCGCGCGCTCGGCGCGTTCGAACTCGCGCTGGGCCCGCTCGTACTCCTGCTGGGCAGCGGCACGCTCCTTCGACGCGCGCTTCTCCTGCGCGGCGGCCTCCTTCGCGGCAGCGGCGGCGGTCCGCGCGGCGGCCTCCTCGGCCGCGGCTGCAGCGGCCGCGGCGTCCTTCGCCGCCTCCGCAGCAGCGGCCTCGGCGGCCGCGGCCTCCATCCGGCGTGCCAGGACCTCGCGGGCGGAGTCGGGGTCGACGGGGGTGCCGTAGGTGGCGAGCAGCGGCGACGACGCGACACGGGCCTCCAGGTCCGCCGCCGGCAGCGGGTCCATCGACCCCTGGGGGGCGCGCAGGCGCGTCCACGCGACCGGCGTCGGCGCCCCCTGCTCGTTCATCACGGTGACGATCGCCTCACCCGTCGCGAGCGAGGTGAGCACCTCGCCCAGGTCGTAGTCGCTCGACGGGTAGGTGGACACGGTCGCACGCAGGGCCTTCGCGTCGTCCGGGGTGTGCACGCGCAGCTGGTGCTGGATCCGCGACCCGAGCTGCGCGAGGACGTCGCTCGGCACGTCCTTCGGCGTCTGCGTCACGAAGAAGACCCCGACGCCCTTCGACCGGATGAGCCGCACGGTCCGCACGATCTGCTCGGTGAAGTCGCGCGAGGCACCGCTGAACAGCAGGTGGGCCTCGTCGAAGAAGAACACGAGCTCCGGCTCGTCCTGGTCGCCGACCTCGGGCAGCTCGTTGAACAGGTCGGCCAGCAGCCACATCAGGAACGTCGAGAAGACCTCGGGCTGGTCCTGCACGCCGGGCACCTCGAGCAGGCTGATGATGCCGCGGCCGTCGGGAGCGGTGCGCAGGAACTCCCGGGTGTCGATCTCGGGCGCGCCGAAGAACCGGTCGGCGCCCTTGTCGGCGAAGGTGACGAGTTCGCGCAGGATGACACCGGCGGTCTGCTTCGACAGCCCGCCGAGCTCGGCGAGTTCCGCCTTGCCCCGGTCGCTCACCAGGAACGTCAGCACGCTCCGCAGGTCCGCCAGGTCGACCAACGGCAGTCCGGCCTGCTCGGCGTGGTGGAAGACCAGTCCGAGCGAGGACTCCTGCGTGTCGTTCAGGCGGAGCACCTTCGCCATGAGCAGCGGTCCGAACCCGGAGACGGTCGCCCGTATCGGCACACCCGTGCCCCGTCCGCCGAGCGAGTAGAACTCGGTCGCGCTGGCCGTACCGGACCACTGCTGTCCGATGCCGGCGGTCCGGGCGAGCAGCTTGTCGTTCGGCTCCCCCGCCGCCGCGAGTCCGGACAGGTCGCCCTTGACGTCGGCGGCGAACACGGGCACGCCGTTCGCGGCGATCTGCTCGGCGAGCAGCTGCAACGTGCGGGTCTTGCCGGTGCCGGTGGCCCCGGCGACGAGGCCGTGCCGGTTCAGCATGCCGAGCGGGATGCGGACCTGGACGTCGGGCTCCGCCTCGCCGTTCACGAGGGCGCCGAGTTCGAGTGCGCTGCCCGCGACGGTGTACCCGGCGCGGACGGCGGCGACCGCGTCCGGTCCCAGCGGGGCCACTCCGGCCGGGCCGGGAGGCACGGGGCCGGCCGGCGGGGCGGCCGCCGGCTGCGGGGCGGTCACCTCCACCGCCGGGGCGGCGTCCGGTGCCGGGGCGGCGTCGAGGGGCGGGGTCGCGGCCGGGGCGGCGTCCGGTGCCGGGGCGGCGTCGGGTCGCGGGGTCGCGGCGGACGCGGGCTCCGCGTCGGGGGTGAGCCGGGCCTCCTGGCCGGTGGGTGCCGGGGCGTCGGCGGCGGCGGGCTCCGCGTCGGACGCGAGGCCCTGCTGCGCCGGGGCCGACGTCTGCGCGGCGAGCGCGGCGGCCAGCTCCTCGGCGCGCTGGGCGGCCTGTTCGGCGAGCCGTCGTGCCTCGTCCGCCGCCTGCTTGGCCGCCTCGGCCGCTGCCCGTGCCTGCTCCACCGCGTCGCTCATGCCGCCAGCATATGGACGCGGCTCCGGACGCGGTACGGTCCCGCGCGACCCCGATCCGGTGCGACGAGATCGTCGTCGTGCGACGTCCATCTCGTCGTCCGGGGTCGTCGGGGAGACCACCCGGCCGTACCGACCGCGCCGACCGTACCGACCGCCCGGCTCGTCAGTGCGTGAGCGCCGGCACCGTCTTCGGGCGGACGACGACCCAGAGCACCACGATCGCCATGGCCGCGGTCGAGCCCATCACCATCGCCATCGGCGTCGCGGTCGTGATGCCGAGCCAGCCGACGACCGGCGAGATGAGCCCGGCGACGCCGAAGTTCAGCGCTCCGAGGAGCGACGCGGCGGTCCCCGCCTCCTTGCCGTGGGCGGCGAGGCCGATGACCTGCACGAGCGGGAACGAGAAGCCGCAGGCGGCGATGAAGAACCACAGCGGCACGAGCACGCCGACGAGCCCGGCGCCGAGCTGGTCGAGGACGATGATCGCGACCGAGGCGAGCAGCAGCGTCGCCGTCGAGCACGCCAGGATCCACTGCGGCCCGACGCGCTGGGCCAGGCGCGCGGAGATCTGCACGCCGAGCACGACGCCGACCGAGTTGACGGCGAACAGCAGGCCGTACTGCTGCGCGTCGAGTCCGTACACGCCCTGGAACAGGAACGGCGACGAGCTGAGGTACGAGAACAGGCCGCTGAAGACCATCGCGCCGATGAGCGCGACGCCGACGAAGATGCGGTCCGAGAACAGCGCCTTGTACCGCTGCCCGATGGTCGAGTGCCCGGCCTCCTGGCGGCGGGCCGGCGGCAGGGTCTCGACGATGAGCAGGATCGAGGCGATGACGACGGCGAGGCCGTAGCAGGCGAGGAACACGAAGATGCCGCGCCAGCTGGTGAACCGGAGCATCTGCGAGCCGATGAGCGGCGCGAGGATCGGGGCGAGGCCGTTCACCATCGCCAGGCGCGACAGCATGCGGACGAGCGGCTTGCCGCCGAACAGGTCGCGGACGGTCGCCATCGCGACGACGCCGCCGGCCGCGGCGCCCATGCCCTGCAGCACGCGGAAGACCGCGAGCAGCTCGATGTCCGGCGCGGTCGCGGCGCCGATCGAGGCGCCGATGTGCACCGTCGTCGCCACGATGAGCGGCAGGCGGCGGCCGACCTTGTCGCTCCAGGGCCCGACGAGGAGCTGGCCGACCGCGAACCCGAGCGTCGTCGCCGTCAGGGTCAGCTGCACGGCGCCGTCGGTGACGCCGAACTGCTCCTTGAGCGCCGGGAACGCCGGCAGGTACAGGTCGATGGTGAACGGCCCGAGCGCGGTCAGGGCGCCGAGGACGAAGACGTAGACGAGTCGCTGCCCGCGGGAGAGCGAGTCTCCGGGGTGCAGGACCCGGATCGAACCGGTGGTGGCGGGCGCGGTCACGAGCAGCAGTCCTTCGACCTCGGGGCGGGGAGGGTGATCGCGGCTCGATCGAATCGATTCGTCCGCGGAACCATCCTACGGGTCGCGAGAGCGCTCACGAAGCGGTGCCGCGTGTTGCCGGTGGTCCCGGGGTCCCGCCGGGCACGCCGTGCGGTACCGTCGGACTGCTCGGGGGACTCCCGGCACGATCAGCATCAGAAGGGGGTGGGTGTCATGGTGGACGCCCGGATCCTGCACACGACCGCTGCCCTGCGCGAGGCGATCCTCCGGCTCGCCACCGACCGCCCGGTCTCCACGATCACCGTCGCGGACGTCACCCGCGCCGCCGGCATCAACCGCGCCACGTTCTACTCGCACGCCGTCTCCCCCGGCTCGCTGCTCGCCGACGTCCTGACGCCGGAGCTCGACCGCATCCGCGAGGACGACGCCGCAGCCCGACGCGCCGCTGCCGCCCGGGGCGCGGACGCCGCCGAGCTCGCCGCCATCACCCGCCGCGGCATCAACGCGGTCGTCGAGCACGTCACGGCCCACCGAGACATCTACTGCAAGGCCCTGCCCGACCCGAACGACGCCTCGCTGCACCGCTTGCTCGTCGAGCACTTCACCGTGTCGAGCGCCCAGCACATCCACGAGCTCGACCCGTCGTCACGTCCGCCGCTGCTCGACGACGTCGCCGCCGGCTTCGTCGCACAGGGGTTCGTCGGCGCCATCGAGGCCTGGCTCGCCGGCCCCCGCCGCTCCCGCAAGGCACTGGTCGAGACGATCACGCTGTCGTTCCCGGCGTGGTGGAACTGACCGCTCGCTAGTCGTCACCCGCGTCGTCGGGCGACGGCTTCTCGCCGCGCTGCAGGGACCGGACGACGTCCACCGCGGTGGCTGCGAGCGCCGCGTCGTCGGCCTCGCCCGGCACCCGGTAGTCGGCGGAGACGCCGTCACCACCGGTGCCCGTCGCGGGCAGCGGGTCGCCGAGCGACACCACCACGACGCCGGCGTCGTGCGCGGTCCGGACGACACCGGTCAGCGCGGAGGCGTCGGCGGCACGGACCAGCAGCGCCTTCGCGCCGGAGCGGACGAGCCCGGCGACCGCCGAGCGCTGGGCCGCCGCAGCGCCGGATGCCGGTGCCACCCGGACGACGGGGCGGAAGCCGGCGTCCCGCAGGCCGGTGCGCAGCTCGGTGGCGAGCGCGGCGTCGTCGTGGACGACCACGACCCCGATGACGGCCTGCTGGTCGAAGCCGCCGTCCGAGCTCGTCAGGTCGGTGCTCTGCACGGGCGTGGGCGCGACGGAGGTCGTGCCCTGGCAGCCGGCGAGTGCCAGGACCGTCACCAGGGCGCCGACGGCGACGACGGAGCGCATGCGGGCCACGCTACCCGCCCGTCCGCGGCGCCGGGACGGGTCCGAGTCGCCGGACCGCCGCGATCGCCAGTGCGGCGAACAGGATCATGGCGCCGAAGATGAGCGGGAAGGCGACCGTCCCCTCCGCGCCGCCCGTCGCGGTGAACAGCAGGCCGGTGGCGGCGAGGCCGATGACGCTCCCCGAGGCGTCGGCGATCGTCAGCGCCGAGCTCGCGAAGCCGTCATCGCCCTCGCCGGAGAAGCGCAGCGTCAGCATCGAGGTCCGGGGGTAGATCGCCCCCATGCCGGCACCGCCGACGAACCAACCGGCCACGAGCACCCACCACGGCAGGTGCAGGGCGGCGACCGCGAACGCCGTCAGCAGGCTCACGAGCACCAGGGCGAGCCCGACGCCGAAGGTGCGCTGCGCGGTCAGGCGCTCCTCGCCGGCCTTCCCGTGAGCCCAGCTCGCCCCCGCCCAGCTCAGCGCGGCGACGGTGAGCGCGAGCCCGGCGGTGGAGGGCTGCAGCCCGTGCTCGGCCTGCAGCAGGAAGGGCACGTAGGCCTCGCTGCCGAAGAACGACGCCGCCATCAGGCCGCGCAGCAGCACGACCGACGGCAACCCGGCCGCCGCGCGGAAGGTGCCGGTGGGCAGCAGCGGCCGGAGCGCGAACCACGTGCCGACCAGGCCGACCGCGACGGCGGCGACCATCCCCCACGGGGTCAGGTCCGGGGCGACGTTGAGCAGCAGGATCGCGACCGCGGCGGCGACCGACCACCCGATCCGGGTCCGCTGCCACGGCGGTCGCAGGGCCTCGGCGGGCGGGTGCAGGCGGCCGAGGGTCGGCACGAGCAGGGTGAAGGCGGCGACGGCGATCACGAGCGCGCCGGCGAACACCCAGTGCCAGTCCCACACGTCGGTGACGATGCCGGCCAGCGCCGGTCCGACGAGCGCCGGCACCACCCAGGCGGCGGCGAACCCGGCGAACACCGGGCCGTGCAGCTCGGCGGGGAAGATCCGGGCCACGAGCACGTAGAGCACGACGTCGATCGCGCCCGCGCCGAAGCCCTCGATGAGCCGGCCGACCAGGAAGACCGTCATCGTCGGGGCGGTCATCACCACTGCGGTGCCGGCCGCGAAGAGCAGCGCCGACACCCACGCGACGACGCGACCGCCCGCGCGGTCCGTCCAGTTGCCCGCCAGCACCATGCCCGGCACACCGGCGGCCAGCGGTGCGGCGAACGCGAGCGCGTACAGGGCCTCGCCGTCGAGGTCGCGGCTGATCACCGGCATGATCGTCGTCATCGCCAGGTTCTGGAAGGCGGCGACGCCGACGATCGCGACCATGCCGATCGTCGCGAGGGCGTGTCCCCCGCCGAACAGGCCCGTCCTCGTCGCCGTGGTGCTCACGGTTTCATCGTAGGGGTGCCCGGCGACGCCGCCGGCCGGGACCGGTGACGGTCAGCGCGCGAGCGCCTGCTGCACGTCCGCGATGAGGTCACCGGCGTCCTCGATGCCGACGGACAGCCGCACGACGTTTTCCGGAACGGCGAGCTCGGTGCCCCGCACCGACGCGTGCGTCATCTCGCTCGGGTAGCCGATGAGCGACTCGACCCCGCCGAGCGACTCCGCCAGCGCGAACAGCTCGGTCGACTCCGCGAACCGCTTCGCCGCGGCCGGCCCGCCGGCGAGCGCCACGGACAGCATGCCGCCGAACCCGCGCATCTGCCGGGCGGCGACGTCGTGCCCCGGGTGGTCGGACAGGCCCGGGTAGTAGACGCGCTCGACACCGGGCGCGGCCACGAGCGCCTCGGCCACGGCCTGCGCGTTCGCGGAGTGCCGCTCCATCCGGACGGCGAGCGTCTTGATGCCGCGCGTGGTCAGGAACGCGTCGAACGGCGACGAGATCGCGCCGGCACCGAACTGCAGGAACTGCACCTTCGCCGCGAGCTCCTCGTCGGCGAGCACGACGGCGCCGCCGACGACGTCGGAGTGGCCGCCGAGGTACTTCGTCGCCGAGTACACGACGACGTCCGCGCCGAGCGACAGCGGCTGCTGCAGGTACGGCGACGCGAAGGTGTTGTCCACGACGACGACCGCGCCGGCCTCGTGCCCCAGGGTGGCGAGGGCTGCGATGTCGGCGATCTTCATGAGCGGGTTCGTCGGCGTCTCGACCCAGAGCACGGTCGCGTCCGGCGCGTCCTGCAGCGCGGCGCGCACCTGGTCGAGCTCGCTCATGTCGACGACGACGAGCTCGACGCCCCACGGCACGTGCAGGCGGCTGACCAGGCGGTGCGTGCCGCCGTAGACGTCGTTGCCCATCACCACACGTGCGCCGGGCGACAGGACCGACCGGAGCAGGGCGTCCTCGGCGGCGAGGCCGGAGGAGAACGAGTACGCGGCGACGCCGCCGTCGAGGTCGGCGAGCAGGGCCTGCAGGCCGTCGCGCGTCGGGTTGCCGGAACGGGAGTACTCGTAGCCGTTCCGCATGCCGCCGATGCCGTCCTGCACGTACGTCGAGGTCACGTGGATGGGCGGGATGACGGCGCCGGTGGCGCCGTCGGGCTCCTGGCCGGCGTGGATGGCTCGGGTGCTGAACTCGGTCATGGGTGTTCGTTCTCCAGGTCGGGTCGGACGGGAGGCGCGGGTCGCGCCCGTCACGGGCGGTGCGTCGCGGACGCCGCCGGGTCTACTCGGACAGGTAGGTGAGCAGGTCGTGTCGCGTCAGCACCGTGACGGGCTTGCCGTCCTCGACGACGAGGAGCGCGTCCACCGTCTCGAGCGCCCGGCGTGCGGCGGAGACGGACTCCCCCACGCCGATGAGCGGCAGCGGGTCGCCGACGAACCCGCTCAGGGCGTCGGTCATCCCCGCGGCACCGGTGAAGACCTGCTCGAGCAGGTCCTTCTCGGCGACGGCGCCGATGACCTCGCCGATGACGACGGGCGGCTCGGCGGTGAGCACGGGCATCTGCGAGACGCCGTACTTCGACATGATGTCGACGACGTCGCGCACGGTGTCGGCCGGGTGGGCGTGCACGAGGTCGGGCAGGCGTCCGTCCTTGCCGGCGATGAGCGACCCGACGGTGCGGGCGTCGTCGGTCTCGGCGAAACCGTAGGAGCGCATCCAGCGGTCGTTGAAGATCTTGCCGAGGTACCCGCGGCCGCCGTCGGGCAGGAGCACCACGACGACGTCGTCCTCGGTGAGGTCGCGGGCCGCCCGGAGCGCGGCGACGACCGCCATGCCGCTCGAGCCGCCGACGAGCAGGCCCTCCTCGCGGGCGAGGCGTCGGGTCATCGCGAACGCGTCCGCGTCGGACACGGCGATGACCTCGTCGGCGATGTCCGGGTCGTAGGCGCCCGGCCAGAAGTCCTCGCCGACGCCCTCGACCAGGTACGGACGGCCGGTGCCGCCGGAGTACACGGAGCCCTCGGGGTCGGCGCCGATGATCCGGACGCGACCGCCGGAGGCCTCCTTGAGGTACTTGCCGGTGCCGGAGATGGTGCCCCCGGTGCCGACGCCCGCCACGAAGTGGGTGAGCTGCTCCTCGGTGTCGCGCCAGATCTCCGGGCCGGTGGTCTCGTAGTGGCTGCGCGGCCCGTTCGGGTTCGCGTACTGGTTCGGCTTGTAGGCGCCGGGGATCTCCTGCACCAGCCGGTCGGACACCGAGTAGTAGGACTCCGGGTGCTCCGGCGCGACCGCGGTCGGCGTGACGACGATCTCGGCGCCGTAGGCGGTGAGCACGTTGCGCTTGTCCTCGCCCACCTTGTCCGGCAGCACGAACACGCACCGGTACCCGCGCTGCTGCGCGACGAGCGCGAGCCCGACGCCGGTGTTGCCGGAGGTCGGCTCGACGATCGTGCCGCCGGGCCGCAGGTCGCCCGAGGCCTCGGCAGCGTCGATGATCCGCGTGGCGATGCGGTCCTTCGAGGACCCCCCGGGGTTCAGGTACTCGACCTTCACCAGGACGGTCGCCCGCACCCCCTCGGTGACGCGGTTCAGCTTGACGAGCGGGGTGTTGCCGACGAGGTCGACGACGGAGTTCGCGTAACGCACGCCCGCGAGTCTACGTCGCGCTGACCGCCTGCTGTCGGCTCGTGACGTGCGCGGACATCGCCGCGGAGCCCTCGGCCCGGCGACGCGACGCGGTCAGCTGCCGACCGACTCAGCGGGGGCGTTCTGCTGCCGGTGCAGCTCGGCGTACGTGCCGTCCAGCGCCAGGAGTTCGTCGTGCGTCCCCTGCTCGACGATCTGCCCGTGGTCGAGCACGAAGATGACGTCGGCGTCCCGCACCGTCGACAACCGGTGGGCGATCGAGATCGTCGTGCGCCCGGCCGCTGCCGTGTCGAGCGCGGTCTGCACCACCCGCTCCGAGATCGAGTCGAGCGCACTGGTGGCCTCGTCGAGCACGAGCACCGGCGGGTCCTTCAGCAGCACGCGCGCGATCGCGATCCGCTGCTTCTCGCCGCCCGACAGCCGGTACCCGCGCTCCCCCACCACCGTGTCGTACCCGTCCGGGAACGACGCGATGGTCTCGTGGATGTTCGCCGCCCGCGCCGCCCGTTCGACCTCGTCGTCGGTGGCGTCCGGCTTCGCGTACCGCAGGTTGTCGGCGATCGTCGCGTGGAACAGGTAGGTCTCCTGGCTGACGATGCCGATGTGGCGCATCAGGTCCTCGTGCTCGAGGTCGCGGACGTCCTGCCCCGCGAAGCGGACCGAACCGGTCGTCGCCTCGTACAGGCGGGGCACCAGGTACGACACGGTCGTCTTGCCTGCCCCGGAGGGTCCGACGAACGCAGCGAACTGCCCGGGCCGGAGCGCGAAGGACACCCCGCGCAGGGTCGGCTTGTCGGCCTCGCCGTCGGGGTAGGTGAAGGTGACGTCCTCGAAGGCCACGTGCCCGACGGCCGCCTGGTCGATCGGCTTCGCCGTCGGCGAGTCGGTGATCGCCGGCTCGAGGTCGAAGTACTCGAAGATGCGGGCGAACAACGCACCGGACGTCTGCAGGTCGAGCACGACCCGGAGCAGGCCGACGGTCGGGAACAGCAGCCGCGACTGCACGGTCGTGAAGGCGACGATCGTGCCGGCGGTGATCGGGACGTCCCCGATGATCAGCCACGCGGCGACCAGGTAGATGATCGCCGGGATGATCGACAGGAAGATCTGCACGATCGCGAAGAACCACTGGCCGGACATCTGCTGGCGGACCTGCAGGCTGATCTGGTTGCGGTTCTCGTCGCCGTAGCGCTTGGTCTCGCTGCGCTGCTGGTTGAAGCTCTTGGCGAGCAGGATGCCGGAGACACTGAGGGCCTCCTGCGTGATCGCGGTCATGTCGGAGAGCGACTCCTGCGTCGCCGAGGCGATCCGCGCCCGGACCTGACCCACCCGGCGCTGGGCGATGACGAGCAGCGGCAGCAGGACCACCGCCACCAGCGTCATCTGCCAGCTGAGCAGCAGCATGGCGACGAGCGCGGCGATGACGGTGACGGTGTTGCCGAGCACCGACGAGATCGTGTTGTTGAGGACGCTCGCCACGCCGCCGACGTCGTTCTGCAACCGGGACTGGATCACGCCGGTCTTCGTGCGGGTGAAGAAGGCGAGCTCCATGCGCTGCAGGTGCCCGAACAGGCGCATCCGCATCGCGCCCATCACCTTGTTGCCGACCGTCGCGGTCAGGTACGTCTGCCAGACGCCGACCCCGGCGCTCGCGATCCAGAGGAAGACCATCGCGGAGACGAGCTCGACGAGCACCGGAACGTTCGGCCGGCCCGACGGCGGGAAGAGTCCGACGTCGAAGGCCTTCTGCGTGAGCAGGGGCGGCACGACCGAGATCGCGGCCCCCACGAGCACGAGCACGACCGTCAGGACGATCGCCCGGCGGTGCGGCACGAAGAGCCCAGCGATGCGGTGCAGCAGGTGCGGGATCTTCGGCGCCTCGGCGTTGGCGGCCTTCTGCGCGCGGAAGTCGCCGCTCGAGATGCGGCCGCCGCCGCGCGGTCCGCCGCCCCCGCCGCCGCGCATCCCGTGGCCCATGCTCATGGGGCCAACGCTATCCCCGTCCCGTGACATCGGTGTCGCCGGTGCATTTGACCCCTCTCAGGGGGCGTGCGAGCATGTGCCGTCCCCGTCCCCGCACCACCGAGGTCCCATGTCGTCCGCGCCCTCCCGTCCCACGTCCCTGCGGGCGCAGCTCGCCCGCCGCAAGCCGATCGAGCAGCTCCAGGCCGAAGCCGCGGCGGGGGTCGACGGCACCCCGCTGCGCCGGTCCCTCGGCGTCTGGCACCTCACGATGATCAGCGTCGGCGCGACGCTCGGCACCGGCATCCTCGTGGTGCTCGGCACCGCCGTGCCGCTCGCCGGCCCCGCGGTGTGGATCTCGTTCGTGGTCGCGGGCATCGCGGCGCTGCTGTCGGCGCTGTCGTACGCCGAGATGGCCGGCGCTGTGCCGACCTCGGGGTCGAGCTACTCGTACACCTACGCGACCATGGGCGAGGGCATCGCCTGGGTCTGCGGCTGGTGCCTCGTGCTCGAGTACGCCGTCTCGGTCGCGGCCGTGGCCGTCGGGGCGAGCGAGTACGTCGACGAGACCCTCCGCGTGTTCGGCGCGCACCTGCCCACCGCGCTGTCGGCGCCTCCCGGCGAGGGCGGTCTGGTCAACCTGCCCGCAGCCGTCCTGGTGCTGCTGGCGACCGTGGTGCTGCTCCCCGGCGCCCGCGAGAGCGCCTGGGTGAACACGGTCATGGTCGTCGTGAAGATCGCCCTGCTCGTGTTCTTCGTCGTCGTGGCCTTCACCGCGTTCCAGGCCCGGAACTTCGAGCCGCTCGCCCCCATGGGCGCCGCCGGCGTGACGGCTGCCGCGTCCCGCCTGTTCTTCTCGTACATCGGCTTCGACGCCGCCTCGACCGCCGGCGAGGAGGCGAAGAACCCCCGCCGCGACCTCCCCCGCGCCATCATCGGCTCGATCGTCCTCATCACGGCGCTCTACATCCTGGTCGCCGTGGCTGCGATCGGCGCCCGTTCGTGGACCGACTTCTCGTCGACCGAGGCCTCGCTCGTCCGCATCGTCGTCGACGTCACCGGCCAGCCGCTCGTCGCGCTCGTGTTCTCCGTCGGCGCCGTCGTCGCCATCGCCAGCGTCGTGCTGACCGTGCTCTACGGGCAGACCCGCATCCTGCTGACGATGTCCCGCGACGGGCTGGTGCCGAAGGTGTTCGGCCGGGTGTCCCCGCGCACCGGTACCCCGATCGCGAACACCCTCATCATCGGCATCGCCGTGACGATCGTCGCCGCGCTCGTCCCCCTCGGCGAGCTCGCCGACGCCACGAGCATCGGGACCCTCGTCGCCTTCGCCCTGGTGAACGTCTCGGTGATCGTGCTCCGACGCTCCCGGCCGGACCTCGAGCGCTCGTACCGCGTGCCGCTCTTCCCCGTCGTCCCGGTCCTCGGCGCGCTCAGCTGCGTCCTCCTCGCGGTGTTCCTCGGCGCCACGACGTGGATCGCCTTCGGCATCTGGATGCTCGCCGGCGCCGCGCTCTACCTGGTCTACGGCCGCCGCCACAGCACCCTGCGCTGACGCGCGAGGCGGGGGCCCGCGGTCCGGTCCACGCCCGGTCCCGTCCGTTCCGGTCCGATCCGCGAAAGCGACAGTTCTCCGCGAACGTTCCGCGCCGCGCTGTCGCTTTCCGGTCCGCGCCGGTCCGATCGGTTCGGTTGGTCCGGTCGGTCCGGTTGGTCCGATCCGGTTCGCGCCGGTCCGGTCGGTCCAGTCGGTCCGGTTGGTCCGATCCGCGAAAGCGACAGTTCTCCGCGAACGTTCCGCGCCGCTCTGTCGCTCTGCCGGGAGGCCCGCCCCACCTTCCGCGAGACGTGTCGCCCTGGCAGCACAGCCACTCGGCGAGCTCGTCCGCCCCCCCCCGGCTCACCGGCACGGCACCCCGTGCTCGCGGAACAGCGCCCGAAGCCGCTCCGGGTGGTGCACGTGCTCCCAGTACACCCGCACGAAGCCGTTCACCTCGGGGCGGGCTCGGATCCGGTCCTCGCGGCGCTTCTCGTCCCAGGCGGTGTCCTCCGGGGTTCGCCCGTGCAGCATCGCCGGGTCCTCGTACTTCTGCCGACCGTCGAACTCGACGACGATGCCCTCGCGTGGCAGCCAGAAGTCGACACGGGCCACGCGGCCGTCCGCGAAGCGGAACTCGTGCTGCGGTTCCATGTCCGGGCATCCGAACTCGGCCGCCCGGACCGCGAGGTACGACTCGCCCACGGACTCGTGACGGACGTCGCAGGTCGCGAGGGCCTGCTCGAGCCGGACCGATCCCCAGGGTCCCACGCTCGCTGCGAGGTCCTCGAGGACCTGGTGTTCGACGCCCCTCCGGAGCGCGTGGTCGAGCGCGACGACGGCACCGGCGAGCGAGTCGCGCCGCGCCGTCTCGACCGCGGTGTGAGCGAGGTCGGCGACCCGCACGCCCTGGAAGGACCGGTCGGTCTGGATGACCCCTCCGCTGTGGACGGTCAACCCGACCCGGTGCAGGTCGTGGTCGAGCCCCGGCACGGTCACGTGCACCCGTTCCGGCCAGGGGCCGAGGCGAGGACAACCGTGGACGGCCGCGGCGGAGTCGAGCACGAAGACGGCACCCGGCCGGAGCAACGGGACGACTGCACGCATCCGGACGAGGTACTGCGACCGCCGGTCGAGCACGTCCCAGGCGGACCGTTCGACGTACACGCCGTGTCGCACCCGGACCAGCTCGCCGGCGCGCTGCCGTCGCTGGAGGAAGCGTGCCGCAGCGCGGTCGAGCGGGTTCGTGCGGAGGAGGTCGATCGCGTTGGCAGGATGCATGCCAGCACCCTGTCGCCGAGTGCCGCGGTGCGCGGGCCCGGTCACTGATCTGTGGAGAACTCCTGCTCGACCGGAAGCCCCGATGGTGCCGCCATCGCGACGCTGCTCGGCCCCGGCGCACCGTTCATCCCGCCGACGCGACACTCTGCCGCGAACAGTTGGCGGCAGACTGTCGCTTGCGCGGAACACTCCACCGCCCCGAACACGACGAAGGCCGCCGCCCCCGAGGGGGCAGCGGCCTTCGTGACCGAAACGGTCGAGACTACGCGAGCTCGATCGTGGCGCCGGCGCCCTCGAGCGTCTCCTTGGCCTTGTCGGCGGTCTCCTTGTTGACACCCTCGAGGATCTTGGCGTCGGCGGTCTCGACGAGCGCCTTGGCCTCACCGAGGCCGAGCGACGTCAGGCCACGGACCTCCTTGATGACCTGGATCTTCTTGTCACCAGCGGACTTGAGGATGACGTCGAACTCGGTCTTCTCCTCGACGGCCTCGGCCGGGGCAGCAGCGCCGGGGGCGGCGGCAGCGGCGACCGGGGCGGCCGCGGTGACCTCGAAGACCTCTTCGAACTTCTTCACGAAGTCCGAGAGCTCGATGAGCGTGAGCTCCTTGAAGGCCTCGATGAGCTCGTCCTGCGAAAGCTTCGCCATGATTTTCTCCTACTACTCAGTAAAACGTGTGGTTGTGGAACGCGAGCCTGATCAGGCCGCGGACTCCTGCTTCTCGCGGAGGGCGTCCACGGTGCGGACGGCCTGCGAGAGGGGGGCCTGGAACAGGTACGCAGCACCGAACAGCGAGGCCTTGAAGGCGCCGGCGAGCTTGCCGAGCAGGACTTCACGGGACTCGAGGTCGGCGAGCTTGTCCACCTCGGTCGCGGAGAGCGGGTTACCGTCGAAGTAACCACCCTTCACCACGAGCTCGGGGTTCGCCTTGGCGAATGCACGCAGCGACTTCGCGACGGCGACGGTGTCACCGTGGACGAAGGCGAGAGCGGACGGACCGGCGAGCTCGTCGTCGAACGACGAGATGCCGGCGTTGTTCGCCGCGATCTTGGTCAGCGTGTTCTTCACCACGGCGTACGTGGCGTGCTCACGGATCGAGTTGCGGAGCTCCTTGAGCTGCGCGACCGTGAGACCGCGGTACTCGGTGAGCAGAACGGCGTTCGAGCTACGGAAGGACTCCGTGAGCTCGGCGACCGCAGCTTCCTTGTTCGCCATGGTTCTCCTTGGGGGTCTTGCCGGCAGCCCCGGGTCCACGAACGAAAAAAGCTCCGGCGCAGAGGCTCGGAGCTGCTCACACCAGATGGTGGGAGTGGTTCGGAACACCTGCGCGGGATGCCTCACGTGTGAGGACCTTCGGTTGCGGCGCAAGCGCAGCAACATCCGGCGGTCTTTGGCTTCGAGAACAGTACCAGATGCGGTGGACGAGACCAAACGGCGGACGGGCGTGCCCAGCTGGGCGGCGATGCGAAGCGTTGCGCTGGGCACGCCGACCGAGCCTGCGAGGGAGGACGGGGCAGGCCCGCCCCGCGCCTCCCGACCGACACGGCCGGCACACCGCTGGCGCGTCGCGCCGGACCGGCGGCGTGGGCCCGGTCGGTCAGCGGGTTGCGTCCACCGCGGCGGGCGTCTCGGCCCACTCTGCCGTTTGCTCGACCCGGGTCGGCGCCACCGCCTGCTCGGTCGGCAGGTGCACCGTGAAGACCGTGTCGCCGGGCTCGCTCGTCACCGCGACGGTGCCGCCGTGGGCCTGCACCACCGCGTCGACGATGGCGAGCCCGAGGCCCGTCGAGCCGACGGACCGCGACCGCGAGCTGTCGGCGCGGGCGAACCGTTCGAACAGCTTCGGCAGGAACTCCGGGTCGATCCCCTGCCCGGTGTCCCGCACGGTCAGGTCGACCCCGCCGTCGCCCGGTGTGATGCCGACCGTGATGCGGGTGCCCTCGGGGGTGTGGGTCCTGGCGTTCGTCACCAGGTTCACGATGACCTGGTGCAGCCGGGCGGCGTCGCCGACGACCGAGACCGGCTCCGGGGGCACGTCGACCTCGATGACGTGGTCGGGCGACGCCGCGTGCGCGTCGTTCACGGCGTCGAGCACCAGCCCGGTCAGGTCGACCTCGGCGAACTGGATCTCGCGGCCCTCGTCGAGGCGGGCGAGCAGCAGCAGGTCCTCGACCATCGAGGTCATCCGGATCGACTCGGACTCGATCCGTCCCATCGCGTAGACGACGTCCTGCGGCAGGTCGCCGCCCATCCGCCGGGTGAGCTCGGCGTAGCCGCGGACCGAGGCGAGCGGCGTGCGGAGTTCGTGCGAAGCGTCCGCGACGAACTGCCGCACCTTCTGCTCGGAGCGTTCACGGGCCTGCATGGCGTTCCCGATGTGCCCGAGCATCCGGTTGAACGCGGCGCCGACGCGGCCCACCTCGGTGCGGGGGTCGGTGTCGGGCACGCGGACGCCGTCCAGCGCGTCGCTGCGGTCGAGCGGCAGCCGGGTGACCGTCGAGGCGGCCTCGGCGACCCGTTCGAGCGGGCGGAGCGACCGGCGGACGACGACCGCGGCGACGACGGACCCCGCGACCAACGCGGCCGCGACGACCGCCACCACCACCCAGAACAACTGCCACACGCTGTCGTAGACCGGCGCCATCGGCAGCCCGACGACGAGGACCGCCGGCCCGACCGTCACCGCGGCGATCCGGTAGGCACCGAGGGTCGAGCCGAGGTCGACCGTCGCCGGCGGCGCGCCGACCCGGACGGTACCGAGCGCCGCGGCGCTCGACCGGGTGATCGCGCTCGGTCGGCCGTAGTCGTCGAGCACGTTCGCGATGACCACCTGGCCGTCGACGAAGTAGGCGGTCAACGTGCCGACCGCCTGCCCGGACGGCCGCGACAGGTCGATGCTCGGCTGTCCGGACGGGTTCTGTTGCAGGTACCGCTGCGCACGGTTCGTGGCACCCGTGATCTGCTTGTCGATCGCACTGGTCTGGATCGAGGACAGCGCGATGATGCTGCCCGCCCCGATGACCGCGCTCACGGCGACGACCAGGGCGACGATGCTCAGGACGAGCCGGCGCCGCAGCGTCACGAGGTCGGCTTGATGACGTACCCGACGCCACGCACCGTGTGGATCATCGGGGTCTCACCGGCGTCGATCTTCTTGCGCAGGTAGGAGATGTAGATCTCGACGACCGAGGACTTGCCCCCGAAGTCGTACGACCACACGCGGTCCAGGATCTGCGCCTTCGACAGCACGCGTCGCGGGTTCCGCATGAGGAACCGGAGCAGCTCGAACTCGGTGGCGGTCAGCTCGATCGACCGGCCGGCACGGGACACCTCGTACGACTCCTCGTCGAGCACCAGGTCGCCGACCACGATGCGGGAGTCCCCCGCCTCGGAGATCGAGATCTGCGAGCGACGGATGAGGCCGCGCAGCCGCGCCACGACCTCCTCGAGGGAGAACGGCTTCGTGACGTAGTCGTCGCCACCCGCGGTGAGGCCGGTGACGCGGTCCTCCACGCTGTCCTTGGCGGTGAGGAACAGTACCGGGGTGTCGTCGTTGTTCTGCCGCATCCGGCTCAGCACCTGCAGCCCGTCGAGGTCCGGCATCATCACGTCGAGCACCATCGCATCGGGCTTGAACTCCCGCGCCGTCGTCAGGGCGTCCTGCCCGCCGTTCGCGCTCTTCACGTCCCAGCCCTCGTAGCGGAGCGCCATGGACAGCAGGTCGGTGAGGCTGGCCTCGTCGTCGACGACGAGGATGCGCAACGGGGTGCCGTCGGCACGGGTGAGACGCGGGGCTGCTGCGGGCTGGGAGATGGTCACGTCTTCGAGTATCGAGACGTTCCTATGAGCGCTCTGTGGGGGTGCCGTCACCCGGCTGTGGGTCTGCGATCAGACGATCGGCCCCGAGCCGGTCGCGCGGCGGGCGACGAACCAGGCGCGGACCGGTGCACGGGTGGCGGGGAACGCCGTCGTCGTCACCACGGCGACGAGCACGCCGCACACCGCGGGGACGAACACGGCGGTCACGGCCCCCTCCGGCAGGGCGGAACGGACGATGCAGGCCGACACCGCCGCGGCGGATGCGACGGTCGCAGCCGGCAACGCCGCTCCGAGGACGGTGCGCAACCGGACACCGGTCCCCCGCAAGGCGATGACGTAGGACGGCAGCACGAGTGCCGCACAGGCGGCCGCGTACGCCACGACCATCCCGCGGACACCCCAGGGCGACCCCGCGACGAACGCCGCGATCGTGAGCGGCTGCGACACGAGCACCCACCGGATCTGGCGACGGACGTGCCCGCTCGCGACGAACCACCACTCGGGGACACAGCCGAGCGCCCGCGCCGCGCCGCCGACCACGAGGAACGGCAGGAGGTCGGCCGACCCCGACCACGCCGACCCGAACAGCAGCTCGACGACCGGACCGGCCAGGACGCCGAGCAGTGCGAGGACCGGCCAGGCCAGCAGGGTCACCGCCGCCGTGAACTGTCGGAGCCGTTCCGTCAGGAGCGTCGGGCCCGCTTCGGCGAGCGCGGGCAGTGCGACGCGCTGCACCGCCGCTCCGATCTGTTCGAGCGGCAGTGTCATGAGCTGCACGGCCTGCACGTACACCCCGGAGGCGGCAGATCCGAAGAGCGCGGCGACGAGGACCCGGTCTCCGGTCCGGAAGACGAGCATGACCACCTGCACGATCGACACGTCACGGGCGATGCCGACCATCTCGCGGACCACCGGCCACGGAGCCGCCTCGCCACGAGGCGCGCGCCGGAGGACGGCGACCCCGGTGCCGACGACGGTCCACAGGACGACGACCTGCGCGATGACCGCGATCGGCCCGACTCCGGCGAGCGCCAGGAGGACGGCCGTCGAGGCCCCGAGCACGGCACCGGCCGACTCGACCGCGACGACCCGCCCCATCTCGGCGCGTCGGGCCATCGTGGCGATCGGGACCGCGACGGCTCCGGACACGGGGAACGCCACGGCGATCGCGAGCAGGAGGACCCCGTAGGGCGCGTCGGGCGCGAGCCACGCCGCGAGTGCTCCGGCCGTCGCGACGGCGACCCCGAGCACGAGCCCGAGGAGCGCACTCATCCGGTGCAGCGCCACGAGGACCGCCTCGGGCTGGGCGCCGGACCGCAGCACCACCGCTGCGAACCCGCCGCTGCGCACGAGTTCGAGGACGATCGACAGGCCGAGGACGACGGCGGCCGCGCCGTAGTGCTCGGGGCCGAGGATCCGCGCGACGACGACGTTCGCCAGGATCTGCACGGATGACCGGATGAGCGTCCCGCCGAGGCTCAGGAGCCCGCTGCGGAAGAACATCACGCATAGAAAATATCACATGTGTACATACGTATCCGCTACGTGCCGGTTGGCAGCCGTGAGCGTCCCTGGTCGCGACACCGTAGCGTTGGCCCCATGTTGCGCACCGCCGCCTGGCCCCCGTCCGCGACGGACGTCGACGCTCCGGCGTTGGAACGCTCGGCCGGGAGGCTCAGCGGGACCCACGCGGACCGGCTCGCGTTCGCGCGGGCGGTCGCGTCCACGACCCCGCCGCTGGCCTCGGGGACCGCCGGACGGTTCTTCGGCACCCTGGCCGCCGTGGCGGCCGCGGACGTCGCCCTGGCACGGACCGTCGAGCCACACCTCGACGCGCTCGGCATCCTCGCGCAGGCGGGAGTCGACGCGCCGGCCGGGACGACGTGGGGCGTGTTCGCGGCCGAGGCACCCGGACTCCGTCTCGACGCCACCGAACAGCAGGACGGCACCGTGCTCCTGCACGGCACGAAGCCGTGGTGCTCCCTGGCCTCGACGCTCTCCCACGCCCTCGTGACCGCACACTCCGGTGACGAGCGACGCCTCGTCGCCGTGGACCTCCGGCAGGACGGCGTCTCGGCGCACGACGACGCCTGGGTGGCGCGGGGGATGCCGGACGTCCCGAGCGGCCCGGTCGACTTCGACGGCGTCCGGGCGCAGCCCGTCGGCGACCCCGGCTGGTACCTGACCCGGCCCGGCTTCGCGTGGGGCGGGATCGGGGTCGCTGCGTGTTGGTGGGGCGGAGCGGTCGGCCTCGGCAGGAGGCTCCGTGCACTCGCCGAGGAGCGCCCGGCGTCCGAACTGCTGCAGGCGGCGCTCGGCGCGACCGTGCTCGACCTCGCCGACGCCGAGAGTGCGCTCGCGGAAGCGGCGTGCGCGATCGACGACGAGACGGCGGGACCGGAGGGTTCCGCACCGGACTGGCCGTTGCTCGCGCAGTCCGTCCGCTCCAGGGTCCGCAGGGCGGTCGACGCCGTGCGCGAGCGGGTCGTGTCCACGATCGGTCCCGCTCCACTGACCGCGGACGCGGCGGTCGCGGCGCGGGTCGCCGACCTCGAGCTGTACGTCCTGCAGGACCACGGCGCCCGGGACCTCGCACGCATCGGCCGGATCGTCGTCGAGCGCGGCGGTGTCGCGTGGTGAGCTTCGACCACCGGGAGCCCGGGACCGATCCGGCGGCGTGGACGGCCTTCCTCGACACCGTGCCGTCCGGCGCCGTCGAACTGGACGGCATCGGGTCCGTCGTCGTCCTCGCGCCGCACCCCGACGACGAGACCCTCGGTGCCGGCGGTCTCATCGCCCGGGCCGCGGACGACGGCATGCCCGTCCACGTGCTGCTCCTGACCCGGGGAGAGCACTCGCACCCGGACTCCCCCACGACCACCGCCACGGACCTGGCCACGGTGCGCGACGCCGAGTTCGCCGCCGCCGTGCGGCTCCTGCACCCGGACGCCACGGTCACCTCGGTCGGCATCCCCGACGGCGCGACCCGCGAGCACCGCGACCGCGTCGTCGGCGCCGTGGCCGACGCCCTCGCCCTGGGAGCCGGGCCGACGCTGCTCGTCGCGCCCTGGCGCGGCGACGGGCACCGCGACCACCGCATCGCCGGAGAGGTCGCCGAGGACGCAGCGCGTGCCGTCCCGGGGACGTCCCTGCTCGCCTACCCGATCTGGACCTGGCACTGGGACGACCCGACCGCGTCCGAGGCGCCGTGGGGACGTGCCCGGACACTCCGACTCACCGAGGACCAGCTGGAGCGGAAGCGCAGCGCGCTCGCGACCTACCGCTCCCAGGTCAGCCCGCTGTCGCCGGCCGTCGGGGACGAGGCGATCGTCGACGACCGGCACGCCGAGCACCACCTGCGCACGACGGAGTGGTTCTTCGCGTCGGAGCAGGTGCCCTCCCGCTCCCAGGCCTCCTTCGACGCGCACTACGAACGGAAGCCCGAGGGGTGGGACTTCGACGGGTCCTGGTACGAACGCCGGAAGCGCGCAGTGACGCTGGCCGCACTCCCCCGACCGCGGTTCCGGTCGGCGATCGAGATCGGCTGCGCGACCGGGGTCCTGACGGCGGCGCTGACCGAGCGTGCCGATGCCGTGCTCGGGACCGACATCTCCGCCGCACCCCTCGAGCAGGCCGCGCGCAGGGCACCGGACGCCCGGTTCGTCCAGGCCGCACTGCCCGCCGAGTGGCCGGCGGGGCGCTGGGACCTCGTCGTCATGTCCGAGGTCGGCTACTACCTGTCCCCCTCGGACCTCGACGCGACGATCGACCGCGTGCTCGCGTCCCTGGACGACGACGGGGTCCTCGTCGCCTGCCACTGGCGCCACCCGGACGACGAAGCGGTCTCGAGCGGCGACGCCGTCGACGCCCGCCTCGCCGAACGGTGGCCCCGCCCCGCACTGGTCCGCCACGTCGAGGAGGACTTCGTGCTGAGCGTGCTGCCGGGTCCGGCCGTCCGTTCCGTCGCGCGGGACGAAGGGCTGGTCCGGTGACCACGCCCGCACGGATCGACGTCGTGGTCCCGGCGCACGACGAACAGGACCGGATCGCCGCCTGCCTCGCCGCGCTCGGCGCCGCTCGCGCCCGGCTCGCGGCCGAGCGGCCGGACGTCGAGGTCTCCGTCACGGTCGTGCTCGACGGCTGCACCGACGGCACCGCCGCTGTGGTGGACGGCTTCGCCGTCGACGTCGTCACGACCGCGCACGTCGGGGTGGGTCGTGCGCGGGCGCTCGGCGCCGCGCAGGCCGTCCGGGACCACCCCGCCGACGCCGGGCGGCGGTGGCTCGCGCACACCGATGCCGACTCCCGGGTGCCGACCGGCTGGCTCGTGCAGCAGGCCGACGCACTGCGCTCCGGGGCGCACGTGCTGGTCGGCGCCGTCGTCCCGGACCCGGACGACCTCGATCCCGTCGTGCTCGCCCGCTGGACCCGGGCGCACCCGCCCGGAGCCGCGCTCGGACACGTGCACGGTGCGAACCTCGGCGTGCTCGCGGCGGCCTACCTGGCGCTCGGCGGGTTCGACCCCGTCCCCGAGCACGAGGACGTCCGGCTCGTCGAACGCGCGCGCGCGACGGGCTTCCGCGTCGACGCGACGGTCGACCTGCCCGTGGTGACGAGCGGCCGGTTCGCCGGTCGCACCCCTGGTGGGTACGCGGAGCACCTGCGGCAACAGTACGGCGACGCGAGCTGACCGGGTCGTCCGGCCGAGTCGCCGGCGTACCCGGCTACCGGACGAGCCACCCGGCGAGCGTCCCGAGCCGGACTGCCGCGATCCGGAGACGGCGGCGGCCGAACGGTGCGCAGACGACCGACCAGCAGGTCGCGACCACGTGCCGCAGCACCGCGCCGCGTTGCCAGGACGCCCCGTGCACGCGGTGCTTCTCCACCAGGAGGTGGTCCCACCGGGCGTAGTGCCGGTGGTTCCGGAAGAGCGCACGGACCGACCGTCGGAGCCGGTACTGGACGACCGCAGCCGGCTCGAAGCGCGTCGGGTACCCGAGGTACGTGGCGCGCCATGCCAGGTCGATGTCCTCTGCTGCGAGGAACGCCGGATCGAAGCCGCCCGTCTGCTCGAGCACGCTCCGCCGCATGCCCAGGTTGGCAGACGTCGTGTGCGGGAGGTGCCCGAAGCGCACGCTCGGCCAGGGCTGCTGCACGCTGCGCCACATCCAAGGCTCGTTGAGTCCGTCGTGCCGCAAGGGTCCGGTGCACACTCCGGCGATCGCGAGACCAGCGACCATCGCCTCGATCCAGGTGGCGGACACCACGTCGTCCGCATCACAGAACAGCACGACTTCGGTGTCGAGGGACCGCCAGCCGGCGTTCCGCGCGGCGGCCGGTCCGCGGACGACGGAGGAGTCGACGACCGACGTCCGCCAACCCGAGGGCCACGCGGTGGCGTCGACGATCGCCTCGACGTCCGCGACCGGAGCCCCGTTGCAACTCAGCACGACGGAGACCAGCCCCCGCCAGGTCTGCCGGACGAGGGCGTCGAGCTGCGCGGCGAGCTCCGTCGTCCCTCCTGGTCCGACGGGGACCACGACGCCCACCGAGGGCCGGTCGTGCGCGTCGGGAGCCCCCGTCCGGGCCCGGGATCCCGGCTCGACGGCGGTCACCGAGCCGTCCCGCCCTCGACCGTGACGCCGCCGGGTCGGAGACCGGTCGCGACGGCACGGACCGCCGGGAACGCCGCGGCGACGAGGACGGCCGCGACCATCCCGGTGCCCGCGGGCAGGAACACAGCGGCGACCGCCCCGGACGGTGCGGCGGACCGGACGGCGAGGGCGACCAGGACGGCTGCCGCCGCGGCGAGCGCTCCCGGTACGGCGGAGGAGCCGAGGTCGCGGAGTCGGATGCCCGAACCGCGCGTGGCGACGAGGAACGACGGCACCACCAGGCCGGCGCAGACCACCGCGTAGGCAGCGGCCATGCCGTGCACGCCCCAGGGCAGTGCGACGACGAGGGCGCCGAGGAGCACCGGCTGAGAGACGAACGCCCACCGGACCTGCCGCCCGGACCGACCACTCGCGACGAAGTACCAGACCGCTGCGAACCCGAGCGCCTGTGCGCCCCCAGCAGCGGCGAGGAAGGGCAGGATCTCGGCGGAGCCCGCCCACGCCGCTCCGAACAGCAGGCCGACCACCGGCCCGGCGAGCGCCCCGAGCAGTGCGAGGACCGGCCAGGCCATGAGGGTCACCGTCTGGACGATCCGCCGGTAGCGGCGGCGGACACCATCGGGGCCGGCAGCGGTGAACGCCGGCACGGCCACCCGCTGCACCGCTGCGCCGATCTGGTCGAGCGGCAGCGTCATCAGCTGCATCGCCTGCACCCAGAGCCCGGCGACGGCGGGTGAGAACACCGCGGCGACGAGCACGCGGTCACCGGTCCGGGCAGCGAGCGAGACGACCTGGACGAGGGAGAGGTCGCGCGCGGCACCGGTCATCGACCGGACTGCGGCCCAGGGTGCCGCACGACCTGTCGGAGTCCCCCGCAGCGCGGCGATGCCGGTCGCCGTCGCAGCCCACAGGACGACCACCTGCGCGATCATCGCGAAGGGACCGGCACCGGCCGCGGCCAGCGTGATCGCGGTGACCGCGCCGAGCACGACCGCGACGGACTCGACCGCGACGACTCGCCCGACCTGCTGGCGACGGACCAGGCTCGCGACCGGGACGGCGACGCGACCGGCGAGGGGGAACGCGATCGCGATCACGACGAGCAACGGGCCGTAGGGCCCGTGCGGGACCGCGATGAGCAGCACCCCGCCCGTGCACCCGACGGCAGCGGCGAGGACCCATCCGAGGCGGGCGCTCATCCGGTGCAGCGCCACGAGGACCGGCGCCGCGAGGTCACCGGAGCGCAGGACGACCGAGGCGAAGCCGTTGGTGCGGACGGGTTCGACGAGCACGGCGAGTGCGAGCACGACGGCGGCCACGCCGTAGGCATCCGGTCCGAGGATGCGAGCGGTGACGATGTTCGCGCTGATCTGGACGCAGGCACGGAAGGCCGTGCCCGTCAGGCTGATCACCCCACCCCGAACCGTCACCACGAATGCAGCATATCACATTCGCGAGAGACTTCCTTGGCTGGTTCATCGGAAGCGGCAGCGATCGCCACAGGCCCGCTCCCTACGTTCCCTCTCGTCGGCCCCGCCCGTGCACGTCGTGCGGCCGGTGACCCGCAGCCGACCACCACCGAGGAGAACCATGTTCCTGACGTACCTCAGGCGCGAACTCACGAACCGCAAGAAGCAGACCGTCATCGTCGCGATCGGGATGGCGTTGGCCATCGCCCTCGTGGTCGTCGTGTCCTCGATCGCCGGCGGCGTGCAGGCCGCGCAGTCGAGCGTGCTGCAGTCCGTGTACGGCGTCGGCACCGACATCACCGTCACGAAGACGACGACCCCGAGCGCGTCGGGCTCCGGTCGACCGAGCTTCGACTTCGGCAGCCGGAGCGGTGACGACGGCGACAGCAGCGGGTCGACCGACCTGTCGCAGTCACGGCTCGCCGTCGCGCGCGGCACGAGCACGCTCAGCGCCGCCAACCTCACGACCGTGACGGGCACCGACGGCGTCGAGGCCGCGACCGGTGTGCTGACCCTCGAGAACAGCACGTTCTCCGGTCAGGTCAAGCAGTCCACCGACGGCAGCAGCACGGACAGCAGCAGCTCCGACAGCAGCAGCACGGACAGCTCCACCCAGCAGGGGCCGCCGAGCGGCGGCGGCTTCGGCGGCGGCTCGTTCGACGTCGACTCGTTCTCCGTGACCGGCATCCCGGTCTCCGGCGACGCCGTCGGGCCGTTGACGAGCACCGAGCTCACGAAGGGCCGGACCTTCACCGCGAAGGACGCCGGCAAGGACGTCGTCGTGCTGGACGCGTCCTACGCGAAGAGCGAGTCGAAGGCGGTCGGCGACACCGTCGACATCGGCGGCACCGACTTCGAGGTCATCGGCATCGTCACCTCGACGGGCTCGTCGTCCACCACGGGCTCGAACACCTACATCCCCCTCGACACCGCGCAGGCGCTCGCCGACCTCGACGGCAAGGTCACCGCGATCTACGTGTCCGCCGAGTCCTCGTCGGACGTCAGCGCGATCAAGACCGCCCTGCAGCAGGAGCTCACCACCGCCACGGTCTCCACCGAGTCCGACCTGGCGTCGAGCGTCTCCGGTTCGCTGGGCACCGCGTCGAGCCTCGTCTCGAACCTCGGCACCTGGCTGTCGATCGTGGTGCTGGCGGCGGCGTTCCTCCTCGCGATCCTCTTCACGATCTCCGGCGTCACGCGGCGCACCCGCGAGTTCGGCACCCTCAAGGCCATCGGCTGGTCGAACGGCCGAATCACCCGGCAGGTCGCCGGGGAGTCGCTCGTGCAGGGCCTGATCGGCGGTGTCGTCGGCGCAGCGGTCGGCCTGATCGGCATCCTCGTGGTGAACGTCATCAGCCCGACCATCTCGGCGAGCGCCTCGAGCACGACCGGTGGTGGCGGCGCAGGCGGCGGCGTGCCCGGCGGCGCGGCGACCGCGGCCGCGGGCAGCGGCACGACGGGCGGCGCTCCGGCCGGCGGATTCGGCGGCGGCACGGCCACCGCGTCGACGACCGACGTGGTCCTGCACGCCCCGGTGACCGTCGAGGTCGTCCTGCTGGCGATCGGCCTCTCGATCCTCGGTGGTCTCATCGCCGGCGCACTCGGCGGCTGGCGTGCGAGCCGGCTCCGTCCGGCCGAGGCACTGCGGAGCGTGGCCTGATGCCCGGCCCCGCGACCGGCACGACACCGACCGCCGGCCCGCACGCCGCACACGCACCGACACCGACACCGACACCGAGCACGCGACCAGAAGGAGTCACCGTGACCAGCACCGACACCGCACCCGGCCAGGCGGAGGCGAACCGCGCCTCCGGTCCGATGTACCGGTTGACGAACGTCAGCAAGACGTACCAGCAGAAGAACCGGACGGTCACCGCCCTGACGAACGTGGACCTGACGATCCCGCAGGGACAGCTCGTGGCGGTCCAGGGGCCGACCGGCGGCGGCAAGTCGACGCTGCTGCAGATGCTCGGGGCGCTCGACCGACCGACGGCCGGGTCGATCCACCTCGGCGGCGACCGCGACGTGGCGAAGCTCGGCGACCGTGCGCTGACCGACCTGCGGGCGACGGAGATCGGCTTCGTGTTCCAGAGCTTCAACCTCATCCCGACGCTGACGGCGCTCGAGAACGTCGAGACGGCGTTCGCGGGGTCGCTCGCGAACCGAGCACGTCCGGAGATCCGCGAGCGGGCCACGGCTGCGCTCCGCGAGGTCGGGCTCGGCGAGCGGATGGAGCACCTGCCGGCCGAGCTCTCCGGCGGGCAGCAGCAGCGCGTCGCGATCGCCCGCGCCCTGGTGAAGAACCCCAGCGTGCTGCTGGCGGACGAGCCGACCGGTGCGCTCGACGAGGGCACCCGCGACGAGATCATGGGCCTCATCGAGAAGCAGTGGGCGGATCGCGGGCTGACGGTCGTCATCGTCACGCACGACTCGTGGGTGGCGAAGCGGGCCGAGCGTCGCCTGCGCCTCGAGCAGGGGCAGGTGCGCGAGGTGTAGCGCCGGCGGGCGGGACCGGGCCTCGGACCCGCCTCAGCCGCCGATCGGGTAGTCGCAGTACGCGAACCACCGCGAGTCCGGCGACCACGGCGGGACGTTGACCGTGCCCTGCCCGCCGTCGAGCGTCACGAGGGTCTCCGGCAGCACCGCCATCCGGGCGCCGCGGACGAGCGCGCCGGGCAGCAGCCGGAGTTCCACCCGGTGGTCGGCGGGGTGGCCCTGCACGCCGGGCTCGTACGACAGGTAGAGCAGGTGCGCGCCGTCGGGCGAGACGTGCGGGAACCAGTTCACCCGGTCGTCGTTCGTGATCCGCACCGGGTCGGTCGCTCCCGGCCGCAGGGCGACGAGCTGGGCGGTGCCGGGGGTGAAGCGCTCCGAGTTCCACACGAGCTGGTCGCCGGCGAACGAGACGCCGTCGTCCGGGTGCTCGTCGCGGGTCAGGAACGTCGGGTCTCCGGTGGCGGGGTCGACGAGTGCGACGTCGGTGGTCCAGACGCCCTGCTCGGAGTGCTCCCCGACGATCGCCGCCAGGGTCTCGCCGTCCGGCGCGATGCCGTGCAGGTAGAACTTCCGGACGACCGGCAGCGCGGTGGTGACGTCGGTGAGCGTCGCTGCGGCTCCGCCGAGCGGGACCGGGACCCGGTACAGGTCGCCGTCGCGACCGCTCACCACGACGGAGTTGCCCGAGGGGTCGAGCACGTGGTCGTTGTTGATCTCCGGGACGCCCGGCATCGGGACCGGCACGAGCGCCGACTCGTCGACGACCGTCCCGCCGTGCTCGAGCAGCCAGAGGTCGCCGCCCCCGTTCAGCAGGAGCCTGCCGTCCGGCAGCACGTTCGGCGCCTCGACGAGCAGCGTGCTCGACTCGAACACGAGCCGACTCGTCCGGCTCTCGAGGTCGTACACGTGCACCCGGCTGGTCTGTCCCGGCAGCAGCTGTCGTCCGCGCGCTTCGTTCATGGGTCCCATCCTGTCGTGGTGCGGGCCGCGTGCGCGCCGCCGCACGGACGGACGGGAGGCACGATGCGGGTCCGACCCGCATCGTGCCTCCCGTCAGGTGGTCCGGTCTACTTCACGGCACCGGCGGTCAGGCCGGCGACGAACTGGCGCTGGACCACGAGGAACGCGATGACGACCGGGATCGACACGACGAGCGAGGCCGCCATGATCTGGTTCCAGTACACGTTCGTCTGCGTCGAGTACTGCTGCAGGCCGACCGCCAGGGTCTGCCCGTCGCCGTTCGTCATGACCGAGGCGAACAGCACCTCGCCCCACGCCGTCATGAACGAGTAGATGCCGACCGCGACCAGACCCGGTCGCGCCGACGGCAGGATCACCCGGAACAGCGCACCCATCGGCCCCGAGCCGTCGACCATCGCGGCCTCGTCGAGCTCCCGCGGGATGGTCTCGAAGTAGCCCGCCAGCATCCAGATCGAGAACGGCAGCGTGAAGGTCAGGTAGGTGATGATGAGACCGGTCCAGCTGCCGACGAGCTGGATGCCGAGCGAGTTCCCGAGGTTCGTGAAGATGAGGAACAGCGGGAGCAGGAACAGCACACCCGGGAACATCTGGGTGGAGAGCACCGCGGTGGTGAAGGTGCTCTTGCCCTTGAAGTTCCAGCGCGAGACACCGTAGGCCGCGAACGTCGCGATGATCAGCGAGAACACCGTGGCGACGGTGCAGACGACGAGCGAGTTCACGAAGTACTTCGCCAGGGGCACGGTCGTCCACATGTCGATGAACGGCTGGATGGTGACGTTCGTCGGGATCCACGTGAAGTCGTTCTGCACGTCGCCGAGCGGCTTGATGGCCGTGGTGATCATCACGTAGAGGGGCACGACCGTGAACAGGGTCAGGACGACCAGGGTCACGATCTTGAAGGACTTGGCGCCGACTGTCTCACGCACGGACGGACCTCCGGTTGGTCACGGCGAGGTAGATGCCGGTGACGACGAGCAGGAAGAGCAGGAGCAACACGCTCATCGCGGCTCCGGAACCGAAGTTCCAGGTGATGAACGACGCGTTGTAGATGTGGAAGCTCAGCAGGTCCGCGGCCGGGGGCTGCGCGGTCGAGCCGAACAGGACGAACGGGGTGTTGAAGTCGTTGAACGTCCAGAGGAACATCACGAGCACGAGCGTCACGTTGACCGGGCGCACCATCGGCAGCGTGATCGAGCGCCACTGCCGGAACGGCTTCGCGCCGTCGACCGAGGCGGCCTCGTACACGTCGTTCGGCACGGACTGCAGACCGGCCATGAGCATGAGGAAGGCGAACGGCCAGGTCTTCCAGATGGCGACGACCACGACGGAGACGAACGCGTTCGAGCCGATGAGCCAGAACGGCCCGGTGCCGCCGAACAGCCCGAGCTGGTCGACCAGCAGGTGGTTGATCGCCCCGGAGTCCCGCTGGAACATGAACTTCCACGTGATGATGCCGGCGTACATCGGCAGTGCGTAGGGCACGAGGAACAGCGTGCGGAAGAGCCCGCGGCCGCGGAACGGCTTCTGCAGCGCGACCGCGGCGGCCATCCCGAACGACCACGACAGGCCGACCACGAGCACGGTGAAGGCGCACGTGATGAGGAACGAGTGCAGCACGCCCTTGCCGACGGCCTGGTCGAAGTCGACGACGAGCTGGTAGTTGCGCAGCCCGGCGAAGGGTGCGGCACCCCAGTTGGCGATGAAGTACTTCGTGAGCTGGATGAAGGAGATCCAGATGCCGGTGAGCATCGGCACGATGTGGATGAGCAGCTCGAACAGGATCGCCGGCGCGACGAGCGCGTACGGCAGCCACTGGAACGTGCGCTTGCGACCCGGCGGACGGCCCGACGCTGTCGGGGCCTTCGTGTGGGTCAGGTCGATCTGCTCGGAGTCGGGCAGGACCGTCGTGGACATGGGCAGGGCCTTTCGGCAGGAGGGATCCGGGTGCTTCGCACCCCCGGCCGGAACGGGCGGACGGGAGGCACGGCATGCGTGAGACCGATGGCTCACTGCCGACTGGTGGTCGGCTCTGGAGGTGGGGGGCGGAGGCCCGGGGCGGTCCTGCGGACGCGCCCCGGGCCTCCTGGCCGGGTCAGCCGATCGACTGGGAGACCTGGTCCTGGGCGGTCTGCAGCGCCGACTTGATGTCGCTGTCGGACACGGTGCCGCCGGTGGCGATCTTGGCGAACATGTCGTTCATCGCCTTGCCGACCGTGGACTCGAACTGGTCCTCGGCGGGCACCAGCGGGAGCGGCTTGGCCTTGTTGTTGTAGATGTCGAGGAACGTCTTGGTCTGCTCGTCGGTGACCGAGTCGGCTGCGGCGGCGAGCACCGGCAGGGCCGAGTACGGCTTGTCGAGCGTGGCCTGCGTGTCGGCGCTCGTCATGTACTTGACGAACTTCAGCGCGCCGTCCTTGTTCTTCGTGTTCTTGAAGACCGACAGGTTGATGCCAGCCGGGAACGACGCGATGTCCTGGCCGTCGGCGGTGGTCGGGAACGGCACGACGCCGAACTCGTCCGACTGCATGCCCTGCGAGGTGATCGTGGCGTTCGCGTTGTTCTGCGTGAGCATCATCGCGGCCTTGCCGTTGGCGAAGTCGGACACGGCCTGGGTGCCGTTGTCGTACTGCGCGTTCGACGTGTTGACGGCCTTGTCGGTCTGCATCAGGTCGAGGTAGCGCTTGATGCCGTCGACGTTCGCCGGGTCGGTGAAGGTCGGCTTGCCGTCCTTGTCGAACCACTCGCCGCCGTTCTGCGCCGAGGTGATGAACGCGAAGTGCGCGTTCTCGGTGTACGAGCCGCCGGCGATGGTGAAGCCGTACTTGCCGCCGGTGGTGAGCTTCTTCGCGTCGGCGGTCAGGTCCTCCCACGTGGTGGGGGCCTCGAGGCCGGCGTCCTTGAACATCGCCTTGTTGTAG
The DNA here is from genome assembly GCF_001864895.1 of Curtobacterium sp. MCBA15_009. Classification (GTDB taxonomy): domain Bacteria; phylum Actinomycetota; class Actinomycetes; order Actinomycetales; family Microbacteriaceae; genus Curtobacterium. The sequence continues at coordinate 287,846 of NZ_MJGO01000039.1, forward strand.
TACAGGCCGTAGGCGAGGCCGTAGAGCGGGACGCTCGTGACGGTCTTGCCCGGGGCGCCGCCGGTGGAGAGCGCCACCTTGCCGAACTTGTCCGCCCCGCCGATGGCCTTCATCTCGGAGTCACCGAACTCCTGGAACGCGCCGGTCGCCTGCAGCGACGTCGCCCAGGTGTTGCCGATGTTGACGACGTCGGGGCCCTGGCTCGAGGACACGGCGGTCTGGATCTTGGTCTGCAGGTCGTTCCAGCCGATGACCTGCAGGTTCACCTTGATCCCGGTCTCCTTGGTGAACTTCTCGAGGACGGGGGTGAGCACCTCCTTGTCGTTCTGGAGCGACGTGCCCTGGTTGGACGCCCAGTACGTCAGCGTCTTGGGGTCGCTGGCTCCGGACGACCCGGAGGAGCAGGCTGTGAGGCCGGTCACCGTGAGGGCGGCGGCCGCCGTGATGGCCAGTGCGCGGATGACAGTGCGCATGACTCTCTACTTTCTCGTCGTTGAGATGGTGCAGGAGGTGGTGGTGTCGTGCTGTCGGTGGTGCTGCGGTGGTGCGTGCGGGTCGTCCCGGCGGCGCCCGCCCGTCGTCGGACGGGCTCCGGCCGGACCGGCGGTCAGGCCAGGGTGGACGCCGCGGGGTCCCAACCCTCCGGGAGGGTCGGGGAGGGTGTGACGGTGCTCTCGACGAGCACCGCCTCACCACGTTCTGCCGCCTCGGCGATGGAGACCATCACGTCGAGGACGTGGAAGGCGAGGGCGCCGGGGACCCGGTTCTCCTCGCCGGCACGGAGGGAGCGGGCCAGGTCGACCACGCCGGTTCCGCGCGTGTACGTCGAGCCGACCGCGGGGATCGACTCGGGCTCCTCGGCGCCGAGCGCGTACAGCTCGGTGTCGCCGTCGAAGTCGTTCGGGTCGGGGAAGACGACGGTGCCGGTCTCCCCCGCGATCTCGACGAAGCCGGTGCGACCGCGGTCCGACTCGAACGAGAAGACGCTCTGGGCGCTGCCGCCGTCCTCGAACTCGATGAGCGCCGAGTGGTTCGTCGGGACATCGACGGGGAACTCCGTGCCGGCCTTCGGTCCGGAACCGATCGTGCGGGTCGCTCGGGACTTCGACGCGGTCGCGGTGACCTTCTGCACCGGGCCGAACGCCTGCACGAGGGTCGTGATGTAGTACGGGCCGATGTCGAACAGCGGACCGGCGCCGTACGCGAACAGGAACTCGGGGCTCGGGTGCCACGACTCCGGACCGGGGCTCTGGAACAGCGTCAGGCCGTTGAGCGGACGGCCGATGCGGCCCTCGCGGACGGTGCGGAGGGCGGTCTGCAGACCGGCGCCGAGGAACGTGTCGGGGGCGACGCTGACCGTCCGGCCCGCGGCTCGGGCGGCGTCGCGGAGCGCGGCGGCGCTCTCGCGGTCGAGGGCGTAGGGCTTCTCGCCCCAGACGTGCTTGCCGGCTGCGAGCGCCTGCAGGGCGACCTCGACGTGCGCGGCGGGGATCGTCAGGTTCACGACGATCTCGATGTCGTCGTCGGCGAGGAGCTCCTCGACCGTGCCCGATGCCGGGACGCCCCACTTCTCGGCCTGCGCGGCGGCGCGCGGCAGGTCGATGTCCGCGATGAACCGGACCGCGACGTCCGGGAAGACCGTGAGGTTCGAGAGGTACTGGTCGGAGATGACCCCGGCGCCGATGACGCCGACGCCGACCGGGCCGGTGCGGTTGGTCTCGGCGGCGGCGGGCTGCGTGCCGGCCGCGGTGGTGGTGTCGGTCATGCGCGGACCCCCTCGAGGAACGTGTACGAGTCGGCCACGGCCTGGAAGACGTCGCCGTCGTGGTCGTCGAGCTCGACGACGTGCTGCGCGTCCGGAGCCGCGGCGACGATCTCGCGCACCGGCATGATGCCGTTGCCGACCGCGACCTGCCGCTTGTCGTCGTGCGACCCGTCGCCGTCCTTGACGTGCAGGAACTGCACCTTGTCGCCGTACTTGCCGATGATCGCGACCGGGTCGTCCCCGCCGACCTGCACCCAGTAGGTGTCGAGCTCGAGCACGACGTCGTCGGACAGGGCGTCGGCGAACACCTCGTAGGCGCTCACGCCGTCGATGCGGTTCGAGAACTCGAACGCGTGGTTGTGGTACCCGAGCACGAGGCCGTGGTCGGCGGCGCGCGGTGCGAGGGCGCTGAGTTCGCGGGCGATGGCCTCGACGTCCTCGCGGGTGGTCCAGCGCGACTCGTCGATGTGCGGGTCGATGAGCGTGCCGAGCCCGACCGTGACGCTCGCGTGGAAGATGCGCTCGAGGTCCTGCTCGCCGGCGTCCAGCAGGCGTGCGTGCCCGCTCGGGGCGGTGAGCCCGGCGTCGCGCAGTGCCGCGGCCAGTCCGTCGGCGTCGTCGACGAACCCGAAGGCCTCGACGTCCGTGAAGCCGATGTCGGCGAGGCGCCGGAGCGTGCCGGGCAGATCGGCCGAGAGGGCATCGCGGACGGTGTAGAGCTGGACCGAGATCGGTTGGGTCACCAGGGTTCTCCTCGTCGAGATGGTGCGGTCGTCACTGACCGAGCGTCACACTATGACCGCTTCTGTCGGCGGTCAAGCAGAAGTCGGCGTGATCTCGACGGACTTCGTTGCGTGGCCCGTTCGATTGTGTTTCACTCGCCCCATGGTCGATCTGACTCGGACGGCAGCGTCGCCTCCGGTCGGGACGAGCGAGCTCTTCCAGATCCTCCGCGACGGTGTGCCGCGGACCCGGGCCGAGCTCGCGAGCCTGACGGGACTCGCACGCTCCACCATCGGCGTGCGCCTCGACGCGCTCGTCGACGTCGGACTCGTCGGCCCGGTCGACACCGCGGTCTCGACGGGCGGCCGTCCCCCGGCACAGGTGGCGCTGCGACCGCGCGCTCGACTCGTCGTCGCCGCCGACCTCGGCGCCTCGCACGGCCGCGTCGCCGTGACCGACCTCGTCGGCGCGCCGCTCGCCACCCGCCAGGCGCGGATCGACATCGCCGCCGGCCCCGTCCCCACGCTGACCTGGCTGGTGTCCACCATCGACGAGCTGCTCGGCGAGGTCGGCCACTCCCGCCACGACGTCGTCGCCATCGGCATCGGCGTGCCCGGCCCGGTCGAGTTCTCCACCGGCCGCCCGGCGAACCCGCCGATCATGCCCGGGTGGGACGGCTTCGACGTCCCCTCGTGGCTGCGCCAGCACATCGCCGCCCACGTCCTGCTCGACAACGACGTCAACATCGCCGCGCTCGGCGAACGGCAGCACGGCTGGCCGGACGTCGACCACCTGCTCTTCGTGAAGGTCGCCACCGGGATCGGGTCCGGCATCGTGTCCGAGGGACGGCTGCAACGGGGCGCGCAGGGCACCGCCGGGGACATCGGACACGTCCGCGTCGCCCGCGCCGGCGACGCCCCCTGCCGCTGCGGCAACACCGGGTGCCTCGAGGCCGTGGCCTCCGGGCCGGCGATCGCCCGGGGCCTGCGCGCCGCAGGCCACGACGTCCACTCGAGCGCGGACGTGCTCGACCTGGTGAACCGGGCCGACCTCGACGCCATCGCGGCCGTGCGGCAGGCCGGGCGGGACATCGGCGAGGTACTCGCCACCTGCGTCTCGCTCATCAACCCGTCCGTGATCGCCCTCGGCGGGTCGATCACGCAAGCCGGCGAGCACCTGCTCGCCGGGGTCCGCGAGGTCGTGTACTCCCGCTCGATGCCGCTCGCCACCGAGCACCTGGTGATCGCGCAGTCGCGGTCCGGGTCGCTCGCGGCGCTGCAGGGCGCGGCGGCCCTCGCCATCGGGTACGCGCTCTCCCCCACGGGTGTCGACGCCCTGGTGACCGTTACCGACGGCCGACAGCTGGTGTCCTGACGGACGGGGACGGTGCAGCGCCGGGCGTCGCTGGCAGCTCTGGCGGCTCCGGCACGGCAGTGCGTGGCGCACGGCAGAGCGGAGGGCCGCGTCCGCTCGGTGCGTCGGTTTCGTGACGTCGGTGCACGGGGGGACAATCGTGTGGTGAAGATCGTGCAGCCCACCCTGTGGGGCGACCCGGACCCGGGGCTCGAGGTGGAGTCCGTCTCCGCCGCGCCGACCGCGGCGCCCGGGCACGACGCGTTCACCGCCCTGCGCGGGCACACCGACCGCATCGTCGCGCACTCCTCCGACCGCGTCGCCTGGCTGCGCGCGCGTGCCGCGGGCATCACGGCGACCGACGTCGCACGGCTCGCGTCGCTCCACGCGGTCGAGTCCGTCGTCACCGAGAAGCGCTACGGCTCACGGTTCTCCGGGAACGCGTTCACGGAGCACGGCAAGGACCGCGAGCCGCACATCGCCGCGTGGGTGGCCGCCACCCACGGCATCCAGCCCTCGGCGCACCTGTTCCACGCCGCCACGAACCGCGCGCACCTCGCCACCCCCGACGGCGTCGGTGTCGACGGGTCCTCGCGCGTCGTGCTCGCCGAGATCAAGACGACCGGCAAGGGTTGGCGGAGCATCCCCCGCCACTACCTGCGGCAGGTCTGGTGGCAGCAGTACGTCCTCGGCGCCGACCGCACCCTGTTCGTGTGGGAACGCCACGACGGCTTCGTCCCCGTCGCCGACGAGCCGGAGTGCCGTTGGGTCGACCGCGACGACGACCAGATCCGCGGGCTCGTGCAGCTGGCCGACCTCGTGCTCGACAAGCTGCGCGGCTTCCGCTCCTAGCCCTGCACCCGCGTCAGAGCTTCACCAGCCGCAGCCGGCTCATCCCGACGACGAGCACACCGAGCAGCGCGATCGACACCGCGATGCCGATGCAGTAGATCGTCACGATGCCGTAGCCCTGCGCCGGGTCGAGGAACGGGTACGGCACCCACCCGTCCGTGGCGCCACGGATCAGCACCACCACGGACCACACGACCGGGTAGAGCACGAACCACCAGATGTGCCGGAACAGCAGGCGCGACCGGTCCGAGAACAGCAGCCAGTCGAGCACCACGTACGCGGGGATGACCCGGTGGAGCAGCTCGTTCGACCACGGCACGGTGTCGGCCGCCACGACGTTCGACAGGAGCGTGTTGTACACGATCCCCGTCGTCGCGATGTAGACCGTCGCCGCACCACGGAGCAGGCTGACCCCGAGCTGCGCGCGCTTCCGCCGCGCCGCCACGACGAGGGTCACCGCGAAGGCGACCGCCACGATGATGTTCGACTGGATGGTGAAGTAGCCGAAGAAGTTCCACGGGCTGTAGCCGGCGACCTCCGAGCTGGCGAGCCACTGTCCGACGACGGCGGCGATGGCTGCGATGACGGCGATGAGCCGCAACGAGTTCACGAGGGTGCGCACGGCTCCACGCTAGCGGGCGCTCGGGTGCCGGACGCAGAAGGACCCGCACCGAAACCGGTGCGGGTCCTCCTGGGACTGATCGGGGATCAGATGCTGTTGACGTCCAGCGGGATGCCGGGGCCGAAGGTCGTCGAGACGGCGCCCTTCATGACGTAGCGGCCCTTCGAGGACGACGGCTTGAGGCGGTTGATCTCCTCGAGCGCGGTCGAGATGTTCTCGTCGAGCTGCTCCGGCGTGAACGAGGCCTTGCCGACGACGAAGTGCACGTTGGCGTGCTTGTCGACGCGGAACTCGATCTTGCCGCCCTTGATGTCGTTGACGGCCTGCGCGACGTTCGGGGTCACGGTGCCGGTCTTCGGGTTCGGCATGAGGCCACGCGGGCCGAGCACCTTGCCGAGACGACCGACCTTGCCCATGAGCTCCGGGGTCGAGACGGCGGAGTCGAAGGCGGTGTAGCCCTCGGCGACCTTCGCGATGAGCTCGTCGCCACCGACCTCGTCGGCACCGGCGGCGATGGCGGCCTCAGCAGCCGCACCCGTCGCGAACACGATGACGCGGGCGGTCTTGCCCGTGCCGTGCGGCAGGATGACCGTGCCGCGGACCATCTGGTCGGCCTTGCGGGGGTCGACGCCGAGCTTCAGCGCGACCTCGACCGTGGAGTCGGTCTTCGAGGAACCGGTCTCCTTGGCCAGGGCGACGGCCTCGGTCGGGGTGTAGAACTTGTCGGCCTCGATCTTCGCGGCCGCGGCCTGGTAGGCCTTGGACTTCTTCGCCATGGTGGTCTCCTTGCGAGATACGTGGTTGGCGAGCCGGCGAGGCTCTCCCACGGAAAGGTGTCTGGTGGTGGGCCGGAGCCCGATCGGTGCTTAGGCCTCGACCGTGATGCCCATCGAGCGCGCGGTGCCGGCGATGATCTTCGCGGCCTGCTCGATGTCGTTGGCGTTGAGGTCGGCCTGCTTGGTCTCGGCGATCTGACGGACCTGGTCCATCGAGATCTTCGCGACCTTGACCGTGTGCGGGGTCGACGACCCCTTCTGCACACCAGCAGCCTTCTTGATGAGCTCGGCGGCCGGCGGGGTCTTCAGGACGAACGTGAACGAACGGTCCTCGTAGACGGTGATCTCGACCGGCACGACGTTGCCACGCTGCGACTCGGTCGCCGCGTTGTACGCCTTGCAGAACTCCATGATGTTGACGCCGTGCTGACCGAGCGCCGGACCGATCGGGGGGGCCGGGTTGGCGGCTCCCGCGTTGATCTGCAGCTTGATCAGGCCCGTGACCTTCTTCTTCGGTGCCATGACTTGTCTTCCTCCTGGAATCGAACGCACGGGGACCCGTGCACTCTCCCGCTGGTCCGGCGGATCCGGACAGCGGTGAAGGCCCGCTCGCACGAGGCGCGCGGGCCCAAACCCGTTCAGTGTAGTCGATCTCGGTGATCGCTACAGGATGGTGGTCGCTAGAGCTTGGTGACCTGATCGAAGCTGAGCTCGACCGGGGTCTCGCGCTCGAACAGCGAGACGAGGACCGTGAGCTTGCCGCTCTCCGGCTTGATCTCGGAGATCGAACCCGGCAGGCCCGCGAACGAGCCTTCCTTGATGGTGATCGTCTCGCCGATCTCGAAGTCGACCTCGGCGGCGGGCTGCGCCTGCAGCGAGCCGCTGCCCTTCGTGCCGCCCTTGGTCGGGGCGGCCTCGGCGACCTGCACGAGGGACTTGAGCATGCCGAACGCCTCGTCGAAGCGCAGCGGCGTCGGGTTGTGGGCGTTGCCCACGAAGCCGGTGACGCCCGGGGTGTGACGCACGACCGACCACGAGTCCTCGTTGAGGTCCATGCGGACGAGCACGTACGAGGGGATGCGGACGCGCGTGACCAGCTTGCGCTGGCCGTTCTTGATCTCGACGACGTCCTCCATCGGGACCTCGACCTGGTAGATCGAGTCCTCCATCGACATCGAGACCATGCGGTTCTCGATGTTCGACTTCACGCGGCGCTCGAAGCCCGCGTAGGAGTGGATGACGTACCACTTGCCCGGCTTCATCCGGAGCTCGGCCTTGAAGGCGTCGTACGGGTCGGCCTCGGGCGCGTCGGCGTCCTCGTCGGTCTCGGCGTCCTCGGTCTCGAGGGCCTCGTCGGCGGCGAGCGTCTCGTTCGCGGCCTCGGCGGCCTCGGTCTCGAGTTCGACCTCTTCCTCGTCCTCGACGGCCTCCACCGCGGCCTCGGCCTCGTCGGCGGTGTCCACCTCGAGTGCGTCGTCGACGACCGCGTCGGCCTCGGGGTCGCGGGACTCCTGCAGCGCGGTCAGCGCCTCGTCGAGCCCGGTGTCGACGGTGCCGTCGTCGGGCTCGGAGCCGAACCCGAGGGACTCGTCGTCCTCGTCCTCGATCGAGATCGCACGCTCTTCAGCGGACTCGACAGAGCGCCCCTCGGCGGTCTCGACGTCGCCTTCCTGGTTCTCCTCGACCTCGGAGGACTGCTCGGCAGCCGTCGCGAGGTCGATGTCGTCGCGGGAGTAGTCAGACACAGTCGATTCTTTCCGTTCGGTGGTGCGGGTCGGGGTGGCAGGCGGTCCGGATCAGGATCGAACCCGTCTCGGGCGACCGTACTCCTCGGGTCTGCCGCACTCGGCGGCCGACGTCCGGGTCAGGCCGTCGGACCGTTGCCGAAGACGTAGCCGACGCCGAGACCGAACGCGAAGTCGAGGATCGACACCAGCACCATCATCACGACGACGAAGACGAGGACGACGCCCGTGTAGCTGAAGAGTTCCTTGCGGGTCGGGGTGACGACCTTGCGCAGTTCGCCGATGACCTGACGGATGAAGAGCACGATGGCGGCGATCGGACCGCGGCGCTCGGCCCGGTCCTGCTTCGCCTTGGCGACGACGTCGTCCGCCGTCGTCTCCATGTCTTTGCTCGCCAACTTCTCAACCTTCCAGATGTGCAGGGCGGACAGGACTCGAACCTGCAACCTGCGGTTTTGGAGACCGCTGCTCTACCAATTGAGCCACCGCCCTTCGGAACGCACGCTCGTCACCGATGCGCGTTCCGGTGGTCGAGTGTACGGGAGTCCGTCACACGGTGTCCACTCGGCCGCCTCCACGGCGTGCCGCGCCGGTAGGCTCGACGTCGTGAGCACCGCAGCCCCCGGCCCCGAGTCCACCACCACCTCCGCTGCCGCGCCGACGGATCGGCCGCGCATCGCGTCCCGCATCGCCGCGATCGCCGAGTCCGCGACGCTCAAGGTCGATGCGAAGGCGAAGGCCCTCAAGGCGGCCGGCCGCCCGGTCATCTCCTTCGCCGCCGGCGAGCCCGACTTCGCGACGCCCCAGCACGTCGTCGACGCCGCCGTCCAGGCCGCGCAGGACCCGAAGAACCACCGGTACACGCCCGCGACCGGCCTCCCCGAGCTCAAGCAGGCGATCGCCGACAAGACCGCGCGCGAGTCCGGCACGACCGTCGACCCGTCGCAGGTGATCGTGACGAACGGCGGCAAGCAGGCCGTCTACCAGGCGTTCCAGACCATCGTGGACGCCGGCGACGAGGTCCTGCTCCCCGCCCCGTACTGGACCACCTACCCGGAGGCGATCCGGCTCGCGGGCGGCGAACCGGTCGAGGTCTTCGCCGGGAGCGACCAGGACTACCTCGTCACGGTCGAGCAGCTCGAGGCGGCGCGCACCCCGAGGACGAAGGCGCTGCTGTTCTGCTCGCCCTCGAACCCGACCGGCGCGGTGTACAGCGCCGAGCAGACCCGTGCCATCGGCGAGTGGGCGCTCGAGCACGGCATCTGGGTGATCAGCGACGAGATCTACCAGGACCTCGTGTACGACGGCGTCCGCTTCTCCGGCGTCCTCGCCGAGGTCCCGGCCCTCGCCGACACCACCATCCTGGTGAACGGCGTCGCGAAGACCTACGCGATGACCGGCTGGCGCGTGGGTTGGTTCATCGGTCCGGCCGACGCGGTCAAGGCGGCGTCGAACCTGCAGTCGCACCTGTCGTCGAACGTGTCGAACGTGTCGCAGCGCGCCGCGATCGCCGCGCTGACCGGCCCGCAGGGACCCGTCGCCGACATGCGCGAGGCCTTCGACCGTCGCCGCCAGGCGATCGTCGCCGGGCTGAACGCGATCCCCGGGTTCGTCACGCCGACGCCGCAGGGCGCCTTCTACGTCTACCCGGACGTCACGGCACTGCTCGGCCGCGAGTGGGCCGGCTCCACCCCGACCACGACGCTCGAGCTCGCCGACCTGATCCTCGAGCACGCCGAGGTCGCGGTCGTCCCCGGCGAGGCGTTCGGCCCCTCCGGCTACCTGCGGCTCTCCTACGCCCTGAGCGACGAGGACATCGCCGAGGGCGTCGCGCGCCTGGCGCGCTTCTTCGCGTAGTCCCCCCGCACACCGGAACGGGCCACCTCGTCGAGGTGGCCCGTTCCTGGTTCCCGGGAGGCCCGTGGAGCGTCGTGCGCGTCCGTCCGGTCCGGCGGGCGCGTCAGTCGAGCAGGTCGCCGACCACGACGGGTTCCGGGGCGAGCGCGACCCCGAACCGGTTGAGGACCGTCACCTGGACGTAGCGCGCGAGCTCGGCGACCTGCGCCGCGGTGGCGCCGCCGCGGTTCGTCAGCGCGAGGGTGTGCTTCGACGAGATCCCCGCACGCGACCCCGGGACCGCGTAGCCACGGTGCACGCCGGCGTGCTCGATGAGCCAGGCGGCGCTGAGCTTGACGTCGTCGCCGGCGGCCCACCGCGGTGCCTCGGCGGGCAGCGTCTCGGCGAAGGACGGGGACACGATCGGGTTCGTGAAGAAGGACCCGGCACTCCAGGTGTCGTGGTCGTCCCCGTCGAGCACCATGCCCTTCGACGCGCGCAGTCGCAGGACCTCGTCGCGGACGGTCGCGGGCGGCACGGGTGCGCCGAGCTCCACCCCGAGCGAGCCGGCCAGCTGGGCGTACCGGACGGCCACGCCGTCCTGACCGGCGAGGCCGAGTCGGAACTCGACGGTCAGCACGACGCCGCGCCGACCGTGCTTGAGGGTCGACGTGCGGTACCCGAGCGCCAGTTCGGCCGCCGGCACCCAGGCGCGCTCCCCCGTGGCCGCGTCGAGGAACTCGACGCGGGTGAGCACGTCGGAGAGCTCGACCCCGTAGGCCCCGATGTTCTGCACGGGCGACGCCCCGACGGTGCCCGGGATGCCGCTCAGCGCCTCGAGCCCGGTCCAGCCGTTCGCGACGGTCGTGGCGACGAACGGGTCCCACGGCTCGCCGGCGGCGACGCGGACGGTGACGCCGTCGGCGTCGCGGTCGGCGTCCACGCCGGTGGTGCGGACGAGGACGACGGTGCCGTCGAAGCCGCCGTCGGCGACGAGCAGGTTGCTGCCGCCGCCGAGGACGAGCCACTCGTGGTCGTCGAAGGCGTCGAGGGCGTGCTCGACGAGTTCGTCGGTGGTCGTCGCCGTGAGCAGCCGTGCTGCCGCCCCACCGACGCGGAGCGTCGTGAGGTCGGCGAGCGCCGGCTCGGTCACGGTCAGCGGAACACCACCGTGACCTGCGCCTTGCCGAGCACGGTCTGCCCGGCGGCAGTCACGGTGAGGTCGATGCGGGCGGGACGGCCGTCGTCGTCGACGGTGCCGACCTTGGCGACGATCCCGACCGTGGCGCCCTGCTCCGGGTCGACGACGACGGGACGGGTGAACCGCACGCCGTAGCCCGACACCCAACCGCTGTCGCCGAGCCACTCGGCCACCGGCTGCACGGCGAGGCCCATCGTGAGCATGCCGTGGGCGAGGACACCGGGCAGACCGACCGAGGTCGCGACGTCGTCGCGGTAGTGGATCGGGTTGAAGTCGCCGGAGGCGCCGGCGTAGCGGACCAGGGAGTCGCGGGTCAGGTGCACGTCGCGCTCGGCGACGACCGTGCCGACCTCGAGCGTGGTGGCGGGTGCGGCGGTCATGCGTCGTCTCCTCGGACCACGAGGGTGGAGGTCGCCGTGACGACGTGCTCCCCCGCGGCGTCGTTCATGGTGCTCCGGGCGGTGACCATGGCGTTGCCGCCGAGGGTCTTGACGCTCGTGACGGTGAGCGTGGCGGTGAGTTCGTCGCCGGCGACGATCGGCCGGTCGTAGGTGAACGACTGCTCACCGTGGACGACGCGGGAGAAGTCGATGCCGGCGTCGGGCTCGGCCAGGAGCTGCGCGAGGGTGGCTTCCTGCACGACGACGGCGAAGGTCGGCGGGGCCACGACGTCGTCGTAGCCGGCGGCGCGCGCGGCCTCGGGGTCGTGGTGGACGGGGTTGGTCGCGAACACCGCACGCGAGAACTCGCGTACCTTCTCGCGGCCGACCAGGTAGGGCTGGGCCGGCGGGAACGTCCTGCCGACGAGCTCGGGGTTCACTGACACGCAGGGCAGTCTACCGAGCGCCGCCGACGAGTCCCCGGTGCGATCGGTTACTGTGGGGTGAGTCGGTTCGGGGGGAACCGGCACCGATCTTCCGGGGATGGGGAGGGACGATGGACGCCGTCACCGAGTTCGCCGTGCACACGGGCGACCGGAGCACCGCGATGGAGGTCGCCGGAGCCGTGCTGCGGCGGTCCGGCCACCAGGTCGAACGCACCGGCGGGACGATCACCGCGACGACCGGGAACCGTCTGCTGACGATCCTGCTCGGCGTCTTCGTGCACCCGTCCCGCGAGTTCCGTCGGTACGAGGTGTCGACCACGGTGACGGGCACCGCCACGACGATCACGCTGCGCCGTGCCGCGCACGGGACCGCCGTCTCGGGCGGGAGCATCGGCGCGAGCCGACGCCAGGCTGCGTGGCACGAGGTGGCCACCGGGCTCGAGCGCGCGCTGCGGGCCGCCGGGATCCTGCTCGGGCGGACGGACCGCCGCCACTGACGCCGGCGCGACCCCGACCCGAGCCAGGCCAGCCATCCGGGCCCAGACACCGGCACCGGCTCCGGCTGCGCTCACGCCCCGGGAACGACGAAAGCCCGGCGAGCAGATCGCCGGGCTTGCGGTAGCGAGGGCGGGACTTGAACCCGCGACCCCACGATTATGAGTCGTGTGCTCTAACCAACTGAGCTACCCCGCCAGAGATCCGGAGCGACACGCGCACCGGGTCGGAGCCCCGAGTCAGGATTGAACTGACGACCCCTTCCTTACCATGGAAGTGCTCTACCACTGAGCTATCGGGGCGATGTGCCGCGAACGGCACCACACGAGGATAGCAGACCTCCGACGCTGGTCCGGAACCGGGCGTGACGCCCGGGCGTGCCGCGCCGGCGACCCCTAGTCCGCGTTGGCCTCGAGCCACGCCAGCGGGTCCACCGGGACCCCGTCGACGTGCACCTCGAGGTGCAGGTGCGGGCCGGTCGAGTTGCCGGTGCTGCCGACGAGACCGAGGACGTCACCGACGGTGACCTGCTGACCCGTGACCACCTGGAAGGAGTTGTCCTCCATGTGGCCGTAGACGCTGACGAACTGCTTGCCGTCGACGTCGTGCTGCACCCAGACGTCGTTGCCGAAGCCGCCGTCGTTCGCCTGCACCTTGATGACCGTGCCGGAGGCGATCACCCGGATCGGGGTGCCCTCTCCCGGCGCGAAGTCGACGCCCATGTGGTTCGTCGAGCAGAACGAGCAGCCCGCGACCTGGCGTCCGCCGAAGCCCGAGGTGATCGGCACGCCGGTCAGGAAGGGCCACTGGATGGAGCCGGCCGGGTCGTTCGTGAAGCTCGACGCGTCGACGTGCTGGTACTGCGTGACGTCCGACACCGTGTACTGGTCGCGTGACGTCGAACCGGCCGCGGTGTCGCCCACGTTGAGCGACTGGGTCGCACCGGCGCTGGCCCGGGCCGCGGTCGAACCGCTCTCCGGCACCCACAGTGCCTGCGCCGGCAGCGAGGTGGAGACGACGAGCCCGGCGGCGAAGAGCAGGGCGCCGACGGCGGTCACGCGCGACGCGGTCCGGCGGAAGGACGAGCCGGTTGTCGCCAGTCGGTTCGACGGTGCGGTCGCGGCGATGTGCCGCGTGGCACGGTCCACCTGCACGGGGCGGGTCCCGCGGCGACCGGCACCCCGGGCGGCCGAGGGCGACGCCGTGCCACGGCGCGACGGCGACGACACCGGGGCCACGACGGGCGACGAGGGTGCCGGCGGCGTCGCGATCCGGGACGCCGGACGTGCCGGCGCGGCCGGGGAGGTCGGAGCCAGGTCGACCGGCGACACCGGGGCCGCCGGCGTGGTCGGTGCGGCGGCGCCCTGCACCGCAGGCCGATCGGACACGGTGTGCGCGGGCCGCGCCGTCGTGTCGTCGGCGATCGCGACCGCTCCCTTCGCGGCTGCCCGCTCCGCCTCGATCCGGGCTCGTCGGGTCAGGTGGACGACCGGGGTGGCGGCGTCGACGGGACCGGGGGTGACGGCGGGCGAGAGCGGGGAGTGCGGCATGTGTGCGGTGGCGATCCTGATCGGGGCAGATGCGCTCGGAGGTAACGAGCAGATAACGGGACCTGAGCACGCTAGCAAAGGACGTCGCACGCCGCCAATCACCCGGACGACCAGGACGGCCCCCCAGACCTGGGGACCCGGGCTCAGTCGGCCAGGGCGTCGGCCTCCAGACGGCGGAGGAGGACCTCGAGGTCGTCGGCGACCGCGGGGCTCGCGAAGAGGAAGGACCGCGTGTCGCCGGCCTCCCAGATCCGGACCACGGCGCCGGCCTCGGCCGCGACGACGGATCCGCCCGCCATGTCCCACGGGTTGATGCCGCGCTCGTAGTAGGCGTCCACCCGACCCTCGCCGACCGCACAGCAGTCGAGCGACGCCGCTCCCCCGCGTCGGATGTCCCGGACCTCGCCGATGAGGCCGGCGAGGACCCGGACCTGCTCGCGGCGGCGGTCGGCCGTGTACCCGAACCCCGTCGCGACGAGGGTCTCGGCCAGGGACGCGGGCGAGGCGACGGTCAGCCGCTCCCCGTCGCGGGTCGCGCCGCTGCCGACGGCCGCGCGGAACACGGTGCCGGTCGCGGGCATGACGACGACGCCGGCCACCGGCTCCCACGTCGTGGGGTCCGGGTCGCCGCGCACCACCCCGATGCTCACGCCGTGGTCGGCGCTGCCGTAGAGGTAGTTGACGGTGCCGTCGATCGGGTCGACCACCCACGTGTACCCCGAGGACCCGGTGGCGGAGCCGGACTCCTCACCGTGGAAGGCGTCGTCCGGACGCTCGGCGGCGATGCGCGCCCGGATGAGGGCCTCGACCTCGCGGTCCGCGGCGGTGACGACGTCGACGATGCTCGACTTCCGGTCGGCGACCTCCACCCCCTCGGCGCGTCGTCGGGCAGCGAGCTTCGCCGCTTCGACGGCGATCGACTCGGCGAGGTCGGCGAACCAGGACGGTGTGGGATCGGAGGACATGCCCCCATCCTCCCGGAACACGAACGGCCCCGTCCGCAGTGGACGGGGCCGTTCCGATGGTGGCAAGTGAGGGATTCGAACCCCCGAAGGCTACGCCGGCTGATTTACAGTCAGATCCCTTTGGCCGCTTGGGTAACTTGCCATGCGCACCCAGCCGGTGTGATCACCAACCGAAGGCGCGCACAAGAGCATAGCCGATCCGAGACGGTGGTCGTGACCACGTGAGCCGATCCGACGGGCTGGAACCGGGCCTCCTGTCCGCAGATAGGCTGTCCCGCATGGCAGACAGTTCCTTCGACGTGGTCAGCAAGGTCGACAAGATGGAGGCGGAGAACGCCCTCAACCAGGCCGCCAAGGAGATCGAACAGCGGTACGACTTCAAGGGTGCCGACGCGTCGATCGCGTTCAGCGGCGAGGACGTCCTCATCAAGGCGAACTCGGAAGAGCGCGCGAAGGCCGTCCTCGACGTCCTGCAGAGCAAGGCGATCAAGCGCAACATCAGCCTGAAGAGCCTCGACGCCGGCGACCCCTACCCCTCGGGCAAGGAGTACCGCATCGAGGTGAAGTTCAAGAACGGCATCGAGCAGGACGTCGCGAAGAAGATCGGCGCGTTCCTGCGGGCCAACGCCCCGAAGACCGTGAAGAGCCAGATCCAGGGCGACGAGCTCCGGGTCTCCTCGAAGAGCCGCGACGACCTGCAGAACACGATCCAGCTCCTCAAGGGCGAAGAGTTCGACGTGCCGCTGCAGTACATCAACTTCCGCTGACGCGCAGCGCCCGAACGACGACCGACACCGGCACCCCGTGGAGCACTGGCTCACCGTCGCGATCACCGTCCTGCTCGTCCTGCTGGACCTGGCGATCCGCGTCTTCTCGATCATCTACGTCCCGATCAACCGCAAGCCGCAGACCGCGACCGCATGGCTGCTCGCGATCTTCCTCATCCCCTACATCGGCTTCATCGTCTTCCTCGTCATCGGGTCGACGAAACTGCCCCGCGCCCGCCGCGAGAAGCAGACCGAGATCAACGCGTACATCCTCGAGCAGACCGAGGGCATCGAGCGGGTCCGCCGTGACCACCCGTGGCCGGGTTGGCTCGAAGGGGTCACCCGGCTGAACCGGGAGCTCGGTGCCATGCCGCTCGTCGGCGGCAACTCCGCGGAGCTCTACCCGGACTCGGTGGAGTCCATCGCCGAGATGACCCGGGCGATCGACCAGTCCCGACGGTTCGTGCACGTCGAGTTCTACATCGCCACCCTCGACGACACCACGCGCCCGTTCTTCGACGCCCTCGCCCGGGCGCAGGCCCGCGGCGTCACCGTCCGGTTCCTGCTCGACCACTGGGCCAGCCGCGGCTACCCGGGCTACAAGGACACGCTCGCGTTCCTCGACCAGGCCGGCATCGCGTGGCACCTCATGCTCCCGCTGCTGCCGCTGCAGGGGAAGTTCCAGCGCCCCGACCTGCGCAACCACCGGAAGATCATGGTCATCGACGGCTCGGTGGCGTTCACCGGGTCGCAGAACCTGATCGACGCCTCGTACGACCTCAAGTCGCACATCGAGAAGGGCATGGTCTACAAGGACCTGTTCGCCCGGTTCGAGGGCCCGGTCGTCGCCGGCCTCAACGCCCTGTTCGTCACCGACTGGTACAGCGAGACCGACGAACTGCTGCTGCGCGAGAGCGATCCCGTGCAGCGCGCCGACCGCGGTGACGCGCTCGACTGCCAGGTCGTGCCGTCCGGCCCCGGCTTCGACGGCGAGAACAACCTGCGCCTGTTCAACGCGCTGCTGTACTCGGCGCAGGAGAAGGTGTCGATCACCTCGCCGTACTTCGTGCCGGACGACTCGATGCTCTACGCGATCACCACGACCGCGCAGCGCGGCGTCGAGGTCGAGCTCTTCGTCGGCGAGCTCGGCGACCACGCGATGACCTGGCACGCGCAGCGGTCCTACTACGAGGCGCTCCTGCGCGCCGGTGTCCGCATCTGGCTGTACCGCGCCCCGACGATCCTGCACGCGAAGCACTTCACGATCGACGACGAGGTCTCGGTCATCGGCTCGAGCAACATGGACATGCGGTCCTTCAGCCTGAACCTCGAGGTCTCCGTGATGGTCCGCGGCCACCGCTTCGTCGACGCGCTGCGCGAGGTGCAGCAGGCCTACAAGGAGCACAGCTTCGAGCTGACGCTCGACGCCTGGCTCGACCGGCCGCGCCGCTCGCAGGTGCTCGACAACGTCGCGCGGCTCACGGCGGCGCTGCAGTAGCGGCGCGGGAGCGCGCGGTGGTTGCAGTTCCGCGCGTGGGTGGCAGTTCCGCGCGTAGTCAGGTCTTTCGCGCGTGGTCAGGTCTTTCGCGCGTAGGAGGGCGGAAGTTCCGTCCCCCTACGCGCGATTCTTCTTTCCACGTCGCGCGCGATGGGACGGAACGTGCGGGGGCGGGTGACGCGCGGGGGCAGTTCCGCGCGCGGGTGGCAGTTCCGCGCGTGGTCAGGTCTTCCGCGCATAGGAGGGCGGAAGTTCCGTCCCCCAACGCGCGATTCTTCTCTCCACGTCGCGCGCGATGGGACGGAACGTCCGGACAGCCGGGAGGCGCGGCACCCGACCGGCAGGCCACCACCAGCCCGGCAGCCGCTCACGTCCACTGCGGACTGCCGCGCCGACCGGGTGGGTCAGCGCACCGGGACCAGGCTGGCCAGGGCACCCACCACACGCTCGAATGGGCCGCGCCCGAGGAACCGACGCCAGAGCATCGCGAACACCACGGAACCGAGGGCGAACCAGACCCACGCCTCGCCGGACTCCGGGTACTCGGGTAGCAGCGCGATGACGACGAGGTGCCCCGAGTAGATCGTCAGCGGCATCGACCCGACCGCGGCGAGCGGGAACGCGATGCGCTCGGCGGTTCGGCCGTGCCCGTCGAACACCAGGGTGCAGAGTGCGATGACGGCGACCGCGACACCGGTGGTCCCGACCACGTCGACGATCGACGACGAGTGGTCGCGCGGCGACAGGAAGAGCTGCGCGAGGGCCTCGGCGGGCGTGGAGCCCTCGCCCGCGTACGGCACACCGGGGAACGCCCACGCAGCGTCGGGAGGGGTCGGCGCCAGGAGCGCACCGGCGACGGAGGCCACGACCGCGGCCACGCTGCCGGACGCGAGGAGCGCGACCTGCCGGCCCCGGGCCTCCAGGCCGCTGCGCGCGACCGCGAGACCGACCAGCACGTACGCCAGGAACGTGACCACCGGGTAGACCAGACCGAGTTGGACGCCGATCATGTCGGCGCCCGAGTAGGCGGGGGCGATCGCCAGCGCGACGAGGGGTGACAGCAGCGCGCAGACGGCGGCGATGGTGAGCAGTGCCGCCGGACGGAGGCGGAGCACCGGCACCACCAGCAGGAACAGCGCACCGTAGGTCGGCAGGATCACGTAGACCGGGGTGTCGAGCGCCATGAGCGCGAAGCCGATGAGGACGACCGCGACCGCACGGATCGCGAGCCGGGCGCGGACCCGTCCGATGGTCGGGGGTCCCGGCGGTTCGGTCCGGCCGCTCGTCAGGCCGATCGACACCCCGGCGAGGACCGCGAACAGGGTGGAGGGCCGGCCGTGCGCGACCGCGGACCACGTGGCCGGGTCCGTCCAGTCGAGCGCGTCGGCGATGTCGCCGATGTGCGCGGCCATCATGCTGAGCAGGGCGATCGCCCGCGCGACGTCGACCCCCTGCAGCCGCACGGCGCAGACGGACGCGCCCCGCACCGCTCGGAGCGGGACGGGGCGCGTGTCGGTCATCGTGGTCAGTTGCTCGGCACGTCGACGCGGCCGAGCGAGACGTCGATCATCTCGTCGCGCGGCACGACCTTGATCCGCTCGCGACCCTCGGCAGCGCCGAGTGCCTGCTCGTGGGTGTCGAGGTGGTGCCAGCCGTCGAGGTCCGTGTACTCGACGCCGCGCGAGCGCAGCAGGGCCGGGATCGCCTCGTCGGAGGGGTCCTCCGGCGTCCACCAGCTCGCCTGGTCCGTGACGATGTGCTGCACGGTCTCCATCGCGTCGGACTTCGTGTGCCCGATGAGGCCGACCGGACCGCGCTTGATCCAGCCGGTCGCGTAGACGCCGGGGATCTGCTGGTTGTCGTCGTCGAGGACCTGGCCCTCGTGGTTCGGGATGACGCCGTGACGCTCGTCGAACGGCACGTCGGGCAGCGGGGAACCGAAGTACCCGACGGCACGGTACGCGGCCTGGATCGGGATCTCGCGGATCTCACCGGTGCCCTCGACGCCGCCCTGGCCGTTCGGCCGCGTGCGCTCGTACCGGATGGCCGTCAGCGTGCCGTCCTCGCCGACGAACTCGACGGGCTTCGCGTAGAAGTGCAGGTGCAGCCGTCGGCTCGCCTGCCCGGTCTCGCGCGTGCGCCACTGCTCGAGCACGCGGTTGATCACCATGACCTGCTTGTTCGTCGCGATCGCGGTCTTCGACGCCTCGTCGTGGTCGAAGTCCTCGTCGTAGACGATCATGTCGACGTCGCGGACCTCGCCGAGCTCGCGGAGCTCGAGCGGCGTGAACTTGACCTGCGCCGGGCCGCGGCGGCCGAAGACGTGCACGTCGGTGACCGGGCTCGCCTTGAGGCCCTGGTAGACGTTGTCCGGGATCTCGGTGGGCAGCAGGTCGTCGGCGTGCTTCGCGAGCATGCGGGAGACGTCGAGGGCCACGTTGCCCACGCCGATCACCGCGACGCTCTCGGCCGTCAGGGGCCAGGTGCGCGGGACGTCGGGGTGGCCGTCGAACCAGCTCACGAAGTCGGCTGCGCCGTACGAGCCCTCGAGGTCGACCCCGGGGATGTCGAGGTCGGCGTCCTTGATCGCACCCGTCGAGAACACGACCGCGTTGTAGTGCTTCTTGAGGTCGTCGAGGGTGATGTCCTCGCCGTACCGGACGTTGCCGAACAGCCGGACGACGCCGCTGTCCAGCACGTCGCGGAGGGCGTTGATGATGCCCTTGATGCGCGGGTGGTCCGGGGCGACGCCGTACCGGACCAGGCCGTAGGGGGCGGGGAGCTGCTCGAACAGGTCGATCGACACGTCGTGGCCGCGGGCTTCGCGCAGCAGGATGTCCGCGGCGTAGATGCCGGCGGGGCCGGCGCCGACGATGGCGAGTCGGAGGGTGGGCACTGTTCGTCTCCAGTTCGTTCGGGTGGGGGTTCCCGGGTGCGTCCGCTCGGCCACCGTGCGGTGCCGACGCGGACGGTGTTCAGCGGCTGCGGTCGACGACGGACTCGGCGAAGCGGGTCAGCGCCTTCTTCACCGTGCCGTCCGGCAGCGGGGCGAGCGCGTCGACGGCTTCGTGCGCCCAGGCCACGGCGACCGCGCGCGTCGCCGCGGTGGCCTCGTGCTCGCGGAGCGCGGCGACGGCGGACTGGTACGGCTCCGAGCCGACGGCGTCGTCCGGGGCGCCGTTGACGTCACGGTCGATGCGCTCGACCAGGTCGTGCGCGGACGGGTCCGTGGCGGCGAGCCGGCGGAGCTGCAGCAGCGGCAGCGTGTCGACGCCGGCGCGCAGGTCGTTGCCGGCGATCTTGCCCGTCTTGTCGGTGGCGGGCGCGAGGTCGATGACGTCGTCGACGAGCTGGAAGGCGACGCCGACCTTCTCGCCGAAGGTGCCGACCGCGTCGAGGTACGAGCGGTCCGCGCCGGAGAACATCACTCCGGCGCGCGCCGCGGTGGCGATGAGCGAACCGGTCTTGTCGCTGAGCACCTGGATGTAGTGCTGCACCGGGTCGTCGTCGGGCTGCGGCCCCGTGGTCTCGTGCAGCTGGCCCATGCAGAGACGCTGGAAGGTCTCCGCCTGCATCCGGATGCCCTCGGTGCCGAGGTCGGCCGTGATGAGGCTGGCGCGGGCGAAGAGCAGGTCGCCGGTCAGGATCGCGACGTTGTTGCCGTAGGTGATCTGTGCGGCGGGCACGCCGCGGCGGACGGGTGCCTCGTCCATCACGTCGTCGTGGTAGAGCGACGCGAGGTGGGTCGTCTCGATGCTGACGGCGGCCTTCACCACGGCGTCGGTCACGCCGTTGCCGAGCTGCGCGATGAGGAGCGTCAGCGTCGGACGGATGCGCTTGCCGCCGGCCGACAACAGGTAACGGCTGGTGGTGTCTGCCAGGGTGTCGGTGGAGCGCATGGCGTCCTCGAGGCCCTGTTCGACGAGTTCGAGTCCGTCGTCGACGGCCGCGATGAAGCGGCGGTCGGCGGGCGTGGCGAACAACCGCTCGCCGATGCCCAGCGAGGCGCGCAGGCTCGGTGCACGACGTGCGACCGGGACGCTCGGGTTCAAGTGCTGCTCCGTCTTCGGGTGGTCGGACCGGTCAGTCGGCGGGGTCGACGCGCGGCTGCTCGCCGGTGGCCTGGTGGTCGCGGCGCGCCTTCGCGCGTCGTGCTGCCGACTCGCGGACCGTGTCGGCCACGGGCTTCCGCCCACGGTGCAGTGCGACGATGCCGGCGGTGAGGTTGCGGTAGGCGACCACGGAGAACCCGACGCCGCGCAGCCACTGGGTCAGGACCTGCTGGTCGGGCCACGCGTCGATGGACTCGGCGAGGTAGCGGTAGGCGGCCGGGTTGCTGCTCGACAGCCGGGCGATGCCGGGGAGCACCCGCTTGAGGTAGGTGCCGTAGCCGACGCGCAGCAGCGCACGCGGCGGCGTCGAGAACTCGCAGATGACGACGCGGCCACCGGGCTTGAGGACCCGGAGCATCTCGGCGAGCGCCTGCTTCGGGTCGTTGACGTTGCGCAGGCCGAACGAGATCGTGACGGCGTCGAAGGTGTCGTCGTCGAACGGCAGGCGCTCGGCGTCGCCCTCGACGAAGGTGATCTCGGGGTGACGCTCACGCCCGACGGCGATCATGCCGGCCGACAGGTCGAGTGCGGTGACCTCGGCACCCTTCTTCGCGAAGGCAGCGGCGCTCGTGCCGGTGCCGGCCGCGATGTCCAGCACCTTCTCGCCGGGTTGCGGGTCGATCGCCCGGACCGTCGCGACGCGCCACAGCGGGGCGTTGCCCGCCGACAGGATGTCGTTCGTGAGGTCGTACTTGGCCGCGACGTCGTCGAACATCGCCGCCACCTCGTCCGGCCGCTTGTTCAGGTCCGCTCTGCTCACACCAACGATCCTAGAGGTCCCGGCCGGACGTTCACCGGACTCGCAGCGACCCGGGCGGTGCGCGCGGGACGTCGGGCGGTCGCGGAGCCGGGACACCGCCCGTGCACGGCCCCGTCACCGACCGCGTACGGCCCGGTCACCGACCGCGCACGGCCCCGTCGCCGACGGCGCACGGGCCTGTCGCCGTCCGCGCGTAGCATCGGACCCGTGACCCGAACCACCACGGCGGCGCCCCCGCTGACGGTCTCGACCCGGATCCTCGACGACCCGGGCGCCGTCCTCCGACACACCCTCCGCGACCGTCCGCTCGCCTTCGTCCGGAACGGCGACGGCATCGCCGGCATCGGCGAGGCGCTCCGGTTCACCTTCACCGGCCCGGACCGGATGCGCGACGCGGCGGCCGCCTGGCGCGCCGTCGTCGCGTCCGCGACCGTGGACGACCCGGTGCAGCTGCGCGGCTCCGGCCTGGTGGCGTTCGGGTCGTTCGCCTTCGCCGACGACTCGGCAGAGGAGAGCGTGCTCATCGTGCCGCGTGTCGTCATCGGCCGTCGCCGGGGCAAGGCCTGGCTCACCGCGATCGACACGACCGCCGGCGCCGAGCCGCTCGCGTTCTCGCGCACCTCGGTGCCCGTCCCCCTCGTCGGACCGCACGTGTCCGTCGCGCTGCGGGCCGGACACACCGACGAGGCCGCGTACGCCGCCGCCGTCGACGAGGCCGTCCACCGGATCGTCGCCGGTGAGGCGCAGAAGGTCGTGCTCGCGCGCGACCTGGTCGGCACCCTGCCCGACGGCGCCGACCGGCGTGCGGTGCTCCTCGACCTCGCGGCGTCCTACCCGCAGTGCGTCGTGTTCGCCGTCGACGGGCTCGTCGGGGCGACGCCGGAGACCCTCGCGCGGACGGACGGCACCCGACTGACCGCCCGGGTGCTCGCCGGCAGCGCGGCGCGCGGCGACGACGAGGTCTCCGACCGCGCCGCGGCCGAGGCCCTCGCGTCGAGCGCGAAGGACGTCGAGGAGCACGCCTTCGCGATCGACAGCCTGCTCGCGGCGCTCCGGCCGCTCGCGACCGACCTGCGGGCCGATGCCGAGCCGTTCCGGTTGCAGCTGCCGAACCTGTGGCACCTGGCGACCGACGTGCAGGCGACGCTGCCGCCGGACACGACCTCGCTCGACGTGGCGGACGCCCTGCACCCGACGGCCGCGGTCGCCGGCACGCCGACCGACGTCGCCGTGCGCCTGGTCGCCGAGCTCGAGGGCGTCGACCGCGGGCGGTACGCCGGGCCCGTCGGCTGGATGAGCGCGACGGGTGACGGCGAGTGGATGCTCGCCCTGCGGAGCGCCCGCATCGACGACGACGGCACGGTTCGCGCGTGGGCCGGCGCCGGGATCGTCGCCGGGTCCGACCCGGCGCGCGAGGTCGCCGAGACCGCCCTGAAGTTCCGCCCGATCGCCGACGCCCTGGCCTGACGACGGCCGGGAGGCGCGGCGCACGCCCGTCACGTCGGCCGCGGCCCGACGCGGTGCGGCTGGGCGAGACGCCACGGCCCGCGTGGACCGCCGCTCAGTCGGAGGCTCCGTGCGGTCCGCGCCCCGGTACGGCCGTCGCGCCCCGACTCACCGGGGCGCGACGGCTGTGAGCGGGCGCGGTGCTGCCGGATCGCACCCGGGCGCGCAGTGACGGTGCGACGCTCCGCCGGGCATCCCCGGTCAGTCGACCAGCGGGACCTCGATCACCACGCGTTCGGCGGGGTCGGTGAGCACGCGCTCCAGGTCGCCCCAGGTCGCTGCCCGGCGGTACTCCCACCCGAGCCCGGTGACGACCCGTTCGACGTCGACGTGCTGCGGCGTCGACATCATCCGTCGCATGTCGGCGTCCGGCGTGGTCTTCGCGACCTCGAGCCCGCGGAAGATCGCGCCGCCGTGGTCGTTGCCGACGACGACCTGCACCCGGTGCGTCGGTTCCTCGGTGCCGGTGACGAACGCGCCGAGGTCGTGCAGCAGCGTCAGGTCGCCGAGCAGCACGCGTGTGGTGCCGACCGACGCCGAGGACCGCTCGAGCGCCGCCGCGATGCCGAGCGCGGTCGAGACGGTCCCGTCGATGCCGGCGAGGCCGCGGTTCGCGTGCACCCGGATCTTCTTGCCGAGCACGCGGGCGTCGGCCTCGCGGATGAGCTGCGAGGCGCCGAGGACGAGCCGGTCGTGCGGCCACGTCACCCCCCAGACGGCCTCGGCGAGCATCACCCGGTCGACCGGTCGGCGACGGAGTGCGACCTCGTCACGGAGGAACTTGTTCCGCTCGGCGCGGTCGGCCGAGCGCTTCGCGTCGAGGTCCGGGCCGGCGTCGCCGTCTCCGAGCACCCGTCGGCTCGCGCCGACCCACCGGCCGACCCACGCACGGTGCTCCGGCCGGGTGCGGCCCGTCACACGGACTTCGGACACGAAGGTGGTCGCGGCGTCCGGACGGGAGGCACGGGCCGGGTCGAACGGGTCGGCCGTGTGTCCGCGGACCACGATCGTCTCCACGTCGGCGCGCTGCAGGAGTGCCGGGACCTCGCGGCTGAGCGTCGGGTGCCCGAGCACCACGGCGCGGCGCACCGCGCCGCCGAACGCCGCGTCGCGCAACAGTTCGCGGTAGGTGATGACGAGGTTCCGGCCGAAGCGCGCGCCGCTGGTCACCTCGGCGAGCAGCGGCGCTCCGAGCTCCCACGCGATGCGCTCGGCGTCCTCGCCGGCGTCGTGCCCGGCGATCACCACGGTGGCCGGCTCGTCGTCGGGCGTGAGGTCCGCGACGGGCAGGCCGGTGTGTGCACGACGGGTGGCGTGTGCCAGGTCGACCTCGTCGTCGGGGACGCCGTCGACGCCCTCGTCCGGGAGCCCGGCGGAGAGCGGTTCGCGGAAGGCCACGTTGAGCTGCGCCGGACCCGGCTGGCCGGTGTGTCCGGCGGCGGCCGCCACGGCCTGTCGCGCGAGGGTGCGCAGCGCGGTGCGCGCGGACTCGTCGAGACGGTGCGCGGACGGGGCCTCGACGTCGCGGACGAACGGCACGGCCGGGCCGAAGATCCCTGGCTGGACGGTGGTCTGGTTGCTGCCGATCCCCCGGAGCTCGTCGGGGCGGTCGGCGCTGAGCACGATCATCGGGACGCCCGAGTGGTGCGCCTCGAGCACGGCGGGGTGCAGGTTCGCGACGGCCGTGCCCGACGTCGTCACGACCGCGGCCGGCCGGTTGCTCTCGACCGCGAGGCCGAGGGCGAAGAACCCTGCGGTGCGCTCGTCGAGCCGCACGTGCACGGAGATGCCGCCGGCACGCTCGAGGGCGACGGCGGCCAGGGCGAGCGCCTGGGAGCGCGAACCCGGGCTGACGACGACGTCGGTCACGCCGGCGCGGGCGAGTTCCTGCAGCAGCGCCAGCGCGGCGTCGGTCGCCGGGCTGCCCGACCCGACGGGGCCGTCAGCGATCGGCGCGGCCGTCGTCGTCGCGGTCGTGGAACTGGTCTTCGAGGTCTCGGAGGGTGGCGTCGTCCTGGTCCTTGTCCGTGAGGGTGGAGCCCGGCGCAGGCGTGCCGCCGAGGAAGTCCGGGTCGTCTTCCGGTCCACGGTACCGGCGCCCGGTGCCGGGGTCGGTCGCCGGTGCGCGGCCGAGCAGGAACCAGAGCAGTCCGCCGAGCACGGGGAGGACGATCACGAGGAGGATCCAGATGCCGCGCCGCAGGGAGCGGATGCGCTCACGGGGCATGGTGGCGCAGTCGATGGCCGCGTACACCGTGAAGGCGACGGCTGCCACGGCGACGATCAACCACAGTCGGACCATGCCGGCGAGTCTAGGAGCCGACCCTGTGATCGTCCTGCCCGCCGACCGTCCGTAGACTTGCCGCGTGAAAGCGTGGCTCCTGTACACCCTCGCCCGGCTCGGCATCTTCGCGGCAGCCCTGGTGCTGCTCCTCGCGCTGACCCCGATGCCGTGGTACTGGGCGACGATCGTCGCCGCGCTCGTCGGGCTGCTCGTCTCCTACATCGCACTGGCGCGGCTCCGCACGCAGGTCGCGACGAGCCTGGCGAACCGCCGCACCGCGCCGGCCGCCGACGCGGACTCCGACTTCGAGGACGGCGTCGTCGACGCCTCGGCCGCCGACCAGCGGTTCGCGCCCGAGGTGCGTCCGGTCTCCGACGCCGACCGGCACGCGGCGCGGAAGGACGACGGCGCCCGCTGACCCGTCAGGCGCGGCCGGCCGCGCCGCTCAGGGCTGGACGGCCAGGGTGGTGCCGAGCACGACGCCGAAGACGAGCGACGCGAACGAGGACAGCTGCAGCGCGGTGATGAGCTCTCGGGGCTTCCGCGAGGTCACCCCGATCACGAGTGCCGGCAGGGCCAGCAGCAGCGAGAAGTACGTGAACCCGCTGCGGAAGTAGAGCAGCACGAACCAGAGCAGCACCACGTACGGCAGCATCAGGAACAGGCCGTAGAGCACGCGGGCGACCGGTCGGCCGACCACGACCGCGAGCGTGCGCTTGCCGGCCGCGGTGTCCTCGTCGATGTCGCGGATGTTGTTCACCATGAGCACGGCGCAGGCGAAGGACCCGGCCGCGACCGCGGCCGCCCACCCGCTGACCGTCACCTGCTCGATGAGGACGAACTGCGTGCCGAGGACGGCGACGAGTCCGAAGAAGACGAACACGAAGACCTCACCGAGGGCGTTGTACCCGTAGGGCTTCTTGCCGCCGGTGTAGAACCACGCCGCGACGATCGCGGCGGCACCGACGAGCAGCAGCCACCACAACTGGGTGAGGACGACGATGACCAGTCCGGCGACGGCCGCGAGCCCGAAGAAGGTCAGGGCGACGGTGAGGACCGTCCGCGGCTTCGCCATCCCGGCACCGGTCAGGCGGGCCGGTCCGACGCGGAACTCGTCGGTGCCCCGGACGCCGTCCGAGTAGTCGTTGCTGTAGTTCACGCCGATCTGCAGGAACAGTGCGACCGCCAGGGCGAGCAGGGCGATGGTGAGGTGCCCGTCCTGCCCGATCCACGAGCCGAAGTCACCGGGGGTCGTGCTGTCGACGAACGCGACCGCGGTGCCGAGCACCACCGGCACCACGCCGAGCGTCAGGGTGCGGAGGCGGGCACCGCCGATCCAGTCGCGAGCCGTCGCACCGCCCTTCGCGCGCTGGGGGGCAGCGGCCTTCGCCGGGTTGCCGGACCGGCCCTTCTTCTGGGTCGCGTTCTTCGTTCGTGCCACGACCATCGATCCTATCCGCGACCCGGCGGCGCCGGGCTCGCCGTCAGTCGGATGCGAGGGCCTGGACCGCGCGACGGTCGGGCTTGCCGGTCGGGAGCATCGGCATCCGCTCCACCAGGACGACGGCGGTCGGCCGGGCAGCGCGGCCGAGGGCGGACCCGACGTGCTCGCGCACGGTGTCGAGGTCGAGCGGGCGCTCCGTCACGACGACCGGGACCTCGCCCCACTCCCCCGACGACCGCCGCGTGACGACCGCGCCGTCCTGCCCGGGCAGGTCCCGCACGAGCCGTTCCACCGCGCCGAGCTGGACCTTCTCGCCGCCGGAGATGACGACGTCGTCGAGTCGACCGAGGACCTGGACGCGGCCGTCGTCGAGCGTCGCGGCGTCCCCCGTCCGGTACCAGCGGGCGTTGTCGCGCTCGACGAAGGCCGCGGCCGTCCGGCGGTCGTCGTCGAGGTACCCCTCGGCCAGCATCGGACCGGACAGCAGCAGCTCGCCGTCGTCGAGCGCGGTCCGCACGGTGCCGAGCGGCGTGCCGTCGTACACGCAGCCGCCGCTCGTCTCGCTCGCCCCGTACGTGGTCACGACGCGGACCCCGACCCCGAGCGCCCGTTCCCGGAGCGCCGCCGGGGTGGCCTGTCCGCCCACGAGCACCGCGTCGAAGCCGGCGAGGGCCGCCGTCGCACGCTCGTCGTCGAGCACCCGGGCGAGCTGGACGGGCACGAGCGACGTGTACCGGCGCGGGGCGGCCGGCCCCGTGACGAGCCGGTCGGCGGCGTCCGCGAACGCCGCCGCGTCGAAGTGCCCCGGCGGGACGACCGCGGGTTCCGTCCCGGCGGTGATGGACCGGGTCAGCACGTTGAGGCCGGCGATGTAGTGGGTCGGCAGCGCGAGCACCCAGCCGCCGGGGCCGCCCAGTGCGGCGTCCGCTGCCGCGGCACCGGCGAGCAGGGCCTCGGACGAGAGCGCCACGCGCTTGCCGGTGCCGGTGGACCCGCTCGTCTCGACGACCAGGGCGACCCCCTGTCGGACGTCGGCCGGTGGCGGGGTCGGCAGCGCCGGGGCGTCCGGTGCGACGGGGAGCAGTGCGGGGCCGCCGGCGAGGGCAGCCTCCAGGCCGCGGAGCACGACCAGCGGATCCGACGTGCCGAGCGCGACCAGCGGACGGGGCATCAGTAGTGCCAGGGGAACGCGGTCCACTCGGGTGCGCGCTTCTCGAGGAAGGAGTCGCGTCCCTCGACGGCCTCGTCGGTGCCGTAGGCCAGGCGGGTCGCCTCGCCGGCGAAGACCTGCTGGCCGACCATGCCGTCGTCGACCGCGTTGAAGGCGTACTTGAGCATCCGGATCGCCGTCGGCGACTTGCCGAGGATGGTCTCGCCCCAGCGGACGGCCTCGCGCTCGAGGTCCGCGTGCGGCACGACCTTGTTCACCGCGCCCATCTCGTACGCACGCTGCGCCGAGTACTCCTCGGCGAGGAAGAAGACCTCGCGCGCGAGCTTCTGACCGATCTGCTTCGCGTAGTACGCGCTGCCGTACCCGCCGTCGAACGAGCCGACGTCGGCGTCGGTCTGCTTGAACCTGCCGTGCTCCGCACTCGCGATGGTCAGGTCGCAGATGGCGTGCAGCGAGTGCCCGCCGCCGGCGGCCCAGCCGGGCACGACGGCGATGACGACCTTCGGCATCATCCGGATGAGGCGCTGCACCTCGAGGATGTGCAGCCGGCCCATCGACGCCTGCGCCGCGGCGGGGTCGACGCCCTCGGGTGGTGCGCCCTCATCGCCGACGTACTGGTAGCCGCTCCGGCCACGGATGCGCTGGTCGCCGCCGGAGCAGAACGCCCAGCCGCCGTCCTTCGGGCTCGGGCCGTTGCCGGTGAGCAGGACGACGCCGACACGGGGGTCCTGACGGGCGTCGTCGAGGGCCCGGTACAGCTCGTCGACCGAGCGCGGGCGGAACGCGTTGCGCACCTCGGGGCGGTCGAACGCGACGCGGACGATGCCCTTGGAGACGTGCTTGTGGTACGTGATGTCCGTGAAGTGCTCGGCGATCGGGGCCTCGGCCCAGACGGCGGGATCGAACAGGTCGGAGACGGGGGCAGCCATGCTCCCAACGTACCGCCGCGGCACGGGCGGGCGTCGCGGTCGGTGCGGGTCAGCCGCCCATGTCGGTGAGGACCTCGGGGGCCACGAACACCAGGATCACGATGAGGATCACGGGGTTCGCGAAGAACGCCACGACGACCCCGACCGCTCCGTACCACCGGCCGAAGGACCCGACGGCGGCGACGAAGCCGAGCACGGCGGCGATGAGGGTGAGGAACACGACGACGAAGCAGATGCCGAACGCGAAGTTCGTGTCGCCGCCCATGAAGACCGCGAACGCGCTGGCGTCGACCGCTGCCGACACCACCGCGAGGCCGAGGGCGATCTTGCCGACGACCGGGTTGCGGCGACGACGGTCGGCGGTGTGCCGGACGTCGACGGTGTTCTGCTGGAGCAGGCGCGAGAACTCGTCGGGGTCGCGGCCCGGGGCCTTCGCGGCGGCTCCGCGGGCGCCGGGGTTGCGGGCGACCGACGGGGCGGGCGCTCGCCCGGTCTCCGGTCGCGACGAGCCGGTCGGTCGCGGGTTCGACGAGCGCGAGTTCGACGAGCGCGGTGTCGACGCACGCTGCTGCGGATCCGGCGCCACCGAGCCTCCCTCGTTCCGGTTCGTTCCACCGTCGACCTGGGCCGACCGGTGCATGCTAGTGCCCTGCCCTGGCGGTCGGCTCCGAGGAACCGGCGGGTGGGCTGGACGGCGTCCGGACTGGGATGATGGCGACGTGCTCCCCGACCTCGCCGACCTCCTCGCCGATGCGCACGTCGTCGCCCTGCCCATGCGCGTCCGGTTCCGCGGCATCACCACCCGCGAGGCCCTGGTGCTCCGCGGGCCGGCCGGCTGGACCGAGTTCTCGCCCTTCGTCGAGTACGACGACGCCGAGGCCGCGTCCTGGCTCCGGGCCGCGATCGACTTCGGCTGGACCGACCACGCCGCCGCCGCCGAGTCGGTGCCGGTGAACGCGACCGTCCCGGCGATCGCCCCCGGTGCCGTCGCCGACCTGCTCGCGCGCTACCCGGGCTGCACGACCGCGAAGGTCAAGGTCGCCGAACCCGGCACCACGCTCGACGACGACGTCGCCCGGGTCGCCGAGGTCCGCCGGGTGATGGGTCCCTCGGCCACGGTGCGGGTCGACGCCAACGGGCTCTGGAGCGTCGACCGGGCCACCGCCGCCCTGGAGCGGCTCGCCCCCTACGACCTGCAGTACGCCGAGCAGCCGTGCGGCACCGTGCCGGAGCTCGCCGAACTCCGCTCCCGCACCGCCGGGCTCGGCGTCCGGATCGCCGCCGACGAGAGCGTCCGCCGTGCCTCCGACCCGCTCGCGGTCGCCCGGGCCGGTGCCGCGGACGTGCTCGTGGTCAAGGCGCAACCGCTCGGCGGCATCACCGCTGCCCGCTCCCTGGTCGCCGAGGCCGGGCTGCCCTGCGTGGTGTCCAGTGCACTCGACACGTCGGTCGGGCTCGGCATGGGGGCGTTCCTCGCGGCCGCCGCGATGTCGCCGGGCTACGCCGCCGGGCTCGGCACGGCCGCGATGTTCGACACCGACGTCACGACCGAGCCCCTGCTGCCCGTTGACGGCCGGGTGCCGGTGCGCCGCGCCGCGGTGTCCCGTGACCTGCTCGAGCGGAACGCGGCCTCGCCCGAGCGCACGGCGTGGTGGCAGGCACGGCTCGAGCGCGTGCACGCGGTGCTCGCGGACGCGTAGGCGCGGCAGCCGAGCGGCGGGTGGCCGGGCGGGCGGCCGCGCGGGCCGATCGCGCTCGGCCGGGGTCGCACGACGCGCCGCTCGCGTCCGCCGGGGTCGCACGTCCGGCCGCTCGGCGGCGGACGGAGCGGCAGATCGCGCGGCCTCGAGGGGCAGCCGGCCGGCCGGCGGGTGGCCGGCGGGTGGCCGGGCGGCCGGCCGGCGGGTGCCCCGCCGACCGAGCCGATCGCGCGCGCCGCGGTCGCACGACACGCCGCTCGCGTCCGCCCAGGTCGCACGTCCGGCCGCTCGGCGACGCCCGGAGCGGCAGATCGTGCGACCTCGGCGCTCCGCCGAGCGACTGCGCGCCAACGGTCCGGACGGGGCCGGCACCTGCGCGGATCGGGCCGGACGACGGACGGGAGGCACGGTGCCAGCTGGCACCGTGCCTCCCGTCCGGTCGTGGTGGCGACCCGGCCCCGTCAGCGGACCCGGCGACTCACAGACCGGAGTAGCTGTGCAGCCCCTTGAAGAAGACGTTGACCACGGAGAAGTTGAACATGACCGCGGCGAAGCCGATCAGGGCGAGCCACGAGGACCGGGCGCCCCGCCAGCCGCGGGTCGCGCGGGCGTGGATGTAGCCAGCGTAGATGACCCAGATGATGAAGGTCCAGACCTCCTTCGTGTCCCAGCCCCAGTAACGGCCCCAGGCGCTCTGCGCCCAGATCGCACCGGCGATGAGCGTGAAGGTCCAGAGCACGAAGCCGACGAGCAGGACGCGGTAGGTCAGGACCTCGAGCCGGTCGGCGTTCGGCAGCGTCGCCATGAAGCGGAGCTTCTGCTCGGCCGAGCGGCCCTGCCGGTAGGTCTGCACGAGCTGTGCGATCGCGAGGCCCGCGCCGAGGGCGAAGAACCCGGTGCCGGCGATGGCGACGAACACGTGGATGACGAGCCAGTAGGACGTCAGCGCCGGCACGAGCGGCCGGACGGGGACGTAGTAGTTCACCGTCGCGATGCCGAGCAGGATGATCGTCAGCCCGCTGATGAAGACGCCGAGGAACTTCAGGTTCTGCCAGAACTGCACGAGCAGGAAGATCAGCGTGATGAGCGCCGTGCCCGTCAGCGAGAACTCGAACATGTTGCCCCACGGCACACGGTCGGCCGCGATCCCGCGCAGCACCACCGCTCCGACGTGCAGCACGAGCGCGAGGACGGTCATCGCCATCCCGACCCGCTCGAACGTCGTGCCGCGGCCGGACGCACCGCTGCCGTTCGCGGGCGGAGCAGTGACCTGCTCGAGGACGACCGTGCCGCCGCGGACGGTGGCGACGGTCTTGCCGGACCGGGCGGCCGTGGTGGTCGCCGTGTCGTCGGCACCGTCGGTACCGACCGCCTTCGCAGCGGCCGCGACCTCGCCCGATCGTTTCGCCATGTCCAGCGCGAACGAGATGAACGCGATGACGTAGACCGACATCGCGGAGTACGTCAGCACGACCGAGTAGGTCGCCAGGTTCGTGGTCAAGTCGCTCACTGGGGCATCCTAACGCCGAGGTCCGACAGGTGGCGGTGTGCGAGGTCCGCGACGGCACGCTCGAGGTTCGGGTCCTCGCCGCGGGCCAGGCCGGCGTACTCGAGGTCGTACTCGCCGTGCTCGGCGCCCGTCCGGGGCACCGCCTTCACCCACACGCGGCGGCGCGGCACGAACAGCGACGTGAGCAGGCCGAGCGTGGAGAGCAGGGCGAAGCCGGCGACCCACACCGAGGACGGGTCGTGGTGCACGTCGAGCGAGACGTACCGCTTCACGCCGTCGAAGGTGATCGACCCGGCACCGTCGGGCAGCTGCTTCGTCTGGCCGGGCTTCAGCATGATCGAGGGCGCGTCCGACTGACGGCCGGCGATCTGCTGCAGGCCGCCGGTGTCGAGCGTGTAGACGCTCTGCGGCACACCGCTGTCGAGGCCGAGGTCGCCGGTGTAGACCTGCAGGCTCAGCAGCGGGTTCTGGGCGTCCGGGTAGGCGCTCCTGAAGGCGCCGGAGGCCTGCTTCGTCGCCGTCGGGTAGAAGAACCCCTGCATGCCGAGCTGGTCCGGTACCGAGTCCGGCACCTTGATGACGCCGACCGAGGTGTAGTTGGAGTCCTCCGGCAGGAAGGGCACGACGTCCTGGAAGGCGACGTCGCCCTTGCCGTCGCGCACCGTGACGGACATCGCGTACCCGTTGCCGAGCAGGTAGACGTTCGTCCCGCCGACGTGCAGCGGGCTGTTCACGCCGAGCCGCTTGGTCGCGGCCTCGCCGCCCTGCTCGCGGGTGGTGACGGTGGCGGAGTAGTCGAGCGCCTGCCCGAGGGCGTCGAGGTTCTTCTCCTCGTACGTCGTCGTGAACTTGTCGAGCGTCAGGTTGTAGCCCTGCAGGTCGGACTGGTGGAACCAGCGCCCCGGGTTGAACGAGTCGTACGAGCCGAGGACGTTCGAGAAGGTCTGCCCCTCGACGAGCAGCCGCTGCCCGGTGTAGCCGAACCCGCCGCCGACACCGACGGCGAGGAGCACGCCGACGAGCGCCGCGTGGAACACGAGGTTGCCCGTCTCGCGCAGGTAGCCGCGCTCCGCGCTGACCGAGTCCCCGAAGCGCTCCACCCGGTAGCCGGACCGCTTGAGGATCGCCATCGCGCGCGTCACGGCGTGGTCGACGGACGGGAGGCCCGTGGCCGCGTCCGTCGTCCCGGCGTCGCCCGCCACCGTGTCCGGTTCCACCGCCACCGACCGGAAGCCCGCCAGGCGCGTCAGGCGCGCGGGCGTGCGGGGCGGTCGCGTCCGGAGCGCCTGCCAGTGGTGCTTCGTCCGGGGCAGGATGCACCCGATGAGCGAGACGAACAGCAGCAGGTAGATCGCGGAGAACCACACCGACGTGTAGGTGTCGAAGACCTGCAGCTTGTCGAGGATCGGGTAGAGCGTCGCGTGCTCGGTCTTGTACTGCACGACGCCGTTCGGGTCGGCGGTGCGCTGCGGCACGAGCGAGCCCGGGATCGCCGCGAGCGCGAGCAGCATGAGCAGGAAGAGCGCGGTGCGCATGCTCGTGAGCTGACGCCAGGCGAAGCGGAGAGACCCGACCAGACCGAGCTTCGGCTGGACGATCTCGGAGTCACCCGGGCCGGAGCCGTCGACGTGGTCGGACGGCCGCTGCGGGTCGGCCACGAGGTCGGTGCCGTCGTCAGATCGCGGGGACATAGCTCTGGATCACCGCCCCGACGCTCGACATGATGGCCGACCAGATGCCGGTGACCATGAGCAGACCGATGACGATCAGGATCGCTCCTCCGATGATGTTGACGGTGCGCATGTGGCGCTTCACGGCACGCACGGCGCCGGTGGCCCACCCCGCGCCGAGGGCGACGAGCAGGAAGGGGATGCCGAGCCCCAGGCAGTAGGCCACCCCGAGCCACATGCCCTGCCAGGCGCTGCCGGACTGCACGCTGAGCAGGTTGATGGCCGCCAGCGTCGGACCGAGGCACGGGGTCCAGCCGAGGCCGAAGACGATGCCGAGCAGCGGGGCGCCGACCAGACCGGTGGCGGGTGTCCAGCCGGGCTTGATCGTGCGCTGCATGAAGGTGAAGCGACCGACGAAGACGAGCCCCATCGCGATCACCACGACGCCGAGGACCTGCGTGATGAGGTCGCGCCAGCGGACGAGCCAGAAGCCGAGCGCGCCGAACACGGTCGTGTAGGCGACGAAGACCGCCGTGAAGCCGAGGATGAAGAGCAGCACGCCGAGCACGACGCGCCCCCGCCGCTGCCCGCCCTCGGCCACGCCACCGACGTACCCGAGGTAGCCCGGCACGAGCGGGAGCACGCACGGCGACAGGAACGACACGAGACCGGCGAGCGCGGCCACGGGCAGCGCCACGGCCATCTGCCCGCTCAGGATCGCGTCGGCGAAGGGGTTGGAGGCCACGGGTCAGGAGGCCTTGCCCGCGTCGAGCTCGTCGCTGACCAGGGTCTTCAGGATGCTCGTGCCGTCGACGGCGCCGAGCACCCGCGCCGCGACCCGGCCCTTCGTGTCGAGGACGATGGTCGCGGGGACCGCGTTCGGAGCGACCTGACCGGACATCGCGAGCTGCATGGTGCCGGTCCGTGCGTCGAGGACGGTCGGGTACTCCACGCCGAAGGTCCGCTCGAACGCGGCGGCCGTGCCTGCTTCGTCGCGGACGTTGACGCCGATGAAGGCGACGTCGTCCGAGTCGGCGTAGTCGTCGTGGACCTCGTTGAGGTACTTCGCCTCGGCGCGGCACGGCGGGCAGCCGGCGTACCAGAAGTTCAGCACGACGACCTTGCCGCGCAGGTCCGCTGCCGAGACGGCGTCACCGTCGGTGTCCTCCGCCGAGAACTCGACCGGCGAGGCGCGCTTGTCCACGGCGACCTCGGTCACCGCGCCGTTGCCGGAGATGTAGTTCTGGGTGGTGCCGCTGCCGTACTGCTTCGACAGCGAGTCGTTGCCCGACGAGCACCCGGTCAGGACGAGGGCCGCGGCGACGGCCGCCACCCCCGCGATCGTCGCGAGGCGCCCACGGGTCCGCCGCACGCTGCTGCCGTTCTCGCTGGTGGTGCCGGTCACACTGCTCCCTCGTCGATGGCCCGCGCGCGGAGTTCCTGCGCGGGGTCCGCGTACCCGACCTCGGTGAACCGACCGGTCGACGTGGCGGGCACACGTTCGACGGTGGTGATGCTCGACAGGTCGCAGCGGCGCTTGCGCGGGTCGTGCCAGAGCGACTCCCCCGCGAGCTTCCGGTGGACCATCCAGATGGGCAGCTGGTGGCTGACGAGCACGACGTCGCCCTCGTCGACGCTCCGCCAGGCCGTGTCCACGGCGGCGAGCATGCGGTTCGCGATCGACTCGTAGGCCTCGCCCCAGCTGGGCCGCAGCGGGTTGGCGATCCAGGGCCACTCCGCCGGGCGCCGGAGCGACCGCTTCGTGAACCCCGGGGGCTGCCCCTCGTACCGGTTCGTCGGCTCGATGAGGCGCTCGTCGAGCGTGACCTCGAGGTCGTAGGCCGCAGCCCACGGCGCCGCGGACTCCTGCGTGCGCTGGAGCGGCGAGGCGACGATCCGCCGCACGTCGACACCGACGTCGCGCCACGCGTTCGCCGATGCCAGGGCCATCTGCCCGCCGAGATCGCTCAGACCGAAGCCCGGGAGCCGACCGTAGAGGACGCGGTCCGGGTTGTGCACCTCACCGTGCCGGACGAGGTGGATTCGGGTGGCGGGCATGGGTTCCAGTCTAGGTCGCCCTCGCGTTCCCACCGGCCCCTCAGGCGATTCACGGATGCGGAAGCGCTCAGCCGAGCTCGCCGGAGAGCCGCCCGTGCAGCGCGACCGACGCCGTGTTCAGGTTGACGACCTCGACCGTGGAGCCGTGCTTCGCGAAGCGCTGCTCGACGCCGTCGAGTGCTGCCACCGTGCTCGCGTCGAAGACGTGCGCGTCCGACATGTCGATGACGACGTGCTCCGGGTCCTGCGCGTACGAGAACCGGGTGACCAGGTCGTTCGACGACGCGAAGAAGAGCGCCCCGCGGACCCGGTACCGGACGGTCCGGTCGTCCACGGGCTCCCGGACGACGGTGACGACGTGGGCGACGCGGCGCGTGAACACGAGGGCCGCGACGACGACGCCGACGAGCACCCCCGTCGCCAGGTTGTCGGTCGCGACGACGACCACGACCGTGATCACCATGACGGCCGTCTCGCCGAGCGGCATCCGGCGCAGGGTGCGCGGTCGGATGCTGTGCCAGTCGAACGTCGCGACGCAGACCATGAGCATGACCGCGGTGAGCGCCGCCATCGGGATCTGCGCGACGAGGTCGTGCAGCACGATGGTCAGGACGAGCACCGAGGCGCCGGCGGCGAAGGTCGAGATGCGGGTCCGCGCGCCGGCCGTCTTCACGTTGATGACGGTCTGCCCGATCATCGCGCAGCCGCCCGTCCCGCCGAAGAACGCCGACGCGATGTTCGCGACGCCCTGCCCCCACGACTCGCGCCACTTGCTCGAGCCGGTCTCGGTGATCGAGTCGACGAGCTGGGCGGTGAGCAGGGTCTCGATGAGGCCGACGATCGCGACGCCGACCGCGTAGGGCGCGACGATCTGCAGCGTCTCGAGGGTGAACGGCGTCGTGATGCCCCCGAACCCGGGCAGTGCGGTCGGCAGCTCGCCCTCGTCCCCCACCGTCGGTACCGCGACGCTGAACAGCATCGTGATGGCGGTGATCACGACGACGGCGACGAGCGGTGCCGGGATCGCCTTCGTCAGGAACGGGAAGCCGACGATGAGCGCGATGCCGAGCGCGGTGAGCGGCCACACGACGAACGGGACGTCGTCGCCGAGCAGGTTCGGCAGCTGCGCGGTGAAGATGAGGATCGCCAGGGCGTTCACGAACGCCACGTTGACGCTGCGTGGGATGAACCGCATGAGCCGGGCCACCCCGAGGAACCCGAGCACGAGCTGCAGGACGCCCCCGAGGACGATCGCCGGCACGAGGTAGGCGATGCCGTGCTCGCGGACCAGCGGCGCGATGACGAGCGCCACCGAACCCGCGGCGGCGGAGACCATCGCCGGGCGTCCGCCGACGATCGAGATGACGATGGCGATGACGACGCTCGAGAACAGCCCGACGGCCGGGTCGACCCCGGCGACGACGGAGAACGAGATCGCCTCGGGGATGAGGGCGAGCGCGGTCACGACACCGGCGAGGACCTCGCGGGTGAGCAGGCGCGGCGAACGGAGCGCGGTGAGGACGCTCGTGGCGGCCGGGGCGGAGGAGGTCACTGACATCGTCGGCAACCCTACCCTCACGTGAGGGTAGGGTTGAACCATGCACCCCGACGACGCCGCCGACGCCCCTGACACGATGCACATCGGCGAGCTCGCCGACCGTGCCGGCATGTCCTTGCGGACGATCCGGCACTACGACGAGGTCGGGCTGCTCGTGCCGAGCGGCCGGACCTCCGGGGGCTTCCGCGTGTACACCGAGCAGGACCTCGAGCGGCTGCTCGTGATCCGGCGGATGAAGCCCCTCGGCTTCACCCTCGACGAGATGGCCGAACTGCTCCGGGTCGTCGACGCCCTGCGCACCCGCGCCGTCGACGACGAGCCCGTGCTCGCCGCACGCCTGGACGAGTTCCTCGAGGACGCGCGCGCCCGGCACGCGAAGCTCGTCGAGCGGGCGGGCATGGCCGAGGAGTTCCTCGGCACGCTGGGGTCACTCCGCGCGTCGCTCCCCTGAGCCGGCATCGTGCTCCGCGAACACCTGGGCCCGCATGCGCTCCCGCGCCAGCTCGAGCTTGAGCTCGCCTTCCTCAACGTGGAGCTGCCACTCGATCGCTCCGCGTTGCGCCCAGTCCCACATGCTCTCGCCCGGTGCCGGACCGATGGGCGCACGTGGATCCGCGGACGCCGCCGGCTCCCGCCGGACCAGTTCTCGCCATGCGCGTCGCAGTCGGCTCGTCATCACTGTCTCCTTCGCTCGATGAGGAGTTCCGCCAACACCCTCGCAGCGGGTTCTTCTCCAGCGGGCACCTTCTGCATGTCGTACATCGCCTGCGCCAGGTTGCGGCCGATCTCACGGCGGCCGACCTCGGTCGCGGTGACGAGGTCGAACACCACCGTCAGCCGTGACCAGTAACGGTCCCGCTGCTCGCGCGCGACGTCCTGCCGCCACCTGACGACCGCCCACACTCCGCCGACGACGGCCACGAGCATCGTCAGGGTCGCCGTGCAGAACGCGGCGACGACCAGCGCCACCGCCGCAGGCGGCCAGGCCGCGAGTACCCCCGTTCCCGTCCCCATCGGTCCCCTCTCCGGCCCGCGACCCGGCCACGTCGAGGACGCTACGGATCCCGCCGGGGCCGCGGTGGGCCTCCTGGCCGGTCTGTGGACGACGACGGACGCGTGCCGCCCTGTGGAGGAGCAAGGGGACGACCCACGCGGCAGACGCAGACGGTTAGACTCGACCACCGTGATCGAACGCACCCGCATCGCCGACCTGGCAGCCCTCCCCGACGGCCCCGTCTCCGTGGCCGGATGGGTCGAGACCGTCCGAGACCAGAAGAAGGTGCAGTTCGTCGTGCTGCGCGACGAGTCCGGCGCCGTCCAGCTCGTGAACCCGGCGACGCGCGAGGCCGAGGACGGCGACGACGCCGCCCAGGCCGCCCTCGCGACGACCAACGAGATCTCCGGCCTGGCGCACGGCACCTTCGTGCACGCCACCGGCACGCTGAAGCACGACGAGCGCGTGAAGCTCGGCGGGCTCGAGGTCAAGATCGGTGCGCTCGAGGTGGTGAGCGCCGCGATCCCGGAGACCCCGATCGCCGACGACTCCTCGCTCGACAAGCGGCTCGACTGGCGCTTCCTCGACCTGCGCAACCGCAAGCAGAACCTCATCTTCCGCATCCAGACGACGCTGGAGCACGCGTTCCGCACGTACTGGGTCGACCGCGACTACATCGAGATCCACACCCCGAAGCTCATGGCGTCGGCGTCCGAGTCGCGCGCAGAGCTCTTCCAGCTCGAGTACTTCGAGACGACCGCCTACCTGGCGCAGTCCCCGCAGAACTTCAAGCAGATGGCGCAGCCGGCCGGCTTCGGTGCCGTGTTCGAGATCGCCGACGCCTTCCGGGCCGACCCCTCCTTCACGAGCCGGCACGCCACCGAGTTCACGAGCGTCGACGCCGAGTTCTCGTGGATCGAGTCCCACGAGGACGTCATGGCGATGCACGAAGAGGTCCTGGTCGCCGGCATCACCGCCGTCAAGGAGAAGTACGGCAAGGACATCGAGGAGGTCTTCGGCTTCGAGCTGCAGGTCCCCGCGACGCCGTTCCCCCGCGTGACCCTGGCCGAGGCACGGACGATCGTCGCGGACAGCGGCTACGACGTCGTGCGCGCCGACGGCGACCTGGACCCCGAGGGCGAGCGTCGTGTCGCCGCCTGGGCGAAGGAGCACCACGGCTCCGAGTTCGTGTTCGTCACCGAGTACGACGCCTCGATCCGGCCGTACTACCACATGCGCAAGCCGGGCGACCCGTCGGTCACCAACAGCTACGACCTCATCTTCAACGGCGCCGAGATCTCCACGGGCGCCCAGCGCGAGCACCGCGTCGACGTGCTCGAGGCGCAGGCCGTCGAGAAGGGCCTCGACCCCGAGGAGCTCGGCTGGTACCTCGACTTCTTCCGCTACGGCGTCCCGCCGCACGGCGGGTTCGGCATGGGCCTGGCACGCGTGCTCATGCTCATGCTCGGTGAACCGTCGATCCGCGAGGTCACGTACCTGTTCCGCGGCCCGACGCGCCTGACCCCGTAGGTCCCGCGCTGCGCGGCGACGCCGCGCGCACATGGTGAACAGCAATGGTCGCCTCCCGACGCGGGAGGCGACCATTGCTGCTCACGAAGCGCCGCAGCGTACGGCGCGACAGGGCGGACGGGAGGCTCGGTTCAGCTCTGCCAGTCGATGGCGGCACGCGACGTGACCAGTCCACGGATCTCGGCCGCCGCGGCCTGGTGCTCCGGGTGCACCTGGTACGCGTCCAGCCCGGCGAGGTCGTCGAACGAGGCCACGACGGCGACGTCCTGGTTCTTCCCGGGGTAGGCGACGTTCTCGACGACCTCGAGCGAGCGGATCGAGTCGATGGTGCCGGTGAGCCCGGTCAGGAGCTCGCGGATGCGTGCGATCGCCGAGGCGCGGTCGAGGTCCTCGCGCAGGGTCCAGGAGACGACGTGGGAGATCATGCGCGCGCCCCCGCCTGCTCGAGTGCACGGGCGAGCCGGTCGGCGTCCACGCGCCAGTTGCTGTGCACGCGGCCGTCGACGAGGACGACCGGGATGTCCTCGGCGTACTCCTGGCGCAGCGCCTCGTCGTCGAGGATCGACTGCTCCTGCAGCGTCGCGTCGGGGTGCTCGGCCACGACCCGTTCCACGACGGGTCGTGCCTCGTCGCAGAGGTGGCAGCCGGGCTTCGTCAAGAGCGTCACGGTGGGCATGCCCCCAGCGTAACCCGCACCGGACCGCGGCCCGGCGGGGGCGGAAGGACGCCCCCGGGAAATGCGAAAGCCCCGGCGAACCGGGGCTTCAGCTGTTGGTCCTTCGACCTACTTCTTGTTGCGACGCTGGTGACGCGTCTTGCGAAGGAGCTTGCGGTGCTTCTTCTTCGCCATGCGCTTGCGACGCTTCTTGATGACAGAACCCATGTGGACCTCGCTCGGACTGATGCTGATGTACGGACACCGGGCCGAAGAGACCGCGGAAAATCAACCTGGTGGAGTCTACCGGGTGGCCGCTGTGATGTCGAACGGGCGGTCAGCCGACGTCGGCGACGCCACCGCGCAGGACCGCGGCCACGGCGGACTCCGGCACGCGGAAGGACCGTCCGAAGCGGATCGCGGGGAGTTCCCCGGCGTGCACCATGCGGTAGACGGTCATCTTCGAGACGCGCATCATCTCGGCGACCTCAGCGACGGTGAGGAAGCGCACGTCGTCGAAACTGCCGGTCATGGTCCGCCTCCGGGTGGCCCGCCCGCCGGCCCTGTCGACGCGGCGTGCGGGATCGATGTGACCTGTGTGGTCACTGGTCACTGTAGAGGCGCGTGGGACCCGGTGTCCAGGCTCACTCGCCGTCCTCGTCGCCGCGGCGGGCGAACCGCTTGCGGCTGCGGTCGACGACGCGCTCCCACCCGTGCTGGGCGCCGGAGATCGCGGCGTTCGCCCGGTGCGAGGCCTCGGCCATGACCCGCCCGAGCTCGGTGCCGACTTCGACCGTGGCCTTGCCCGCGGCGCCGCTCCGACGGACGGAGACCGGTTGCCCGTCCGGCGTCCAGGCGGTGGTCGCCGGGGTGCCGTCGGCGTCGACGGCCCCAATGAACGGGAGCACCCAGTCCTCGAGGCGGACGAGGGGTTCCGGGTCGAGCCGGTAGAACCGGTGCTGTCCCTCTTCCCGGCTCGTGACGAGGCCGATGTCGCGCAGGACGCGGAGGTGCTTCGACACGGTCGGCTGGCTCACGCCGAGCCGCTCGACCAGTTGCCCGACGCTGAGTTCGCCGGCGGTGGCGTCCGATCCGTAGGCGGTGAGGAGCGCCCCGAGCAGCTCGCGCCTCGTCGGGTCCGCCACGACGGAGAAGATGTCGGCCATGGGGGCAAG
Organism: Curtobacterium sp. MCBA15_009; assembly: GCF_001864895.1. Classification (GTDB taxonomy): domain Bacteria; phylum Actinomycetota; class Actinomycetes; order Actinomycetales; family Microbacteriaceae; genus Curtobacterium. The sequence continues at coordinate 329,876 of NZ_MJGO01000039.1, forward strand.
GCTAGCCGGGGCGTCACGGATGTACCATGACGAACCGACCCGGCCCATGTCCTCGGAGGCATACGATGCTCGACCGCACCGAGCCGCTCACGCAGCAGGTGAGCGTGCCCCGTCGGCAGGTCGGACGCATCGCCACGGTGCTCCGCTCCTCCCCCTCGCGACTGGCGATCCTCGTGTTCGTCGCGCTCGTCTTCCTGTTCACCGTGCTGTTCATGACCCCGTGGGCCTCGGCGGACGGCACCGGGACGCACTTCTCCGACGCCCTGTTCACCGCGGCCTCGGTGGTGTGCGTGACCGGGCTCGCCACGGTCGACATGGCGACGCACTGGTCGGTGTTCGGCAAGACCCTCGTGGTGATCGGCACCCAGATCGGCGCGGTCGGGGTCCTGACCTTCGCGTCGATCCTCGGGCTGTTCGTCACCCGCAAGCTCGGGCTCCGCGCCAAGCTCATGGCCGCCGGCGACTCGAACCCGCTCCGCACCCACCACGGGGCGGTCCCGGAGGGCCAGGCCGTCCGGCTCGGCGAGGTCGGGACGCTGCTCGCGACCGTCGCGGTGAGCACGCTGTCCATCGAGATCGTGCTCGGCCTGCTGCTCCTGCCGTCGGTCCTGCTCGCCGGCATCCCGTTCTGGACGGCGGTCGGCGACTCCTTCTACTACGCGGCGATGGCGTTCACGAACACGGGGTTCGCACCGAACGCCGAGGGGCTGACACCGTTCGCCCACGACTACTGGTTCCTCTCGCTCCTCATGGTCGGCGTCGTGGCCGGCTCGATCGGTTTCCCGGTGATCCGGGCCCTGACGAAGCAGCTCCGCACGCCCCGGCGGTGGCCGATCCACGTCAAGCTGACGCTCGCGACCAGCGCGGTGCTGCTCGTCGGCGGCGCGATCGTCTACATCGCCCTCGAGGCCTCGAACCCGACGACCTTCGGCGACGAGGGCGCCGGCCGCACGGCGTTCCAGGCGCTCTTCCTGTCGACGATGACGCGGTCCGGCGGGTTCTCGCTCGTCGACTTCGACCAGCTGAACGGCTCGAGCCTGCTCGTCACGGACATGCTCATGTTCATCGGCGGCGGCTCGGCGTCGACCGCCGGCGGCATCAAGGTGACGACGCTCGCCGTGCTGTTCCTCGCCGCGGTCGCCGAGGCCCGCGGCCGGCAGAGCATGGAGGCGTTCGGCCGCCGGATCCCGAGCGACGTGCTCCGCGTGGCCGTCGCGGTCGTGCTCTGGGGCGCCACGATCGTCGCCGTCGCCACCGTCGTGCTCCTGCAGATCACGCACGAGTCGCTCGACCGGGTGCTGTTCGAGGTGATCTCGGCGTTCGCGACGTGCGGGTTGTCCTCCGGGGTCTCGGCCGAGCTGCCAGAGTCCGGCAAGTACGTCCTCGCCGCCACCATGTTCCTCGGCCGGGTCGGTACAGTGACGATCGCCGCTGCCCTGGCCGCCAGCCAGAGCCGGCAGCTGTTCCGCCGTCCCGAGGAGAGGCCGATCGTTGGCTGACCGAACACGTCGATCGCACCCGACCGGTGCGATCAGTCACGACGCCCCCGTCCTGGTCATCGGCCTGGGCCGCTTCGGCGCCGCCACCGCCGGGCAGCTCGAACGACAGGACCGCGAGGTCCTGGTCGTCGACACCGACGCCGGCCTCGTGCAGAAGTGGTCCGACCGCGTGACGCACGCGGTGCAGGCGGACGCGACGGACATCGACGCGCTGCGCCAGATCGGCGCGCAGGACTTCGCGATCGCGGTCGTGGGCACCGGCAGCGACCTCGAGTCGAGCGTCCTCATCACCGCGAACCTCGTCGACCTCGGCATCCCGCAGATCTGGGCGAAGGCGATCAGCCGCTCGCACGGCACGATCCTGTCCCGCATCGGCGCGAACCACGTCGTCTACCCGGAGCGCGAGGCCGGCGAGCGCACCGCGCACCTGGTGTCCGGGCGGATGCTCGACTTCATCGAGTTCGACGACGACTTCGCCGTGGTCAAGATGCACCCGCCCAAGGCGGTGCGCGGCAAGGACCTCGCGACGACGGTCATCCGCACCCGCTTCGGCCTCACCGTGCTCGGCATCAAGCCGCCGGGCAGCCCCTTCGTGCCGGCGACGCCGGAGAGCGTCATCGGCGAGGACGACGTCATCATCGTCTCCGGGTCCGAGACGGACCTCGAGCGCTTCGCCGGGTTCGAGTAGCGCTGCCCGCTCAGCGGCGACCCGCTACGACGCGGCGATCTCCTCGGCCCGCGCGATCGCCGCGCGGGAGGCGCGGAGGAACGTGTCGGACAGGTCGGCGTCCTGCAGGACGGCGACGGCGCGCTCGGTCGTGCCCTTCGGGCTCGTCACGGCACGGCGCAGGTCGGCGGGTTCCCGCCCGGACCGTCCGAGCAGCTCGACGGCGCCGCGCACCGTGCCGCGCACCATGGTCGCGGCCTGCTCCGGCGTGAAGCCGAGGGCCTCGGCGGCCTGCTGCCACTGCTCGACGAGCAGGAAGACGTAGGCGGGCCCCGACCCGGACACCGCGGACAGGGCGTCGAGCTGCGACTCCGGCACGGAGACGACCTCGCCGGACGCGGTGAAGACCGACGACGCGAGCGCGACGGCCGCGTCGTCGGCGGAGGCACCCGCGCTGATGCCGGTGACGCCGAGACCGACGCCGACGGGGGTGTTCGGCAGCGCCCGGACGACGCGCACGCCGGCGGGGACGAGCGCCTCCATGCTCGCCGTGGTCGTGCCGACGGCGACGCTCACGACGACCGCACCAGGGGCGAGGTCGGACGCGACCTCGGCGAGCAGGTCGGCGATGCCGTACGGCTTGACACCGAGCACGACGAGGGCCGCGCCGCGGACCGCGGCGCGGTTCGCGTCCGGGTCGGTGTCCGTCGCGACTGCGTCGAGCCCGCGCTCGCGGTGCGCGGCGGCCGATGCCTCGGACCGGGTGGTCAGCGTCACGGTCGCCGGGTCGAGCCCGGCGGCGAGCAGGCCGTCGAGGACGGCCCCGGACATGGAGCCGACGCCGAGCATGGCGGTGCGGGGCAGGTCGATGGTCATGCTGCCGACCCTACCGACCGCGCTCCCCTAGGATCGTCATCCAGAACCGGGAGAAGGGGACGGCCGTGAGCGCTTCTGGAGGCACGAGGGCGATCTTCGCCGCGCTCGGTGCGAACGTCGGCATCGCGATCGTGAAGTTCGTCGCCGCGGCGATCAGCGGCTCGGCCTCGATGCTCGCCGAGGGCGTGCACTCGCTCGCCGACTCCGCCAACCAGCTCCTGCTGCTGCTCGGCGGCCGTCGCGCCCGTCGCGCCGCCGACCAGGAGCACCCGTTCGGCTACGGGCGCGAGCGGTACGTGTACGCCTTCGTCGTGTCGATCATCCTGTTCTCCGTCGGCGGGGTGTTCTCGCTGTACGAGGGCATCGAGAAGCTCCGGCACCCGCACCCGCTCGACAACTGGTGGTTGCCGCTCGTGGTCCTCGTCATCGCGATCGGGCTCGAGGGCTTCTCGCTGCGGACCGCCCTGCGCGAGGCCCGCCCGCACAAGGGCACGCAGAGCTGGGTGCAGTTCGTCCGGCGGGCGAAGGCGCCGGAACTGCCGGTCGTCATGCTCGAGGACACCGCGGCCCTGCTCGGCCTGGTCTTCGCCCTGTTCGGCGTCGGCCTGACCGCGCTCACCGGGGACGGTCTCTACGACGCCCTCGGCACGATCGCCATCGCGGTGCTGCTCATCGCCGTCGCCGTCGTCCTCGGCATCGAGACGAAGAGCCTGCTCGTCGGCGAGGGCGCGACGGCGGCCGACGCCGAGCGGATCCGCCACGCCGTGCTCGACGGCCCCGAGGTCGACTCGATCATCCACATCAAGACGCTGTACCTCGGCCCCGACGAGCTCATGGTCGGCGTCAAGGTCGCCGTCGACGGCGACCGCCGGCTCGGGGACGTCGCTGCCGGCATCGACGCCGTCGAGCAGCGTGTCCGTGCCGCCGTGCCGATCGCGCGCGTCATCTACGTCGAGCCGGACGTGCTCCGGACCGGTCCGCAGCCGCCGACCGAGTCGATCGTCATCCGCGCCGCCGACTGAACCCGGCCCGTCCCGGCGGGCGTCGCGTCACCGCCGTCGCGGGACCCCTCAGCGTCGCTCGGCGAAGAACGCGTCGAGCACTCCGGCGCACTCCGCCTCGAGCACGCCCCCGACCACCTCGGACCGGTGCGGCAGCCGGCGGTCCCGCGCGACGTCGTAGACGCTGCCGCTCGCTCCGGCCTTCGGGTCCCACGCACCGAACACCACGCGGGGCACCCGCGCCGCCAGGATCGCGCCGGCGCACATGACGCACGGTTCGAGGGTGACGACGAGCGTGTGGTCGGACAGACGCCAGTCACCGGTCGCCCGCGCCGCGGCGCGCAGCGCCAGCACCTCGGCGTGCGCGGTCGGGTCCTGCAGTGCCTCGCGCTCGTTCCGCCCGGTCGCCACGACCGCGCCGTCCCGGTCGAGGACGACCGCACCGACGGGGACGTCGCCGGTCGCCAGGCAGGCCCGGGCCTCGTCGAGCGCCCGCTGCATGGCGGGGACGAACGGGCGGGCTGCTGGGGCTTCCACGGTCTCTCCTGGCGGTCGGCGGCACGGTAGGCTCGACCCTATGCGAGTCCACGTCGCCGACCACCCGCTCATCACCCACAAGCTCTCGGTGCTCCGCGACCGGACCACACCCTCCCCCACGTTCCGCGCCCTCACCGAGGAACTCGTCACGCTCCTGGCGTACGAGGCCACGCGCAACGTCCGGGTCACCGCGACGCCGATCGACACCCCGGTCGCCCACACCATGGGCGTGGCGATCGCGAAGCCGCGCCCGCTCGTCGTCCCGATCCTGCGTGCCGGGCTCGGCATGCTCGAGGGCATGGTCAAGCTGGTCCCGACGGCCGAGGTCGGGTTCCTCGGCATGGCGCGCAACGAGGAGACCCTCGAGCCGCAGACCTACGCCGAGCGCCTGCCGGACGACCTGTCCGGTCGCCAGTGCTTCGTGCTCGACCCGATGCTCGCCACCGGCGGCACGCTCGCGGCGGCCATCGACTTCCTGTTCGCCCGCGGCGCGGAAGAGGTCACCTGCGTGTGCATCCTCGGCGCGCCGGAGGGCCTCGCGATGGTCGAGCAGGCGGTCGGCGACCGCAACGTCTCGATCGTGCTCGGCGCGCTCGACGAGAAGCTCGACGAGAACGGCTACATCGTGCCCGGCCTCGGGGACGCCGGCGACCGTCTCTACGGTCTGGCCGAGTAGGCGGTCGACGACACCGACGATCGACGGGAGGCCCGTGGCGACACCGCCACAGGCCTCCCGTCGTCCGTCACCCCTGATCGCCGCCTCCTGCGTTCGGCGGACCGTCCGCTCGGACGGTTGACACCGTCTTGGTATACCGCCGATACTCGTCTCATGACTGCAACCGTGTCCACCCGCGTCCTCACCGAGGCCCAGGGGACTGCCGGCATGATGATGCCGGTCGCTGTCATGCGTTGTCGAATGTGTGCCTGATCGGTACCCGTTCCAGCCGGATCCCCCGCGACACCATCCCCGTCGCGAGCGCGTGATCCCCGGGTGACCACCACGGTCGACGACGAGCACGTCGCGACGAGGTCCTTCACCCCTCTCCCCGGGTCCGCCCCGGTCCGCAGCAGGACCGCAGGGCTCGACGGCGTCAGCCGTACCCGGGTCGACGCATTCGACACCGGCCGCCGCGCCACCCGCGAACCGGCCACACCGCACGGAAGACACCCCATGTCGCTCACCATCGCCCAGCCCCGCCCCTCGCTCCGCACCGCAGCCCCGGCCTCGACCGATCTCGGCACCGTGACGCCGATCCGCCCGCGGCCGGTGTCGCCGGCACCGGTCTCGGCCGCCGTCCCGACCAGCCCCGTCGTCGCCCCGCAGCGGAACCGCTCGCTGCCGGAGGGCACCGAGGCCCGCGGCTTCGCCCTGTACGTCGGCCTCGACGAGGCGAAGGCCGCCGCGGCCGGCACCACCCTCGCCGCGGTGGTCGAGCAGCTCAAGGCGCTCACCGCGCAGCTCGTGCCCGGTGCCGAGACGTACGCCGCGGTCGCGGTGGCGGCCGAGCACTCCGGGGGCCGTGACGTCGACGTGGTGCGGCTCGCGCTGCAGGACCGCTCCGCCGTCGCCGCACGCAAGCAGGCCGAGAAGCCGGAGCCCGAGGAGACCGGTGTCGTCATCGACATCTCGCGCAAGCGGGTCGCCCTCGACGGCGAGGTCGCTCCCCTGACCTACAAGGAGTTCGAGCTCCTGCAGTTCCTCGTCCTGCGCGAGGGCCAGACGGTCGAGCGCGCCGCCATCATCGAGGGCCTGTGGTCCGACGGCGAGGACGAGACCCCGAACGAGCGCACGATCGACGTGCACGTCCGCCGGCTCCGCTCGAAGCTCGGTGCGTTCGAGGAGATCGTGCGGACGGTCCGCGGGGTCGGCTACCGGTTCGACCGGCACGCCGACGTCGCCGTGCGCTACGCGTCGACGCCGTCGCCCGACCTCTTCTGAGGCGCATCGGGAGCTCTTGGTGAACTCCCAGGGGACGACCGCTCGTCGGGCTGGCGCGCCGTTACCGCTTCGTTATACAGTCGGTCGTGCAGTCGGTGTTTGCTGTGGCACCGGCTGTGGAATGTGATTGCAGGAAACTCTTGGTGCAAGGGAGAGGGCCGGTCGTCCGCGAGGGCGGCCGGCCCTCGCGCACGTCCGGGCCCGGTCACCGGCCGGCACGAGGTCACCCGTCCGGCCCTGATCAGCAGCGGACGCGAGGTCGCACGTCCTGCCGGGTCGCCGGCGCTCGGCCGACACGTCGTGCGACCCCGGCGGACGCGAGCGGCACGTCGTGCGACCGGGGCGCACCGGACGGGAGGCGCGGGGCGGCCGACAGCGAGCCTCCCGTCCGCCTCGGACGGCGCGCGCACGCCCCCGGTGCCGTGTCAGCGCCCGTCGGTACTGTGGACGGACCGTACGACCGGAAGGAGCGCGACCGTGAGCGAATCACGCCGCACGGAGAAGGCGACCGCCGTCGCCGCCTGGGAAGCACTGTTCCGGGCGCAGGTGACCGTGATGCGGAGCCTCAACGCGGACTTCCCCGGCGGTGAGATCTCCTTCAACGAGTACGACGTCTGCTTCAACCTGTCGACACAGCCGGGTCGCCGCTGCCGCATGCGCGACCTCACCGGGCACCTCCTGCTCACCCAGCCGAGCGTCAGCCGCCTGGTCGACCGCCTGCTCGCCCGTGGGATCGTCGAGAAGCAGCCGGACCCCACGGACGCCCGTGGCGTCATCGTCGCCTTGACGCCGCACGGCTTCGACGTCTACCGACAGGTGGCCGTGCAGCACGCCGCGAGCATCGCCCAGCAGGTCGGTGCCGGGCTCTCGGACGCCGAGCTGCGCACCCTCACCGAACTCTGCACGAAGCTCCGCGTGGCGGTCGGGTCGACCCCGGCCCGGCGACCCGCTCGGGCGCTGGCCGACGCCGACACGGTGACGGCATGACCGGCGCCGTCGTCTGGCTGCGGGACGACCTGCGCCTGGCCGACAACCCGGCCCTGCGCGCCGGTATCGACCACGGCGGGCCCCTCACCGTGGTCTACGTCCTCGACGGCGAATCGGACGGCATCCGTCCCCTCGGCGCCGCGAGCCGCTGGTGGCTCCACCACTCGCTGACCGCCCTGGACGCCGAGCTGCAGGACCGCGGCTCGCGACTCGTCCTGCGTCGCGGTCCCGCGGCCGATGTCGTCGACCAGCTCGTCACCGACGCCGACGCCGACGCCGTGTTCTGGAACCGACGGTACGGGTCCGCGGAACGCGACCTCGACACCGGCATCAAGAGCGCCCTGCACGACCGTGGGGTCGAGGCCCACAGCTTCGCCGCGAACCTGCTCTGGGAACCCTGGACCGTGCTCACCGGACAGGGCGAGCCGTACAAGGTCTTCACGCCGTTCTGGCGCGCGGCCCAGGCGATGCCCGAGCCGCGGCACCCGCTGCCGAAGCCCCGTGACCTGCCCGACCCGACCGGGGTCGCGAGCGACACCCTCGACGACTGGGGCCTGCTCCCGACGAAGCCCGACTGGGCGGGTGGGCTCCGCGACGCATGGGAGCCGGGCGAGCTCGGCGCCCACCGTCGACTCGAGCACTTCGTCGACGACGCGCTCGAGGACTACGACCAGCGCGACGAACCCGCCATGGCGGCCACGAGCGACCTGTCCCCGCACCTGCGCTGGGGCGAGGTCAGCCCGTACCAGGTCTGGCACCGCCTGCACGGTCGGCTCGAGCCGGAACAGCGCCAGAACGCCTCGGCGTTCCTGCGCCAGCTCGCGTGGCGCGAGTTCAACTGGAACGAGTACTTCCACTGCGAGGACATCACGACCGTCAACGTGCGTCGTGAGTTCGACGCGTTCCCGTGGCGCGACGCGTCGGAGGACGAGGTCGACCGCTGGCGACGGGGGACGACCGGGATCGACCTCGTCGACGCCGGCATGCGCGAACTCTGGCACTCCGGTGCGATGCACAACCGCGTCCGGCTGGCGACCGCGAGCTTCCTGGTGAAGAACATGCTCGTCGACTGGCGGGTGGGCGAGCAGTGGTTCTGGGACACCCTGGTCGACGCCGACTCGGCCAACAACGCCGCGAACTGGCAATGGGTCGCCGGGTCCGGGTTCGACGCCGCGCCGTACTTCCGCGTGTTCAACCCCGATCGACAGCTCGAGCGGTTCGACCCGCACCGCGAGTACGTCCGGCGGTGGGTCCCCGCCGACGAGGACCGCCCGGAGCCGATGGTCGACCTGAAGGCCACCCGGCAGCGCGCGCTCGACGCCTACGACCAGATGCGCCGGTCGTGAGCCCACAGCCGTCCGTCGACCCGGCCGTCGTCGAGCAGGTCGACGCCGTCTTCCGGGAGCGTGTCGAGCGCGGCACGGCGCCGAGCAGCGTCTGGGGCGTGTTCGACCGCACCGGCCTCGTCGCGTCGGGTGGGCACGGCGACCGGGGCGACGGACGCCGGCCGGACGCCGACACCGTCTACCGCATCGCGTCCTGCACGAAGAGCGTCACCGCGGCCACGCTCCTGACCCTCGTCGCCGACGGGCGGCTCGACCTCGACGCCCCGGTCACCGCGTTCGTGCCGGCCTTCGCCGCGGTCGCCCTGCCCGGCCCGGACGCCCCGGTGCCGACCGTGCGGATGCTGCTGACGATGTCCGCCGGGTTCCCCACCGACGACCCGTGGGCGGACCGGCAGGAATCGATGCGCGACGACGAGCTGGACGACGTCCTGCGCGACGGACTGCTGTTCGACTCGGTGCCGGGCACCCGCTTCGCCTACTCGAACACCGGCTACGCCCTGCTCGGCCGGGTCGTGGCCGCCGTCACCGGCCGTCCGTTCCCCGAGGTCGCCACCGACACGGTGCTCCGGCCGCTCGGACTCGACCGGACGGTGTTCGCGGCCGAGCACGCCACCGGGCACGTCGTCACCGGCTTCCGCCCGCACGAGGGGACGTGGGAGCCCCTGCCGTCCACGGGGCCCGGGGCGTTCTCGTCGATCGGCGGGCTCTTCTCCACCGTCGCCGACCTCGCCCGGTGGGGCGCACACCTGGCCTCCGCGTCCTCGGACGCCCCGGAGACCGGACCGGTGTCGCCGGCCGACCGTCGCCTCATGCAGCAGGCGATGCGGGTGGTCCCGCCGTCTGTCGTGCCGACCTCGACCCGGGCGACCGCGTACGGCTTCGGGTTGTTCGTCGAGCAGGACGACCGGTTCGGCGAACTCGTGTCGCACTCCGGCGGGTACCCCGGGTTCTCGGCACACATGCGGTGGTCCGTGCGCGACGGCCTCGGCGTCGTCGCGTTCGAGAACGCCACGCAGGCCAAGGTGTCCGTCGCCGCACAGCAGGCGCACGACCTCGTCCTCGCGGCGGCTGCGGCCGACGACGAGGTGCACGCCGGCGGCGGTGCGGCCGCCGCAGCCGTCGGGGTGCAGGCGACCGCCCGTGCGACGCGGGCGGCGCAGGTCGCCGTGACGGGCCTCCTGGCCCACTGGCGCGACGACGTGGCGGACGCGATCTGCACGCCGAACGTGGCGATGGACGTGCCGTACGACCGACGGCGGCGTGCCGTCGCGGCCGCGGTCGCCGAGGTCGGGGCGGACCTGACCGCCGCGCCGGTGCAGGAGCAGTCCTCCGCGCCGTCGCACCTGCGCTGGTGGCTGCCGGGCAGCAGCGGCCGACTGCGGATCGAGCTCCGCCTCGCGCCCCTCGCCGCCGGGCGGGTCCAGACCCTGACCGTCGTCGCCGAGCCCGCCGAGCGCTGACCGCCGTCGTCGCCCGCGGGCCAGACCCGCAGCGCTTCCGCGCGCCTGCCGGCCCACTGATATACTTGCCGTCTACATGTAACCGGTCGAGCGACCGCCGCCCACCGACGGAGAAGCGATGCCCAGGAAGCCCGACCCCACGCTCAAGCCGGCGATCCTCGAGAAGGTCACCGAGCACCTGCTCGACACCAAGCTCGAGGACGTCTCCGTCCGCAGCCTCGGCCGGGTCCTCGGCACGAGCGCCTACCCGATCGTGTACCACTTCGGCACACGAGAGGCCCTGATCCAGGCGGTCGTCGACCACCTCGCCGAGACCGTCACCGCCGCCGACCTCGACCCGGCGTCGGACCACGCAGCGCTGACCGACTGGCTCGTCACGACCTTCGGCGGCCTCGACCACCCGGAGCGTGCGCTCGCAGCCCGACTCACCTTCGAGCTCGGCTCGGTCGAGGCGCTCGACGGCCACCGCCACCAGCACGCCGCACACCGCTGCCGGGTCGAGACGATCACCGCGTGGGTCGTCGCCCACGGCACTCCCCCGGACGACGCCGAGCTCCTCGCGCAGGACGCCGTCCTCGCCGCGCGCGGCGCACAGTGGGGGTCCCTCGTCGATCCCGAGCACACCGACGTGGACGCAGCCCTCCGGGCGGTCGCGGACGAACTGGCCGCGAGCACCGGAGCCGTCCGGGCCTGACGACGACCACACCGACGACGGAGCGGTCCGGCGCCGACCACCCCGCTGCGGGGACGACGACGGGGCACGGTGCCGTCGGCACCGTGCCCCGTCGTCAGGGTCGGGTCAGCGTCGTGGCCCGTCGCGCACGTCTCAGACCGTGACGAAGGACTGCGACTTCGCGTTGGCGAAGCGCGCCGCGACGTTCTCCCAGTCGACGATGTTCCAGACGGCCTTCACGTAGTCGGCCTTGACGTTGAGGTAGTCGAGGTAGAAGGCGTGCTCCCACATGTCGAGCAGGAAGATCGGCACGAGACCGAACGGCACGTTGGCCTGCTGGTCGAACAGCTGGAAGGTGGTCAGCTTCTGGCCGACGGTGTCCCAGGCCAGGACGGCCCAGCCGGAGCCCTGGATGCCGTTCGCGACGGCGGCGAACTGCGCCTGGAACTTCTCGAACGAACCGAAGAACTCGTCGATCGCCGCGGCGAGCTCGCCCTCGGGGACCTTGGTGTCCGGGCCGAGGTTGGTCCAGAAGATCGAGTGGTTGACGTGGCCACCGAGGTGGAACGCCAGGTCCTTCTCGAGCTTGTTGATCGCACCGAAGTTGCCCGACTCGCGAGCCTCGCCGAGCTGCTGCAGGGCGGTGTTCGCGCCGGTGACGTAGGCCTGGTGGTGCTTGTCGTGGTGCAGCTGCATGATCTTGCCGCTGATGTGCGGCTCGAGTGCGGCGTAGTCGTACGGCAGCTCCGGCAGGGTGTACTCAGCCATGTGAGTTCCTTTCGATCAGTGGGTTGCGGATGGGATCCCGCGGCTCACGAGAGCCGGGAACGATCGGTGAGGGAGTGGAATTCCCGGTTGTGGTAGACCAGCGGCTCGCCGCGGTCGAGTCCGACGATGATGTCCAGGACCTCGGCGACGACGACGGTCGAGCTGCCGATGGGGGTCGTGGACAACGGGCGGCAGCGCAGTGCACTCGCGGCGCCGGGCAGGTAGCGGTCGCCGGAGGGCAGCGTCCCCCAGATCGGGTCGTCGGCGGCCGGGCTGCCGGTCGAGGCGAAGCGACGGGCGAGGTCGACGCCGCGGGAGTCGACGAGGTGCACGACGAACACGGGGGCACCGAGCACGACGCCGGCGGAGCCGGAGTTCGTCGAGAGCGAGAACACCAGGACCGGCGGGTCGACGGCGACGCTCGCGACGCTCGAGGCGGTCAGTCCGGTGGGGCCGTCGGGCCCCTCCGCCGTGATGACGGCGACTCCGGCCGGGTGGCCGCGGAAGGCGGACTTGTACGCGTCGGCGATCGTCGCGGGGGCTTCGTCGGGCATGGTGTTCGTGGTCGTTCCTCCGGTGGGGGTGGTCACCACGCGGTGGCCAGGTCCCAACGTATGACCTGAACCATGGTTGAGGTCAACGATTCACAGGTTCGGCGGCTCCCGGGCGTGCCGCACGGGCCCCGCCGCGCCCCGCGCAACGCGTCGCCGGGCTCGGCGGAGGGACTTCGTGAGCAGGAACGGTCGGGTCGCTCGCGGCGACCCGACCGCTTCTGCTCACCGAGCGCGCACCGGCCGGCCCCGGCGCGAGCGCGCACGGCAGCCCGGGCGCGCACGGCCCGGCGTCAGCGGCGCTTGAGCATGACGACCGCGCCGGCGGCAGCGACCACCATGAGCACGGCGGCGACGCCGGCGGTGATCGTCACGCCGGAGTCGAAGGCCGCACGCGCCGACTCCAGGAGCGCCTGCCCCGCCGGGCCGCCGAGCGTCGAGGCCGCCGACACCGCGCCGCCGAGGGTCTCCTGCGCCGCGACGTGCGCCCCGGCCGACAGCCCGTCGGGCACCAGGACGTTCGCGCGGTAGGTCGTCGCCAGGATCGTGCCGAGCACCGCCGTGCCGAGGACGGCGCCGATCTCGTACGCCGTCTCGGACATCGCCGAGGCGGCCCCGGCCTTGTCCGCCGGCGCGGTCGAGATGATGAGGTCGTTCGTCACCGTCTCCGACGCGCCGATGCCGATGCCGAGCAGGACGAACGCGAACGCCAGCGCGGCGATCGACGCGTGGTGCCCGAGCACGGCGACGAGCGCGTAGGCCGCCGCCGAGAACAGCAGCGAGACCGACACGACCCAGCGCGGCGCGACCCGGGCGACGACCGGCACCACCGCGAGCCCGGCGATGATCGTGAGCACGGACCCCGGGATGAGCACGAGTCCGGAGGCGAACGGGTCGAGGCCGGCGACGAGCTGCAGGTGCTGCGCGATGAAGAACAGGAACCCGGTCAGCGAGAACATCGCCGCGAGGTTCATGAGCACGCTGCCGGTGAAGGCGGTGCTGCGGAAGAGCCGGAGGTCGAGCATGGGCGTCCGGGAGCGCAGCTGCCGCCGGACGAACGCGATGCCGCAGACCACGCCGACGGCGAGCAGGGCGACGGCGAGCCCGCGCTCCTCGGGGTGCACGACGGACTTGATCGCCCAGACGGTCGGCGCGAGGGCACCGAGCGACAGCACCATGCTCGGCACGTCGACAGGGCCGGGCAGCGGGTCCCGCGACTCCGGCACGCAGAACGGCACGCCGACGAGCATGAGCACGAGGATCGGCACCGCGACCACGAAGACGCTGCCCCAGTGGAAGTGCGCGAGCAGGGTCCCGCCGACGAGCGGACCGAGTGCGTTCCCGGCGGCGAACATCGTCGACCAGACGGCGAGCGCCATGCGCCGCTCCCCCGCGTCGACGAAGACGTTGCGGATGATGGAGAGCGTCGCCGGCATGAGCATCGCACCGAAGACCCCCATCGCGACCCGGGCGGCGACGAGCATCCAGGCGTCGGTGGCGAACGCTGCGGCGACCGAGAACAGGGCGAAGCCGGTGGCCCCGATCACCAGGATGCGGCGCCGGCCGATGCGGTCGCCGATGCTGCCCATCACCACGAGCAGGCCCGCAAGCACGAGCGGGTAGGAGTCGACGATCCAGAGCTGGGTGGCGGCGTCGGGCTCGAGCGCCCGGCTGATGGACGGCAGCGCGAAGCTCAGCACGGTGTTGTCCACCGAGATGAGCAGCACCGGCAGCATGAGGACGGCGAGCGCGAGGAAGCGTCGGGCGCGGCTCCCCCGGACACGGGTGGCGACGGGGCTGGTGAGCAGTGCGGACACGGCGGACTCCTGGGACTTCGAGCCGGACCAGGTCGACGGCGGGTGGTACGTGGGGCAGACGAGACGGGACGCGGGATGGACACGCGCCCCGTCAGGACTCCGTTAGTGTACCGTCTGGACGGTTTTGGTTGCAACCGCAACCAAGCGCCGGTCGGGAGGCTCGTCACCAGACCGCCCCGCGCCTCCCGTCCGTCAGGCGCTCGGTACCGGGTCGGGCCGCCGTCCGCAGCGCGCGCCGCGGGGGGCGTCGCGCTAGGCCGACTCCCGCAGGAGCAGCCGGTGCCGGACCGTCCGCTGGACCTCCGGACCGGAACGCGGCAGCTCCCCCGCCAACATGCCGAGCGCGAGGTCGATGGCCGCACGCGCGACCTCGTCGAGGTCGACCGCGAGCGTCGTGAGCGTCGGCGCCACGAGCTCCCCGAGCGGCAGCCCGTCCACCCCGACCACGCGCACGGCGCCCGGCACGTCCACCCCCGCACGTCGGCAGGCCTGCAGGACGCCGAGCGCCGTGACGTCGTTGAACGCCACGAACGCGTCGAGCCGACGGAACCGACCGAGCGCCCGTGTCGCCTCGGCCGCACCGCACTCCGCCGTCGCCTGCGCGGCGTGCACGAGCTCCGGCAGGTACCCGCGGCGGCGCAGGGCATCGGTGACGAGCGCACCGCGGACGCTCGGCCGGCCGGCCTCGGAGTGGTCGAGCACCACCGGGTGCCGCACACCGGCGGCGACCAGGTGGTCGGCGAGGGCCTCGACGGCGTCGGTGGGGTCCAGCCGCACCGCTGCCGTCGACGGTTCGGTGTGCGGGTCGAGCTCCACCATCGGGACGGTGCCGAGCAACGCGTTCCAGCGCTCCCGGCGGGCGCCGAGGTACCCGATGACGACGTCGGTCTGGGCACCGAGCGCCTGCACCATCCGGTCGGCGTCGCTCGCCAGGTCGACGTCGGCGAGCATGACGTTCCAGCCCTGCTCGGCGGCGAGCCGGAAGACCGCCGACGCGAGCTGCGGTGTATAGGGGTTGCGCAGGTCGTTGACGACGAGACCGAGCTGGTGGTCGCCGCCGGTGACGAGGCCGCGGCCGAACCGCGACGGACGGTAGTCCAACCGCTCGGCCGCCGCGAGCACGCGCTCCTTCGTCGCGGCACTGATGCCGCTCAGGCCGTTCACCGCGCGCGTGACCGTCTGCCGCGACACCCCGGCGGCCGCGGCGACGTCGAGGATCGTCGCGCGGCCGCCGGGTGCGGCGCCTTCGGTCAGTCGCGGAGGTCCAGCCATGCCACCTGTTCCGGGGTGAGGTCGACGGAGAGGCCCGTCATCGAGGACCGGGCCTCCGCGATCGTACGCGGACCGAAGAGCGGGAACGTCGGGAACGGCTGGTGCAGCACGTACGCCAGGGCGATCGCGGTGGCCGGCACGCCGAACCGCTCGCCGAGCTCGGTCGCGCGGCGGAGCCGCTCGAAGTTCGCGTCGCTGTAGTAACAGCGCACGAGCTCGGCGTCGCTGGTGTCCTCCGGCTTCGCCCGCCCGGTGAAGAACCCGCGTGCCTGCGACGACCACGGCAGCAGCGGGACCTGGCGCTCCTCGAGCCAGGCCTTCGACGCGGCGTCGGTCGCGTGCACGCAGCCGTCCCACGGCACGTCGTACGCCTCGGCGAGCCCGAAGTGGTTGCTGAGCACCTCGAACCCGTGCTTGCCGTTCGCGCGCGCCCACGCGTTCGCCTCGTCGAAGCGCGCGGTCGTCCAGTTCGAGCCGCCGTAGACCCGGATGCGGCCGGCGCGACGGTGCTCGTCGAGGACGTCGACGAACTCCCCCACCGGGATGTCCGGGTTGTCCCGGTGCATCATGTAGACGTCCGCGTAGTCGGTGCCCTGGCGGTCCAGGCTCTCGAGCAGCTGCCTCGTCAGCGACTCCGGGTCGCAGAAGGGCGTGTGCGCGCCCTTCGTGATGACGACCACGTCCTCGCGGATCCCGCGGTTCTGGATCCACCGGCCGAGGCGCCCCTCGAGCACGCCGCCGCCGTAGACGTAGCCGGTGTCGAAGACGTTGCCGCCCTGCTCGACGAACAGGTCGAAGATCGCGCTGGCGTGGGCCAGGTCGGGCTGGTTGTCGACGCCCATCACCAGGCGGGACAGCTGCTTGCCGACGCCCGGGACCTCGCCGTACCGCATCGGGTTGCCGGCGCGGTCCGGCTCGTGGGCGGCGACCGTGAGCGGCCGGCCGGACACGGTCGGGATGTCCGCGGTCTCGGCCTCGAACGGGTAGCGGAGACCGATCGCGGCACGCCACCGGTCGAGCGTGCGGGCCGTCGCGAGGGACTCGTCGAGCGTCATCTGCGCCGCGTCGACCGACCCCGTGCGCAGGGCGTCGGTGGTGGCGTCGGCCTCGAGCGCGTAGGGGTGCGCCCCGGGGAAGGTCAGCGTGCGGGGGTCCTCGTCGACGGTGTGGACCTGGATCGTGGGGGCGTCGCCGAGGGTCCACGGGTCGGTGAGCACGATGCGCCCGCGGCTGCCGTGCACGGTGACGGCGTTGTCGTCCTGCACGCGGACACCCGTGCGGACGGACGCGGTGATGCCGCCCCGGTAGGTCAGCTGCGCGACGGTCCACTCGTCGACCCCGGTCGGGCCGAGGGTGCCGTGCGCGCTGAGCTCGGTGGGCTCGGCGACGGCGACGCCGGTGGCGGCCTGCACGACCGCTGCAGCCATGGTCACCGGGTAGCCACCGACGTCGAGGATGCCGCCGCCGGCGGTGTTGACGTCGAACAGCCGACCGGTGCGCTCGCCCGCCCGGAAGGCGAACGCGGCGTCGACGTGCGTGACCTCGCCGACCGCACCCTCGCGCACGAGGTCGAGCAGTGCGGCGGTCTGCGGGTGGAACCGGTACATGTAGGCCTCGACGAGGGGCAGTCCGGCCTGCCGTGCGGCGTCCGCCAGCGCCATCGCGGTGCCGTGGTTCGGCGCGAGCGGCTTCTCGCAGAGCACGGCCTTGCCCGCCTCGAGCGCGGCGAGCACGAGTGCGGCGTGGCCCGTGTGCACGGTCGAGACGTAGACGGCGTCGACGCGGGGATCGGCGAGGGCGTCGGTGTGGGTCCCGGCCGCGACGTCGGCGAAGCCGTGCCCGACGGCCTCGTCGGCGAAGGCCCGTGCCCGCTCCGCCGACGTGCTGCCGGCGGCGGCGAGCACGGCACCGGACGCGCTGGCCGGCAGCTGGGACAGGAAACGGCGTGCGATCTGGCCGGGGCCGAGGACGGCCCACCCGGGGGTCTGCTCGCCGGTCGGGCTGTTGCTGGAGGTGGTCGCGGTCTGCGCTGACATGCGGATCCTTGTCGTGTCGTGAACCTTCACGGTCCCGTCGACCGTAGCGTCCCGAACGCGCCGGATCAACGGTTCGCGGCCACAGACGGCGTGTCCCCTCGTGGTGCACGGCAACGACTTCGTGAACGTTCACGAGAACCGGTGCCCGAAGCCGTGGACGCACGCGCGCTGGGGGCCGCTCCCGCATGGCAGACTCTCGGCATGGCCAGTGCCCGTGACCGCGTCCTCGACAGCTTCGTCGCCATCGTGTGCGAGGAGGGCGAGCGTCCCGCGACCCTCGACGCCGTCGCCGCCCGGGCCGGGGTGTCGAAGGGCGGACTGCTCTACCACTTCGGGTCCAAGGCGGCGCTGGTCGAGGGGCTCTGCGAACGGCTCTCCGACCTGTCCGCGATCGACGTCGAGCGGATGCGCGAGGCCGAGGACGGGCCCGCCCGCTACTTCGTCCGCAACTGCCTGTTCGTCGGCAGCGAGCTCGACCTCGTGCTCCTCGCCGCGAGCCGCCTGCAGCAGGCCGGGTACGAGGAAGCCGGTCGGACCCTCGACGACACCGAGAACGCGTGGCTCGAGACCCTGGTCGAGGCCCTCGGCGACGAGCCGACGGCCCAGGCGGTGAAGCTCCTCGGCGACGGCCTGTACCACCAGGCGTCGCTCGGGGCCGCGAGCGACGTCCGGCCGCACCGCGGCAGCGTCGACATGGAGCCGCTGCTCACCGTCGTCGACCGGCTCATCGCGACCCGACCCGGAGCGTGAACCGGCGTCCCCGCTCCTGGGGATAGACTGGGCGACGTTCCACTCGTCGACACCCGGAGGTATCCCGTGGGCCGCGTCATCGCCGCTGTTTTCTCGATCCTGCTGCTGCTGGTGTCGATGTACCTGTTCGGGTTCGCCTTCCAGGTCGAGTCCGGCCAGGCCTTCGTCTTCATGGCCGGCGTGCTCCTGATGAGCCTCTCGTTCTTCCTGCCGATCCACGTGTTCGGCAAGCGGTAACCAACCCGCACGACGGAACGGCCCCGCACCTCTCCGAGAGGCGCGGGGCCGTTCTGCGTGGTCGCACCGTCGGTGCGCGGTGTCGTGCCGGACTACGCCAGGACGCGCAGGGTCCGGAGGGTGACGGCCGTGCTGATCGCGGCGTGCGCAGCCTCGGCCCCCTTGTCCTCCTTCGAGTCGGGCAGCCCGGCCCGGTCGAGGCCCTGCTGCTCGTCGTCCAGCGTCAGCACGCCGAAGCCGACCGGCTTGCCGGTGTCGATCGCGACCCGGGTGAGCCCGCTCGTCGCCGCGTCGGAGACGTACTCGAAGTGCGGGGTGCCGCCGCGGATGATCACCCCGAGGGCGACCGCGGCGTCGAACCCGGCCTCGAGCGCGGTCTTCGCGACCACGGGCAGTTCGAAGCTCCCCGGGACCGGGATGACGTCGGCCGTGGCACCGAGGCGCTCGACCTCGCGCTGGGCCCCGGCGAGGAGCCCCGCCGCGATCTGGTCGTGCCACTGCCCGGCGATGATCGCCACCCGGATTCCGCTGCCGTCGACCTGGTCGCGGTCTGCCGCGCCTGCTCCGCTCATCGTGTCGTTCCTTCCGTGGGCACGGCATCGGATGCCGCCGCCCGGTCTGCCGCGTCCAGCCACTCGGCGAGCGCGGCGATGGTGATGACGGGCACGCCCTCGCGTGCCCCGAGTGCGACGAGCGCCGGCAGCCGCATCATGCCGCCGGCCTCGTCGACGATCTCGCAGATCGCCGCGGCGGGCCGGAGCCCGGCCGCGGTGACGAGCTCGATCGCTGCTTCGGTGTGGCCCGCGCGTTCGCGGACCCCGCCCGGGCGTGCGCGCAGGGGCACCACGTGTCCGGGGCGGTGCAGGTCGTCACGCCCCGACGTCGGGTCGGCCAGGACGCGCAACGTGTGTGCTCGGTCGTGGGCGCTGATGCCGGTGGTGACACCGACGGCGGCGTCGACCGTCACCGTGTAGGCGGTGCCGCGGACGTCCTCGTTGTGCTGCACCATCGGCGGCAGGTCGAGGGCGTCGGCGATCTCGGTGCTCACCGGCGCGCAGATGAAGCCCGACGAGTGTGCGACGGTCCAGGCGATCCACTCGGGGGTCGCGAGCTCGGCGGACAGGATGACGTCGCCCTCGTTCTCGCGGTCCTCGTCGTCGACGACGATCACCGGGCGCCCCGCCGCGACGGCGGCGATCGCCTCGGGGACGCTCGCCAGCCCTGCGGCGGCGACCGAGGTCGTGGTGTCGGGCGCCCCGGGGCGCTGGCCGGTCTCCGTGACCATCACCGGGCCTCCTGTGCGGGCGCCGTCGCGGCGTCGAGCCGCAGCATCCGCCGGACGTGACGGGCCAGGACGTCCGTCTCCACGTTCACCCGGTCGCCGGGGACGCGGAGTCCGAGGGTCGTCGCCTCGAGCGTCTCGGGGATCAGGCTGACCTCGAACCAGGCGGCGTCGGGGGCGGTGTCCTCCGGCGAGACCGCGCTGACCGTGAGCGAGACGCCGTCGAGGGCGACCGACCCCTTGTCGACGATCAGCGGGCTGAGCGCCGGGCTGAGCGAGAAGCGCACACGGCGCCAGCCGTCGCCGTCGGCCGTCTCGAGCACGGTCGCCGTGCCGTCGATGTGGCCCTGCACGATGTGTCCGCCGAGCCGGTCCCCGACCGACGCGGCACGCTCGAGGTTCAGGCGGTCCCCCACGCGGAGCGCACCGTGGGCGCTCATGTCGAGGGTCTGCTTCATGACGAAGGCGGTGAAGGTCTCGGGGGTCTGCTCGACGACGGTCAGGCAGACGCCACTGGTCGCGATCGAGTCGCCGTGCCGGGCGTCCTGCACGACGACGGGGCCGTGCACGGTGAGCGCGACGGAGTCGCCCTGCTGCTCGACGGCGGTGACGGTGCCGAGTTCCTCGATGATGCCGGTGAACACTGGTGTCCTCTCAACGGGACTCCGGGGGCGTTCGACGATCGTCGGCATCGACGGACGACACGCCACCACGGGTCGTGGGACGTCCTGTCCGTCAGCGCGCCTCCCATCCGGACTCTCACCGTCGGTCCCGGATTTCCACCGGGTCAACCTCAGTCGGGTTCGCACCCGTCATCAGTTCGTGGACTGTCACCACCGGTTCGGAATTACACCGACCCCGGAGCGCTTGCGTAGTCCGAACGATACCCCACCCGGTCCTGGGTGCGTGCGGGTGTGACGGAGGGCGGCTGCGGGGCGGGGCGGAGCTGGCGGTCGGTCGGACGGTCGGGCCGTCGGGCGGTCGCCGCACTTTGCGACGGACCACGCGACGATCGACACGTGTGCTGTCGGAAGGTGCACGTGCATCCGATGCGTCGACACCTTCCGACAGAGCACGCGTCGATCGACCGGTGCTTCGTCGGTGGATGCACACGCACACCCGCATCCCGGACACGCCGGCGAGGGGCGCCGCTGCTGCGCGACGCCCCTCGTCGACCCGACGGTCAGTGCCGACGACGGAGCACGAGCGTGCCCGCACCGGCGAGGAGCAGCAGGAGCGCGAACCCGAGGGGCAGCACCGGCGAGGACGCTCCGGTGTAGGCGAGCTGCCGCTGGCCGGCACCCTCGGCTGCCGTCGTCGCGTCCCCCGCCGCCAGGGTGGTCGTCCCGCCGACGGTCGCTCCGGTGGTGCGGACCACCGAGGTGGTCACCACGGCCGGAGTGGAGGCCCGGGGCACGTCGGTCGTGCCCGTGGACGTCCCGGGGGTGGTCACGGTGCCGGGCGTGGTGCCGTCGCCAGGGGTCGTGCCGTCACCAGGAGTGGTGCCGTCACCAGGAGTGGTGCCGTCACCAGGAGTCGTACC
>NZ_MJGO01000039.1:351853-423956 GCF_001864895.1 Curtobacterium sp. MCBA15_009
GGAGTCGTACCGTCACCAGGGGTCGTACCGTCGCCCGGAGTCGTGCCGGTCCCGGTGCCGGGAGTGGTCCCGGTGCCGGTGCCGTCACCGACGATGCCGATGCCGTTCCCACCGATGGTGATGGGCAGGTCGATCACCGGGGTGACCTGCGTCCCGGAACCCGTGCCGTCCGACCCAGAGGTCGAACCACCCACGACCGGCGCGGAGCCCGTCGAGGTCGACGAACCGGTACCCGTGCTGGTGCCGTCACCGACGACGCCGATGCCGTTCCCACCGACCGTCACCGGGACCGAGACCACCGGAGTGACCTGCGTCCCCGAAGCCGTGCCGTTTGAACCGGAGGTCGAACCACCCACGACCGGCGCGGAGCCCGTCGAGGTCGACGAACCGGTGCCCGTGCTGGTGCCGTCACCGACGACGCCGATGCCGTTCCCCCCGACCGTCACCGGAAACGAGACCACCGGAGTGACCTGCGTCCCCGAACCCGTGCCGTCCGACCCGGAGGTCGAACCACCCACGACCGGCGCGGAACCCGTCGAACCCGTCGAACCCGACGTGTCCGTACCCGTGCCGGTGCTCGTTCCGTCACCGATCAGACCGATGCCGTTCCCACCGACCGTCACCGGAACCGAGACCACCGGAGCGACCTGCGTCCCCGAAGCCGTGCCGTCCGACCCAGAGGTCGAACCACCCACGACCGGCGCGGAACCCGTCGAACCCGACGTGCCCGTACCCGTGCCCGTGCTGGTGCCGTCACCGACGACGCCGATGCCGTTCCCACCGACCGTCACCGGGACCGAGACCACCGGAGTGACCTGCGTCCCCGAAGCCGTGCCGTCCGAACCCGAGGTCGAACCACCCACGACCGGCGCGGAACCCGTCGAACCCGACGTACCGGACGCGGAGCCAGTGCTCGTACCGTCACCGATCAGACCGATGCCGTTCCCACCGACCGTCACCGGAACCGAGACCACCGGAGTGACCTGCGTCCCCGAACCCGTGCCGTCCGAACCAGAGGTCGAACCACCCACGACCGGCGCGGAACCCGTCGAACCCGACGTACCCGTACCCGTGCCGGTGCTCGTACCGTCACCGATCAGGCCGATGCCGTTCCCACCGATCGAGACCGGGACCGAGACCGCACCGAGCACCTGGGTGCCCGAGAGCAGTCCGTCCTGACCCGAGGTGCTGGCCGACGCGGGAGTGCCGGTCGAGGACGAGGAGCCGGTGGGCCGCGCCGAGTCGGTGCTCGTGCCGGCGCCGAGGACGCCGACTCCGTTGCCGGAGACGGTGACCGGGACGCTGACGACCGGGGACACCTGCGTCCCCGAGGCCGTGCCGTCCGACCCCGAAGTGCTCGGCGCCGCCGAAGACGACGCCGCCGAGGACGGGGCGGACGACGACGTGCCGGCGGGGGTCGACGTCGACGCAGCGTCGCCGCCGACGGCCACGGCATTGCCGGTGGCGGTGACCGGAGCGGTCACGTCACCGGCCACCTGCGTGCCGGAAGCCGTGCCGTCGGCACCGGACGTCGCCGGTGCCGAGGTCGCTGCTGCCGAGCTCGGTGCTGCCGGAGCCGGTGCAGCGGCGGGTGCTGCGGTGGAGGCGGCGTCGCCACCGACCGCGACGGCGTTGCCGCCGACGTGCACCGGAGCGGTCACCTGCGGCACGACCTGCGTGCCGGAGGCCGTGCCGTTCGCACCCGAGGTCGTCGGAGCCGTGGACGGCACCGCCGCGCTCGAGGGGGACGGCGAGGCAGCGGCCGGGGATGCGGTCGCCGACGACACCGCGTCGCCGAGCACCCCGAGTGCGTTGCCGGTGAGGGACACCGGGGCGTCCACGGACGGGACCACCTGGGTGCCCGAGACGGCGCCGTCGGCTCCGGAGGTCGTGGCCGCGTTCGCCGCAGCCGTCCCTCCGAGTGTGAGGCCGCCGACGCAGAGGGCGAACCAGAGCCCTCGCGAGACGTACTTGTTCATGGTCGTACTCCCTGATCGAGATGTCGTCCGACCGCGGTCGCGGTCGGGTGTGCGTGCCTGCCGTGGTGGACAGGTGCACCGATCTCAGTCAGGGGCGACGTCGTGCTCGCCGACGACCGATGCGGGGACCGCGTCGTCGGAGAGCGTGCCGCGAGACCCCGCGGCGAGGGAGAACGAGTCGTCGGTCGAACCGACGGTGCCGACGGCGGTCGCGCCGCCGGTGGTCGAGGAGGCGCTGCCACCGAGGACACCCGCGACGGGCGCGTCGGACGGGCCGCCGTGGCCGTTCCCGTCGGCGGGCACCCGGAGTGCCGTGCCGCCGACCGTCGCGTCCGCGACGTCCGCCGTCGCGCCGGGGGTCACCGTCACGCCGGAGATCACCGTCGTCGGCGTGACGGCCGAGTCGGAGATCCGCCCGTGGGCACCCGCCGGGCCCACCGGCTGCTGCCAGCGCGTCGAACGCGCAGCGGCATCCGGACCGGTCGTCGAGGCGACGGCCGGGCCAGCCGGGGCCGCAGCCGGCACGACGGAGCCGACCACCGGGGCGGTCGTGCCACCGGGCACGGGCGACGGAGCGCCGAGGACGGGATCCGAGCCTCCTGGCAGGGTCTCGCCGACGGACGGGACGACGCCGGTCACCGTGTCGGGGACCGATCCGACGACCGTCCCGACACCCGTCAGGGTGTCGTCCACGAGGTCCGTCACCGGTGCAGTGACGGTCCCGACCACGTCGTTGCCGACGACGTCGTCGACGGTGCCCACCACGGCGCTCACCGGGCGGCCGTCGGTGACGGCCTGCACGGTGTCGGTGACGGGACGGAGCGCGCCGGCGACGGTGTCGGTGACCGGCCGGGAGGCACGACTCACCGTGTCGACGACACCCTGCGTCAGGTGCGTGGTCGACCGGGCCGCAGGGGCGGCAGGGGCGGCGTGCGTCGGTGCCGCGGCCTGGTGGGGCGCGGGAGCCGGAGCGGGGCTCGACGGCGCGGCGGGCGCGGGCTTCGGGGCGACCGCCGCGGGTGCCGGAGCGGCGGGCGTCGGCTTCGTGGCCACCGGTGCGGGCTTCGTGGCCACCGGAGCGGGCTTCGCGGGAGCCGGAGGTGTCGGGACGACGGCCTTCGTGACCGGTTCGACGACACCGCCCACTGCGCTGCCGACGCCGTTCGTGACGTCGTCGACGGCCGAACCGAGACCCTCGGTCGCGTGGCCGAGGACGCCCTGGTGGGCGCTCGTCGTCGGCGGCGCGGACTCGGCCGCAGCCGCGGGGCGCGCCCCGAACAGCAGGGAGAGCAGCACGAGCGCGGCCAGTGTCCCGACGCCCACGAGGGCGATCCGGACGGCGGCGAGCCAGGGTGCACGAGTCGTCGTGTCCATGCGCTCACCTCCTGATCTCGGCTGCGCACGTAGAGTGGTTGACCGGCAATGTACGCCGCTCTGCGCCGAGACGGAACCCGTTTCGCAAGAAATCTTCAGGAAAGGCCGACCGTGGTCTCGATCTTCAACGCTCCGACCCGCAACATGGACGTCGTCACGCTCCACGAGGTCCTCCGACTGCGGCAGGACGTCTTCGTCGTCGAACAGGAGTGCGCCTACGCCGACGTCGACGGCCGCGACCTGGAACCGGGCACGGTGCAGTTCTGGGCCGGCCAGGGCTCGGTCGACGCCACGCTCCGCCTGCTGCGCGAACCCGACGGCACCGAGCGGATCGGGCGCGTCGCGACGGCGAAGCACGCCCGCGGCCAGGGCCTCGCCGGGCAGCTCATCGAGGCGGCGATCGCCGAGTCCCGCTCCCCCGTCATCGTGCTCGGCGCGCAGTCACACCTCGAGCAGTGGTACGCCCGGTTCGGCTTCGTGCGCTCGGGCGACGAGTACCTGGAGGACCGCATCTCCCACGTCCCGATGACCCGGACGCGCTGACGTCGGACCGCCCGGCCTGGGCGCAGCGGCCGCCTCAGGCGCGCCAGCGGCGGAGCTCGTCGAACGAGCGCCCCTGCCCGGAGCGGTCGGCGACGAGGCGCTCGAACACGATGTTCGTCTGGGTCGTCGCCACCGACGGGTCGCCGCTGAGCTCGTCGGCGACGAAGTCCCGGAGCTGTTCCGTCGACTCGCAGGCGATGTGCACGAGGAAGTCCTTGTCGCCGGCCAGGAACGACACGTCCTGCACGACGGGCACCCGGAGCAGCCGCTTCGCGAAGTCGCGGAGTTCGCGGCGGGCGGCGGCGTGCACCCGCACGGACACCATCGCCTCGATCGAGAACCCGAGCCGGGCGACGTCGACGTCGGCGCGGTACCCCCGGATCACCCCGGCGTCCTCGAGCGCCCGGACGCGGGCCAGGCACGTCGACGGTGCGATGCCGACCGCAGCGGCCAGTCGGTTGTTCGGGATCCGAGCGTCGGCCGCGAGCGTCCAGAGGATGCGTTCGTCGACCTCGTCGAGGCGCGGAGCGGGCTCGGGGCGACGGGCAGCGCGATCGGACACGACCCGACGCTACCGCGCGGACGCGGCACGGGCGACGGGACCGACCGCCGCGTCCGCGGCTCGGCAAGCTGGGAGGACACCGAGCACCTGCTCGGGAACGTGACCATCGTGGGTCCTGCTGCGTCGCAGGACCGGACGCGGACGACCGCACCCGGACAGGAGACCCCGTGAGCACCAGCGACCACGACGACGACCCGACCGCCAAGCCGTCGCTGCGCGAAACCGTCACCGCGGGCCTGGTCCAGAAGGCACTGGAACCGGTCCTGCGGGCAGTGCGCGACGAGGTGGCCTCGGCACGGCGGGAGATCGGCGAGCGCGTCGACGGGGCGAGGACCGGGCTCGTGCTGACCGGCATCGCCGTGGGCTCCGCGTTGACGACCCTCGTGCTGCTGGCGGGCCTCGTGGTCGCGCTCCTGGCACTGGTGCTGCCGGTCTGGGCGGCGACCGCCGTCACGTTCGTCCTGTTCGCGCTCGTCACCACCGTGCTGTTCGCGATCGGCATCCGGGGCATCCGACGAGGTGTGCCGCCGGTGCCGGCGGACACGGTCCGGGCCGCGAAGGACCGGGTGACGCACGCGGCCGACGCTCCGGCTCGACGCGACTGAGCCGTCCGGCGCTACATCGCGAGCGTCATGCCCACCACGGCGACCGTCATGGCGAAGACCTCGCCGCTGCGGACGGAGCGCCGGTCCGCACGGCCCCACTCGTACCGGAGCAGCCAGCCGCTGAAGGCGCAGTAGCCGACCACACCGGCCCCGAGCACGGCGGACAGGACCACGGCGTGCCCGCCGTGGTCACCGGCGACACCGACGGCGTGTCCCATCAGCAGCATCCCGGCCATCACGACGGACGAGAGCGCACGGTGGACGTCCATCGGCTCCGCCCGACGACCGTCGGCACGGCGGCGACGCATCACGGGCAGCGGTGCGAGCACCAGCAGCAGCGTCGCTGCGAGCAGGGTCCAGGCGGCGCCGGCGTGCACGACGGGCATGAGCATCGCGACGAGCATCACGGCCGCCGGCACGACGACGGCCGGGCGCGGACGGTACCGGTCGCCGACGATGCAGCACACCGACGCGAACTGCGGCACGACGAGCATGGCGTCGGCGACGGTCTCGTGCACGTCCGTGTCCTCGTCCCGGTGGGTGGTGCGGGGTCGGGGTGGGTCAGTCCTCGTCGCGGGCAGCGGCCTTCGCGGCGCGCTCCTGCTTCACCCGGGCGTTCTCGGCGTGCACCGCGGCCTGCGTGGCACGCTCGCGGACGAGCCACTCGGGCTTCTGCTCGAGCAGCGTCTTGATCTCCGCGGTGGTCAGCGGGTCCTCGATGCCGGCACGGGTGAGCCCGGAGATGGACACCCCCAGCTTCTGCGCCACGACCGGTCGCGGGTGCGGACCGTCGCGTCGGAGGTCCTCGAGCCACGTCGGGGGTTCGTTCCGGAGCTCGTCGAAGGCGGTCCGCGTGACGGGAGCGTCCCGGAAGGACTCCGGAGCGGCCGCCAGCAAGATGCCGAGCTTCTTCGCAGCCGTCTCGGGCTTCATGGTCTGTTCCTGCGCCATGGGGTCAAGGGTACGGCCCCTATGCTCGTCTGCATGACCGCGGCACTCACCATCGCCTTCGTGCCGGGGGTCTCCCCCGCCAAGTGGGCTCGCGTCTGGCGCGAACGATTCCCGACGATCGACCTCGTGCTGCGCCCGATCGGCGCCGGCGACGTGGACGACGCCCTGGCCGGCGAGGTCGACATGGCCTTCGCCCGCATGCCCGTCTCCCGCCAGCACAACGCGATCCCGCTCTGGACCGAGACGGCCGTCGTCGCGTTGCCGAAGGACTCCCCCCTGGCGGAGCTCGACGAGGTCGACCTCGGCGCCACCGAGGTGCACGTCGTCGACGCGGGCCCGGTGCCCGCCGACATCGACGGCGCGCTCGACCTGGTCGAGGCGAACGTCGGCGTGGCGGTGCTCCCGCAGTCGCTGTTCCGGGCAGCGAGCCGCAAGGACCTCGTCGCACGCCCCCTGACCGACGCGCCCGGCACCCGGATCGCCCTGGTCTGGCGCGACCAGGACGCCACCGAGGTGACCGAGGACTTCATCGGCGTCGTGCGCGGCCGGACGGCGAACAGCTCACGACGGGCACCGGACGCCTCGACGGACGCCGGAGCCCCCGGTTCGGGCTCGGCCTCGGCACGCAGTGCGAAGACCGGCTCGGGCAAGGGTGCCGGCGGCAACGCCGGCGCAGGTGCCGGCGGCAAGGCCAAGGCGAAGTCACCCGGCGGCGGCAAGTCGGGCAGTGGCAAGGGCTCGAACACGGGCAAGGGGCCGGTCCCCGGCCGGGGGCGCATGCGCGGCAAGCCGAGCCGGGGGTCGAAGGGCAACCGGTGACGGACACGCGGCTGGTCGCGATGCCGGCGACGCGCCTCCCGGCCTGGCTCGACCGCACCATGGCGGAGTACGTCGCGTCCCGGATGCAGGCGGGCGAGACCCGCGAGCAGGCCGAGGCGAACGAGCAGCAGTCGCGCGACCGCTGGTTCCCGGGCGGCTCCCCCGCCGACGGACACCTGGTGTGGGACGTCACCGACCAGGGCGGCACCGTCGTCGGGCACCTCTGGATCGGACCGTTCGCACCGGGCAGCCCGGACTGGTGGGTGTTCGACGTCGAGATCGCCGCGACGCACCGGCGACTCGGCCATGCCCGCCGCGCTCTCGAGCTCGGACACCGGGCCGCAGCGGAGCACGGCGCGACGAGCATCGGCCTCAACGTGTTCGGCTACAACACCGGCGCGGAGGAGCTCTACGCGGCGCTCGGCTACCAGGTGACGTCGGTGCAGATGCGCCGCCCCCTGGGGGACGACGACTAGCGCAGGACCGCGGCGGCAGCCCGCTCCACGCGGTCGCCGCGTGCGTCCTCGGCGGCAGCCCGGGCCCGGGTGACCACGACGGCGTCCGCGCGCTCGGCCGAGCCGGCGTCGAACGGTGGCTGCGGGTCGTACTCGAGCTGCAGCTGGATCGCTTCCGCCGCCGGACGCCCGGCGAGTTCCGCCGCGAGCCACAGCGCCATGTCGATGCCGGCGCTCACCCCGGCCGCCGTGACGACCGAACCGTCGTCGACCACGCGGTCGTCGACCGGCTGCGCACCGAAGGCCTCGAGCATCGGCCTCGACGCCCAGTGCGTCGTCGCCCGCTTGCCGGCGAGCAGCCCGGCGGCGCCGAGCACGAACGCCCCCGTGCAGACCGAGGTCACCCAGGTGGCACGCTCGGCCTCGCGCCGGACGAAGCCGATCACCTGCCGCTCGGCCATCGCGTCGAAGGCGCCCTCGCCGCCCGGCACGACGAGGACGTCCGCCGGGGCCGCCTCGGCGAACGTCGTGGTCGGCACGAGGGACAGCCCGCAGTCGCTCGGGACCGGGTCGAGCGTCGCGGCGACGTACTCGACGCGAGCACCGGGCACCCGGGAGAGCACCTGGGCCGGACCGGTCAGGTCGAGCTGCGTCAGGTGCGGGAAGAGCAGGAAGGCGATGCGCACCTCGTCCGGGCCGTGCGCCGGGGCGGTGCCGTCGGCCGCCGGCTCGGGCGTCGGGACCTCGGCGTCGAGCGGGACCGCCACGGTGTCCGCACGGACGGGGTGGACGGGCCGCACGCGCGGGTTCTCGGAGCTCATGCCGCGACCCTAGCCCCGCCGTCGTCCCCGTGGCTGCTCCGCGCTGCTCAGCGCTGCTCAACGCGCTGTTCAGCTCGCTGCTCAGCGCTGCTCAGCGCCAGACCCCGGACGTCCCGCGTCGGTGGCTGCCGACGAGGTGCGTGTCGACGATGCCGAGGGCCTCCATCAGGGCGTGCATCGTGGTCGGTCCGACGAACGCGAAGCCGCGCTTCCGGAGCGTCTTCGACAACGCGACGGACTCGTCCGACGTCGTCGGGACCTCGGCTGCGGTGACGGGCGCGGGGGTGACGGCCGGCCGGAAGGACCACACGAGGTCGGACAGCCCGCCGTCCGCGCGCAGGGCGACCGTCGCGTTCGCGTTCGTGATCGTCGCGGCGATCTTCGCGCGGTTCCGCACGATGCCGGCGTCGGCCATCAGCCGTGCGACGTCGTCCTCGCCGAAGGCCGCCACGGTGTCCGGGTCGAAGTCGGCGAACGCGGCACGGAACGCGGGCCGCTTCGCGAGGATCGTGCGCCACGACAGACCGGACTGGAACGCCTCGAGCGAGAGCCGCTCGAACACCCCGCGCTCGTCGCGGACCGGCATCCCCCACTCGGTGTCGTAGTAGTCACGGAGCAAGGCGTCGGACGACGCCCACACCGGACGGGCGAGGCCGTCGGCCCCGACGACGAGGTCCGGGGTCGCCGGTGCACGGTCGGGCAGGGGCTCTGGGGTCATGCACCCATCCTGGCGTGGTCAGCCGACACCGCCAGCCCCGCGGTCACTGCGCCGGCGGTCCGTCCTGCACGGCCTGCGGGTCCATCCAGACGTACTCCCAGCGGTGCCCGTCCGGGTCCGTGAAGCTCCGCTGGTACATGAAGCCGAGGTCCATCTCCGGGCGGTCCTCGGTGCCGCCGGCGGCGACCGCCGCGTCGACGATGCGGTGGACCTCGTCCTTCGAGGCCGCACTCAGCGAGGTGATCACCTCGATCGTGTCGGCGTCGGCGATGGCCTTGTCGGTGAACTGGGTGAACTTCGCCGCCGTCAGGATCATGACGAAGATCGTGTCGCTCACCACGACGCACGCCGCCGTGTCGTCGCTGAACGCCGGGTTGATCGAGTAGCCGAGCGCCTCGTGAAACGCCTTCGCGCGCTCCAGGTCGGCGACGGGCAGGTTGATGAAGACCATCGTGTCCACGGGGTCGTCCTTTCCTCGTGCTCAACCTGGCGCGGCGAGGGGCGGAGCGCAACTGTTCCTCGGCGGTACTGACCGGTACGCAATATACTAGGTCGATGGAGACGGCGTACGTGGACGAGTCGGAGCCGGGCGGCGGCCTCGACCACACCGTGTACGTCCTCGCCGCCGTCATCGTGACGGACGCGAACGCAGACGACGCGAGGGCCGCCGTCAGGAGGTGCACACCGCCGCGAATGCGGAAGCTGCACTGGTACGAGGGACTGCCCAGCCAACGGCTCTCGTGGCTCGATCTCCTGCTCCATGCCATCGAGGTGGTCGTCGTCCGCTACGAGGGTGTCGTCGCACGGGCGGAACGGCGTCGCCGGCGCTGCTTGGAACGACTGGTCTGGGAGCTCGAGCAGCGGGGTGTCAGGACCATCGTGCTCGAATCGCGCGGTCCGGCGAGGGACCGTGACGACCGTTCGATGTTCACGGCGCTCCGTGATCGCGGTATCGGGAGCCGTCTGCGCTGGATGCACGTGCAGCCGTCGGGCGAGCCGCTGCTCGCACTCGCCGATGTCGCGTGCGGCGCACATCGCGACGGCTCGCCACAGATTCCGCCGGCAGTGATCGTAGGCTGACCAGAACGCAAATCCCCGGGCCCGCGCTGGCTGCAGGACATCCGGGGATCACTTCCGGCCGAGAGCACCCGACCGACATTTCAATACTAGGACGCCCCGTCAGCGTCGTCAACCAGCCCGAGTCGGACGGGAGGCGCGGCGCCGACCGGCACCGCGCCTCCCGTCCGACGGTCAGGACCGTCTGCTCAGGCGAGCTCTCGGCCTTCGCCGGCCGCCTTCTGCTGCGTCTCGGCCTCTGCCTGGCCGATGATGTCCTCCGCCGGGACGGGGTTCAGCCGGTCCCAGAGGAAGAACAGCAGCCCGCCGACGAGCATCGACAGCCCGACCCACAGGTTGATGTGGATGCCGCCGGTCTTCTCGGGGTCGCTGTCCCAGTGGACGATGCCGACGACGGTCACGATGACGCCGTACAGGACGAACAGGCCGCCGAGGATGCGACGCAGGTCGAGTCGGCGGGTGGAACGGACGAGGGCGGCCTTCTGCTCCTCGGTCATGGCGGTGGTGGTGTCGCTCATGGGAGATCTCCTTCGCGGGTCTTCGCGGGCCTAGAGGAACGGGAGGTACAGGACGACGCAGAGCACCAGCGCGACCGTGCCGAGCAGCGCGGGCGAGCGGTACCAGGCGGTGTCGGTCGCGACGGAGTCGCCGTGCAGGTCGATCTTGCCGATGCCGTAGACCAGGCCGCTGAGCTCCTTCTCGTCCTTCGGCTTGGTGAGCATCGAGACGACGAAGCCGACGACGAGCACGGTGACGAACGAGATGATCGCGCCGTAGAGGGTCTCGGCGGTCGCGGTGGCGAACAGGTCCGGGTTCACGAGGTACGCGATCCAGGTGATCGTCGGGGTCACGATGCCGAGGACGTACCCCCAGAGCGCGCCCTGCGTCGTCATGCGCTTCCAGAGCAGGCCGAGGATGAACACGGCGAACAGCGGGGCGTTGAAGAACGAGAACAGCGTCTGCATGTACGTCATGATGTTCGACGCCTGCGCGGCGATGAACGCGGTCGCGATGCCGACCAGGACGCCGACGACGGTCACCCAGCGGCCCGTCTTCAGGTAGTGCACGTCGGGCATGTTCGGCTTGATGTAGCGCTGCCAGATGTCGTACGTGAAGACCGTGTTGAAGGACGACACGTTCGCCGCCATGCCGGCCATGAAGGACGCGAGCAGGCCGGTGACCGCGACGCCGAGCACGCCGGTCGGCAGGTACATCTGGATGAGCTTCGGGATCGCGTCGTTGTAGGTGAGCGAGCCGTCGGCGAACTGGTTGCCGACGACCGCGGCCGCGATGAGACCGGGGATCACGACGATGGCCGGGATGAAGAGCTTCGGGATCGCGGCGATGAGCGGGGTGCGACGGGCGGCGGACATGTTCTTCGCCGAGAACGCACGCTGGACCTCGGTGAAGTTGGTCGTCCAGTAGCCGAAGCCGAGGACGAAGCCCAGGCCGAGGACGATCGCGAGCCAGTTCGCACCGATCGGGTTCGTGACGTCGCCGAAGCCGGTGCCGGCCCAGGCCTGCAGGTGCTGCACGCCCTGCGTCTCGGTGATCGCCTTCGACAGGCCGTCCCAGCCGCCGACGCGGTGCAGGCCGACGATCGTCAGCGGGATGAGGCCCGCGATGATGACGAAGAACTGCATGACCTCGTTGTAGATCGCGCTGGAGAGCCCACCGAGGGTGATGTAGACGAGCACGAAGCCGGCGGACACGACGATGGCGAGCCACTCCGGCCAGCCGAGCATCGCCTCGATGACGATGGCCATCGCGTAGAGGTTGATGCCCGCGATGAGCACGTTCGACACGGCGAAGGCGATCGAGTTCACCAGGTGCGGGGCCTTGCCGAACCGGCGGAGCATGAACTCCGGCACCGAGCGGACCTTCGAGCCGTAGTAGAAGGGCATCATCACGAGCCCGAGGAACACCATCGCGGGCACGGCGCCGACCAGGTAGTAGTGCAGGGTCGCCATGCCGATCTGGGCACCGTTGGCCGCCATGCCGAGGATCTCGGTGGCGCCGAGGTTCGCGGACACGAACGCCAGGCCCGTGATCCACGCCGGCATCGAACGGCCGGACAGGAAGAAGTCCATGCTCGTCCGGACCTGTTTCCGGGCGGTGAACCCGATCCCGATGACGACCCCGAAGTACACGATGATCATCAGGTAGTCGACCCAGCCCAAGTCGAGCCGGATCCCTTCGTTCGCTGCAGCGAGAACCATTCAACATCTCCACGTCAGTGTGTTGCAGTCGGCAACTCAGCCGACCCGGACGGGAACGTTACACCGAATTGTGACCGTTCACATCGCCGCCCCGGCGGCGGTCGGGTCCGGCGCTGCCCGCCCTCGGTAGGCTCGCGACATGACCGAGCAGTCGCGCATCCTCGTCCTCAACGGCCCCAACCTGGACATCCTCGGCCGGCGCGACCCCGAGCAGTACGGCACCGTGACGCTCGCCGAGATCGAGGCGATCGTGCACACCGAGGCCGCCGTCCACTCGCTCGAGGCCGACTTCCGGCAGAGCAACCGCGAGGGCGAACTCGTCGAGTGGCTGCACGAGGCGCTCGACGACTTCGTCGGCGTCGTCATCAACCCCGCCGCCTACGCGCACACCTCGGTCGCGCTGCACGACGCCGTCGAGGCACTCACGGTCCCGGTCGTCGAGGTGCACCTGTCCAACACGTGGAAGCGCGAGCCCTTCCGCCACGTCGACCACGTCGCGACCGCCGCAACGGCGGTCATCGCCGGCGCGGGCGCCGACGGCTACCGCCTGGCGGTCGCGCACCTGGCGTCGCTGCTCGACTGACGCCAGGGCCTGGGTCCGGGTCCGGCGCTCGCTCCCGGCTCACGCCTCTCGGCCACGAGGCGGACGGGAGGCACGGGGTCAGCCCGCCCCGGGGCTCCCGTCCGGCGCCCCGCGCGTCCACCGCGCGCAGGTTCCGTCCCATCACACGCGACATGGGAAGCACTTCCGCGCGTAGGGAGCCGGAAGAACCGGCCCCCTACGCGCGGAAGGACTGCCCTCGCGCGGAACGACCTCCTACGCGCGGAACAACACCCCGGCACCCGCCTCCTCCGCCACGAGGCGGACGGGAGGCCCGGCGCCAGCCCGCCCCGGGCCTCCCGCCCGGCGCACCGCGCCCCGCGCATCCACCGCGCGCACCTTCCGTCCCATCACACGCGACATGGGAAGCACTTCCGCGCGTAGGGAGCCGGAAGAACCAGCCCCCTACGCGCGGAAAGACTCACCACGCGCGGAACGACCTCCTACGCGCGGAACAGCACCCGGCACCCGGAACCCGGCACCCGGGGCGTCAGAAGTCGGCGGGGCGGCGGACCTCGGTGAGTCCGGCGGTGGCGAAGCCTCCGCGGATGAGGGGGACGGCGCGGCGGACGGCCTGGTCGATGCGGAGCTCGAGGTCGATGCTGCCGATGTCGTAGCCGCCGTCGCGCTTCGTGAAGTCCCGCTCGTTGCCGAACACGCCGAGCGGCAGGGTCGTGGACTGGAAGAAGCCGAACAGCGGGCGCATCTGGTGCTCGACGAGCAGGGCGTGCCGGTCGCTGCCGCCGGTGGCGGTCAGGAGCACCGGGGTGTCGACGAGGTCGTACTGGCCGATCCAGTCGAAGAAGAGCTTGAAGGCGCCGGAGTACGCGGCCCGGAAGGCCGGGCTGCCGACGACGAGGACGTCCGCGGCCTCGACGGTCTCGAGCGCCCGTCGGGTGCGGTCCGACATCGCCTCGCGGGACGACGCCGCTCCGAGGTCGGCCAGCAACGGGCCGATCTCGATCGTCTCCGTCCGGGCACCCTCGATGTCCTGGGCCAGTCGCGCCACCGTCGCGCCGACCAGGGTGGACGTCCGCGAGGGGTCCGACGGGCTGCCGCTGACGCCGACCACCAGTTCTCCGCTCATGCACACGATGCTCACACGTCGGCCGCCGCCGGGGCCGGGTTGTGACGACTTGTGTCGGGTGCCAGCGTCGCCGGGTACCGTCCGGGCGATGCAGACCTTCCTGCCGTACGCCGACTTCCGGGCCTCGGCCGAGTCCCTCGACGACAAGCGGCTGGGCAAGCAGCGCGTGGAGACACTGCAGGTGATGCGGGCGTTGACGCTCCCCGACTACGGCTGGCAGCACCACCCGGTCACGGCGATGTGGCGCGGGTACCGCCCGGCGCTCATGGCCTACCAGGAGGCGACGTGCCGCGTCTGGCTGGAACGCGGTCACGCGGACACCTGCCTCGAGAAGACCCTGGCCGACCTCGCGCTGGTCCCCGAGGACCTGGAGACCTACGAGCACGGCGACGTGCCGATCCCGCCGTGGAACCGCGACGAGGCCCTGCACCGCTCGCACCGGTCGAAGCTCGTGCAGAAGGCGCCGGAGCACTACCGCGAGCTGTTCCCCGACGTGCCCGACGACCTCGAGTACCTCTGGCCCGGGGTGCCGGAGGCCGCCGTCCGCCCGAGCTGAGGCACCCGCTCAGGCGACCGGCGTCCAGCGCCCGCCGTCGCGCCGGGTGACGACGTCGGACCGGACCTCGACGACGTCGCGGAGTCCCGTCACCGCGGCGTCGCGGATCCCGGCGGCGGTCACGTCGTCCGGCGCCTCGAAGCGCACCACGGCGCACGGGACCCCGCGCAGCAGGCGGACGTCCTGCGCCTCGACGACGGTCTGCTCGGCGACGAGCCGAGCCGCGGCGGGCAGGACCGCGTCCGGAGCGGTGCCGGGGGCCAGGGCGCCGACGGCCAGGGTCACGCGGTACGAGGGCATGCGCCGACGCTAGCGCGCAGCGGCGACACCGCCGACCCGCCGTGGGCTGCAGGGGATCCGACGTCCGATCGGGGGTGGGACGTCGTGACCCACGGCGGGTCGTGGTGTGCGGCGGGACACGACGACAGGGGACGTCGCGCCCCGCGCCGGGCGCCGATCAGGGGTTCGACGTCCGGTCTGGGCCACCACACGGGTCGGGTGCCCGGGTGGTGGTGGACCTCAGGGGTGTCCGGTGTCCTCTCGGTACCGGTCCGTCTCGGTCGGCGCGGGCATCGACCGTCGGGTGGCGGACCCGACCCGTCGCTCCACGGCGGGTCGCACCGTGGGGAGCAGGGCGCTCCCGGCGGTGGCGAGGGCGCCGACGAGGGCGATGAGTCCGAGCGGCGCGCTGCCGAGGTCGTGCTGCGCGCCCAGGACGAGCGCGACGACCGTCGCCGGCGCGGGGAGGAGCTGCACCGCGCGGAAGCGGTCCTCCTGCCGGGTGCCGGTGGTCGTCGTGTTCGTCATGTTCCCACCTTGACGCACTTCTCGTGTCCGCAGAAGGGGGGACACGTACCCAGAGATGGAGTAGAACGTCTAGTACACGTCAGGCGAGGCTGCGGACCGCCGCCACGGCGTCGGCCACCGCGCCGACGACGAGCGGCACGTCGGCCGCCATGAGTGTCTCGTCGAAGGTCAGTCGGAGGGCCGTGCGGGCGACGTCCTCCGGGATGCCGAGGGCGGTGAGCACGTGCGAGGCCTCGGTGCTCCCGGCCGCGCAGGCGCTCCCCGACGACGACACGACGTCGCGCTGCTCGAGTTCGAGCAGGACCGTCTCGCCGTTGACGCCGGGGAAGCAGAACGACGCGTGCCCCGGCAGCCGGTGCGTACGCGACCCGGTGACGAAGGCCCCGGGGACCGCGGCGAGCACGCCGTCGAGCACGGCGTCGCGGGCGCTCGTGGCCGCGACGGAGGCAGCACCGGCAGCGCCACCGGAGGACCTCAGCCCGAGTGCCGTCGCCACCGCCACCGCGCCGGCGACGTCCTCGGTGCCCGACCGCCGTCCGCGTTCCTGTCCCCCGCCGTGCAGCAGCGGTTCGAGCGGGACGCCGGACCGCACGGCGAGCACGCCGGTGCCCTTCGGCGCGCCGAGCTTGTGGCCGGAGAGCGACACCGCGTCGACCCCCAGCGCGTCGGGCCCGACCGGCAGCCACGGAGCGGACTGCACGGCGTCGGTGTGGAAGCGCGCCCCGACCCCGTGGGCGACCGCGGCGAGCGCCGGGACGTCCTGCACGGTGCCGATCTCGTTGTCGGCGTGCGCGATCGAGACGAGCGTGGTGTCCGGCCGGAGCGCGGCGCGCAGGACCTGCGGGTCGACCCGGCCGTCCGACCCGACCGGCAGCACCGTGACCTGGAAGCCGTGGAACCGCGCGAGGTAGGCGCAGCTCTCCAGCACGGCCTCGTGCTCGATCGCGCTCGTGACGACGTGCCGGCCGCGGGGTGCGGCGAGGGCGATCCCCTTGACGGCGGTGTTCGCCCCCTCGGTGCCGCCGGTGGTGAAGACGACCTCGGCCGGTCGGCAGCCGAGCACCCGGGCGACCGTCGCCCGGGCGTCCGCGAGCCCCCGGGCAGCCTGGTCCCCGACGCCGTGGGTGGAGGACGGGTTGCCGAACGCCCCGGTCAGCCAGGGCCACATCGCCTCGAGCACCTCGCGGCGGACCGGTGTCGTGGCGGCGCGGTCCAGGTAGAACACGGTCAGTCCCGCACCGGCGCCGCGACGTCGATGTCGAGACCGAGGTCGAGTGCGCGGGCGGAGTGGGTGAGCGCCCCGACGGAGACGACGTCGACCCCGGTGGCGGCGATGGCCGCGACGGTGTCGAGGGAGACCCCGCCGGACGCCTCGACGAGCGCCCGACCGGCGACGATGTCGACCCCGGCCACGAGCTCGTCGGGCGTGAAGTTGTCGAGCATGATCGTGTCGACCCCGGCAGCCACGACGGGTTCGACCTGGTCGAGGCGGTCCACCTCGACCTCGACGTGCACCGTGTGTCCGAGCCGCTCGCGGGCCTGCCGGAGGGCGTCGCCGATCTCGGTGCCCCCGGCGAGCAGCACCGCGAGGTGGTTGTCCTTGGCGAGCACGGCGTCGGACAGCGAGGTGCGGTGGTTGTGGCCACCGCCGCACCGGACGGCGTACCGCTCGAGCGCGCGGAGTCCGGGCGTCGTCTTCCGGGTGTCGACGATCCGCGCGGACGTGCCGGTCGTGGCGGCGACGTACGCGGCGGTGGTCGTCGCGATCCCGGACATCCGCTGCACGAGGTTGAGGGCGACCCGTTCGGCGCGGAGCACGGCGCGCGCCGGACCGGTCACGGTCGCGAGGACGTCTCCCGCGACGAAGGCGCTGCCGTCGGCGACGTGCACGACGGCGTCGATCGAGGGGTCGACCGCGTGCATGACGGCGACGAAGACCCCGCCGCCGCTCAGGACGCCGGGCTCGCGGGCGCCGAGGGTCGCGGTCGCGGTCGCCTCGGCGGGGATGAGCGTCTCGCTCGTGACGTCGCCCCAGGGCGCGTCCTCCTCGAGCGCGGTCTCGATCACGCGGCGCAGGGCGTGCGGCGGGACGGTGCCGGGGTCGGTGGTCATGCGGGTACCTCCTGCTGGGCGGGGACGGAGACGGGGACGGCCTCTGCGACCCAGGCGTACGAGGCCGGGGCGGTCGGGTCGGTGTCGGGGTGGTCGGTGCGGGCGTGTGCGCCGCGGGACTCGGTGCGGGTCTCGGCGGCGCGGGCGACGAGTCGGGCGAGGTCGAGCAGCGCGCGGTCCTCGTGCTCACGCACGCCGCCGCCGGTCGCCGCGGTGAGCGCGTCGAGGTCGCGTCGCGCGCTCGCCAACCCGGCGGCGTCGCGGAGCAGGCCGACCCGGTCCGTCATGACGGACTGCACCGCCTGTCGGAGGTCGGCGGTCCCGTCACGGTGATCCGGGCCTCCCGTGCGGTCCGGACCGGACCCACGTTCGCCGGCTCCGGCGCGCTGCGGAGCGGTGTGACGGCCGAGCAGGTGGGGAGCGGCGCGACCCGCGTCGGCCGCTCGGGGCACGGTGGTGACGTGGAGACCGGCGTCGCCGCGCAGGCGGAGCAGGCCGGGTCGCGGCGCGGCGACCGCGTCCGCCGCGCGGACCGCGAAGACGAGTCCTTCGAGCAGGGAGTTCGAGGCGAGTCGGTTCGCGCCGTGCACGCCGGTGCAGGCCGCCTCGCCGACCGCGAGCAGTCCGGGCAGGCTCGTCCGGCCCTCGGCGTCGGTGGCGATGCCGCCCATCGCGTAGTGGGCCGCCGGGGACACCGGCACGCCCTGTCGGGTCCAGTCGAAGCCGGCCGCACGGGTGGCCCGGGTCAGCCCGGGGAAGCGTCCGGTCAGGAAGTCGGCGCCCAGCGCGGTGGCGTCGAGGAGCACGGGTGCGCCGCCCTGGTCGCGCACCGCGGCGGCGATCCCCCGGGCGACGACGTCGCGCGGGGCGAGTTCGGCGTCCGGGTGCACGTCGGTCATGAAGCGGTGGCCGGAGGCGTCGCGGAGCACGGCACCCTCGCCGCGGACGGCCTCGGACACCAACCCGCCACCCGGCACGGCGAGTCGCGTCGGGTGGAACTGCACGAACTCGAGGTCGGCGACGACGGCGCCCGCCCGCCAGGCCGCGGCGACGCCGTCCCCCGTCGCGACGAGCGGGTTCGTCGTCTCGCGGTACAGGTGTCCCGCTCCCCCGGAGGCGATGACGACGGCGTCGGCGTCGATCCGCCGGGGCTCGCCGAGCAGGTCGAGGACGTCGACGCCGACCACCGCCCCGTCGCGGACGACGAGGTCGGTCAGGCTCGTGCGTTCGAGGATCGTCACGTGTCGGCGGTGCAGCGCGTCGATCAGGGTCCGTTCGACGGCGGCGCCCGTCGCGTCGCCGTCGGCGTGCAGCACCCGCCAGCGACCGTGCGCTGCCTCGCGACCGCGGGCGAGGTCGTCGCCGTACCGGTCGAGGGTCGCCGGGTCCGACGAGCGGTCGAAGGGCACCCCGAGGGCGAGCAGGTCACGGACCCGGGCCGGGCCGTCGGTGCAGAGGACCGCGACGGCGCGGGCGTCGGCGCTCCCGGCCGCCGCGACGTGCGTGTCGGCCTGGTGCAGCGCCGACGTGTCGTCGGCGCCGAGCGCGACCGCGATGCCGCCCTGGGCGTACGCGGTGGCCCCGTCGGCGAGCGCCCCCTTCGTCACGAGCGTGACGTCGTGGGCGGTGCTCGCGCGGATCGCGGCGGTCAGACCGGCGATGCCGGACCCGACGACGACGACGTGCACGGCCGGTCCCCCGCCCGTCAGACCCGCGGCTTCGCCGCGAGCATGCGCTCGAGCGCCACCCGGGCGTCGGCCTGCACGTCGGCGGGGACGACGATCTCGTTGAGGACCTCGCCGCGGACGAGTGCCTCGAGCACCCAGGCGAGGTAGCCCGGGTGGATCCGGTACATCGTCGAGCAGGGGCAGACGACCGGGTCGAGGCAGAAGATCGTGTGCTGCGGGTACTCGGCGGCGAGCCGGTTGACCATGTTGATCTCGGTGCCGATCGCGAACGTGGTCGGCTCGGTGGCCGCGGCGACGGTCTTCCGGATGAGGTCGGTGCTGCCGGCGTGGTCCGCGGCGTCGACGACCGCCATCGGGCACTCCGGGTGCACGATGACCTGCACGCCGGGGTGCTCGCGGCGGGCCTGGTCGATCTGGTCGACCGTGAACCGGCGGTGCACCGAGCAGAAGCCGTGCCAGAGGATGACCTCGGCCTCGAGCAGGTCCCGCGCGGTGTTGCCGCCGCCCGGCAGCCGCGGGTTCCACATCGGCATGCGGTCGGTGCTGATGCCCATGGCCTTGGCGGTGTTGCGGCCGAGGTGCTGGTCGGGGAAGAACAGGACGCGCTGCCCGCGCTCGAAGGCCCACTCGAGCACCGTCGCGGCGTTCGACGAGGTGCACACGATGCCGCCGTTGCGCCCGCAGAAGGCCTTGAGGTCGGCGGCGGAGTTCATGTAGGTGACCGGGATCACCGGCACGCGGCCGTCGGCGTCGGGCTCGGTGCCGTAGACCGCGGTCAGCTCGGCCCACGCGGCCTCGACGCTGTCGATGTCGGCCATGTCGGCCATCGAGCACCCGGCGGCGAGGTTCGGCAGGATGACCCGCTGGTCGTCCCGCGCCAGGATGTCGGCGGTCTCGGCCATGAAGTGCACGCCGCAGAACACGATGGCCTCGGCGTCGGGCTTCGTCAGCGCCGCGTTCGCGAGCTGGAACGAGTCGCCGAGGAAGTCCGCGTGCCGGACGACCTCGTCGCGCTGGTAGAAGTGCCCGAGGACGACGACCCGGTCGCCGAGCGCGGCCTTCGCCCGCTCGATGCGCTCGTGCAGCTCGTCCGTCGGAGCCGTCTTGTACTCGTCGGGCAGGACACCCTGGCGCGGGGCGCTCGTGGGGATGACGTCGGACATCGACGAGCCCGGGCCGTACCCGGGTCGGGCGTCGAAGTCCCAGGTCGGCAGGGCGAGGTCGGGCGTGCAGGTGCTGCCGCCGGCCTGGCCGTTGGAGATGCGTTCGATGGTCGTGGCGATGGACACGGGAGGGTTTCCTATCGGTTCCGCTGCTGCTGATCGGCCCCGGTCTGCAGCGGGCCGTTGTCCGCGTAGGCCAGGTCGGGGTTCGAGCGGTACAGCCGGGCCGGACGGTGCCGGTCCCCGCTCGTGGTCTCGTCGGTCGGCAGGACCGCGTCGGTCTTCTCCACCTGTCGACGGAAGTTCGCGGGGTCGAGCGCTCGGCCGAGCACCGCCTCGTACACGCCGCGGAGCTCGGCGAGGGTGAACCGGTCGCCGAGGAACGCCTGCGCGATCCGCGAGTAGGACATCTTGTTGCGCAGCCGCCACAGGGCGTACTCGACGATGCGGTCGTGGTCGAACGCGAGCGGCGGGTGCTCGTCGGCCAGGAACCACCGGACGTTCCAGTCGTCGGGCACCGAGTTCGCCTCGTCCGGGTGCACGAGGGCCCAGTACACGATCGACACGACCCGCGACGGGGAGCGGTCGACGTCGCCGAACGCGTAGAGCTGCTCGAGGTAGCGGGGCTGCACGTTCGTCGTCTCGCGGAGGCGGGCGGCAGCGGAGTCCTCGAGCCCCTCGTCCGGCTGCACCCACCCGCCGGGCAGTGCCCACG
This sequence comes from Curtobacterium sp. MCBA15_009, assembly GCF_001864895.1. Taxonomy (GTDB): domain Bacteria; phylum Actinomycetota; class Actinomycetes; order Actinomycetales; family Microbacteriaceae; genus Curtobacterium. Next base: position 372,706 of record NZ_MJGO01000039.1, read on the forward strand.
ACCCCTCGTACGGCTCGGCCACCCGGCGCACGAGCGGCATCCACAGTGCCGGAGCGCCGGTGTCCGGGTGCGGCCGCAGCGCGACGATCACGGTCGAGACCGCGACGCGGATGCCTGCCTGCTCCATCGGACACCTTATGGTCAGTTTGACCCGAACTGTTCGGGTAGGTGTGACACTATCACTCGCCGTCACGAACCGGAAACACATCGTCACCGGGACGAAAACTCCGGGGGTCCGCGCCCGCCTACGGTGAGCGACATGGCAACGGTGACGAGGATGCACGCGGTCGTGTCGGGGACGGTCCAGGGGGTCGGCTTCCGGTGGTGGACCGCACGGAAGGCGGACGCGCTCGAGCTCGTCGGCTACGCACGGAACCTGTGGGACGGCACCGTCGAGGTCGAGGCCGAGGGGCCGTCGCCCGCCGTCGAGGCGCTCATGGGCTGGTTGCGGACCGGACCGCCGTCGGCGACGGTGACCGCCGTCGAACTCCGGCCGGTCGTGCCGCACGGCGACGCCGACGGGTTCGCGATCCTGCACTGAGCGGACGGCGTCCGGCCCGGTCGGGTCGGGACGGCTCGGGCAGCGTCGGCACGGAAGCGGAATAATCGAATCCACTCAGGCGGTTGCCCTGTCTGCGCGGTCCGCGCCCCCTCGTCCCACCCCTCGCGATCCACCAGGAGCCCCCGCATGACCCAGGCCGTCGATTCCGCCCCGCGCACGGGGAGCGTCTCGCCGCCGTCCGCTGCCGAGACCCGTCTGGTGATCGGGCTGCTGCTCGTCTCCGCGTTCGTGGTCATCCTCAACGAGACGATCATGGGCGTGGCGCTGCCGCGGCTCATGGACGACCTGCAGATCAGCGCGGCGACGGGCCAGTGGCTCACCACCGGCTTCCTGCTCACCATGGCGGTCGTCATCCCGATCACCGGGTTCCTGCTGCAGCGCTTCGACACCCGCCCGGTCTTCCTCGCGGCGATGGGCCTGTTCTCCGCCGGCACCCTCATCGCGCTGCTGGCCCCGGGCTTCTCCGTGCTGCTCGTCGGGCGCATCGTGCAGGCGAGCGGGACGGCGATCATGATGCCGCTGCTCATGACGACGGTGCTGACGCTCGTCGACCCGGCGCGTCGCGGCCGCATCATGGGCAACATCTCGATCGTCATCTCGGTGGCCCCGGCCATCGGCCCGACGATCTCCGGCCTCATCCTCAACGCGTTCTCGTGGCGCTGGCTGTTCGGCTTCGTGCTCCCCATCGCGCTCGCGGCCCTCGTGCTCGGTGCGTTCAAGGTGCAGAACGTCTCGACGCCGCGCAAGGCCCCGCTCGACGTCCTGTCCGTCGTGCTGTCGGCCTTCGCGTTCGGCGGCATCGTCTACGGCCTGTCGAGCATCGGCGAGTCGGGTTCGACCGGCCTCGCCGTGCCGATCGGCGCGCTCGTCGTCGGCGTGGCGGCCCTCGTGGTGTTCGTCGTCCGACAGACGCGCCTGCAGCGCACGGACAGCGCCCTGCTCGACCTGCGCACGTTCCGCACCCGCGGCTTCACGGTGCCGATCGTCGCGATGGCGCTGAGCTTCATGGCCATGTTCGGCACGCTCATCCTGCTGCCGATCTACCTGGAACGCGTCCTCGGTCTCGAGGTCCTCAACGTCGGCCTCCTGCTGCTCCCCGGCGGGCTGCTCATGGGCCTGCTCTCCCCCGTCGTCGGTCGCGTCTACGACCGGTACGGCCCGCGCGTCATGCTCGTCCCGGGCTCGGTCATCGTCAGCGCCGTGCTCTGGGCACTCGCGACGGTCGGCACCGACACGAGCGTCTGGTTCGTCCTCGGCGCCCACGTCGTGCTGAGCATCGGCCTGGCCCTGACCTTCACGCCGCTGTTCACCGCGGCGCTCGGCGGCCTGCCGCCGAAGCTGTACTCCCACGGCAGCGCCGTGCTCGGCACCGCCCAGCAGCTCGCCGGCGCGGCCGGGACCGCACTGTTCGTCACGCTGCTCACGATCGGTGCCGCCACGGCGGCGACGGGCGCCGGTGCCGACGCCGTGGCCAGCGCGACCGCCTCGGGCGTGCGGACGGCGTTCCTGGTCGGCGCGTTCATCTCGCTCGCCGGGATCGTGGCGTCGCTGTTCGTCCGGCGTCCGGAGGTCCCCGAGGGCGCACCGACGCCCCCGCCCGCGCACTGACGCCCACTGCCCCGCGTGGCATGGTGGGCCCCATGCGGTCGACGTCGAGCGAACTGAACTGGTCCGGCACGGTCACCTACGGGGCCGAACGAGTGCTGCGACCGCGCTCCGTCGACGAGGCCGCCGAGATCGTCGCCGCGAACCGCCGCGTGCACGGCCTCGGCACGCGGCACTCGTTCAACGACGTCGCGGACGCACCCGGCGTGCTGCTCGACCTGACCGGGATCCCGACGGACCTCGTCGTCGATCCGGACGCACGGACCGCCACCGTCGGCGCCGGCACCCGGTACGGGACGGTCGCTCCGGACCTCGACCGCACCGGGTTCGCCCTGCACAACATGGGCTCACTGCCGCACATCTCGATCGGCGGCGCCACGGCCACCGGCACCCACGGGTCCGGGACGGCCCTCGGATCGCTGACGACGGCCGTCCGTGCGCTCGAGCTGCTCGGTCCGGACGGCACCCCGCGCACCGTCAGCCGCGGCGACCCCGGGTTCGACGGCGCGGTCCTGCACCTCGGGTTGACCGGCATCGTCACCCGGGTGACGCTCGACGTCGAACCGTCCTGGCGGATGCGACAGGACACCTACGGCCCGCTCCCCTGGCGGACCTTCCTGGACCACGTCGCCGAGGTCCACGCGGCCGGTACCTCGGTCTGCGCGTACACGGTGTTCGGCGACGAGGTGCGCGAGGTCCTGGTGAAGACCCGGGTGCCGGCGGACGGCAACGACGTCACGGTCCCCGACGAGCTGTTCGGCGCACCGCGGCTGCCCGGCTCCCCCGGCGACGGCCACCACACCGCCCGCGACGGGTCCGTCGGACCGTGGTGGGACCGCCTGCCGCACTTCCCGATCGAGTCGGTACCGAGCCACGGCTCCGAGGTGCAGAGCGAGCACTTCGTCCCGCTCCGGCACGCCGCCGCCGCGCTCGACGCAGTCCGCGGTCTCGCCGACCGGATCCAGCCGCACCTGCACGTCTGCGAACTGCGGACGACGGCCGCCGACGACCTGTGGCTCAGCCCGACCCAGGGCGAGGACGTCCTGTGCATCGCGTTCACCTGGCAGAAGCACCCGGACGAGGTCGCGGCGCTGCTGCCCGACCTCGAGGCGCGGCTCGCGCCGTTCGACGGCCGGCCGCACTGGGGCAAGATGAGCTCGCTCGACCGCGACGCGGTCGCCGCGCTGTACCCACGACTGCCGGACTTCCGCGACCTCGTCGCGCGCGCCGACCCGGACCGGACGTTCGCATCCGCGTTCGGCGAGCGGGTGCTCGGGACCTGAACCGGGCCTCCCGGCCGCGCAGCCTGCTGGCCTGCTGGCCTGCGGAACGCAGGTTCCGCGTCGGAGCCGTCCAGGAGGCCCGGTGCCGGCCCGCCAGGCCGGTCACCGCAGGCGGGTGACCACCTTCGCGTCCCCGTCCCAGTGGCGGAGACCGCCCACCGTGAGCACCTCGGGCAGGGGTGCGTCGGCCGTGAGGACCCGGAGCGCCGCGGGCAGGTCGACGTCGCGGATGCGACGGGCGAGGGTGACGTGCGGCGCCCAGCGGCCGGGCAGCGACGAGTCGGTCGATCCCGGAGCGGCGGCGTCGACCGCGCGGTGGAAGCGTGCGAGCGGCCCGTCGACGACCACACCGAGCCCGAGCACGTGCCGCCCGGGCCCTGCGGGGAAGAGCAGGACGCCGGCGACGCGCAGGGCCCCGGGCACCGGGGCGTCGAGGTCCGTCGGGACGGGCAGGGCCTCGCCCGCCACGAGGGTGACGTGCGGGTCGTTCGTGCCCGAGTGACCGAGGCTCGGCAGCTCCGCGGCGACCAGGGTCTGCCAGAGCGCCCGGACCGCTGCGTCCGAGGGACCGTCGAGGACGAGTTCGATGCTGCGCACCCGACCGAGTCTGCCCGGGCCGGCTGCGTGTAACACGGCGGAACGCAAGTCGCACCGCGCCCGTGGTCCGGCCACACTCGACTGCACGCCGCGGACCACCGCGGTGTCCCCGCAGCATCCCCCCACGAGGAGCACCAGCATGTCCGCAGCACCCGTCCTGCCCGAGAAGCCGAAGGGCAAGCGCCCGATCGGCTGGATCGTCGCCGCAGCGGTCGTCGTCGTCGCGATCGTCGTCGCCGTCGTGGTCGCCGCCGTCCGTTCCGGGGGCGACGAGGGTGGCGCTGCTGCCGGCGACGCCGCCCCGAAGACCGTCACGATCGGTGTCGCGGACAAGTCGCTGTCCTACTGGAGCACGTACACGAAGCTCGCGAAGGAGAAGCTCAACGTCACCGTCAAGCTGACGAACTTCGCGGACTACTCGCTGCCGAACCCCGCGCTGAAGGACGGCCAGGTCGACCTCAACCAGTTCCAGCACATCCAGTACCTGGCGGACTACAACGTCACCTCGGACGACGACCTGCAGCCGATCGGCTCGACCGCCGTCTACCCGCTGCCCCTGTACTCGACGAAGTACGACGAGCCCTCGGACCTGCCCGCGAACGCGAAGGTCGCGATCCCGAACGACTCGATCAACCAGGCCCGCGCGCTGCTCATCCTGCAGGCAGCGGACCTCGTCACGCTGAAGGACGGCGGCTCGGCGTTCTCGACCACCTCGGACATCGAGACGAAGAAGGTCGACATCCAGCCGCTCGAGGCCTCGCAGACCGCGAACGCGCTGCAGCAGGGCTCCGTCGCCGCCGCCGTCGTGAACAACAACTTCGCGACCGCAGCAGGCCTGCCGATCTCGGACGCGATCTACCAGGACGACCCCTCGAGCGCGAGCGCCGCCCCGTACGTGAACGTCTTCGCCGCCCGCGACGAGGACAAGGACAACAAGACCTACCTCGACCTGGCGGAGCTGTTCCAGGACGACGCCGTGCAGGAGGCCTTCGCGAAGGACCTGCCCGAGGCCGTCTCCCGCGACGAGAGCGCTTCGGAGCTGCAGGCCGAGCTCGCGAAGGTCGAGCAGGACGCGAAGGCGGCCAAGCAGTAGTGCCGGTCCTCGTCGAACTCCGCGGCGTCTCGAAGCACTACCGCCGCGCCGACACCGGCGAGACCGTGGTGGCCGTCGAGGACGTCTCCCTGGACGTGCACCAAGGAGAGGTCCTCGGCGTCATCGGGTACTCCGGCGCCGGCAAGTCCACCCTCGTCCGGCTGGTGAACGCCCTCGAGCTCCCCAGCTCCGGAACGGTCACCGTGGCGGGCAGGGAACTCACCGCCATCCCCGAGCGGGACCGCCGTCTGGCACGTCGCAACATCGGGATGATCTTCCAGCAGTTCAACCTGTTCCGGTCCCGCACCATCGCCGGCAACGTCGCGTACCCGCTCAAGGTCGCCGGTGTCCCGAAGGCCGAGCGCGACCGACGCGTCGCCGAACTGCTCGACTTCGTCGGGCTCCTCGACCGCGCCCACGCCTACCCGGAGCAGCTCTCCGGCGGGCAGAAGCAGCGCGTCGGCATCGCCCGGGCACTCGCGGCCTCGCCGGACCTGCTGCTCGCCGACGAGGCGACGAGCGCCCTCGACCCGGACACCACCTCCGAGGTGCTCGGGCTGCTCCGCCGCGTGAACCAGGAGCTCGGCGTCACCATCATCGTCATCACCCACGAGATGGACGCCGTCCGGCAGATCGCCGACCGGGTCGTCGTGATGGAACGGGGACGCGTCGTCGAGATCGGGGACGTCTACGACGTCTTCTCGGCGCCGCAGACGCCGGCGGCGCAGCGGTTCGTCCGCACCGCGTTGCACGACCGGCCCTCCACCGACACGCTGACCCGCCTGCACGAACGCCACCCGGGCCGCCTGGTGACGGTGCAGATCACCGACGAGGCCGGACTGCAGAACCGCATCGACCGCGTCTTCCGGTCCGCCGGGGTCAGCGCCGAGCTCGTCTACGGCGGGGTCGGCGAGATCCGCGAGCGCCGGATCGGTTCGCTCACGTACGAGCTGACGGCCGACGAGCCGGCGGCCGTCGACCGGGCCGTCGCCGCCCTGCGCGCCGACGGGGTCACGACCGACGAGGAGGCAGCCGCGTGAACGACTCGTTCCAGAGCGTGATCGACACGTTCGACGTCTTCCTGGCGGCGACGCGCGACACCATCGTGATGTCGCTCGTGTCGCTCGTCATCGCCGGCGTCATCGGCCTCGCCCTCGGGCTGCTGCTCTACGCGACCCGGCCGGGCAACCTGCTCGGCAACCGCACCGCGTACACCGTCATCAACGTCGTCGTGAACCTGGTCCGGCCGATCCCGTTCGTGATCTTCCTCGCCGCGATCGCCCCGCTGTCGCGCGTCGTGGTGCAGACCACGATCGGCGTGCCCGCGGTGACGTTCGCGATCTCGCTGGCCGCGGCCTTCGCGGTGTCCCGAATCGTCGAGCAGAACCTGCTCGCGGTGGACCCCGGCGTCGTCGAGGCGGCTCGGGCATCGGGCGCGCACCCGGTGTCGATCCTGTTGACGGTGCTCATCCCCGAGGGCCTCGGCCCGCTCATCCTCGGCTACACGTTCATCTACATCGGCATCGTCGACATGACGGCGCAGGGTGCGTTGGTCGGCGGCGGCGGGCTCGGCGAGTACGCGATCACCTACGGCTCGCAGCGCTACGACTGGTGGATCGTCTACGTCTCGGTCGCGGCGATCGTCGTCATCGTGCAGCTCGGCCAGTTCGTCGGCAACCGTCTGGCCCGCGCGACCTTGCGGCGCTGACGCGGGCGCGCGGGTTCTGCGGGCGACCGCCTGGAGGCCCGGTGCCGGTCCACGGGACCGACACCGGGCCTCCGGCGCGTCGCCGCCCCGACGGACGCGCCCAGAGTCGTCCGCCGAGCGGTCACGACTCCCCGCTCAGCTCCGCCGAGGTCGCACCGACCGTTGCCCGACGGCCGCGCGACCGACGGTTCCCGACCACTCGACGCCGCGCACGCGGCACGTCGTGCGACCTCGGTGCCGACCAGCCAGCGGCCGACGACCCAGGTCAGGCGGCCGGGGACTCGATCGTGGCGACGGTGCCGGTCTCGCCGGGGTGCTCGTAGTGCGCGCGGACCAGGATCGGACGGTGGTCCGAGATGCCGGCGGGCAGGGTCTCGACCCCTGCGATGTGCAGGCCGACGCTCGTCGCGAAGTCGAAGTGGCCGGTGAACTTGCGGTAGCGCAGGTAGGTCGGCTGGTCGGAGAGGGACAGCGCGAAGCCGTGCTGCTCGATCTTGCGGCGCAGGTTCGTCTGGAACCACGGGTAGTTGAAGTCGCCGACCATGACCGCGGGGACGTCCTTCGCCAGCTCGCGGAGGAACTGGTGCGCCGCCTCGATCTGCTTGCGGCGCAGGGAGTTCGTCGCGGTCAGCGGTGAGGCGTGGAACGACGCGACGACGACCTCGGCGTCGGCCTCGGTGTCGCGCAGGTGCATCGCGATGAGCCGCTCGTGCGCAGGGGCGAGCACGCGGTCGTGCAGGGACTTCTGCAGCGAGTGGATGCTGAAGTCCTGCACCTCGAAGCGGTCGTCGCGCTTGTAGATGGCCAGGCCGAGGCGGTTCGTCCGGGTGGACGCAGCGAGCGACAGGCCGCCGATGGACGGGGCCAGGTCGTTGCTGTCGCACTCCTGGACGCACAGGACGTCGGCCTCGGAGGACTCGGCCAACGCGGCGAGCTCGCTGTTCGCGGTGTGCTCGCGCAGGTTGTAGCTGACGACACGGAGGGACGTCGGCTGCACGGGCTCGTCGGTTGCCGTCGTGCTCTGCTGATCTGGCGCGGCCATGCTGCCTTCCTGTCCGGGTGGTCCGGTCACCCTGCCGCGGCAACCGTACTCGGGGTCCACAAACAGTTGCTGAGACTGTAACGCCTGCCGGCGTCCCTCGGAGCGCCCGCGTCGGAAACGGACACCGGCCGGTTCAGGCCCGGACGCGGCGCGCCGGGCGGACGGTCTCCCCCGCTGTACGACTCATCAGGACCCCCTCGACGCACGCGACGGCGAGGAGCACGGCGATCACCCAGAAGGCGACGGCGTAGGGGCCGTCACCGCCGAGTCCGCCGGCGGCCCGGATGACGACGGCGGCGACCGCGACGCCGAAGCCGGCGGCGGTCTGCTGCAGCGTCGAGGACAGCGTGTTGGCGGGGGTCATGTCGGCCTGCTCGACGTCGGCGAAGGCGATGGTGTTGTACGCGGTGAACCCGACCGAGCGTGCGGCGCCGCTCACCACGAGCAGCACGGCGAGCAGCCAGAACGGGGTGTCCTCGGTCATGAACGCCATCGCGACGACGGTGAGGGCCGCGACGGCCGACGACACGATGATCACCGGCCGGTAGCCGAACCAGCGCAGGAACGGGGTGGTCATCGGCTTGACGCCGAGGTTGCCGACGAAGACCCAGAGCACCGCCGACCCGGCGAGCACGGCGCTCCACCCCCAGGCGTCCTGGAACAGCAGGGGCAGCACGAACGGCACCGCCGAGACGGCCAGGCGGAACAGGCTGCCGCCGGCGTGCGACACCCGGAAGGTCTCGAGTCGGAAGGCGTCGAGCCCCATGATCGGGTGCGGCGCCCGACGGAAGTGGCGGATCGCGAACCAGGTGCACACGGCGCCGACGATCCCGGACACCACGACGGCGGCGACCGGGATCGTGTCGAGGGCGAGCAGCGACGCCATCACCACGAGCGAGCCGAGCCCGAAGCAGGCGAGCAGGGACCCGAACCAGTCGAACGGCACCCGCTGCGCCGCGCGCTCCTGCGGCACGAGCACGAGCGCCGCGACGAACGCGACGACGCCGAGCGGGATGTTGACGAGGAAGATCCAGTGCCACGACAGGGTGTCGACGAGCACGCCGCCGACGAACGGGGCGATGATCGGCGCGGCGAGGGCCGGCCAGGTGAGGATCGCGATCGCCGTGACGAGCTGCTCGCGTCCGGCGCTGCGGAGCACCACGAGCCGACCGACGGGCACCATGAGCGCTCCGCCGAGCCCCTGCAGGATCCGCCACAGGGTCAGGTCGACGAGTCCGGTCGACATCGCGCACAGTGCCGAGGCGACGGTGAACAGGGCGATCGCGCCGGCGAACACCGTGCGGGACCCGACGCGGTCGGTCAGCCAACCGGAGACGGGGATGAACACCGCGAGCGTGACGAGGTACGCGGTGATCGCGACGCCGACCGCCGCGGAGTCGACCCCGAGGTCGCGTCCCATCGCCGGGGCGGCGGTCGCGAGGATCGTGCCGTCGAGGAGCTCCATGAAGAAGGTCCCCGCGACGAGCACGGCGACCGCCGTGCTGCCGGCCCGTCGCCGGCTGGGCGTCGATGTCGTCGTCGTCATGTCACAGGCGATCGTATGCCCGCCCCGGAGCACCCCGGCCGCCCTGCGTTCTGCGTTGCAGAATGGTCGGGGTGTGGGCGTTGTCGGCGGCACGGGGACCCGGCGAGGCTGGCACGACCAGCACCCGCTGGCACGCCGCACCAGCACGACCAGCACCCGCACCAGCACGAGGAGGCCCGATGACGAAGCACGTGCTCGACGACGTCCTGCTGCCCGCGATGACGCTCCGCGAGTCGGCGCTCGCCGCGAACGCCGCCGTGATGCAGGCGTACGTCGACCGCCACCGCCTGCGCTTCGCCCCGCACATGAAGACGCACATGGCCCCGGCCCTCGCCCGACGGCAGATCGACCTCGGCGCGTGGGGCGTCACCGTCGCCTCCGTGCAGCAGGCGCTCGTCGCGTGGCGCCACGGCATCCACCGGGTGTTCATCGCGAACGAGGTCCTCGACCCGGCCGGCCTCGCCTGGATCGCCGGCCGGCGCGCCGAGGACCCGGAGGCCGACGTGCTCTTCCAGGTCGACTCCGCGGCCGGGGTCGCAGCGGCGGCCGAGCACGGCGCGCTCCCCGTGCTCGTCGAGATCGGGTTCCCCGGGGGCCGCACGGGCGTGCGCTCCCCCGAGGCCGGTGTCGCCCTGGCCCGCACCGCGCGTGACGCGGGCCTCGACGTCCGCGGCGTCACCGGCTACGAGGGCGGCCTGCCCGGTCCCGACGAGGCCCGCGAGTACGTCCGCGGCGTGCTCGGCGCGACCGAGGCGGTCCGCTCGCTCGTCACGGCTCCCCGCACCCTGCTCGGCATGGGCGGCAGCGCCTGGTTCGACGCCGTCGTCGACGCGGTCGCCGACCGCCCCGACGACGTCGACGTGCTGCTGCGGTCCGGCGCCTCGCTCACCCACGACGACGGCTTCTACGCCGAGCGCACGCCCTTCGGACGGCACCCGGAGGAAGGCCGGCTCGAGTCCGCGATCCGGGTCTGGGGCCGGGTCACCTCGACCCCCGAGGCCGGCCTGGCCATCGTGGCCGTCGGCAAGCGGGACATCAGCTTCGACGAGGGGCTGCCGGTCGTGCGCGAGCTCCGGCCGGGAGGCACGGCGCACGCCCGCCCCGTCGCCCCCGCCCCCGGGTCGGTCACCGTCGCCCGCCTCGACGACCAGCACTGCTACCTGCGGCTGACGGACGCGGCGCCGGCGATCACGCCGGGTGACGTGGTCGTCCTCGGCATCTCCCACCCCTGCACGGTGTTCGACAAGTGGCGACGGGTGCTCGTCCTCGCCGACGACGACACGGTGACGGACACCATCGAGACGGAGTTCCGGTGACGACGACGCCCGACGTCCCCGTGCGCAACGCCGCACTGTCGCTCCGGCGCGGGCTGCGCCTGCTCGACTGCATCGCCGACCGCACCCGGAACGGCGAGGTCTCGGTCAGCCTCGGCGCCCTCGCGGACGAACTCGGCACGTCGAAGTCGACCGTGCTCCGCCTGACCGCGCCGATGGTCGAGACCGACCTGCTCCGACGCACCGCCGACACCGGGTTCACGCTCGGGCTCGGCGCGCTGCTGCTCGGCCAGAGCTACCTCGAGGGCATCGACCTCCGGGCGGCCGCCGCGCCGTTCCTCCGCCGCACCGCGGAGCAGACGGGCCTGACGTGCCACCTGGTCGTCCCGGACGGCACCGACATCGTGTACGTCGACAAGGTCGAGACCCGCGGGACCGTGCGGATGGGGTCCCGGATCGGCAACCGCCTGCCGATGCGCAACACCGCCTCCGGCAAGGCGATCGTGGCCTTCGGTGAGCCGGACCTGCTCGCCCGGGTGCTCGCCGAACCCGCTCGGGCGATGACCGACCACACGATCACCGACGACGAGCGCTGGCGGCACGAGGTCGAGCGGACCCACGGCCGCGGCTACGGCGTCGACGACCGCGAGAACGAACCGGACATCCGGTGCGTCGCGGCGCCCGTCCTCGACCACGCGAACCAGGTGGTCGGCGCGATGAGCATCTCGGGGCTGGCGTCCCGCTTCCCCGCCGCCGCGGTGCGCGAGCTCGGGGCGGGCGTGGTGCGCACGGCGCACGAGATCTCCGTCGCCCTCGGTTCGTCCTCGGCGCAGCTCGCCCTGACGAGGTCCGTACGGTGACCGGCCGCGTCGTCACCGTCGGCGAGACCATGCTGCTGTTGAGCGGGCAGGCCGTCGGCGCCGTGCCCGACCTCGACGCGATGCGGATCGACACGGGCGGTGCCGAGAGCAACGTCGCGATCGGGCTCGTCCGCGCCGGCGTCCCGACGACCTGGGTCGGCCGCGTCGGCACCGACCCCGCGGGCGACCGCGTCCTCGCCGACGTGCGCGGCGCCGGGGTCGACGTCGTCGCCGTCCCGGACCCGGAGCACTCGACCGGGCTCATGATGAAGGAACGGCTCACCGACGGTCGGACGCGGGTGACGTACCACCGCCGTGGCTCGGCGGGCTCGGCACTCGTCCCGACGGACGTGCCCGCGAGCATCGTCGAGCAGGCTGCGCTCGTGCACCTGACCGGCATCACGGTGGCCCTGTCGGACACGGCGCGGGCGACCGTCGACGCGGTGCTCGACCGCGCCGCTGCCGCCGGCGTCCCGGTGTCGTTCGACGTCAACCACCGCCCGAAGCTCATCGACCCGGAACGGGCCCGTGCCAGCTACCGACACGTCGTCGCCCGCTCGGCCGTGGTGTTCGCCGGCGACGACGAGGCCCGGCTGGTCCTCGGCCGCGACGAGCGCCCGGACGACGAAGAAGCCCTCGCGCACGACCTCGCCGCACTCGCCGACGGCACGGCCGTCGTGAAGCTCGGCTCCCGCGGCGCGGTCGCCTCGGTCGACGGCGTCCTGCACCGGCGGGCCGCGACACCCGTCCGCGTCGTCGACCCCGTCGGCGCCGGCGACGCGTTCGTGGCCGGCTGGCTCGCCGCGGTGCTCACCGGCACGGACGCCACCACCGCGCTCGACCGTGCGGCCGACGCCGGTGCGCTCGCCTGCAGCGTGGCGAGCGACTGGGGCCGACCGGACCCCGACGCCCTGGTCTCCGTCGAGGACGCCCCCGACACCGACCACACCGTGCACGACCGGGTGGACCGCTGATGGTCCCGCCCACGAACCGAGAGGCCCCCGTGACCGACACGACGCCCGCCGCAGCACCGCCCCGCCACCGCCACGAGGCCGGCCCCGCGATCGCGATCCTCCGCGGCGGGACGGGCGAGCACCTGGAGGACGTCATCGGCGTGCTCGTCGAGTCCGGGGTCCGCGCGATCGAGATCACCACGAACACCCCGCGCTGGCGCGAGGGCATCGCCTGGGCCACCGAGCAGTACGGCCGGTCGGCGGCGATCGGGGTCGGGACCGTCCTCGAGCCACGACAGCTCGACGAGGCAGCAGCGGCCGGGGCGTCCTTCGCGGTCAGCCCGCACACCGACCCCGCGATCGGGCACCGGGCCCACGAACGCGGTCTCGGCTGGTACCCCGGTGCCGCCACGCCGACCGAGATCGTCACGGCCTGGCAGCACGGCGCCCGCGCGGTGAAGGTGTTCCCGGCTGCGCAGCTCGGCGGGCCGGGGTTCCTCAAGCAGGTGCTCGCCCCGCTCGACTTCGTCGACGTCATCCCCACCGGCGGCATCGGGGTGGACGACGCCGCCGACTACCTGGCAGCGGGGGCCGTGGCGGTCGGTCTCGGCTCACCGCTCGTCGGCGACGCCCTGCGCGACGGCGACCTCGACGCCCTCCGCGCCCGGGCCGGACGACTCGTCGCGGCGCTGCGCCGATGACGGCGACCGCGGCACCGGTGCACCTGGCCGGCGGCTCCGTCGTCGGCGACGACGGCGCGTTCCGTCGGGCGGACGTCCTCGTCGTCGACGGTGCGGTCGCCGCCGTCGGCACACGGCTGGACGTCCCCGAGCACGCCGAGGTCGTCGACTGCACGGGCCGCGTGGTCATGCCGGGCTTCATCGACGCCCACTCGCACGCGGGGTCGCTCGTGTTCGACGACGGGGTCCAGCTCGCGCTCCTCCGCCAGGGCGTGACGACGATCATCACCGGCCAGGACGGCGTCGGACCGGCACCGGGCGACGGGTCGTACGCCGCCCGGTACTTCGCGGCGATCGACGGGCCGCACCCGACGTACCGCGGCGACGGCGTGGCCGGGCTGCTGGCCACCTACGACGGCACCACCGCGCTGAACGTGGCGACCCTCGTCCCCGCGGGCACCGTGCGGCACGAGGTGATGGGCGACCAGCAGGGACCGGCCGACCGCAGACAGCTCGACGCGATGCGCGCCCTCGTGCGACAGGGCACGGCCGACGGCGCCGTCGGTCTCGCCACCGGTCTCGACTACGTGCCCGGGCTCTTCGCCGGCACCGACGAGATCGCCGAGCTCGCCGCCGAGGCGGCACCGGCCGGGGTCCCCTACGTCACCCACATGCGCGGCGGGTACGAGACGAACGCGGCAGCGGGCATCGACGAAATCGTCGCCATCGCCGGCACGGCGGGCGGCAGTGCTCACATCTCGCACCTGCACGCGCCGGTGGAGCTCGCGCTCGCCGAACTCGACCGCGCCGCCGACCGGGGCGTCGCGCTGTCCTTCGACGCCTACCCGTACTCACGCGGCTGCACGATCCTGTCGATGCTGCTCCTGCCCGCCGAACTCGCCCGCCCCGGCACCGACGACCTGGCCCGGGCGCTCGACACCGCCGGGGGTCGCGAGCAGATCCGGGCCGCGGTGCTCGACCGGGTGCTCGGTCGAGCGGACCTCGGCACCGGGTGGGCGGACCAGATCACGCTCTCCCACGTGCCGGCCGCCGAGTTCCACGTGCTGCAGGGACGGACCCTCGCCGAGGCCGCCGACGCCACCGGGACCGACCCGGTCGACCTCGCGCTCGACGTCCTGGTCGACTCCGACCTGCAGGTCACGGTCGTCATGCGCGTGCCGCGTCCCCGCACCCCCGCGCAGCTCGCGGGACTCTTCCGCCACGACGGCCACACCGGCGGGTCGGACGGCATCTTCGTCGGCACGCACCCGCACCCGCGGGCGTACGGCACGTTCGCGCGCTACCTCGGCGAGTACGCCCGCGCCGGCCTGCTGTCCTGGGCCGCGGCGCAGCAACACCTTTCCACCCGGTCGGTGGAGCGATTCGGGCTCGGTCGCCGGGGCGTCGTCGCACCGGGGTGGACGGCCGACCTCGTCGTCGTCGACCCCGAGCGCGTCGCGGCACGGTCGACCTACGCCGAGCCGATGCGCCTGGCCGAGGGCATCGACGACGTCCTGGTGGCGGGCGTCCCGGTCCTGCGCGACGGCACCCTGACACACGCGACGCCCGGAGCCGGTCTCCGCCGGACGAGCACCTGACGACCCGCGCCCCCGTACGGTCGTCGCGTCCCGACTTCTCGGGGCACGACGTCCGCACGGGGGCGCGCTCGTGCGGGCTCCCGCGGGTAAGCGTTCCGAGCGGACGCGCCGGGTGCGGATCTACTCAGCCGAGGGCAGCACCGCGACGACGTCGATCTCGACCAGGATGTTCGCCAGGTGCGACTGCACGGTGGTCCGGACGGGGTAGGGCTGCGAGAAGTGCTTGGCGTACTCCTCGTTGAAGGCCGGGAAGTCGCGGTCGGAGTGCTCGAGGTGCACGGTCGCTTTCACGACGTCGTCGAGGGTGGCACCGTGCTCCGCCAGCACCGCGGCCACGTTCGCGAGCACCTGCGCGGTCTGGCCGGCGACGTCGTCCGCGATCGCGCCGGTCGACGGGTCCTGCGGGCCGAAGCCGGCGGTGTAGATGAAGCCGTTGGCGACGATGCCCTGGCTGTAGGGGCCGGCGGGCTTCGGGGCGTTGTCGGTCACGATGGCGGTCTTCGGCACGGTGGCTCCTCGTCAGTCGGTGGATGAGGACTCCAGGCTAGGCGGGCCGCTCGCTCCGGAGCCGACCACGGGACGGACGCGTTCCGACATGCAGAACGCTGGACGGGCCTCCCGTCCGACGCCCGCACACCCGCGCGTTCCGTGAGGACCACGCGGGTCGACCGGCTAGCCTGTCCCGGTGCCGACCCCGATGCCCGCCCGCCGAGGAGCCCGCGCGTGAGCCGCCTGGACGGCGACGCCGTCGCCGTCGCGCCCGGACGGCGTCGAGTGCTCGACACCGTGGCGTCGTTGCCGGCGTGGGCCGCGGTCCTGCTCGTGTGGACCGGCGGTCGTCTGCTCTCGACGCTCTGGTTGGCGCTCGCGTACCCACTGATCGGTCGCGCGCTGCCGGAGAACGCGATCTGGGGCAACGGCCACGGGTTCGGGGCGTTCCTCTCGGCGTGGGACGGGCAGTACTACGAGCAGATCTCGCTGCACGGCTACCCCGCCGTGCTGCCGGTCGACGCCGCCGGGAACGTCGCACAGAACGCCTGGGCGTTCCTGCCGGCGTTCCCGTTCACGATCCGGATGCTGACGGCCTCGACCGGGGTGCCGTTCACCATCGGTGCGCCGCTCGTCGCGCTGGTCGCCGGGCTGGTCGCCGCGTTCCTGCTGCACCGGTTGGTCCGCGACCGGGCCGGTCACGCCGCCGCCATGTGGGCCGTCTTCTTCTTCACCTGCGGGCCGCTGTCGTTCCTGCTGCAGGTGGGCTACGCGGAGAGCATGTTCCTCGCGCTGTCGTTCGGGGCGCTGCTCGCCCTCGAACGCCGCCGGTACGGGTTGCTCACGCTGCTCGGGGTCGTCGCGGCCTTCACGCGGCCCGGGGCCCTCGCCATCCCGCTCGTCCTCGGGGTCGTGGCGCTGATCCGTTGGGTCCGTGCTCGGCGGTCGGACGGACGGCTCCTCGACACCTTCCCGCTGCGCGAGCAGGTCCGGGTGGTCGCCGCGGGCCTCGCGATGGGTGCTGCGGGGCTGGCCTGGCCGGTCATCGCGTCGCACGTGACCGGGATGCCGAACGCCTACCTCGAGACCGAGATGTCGTGGTGGGTGAACTTCATCGGACGCGTGGACTTCGTGCCGATGACGCCGTGGTTCCTCATCGCGTCGCGGTGGCTCGGCGTCGGGGGCGTGCTCATCGTCCTGTTCCTGCTCGTCGGCTACCCGGTGTGGCTGCTCCGCCGGTCGACGCTGCGCCTCGGCCAGACGACCGTGCTGTACTCGGCGGCCTACGCGCTCTACGTGTTCGCGGTCTCGCTGCCGATGGCCTCGACGCCCCGCCTGCTCATGCCGCTGGCGCCGCTGTTCGGTTCACCGGAGCTGGTCGCACGGCCCTGGATGCGCCGGACCCTCGTCACCGCCGCGCTGGCCGGGCAGCCCGTGCTCGTCGCAGTGCTCTGGCTGCTCGGCCCGCCGTAGGCAGCGGTTGCACCGTCCGGGCAGGGGTGGCCCCGTGCGGACAGGGATGGCCCGTGCGGACGCGGGGGTGGCCCCGTGCGGACGCAGAACGACGAGATCGCTGTCGCACGACGTCGATCTCGTCGTCCTGCGTCTGGCCGGCCGGGCAGTGCTCCGCGGTCGGCGCTCCGCGGTCAGAGCTCGACGGTGCCGTGGTCGCCGGTGTCCGGCTGGCTCTGCTTGCCGATCGCGGCCTTGAACATCTGCACGAGGCTGCCGACCGGACCGGTGTCCTGCGTCCAGTACTCGACCGAGACGCCCTCGACGGTGAGGAGTCGGATCGACGGGTCCTGCCGCCCCTCGGGGAACCACGCCTCGGCGAACGGGGACCACAGCTCGTCGACGACCGAGTCGTCCTGTGTGACCGTGGCGGTGCCGGCGATCGACAGGTAGCCGCCCTGCGACTCGATGGCGACGTTGACGTGCGGGTTGCGGGCGATGTCCTCGACCTTCTCGCTGCCGTCCTGCACCAGGAACCGCAGCGTCCCGTGGAAGGTCTTGTCCTGCACGGCGAGCGGACGGGCGTGCAGGTGCCCGTCCTCGCTCACGGTGGTGAGCAGTGCGGTGTGGGCCCCGTGGACGATGTCCGAGATGGCGGCGCGCTGGTCGGTCTGCGTGTCGGTCATGATGCTCCTTTGCGTCGTGCGCCCCGCCGTGCCCGAGGGCTGACGGAGCCGAACCGTTGCGTCCAGTGTGCCCCTCCGAGGGCGGGTGTGTCTGGGGCGGGGGTGTGTGGCGGGGCGGTGGGCGGCGCGGGGGCGCTTTCGCGCGTGGGGAGTCGAATCGCGCGTAGGAGGCCCGGACGAACGACCTCCTACGCGCGGATCTGCTTCCCACACCACGCGCGATGAGACAGAACACCCGCGGGCACCACGCCGTGGCCGGAGCGCACGCCCGGGGACCACGGTCAGCCGCGCCCGGCCGGCGCGGGCGGTGGGCAGTTCCGCGCGTGGGAAGACGAACCGCGCGTAGGAGGCCTGAACGAACGACCTCCTACGCGCGAAAGCGCTTCCCACACCACACGCGATGGGACAGAACGACCGCGGGCACGACCTCGTGGCGGAGCGAACGCCCGGACACTACGGTCAGCCGTGCCCGGCCGGCGCCGTCGGCGGAAGTCCCGCGCGTAGGAAGACGAATCGCGCGTGGGAAGCCCGAACGAACGACCTCCTACGCGCGGATCTGCTTCCCACACCACACGCGATGGGACGGAACGCACCCCAGGCGACAGGCCGCAGAACCCGCACCGCCCCGAGGGTCAGGCCGGCTCGCGGATCGTGGTCTCGACGTCGACCACCTGCGGGATCCTCGGCATCGAGGCGAAGCCGAACGCGACGGGCGGGTTGAGCGGGGCGAGTGACCCGAGCGGCTCCCCCGCCCAGGTGCCGCGGACGCCGGTGACGTCGTGCGCCCCGGTCACGCCGTAGTACTCGCGACGGCCGTTGCCCGCCGAGCCGGCCGTACCGGACCCGGGGGCGACGAGCCGGGCGACGGGGTCGATCGCGGCGAGCCACCGGGGGTCGCGGGCGATGGGCTTCGGGACGATGCGGAGCAGACGCCCGAGCGGGGAGATCGCTCCGACGTCGATCGACGCCTCGAGGGCTCCGGCCGACAGTTCCAGCCCGCGGGCGGTGCGGCGGGTGCGGACGTCGACCACCGAGACGGTGTCGAAGCGGTAGGTGCCGGAGACGTAGGCGGCGACGATCTCGTCCGGGGCCAGGAGCACGCTGGTGCCGTCCGGCAGTTCGAGGAACACGTCGGTGAATGCGCCGAACGGCGACCGCTCCCACATCCCCACGACGATGCGCACGCCGGACGTCGTGCCGACGCCCATGATGCGTCCTCGGAACCGGCGTTCTGGTGCGGTGGAGCGTGGCGACATGCCCTGGACCGTACCCGCGGCGCCCGTGAGCGGCGTCGCGGACGCGCCCCGGGCCTCCCGGCCGTCCCGCGACGCTGGCTGCGCCCCGGAAGAAGCGCCAGACGTCAGGCGACCGGGACGGCCTCGGCCAGCAGCTCGCGCACCCGCGGGGCGACCCGCGTGCCGTAGAGCTCGATGGAGCGCATCATGTCGTCGTGCGGCAGGCGGCCCGTCGCGTAGCGCATGTCGAACCGGGAGACCCCGAGGATGCGCATGTTGCGGGCGATCTTGCGCGCCACGGTCTCCGGCGACCCGACGTACAGCGAGCCGCCGGCCGACAGGCCTGCGCGGTAGCCGGCGACGTCGAGGGGCGGCCAGCCGCGCTCCCGGCCGAGCTGGTCGGTGACGGCCTTGTGGTAGGGCCAGTAGCGCTCCGCGGCTTCCTCGTCGGTCTCGGCGATGAAGCCCGGCGAGTGCATCGCGATGGGCTGCTGCGGCAGCTCGAGCTGGGCGAGCGCCTGGCGGTAGAGCCGCGAGAACGGGGCGAACTGGGCGGGCTGCCCGCCGATGATCGCGAGGAACAGGGGCATGCCGTACGAGGCCGCGCGGATGACGGACTGGGGCGAGCCGCCGACGCCGATCCAGGTCGGGATCGGGCCGTGCTCGAGCTTCGGGAAGACGTCCTGCTCGACAAGCGGTGCGCGCTTGGTGCCGGACCAGGTGACCTTGTCGCCGCCGCGCAGGGCGGCCCAGAGCTGGACCTTCTCCTCGAACAGGACCTCGTAGTCGGACAGCTCGTAGCCGAAGAGCGGGAACGACTCGGTGAAGGAGCCGCGGCCGAGGATGACCTCGGCGCGTCCGTCCGAGATCGCGTCGACGGTGGCGAAGCGCTCGTAGACGCGGACCGGGTCGTCCGACGAGAGCACGGTGACGGCGCTGCCCATCCGGATGCGGGACGTCGACGCGGCGATCGCGGCGAGGACGACCTCGGGCGCGCTGACGATGAAGTCCGCGCGGTGGTGCTCGCCGACGCCGATGAAGTCGATGCCGATCTGGTCGGCGAGGACCGCCTGCTCGACGACGTCGCGGATGCTCTGCGCGTCGGACTTGACCGAGCCGTCGGGCAGTTCGGTGACGTCGCCGAAGGTGTCGAGGCCGAGCTGCACGGGGCCGACCCGGTCGGGTGCGGGCGGCGGGACGTCCGAGGGACGGTCGGTGCCGAATGCGTTGCTCATGCGAGCCTCCAGTTCGATGCGTTTGCATAAAACTACCACGAGGGCAGCACGAACCACCACGGGGGCAGCACGAACCACCACGAGGACGGCACGAGCCGCCAGCCGCCAGCCGCCCCGAGTACGGTCACGGGCATGCCGAGACTCCCCGACCAGACCGGACGCCGCATCGTCGTCACGGGCGCCAACAGCGGCACCGGCAAGGAGGCCGCACTGCGCCTCGCCGAGGCCGGCGCGAGCGTCGTGCTCGGCGTCCGCACCGTCGCGAAGGGCGAGACCGCCGCCGCCGAGATCCGTGCGGCGCACCCCACCGCCGACGTCGAGGTGCGCGAGCTCGACCTGGCCGACCTGGCGAGCGTGCGGACCTTCGCCGAGCGCATCGTCGGCGAGGACCGCCCCGTCGACGTGCTCGTCAACAACGCGGGCGTGATGGCTCCCCCGAAGCGGTTCGAGACGGTCGACGGCTTCGAGCTGCAGTTCGGCACGAACTTCCTCGGCCCGTTCGCGCTGACGAACCTGCTGCTGCCCTCGCTCCTGCGTGCCGAGGCACCCCGGGTCACGACGATGTCGAGCCTGGCCGCGATGGGTGGCCGCATCCGCTTCCGCGACCTGCAGTGGGAGCGCGGCTACAACGGCTGGCGCGCCTACGGGCAGTCGAAGCTCGCCGACCTGCTCCTCGCGCTGCACCTGCACCGCCTGACGGTCGAGGCCGACGTCCCGCTCGTGAGCACCGCCGCGCACCCCGGCATCACCCGCACGAACCTCATGACGGCCGGCCGGTCGCTCGGGCGCTCCGGTCCGGCACGCGCGAACCGGCCGATGCCCTTCGCGCAGGACGTCGAGCAGGGCACCGAGCCGCTGCTCTACGCCGCCGTCGGTCCGAACGCGGTGGGCGGCGCCTACTACGGCCCGTCGGGCGCGTTCGGCATGACCGGTCCGACCACGTCCGCGTCGATCCCGGGCTCGGCGCGCAGCGCCGACCTGGCGCGCTCGCTCTGGGCGGTCGCCGAGGACCTCACCGGGACGCGTCCGCCGCTTTGACCCGGGTGGGTGGCGGCGGTCGGCCGGGAGGCCCGTGCCCCGCCCGCCCCGCCGGTCGCCTCAGGCGCGGTGCAGCTCCACCGCCGTGTCCAGCCGGCCGGGTTCGACCAGTCGTGCGTGCTGCAGGACGGTCCGGTCCGGACCGATCGCCGCGGCGACGACCGAGAGCGTCGTCATGTGACCCTCGGCCTCGTGCACGTCGCGCAGGATCGCGTCCGGGTGGTCGACCGGCAGCGCTGCCGAGTCGGCGAGCACCCCGAACCAGCCGCTCCACCCGTCGCCGGGGTCGGTGTCGGTGTCGCTGTCGGCGCCGCCGCGTCCGAGCGCGCGGAGCTCGTCAGCGGGTCCGACCTCGGGTGGCCCCGTCGGGGCGTCGACGGCCCGGAAGGCCTCGAGCCAGCGGCCGATGCGCGGCGCCCCGGGGTCGTCGGCCTCGCCGTGGGTGACCATGTGCACGCCGGGACCGAGGTCGGTGGTGCGGACCGCGGTGCCGTCCCAGGTCAGGACCGTCGCACCCTCGGCCGTCGCCCGCACCAGGTTGAAGGCCCGGGTGGTCGGCAGCGTGCCGTCGTGCCCGGGGAGCAGACCGTCCGCGACGGCGTCGACCGGCACCACGCCCCGGGTCGTCCACGTCCCGTCGTCGCTCGGGACGGGTTCGGAGCGGTTGAGCACGACCGCGAGACCGGCCCGGTCCGAGGCCGCGAGCCACGCGCCACCGGCGGAACGGTCGCGGACACCGCGGACGTCCGGGTCGCGGTCGGGCCACCACGCGGCGGGCGGGTCCCACGGGCGCTCCGGTGACTCGTCGCGCAGGGCGAGCACGGTGACGGGCCACGGGGACCCGGGCTCGACGCGGACGACGACGGTGCACATGGCGACGATCCTCGCACGCGCCGGTAGCGTGATCGACGTGAACGCAGCAGCAGAGCGCGCCCTGACCGTCATCGTGGGGATCACCGGGGGGATCGCCGCCTACAAGGCCGTCGGCGTCGTCCGCGACCTCGTGAAGCGCGGCCACGAGGTGCACGTCGTCCCGACCGAGGGCGCCCTCCGCTTCGTCGGGCTGCCGACGCTCGAGGCCCTGAGCCGGAACCCCGTCACCACGAGCGTCTGGGACGACGTCGCCGAGGTCCGCCACGTGGCCCTCGGCCGTCGTGCGGACCTCGTCGTGGTGGCGCCCGCCACCGCCGACTCCCTGGCGCGGATGGCCGCCGGCCTGGCGAACGACCTGCTCGGCACGACCCTGCTCGCCACCGACGCCCCGGTCGTCGTCGCACCCGCGATGCACCCGCAGATGTGGGAGCACCCGGCGACCCGTGCGAACGTCGCCACGCTCCGCGCGCGCGGCGTCCACCTCGTCGGTCCCGTGGTGGGTGCGCTGACCGGCGACGACGCCGGCATCGGGCGGATGGCGGAGCCCGAGGACATCGTCACCGCCGCGCTCGCGGTGCTGGACGAGCCGACCACGCCGGGTCGGCGCACCGGCGACGACCGGCTCCCGACGTCCGGCGGTGCCCGCGGCGAGCAGGGCGACCTGGACGGCGTCCGCGTCGTCGTCAGTGCCGGCGGGACGCGCGAGCCCTTCGACCCGGTCCGCTTCGTCGGCAACCGCTCGAGCGGACGGCAGGGCCTGGCGATCGCGGCGGCGGCCGCGGCCCGCGGCGCAGAGGTCATGCTCGTGTCGGCGAACATCGAGGCGGGGCTCCTGCAGGGGCTCGACGCGACCGTCGTGCCGGTCGGGTCCGCGCTCGAACTCGCCGACGCCGTGCACACCGCCGCCGCCGAGGCCGACGTCGTGGTGATGACCGCGGCGGTGGCCGACTACCGACCGGCCGAGGTGCTCGAGGAGAAGCTCAAGAAGGACGCCCAGGGCGAGCGGATGTCGCTCGAGCTCGTGCGGAACCCCGACGTCCTCGCCGACCTCGTCGCCGCGCGGCGCGCCGGACAGGTCGTCGTCGGCTTCGCCGCCGAGACCGAACCGGACCGTGCCGCGCGCATCGAGCTCGGTCGCGCCAAGATCGCCCGCAAGCCAGCCGACCTGCTCGTCGTGAACCACGTCGGCTGGTCGGCCGGCTTCGAACGCGAGGAGAACGCGATCGAGGTGCTCGTGCCCGGCGGCGAGGTCGTCCGCGAGACCGCGGGCACGAAGGCCGAGGTCGCGACGGCGGTCCTGGACCTCGTCGCGACGGCGCTCGTCTGACCTCCGGGCGCTCCCGAGGCGCGACGGGCACGATGGGGACATGCGACGACGCGATCGGATCCGACGTGCCACCCGGACCGCCACCGTGCTCGCGGTGCTGCTCGGCGGCGCCGGGGCCACCCACTTCCTGCGGCCGCGCGGCTACGACCGGATCGTGCCGGACGCACTCCCGCCGCGCCTGACGACCGTGGCGTCCGGAGTCGCGGAGCTCGGCATCGCGGCGGGGCTCGCGTTCCCGGCCACCCGACGGGCGTCGGGGTGGGCGGCCGCGGCGCTGTTCGCCGCGGTGTTCCCCGCGAACGTCAAGATGGCGGCCGACGTGCTCGACCACCCCCGGTCGAGCCGGACGATGCGGATCGTCTCGGTGCTCCGTCTCCCCCTGCAGGCACCCCTCGTGCTCTGGGCCGTGCGCGTGGGCCGACACGCGCCGAAGCGGTGACCGACCGGGCGCGCGAGCGCGCCGCCGGGCCGCTGCTGCACCGCCCGGTCACCGTGCACGCCTGGCAGGACATCGTCTTCGCGCACTGGCGCGGCGACCCCGGGGCGCTCGCACGACTCGTCCCCCGCGGCACCCGGCCCGACGTCGTGGACGGCAGCGCCTGGGTGGGGCTCTCGGCCTACGTGTTCGACGAGACACGCGTGCCGCCGTTCCCGTCGGCGGGCCGGCTCGGCCGGATGACCGAGGTGACGCTCGAGGTGCTGACGGTCGACGACCAGGGACGGCACGGTGTGACCTACCGGACCGTCGACACGGCGAACGTCCCGGCGATCGTCGCCGCGCACGCGCTCCTCGGCGTGCCGTACACCTTCGCACGCGCCGGGTCGCGACGGCGCGGGGACACCGTCGCACACCGCTCCGTCCGGCACAGCGGTCGCGTCCGGTCCCCACTGCGGTGGGCACGCTCGCTGCGCCGGGACCGACCCACGGGGGTCCCCCGACACCGAGGGGCCGCCTCGGTGCGGGTGCAGGCCGGGGACGTCGTCGACACGCCCCTCGCCGCCGAGCTCACGACCCGCGCCGGCATCCACGCCCGCTACCTGACGCAGACCCTCTTCTGGCAACGCCAGCACGCGCCGCTCACCGTCCGGTCCGCACGGCTCGACCAGCTCGAGGGCGACCTGCCCGCGGCGGTCGGCCTGCCCGGGCTGTTCGACCGCGAACCGGACTCGCTGCTCGTGGTCGACGGCACGACCGTCCGGTACGGCTGGGGCGGGGTGGTCCGGTGACCGGGCGACGTGCGGACGACGACCCGTTCGACCTCGACCGCTTCGTCCGGGCGCAGGACGGGGTGCACGGGTCGGCGGTGGACGAGCTGCGGCGCGGTCGGAAGACCTCGCACTGGATGTGGTTCGTGTTCCCGCAGCTCGCGGGGCTCGGCCGGAGCGCGACCGCTCTGCGGTACGGGATCTCCGGGCCCGACGAGGCGCGGGCGTACCTCGCCCACCCCGTGCTCGGCGTCCGGCTGTGCGAGGCCGCCGGGGTCGCGGCCGCGGCACCCGCGCGGACCGTCGAGGAACTGCTCGGCGCGACCGACGCGCTGAAGCTCCGGTCGTCGGCCACGCTGTTCGCCCGGGTCGCCGACGAGCCGTCGCCGTTCCGAGCGGTGCTCGACCGCTGGTACGACGGCGACGAGGACCCGGCCACCCTCCGGCTGCTCGGGGACCGCTGACACCACCCCGCGGCACCGGAGTGCCGAGCGCAACACCGGTCGTATATCAGGTACGGTGATGCCGGACGGCGCAGTGCTGCGCCATCCGATCCCGAACCGACGCCCCCGGCGCCACGACCACGAAGGAACCCGCATGCCGGTCCCCAGCAGCGCCCCGACCGAACACCAGCTGCTCCGCGACACCGTCCGCCACAAGATCCACGACGCGATCATGGACGGCACGCTGGTCCCCGGCGAGCGGCTCAACGACGACGAGCTCATCGCCTGGCTCGGCGTCTCCCGCACGCCCATCCGCGAGGCCCTCAGCCAGCTCGCCCGCGCCGGCCTGATCGAGATGGCGCCGAACCGCTACACGCGTGTCACGACCCCGAAGCCCGACGAGGTCGTCGAGGCCATCCAGACCCTCGGCGTGCTGTTCGGCGGCGTCGTCCGCCTGGCCGTGCCGCGCCTGGGCGCCGGCGCGCGGAAGAAGATCCTCGCGCAGCTCGACAAGACCGTCGCCGACTTCCGGGCGCACGACGTCGGTGCCGTCAACCACGACGCCCTCGACGTGTTCGCGCTGTACGTCGCCGAGTGCGGCAACGCGAACCTGCAGCGGGTCTGCCGCGACACCATGGACGGCCTGGCCTTCCGCCTGCGGCTGCCGAACCTCGACGAGCTCGTCGACTGGGACCAGATGACCGAGGACTTCCTGCGCCTGCGAGCCGCCACCGAGTCCGGGGACAACGTCGCCGCCGAGATGGCGACCGAGGCGATCCACCTGCTCCCCGGCGAGAAGCGCTGAGTCTGCCTGTACCCTCGTACAGGAACCGCCCGTCCTGCCGTCGCAGGACGGGCAGCGGGCGCACCACGGGCCTCCCGGTCGACACGTCCGGACCGTCGCGCAGCCGCTCACAGAGTCCGGGTCCGGCCAGCCGGTAGCATCGGCCGGACCACCCGATCGCCCACCCGGAGCACCACATGAGTCCCCGATCGACGGACCGAACCGCAGTCGCCGCACGTCTGGCCCAGGCGGTCGGCAAGATCAACCGGCGAGCCCGGTCCGACTCGGCCTCGCTCGGCTACGGACTCGTGTCCGCCCTGGCGACGATCCAGAGCGACGGACCCCTGCGCCCCGGCGACCTGTCGCGGATCGAGGTGGTCACGAAGCCGACGATGACGCGCATCCTGACCGAGCTCGAACAGCGCGGGTTCATCGAGCGCGAGGCCGATCCCACGGACGGCCGCGCCTTCATGGTGACCGCGACCCCCGAGGGCATCGCGGCGGTCGAACGCGCACGCTCCGACCGCACCGGGATCGTCGCGGAGCTCATCGCGGAGCTCGACGAATCGGACGTCTCGGCCATCGCCGGAGCGCTCGACGCTCTCGAGCGGGTCGCGCAGGGCGACGGCGTCCAGGAACCTCACACGTCCTGACTGCTGATCGGCCGTTACCGAACCGTTACCGACGGGTGGACGGACGGTTCTGCCAGCGACCCTGGACGCGCTGTCCAGCCCGACGCGTCATGGTGTCGGCTCCGCCCACCGGCTGCCTCCCCCACGGCCGCCCGGGCGGACGGACGGGCCCCACACCACCGTCCGGTCCTCCCCGGCTGGCGGACCTCCCCACGACGACCGTGCCGAGCGCGGCGTCGACGTGTGCCCCCGCAGGGCGCGCGAGGAGTCCGCCGACGAGCCGCCCGACCACCGGAACCGATGTCAGGACACACCCCCGAACCCACCCCGACCACCGCCTCGACTCGACGCGAGGCGCTGAACACCCCCGCCCGACGGGCTCGCCGGGCACTCCGCCACCGTGCGACCCTCGTCGCCGGTGGTGCCGCGGTCCTCGCGATCGCCGGCGGCGCCCTCACCGTGGGCACACAGCCCGCGATCGGCGAGGCGCTCGGACTGCCGAGCGGCTCCGCCAGCGCCTCGGCCGCGGCGACGCCCCGACCCGCCCTGAGCGGCACCGCCCTCGACCGTGCGCAGGCCGCCGCGACGATCTCCACCGCGCGGACCGTCATGCGGACCGCGAACGACAAGACGGACACGAGCGCGCTCGCCCGCCGCGTCGACGCCCTGAGCGACTACCGGCAGCTGTCCGGCGCCGCGCTGACGACCCGGATCTCGTCGACCGTCGCCTCCACCGCCCACGTCGAGCAGGCGAGCGCGACGCAGGACCGACGGGACGTCGACGCGAAGGCCGCCGCGGCGGCGAAGGCCACCGCCCGTGCGCGTGCCGCCGCCGAGGCCGCCGAGCGGGCACGCGCCCTGGCCGCCGGCAACACGGTCGCGGGTGCGAAGGCGACCGCGACCTCGCTCGCGTCGTCCGGGTACGGCTGGGGCGCGGACCAGTTCCAGTGCCTCGACAACCTGTGGACCAAGGAGTCCGGCTGGGACTACCGGGCCGTCAACCCGAACGGCGGCGCGACCGGCATCCCGCAGGCGCTCCCCGGCTCGAAGATGGCGACGATCGCTCCGGACTGGCAGACGAACGCGACCACCCAGATCACCTGGGGGCTGCGCTACATCAGCGAGGCGTACGGCACGCCGTGCGCCGCGTGGGCGCACTCGCAGGCGAGCAACTTCTACTGAGCCGACCCCGGGGTGCGCGGTGACCGCGTGCCGGACCGACGCCGCGGCGCACCGCGCACCACGGGCCTCCCGGCCGCCAGCCCGCCGGGGTCACCCCACCCGCGCGACGCGCACGTCGACGCGGGACAGCGGCAGCCCGTGCTCGGCGGCCGCGTCGAGGACGACGTCGTGGACGTCGCACGCGACGTCGGGTGCCGGCCGGACGCCGTCGGTCCCGATGACGACCCGGAGGACGTCGCCGTCGACGACGACGCGGGCGGGCGCACTGCTCGTCGACAGCCCGCGGACGGCCTGGACGGCGCTCGCGACCGTGGGTCGGGCGCGGTAGAGCTCGGCGACGCCGGGGACACCGGTGATCGCGCGTTCGAGGGCGGCGAGGACGTCGTCGGTGGTGCTCATCGGGTCCCCTCCGTGTCGGTGGTGTCGGTGTCGTCGGTGGTGCCGGCCGCGGCGGCGGTCTCCGGCCCGGCCGCGGTGGGCGTTTCCGGCTCGGCCGCGGTGGGCGTCTCCGGCAGCAGGTCGCGGACCACGACGTCGACGCCCTCGACGACCAGGTCGGTCTGCTCGGACACGGCCCGGGCGACCGCGCCGCGGACGAGGTCGGCGGTCGACGGGATCGCCGCGCCGGGCACGATCGCGAGTTCGACGACGACCCGCACCGGCGACCCGAGCACCGTCACGTCGCCGTCCAGGTGGCAGCGGGCGATGAGCACACCGGGGACGCCGTCGCCGGTGCGACGGATGAGCGACCGGATCGCGCCCTCGGTCATCACCGGCTGCTCGGACGCCGACCGGGGGCGGAGCGGCACGTCGCGGCCGGAGCGGCTCTCGATCGAGATGTTCGCGAGCACGTTGCCGATCCACGACTCGTCGGCCGGGGCCTCGACGAGTGCCGCGGCCTCGAGCGAACCGTGCGACGCCTGCCGGACCCGCAGGATCGCCGCGAGGGCGTTCTGACAGGCCGCGGAGTCGTCGATGCTCGGGTCGGCCGGGCGCATGCCGGCGTCCAGGTAGTCGGCGAGCTCGTCGATCGTGTGACCGTCGAGGTCGTCGGGCTCGAGCGCGTCGAGCCGGGTTCCGTCGGGGGCGGTCATCGCCAGGCCTCCATGAGTCGGATCATGTTCTTCCTCGCTCGGGACAGGAGCCCGCGGACCGTCGAGGGCGGCAGGTCGAGTTCGGCGGCGATCTCCTCGTACCGGTACTCGAGCACCTCCTTCATGATCCAGCACCGTCGTTGTGCGTCGGGGAGCTCGGCGAGCGCGCGCTCCACCGCTTCTTCTCGGGACCGGGCCTCGGCGACGCGTTCCGGGGCGTCGTCGGAGGGTGCTGCCACCTCGAGTTCGGTGACGTCGTCGTGGTCGCGTCGGGCACGGATGCGGTCGAGGCACTTCCGGCTCAGGATCCGCATGAGCCACGACTTCACGCGGGCCTGCTCGACCAGCCCGTCCAGGCGGTCCCACGCGGTGATGAAGGTCTCCTGCACGACGTCGTCGAGTTCGTCCGTCGAGCCGAGGGTGCGACGGGCGTAGGCGCGGAGCAGTGGGGTGTAGCGACGGATGAGGACCTCGAAGGCCCGGACGTCGCCGTCGGACGAACGGCCGGCGAGGACCGCGTCGTCGAGCTCGTCGAGGGGCTGGTGGTGCACGACTTCCTTCTACTGGTGGTGGATGGGGTTCAGCTGGGCACGGCCGTGCGAGCGCGGTCGGCCGGACGCACCGGCGTGCGCGACCCGGAACGGACCGACCGGCCGGACCGTGAGCGCGTGCACCCGTGCCTGCGCCAGCAGGTGCGCGGGCGCCGCACGGCCGTGCGACGTCGTCCGGACGGTGTCGGGTTCGAGCATGGTGACTCCTGTGTCGGACCAGCGGGTCTGGATCCTCACCGGTGGGACGCACCGACGAGCCGTTTCGTCACACCCCGCTCGGCTTCCGTCGCAGCGGTCGGTGCGCGAGAGTGGAACCATGTCGCTCGTCACCGCCGTCTGCCGCGTCGACCGCCTGCTCCCGGACTCGGGGACGATCGGGGTCACCGCCATCGACAAGCGCCCGGTCACCGGGGGCGTGCGGGTCCGGCCCCTCGGCCTGTACGCGGACGTCCAGGCGGACCGGAAGCACCACGGCGGCGAGGACCAGGCCGTCTACGCCTACGCCGACGAGGACGCCGCGTACTTCGCCGATGCGCTCGACCGCGAGGTCGCGCCCGGGCTGTTCGGCGAGAACCTGCGCACGAGCGGGGTCGACGTGACGGGAGCCGTGACCGGCGAACGCTGGCGTGTCGGCGAGACCCTCGAGCTCGAGGTGACGATCCCCCGGATCCCGTGCGGCACGTTCGCGCGGCGGATGCGCGAGGACAAGTGGGTCCGGCGCTTCACGGACGAGGGGCGTCCGGGTGCCTACCTGCGGGTCGTGCGCTCCGGCACCGTCACCGCGGGCGACCCCGTGGTCGTGACCCACCGGCCCGCGCACGGCGTGACGATCGGCGAGATCTTCGCGGGGCTCACGCCGGAGCGCGCCCGCGCTGTGCTGGAGTCGGGCGAGCGGCTCGCGCCGAAGGTGGTCCGGGACGTCTCGAAGGCGCTGGGCCGGTCGGGCGCCCGGTCCGGCGCGCGGTCGGGGGCGACCGCTCCGTGAACCGGGCCGGTCGGGTGCGCGGCGACGCACCGGCCGACGCCGCTCAGTGAGCGCTGCCGTCGCGGCGGGCCGGGTCGAGCGGACGCTTCGCACGCGGCAGGCCGGCCACCACGAGGTCGTAGGCGTTCGCCACGAGGTCCTCGACCAGGGTCTCGTCGACGCCGTCCCCCGGAGCGATCGTGATCCAGTGCCGCTTGTTCATGTGCCACCCCGGCCAGATCTCGTCGTGGTCGCGGACCAGTGCGGCACCGTGCGGCGGCGCGCACTTGAGGTTCACGATCGGGACCCCGCGCAGGGCGGTGGCCATGAGGAACATCTTGTCGACGACCTTGAACACCAGGGCGCCCTCGCCGAAGGGCTCGGTCTCGCGCACCGCGGGCAACCCGGCCGCCGTGCGGATCGCGACCTCGTGCAGCTGCTCGCCGTCCATCTCCCCAGGATGCCGCACCGATCCCGCACGATCCCCGTTCGGGGGTAGGTCGTGAGGGACGGTCAGGTCGTAGGATCGCCTCGCCGCGCACCCGACGCGGCCGTCGCCCGCGACGACCACGAACCGTTCCAGGGGGAACCCGTGCGCATCATCCGAACCCTCGGCGTCGCCGCCGCCACCGCCGTCCTCGCGACCACCGTCGTCGTCGGGGGCGCCACCAGCGCGCAGGCCGCGCCGAAGAGCTACGCGAACTGCACCGCCGTGCACAAGGTGTACTCCGGTGGCATCGCGAAGAAGTCCGTCACGAAGAACAAGGTCGTCTCCGGCGGCAAGACCACCTACCGTGCGCTCAAGGGCACCGTGAAGAAGGACGACGCGCTCTACCGCGCGAACACGAAGCTCGACCGCGACAAGGACGGCATCGCCTGCGAGAAGAGCTGAGCCGGCGCGTGCCGACGTCCTAGAGCGTCGGCACGCCCTCGTGGCCGGAGCGCGGCCGAGCGGTGCCCGCGACACCGGTCACGACCGAGCCGGCGGGGACGTCCTTCGTGACGACCGTGCCGGCACCGACAACTGAGTCGGACCCGACCGTGATGCCGCCGATCAGCGAGCACCCCGCGCCGAGGACCACCCGGTCCCCCACCACCGGGTGCCGCCGGGCCCGCGGGCTGTCCCCGCCCCGGCCCCCGAGCGTGACCCCGTGGAACACGAGCACGTCCTCGCCGATCACCGCGGTCTCGCCGATCACGACACCCATGCCGTGGTCGATGAAGAAGCGGCGCCCGATCCGGGCCCCGGGGTGGATCTCGATGCCCGTCAGCGAGCGGGCGAGCTGGCCGAGCACCCGCGCGGCGAACCGCGAGCCGGGCAGGCCCTGCGCCGTCCAGAGCCGGTGCGTCAGCCGGTACACCCAGATCGCGTGCAGCCCGGAGTAGACGATCGCGTTCTCCAGGTCCCCCCGCGCGGCGGGGTCACCGCGGCGTGCCGCGGCCAGGTCCTCCCGGATGGTCCGCAGCACGCCTGGTCGACCAGGACGACTCACGCAGTGAGCCCCTCGAAGAGCACCGTCGACAGGTAGCGCTCGCCCGTGTCGCAGACGATGGCGACGATGCGCTTGCCGGCGTTCTCGGGCCGAGCCGCGATCTCGAGTGCGGCGTGCACGATCGCGCCGGACGAGATGCCGGACAAGATGCCCTCCTGCGTCGCGAGTGCCCGTGCCACCCGCAGGGCGTCGTCGAGCTCGACGTCGAAGACCTCGTCGATGACGCTGCGGTCGAGGACCTCCGGCACGAAGTTGGCGCCGATGCCCTGGATCTTGTGCGGGCCGGCCTTGCCCTCGGAGAGCAGGGGCGAGTCCTTCGGCTCCACGGCGACGATCTGCACGCCGGGAACGCGTTCCTTGAGGACCTGGCCGACACCGGTGATCGTGCCGCCGGTCCCGACACCCGCGACGAACACGTCGACGTGCTCCTCGGTGTCGCGCAGGATCTCCTCGGCGGTGGTCTTCCGGTGGATCGCGGCGTTCGCAGCGGTCTCGAACTGGTGGGCGAGGACCGCGCCGGGGGTGTCCGCGACGATCGCCTCGGCCCGGGCGACGGCGCCCTTCATGCCCTCGGGGCCGGGGGTCAGCACGATCTCGGCGCCGTAGGCGCGCATGACGGCACGACGCTCGACGCTCATCGTCTCCGGCATCGTGATGACGACCCGGTAGCCGCGGGCGGCGCCGACCAGGGCGAGCGCGATGCCGGTGTTGCCGGACGACCCCTCGACGATGGTCCCGCCGGGCTGCAGCGCCCCAGCGGCCTCGGCGGCGTCGACGATCGCGACGCCGAGGCGGTCCTTGACGCTCGCGCCGGGGTTGTAGAACTCGAGCTTCGCGAGGACCTCGGCACCGCCGGGCTTCGGCAGCCGGTTGAGGCGGACCAGCGGGGTGTTGCCGAACGCCTGCGAGATGTTGTCGTGGATGGTGCCGTTCATCTGGTCCGTCCTCTGCAGCTCAGGTCGCGCCGCCGTCTTCCCGGCGGCGCGGTGTCGCCCGATCCTAGCGACCGCAGCCCTGCTCGACCCGTTCGTGACGGGAGCCGCACGCCGGGCACGACCCGCGCCTCCGGGCCGTCGCCGTCCGGGCCGACGAGGCGAGGCGTGGCGTGGCGTGTGCAGCGCACGGACGGCGTCCGCGCGCCCCTCCGCGTCAGCGCACGGACGCCGTCCGTGCGAACCGCTCGTCCGTCGCCTCGAGGACACGCAGCACGTTGCCCCCGGCGAGCGCCCGCAGGTCCTGCTCGCCCCAGCCGCGCCGCTGCAGTTCCGCCGCGAGCACCGGGTAGCGGGACACGTCCCGCAGGTCCGGTGGGAGCACCGGCGTGCCGTCGTAGTCACCACCGAGGCCGACGTGCCGGACCCCGGCGACGTCGCGGGCGTGCTCGACGTGGTCGGCGACGTCGGACACGGTGACCAGGGGCGGCTCGCCGACCTGACCGGCTTCCTCCCAGTCCGCCCAGGCCCGCGACACGAACTTCGGCACGAAGGTGATCATGACCACGCCGCCGTTGTCCGCCAGGCGGGCGAGCACGTCGTCGGGGACGTTGCGGGGGTGGTCGTCCACGTGGACCGTGGACGAGTGGCTGAAGACGACGGGCTGGGTCGCGACGTCGAGGGTGTCCCGCATCGTCGACGGGGCGGTGTGCGACAGGTCGACGAGCATGCCGAGGCGCTCCATCTCGGCCACGACCTGCCGGCCCCGGTCCGTGAGACCGCCGTGCGCCCGCGCGCCGGTCGCCGAGTCCGCCCAGGGGGTGTCGTCGTTGTGCGTCAGCGTCATGTACCGGACGCCGAGGCGTGCGAAGGCCCGCAGCACCGCCAGGTCGTCGCCGATGGAGTGTCCGCCCTCGGCGCCGAGCAGCGACGCGATGCGACCGGAGTCGATCGCGGCACGGACCTCGGCCGCGGTGCGGGCCAGGGCGAGCGTGTCCGGGTACCGCTCGACGATGCGGTGCGCGAGGTCGATCTGCTGCAGCGTCGTCCGGACGGGGTCGGCGTCGTCGGCGGGCACGAACACCGACCAGAACTGGCCGACGACCCCGCCGGCCCGGAGCTTCGGCAGGTCGGTGTGCAGGCTGTCCTGCTCCGAGTCGATGCCCTCCACGCCGGAGTCGTGCGTCTCGCGACGCTCCCAGGGCAGGTCGTTGTGGCCGTCGATGACCGGGAACGGGAGCGTGTCGAACGTCATGCCTGCGACGCTACCGCCCGTCGCTACGATCGTCGGGTGGCCTCCGCGAACACGCCGACGGACCGGACGGTCCGGTGACCGTTTCCTTCCGGCTCGAGACCGAGCTCGCCTGCTCCCCCGAGCGCGCCTTCGCGCTCTCGCTCGACATCGGCGCGCACGAGCGCTCGATGGCCGCGAGCGGCGAACGCGCCGTCGCCGGCACCACGTCCGGCACGATCGGCCTGGGCGAGACCGTCACCTGGCGGGCGCGCCACTTCGGGGTCGTCTGGCGGATGACGAGTCGGATCACCGCCCTGGAGGCACCGCACCGGTTCGTCGACGAACAGGTGCGTGGACCGTTCGCCCGGTTCCACCACGAGCACCGCTTCGAGCCGTCGGCCGGCGGCACGCGCATGGTCGACACGATCACGTTCCGCGCACCGCTCGGCCCGCTGGGTCGTCTGGCCGAGGTGCTCGCGCTGGCCCGGTACATGCCGCGGCTCATCGCCGACCGCAACGCGTCGCTCGCGGCCGAGCTCGACGCCGCGCGCTGACCCGGCGTCCACACCTGCCCGGAGCCGCCCGTACCCTTCGTGAGCAGGAAGGGTCGAGTGCCGGGTGGCGACCCGACCGTTCCTGCTCACGAAGCGCGCGGCCCGAACGACCGCTCCGAGCGACTCGGCTGAGCGACGCCGAGCGCTGCTCGTGGACGTACCGCACAGCACCTGGAACCTGCACAGCCATGTGCACGATGATGAGCACATGCACGAGACCATCCGCTACGTCGCGATCGGCGACAGCTTCTCGGAGGGCATCGGCGACGCCGGTCCCGCTCCGCTCCCCGGCTGGACCGGCCGACTCGCGAGCGCGATGGCGGCTGCGTCGGACGCCGACGTCTCCTACGCCAACCTCGCGGTGCGCGGACGGCTGCTCGCCGGGGTCCTCGACGGGCAGCTCGACGCAGCGCTCGACCTCGACCCGGCGCCGACGCTCATCACGTTCTGCGCCGGCGGGAACGACCTGCTCCGCCCCCGCTTCGACGTCGACGCCCTCATCGGCCGGGTCGAGTCCGCCGTCGACCGGGTCGAGGCGCGCGGCGCGCGGATGGCACTGCTCAGCCCGGCCGACCCCAGCGCGCGGCTGCCCCTCGGATCGCTCATCAACCGTCGCGGTGACGCCTGGGCCGGAGCGCTCGGCGAGCTGGCCCGCCGTCGCGGCCTGCCGTTCGTCGACGTCTCCCGCGACCCCCACCTGCGCCGCGCGGAGTTCTGGTCCGAGGACCGCCTGCACATGAACGCGACCGGGCACCAGCGCGTCGCCGACCTGGCGCTGCACGCCGTCCTGGACGGCCCCGCGGCGGCCGACCCCGCGTCCGTGCACGCCGGCCGCACCGGCTTCCGGGCCGAGGCCCGCTACTACCGCGAGTACGTCCTGCCGTGGGTCGGGCGGCGGGTCACCCGGCGCTCGTCCGGCGACGGCCGGTCGGCGACCTACCCGACGTGGACGCCGGTCGCGTAGACCCGCGTCGTCCCGCCGGTCAGGGCGTGGGCGAACTCGTCGCCG
Organism: Curtobacterium sp. MCBA15_009; assembly: GCF_001864895.1. Taxonomy (GTDB): domain Bacteria; phylum Actinomycetota; class Actinomycetes; order Actinomycetales; family Microbacteriaceae; genus Curtobacterium. The sequence continues at coordinate 407,920 of NZ_MJGO01000039.1, forward strand.
GTCGGTGCGAAGCCGCCCGCCTCGTACAGCCGCACCGCGCGGTCGTTGTCTCCGAGCACGTGCAGCACCACGCGCGGGTGCCCCGCGGCGCGGGCGTCGTGCACGGCCTCGGCGAGCAGGGAGCGCCCGACCCCGCGGGCCTGCACGCCCGGGCGCACCGCGAGCAACGACAGGTAGGCGGCGTCCGACGGGTCCGTCGACCGACCGGTCCCCGGCGCCGTGACCAGGACGAAGCCGTCGATCGCGCCGTCGGCGCCGGGGACCACGAGCCAGGCGACGTGCTCCGCGGCGAACTTCTGCCGTGCGCGCTCCCGGACGGCCGGGTCCTCGGCGACGCCGTCACGCTCGGCGACGGCTGCCGCCCAGAGGTCGATGCAGGTGTCGGTCTCGTCCCCGGTCGCAGGACGCACGACCACGGACGACTCGATCACCCGTTCAGCCTACGGCGGTGCGGCTCGCAATCCTGAACGACGCCCCACGGTGCTCGTCGGGCAGCCGGTCCCCGCGGCCGTGCAGCTTCTGCCGGAGCGACCCCTGCTCGTACTCCTCCGGGTACGCCCCACGAGCCCGGAGCTCCGGGATGACGAACTCGATGACGTCCTCCCACGTCCCGGGCGTCACCGCGTAGGCGAGGTTGAACCCGTCGACGTCGGTCAGCTCCTGGATCTCCTGCAGCCGGTCGGCGATGGTCGCTCCCCCGCCGACCGCCACCGGTCCGAGCCCGCCGATCGCGGTGTGCCGGGCGAGGTCGCGGATCGTCCACGAGGACCCGTCCTCGCCGGTGGCCGCCGCGATGTTCGCCGCGGCCGACTGGATCGCGTTCGACTCGACGTCCCCGAGGGGCTCGTCGAGGTCCCACTGCGACAGGTCGACGCCCATCCACCCCGAGTTGAGCACCAGGGCGCCGAGCTCCGAGGCGTACGACAGGTAGTCCTCGTACTTCGCCTGGGCGAGCTGGTCGGTGGCGTCCGTGATCACGGTGAGCAGCGTGTAGACGCGGGCGGCGTACCGGTCGCGACCAGCTGCCTCCAGGGCGTCCCGGACCTTCGTGACGGTCGACGCGAGCTGCTCGACGGTCGGTGCGCCCACGAAGACCGCCTCCGCGTTCTCCGCGGCGAAGCGGATGCCGCGCGGCGACGCGCCCGCCTGGTAGATGACGGGCGTGCGCTGCACCGACGGCTCGGACAGGTGGATCCCGGGGACGTCGAAGTGCGTGCCGTGGTGCTCGATCGGGTGCACCTTCGCGGGGTCCGTGAAGACGCCGGACTCGCGGTCCGCGACGACGGCGTCGTCCTCCCACGAGCCCTCCCACAGCTTGTAGAGGACCTCGAGGTACTCGTCGGCGACGTCGTAGCGGTCGTCGTGCGACAGCTGGTCGGCCTGCCCCATGTTCCGCGCCGCGCTCGGCAGGTACCCGGTGACGACGTTCCAGCCGACGCGGCCCTTCGTCAGGTGGTCGAGCGTCGACATGCGTCGGGCGAACGGGTACGGGTGCTCGTACGCGGTGCCGGCCGTGATGCCGAAGCCCAGGTGCTCGGTCACCGACGCCATCGCCGACACGAGCAGGACCGGGTCGTTCACGGGCACCTGCGACCCGGTGCGGAGCGCGGCCTCGTTCGACCCGCCGTACACGTCGTAGGTGCCCAGGACGTCGGCGATGAAGATGCCGTCGAACGCGCCGCGCTCGAGCGTCTTCGCCAGGTCCGTCCAGTAGCTCAGGTCGCGGTAGTCCCGCGACCGGTCGCGCGGGTGCCGCCACAGTCCGGAGGACTGGTGCGCGACGCAGTTCATGTCGAACGCGTTGAAGCGGATCTGCCGGTGTTCGCTGCTGCTGCTCACGGGTCGAGACGCTACGTCCGCCACCTGCGACCGTCACGGATCGTGACGAAGCGTGACGACGGAGGGTGCGCGGGTGCACGGCGACCGCCGGACGGACGGGAGGCACGGTGCGGGCCCGCCACGGGCCTCCCGTCCGGTACCCGCTCGCGCCCGCCGTCCGGGCGGCGCCCGTCGGGTGCCACCTCTGCCGACCCGGCCGGGCGGGCGCTGTGGGCGCGGCGGGCGCGGCGGGCGCCTCCGCCGGGCCGCCGCGCGGGTGCCTGCGCGTGGCCGCCGGCGCGGGTGTGCGCGGCGCACGACCGGGGTGTTCCGGAACCGCGCGATCGCACGGCGCGAAGGCACTCCGATCGTGGGACGGGGGATCGGCCCCGCGGCTCAGGCGCGGTCGTGCAGCGTGACGTGGTAGCCGTCGGGGTCGGCGAACGTGAAGGTCCGGCCGAAGGGACCGTCGATCGGCGCGGAGACGATGCGGTGACCGTCGGCGACGAGGGTGTCGTGGATCGCCTGCACGTCGGTCGCGTGCAACCAGATCGCCGCGCCGACGCCCGGCTGGGGGACGGCGTCGAGGTCGGTGCCGGGCACGAGGTCACGCAGGGCGAACGCGATCGGCGTCGTCTCGAAGACGACGGCGTGCGGCGGGCCGGCCTGCGAGCGGACGAGGCCGAGGTACTGCTCGTAGAACGCCTGCGACGCGGCGAGGTCGCGGGTCTGCAGCGAGATGAAGTCGGGGCCGGTGACGGGCATGGGGTGCTCCTTCGTTGACGTCAGTCTTCTGACACACAGGAGCGTATGTCAGACTACTGACATGAGTCAAGACGCCGACGGCATCGACCTCGAGACCTCGATCGGGTACCTCCTCAAGGAGGCCGCGAGCGCCCTCCGCGCGTCGATGGAGGCCGTGCTGCGGCCGCTCGGCATGACGATCACGCACTACTCGTGCCTCGAGCTGCTCGCGCAACGGCCCGGGCTGTCGAACTCCGAGCTGGCGCGCGGCACCTTCGTCACCCGGCAGTCCATGAACGTGCTGCTGCAGGCCCTCGAACGCGACGGCTCCGTCACGCGGGCGTCCGAGCCGTCGGTCGGCAAGGCGCTGCCCACCGAGCTGACGGCGAGCGGGCGGCGCAGCCTGGCGCAGGCGAGCGCAGCCGTCCGCGAGGTCGAGCAGCGGATGCTCCAGGGCCTCACCGAGGACCAGCGCGCCGACGCCCGCCGGGTGCTGCGGGCGATGGTCGGGTCGCTGCGCGGCGGCACCGCACCGAGCGCGGCCGAGCCGGGTCAGCCCTCGTAGCGCACGGCTGCGCGGTCCCGGGGCGCGTACCGCTCCGCGAAGTCGCGCTCGTTCGGGACCCACACGTCCCGCCACAGGGCCTCGTGCCGGCGGCCGAGTGCCCGGTCGCGGGCGAGACCCCGGCGGACCGCGGTGTCGAGGTCGACGTCGCACCAGACCGTCACGTCCAGGTGCGGGAGGGCCTCGGGGTGGAACAGCCCGATGAGGTCGACGACGAGCACCTCGGCCCGCGGCAGCGGCTCCGCCGGACCGAGCGCGCGCACCGACCAGTCGAAGCGCCGGAACGTGCTCGCCCGTCCGGCTCGGTGCGGCGCGAGCACCGAGGACACCAGTCGCTGCCGGTCGACGCCGTCCCAGTCGGTCGATCGTCGGTGGGACCGCTCCGGGTCGAGGAAGTCGTCGCCCCGGATCCGGACCGCCCCGGGGAGCACCTGCTCGAGCCGGCGGGCGAGCGTGGACTTGCCGGATCCGCAGTACCCGGAGACACCGACCACGAGCGGGTGCTGCGCCGACGCGACACGGGACCGCAGCAGGTCGGTGACGCCGTCGTGGTCCATCGGGCAAGCGTACGAGGTCGGCGACGCGGCCCCGGTCTCCGTAGGCTGGGCGGGTGGACGTCGTACTGCGCGCGAGCACCCCGGACGACCTCGAGTGGCTCGTCGAGCTCCGGGCCGTGGTGCTCCGCGACGACCTGACCCGGCTCGGGGTGTTCGACGAGACGCGCGTCCGGCAGCGCCTGCGCGACGCCTTCGAGCCGCGGCTGACCCGGATCGTCGTGGTCGACGGGCACGACGCGGGATCGGTCACCGTGCGGGTCGAGGGCGACACGCGGTGGCTCGAGCACTTCTACCTCGCGCCGGACGTCCAGGGCCGCGGGGTCGGGTCGTCGGTGCTCCGGGCGGTCCTCGACGAACCGCACGCCGGGCCGACCCGGCTCAACGTGCTGACCGGCAGCCCTGCCCGACGCCTGTACGAGCGGCACGGGTTCGCGCCCGACAGCGACGACGGCGTCGACGTCTTCATGACCCTGCGCGGTGCCGGTCGAGCAGCGTCCGGAGCACGCTGAGCTGCTCGTCGACGACGTCGGCCATGCGGCGCCCGCCCTGGCCGGTGAGCCAGGACTCGAGCGCCAGGTGGAACAGCATCACCGCCGTCTCGGCGACCACGGCCGCCTCGGTCGGGTCGACGCCCCGGTCGACGAACCCCTCGCGCACCGCGTCCGTCAGGTCGGCGCGCTTCCGAGCGTCACGTTCCCGCAGGGACGGCTCGGACAGCACCACCCGCCGCACCGCACCGACCTCGTCGTGCCGACCCTCGAACCGCTCGTCGGCGACCCGGCGCAGGCCGCGCACGACGATGTCGAGCGGGTCGAGCCCGGCCGGGGCCGCCTCGATGGCGTCGCGGGCGAGCACCGGGATCTCGTCGCCGGCGAAGACCACCTCGCGCTTGTCGGCGAAGTACCGGAAGAAGGTGCGTGTGGTCAGCCCGGCCCGCGCGGTGATCTGCGGCACCGTCGTCGCCTGGTAGCCCTGCTCGGTGAAGAGCTCGAACGCCGCCCGCTCGAGGCGCCCGCGGGCATCCGGAGTCCAACGCATGGGTCCACAGTAGTGATGACACGTCGTGTCGTGGTTGAATGGGCGATGACACGTCGTGTCATCACTCGCAGCGAGCAAGGGAACCGGACACCATGGCACCATCGGGCAACGCAGCACTCTGGACCTCGTCGAGCGGTCGGTTCACCGTCGGCCCCGCACCGGTCCCCCAGCCCGGCCCCGGCGAACTCGTCGTCCGCGCCGAGGCCGTCGCCGTCAACCCGGTCGACGCCGTCAGCGGGCTCCTCCGCCACGTGGTGTACCCGAAGCTGCGGTACCGGACGGTGATCGGGTCGGACGTCGCGGGCACGGTCCTCGCCGTGGGGCCGGGCGTCGAGCGCTTCCAGGCGGGCGACCGGGTCCTCGGGTACGCGGCCGGGCAGGAGCAGCACCGGAACAGCGCCGCCGAAGGCGCGTTCCAGCACCAGGTCCTGCTGCTCGAACGACTGACGACCCCGGTGCCGCAGGACCTCGCGACCGAGCAGGCGGCGGTCCTCCCGCTCGCGGTGTCCACCGCAGCCGCGGGACTGTTCGAGCCGGACCAGCTCGGCCTGCCGCTCCCGACGGCCGATCCGGTCGACCGCGGCCAGGTCGTCCTGGTGTGGGGAGCGTCGACGAGCGTCGGCGCCAACGCCGTCCAGCTCGCCCGGGCCGCCGGGTACGCGGTGATCGGCACCGCCTCGCCGCGGAACCACGCGTTCGTCCGGTCGCTCGGCGCCGAGGCCGTGTTCGACTACCGCGACGACGGCGCCGCCCGCCGCATCGTCGAGGCCCTCGCCGACCGGCAGCTCGCCGGCACCCTCGCCTTCGGCCAGGGATCGCTGACCCGCACGCTCCCGATCGTCCGGGCCGCCACCGGCTCCGGCCGACTCGCCTCGGCGTACCCGACGCCGGCGACGACGATCCGTGCACGGCTCGAGCGTCGACACGGGGTGCACGTCACCGCGATCTGGGGCGGCCGCCCGACCGAGTCCGAGGTCGGCCCCGCGATCTACCGCGACTTCCTGCCCGAGGCCCTGCGGAGCGGCGGCTACCAGGCGACCCCGACCGCCTCGGTCGTGGGGACGGGGCTGTCGGCGATCCCGGACGCCCTCGCCGAGCTCCGCGCCGGTGTCTCCGCTCGGAAGCTCGTCGTCACGCTCCCCTGACCCGGTACCGTCGACGAGGTGACCGATGACGACGACACCTTCACCGTGACGATGTCGGGCGGCGCCACGGCTCGTGGCGACCTGCCGGACCCGAGCGCGATGTCGGTGCACCTCGACCCGCGGCTCGTCGGCGACACCGTCCGCGGCAAGGAGATGTTCGCGGGGGCGGTCGAGCAGCAGCACGCGGCGATGTCCGCCTACGCGGCCGCACTCGATGCCGCCGACGGGGACGTGACCGCTCCGGCGGTGCAGGACGCCGCGACCGCGCTGCACGAGGCGTTGCAGTTCCTGCCGATCGCGCACACCGTGTACGCGGGCGTCGGCTTCCCCTCGGCGCGTTCGGACGGTGCGGCTCGGCGCACGGCGCCAGCGGCCCCGGCTCCGGCACGCGGCGAGCGCGGCCTCGGCGTGCACCCCGACGTGCTCACCGCGATCAGCGGGGACACCAGCCAACGCTGGGGGCTCGCCGGAGAAGAGGACCTCCCGCTCGCCGTCGAGATCGTGCTCGCGACCGACCCGGACCCGCAGGTCCGGTCCGCGTTCCTGTCCGGCTTGACCCGGTCGCGCAGCGTCGTCCTGCTCATGGAGGCGCGGGAGACCGATCCCGACGTCCTCTCGCAGCTCGCGGAACAGGGCTACGCGAGCCCGGAGCGGAAGTACCCGCTCCGGCTCGCGTACCTCGTGCACCGTGAGCTCGACGGCCTGTACGAGCTGCTCGGGTTCGACGACGCCACCGTGGCACGCGCGAAGGCCCGGTGGTTGCGAGCGCAGGAACACGACGAGCACGTCACGGTCGGCGACGCGCTCCGTGAGATCGGCGCGATCAGCTGAGCAGCTCGACCCCCATCTGCACCCGGCGTCCCAGCCGGTCGAGACCGAGGCGGGCCTCGACGTCCACGAGCGCCCGGTCGGCGTCCGTCGACGGCTCCTGTTCGACGAACCCGGCGGACGCGTAGAACGGCGCGTTCCACGGGACGTCGGCGAAGGTCCGCAGGGTCATCGTCCGGTACCCCTCCGCGCGGGCACGCTCCTTCGCCGCCTCGACGAGCGCCCGGCCGTGCCCGCGCCGACCGTGCGCAGGGAGCACCGAGAGCTGTTCCAGGTGTGCCCACCCGGCCGTCGTGAGCACGTGGGCGAAGCCGACGACTCGTCCGTCGACCTCGGCGACCAGGACGAACCCCGGCTGCGCGGCACGCTCGACGCCGGAGGGCGCCGGGTCCCAGCGCTCGGGGTGCAGCAGGTCGACGAGCGCGCTGTCCGCTTCGTCCTCGATCGCGGCGAGGCCCTCGAGGTCCTCGGGGACGGCGGCACGCACGCGATCGGTCACGGGGCAAGCGTACGAGCCCGACGTTCCTTCCCATGGCGCGTGACGTGGGAAGCAGATCCGCGCGTGGGAGGCCGGTTCGCCAGCCCTCCTACGCGCGGAACAGCTCCCCATGCGCGGAACGACCCCCGACGCGCGAAACAGCACCCGGCACCCGGCACCCGGCACCCGGCACCCGGCACCCGGTGCGGCGGCGGGCGGCGGCGTCAGAGCGCGCGGGTGTACCAGCGGTCGGAGTACGGGTCCTCGGTGAAGGGCGCGACCTGCTCGAAGCCGAGCCGTTCGTAGAGCGCGCAGGCCTCGGCGAGCTCGGCACGGGTGTCCAGGCGCAGCGTCGTGGTCCCGCGCGCCCGGCAGAGCTCCTCGACGTGGCGCAGCAGCGCCGAGCCGACGCCGCGACCGCGGTGCTCCGGCAGGGTGAACACCTTCGTCAGCTCACCGGTGTCGCCGAGGAAGCGCACCCCGGCGCACGCCACCACCGCTCCCCCGTCGACGGCGACGACGAACACCCCGGTTTCGCCCTGCAGGTCGTCGGAGGGCTCGTCGAGCAGCGCCTGCTCGACCTCGGCCGGCGTCGCCGCCCGCCCGTACCACCGCGACGCGACCTCGGTCAGGTACGCCCGCACGATCGACCGGGCCCGGGCCGCGCCGGGGTGCTCCGTCTCGATGATCACCGCGGTCCCCGGTCCCGCACCCGACCCGGACGTTCCGCGGACCGGTCGGCCCCCGGCTGCGGACGGGAGGCACGGGTCGTGCCCGCACGTGACCTCACGTCCGACACGTGGTCACGATCGCGAGCCGAGCCCGGCTCAACGGGACGCGGTCGCCTCACGCGCGGCCGCCTCCGCAGCGACCCACGCGAGCATGCCGCACTTGACGCGCATGACGAACTTCGAGACGCCGTGGAAGGCGACGAGGTCCTCGAGGACGTCCTCGTCGGGCTCTCCGACGCCGCGGGAGCGCATCATCGTGCGGAACTCCTCGGTCAGCGCGAGGAACTCGGGCACGGTCCGGCCCACGGCCATGTCCGTCAGGACCGATGCCGAGGCCATCGAGATCGAGCAGCCGTCGCCCTGCCAGGCGAGCCCGGCGATGCGGTCCGTGCCGGGTTCGAGTCGCAGGCTGACCGTGATCTCGTCGCCGCACGTCGGGTTCCGCTCGAAGTGCGAGGCGTCCGCGTCGGCGAGTTCGCCGTCGCCGTGCCGGGCCTTCGCGTGGTCGAGGATGACCTGCTGGTACAGGGAGTCGAGGGTGCTCACGCGGTCGCTCCGAAGTAGTCGCGGACCTCGCCGACGGCGGCGAGGAACCGGTCGACGTCGTGCTCGGTCGTGTACACGTAGGTGCTCGCGCGGCTCGTCGCCGTCAGGCCGAGGCGACGGTGCAGGGGCTGCGCGCAGTGGTGCCCGGAGCGGACGGCGATGCCCTGGGCGTCGAGGTACTGCGACACGTCGTGGGCGTGCACCCCGTCGACGTCGAACGACACGAGGCCGGAGCGGGGGACGCCTGCGGGCGGCCCGACGACGTGGACGCCGGGGACCGCGGCGAGGCCGTCGAGCATCCGGCGGGCGAGGTGCTCCTCGTGGGCGCGGACCCGCTCCATGCCGATGCCCTGCAGGTAGCGGACGGCCTCGGCGAGCGCGACGGCCTGGGACACCGGCTGCGTGCCGGCCTCGAAGCGCTCGGGAGCCGGCATGAACTCCGTGTGCTCCATCGTCACGGTGGTGATCATCGAGCCGCCGGTGCGGAACGGCGGCAGCGCGTTGAGCAGTTCGCTGCGCCCCCAGAGCACGCCGATGCCGTTCGGGCCGAGCATCTTGTGCCCGGAGAACGCGGCGAAGTCGACGCCGAGCTGCTGCACGTCGAGGGGCCGGTGCGGCGCGGACTGGCAGGCGTCGAGCACGACGAGGGCGCCGCGGGCGTGCGCGAGTCCGACGACCTGCTCGACGGGGGCGACCATCCCGGTGACGTTCGAGACGTGGGCGAACGCGACGACCCTCGTGCGGTCGGTGATGCGTGCGGCGGCGTCCTCGGCGGTCCAGGTGCCGTCGTCGGCGACCGGGATCCAGCGGAGCGTCGCACCGGTCAGGGCGGCGAGCTCCTGCCAGGGCACGAGGTTGGCGTGGTGCTCGGCCTCGGTCACGAGGACCTCGTCGCCGACGCCGAGACGGAAGCGTGCCGCGTCGACGCCGCCGCGCCCGAGGCTGGCGGCGGCCAGGCCGTGGGCGACGAGGTTGAGGGCGTCCGTGGCGTTCGCGGTCCAGACGACCTCGTTCGGACCGGCGGCGCCGATGAACCCGGCCACGGTGGCGCGGGCTTCCTCGTAGGCGTCGGTGCTGAGCGCCGCGAGCGTGTGCGCGCCGCGGTGGACGGCGGCGTTGTCGTGTTCGAGGAACCGGCGCTCGGCGTCGAGGACCTGGTGCGGGCGCTCGGCCGTCGCACCGGAGTCCAGGTACGCCAAGGGGTGCCCGTTCACGTCCTGCGCGAGGATCGGGAAGTCCTGCTTGATCGTCTCGACCTCGGCCTCGGTGAGCGGCTGGTTCGGCGCCACGACTGTCACGTCTCGTCCTCCTGGTGCTGCTGTCCGGAGCAACCCGTCCATGGTGGCCGTTGTTCCCGACCACGTCCAGTCGGCAGCACGACGGCCCCGGACCGTCGTGGTCCGGGGCCGTCGGGTCGGGCGTCGGTTACTCGTTGCCGATCTTCTCGTCGGCAGCGTCACGGGCGCCGTCGATCTTGTCGTCGTACTTGCCGCCCGTGGCCTTCTTGACGGCGTCGGCGACCCCGCCGAGGATCTTGTCGCTGACGTCCTCCGCCTTCTCGCTCTTCAGGGCATCCTGGACCTTGCCGTCCTTCAGGAACTCCTGGGCCTTCTTGGTGATGTCGTCGAACCCCGCCATCGGTTGCTCCTCGCTTCGGTGCGGAGCCCGTCGCTCCGTCGTGCCGCCGATGCTAGGCCGGGGTACGGCACCGTGTTCCGGGACGTTCGGGGTCTTCACACCATCTGGGCGCTGCGCCGGCGGGCCAGCACGTGTGCGACGGCGACCGCGCCGGACACCGCGAGCAGTGCCGGCACCAGGACGTCCACGCCCTGCTGGGTGAACTCGACGACGAGCACGAGGGCGGTGAAGGGCGCCCGCATCGTGGTGGCGAGGAACGCCGCGGCGCCGACGAACGCGAAGGCGGCGAGGCCCGGGCCGTCGGCCGGCCAGAGCAGCAGCCACGCTCCGCCCAGGCCGCCGCCGATCGCGGACCCGACGGCGATCGAGGGCGTCAGGGTACCGCCGACCGCTCCCGCGCCGATGGTGGCCGCGGTCGTCACCGTCCGCAGGACCCCGAGCAGCAGGAGCAGCAGGATCGGCGAGAGTCCGGCGAGCAGCTGGTCGTCGAGGGACGTGTTCATGGCGACGAGTCCGAGCGCTCGACCGTTGCCGAGGATCTCGGGGAACGGGACCGCGACGAGCCCGATCATCGCGAACACAACGGGGAGCACGACGAGCAGGCGCCAGCCCTTCGGCGCGATGCCCTGCAGCCGGTTGGTGAGCTTCACGAAGCCGACGCCCGCGAACCCGAGCACCGGTCCCACCACGACGGCCCAGACGAGCAGCGACGGCGACAGGTGCATCGCGGGCACGTCGTAGAGCACCTCGTCCGGGATCACCAGACGGGCGGTGATCGCCGCGATCGCACTCGTCGCGAAGGCGGGCAGGGCGGTCGCCAGGCTGATCTCGCCGAGCAGCACCTCGACCGCGAAGAGCGCGCCGCCGAGGGGGACGTCGTAGACGGCGGCGAGACCGGCGGCCGCACCGCAGGCGACGAGGATCCTCGTCTCCCGCGGGGTCAGTCCCGCGCGGCGGGTGACGACCTGCGCGAGCCACGCCCCGACCTCGCGCGGCGCGACCTCCTTGCCGATCGACGCGCCGAGCCCGACGGCCAGGATCTGGACGCCCGCGTTCGCCAGGGTCGCCAGGGCCGGCATCCGCCCGCCGTCGACGGCTGCGGTGACCGGCACGATCGTGCGGCCCCAGCGGCGGAGCGCCCACCAGGCGACGCCGGTCAGCACGCCCGCGGCGGTGAGCGCCAGGAACCGGTTCAGGCCGGAGGGGGCGTCGGCGGCCTCGAGGTGCCCGCCGAAGCCGTAGCCGAACGCCACGAACTGGATGAGCTGCAGGGCGAGCCAGACCGCGATCCCGGCGATGCCGCCCGAGACACCGACCAGGGCGGTGATGACCGCGAGCTTGATCGCCCAGACAGGGGTCGCGAGACCGGAGTGCGGCATGACGACGAGCCTAGCGATCCCCGCCGCCGACCCGAGCACGCGGCCGAGCCGGCCACGCGGCCGACGCGGCCACCTCGTGGAGGCGTGCCGACCGGCGGGGCCGACCCGGGCCTCCCGTCCGCCCGCCTTCAGACGGCCGTGACCCGGAACGGCACCACGCAGTCGGCCGGCATGAGCGGCGGCTGCAGGCCGACGCTCCCGAGCACGCGTCCGTCGAACACCCGCGGGCCGGACCACCAGTCGGGCCGGACCAGGCCGTGCCCGTCCCCGATGACGATCGGGTCGACGCGGTAGGAGGTGCCCGGGTCGAGGTCGCGGAAGGTGACCCGGCCGGTTCCGGAGACGTCCGACCGGCCGATGCTCGCCAGGAAGAACACCGCGCTCCGACGGTCGGCGGCGACGGTGCCGTAGACGAGCCGGGAGTCGTCGGTCTCGTCCGAGCGCACCAGGTCCCCACCGTGCAGCAGACCGCGGAGCTCCCGGTACAGGGCGATCCACTCGGCGAGCGCGGTCGACTCCGCCGGGGTGGCCCGGGCGAGGTCCCACTCGATGCCGAGGTGCCCGACGAGGGCCGTGCCGGCGCGGAAGGCGAGGTCGTGGGCGCGACCGGTGGTGTGGTTCACCCCGCTCGCGACGTGCGCGCCGAGCAGTTCCGGCGGCAGGAGCTGCTGCGTCCACCGGTGCATGTGCTGCCGCTCGAGCGGGTCGATGTCGTCCGACACCCACACCCGGTCGGTGTGCTCGAGGACCCCGAGGTCGACGCGGGCGCCACCGGACGAGCACGACTCGATCTCGAGCGCGGGGAAGCGTTCCTTGAGCGTCGCCATGAGCCGGTAGGTCGCCAGGGTCTGCTCGTGCACGGCGGCCCCGCCCCCGGGGAAGCCGGCGTCGACGAGGTCGCGGTTGTGGTCCCACTTGACGTAGTCGACCGCGTACTCGCCGATGATCGCCGTCATCCGCTCGAGCACGTGGTCGAAGGCCGCCGGGATCGCGAGGTCGAGGACCTGCTGGTGCCGGGACCGCACCGGCACCCGGCCGTCCGCCTGCATGATCCACTCCGGGTGCGCCCGTGCGAGGTCGCTGTCCTCGTTCACCATCTCGGGCTCGAACCAGAGCCCGAACTCCATGCCGAGCGCACGGACCCGGTCGACGATCGGGCCGAGGCCGTCGGGCCAGACGTCCTCGTCGACGAACCAGTCGCCGAGGCCGGCGTGGTCGTCGCGTCGGCCGCGGAACCAGCCGTCGTCGAGCACGTACCGCTCGACGCCGAGGGCGGCGGCCCGCTCGGCGAGGTCGGTCAGGCGGGCGAGGTCGTGGTCGAAGTACACGGCCTCCCAGACGTTGATGGTCACCGGCCGCGGGGTGCGCGGGTGACCGGGACGGCTCCGGAGCCACCGGTGGAACCGCCGCGCCTGCTCGTCGAGGCCGTCGCCGTGGGCGAAGTACACCCACGGCCCCTGGTACGTCGCACCGGTGTCGAGCCGGACCTCGCCCGGCAGCAGGAGCTCACCGCCGCCGATGACCTGGCGGCCGGTGGCCAGGCGTTCCGCGTGGTGCCGGTGGTTGCCGCTCCAGCCCGTGTGCACGCCCCAGACCTCGCCGCGCGCGAAGCCGAAGCCGGGCTCGCCGACGCTCAGCACGGTGGCGGCGTCGGCGCCGGTGCGGCCCTTCCGGCCCTCGCGCTGGTGCGTGCCGACGACGAGCGCGCGGCGCTGCGGGGTGCGCTCCTTGCCCCAACGCCCGGCGAAGTCCAGGACCTCGCGCGCACGGGACGGGATCGGCAGCGCGACGGTCAGGTCGTCGACCGTGTAGACGCCCTCGGCGGTGTTCGTGACGGCGGCGCGGGCGCGCACCAGGCCGGAGCCGAGGACCTCGACCGTCAGGCGCACCGCGAGTCCGGCGGTGTCGTCGACGGCGTCCGCGGTCACCGACGTGTCGGTGACGTCGAGCGAGCGCACCGTGAACGCCGGCGCCCAGTCGTGGCCGTCGCGGTGGCCGGCGAGCCCGGGGCGACCGCTCCACCCGCGGTGCGGCTCCGGGAGCACGGCGACCCGCACGGGTTCGTCCATCTCGTTCGGGGAGACCGGCGCGACGTCGGCGTCCGCCAGGGCGGTGAGCGCCGCCGCGTCGAGGGGGCCGAGCGCCGCACCCCAGTGCACGACGGCGGGGAGCGCCCGGTCGCGGCAGTCGAGCACGAGGGAGACGCCCCCGGCGGTCAGGTGGACGATGTCGTGCGGCATGCGGGCTCCAGTCGGCGTCGTTGCACGTCCGAGCCTTCCGGGTCGGAGCCGCGCGTCGCAACCCGACGCGCGGCTCAGAACCAGCGCTTGACCTTGAACACCACCCAGAGCGCCGCGGCGAAGAGCACCATCGCGACGATCGCCAGCGGGTACCCCCACGTCCACCCGAGCTCGGGCATGTGCGTGAAGTTCATGCCGTAGATCGCGGCGATGAGCGTCGGGGCGAACAGGATCGCCGCCCAGCCCGAGATCCGCTTCGTGTCGTCGTTCTGCTTCTGCGCGGCCAGCGTCGAGTCGACCGTCAGCGCGTTCTGCAGCAGCTGCCGGAACGTGTCGAGGCGCTCCACGATCCGGATGGCGTGGTCGAGCACGTCACGGAAGCGCCGCTGCATCTCGATCGGCAGGTGGTACTTCTCGGCGCCCCGGTGCAGGCTCTCGATGATGTGGATGAGCGGGCGCGCTGCCCGCTGGAAGTCGACGACCTCGCCGAACAGCTCGTACACGCGACGGGACACCCCGGCCTCGCCGCTGAACAGCTGGTCCTCGATCTGGTTGATGTCCTCCTCGAGCCCGTCGATCACCGGCAGGTAGCCGTCGACGATGGAGTCCATCAGCGCCCAGAGCTGCGCCTGCGGCCCGACGGTCACCAGCCCGGGCTTGCCGCTCATCCGCTGCAGTGCCCGCGGCACGGTCTGCCGGCCCCGCGGGTCGGCCTGCACGACCGCGAGGAAGAAGTCCTCGCCGACGAACGCGTGCACCTCGCCGAACGCCACTTCCTCCTGCTGGTCGTTGTAGAGCGCCGGCTTCAGCACGGCGAACAGCGTCGAGCCGTAGCGCTCGAGCTTCGGTCGCTGGTGCCCCTCGGCGGAGTCCTCGACCGCGAGCTCGTGCAGATCGAGTGCGACCGCGACGTCGCCGAGCTCCTGGGCGTCGGGCTGGTGCAGGACGATGCAGGAGCTCGCGCCCTGCTCGGCCATCATCCGGAAGGTGTCGTCGAGCGAGGGACTCGCGATCGGGGCGATGCGGTCGATGTAGACGGTGTTCAGCTCGAGGCTCACGGGACCACCGTACGCAGGGTCGCGGCACGCCGGTGGCCGGGGGCGGCCGGGAGGCCCGTGCCGCCCCCGCCAGTCGGCGTGCGTCGTGCCTGTGCGTGCGCTGCACGACCGCCCTCCTCCGCCGCCTACGGTGCAGGTGATCAGCATGCTGACGAAAGGGACTGTCATGAAGAGGATCTGGAAGCGCGTCGCGGTCGCCGTGAGCGCGGTCGTCGCCCTCATCGGCGCGTACGTCGGCTCGGGCGCTGCCGGGGGCACCCCCATCCAGGACGCCGCCGGCGGTGCGCTGTCGGCGTCCTCGACGGCGATCGCCCCGGACGGCCCCGCGTTCTCGATCTGGAGCGTCGTCTACGCCGGACTCGTCGGCTACGCCGTGCTGCAGCTCTTCCGCACCGCGAACGACGACCGGCACGGGCGACTGGTGGTGCCGGCGATCCTGTCGCTGCTGCTCAACGCCGCGTGGATCCTGTCCGTGCAGTTCGGTTGGCTGTGGGCGAGCGAACCGATCATCGTCGCGCTGCTCGCGGTGCTGGTGTGGACGTTCTCGATCCTGCGCCGCACCCGCTCGACCGGCGTCGTCGAGGCGGTGCTGACCGACGGCACCTTCGGGCTCTACCTCGGGTGGGTCTGCGTCGCGACGGCAGCGAACACGGCCGCGGTGCTGACGGCCGCCGGCTTCCGCGGGTTCGGACTCGGGCAGGACGTCTGGGGCGTCGCGATCGCCGCGGTGGCCGGTCTGGTCGGGGTCCTGGTCGCCTTCTGGGGTCGGGGGCGGCTGGCACCCGCGGCCTCGCTCGCGTGGGGCCTGGCGTGGGTCGCGGTCGCCCGGTTCGACGGGCCGCTCGTCTCCGTGCCGACGGCCGTGACGGCCGTGGTCGCCGCGGTGGCCGTGGTCGTCGTGACCGTGGCGGTCCGGGCGCGCGCCGGGCGGTCCGGAGCGCGCGAGGAGCGGGCGACGACCCCGGGGTTCGGCCGGGCGGACTCCGTCGCGGGCTGACGGGGCCGGGGGGTGTCGCGGGCTGGCGGGGCCGGGGTCTGTGGCGCTGACGGGCGGGGCTGGGGTCTGTGGCGTGCAAGCGACAGGTCTCGCCGCGCCGCCTTCGTCCACCCCGCGAGAGCGACACTTCACCGCGGATGTTCAGCGGGGATGTGTCGCTTTCGCGATCCGGCCCGACCGGGCCGTCGCGGGCTGACGGGGCCGGGGTCTGTGGCGCGAGAGTGACAGAACCCGCCGGGCCGGCCCCGTCCACCCCGCGAAAGCGACACTTCCCC
>NZ_MJGO01000040.1:0-20574 GCF_001864895.1 Curtobacterium sp. MCBA15_009
GCCTCCCGTCCGTCTGTGCGGACGTCGCGTGCCGTCTGTGCGGACGTCGCGTGCGCGTTCCTTCCCATCGCACTCGTAGTAGGAAGCTGGATCGCGCGTAGGAGGTCGGAACGTCCTGCTGCCTACGCGCGGAAGTACTCACCACGCGCGGAACGGCCACCGACGCGCGGAACTGCCCCCGAGCCCCGAGCCCCGCCCCGCCCAGGGGAGGGGGCTACAGGGACGAGCCGGGGACGCTGAAGGTGTCGCAGGCCGTGGCGCCCCGCTGGTAGCCCTGCACGAACCACTTCTGGCGCTGGGCACTCGAGCCGTGCGTGAAGGAGTCCGGGTCGACGCGGCCCGAGGACCGCTCCTGGATGCTGTCGTCGCCGACGGCGCTCGCGGCGGACAGGGCGTCGTCGATCTGCGCGCGGGTGATCGGCTCGAAGAAGGTGTTGCCGGCGGCGTCCTCGGTGTTCGCGGCGTCGCCGACCCATGCACCGGCGTAGCAGTCGGCCTGCAGCTCGACGCGCACGCTGCCGGAGGACGCCCCCGTGCCCGAGCGGTCGGTGTTCGCGAAGGACCCCTGGAGCTGCTGGATGTGGTGGCCCCACTCGTGCGCGACGACGTACATCTGCGCCAGCGGGCCGCCGGACGAGCCGTACTGCGACTGCAGGTCGTCGTAGAACGCGGTGTCGAGGTAGATCGAGCGGTCCGGCGGGCAGTAGAACGGCCCCGTCGCGGCCGACGCCTGACCGCACGAGGTGCTCGTGGAGTCGGTGAACAGGACGAAGCCAGGCGTCGAGTAGGTGATCCCGAGGTCGCGCGCCTCGGCGGTCCAGAAGGCGTCGAGCGACTCGGCGGCGCCCTCCATGCGGCACTCCACCTGCAGGTTGGCGTCGCGCCCGGTGCGGCACTCCGCGGCGGCGTCGACCGACTGGTCCGGCTGCTGGATCTGCGTCGTGCCGCCGCCGTCGACGAGACCGGTGAGGTCCACACCGGTGAACTGCGCGATGAGGAACACGATGATCGCGCCGACGCCCACCGCGCCGCCGCCGATCGCAGCCCCTCGGCCCCGTCGCGTGACCTTGCCACCGGACAGCCGGGAGTCGTCGTTGAACGTCATGCTCCCGAATGTACGGGTCGCCCGGTGCCCGCGTACCGTCGGAGGTGTCGGCGACCCCGACACCTGTCGTACAACCGGAAGGAACCACACCATGGCCACTCCCATCAGCACCGTGATGAGCCCCGCCCGCTACGTCCAGGGCAAGGACGCGATCACCCGGGTCGGCGAGTTCGTCGCCCCGATCGGCGGGCGGCCCCTGATCGTCGCGGACGACGTCGTCTGGGGCATCGTCGAGGCCGCGGTCACCGAGAGCTTCCAGGCCGCCGACCTGCGCGTCGAGCGCGTCGGCTTCGGCCGGTTCGCCACCCCCGAGGCGGTCGACGCGCTCGTCGCGCAGATCCGCGACACCGAGGCCGACGTCATCGTCGGGCTGGGCGGCGGGTCCGCGATCGACGCCGCGAAGGCCTCCGGGCACCTCGCCGGCATCCGGTGGGCGAGCGTCCCGACCGCCGCCTCGACCGACGCCCCGACCTCGGCGCTCGCCGTCATCTACTCGGAGGAGGGCGAGTTCCTCGAGTACCGCTTCTTCCCGCACAACCCCGACCTCGTGCTCATCGACACGAAGCTCGTCGCGAACGCCCCGGTGCAGTTCCTCGTCGCGGGCATCGGCGACGCCCTGGCGACCTGGGTCGAGGCCCGCGCCGCCAAGCGCGCCAACGCCGACACCATGGCCGGCGGGCTGCAGACCGAGACGGGCGTGGCCCTCGCCGAGCTGTCCTGGAAGCTGCTGCACGAGAACGCCCTGCAGGCCATCGAGGCCGTGAAGGCGAAGGTCGTCACGCCCGCGCTCGAGAAGGTCGTCGAGGCGAACACGCTGCTCTCCGGGCTCGGCTTCGAGTCCGGCGGGCTCGCCGCCGCGCACGCCATCCACAACGGACTGACCGCGGCACCGCAGACCCACGGCCTCGCGCACGGGCAGAAGGTCAACATCGGCACGCTCGCCCAGCTCGTCCTCGAGGGCGCCGACGCCGCCGAGATCGAGGACTTCGTCGTCTTCACCACGAAGGTCGGGCTGCCGAACACCCTCACCGAGATCGGCCTGACCGTCGACGACACGACAGAGCTCCGGGCCGTCGCCGACGCCGCGACCGTCGCGGACGAGACGATCCACAACATGCCGTTCCCGGTCACGCCGGAACTGGTCGTCGACGCGCTCATCGCGATCGAGGGCATCGCGCGCAGCATCCGCGCCGCGCACGGACTGCCGGAGCCGGAGCTGTACCGCGCCCACTAGGACGCCGTCGAGGGGGTGCGGAGCACGATGGGGACATGCCCGTTCTCGACGAATCCCACCCCCTCTTCCTGCTCGCCATGGACCAGCGCTCGTCGCTGCTCGAGCACACCTACGGCTCCGACACCGGTGCGGCCGCCGACGAGTCCGAGGCCGAGCGGGTCCGCGCCGGCAAGCAGCTGGTGTACCGGGGGCTGCTCGGCGCCCTGGCCGCCGGGGCGTCCCGCGACCGCACGGGCGTGCTCGTCGACGAGCGCTACGGCGCCGACGTCGCCCGGCTTGCGAAGGAGGCCGGCCTGCAGCTCGCGATGCCGATCGAGCGCTCCGGTCGCGACTGGTTCGAACTCGAGTACGGCGACGACTGGCTCGCCCACGTCGAGGCCTTCGACCCCGACTGGGTGAAGGTGCTCGTCCGCGACAACCCCGACTTCGACGCCGACCGCCGCGCGGACCAGGCCGACCGGCTCGCCGCGGTCGCCGGCGCCCTGCGGGACGCCGGTCGGCCGTTCCTGGTCGAGCTGCTCGTGCCCGGTACCGACGAGCAGCAGGCGTCGGTCGACGACTACGACCGGGACCTGCGCCCCGAGCTCGTCGTCCGCGTCCTCGAGTACCTGCAGGACCGCGGGGTCGAGGCCGACGTCTGGAAGCTCGAGGGCCTCGACCGCCGCGAGGACGCCGAGCGCGTCGTCGCCACCGCTCGCCGCGACGGCCGTGACGCCGTGCAGTGCATCGTCCTCGGCCGCGACGCCCCGGAGGACCAGCTCGACCACTGGCTCCGCACGGCGGCACCGGTCGACGGCTTCGTCGGGTTCGCGATCGGTCGGAGCAACTGGGAGTCGGCGCTCGACGACGTCGTGCAGCACGGCCTCGACACGGGCGCGGCCGAGCAGCGCATCGCCGCGAACTACCGCCACTTCGTGGACACCTGGCTCGAGGCGCGCCCCGGCGTCGAGCACGGGGTGGACGCCGGCGGCCACTGACCGCGGTCGGCGCGGGATCAGGTGCGGACGAGCGGCTCCACCGCCGCCAGGTCGGCACCGATCCCGACGTCGACGAGCTCGATGCGCCCGGCCAGCGTCGCCGCCGGACCCACCAGCAACCCGGCCTTCACCCCGCCGAACGTGACCGTGACGTCGGCGTGCAGGACGTGCTCGTCGGCGATCCTGCCGGTGTCCACGTCGATCCCGCTCGGCACGTCGACGGCGACGACGAACGGCGCCCGCTGGTCGCGGGCGAGCTCGCGGATCGCGTCGACGACCTCGCGGGCGGGGGAGCGGAGGGCCGCCGGACCCCGCACCCCGATGCCGAGCACCGCGTCGAGCACGAGGTCGGCCTCGAGGGCCGCGTCCGTCACGACCGCCTCGGGGCCGGCGGGGTCGTCCAGGAGGCGCGCCCCGGCGTCCAGCGCCGCTGCCAGGCCCGCCTCGTGGACACGTGAGCCGACGCGCACGACCGCCACGTGCCTCCCGTCCGCCGCGAGCCGCGCACCCGCGAACAGGGCGTCACCGCCGTTGTCGCCGCTGCCGACCAGCAGGAGCACGGACCCCGGGCCGTCGCCCGGCCGGACGGCCGGGTCGTCGAGCAGGTCACCGACGACGCGGGCGAGCCCGTCGGCAGCACGCTGCATGAGGGGTTCCCCCGCCTCGAGGTGCGGGCGTTCCGCCGCGCGGATCTGATCGGCTCCGTACCCGTCCATGGCCACCACAGTGCCCCGGTAGCCTGGAGGGGACATGTCACTCGTCCCCGCAGCGCCCGCTCCCCGCATCGTGATGTCCCCCGACGGGCTCCGGCTCGCCACGTACGACTTCGGCGACCCCGACGCACCCGCGGTCGTCGCGGTGCACGGCTTCGCGTCGGGCGCGCTGCTGAACTGGCACGCCTCGGGCTGGACCCGCGACCTCGTGCGCGCCGGCCACCGCGTGGTCGCGCTCGACCAGCGCGGGCACGGGGCGAGCGCGAAGCCGCACGACCCCGACGCGTACTCTATGGACCTGCTCGTCGCGGACGTCACGACCGTCATCGACACGTACCTGCTCGACGACGTCGCGTTCGTCGGGTACTCGCTCGGCGCACGCGTCGGCTGGCACACCGCCGACCGGCTGCCCGACCGCATCACCCGCGCGGTGCTCGGCGGCATCCCCGACGCCGACCCGATGCGCCGCGTCGCCGTCGACCAGGCGAAGGCGTACATCGCCGACGGCACCCCGGTCGAGGACCGCGTGACGAACGGCTACCTGACGATGGCGGCCGGGGTCGAGGGCAACGACCTCCGCGCCCTCGTGGCCATGGTCGAGGGCATGCGCAACAGCGTCGAGCCGACGCCGGAGAACGCCCCCGCGCAGCCGATCCTGCTGGCGGCCGGCAGCGAGGACGGCATCCGGGACAGCGCCGTGCGGCTGGCCGAGGCGGCACCGCACGCCTCGTTCTCCGAGATCCCCGGACGCAACCACTTCAACGCACCCACCTCGCGGGCGTTCCGGGACGCCGCCGTGGCGTTCCTCGGGCCGGTCGGCTGAGGGGTACTGGCAGGTCCTCGCTGTCGCAGGGCGCCGCGCGTAGCGTCCCCGCCATGGACCACAGACTCCTCGGCAACAGCGGGACATCGGTGTCGACGCTGACCCTCGGCACGATGACGTTCGGCAGCGAAGCCGACGAACCCACCTCACACGCGATCCTCGACGCCTTCGTGGCGGCCGGCGGCACCCTCGTCGACACGGCCGACGTCTACTCGGGCAACGAGTCCGAGCGGATCATCGGCCGCTGGCTCGCCGCCCACCCCACCGAGGCGGCGCAGGTCGTCCTCGCCACCAAGGGACGGTTCCCGCAGGGCGACGGACCGAACGACGTCGGGCTCTCCCGGCGGCACCTGCGGGTCGCCCTCGACGCCTCGCTCGAGCGGCTCGGCGTCGACCACATCGACCTGTACCAGATGCACGCGTGGGACGCCCTCACGCCGATCGAGGAGACCCTGCGCTTCCTCGACGACGCCGTCTCGGCGGGGAAGATCGGCACGTACGGCTTCTCGAACTACCTCGGCTACCAGGTCACGAAGGCCGTGTACGAGGCGAAGGCGCACGGGTGGGCGCCCCCGGTGACGCTGCAGCCGCAGTACAACCTGCTCGTCCGCGACATCGAGCACGAGGTCGTCCCGGCCTGCCTCGACGCCGGCATCGGACTGCTGCCCTGGTCGCCCCTGGCCGGCGGCTGGCTGTCCGGCAAGTACCAGCGCGACGAGGCCCCGACCGGGGCGACCCGCCTCGGTGAGAACCCGCAGCGCGGCATGGAGGCCTGGGAGGCCCGCAACGGCGACGAGCGCACCTGGGCCGTCCTCGACGCGGTGTCCGCGGTCGCCGACGCCCACGGCGCCTCGCGGTCGCAGGTCGCCCTCGCCTGGCTGCTCGCCCGGCCGGCGGTGACGAGCGTCATCCTCGGCGTCCGGACGCTGTCCCAGCTCGAGGACAACCTCGGCGCGGCCGACCTCGTGCTCACCGAGGACGAGCTCACGCGGCTCACCGACGCCAGCGCACCCCGGGTCGACGACTACCCCTACGGCACCGCGGGCGTGGCGCAGCGCGAGCGGAAGATCGCCGGGGGCCGCTGACCGGATCGTGCGGTTTCCCGCCGATGACCGGGCCGGGTGTGGACCCGGGCCGTCGGGCGGGGCATCCTCGTTGCACGACCGGCTGGTTACCGAGTCCAGCGAGCGGGACGTCCCCCTGAACCGCGTCCCGTACGCCGATGCCCCGGGCGAAGAATCGCCCGGGGCATCGTCTCGTCCGCGCTGCGTTGCTCAGCGCTGCATTGCTCAGCGCTGCGTTGCTCAGCTCCGCTCAGCGGAGCGAGGACTCGTGGGCCGGCAGCGGGACTCGAACCCGCAACCCCCGTATTACAAGTACGGTGCGCTACCAATTGCGCCATGCCGGCTGACGCCGCTCATCCTACCGGTGAGGGCGTCGGGGCCTCACTCGGCGGTCGCCGCCTCGGTCTTCTCCGAGAAGTTCAGCGAGATCGAGTTCATGCAGTACCGGTCGCCGGTGGGGGTGCCGAACCCGTCGGGGAACACGTGGCCCAGGTGCGAACCGCAGTTCGCGCAGCGGACCTCGGTGCGGACCATGCCGAGGGACTTGTCCTCGATGAGCTGCACGGCGTCCGGGTCGACGGACTCGTAGAACGACGGCCAGCCGCAGCCGGAGTCGAACTTCGTGCCGCTCTTGAACAGCTCCGCCCCGCAGGCCGCACAGGTGTAGACGCCGGCACGCTCCTCGTCGAGGAGTTCACCCGTCCACGGCCGCTCGGTCCCCGCCTGACGGAGGACGGCGTACTGGTCCGGCGAGAGCTCCTCGCGCCACTGGGCGTCGGACTTGTCGACGTTGTATGCCATTGCTTCCTCCTGCTTCCGGTCGGGTTCCACTGGCCACGCCCGACCACTTCAGTAAACTCGCCGCGATGTCCGAGCATTCCGTGCGCCGCGCCCGTTGGACCCGTCTGACGACGGACGAACTGTACGGCATCGTCGTGCTCCGGAACCGCGTCTTCGCGCTCGAGCAGCGGGTGACCGCCGAGGACTTCGACGGCCGCGACCGCGAACCCGACACCGAGCACTGGTGGTTCGGCACGGACACCGAAGCGGTTGGGTACCTACGACTGATCCGTCCGGCGGCGGACGAGGTCCACCCGCCCGGCACGACGCCCCCGGCCTGGGTGATCGGCCGGGTCGCGACGTCCCCGGACCACCGCGGCCGGGGGATCGCCGGCCGGCTCGTCGCCGCCGTCCTGGCGGAGCACGAGGGCGACCCGGTCGTCCTGCACGCCCAGGAGTACGTCGCCGCCCTGTACGAACGGCACGGCTTCGTCCGGTTCGGCGAGCCCTACGACGAGGCCGGCATCCGCCACGTCGGCATGCACCGCCCGTGAACACGCGCGACCGGTACGCCGCGTACGCGGACCGCATCGAGGCGGTCTCCCCGTCGTACGCGGCGTGGGCCCGGTCGCTCGACGACGCGCTCGTCGCGCTCCTGGCCGAGGTCCCCGAGCAGCAGCGCCAGCCGGAGCTGTTCTTCGCGGTCGCGCGGCGGCTGGGTGCGGATCCGTCGGACCCCGGTGCGCTGCGCGCCGTCGGCCGGGAGGCCCGCCCCGCCCTGGTCGCGGCCCTCGCCTCCGCCACGGTGCAGGCCAACGACCCGCGGCGGCTCGCGCCCGTCGTCCCGCTCTTCGCGGCGCTCGCCGCGGCCACCGAACGGCCGCTCGGCCTCGTCGACGCCGGCGCGGCGGCGGGGCTGTGCTCGATCCCGGACCGGGTGACGCTCGACCACCGGACGTCGGGGTCCCGGGTGCCGACGGACCGCGCCCTGGTGCCGTCGTCGCGCCCCGACTCCTCGGGGCGCGACGACCACGGCGGGGTGCGCACCGAGGTCGTGCGGATGCACACGGCGGTCCACGAACCCGCGGTCCGTCTCGTCGCCGAGGTCTCCGGGGTCCTCCCGGCCCCGGTGAGCAGGCCGATCCGGATCGGCGCGCGGATCGCCCTCGACCCGAACCCGATCGACCTCGCCGCACCGGGCGCGTTCGACCGGGTGGTCGAGGCCGTCCCGCCCGAGGCGGCGGACCGGATCGCCCTGATGCGCGAGGCGGCGCGCGCGACGCTCGCCGTGCCTCCCGTGCGGATCCGGGGCACGCTGCCCGGCGACCTCGACCGCGCGCTCGACGCCCTGCCGGACGACGTCGAACCGGTCGTGCTGACGACCGGCACCCTGGTGTACGTGCCGGGCGCGGACCGGCAGCGGTTCGTGGACCGGATCCGCGAGCGGGGCGTGCACTGGATCGCGCTCGAGCGCACCGGGATCCTCACGGACGTGGCCGCGACGCTGCCGCCGGACGTCGACCCCGCCGACCCGGACGCGTTCGCCACCGCCTCGCTCGACGGGGTCGCCGTCGCGGTGTCCGACCCGTTCGGCACGCGCGTGCGGTGGCTGCGGGCGCCGAACCTGTGACCGGGGTTCGCGACAGTCCAGCGGCGTGCCAGGGAGCGGGTGCTCTCCGCCCCTACGATGTGCTCGACCCGCCCGCCGACTCGTGATCGGAACAGTAGTGACCGCCAGTCCCACCGACGAGCACGGGGTCGACCAGCACAGCGCTGATCGGTCCGACGCTGATGGACTCAGCGAGCTCGCGAAGCACGTGCTCTCGTTCGAGCACGAGCGGGTGCGTCACGACCGCACGAAGGAAGCGGACATCCGGGTCGAGTTCGAGATGTCGGCGGCGCGCTACTACCAGGTGCTCAACCGTGTGATCGACTCGCCCGCGGCGCTCGCCTACGACCCGCAGCTCGTCACCCGGCTGCAGCGGCTCCGTCACGCGCGCACCGGCGCCCGGGCCGCGCGGAGCTTCGTCGCGCCAGGAGCCGCTCCCGAAGGACGTGAAGAGGAACGATGAGCACCAGATTCCCCCGAGACCGGTTCGACGACGTCGTGGACGGCCCCCGGGTCGGCGCGCACCGCGGCGTCCAGCGTCGCGGCCGCGGCTGGGTCGTGTTCGCCTGGGCCGCCCTGGCCACCGGCGTGCTCGTCGGGATCGGCGTGCTCGTGCTCGCGCTCGTCAACGACAGCTACTCGTTCCCCGGCTCGGACGCACCGAGCACGAGCGCCTCGGCGACCGCGAAGCCGTCCGCCTCGTCGAAGCCGTCCGCGTCGGCGTCGTCCGGTTCCGGTTCCTCCGGCTCCGGGTCGTCCTCGGGCGGCGCGGCGGCCGCGACGCCGGCGCAGCAGGGCACCACGACCGTCGTCGTCCTGAACGGCACGACGACGAGCGGACTCGCCGCACGGGCGAGCACGGCGCTGACGGGTGCCGGGTGGCAGGTCGCCTCGACCGGCGACGCGGGCACCACCGGCTCGACCGCGACGATCGTCTACTACCAGCAGGCCGCGCAGGCAGCGGTCGCGCAGGGCGTCGCGAAGCAGCTCGGGGTCACCGCGGTGCAGCAGTCGTCGGCCTTCCCGAACGCCGACGTCAGCGTCGTCCTCGGGGCCGACTACGCCGGCTGAGGTGCGCTTTCCGCTCGGTTGTGTGACGGGCGTGTTTCGAACTCGTTGATTTCTGCGGGAAACGAGGTGAAACAACGTCACACCTCTTGCCTGATCGGCTCGCGTCGGTCAGAGTCCCATCAGACGGCGAACACGTCGTCCGCACAGCAGTACCAGGGAGCAAGAGATCATGGCCAACGGAACCGTGAAGTGGTTCAACGCTGAAAAGGGCTTCGGCTTCATCACCGTCGATGGAGGAGGTCAGGACGTGTTCGTGCACTACTCGGCCATCGACATGTCGGGCTACAAGGTCCTCGAGGAGGGCCAGGCGGTCGTCTTCGACGTCGGCACGGGGTCCAAGGGCCCGCAGGCCGAGTCGGTCCGACCGGCCTGAACCACCGGCAGCAGCACCACCGCGAACGCGTCGTCCCCTCCGGGGCGGCGCGTTCGTCGTGTGCGCCCCGAGGGTCCGGATCGGCGGCTCACGGGCCCGGACCGGCGGCCCGCGTCGCGCCGGTGGCTCGCTCCTGCCGCACGGTGTCCTGGGAACTCGATACAGGCCTGCCGATCGTGTTGCACTCGCACCCCGCGAGTGCCAGAATCGGCGTTGGCACTCGCTCACGCTGAGTGCCAGCACGACCCCCAAGACGACGTCCGGGAGGGACGAAAAACCACATGGCTAAGATCATTGCTTTCGACGAGGAGGCCCGCCGTGGCCTCGAGCGCGGCCTGAACCAGCTGGCCGACGCCGTGAAGGTGACGCTCGGCCCGCGCGGCCGCAACGTCGTCCTCGAGAAGAAGTGGGGCGCCCCCACGATCACGAACGACGGTGTCTCCATCGCCAAGGAGATCGAGCTCGACGACCCGTACGAGAAGATCGGTGCGGAGCTCGTCAAGGAGGTCGCCAAGAAGACCGACGACGTCGCCGGTGACGGCACCACCACCGCGACCGTCCTCGCCCAGGCGCTCGTCCGCGAGGGCCTCCGCAACGTCGCCGCCGGTGCCGACCCCGTGTCGCTCAAGCGCGGCATCGAGAAGGCCGTCGCCGCCGTCTCCGACCAGCTCCTCGCCAACGCGAAGGACATCGAGACCAAGGACCAGATCGCCGCCACCGCGTCGATCTCGGCTGCCGACCCGACCATCGGTGCGCTCATCGCCGAGGCCATCGACAAGGTGGGCAAGGAAGGCGTCGTCACCGTCGAGGAGTCGAACACCTTCGGCACCGAGCTCGAGCTCACCGAGGGCATGCGCTTCGACAAGGGCTACCTGTCGCAGTACTTCGTCACCGACCCCGAGCGTCAGGAAGCCGTCTTCGAGGACGCCTACATCCTGATCGTCAACTCGAAGATCTCGAACATCAAGGACCTCCTGCCGGTCGTCGACAAGGTGATCCAGGCGGGCAAGCAGCTCCTCATCATCGCCGAGGACGTCGACGGCGAGGCCCTGGCCACGCTCGTCGTGAACAAGATCCGCGGCATCTTCAAGTCCGTCGCCGTCAAGGCCCCGGGCTTCGGCGACCGTCGCAAGGCCATGCTGCAGGACATCGCGATCCTCACCGGCGGCCAGGTCATCTCGGAAGAGGTCGGCCTCAAGCTCGAGAACGCCACGCTCGACCTGCTCGGCAAGGCCCGCAAGGTCATCATCACCAAGGACGAGACGACCATCGTCGAGGGTTCCGGTGACGAGGAGCAGATCGCCGGCCGCGTCCGTCAGATCCGTTCCGAGATCGAGGCGACCGACTCCGACTACGACCGCGAGAAGCTCCAGGAGCGCCTCGCGAAGCTCGCCGGTGGCGTGGCCGTCATCAAGGCGGGTGCCGCGACCGAGGTCGAGCTCAAGGAGCGCAAGCACCGCATCGAGGACGCCGTCCGCAACGCGAAGGCAGCCGTCGAAGAGGGCATCGTCGCCGGTGGTGGCGTCGCCCTCATCCAGGCCGGTGCCGTCGCGCTCGAGTCCCTCGACCTCGAGGGTGACGAGGCGACCGGTGCGAACATCGTCCGCGTCGCCATCGACGCGCCGCTCAAGCAGATCGCGCTGAACGCCGGTCTCGAGCCGGGTGTCGTCGCCGCCAAGGTGCGCGAGCTCGAGTCGGGCTGGGGCCTCAACGCCGCGACCGGTGAGTACGTCGACCTCGTGGCCGCCGGCATCATCGACCCGGCCAAGGTCACGCGCTCGGCGCTGCAGAACGCCGCGTCGATCGCCGGTCTGTTCCTGACCACCGAGGCCGTCGTCGCCGACAAGCCGGAGAAGACCCCGGCCATGCCGGCCGGCGACCCCACGGGTGGCATGGACTTCTAGGCAGTCCCACCGGAAGGGCCCCGCACGCTGACGCGTGCGGGGCCCTTCCGCGTGCGGGGCGGGCGGGCTGGGGCGGGCGGAGGCCAACCGGCCCGACGCCCCGCTCAGTTTCGTCGAGTGGTCACGAAGTGTCGGCAGGCTTCGACTCTGCCGACGCCTGGCCCCCGGTCGCCAGGGCTCGTGCGGCGATTCGTGCCCACTCGGCGTTCGCGCCTTCCGCGCGGCGCTGACAGCGATCCCCTCACAGGAGGAGCGGTTCGGCTCCTCGTCCACAGGCCGATCCGACAGGCGGTCGCGATCCGAGCCCGCGCTCGATGCTTGCGAGATGCCACGTCCTCGCCCGCTGCCGCCGGACCTCATCACCCGCTCGTTCTCCGTATCCGAGGCGTTCGCGAAGGGAGTCCACCCGGAGCGTCTTCGTCGCCGCGACCTGGTGGCTCCGGTGCGCGGCGTCCGTGCTGCAGCGGACGACGCAGACTTCGTTGCCGCAGTGGCACTCGTCATGCGCCCGGACCAGTACTTCAGCCACACCACCGCTGCAGCGCTCTGGGGAGCACCGCTGCCTCCTCGCGTCCGCGACGACTCGATGGTCCACGTGACCACCGTTGGCGAGGACGGGCGGATGCGGCGTCCGGGAGTGATCGCGCATCGTCGGTCCGGTGTCGAGGTCGTCGAGCACGCGGGGTACCGGGTGAGTTCACCCGCGGGGATGTGGTTCGAGTGCTCGGCATGTCTCGATGTGGGTGCCCTCGTGGCGGTCGGGGACCACCTGGTCGGACGGTCGGGTCTGGCGACGATCGACGACCTCCGCGCGGCAGTGGTCGCAGGCAGCAGGTACGTGCGGGTTGCTCGGGCTGCCCTGCACCGCGTCCGTGTAGGAGCCGAATCCGCGATGGAGACGTGGTTGCGCCTGGCCGTCGAGGATGCAGGGTTCCCGGAACCAGAGCTGAACGTCGACGCGCACGATGCGGACGGCCGATTCCTCGGCCGTGTCGACCTCGCTTGGCCGGAGTACCGGATCGCGCTCGAGTACGACGGTGATCACCATCGGGAACGCGACGTCTTCCGACACGACCAGCGACGAGACAACGGCTTCGTGGTCAACGACTGGTTGGTGATCCACGCGACCGCGGCGGACGTGAGTCGCCCCTCGGTGCTCCTCGAACGACTGCGGCAGGCGTTCGCGGCTCGCACGGCCGCGTGATGCCCACCGGTCGTGAACCGCTGTCGCTCGGCCGCGTACTGGTCACGCGCCGTCGATGAGCTCGCCGTCAGTCGACAGGAGGTGACCGGTCGGCGGAGTCGAGCGGGGTGTTGTGTCCGGTCGGCCGGGAAGGCCGCCGCCCGCCGGCACCGGCCCGCGCGTCAGACGGCGTCGCGCGGCAGCAGGGGGAGCCAGACGCGGAAGGTCGCGCCGCCGCCCTCGGTGTCGAAGACCTCGACGGAGCCGTTGTGCGCGGCGACGATGCCGGACACGATGGCCAGGCCGAGGCCCGAGCCGCCGGTGTCCCGTGCGCGTGAGGTATCGGCACGCCAGAAGCGCTGGAAGATCTTGTCGCGGAGCTGCGCGGGGATGCCCTCGCCGTGGTCGATGACGTCGAGGTGCGCCATGCCGCGCTCGTCGTCCACGCCGATGCCGATCTCGATCGGGTCGTCGTGCGCCGTGAACCGCATGGCGTTGCCCATCAGGTTCGTGACGATCTGGCGGATCTTGTTCTCCTCCGCCAGGACGATCGGCGGGCGCTTCGGCAGCACGACCGTGGGCAGCGGCGTGGTCTCGTCGGTCGGCGCGGCCCCGGCGTCGATGTTCATCGCCCGGGTGCGGCGGGCGCGGAGGCGTGCGATGGTCTGCCGCGAGAACGCGATCGGCCCGGTGGTGTTCGCCGAGGTGGGCGACGCCGGGGCGACCTCGCCCGTGTCGGACGGCGAGTCCGACGAACCGGACGACAGCGACGACGGCGGGCGGACGGCCTGGGGCACGCTCTCGCCGGTCAGGGCGTCCTCGACGAGGACCTGGATCTCGCGGTCGGGGTTGGACGCCATCGTGTCGAGGGCGGAGTCGCGGGCGATGGCGACGAGGTCGACCGGGCCGAGCTCGAGCGGCTTCGACTCGTCGATGCGGGCGAGCTGGAGCAGGTCCTGCACGAGGAGACCCATCCGCTGCGCTTCCTTCTCGATGCGCTCCATCGCCTGGGCGACGTCCTCTTCCTTGCGCAGGGCGCCCATGCGGTAGAGCTCGGCGTACCCGCGCAGGGACACGAGCGGCGTGCGGAGCTCGTGCGAGGCGTCGCCGACGAACCGACGCATCTGGGCGATGGTGCGCTCGCGGTCCTCGAACGCCGAGTCGATCCGTTCGAGCATGACGTTGAGGGAGCGGTTGAGTCGACCGACCTCGGTGTTCGGGGTGTCGGCCTCGAGGCGCTGGTTGAAGTCGCCCGCGGCGAAGCGGGCGGCGGTGTCCTCGACGTCGCGCAGTGGGTCGAAGGTCGCGGTGACGAGCAGCCGGGTGAGCATGGCGCCGAGCAGGATCACCGAGGCGCCGAACCCGAGGAAGATCGCGGTGAACTTGCCGATCGTCTCGTCGGTGCCGGCGCTGGAGACCGCGATGAGCACGTAGCCGGTCTCGGTGGTGCCGTCGGACTGGTTCTGCAGCGACGCGGGGATCACCTGCGCGCGCCACTCGTGGTTGTGCTGGCTGTCGTAGAGCGAGACGCGCTGGTTGGCCTGCGCGGCCGACACGAGCGTCGCCTGGCGGATGTCCGGGCGGCTCGGGGCCTTGGTCTCGCAGATCTGGTCGCCGTCGGCGTCGTAGGCCGCCACGTACGCGCTCTGCGACAGCACGATCGACAACCGGCAGTACTGCTTGCCGTCGCTGATGTTCTGGCCCTCGAGCTGCTCGGTGGTCTGCTTCACCGTGTTGTCGAGCTGCTGCATGAGGTACGTGGAGAGCACCGTCATCGTGCCGAGGCCGGCGACGAGCAGGCCGAGCGCGACGAGCAGCACCGTGATCCCGGTGATCTTGGTGCGCAGGGAGATCCCGTCCCACCAGTGGCTCATTCGCGTGTGCATGCTGCCCCAACGATAGACAGCGGGCGCCCGGTGAAACCGGACGCCCGCCGTGAAGACCTGACGGTGCTACGAGGCCTTCGAAGCCTTCAGCATGTAGCCGAAGCCGCGCTTCGTCTGGATGATCGGCTCGGCCGAGTACTGGTCGAGCTTGCGGCGCAGGTACGAGATGTAGCTCTCGACGATGCCGGCGTCGCCGTTGAAGTCGTACTCCCACACGTGGTCGAGGATCTGCGCCTTCGACAGCACGCGGTTCGGGTTGAGCATGAGGTAGCGGAGCAGCTTGAACTCGGTGGGCGAGAGCTCGATCTGCGCGTCGCCGATGGTGACCTCGTGCGTGTCCTGGTCCATCGTGAGCTCGCCGGCGCGGATGATCGCGTCCTCTTCGTCGTTCATGGTGCGACGGAGGATGGCCTTGATGCGGGCGACGATCTCGTCGAGCGAGAAGGGCTTGGTGACGTAGTCGTCGCCGCCGACGGTGAGGCCGGTGATCTTGTCCTCGGTGTCGTCCTTCGCGGTGAGGAACAGGATCGGCGAGGTGTAGCCCGAGGACCGCAGGCGCTTCGTGACGCCGAAGCCGTTCATGTCGGGCAGCATGACGTCGAGGATGATGAGGTCCGGCTCTTCTTCGAGCACGGCGGAGATCGCCTGTGCCCCGTTGCCGACCGCGCGTACCGCGAAACCGGCGAAGCGCAGCGAGGTCGTCAGGAGGTCGCGGATGTTCGGCTCGTCATCGACGATCAGGATCTTGGGGCCATCGCTCATGGTCCTATCTTCTGACCGTTCCCTCGGGGTTTCCTGGGAGCGGTGCGAGCGTCAGCCCACCGGGGTCTGGACCTGGTCCGCGTCGAGGATCGTGTACGAGTAGCCCTGCTCCGCCAGGAACCGCTGCCGGTTCTGGGCGAAGTCCTGGTCGACGGTGTCCCGGGCGACGAGCGTGTAGAACGACGCGGGCAGGCCGTCCTTGTTCGGCCGCAGCAACCGGCCGAGGCGCTGTGCCTCTTCCTGTCGTGATCCGAAGGAGCCGGACACCTGGATGGCGACGGTCGCGTCGGGCAGGTCGATCGAGAAGTTCGCGACCTTCGACACGACGAGCACGTCGACCTCGCCGGACCGGAACGCGTCGTACAGCCGCTCGCGTT
This sequence comes from Curtobacterium sp. MCBA15_009, assembly GCF_001864895.1. Classification (GTDB taxonomy): domain Bacteria; phylum Actinomycetota; class Actinomycetes; order Actinomycetales; family Microbacteriaceae; genus Curtobacterium. The sequence goes on from NZ_MJGO01000040.1 coordinate 15,862, forward strand.
CGTCGACGGGTGTCGCGCCGGTGATCTCGGCGGCGTCGAGCGACGTGGCGAGTTCGTCGAGCTGGTCGATGTACTGCCCGATCACGAGGATCTGCTCGCCGCGGTGCTTCTCGATGAGCTCGCGCACCACGGGGGTCTTCGCCGGCGAGGTCGCCGCCAGCCGGTACCGCTCGTCGTCGCTGGACGCCGCGTACTCGAGCCGGTCCTGGTGGGGCAGGTCGACGCGGACCTCGTAGCACTCCGCGGGGGAGATGTAGCCCTGGGCCTCGATCTCCTTCCACGGGGCGTCGTAGCGCTTCGGGCCGATGAGCGAGAACACGTCGCCCTCGCGGCCGTCCTCGCGCACGAGGGTCGCCGTCAGCCCGAGCCGACGGCGGGCCTGCAGGTCAGCGGTGAGCTTGAACACCGGCGCCGGCAGCAGGTGCACCTCGTCGTAGACGATGAGGCCCCAGTCGAGGGCGTCGAGCAGTGACAGGTGCGTGTACTCGCCCTTCCGCCGTGCGGTGAGGATCTGGTACGTCGCGATGGTGACCGGCCGGATCTCCTTGACGCTGCCGGAGTACTCGCCGATGTCCTCGGGCGCCAGGGTGGTGCGCTTGAGCAGCTCGTTGCGCCACTGCCGCGCCGAGACGGTGTTCGTCACGAGGATGAGCGTGGTCGCCTTCACCGTCGCCATCGCGCCGGCGCCGACCAGGGTCTTGCCGGCGCCGCAGGGCAGCACGACGACACCGGAGCCCTGGGCGAAGAACGTGTCGACCGCCTGCTCCTGGTACGGCCGCATGTGCCACTCGGCGGTGTCGAGGTCGATCGGGTGCGGCTGGCCCGGCGTGTAGCCCGCCAGGTCCTCGGCCGGCCAGCCGAGCTTCACGAGCTCCTGCTTGACCTGCCCGCGTGCCCACGGCTGCAGCTCGACCTCGGAGGGGGAGCGCATGTCACCGAGCAGCGGCTTGATGCGCTTGGACCGGATCACCTCGGCCAGGACGGCCGGGTCCTCGGCGGTGAGCAGCAGCACGGGGAGCCGCTCGAGTTCCTCGGCGGGGGAGTTCGCGATGACGGGTGCGTCCGCACGCTCCTCGCGCCGGATCACGAGCCGCCCGTAGCGCGACACCGTGTCGCGGATGTCGACGGTGACGCTCTGCGGCACGGGGAACTTCGCGAAGCGTTCGAGCGTGTCGATCATCGCCTCGGCGTCGTGTCCGGCGGCGCGGGCGTTCCACAGGCCGAGGCGGGTGATGCGGTAGGTGTGCACGTGCTCGGGGGCACGTTCGAGTTCGGCGAAGGCCGCGAGCTCGTGGCGTGCGTCCTCGGCGTCGGGGTGTGCGACCTCGAGGAGCACGGTGCGGTCGCTCTGCACGATCAGCGGTCCGTTCATGACCTGCCAGCCTAGCCGTCGCGACCTGCGTGCGGGTGTCGGTCCGGCTCAGGCGTCGCTCTCGACCGCCACGACGAGCGACAGGGGGAGCGTGCGCTCCACGTCGACGGCCGTGTCGCGCCCGCGGACGCGCCCCGCCGCGACCGAGGTCGGCATGATCGAGAACGACCGCTCGGCGCCGTCCGGCATGCGGACGGTCAGCCGGATCGGTGTGCGTCCGCGCACGGCGAGGTCGATCTGCCGTCCGAGCCACTCCTGCTCCGGCTCGGCGTCGCCGCGCTGCGTCGTCAGCCGGAGCCGTTCGACGAGTGCGTGCGCCGCCTGCTCCGGCGAGCGTCCGGCATGGCTGCGCCGGACGGGAGGCCCGTGGTGCCGCACCGGGCGGGCTGCGGTCGCCAGGACGGCCGGGTAGCGCTGGTCCTCGAGCGCGGAGTGCACGACGTGCGGCGGGTAGCGGGTGACGAGGGTCGTCAGGTCGCTGCGCTCCCACGCCATCTGGCGCAGCTCCGCGTCGACGCCGACCAGGTCGAGCTGGTCCGGCGTGCCGCGCACGACGGCGCCGAGACCGTCGTCGCCCCGGTCGACGACGATGCTGCCGTCGCGGCCGGCCACCTGGTCGACCAGGTAGGCCAGGGGCTGGGGGATCCCGGTGGACGACAGGCGTCCGAGCAGGTCGAGCACGTCCTCGCGGGATCGTCCGGCGCGGAACGCCGCCCGCAGGGTGTCCTCGGAGATCCGGTACCGCGCGGCCAGGCCGGGCGCCTCGAGCACGGCGACGCTGCGGAGCGCGTCGTCGTCGACGGGGGCGAGCGGCCCGGGGGCGATCACGGTCAGGTCGTGCTGCAGGTAGACCTGCTCCACCGTCCCCGGCAGGTCGTCGGCAGCGGGGGCGGCGTCACCGGCGAGCAGTGCCCGGCCCGTGCTCGTGAGCAGTCCGTCGACCGCCAGCCCGAGGGCGCCGGCATCGCCGACGGCCTCGATCAGCGCGGCGTCGAGCCATCGTGCGCCGGCGGGGTAGGCCCACCGCCCGAGCGGGACCGGGTCGCGCAGGTCGCCGTCGGCCAGGGCGAACACCTGGTGCACGGCGTCGCCGAGGGTGGCCGACCAGGCGGCGACGAGGGTCGCCCAACGGTCCGGCCAGGGGGCGAGGAGCCAGGAGCGACCGGCCTCGGTCACCGTCCAGTCGCCGGCGCCGGGCTCGGCGAAGCCGATCCGCTCGAGGAGCGCGAGACGCCCGGCGACGAGCTCGGCGTCCGTGCCGATGCGTTCCGCCAGGGTCCGTGAGAGCGGGGCGCCGATGCCGCCCTTGACGAGCTCGTGCACGGCGCCGGCGTCGACGGCGCGCAGGAGTTCGGCGAGCACGGTCATCGTCGAGAACGCCTGCTCCGCGCCGGTCGTGCGGGCACGCTCCGGAGCCGCCGCGTCGTCGACGTCGGCGGCGGGGCGGGGGTGATCCGGGCCTCCCGGCCGCTCGTCGAGCGAGGTGAGGTCGGGGTGGGCGGCCACGCGTGCGGCGACCGCGTCGTCGACGGCGCCGTCCTGGTCGGCGAGGCCGAGCGCGATCGCCGGGCCGAGCGCGTCGGGGTCTCCGCCGTCGCGCAGCGCGAGGATCGTCGCACGGGGCAGGTGTTCGACGGCGGCGTCGACCGCGTCGTCGGCGCGGAGCGCCTCGGCGAGGTCGAAGAAGTCGGTGATCCGCTGCGGGCCGGTCTCGGCGAGTGCGGCGGCAGGCAGTCGCCGGGCGGCGACCAGTCGCTCGAGGGCGTCGTCCGGCATCGCCCGGAGTCGGGCGGCCAGGTCGGCGGTGGTCGTCATCGTCCGGTGCCAGCGTCCGGGGCGGACGTCAGCGCGCCGTCCGGTTGGCTCGTGCCCGACGGGTCCAGGTGATGCCGAGGAGCGTGAACACCAGGAGCATGGCGATCGGGAAGCCGACGAGCGGGATCGCCATGACGACCGGCCACGGCATCGACCCCTGGGCGCCCGAGTCGGTCAACCACATGATGATCATCGCGATGAAGCAGAGCACGCCGAGGATGATGATCCCACCGATCATGAACGCCAGAGCGCGTTCGGTACGATTGAACGTCACCGGGGGTTCAGCGGAATCCTGCGGGTTCCCGGTCGATCGGGTCGGCTTGGCCATCGACCCAGGATATCCGACGCACCACGGCCGTACCACGACCTCGAGGAGTCCACGCATGCCCACCGGCAAGGTCAAGTTCTACGACGACGACAAGGGCTTCGGTTTCATCACCGGAGACGACGGCGACCAGGTGTTCCTGCACGCGTCGTCGCTGCCCGACGGCGTCACGACCGTCAAGGCGGGTTCGCGGCTCGAGTACGGCGTGGTGCAGGGCAAGAAGGGCTCCCAGGCCCTGTCCGTCCGTCTGCTCGAACCGCAGCCGTCACTGTCCCGCATGTCCCGCCGCTCCGCGGACGACATGGCCGTGATCGTCGAGGACCTGGTGAAGGAACTCGACCGCATCAGTGGCGACCTGCGCCACGGGCGCTACCCGAAGAACGGCGACCGGATCGCCGCGATCCTGCGGCACGTCGCAGACCAGCTGGAGGCGTGACGCCATGACCGAGAACGACGCAGTACTTCCCGATTACGCGGACTTGGCGCGGACCGCGCTGCTCGAGGTGACCCCAGAGTCGAGCGTCGGTGCCGTCGTCGACACCGTGGACGAGGGCGACGGCGTCGTCTCCGTCCTGTTCGCGAACCGCATGCCGGGGTACCCCGGGTGGCGCTGGACCGTCAGCATCGCGAAGGTCGGCGACGACGACCCGACCGTGCTCGAGGTCGAGCTCATGCCGGGCGACGGCTCCCTCGTCGCGCCGGAGTGGGTGCCGTGGTCCGAGCGACTGGCCGAGTACCGCGCCGCGCAGGAGCACGAGACCGGCGACGCGGACGACGAGTCGGACGACGACGATGACGACGCGGACGAGGACGACGACCTCGACGACGACGCGGACGACGACGCGGACGACGACGCGGAGTACGACGACGACGCGGACGAGTCGGACGACGACGCCGACGAGGACGACGACGAAGACGATGACGACGAGTTCGACGCGGACGAGGACGACCTCGCCGAGTCCGACGACGACGACATCGAGGGGGTCGACGTCGACGCGCTCGACGACAGCGACAGCGACAGCGACGAGGACGAGGTCGAGGAGGCGCCCGCTCCGTCCCGCGGCGCCCGCCGTCGGTCGCGTCGTGTCCGCCCGGTCGACCCGGACGACGACCTCGACACGGCACGGCTCGACCCGGCCGAGGTCGACCCCGAGCACCACCGGGACTGACCGGCACCGCCTCCGACGACGAACGCCCCACG
>NZ_MJGO01000040.1:21166-92895 GCF_001864895.1 Curtobacterium sp. MCBA15_009
CGTGGGGCGTTCGTCGTCGGGCTCGCGTGGTGCAGGCGTCCGGGTGCCGGGCGTCAGCCGAGTGCGTTGACGGTGAAGTCGATCGCGCGGACGAGCTTCGCGACGTCGTCGGGGTCGATCGCGGTGAAGGTGGCGACCCGGAGCTGGTTCCGGCCGAGCTTGCGGTAGGGCTCGGTGTCGACGATGCCGTTCGCCCGCAGGGTCGCGGCGACGGCCTTCGCGTCGATCGACTCGTCGAGGTCGATCGTGGCGACGACCTGCGACCGTGCGGCCGGGTCGGCCACGAACGGCGTCGCGTGGTCGGAGGCCTCGGCCCAGTCGTAGATCGTCGACGACGATGCCTTCGTGCGGGTGTCGGCCCACTGCAGGCCGCCGGACTCGTTGATCCACCGGACCTGGTCGTCGAGCATGAGCAGGGTGGCCAGGGCCGGGGTGTTCAGCGTCTGGTTCAGCCGCGAGTTGTCGACGGCGTTCTGCAGGGACAGGAACTCGGGGACGTAGCGGTCCGAGGCGGCGATCCGCTCCACCCGCTCGAGCGCTGCCGGCGAGAACAGCGCGAGCCAGAGGCCGCCGTCCGAGGCGAAGTTCTTCTGCGGCGCGAAGTAGTACACGTCGGTGGCGGACACGTCGAACGCGACACCGCCGGCCGCGCTCGTCGCGTCGACGACGGTCAGGGCGCCGGGGTCGCCCTCGGCGCGGACCACGGGGGCCATCACGCCGGTGGAGGTCTCGTTGTGCGGGTACGCGTAGACGTCGACGCCCTCGACGGTCTCGAGCGCGGCGAGCGAGCCACCGGGGGCCTCGACGACGTAGGGTGCCTCGAGCCACGGTGCGGCGACGGCCTTCGCGAACTTCGACCCGAACTCGCCGAAGGACAGGTTCTCGGCGCGGCGCTCGACGAGCCCGAAGGCCGCGGCGTCCCAGAAGGCGGTCGAGCCGCCGTTGCCGAGCACGACCTCGTAGCCGTCCGGCAGCGAGAACAGGTCGGCGAGCCCGGAGCGGACGCTGCCGACCAGGTCCTTGACGGGCTTCTGCCGGTGGGACGTGCCGAGGATCGTCGCCCCGCGCGTCACGAGGGACTCGAGCTGCGCGCCGCGGATCTTGGACGGTCCGCAGCCGAAGCGGCCGTCGGTCGGGAGGAGTTCGGCGGGGATGACGATGTCTGCCATGCACCGATCCTAGCCAGCCCGATCCGCGTCGCGACGCCCCTGCACCGGCCGGACGGGGCGGCTGTGGAGCGGTCCAGTCCGACGCCGCGCGGACGGTCGGCCCCGCGCTCGGCGGCCGTCGTGCGGTGCCCGTCGGGTCGAACAAGTAGGGTGGTGGCCGCTGGGCCCAGACATGAGAGGCGGACCGTGACCGATCTCGTCGACACCACGGAGATGTACCTGCGCACGATCCTCGACCTCGAGGAAGAAGCGATCGTGCCGCTGCGTGCGCGCATCTCCGAGCGCCTCGGCCACTCGGGTCCGACGGTCTCCCAGACCATCGCCCGCATGGAGCGCGACGGCCTGGTCGTCGTCTCCGGGGACCGGCACCTCGAGCTCACCGACGAGGGCCGCTCCCGGGCGACCCACGTCATGCGCAAGCACCGCCTCGCCGAGCGCCTGCTCGCCGACGTCATCGGCCTCGACTGGGCGTTCGTCCACGACGAGGCCTGCCGGTGGGAGCACGTGATGAGCGAGCAGGTCGAGGTCCGCCTGCTCGAGATGCTCGGCAACCCGACCGAGTCGCCCTACGGCAACCCGATCCCGGGCCTGGCCGAGATCGGCGGGCCGGCCGCCGCCGGGTTCCTCGACGGCGTGCAGCACATCGTCGCGGCGACCGAGGGCACGGACGCCGTCGCCACCGGGGTGATCCGCCGACTCGGCGAGCCCGTGCAGTTCGAGCCGGAGCTCCTCCACCAGCTCCGCACCGCCGGCGTGATGCCCGGACGGCTCGCCCGCGTGCAGCGCGCCGGGGCCTACGTCGCGGTGCGCGTCGACGGCGAGGACGCCGGCATCGAGCTCCCGGTCGAGGTCGCCCAGCACGTGTACATCGAGCGGGACTGATCCTCCCGCCCTGACCAGGGCTTCTTTACCGGATCGTTACAAACGGGCGTTTTGGTCTCGACAAGGTAACGACGCCTGCGTACACTCGTCCGAGTCCCCGCGCTGCGCCTGGCGTGGAGACCCGTGGCAGGACGTCTCGAACCCGTCTCCTGCCTCGATCGGAAACGATGACGAACGGATGGGGTTGCACGTCGCCGGGTACCCACGGCCGCGTGATGACGAGACGCCGGAGACCCACCCTTGACGCAGACCGGTTCCGCCGCGGACGCCCCGACGCCCGCGAACCCGACGAACACCGCGACCCTGACGAACACCGAGAACGCCACCGACGCACCGCTCACCCGGCGGTCCCTGCGTCAGGCCGACGGCCGAACGACCCGCACCGTCGTGCCCGTCCGCACCGCCCCGCTCCCCGGCGGCCGCCGGGCCGCGCAGGCCGCGGCCGACGCGACCGCCGCCAAGGCGAGCGCCTCGTCGCGCAAGCGCCGGTTCCTCGCGCCGGTCGTGCTGACCGTCGCCGTCGGCATGTTCGGCACCGTCGCGGTCGCCCCGGCGTTCGCCGCCTCGCAGCCGACCACCGGCACCGACGCCGCCTCCGCCCAGCGCGAGGCCCGTGCGACCCAGAGCCAGGAGCTCTCCGTCTCCGACGCCGTCGCCCTGGCCGACACGAGCCGCGACGGCTACGGGGCCACCTCGACCGCCACGCTCGACGCCCGCGCGGAAGCCCGCCAGGCAGCGGCGCAGCAGGCCGCCGACGAAGCCGCAGCTGCCGAGGCCGCCGAGCAGCAGGAGCAGTCGGCCGCGACGTCAGACGCCCGTGCGCAGACCGCCCAGCAGTACGCGTCGTACTCCGGCCCGTCCGCCGCCGACTACGTGGCCAGCTCGACCGCGGCGGACACGCCCTTCTCGCTGCCGGCCGTCGTCGCCACCGCCAAGCAGTACATCGGCACCCCGTACGTCTTCGGCGGCGCCGACCCGTCCGGCTTCGACTGCTCGGGCTACGTGATGTTCGTCTACGCCCAGCACGGCATCAACCTGGCGCACTCGGTCCCGCTGCAGGACCAGGCCGGCACCACGATCCCCGAGTCCGAGGCCCAGCCCGGCGACGTCGTCATCTTCAACAACGAGGCGCACGACGGTTTCTACATGGGCAACGGCATGATCATGGACGCGCCGAAGCCCGGCGGCTCCGTCTCGATCCGTCCGATCTGGACGAGCGATTACCACATCGTCCGCTTCGGGATCTAGCGACCAGCGTCCCTCCGGCGTGTGAACTCCACCCGAACCGGTCCGTGCACCCTCGTGCCGGGCCGGTTTCTGGGTTAACCTGACGCTGCACCGGTCCGTACCGGCGCGGACAGGGAGACCTGATGTCGATGTTCCGCACGACCCGCACCATGGGTCGGCGCGCGCGCGTCGACATACGGTCGACCACAGCCTGCGTGCACGAGCACGCCCCTGCATGACGAGAGCACTGCCCATCCGGGTGGTGCTCTTCGTGGTTCCGGGGAGTGTGAGCAGGTCGGGGTCACCCGTTCGTCGTCGACGGTCCGACGCACCCGCAGCGCCTGGAAGCCGTCCAGGCACGTCGGAAGGGAACCCATGCGCACTCTCGTCCTCAACGCCGGTTACGAGCCCCTCGCGGTGATCTCGTTCCGACGAGCCCTCGTGCTGGTCATGAACCAGAAGGCCGCCATCGTCGCCGCGGACCTCGACCACCCGGTCACCGGGTCCACCGCGGTCTACGACCGTCCGTCCGTCATCATCCTCACCCGCTACGTCCGCATCCCGCACTCGCGGCTCGTCCCGGTGTCCCGCCGCGGGGTCCTGCGCCGTGACGGCAACCGCTGCGCCTACTGCGGCCGCCAGGCGACGACCATCGACCACGTGCAGCCGAAGTCGCGCGGCGGCCAGGACTCGTGGGAGAACCTCGTCGCCTGCTGCCTCGCCTGCAACAACACGAAGGGCGACCGCACGCCCCAGGAGATGGGGTGGCACCTGCGGTTCCGCCCGAAGGTGCCGCACGGGGCGTCGTGGGTCGTGCGCGGCATCGAGCGCCCGCAGTCCGAGTGGGACGAGTACCTCGTGGCCGCGTAGCGGCCGCCCCCGGTGGGGCGCGCCCAGTGAGCAGAAGACGACGGGTCCCGCGCGGCGACCCGTCGTCTTCTGCTCACCCGGTGGCGGACGGGAGGCCCGTGGCGGCGTCTTCCCGGGCCTCCCGTCCGTCTGTCGGTCGCGCTGACTAGCGTCACCGACATGGGCGAGACACCGCACATCGACGACGCGACCATCGACGACCTGCGCGCGCGGTTGCGGGCGACGCGCTGGCCCGATGCGCCGACCGGGACCGGCTGGTCGCTCGGCGTGGACCTCGACGTCCTGCGCCCGCTCGTCGAGTACTGGGCCGACGGGTTCGACTTCGACGCACACCGCGCCGAGCTCGCCGCACTGCCCTCGCGCCGTGTCGTCGTGGACGGGATCGGCATCCACGTGCTGCACGCCCGTGCTGCGCAGCCGGACGCCCTGCCCGTCCTGCTCGCGCACGGCTGGCCGGACTCCGGGTGGCGGTACCGCAAGGTGCTGCCGATGCTCGTCGACGCCGGCTACGACGTCGTCGTGCCGGACATGCCGGGGTTCGGGTTCTCGGACGCCCCGCCGCAGGTGCTCGACGCCCGGCAGGTGGCCGGCACGTGGGCGACGCTGATGACGGAGCTCGGCCACGAGCGCTTCGCGGTGTCCGGCGGCGACATCGGCACGCACGTCGCCCGGTACCTGGCACTCGACCACCCCGACCGGGTCGTCGCCGTGCACCGCATCGACGGCGGGCTCGCCTGGCCGGGCCTCGACCCGGCGACGCTGTCCGGACCCGAGCGGGAGTTCGTCGCCGCGACCGACCGGTGGCGCACCGCCGAGGGCGCCTACGCGATGCTGCACCGGACCAAGCCGCAGACCGCCGCCGTCGGGCTGAACGACTCACCTGCGGGACTGGCCGCCTGGATCGTCGAGAAGCTCCGGGCGTGGAGCGACTGCGACGGCGACCTGTGGTCGGTGTACACACGCGACGAGGTCCTGGCGCTGCTGACCGAGTACTGGGCCACTGCGACCATCGGGTCGGCGATGCGGATGTACCACGCGAACGCGGCGATCCCGGCGGAGCAGCTCGAACGGAGGGTCGAGGTGCCGTCAGGGTTCTCGATCTTCCCCGGCGACATCGTGCGGGCGCCGCGGGAGTGGCTCGAGCGCACCACGAACCTGGTGTTCCACCACGAACTCGACCGCGGCGGCCATTTCGCGCCGTTCGAGCAGCCCGACCTGTTCGTCGACGAGCTGCACGCGTTCCTGGGCCGGTTCCGCCGCTAGAGTGGTCGGGCCAGCCTCTGTAGCTCAATGGAAGAGCAGTTCCGTCCTAAGGAAACGGTTGGGGGTTCGAGTCCCTCCAGGGGCACCACGGGGACCACGGGGACCACGGGGCACCGCAGGTCACCGCAGGGCTCGAGTCCCTGCGGCGATCCCCGCGATCAGCCGGCCTCGTCCGGGATCGGGTGCTCGCCCTGCCAGATCGCGTCGACCTGTTCGAACTCGCGCGGCGCGCACTGCGTGTCGAGGACGTCGAGGGCTTCCATCGGCGTCGACCAGATGTACCACGGGCCGGCGCCGGGGCCCGTGCTCGACCACGAGCCGTCGGCGTACCACGACGGCGCCACGTCGCCGATCGGGTGCCCCGCCTGCGCCATGCAGGCCGCGAGCCGGTCGAACGCGGCGGTGTACTCGGCCAGGGTGACGGTCCCGTCGGCGACCGCGGCCTGCTGCTGGGTCGAGGGCTGCGCGATCCGTGCCGACCGGGCCCACGACGCCCACACGGCGTAGCGGGCACCGCCGCCGCCGGAGACCGACACGGCGGCCGCTCCGGACCCGGTCAGCGGGGAGAGGCTCCACCGCGGCATGGACCCCGGTGTGCACGCGACGGCGTCGGCGACGATCGTCCCGCCGACCTCGACCGTGAAGGTGCCGGGGTCGAGGCACTCCCACGTGAGCGTCACCCGGTCGGCTCCTCCCGGCCGCGTGCCGAGCGAGAACGAGGCGTCGCCGTGGGTGACGGCGAACGCGGGGGAGCCGAGCATCGATCCGTGGTTGACCTCGACCGTCCCGTAGCGGGTCGTCGTCGCGAGCAGGTCCTCGCGTGCGGCGTCCGCGGTGGCGCCGGGGAGCGCCGCAGCCGTGATCCCTCCGGTGAGTCCGGCACCGACGGCGAAGGCCGTCACGACCGCGGCGACCGTGCCGCGGGTGGGGCGTCGTCGCCGCGGACGCGCGGGGTGGGCCGTCGCGTCGACGTCGGCGACGAGTGCGTCACGCATCGAGGCGAGTCGGGGGGAGATCTGGTCGTCGTTCACGGGGTGCCTCCGAGGGGTGCTGCGGTGGTCGAGTACTGCTGCTGGAGCCGGGCCTTCGCCCGGTGGAGTCGGGACTTGACGGTCCCGGGGGCGACCCCGAGGGCCACCGCCGCTTCGCGTTCGCCGAGGCCCTCGAGCACGCAGAGGGTCAGGACCCGCTGGTCGGCGACGGGGAGTCCGCGGAGGGCCGCGACCGCCTCGGCGTCGGTGTACGCCTCGGCCGGGTCCGGTGCGGGGTCGTCCACCGGGAACCTGCCGAGGAAGGCCCGGTGACGCCGTGTGGCGCGGGTCGTGTTGTGCGCGGTGTTCGTCGCCGTGACGAGCAGCCAGGGCAGCATGGAGTCGTCGACGAACCGCACCCGGTCGCGCTTCCGCCAGGCCTCCAGGAAGACGATCGCCACGACGTCGTCGGCGTCGGTCGGTGTGGGGACGAGTCCGGCGACGTGCCGGCGGAGCCGCGGTGCGTGCCGGTCGAAGACCCTGCCGACCGCGCGCCCGTCCCCGGCGACGGCCAGGGCCCAGTCGGCCCGGTCCCCCGTGATCTGGTTCATGCTCCGTATTGTCCGGTGGCCCCGGATCGGTTCCCGCGGCCGGCCCCGCGTTCTCCACAACCGTCGCGCCGGACGGTTCCGCGCTCCGCGCGCCCCGTACGATTGACCCCGTGTCCAAGGTCCTGAGCAGTCTCCCCGTCGGCGAACGAGTCGGCATCGCGTTCTCCGGAGGTCTCGACACCTCCTGTGCCGTTGCCTGGATGCGTGAGAAGGGGGCGATCCCCTGCACGTACACCGCCGACATCGGCCAGTACGACGAGCCCGACATCGACGCGGTGCCCGGTCGCGCGCACGAGTACGGTGCCGAGATCGCCCGGCTCGTCGACGCGAAGAGCGCCCTGGTCGAAGAGGGCCTCGTCGCCCTGCAGACCGGCGCCTTCCACATCCGTTCCGGTGGCAAGACCTACTTCAACACGACGCCGCTCGGCCGCGCGGTGACCGGCACCATGCTCGTCCGTGCCATGAAGGACGACGGCGTCGACATCTGGGGCGACGGCTCCACCTACAAGGGCAACGACATCGAGCGGTTCTACCGCTACGGCCTGATGGCGAACCCGCGCCTGCGCGTCTACAAGCCGTGGCTCGACTCCGAGTTCGTCCAGGAGCTCGGCGGCCGCAAGGAGATGAGCGAGTGGCTCGTCGAGCGTGGCTTCCCGTACCGCGACTCCACCGAGAAGGCGTACTCGACCGACGCGAACATCTGGGGTGCGACGCACGAGGCGAAGAGCCTCGAGGAGCTCTCGAGCGGGCTCGACCTCGTCGAGCCGATCATGGGCGTCGCCGCCTGGCGTGACGACGTCGAGGTCGCGACCGAGGTCGTCTCCGTCCGCTTCGAGGCCGGTCGCCCGGTCGCGATCAACGGCGTCGAGTACCCCGACGCGGTCGCCCTGGTCTACGAGGCGAACGCCATCGGTGGCCGCCACGGCCTCGGTGCGTCCGACCAGATCGAGAACCGCATCATCGAGGCGAAGAGCCGCGGCATCTACGAGGCGCCCGGCATGGCCCTGCTGCACATCGCCTACGAGCGCCTGCTCAACGCGATCCACAACGAGGACACCGTCGCGTCGTACCACAACGAGGGCCGCCGACTCGGTCGCCTCATGTACGAGGGACGCTGGCTCGACCCGCAGTCGCTCATGCTGCGCGAGTCGCTGCAGCGCTGGGTCGCGTCGGCCGTCACCGGCGAGGTCACGCTGCGCCTGCGTCGCGGCGATGACTACACGATCCTCGACACGACGGGTCCGGCGCTGTCGTACCACCCGGACAAGCTGTCGATGGAGCGCGTCGGCGACGCGGCCTTCGGCCCGGACGACCGCATCGGCCAGCTCACCATGCGCAACCTCGACATCGCCGACTCGCGGTCGCGGCTCGAGCAGTACGCGGCCGCCGGGCTCATCGGCGGGGCGACGGGCGACCTCGTCGGCACGCTCGAGTCGGGCGAGGCCGAGGAGATCCTCGGCGGTGCGGTGCAGTCCTCCGACGCCGAGCTCGCGCGTGACCGCGCGACGGACGCCGCGTCCGAGGGCGCGGCCTTCGACTCCGGGACCGACTGACCCGAGCGATCACGCGGCCCCGACGCCGCGACCAGCGCCGGACGGGGAGCTGCCCACCGGGCACGGCCGGTCCGGCGCTGGCGCGTCAGCCCGGAACCTGTCCACCGGGCACGGCCCGTCCGGCGCTGGCGCGTCGGCCCGGGACCGGCCGAGGGGGCCGCGGTGCCAGCCGGCACCGCGCCTCCCGTCCCATCCGGAACACGCGTCGGAGCGGCCACGAAACGCACCGCGTTCGACGCCGGGCGGGCGCCACCCTACGGTGGAGGTACCGGGTCGGTATCAGGGATCCGTCGTCACGATGCTCCTCACGTCCTGTGGGGTCTGGCACAGCGGGTCGACCCGGACGGATCCGGGATGCGCATCATCCCGACGAAGGGCTGGTCGTCATGGCCGCCAGGATGCCCCACGATTGGCACCGCCACGGTCTGCGGTCGCCGGAAGACCTCGCCGCCCTCGTGGCGGAGCGACTCGAGGGGACGGGCCTCGTGTCCGCCGCCTCGGCCGACCTCAACCACGAGCCGTCGTACGCCGACTTCCTCGGCGAGCAGCTCTGACTCCGCGCCGTCGGAGGAGCGCGTCCCAGTAGCATCTGGGCATGCGCACCGGCGGAACCAGAGCAGCGGCCCTCGCGATCGTCATCGGCGGGTTCCTCGCGCTCGTCGGCGCCCAGCCTGCCTCGGCGCACGCCGGGCTGACCGGCAGTGACCCGGCGGACGGTTCGGTGGTCACCGAGCCCCTCGACCGCGTGGCGCTCACCTTCACCGAGGCGCCGCTCGCCGGCCTCGACGCCGGCCTGCGCATCGAGGTCACCGGTACGGACGGTACCGCCGCGTCGCGCGGCGACGTGACCGTCGACGGGACGACCATGAGCACGGCGGTCGACCTCGAGAACGGTGCGTACACGGTGCTCTGGCGCTACCTCTCGCCGGACGGGCACCCGATCGACGGCTCCTTCGGGTTCGAGTACCGGGTGCCGACGGCGGAGGCCACGGCCGAGCCGACGTCCCCGGCGTCCACCGCCCCGGCGAGCACCCCGACGGCCGAGCCGACGAGCGTGCCGTCCGCCTCGGCGGTCGCCGTCGCGGACGGGGCGCCGGCAGCGTCGGACGGGATCGCTCCCGGGGTGTGGATCGCGCTCGGCGCGGGCGTCGTGCTCGTGCTGGGCGCCCTCGTCGTGCTCGTCGCGCGGCGCGGTCGGGGCGCCGGACCGACCGCCGTCGAGTGAGCAGGACCGCTCGGTCCACCACCTGCCGCCGCCGCGCAGGAGTCCGGGACCGGACCGCGCTGTACCGTGCGCGCGCCTGACCCCGGAACGGGGGTATCGCCAGGGAGTGCCCGAGCCGCAGTAGATTGACCCCGACGGCGTCTCACCACCGCCGTCGTCGCCCGGTGCCGACGCCGGGTGCCCGATGGGATCAGGGATGGCACGACGACCGAGAACGCGCGCACGCTCGATGCGCCCGATCGTGTCCGCCGCCCGCCCGCGTGCCGCCTGCTCCGCCGCCCACCCGCCGTTCCGTGCCGCCTGCTCGGCCGGCTGCCGGACGCGCAGCGCTGCGGCCCCACCGTCACTGCCACGGCGACGGCGGAGCGACCCCGCCGGCCGAGTGGGCGCGCGGCCCGCGACCAGGACCTGACCCGCGGCGATCCCGCCTCCCCACCTCCAGCACCACCTGCGCCACGACTCCAGAGGACCGCCGTGCACGACCACGACACCCACCCGCTCGACCGCCACGTCGGCCCGCCGCACGTCGAGCGCTTCCGCCTGACCAGCAGCGACGAGACGCTCAGCGTGGTCTGCACCTGCGCGATCGGTGCGGACCACGACAACACCATCCGACCGATCGGGATCCTCCCGGTCAGTTGAGGCCGATCGGCGCGATACTGGGAGTGTGCGTGAACTCCAAGCCGCCATCGCAGCGGACCTCAACGTCCAGCCGACCATCGACCCGGAGCAGGAGGTCGCCCGACGCGTCGGGTTCCTCCGCGACTACCTGCTCACGACCGGTGCGAAGGGGTACCTCCTCGCGATCAGCGGCGGCCAGGACTCCACGCTCGCCGGCCGCCTGACCCAGCTCGCCGTCGAGTCCCTGCGCGCCGAGGGGCACCCCGCCGAGTTCACCACGGTCCGCATGCCCTACCGCGTGCAGGCCGACGAGGACGACGCCCAGCTCGCCCTGCAGTTCATCGCGGCTGACCCGGGCATCACCGTGAACATCGAGCACGGCGTCGACGGGGTGGTGCAGGACACCGCGGCGTCCGGCGTCGAGCTGAGCGACTTCGTCAAGGGCAACGTCAAGGCGCGCATGCGCATGGTCGCCCAGTACGCCGTCGCCGGCCAGCGCGGGCTGCTCGTCGTGGGCACCGACCACGCGGCCGAGGCGGTCACCGGCTTCTTCACGAAGTACGGCGACGGCGGTGTGGACCTCACGCCGCTCACCGGCCTGTCGAAGACCCAGGGGCGGCAGCTGCTCGAGCACCTCGGGGCACCGGCCCGCCTGTACGAGAAGGCCCCGACCGCGGACCTGCTCGACGACCTGCCCGGCCAGACCGACGAGGCGAACCTCGGTCTCACCTACGCCGAGATCGACGCCTACCTGCAGGGGCACGACGTGCCGGTCGAGGTCGCCGAGGCGATCGAGGCGCGCTACCGCGCGACCGAGCACAAGCGCCAGGTGCCGGCGACGCCCTTCGACGACTGGTGGCGTGCCGGGGCGTAGGCGCTGACGCGCGGACGGACAGGAGGCGCGGTGCGGGTCCGACCCGCACCGCGCCTCCTGTCCGTCGGTCGCGTCGCAACCGACGCGTGCCTGCTCAGGCCTGGTCGCGTCCCTGCTCGTCGCGGTGGTCGCGCTGCTGACCGCCGGCGTCCTCGCGGTCCCGGGCCGGGTCGGTGTCGCCAGCGGCGTCGTCCCGCTCGTTCGCGAGTCGCTGCTGCCAGACGACGCTGCGGGCGGCGCCCTCGAGGACGTCGTCCACGCTCCGACCGGTCTGCGCTGCCAGGGCGCCGCTGAGCCCGGCGGTGAGCGTGCCCCCGGCGGCGGCCAGCCGCTCGAGGACCTCTTCCTGGCGCTCGGTCAGGGGCTCGTCGACCAGTTCGTCGACGGTGTCCCGGATGTTCTGCTCGCTCGCGTCCAACGCTGCCTCGTCGCCGGAGTGCAAGGCCGCCGCTTCCCCGACGACGACGAGACCGAGACGCGCGGCATCGTCTTCCGGACGAGGTGTGCTCTGCTCATCAGTCATGGTGGGGACCGTACGCTCCGGCGCACCGCGCTCCCTGGACAGCGGCGTCCCCCGGACGGGTCGTACGCGATCAGGCGGAGCGGGCGGCCCAGCGGCGGAGCAGCCACTCGGCCGCGGCGATGCCCTCACGGCGCTGGAAGTCGCGGATCGTCGGCATGTTCGGCGGTGCCGGCGGCAGGGCGTGCTCGAAGAAGAGCCCGGCGAGCCCTGCCAGCACGGCGTCGACCGCGTCGTCCGGTACCCCGGCGAACACCGGGTGCGTGGCGAGGTGGTGCTCGACGTTCACGTCCTCGCCGCGGACGAGCGCGTCGAGCAGGTACGTCAGCGGGTCGAGCCAGTGCGCGCCGATGCCCGCCCACGGCCAGTCCACGACCCACACACGCCCGGCGGGGTCGACGAGCAGGTTGTCGGCACGACAGTCCGCGTGCACGAGGTGTCCGCCGTCGACCATCGCGGCGGCGCGGGTGGCGGCGCGGGCCATCGCCGAACCGGCTCCCAGGACGTGCGCCGGGACGACCTCGGCGACCCGTCCCGCCAGGGGGCCGTCACCGAGCAGCCGTTCCCAGGCGGCGAAGTCGTGGCGCAGGTCCTCGGCCATGCGCGGCAGCGCCGCCAACCCGCCGGTGGCAAGGGGGAGCGTGTCGAGGGCGTCGAGGACCGCCGTGACGTCCGAGCCGTCGCCCGCAGCGCCGGGGTGCGTGCCGTCGACGTCGTCGAGCACGAGGGCGATCCAGTCGTCACCGTCGACGGTGTCGGTCAGGACGTCGAGCAGGCGGGGTGCCCGCACCGACGCCGGGAGCTGTGCCACCACGTGGGCCTCGCGGCCGTGCATCGTCAGCGCATCCTCGTTGCGGGAGCGGGAGACCGTCTTCACGAAGGCCCGGCGGCCGTCCGCCGTCGTGACCCGGTCGGCGCTGCCCGGCGACCACCCGTTCGCCTGCGAGCGCGCGCTGACCACCGGCCCGCCGAGGACCCGACCCACCCGTTCCCGCAGTCCCACCGGCACGTCGGTCCATGCTGTCCGCCCCATGCCGGACGACACTACTGGTCGGCCCGCACCTCCGCGGCACCACCGGGAACGACGAACGCGCCCCGTCTCGGACGGGGCGCGTTCGGTGGTGCAGGGGTGCCGACTAGCGGGTCTTCGCGCCCCGACCGGCGAAACGGGTCCAGATCAGCAGCACGATGATCGCTCCGATGATCGAGCCGATGATGCCGGCCGGCTGGAAGAAGCCGTCCATCGGGTCGTGCTGGAAGATCAGGAACCCGAGGAACCCGCCCACGAACGAGCCGATGATGCCGAGCAGGATGGTCATGGGGATCGAGATGTGCTGCTTGCCGGGGACGATGAGCCGCGCGAGCGCGCCGGCGATGAGTCCGATGATGATCAGGCTGATGATGAGACCGAGCACGGTTTCCTCCTCGTGGATGCGGTTGCCGCGGCATGGATTGCCGGAGTCAGGGCCGACGCCTGACTCAACTCCGAGTTCCCTGGGAAGCCTCTCGGTTTCATTGACGACCGCCCCTCATGTCGTACAAGGGCCGACGTCGCGCAGGTGGTCGAGGGCGGTCAGACCACCCCGCCGGCCTCGAGGGCCGTTCGCAGCTCCTGGTCGGACGGCTCGACGAAGTGCCGACCGTCCGGCAGCACGACGACGGGGATGTTCTTCCGCCCGCTGATCTCCTCGGCACGTGCGGCCGCGGTCGGGTCCGCCTCGACGTCGACGTAGTCGTAGTCGACCCCGAGGGTGTCGAGCAGCGCCTTCGACCGTCGGCAGTCGCGGCACCAGTCCGCGCCGAACATGGTCACCGTCTCGGTCGTCGCATCGCTCATGCCCAGAGGGTACGTCAGACGGGGTCGGCGCATTCCCTACGATTGCACCATGGCACCCGACCCCGAGACGCTGTCGTGGGCATCGGCCGCCGTCCGGCGCTTCGCCGCGGCGACGAACCTGCTCGTCGCCGCTCGCCGGTTCCGCATCGTCGGCGGCGACCGGAGGGACATCGCGGCACTGCACGCCCTGCTGACCGGCCTCGGCGCCCGTGCCGCCGACCCGCAGGAGACCGTCGACCAGCTCTGGTGCCTCGGCACGCCGGAGGGATCGACGCCCGCGATCGAGCAGGCCGCCGACCGTCCGCGCGGCGCCACACTGATCGTCGTCGACGCCGGTCGACACCTGCCCGCCGTGGACGAGGACGCCTTCGGACCGGTCGCACCCGCCCGCCCCGGCGTGCTCGCCGTCCCGGTGCTGTCCGACGACGTCTTCCTGGTGTCGACCGGCCGCGACCCCGAGGACGACCCCGCCGCCGACGCCCGCCTGCGCTGGGCGCGACGGTCGATGCCGGTCGCCCGCTCGGTCGCCGCGGAGCTCCGCGACGGCGGACTCCTGCGCGGCACGCGCGTCGGCGTCGCGCTGGTCCTCGAGCCGAAGACGGCCGTGCTGAGCCTGCTGCTCCGCGACGCCGGTGCCGAGGTCGTCGTCTACGCGCACGCCGACGAGACCGACGACGCCGTCGCCGACGCGCTGCGGTCCGCCGGGCTGACGGTCTTCGCGAGCAGCACGGCGACGCTCCCCGAGCAGGAGCAGCTGGCCCTCGCGATGCTCGACACCGCCCCGCACGTCCTGCTCGACGACGGTTCGCACGTCATCCGGCTCGCCCACCAGCGACGCCCGGACCTGCTGCCGACGATGCTCGGCGCCGCCGAGGAGACCACGAGCGGCCTGCGGCCCCTGCGGGTGCTCGCTGCGCGCGGCGAGCTCGGCATCCCGGTCATCGGGGTGAACGACGCCCGCACGAAGACGTCCTTCGACAACCGGTACGGCACCGGGCAGTCGACGGTGTTCGCGGTGCTCGACCTGGTCGACGGGCTCGCGTCCGGCACGCACCGGGTCCGGCCGGGAGGCGCGGCGGTCGTCGCCGGGTTCGGCCCCGTCGGCGAGGGGGTCGCCATGGTGCTCGCCGCCCTCGGGTTCCGGGTGACGGTCGCCGAGACCGACCCGGTCCGCGCCCTGCAGGCGCGGTTCGCCGGGTACGCGGTCGTCCCGCTCGTCGAGGCGGTGCCCGGCGCCGACCTCGTGGTGAGCGCCACCGGGGTGCCGGACACGATCGACCTCGACGTGCTCCGCGCCTGCGCCGACGGTGCCGTGGTCGCCGTGGCCGGTGGCGTCGACCAGGAGATCGCCGTCGACGACGCCCTCGCCGCCGGGGCGCGGCGCCGGCACGTGGGGCCGAAGGCCGAGCGGTTCGTGTTCCCCGGGGCCGAGGGCGGGCCGATCGTGCTCGACGACGGCGGCTGCATCAACATCACCGCGGCCGAGGGCAACCCGGTCGAGATCATGGACCTGTCCTTCGCCGTGCAGCTCGGCGCCGTCCGCATGCTCCTCGAGCGGGGCGACGAGCTGGAGCGCGCCGTCGTGCCGATCGACCCCGCGGTCGACGACGCGACCGCCCGCGCGGCGCTCGCCGCGTTCGGGAGCCCAGCCGCGCCTCTCCCCACCGGCACGGCCGGGCTGCCGCTGGCGCGTCAGCCCGGAACCGGCGGCGTGGGCCCACGCCGGCTTCCCGAGCAGCCTGCGGACCGCGAGCCGGACGTCCGGACGCACCGCTTCGGGGACCCGACGTGACCGCGGGACAGCGGCCGGTCACCGTGCACTCGGCGCGCGTCGTCGTCCCGATGACCGCGCCGCCGATCGCGGACGGCGCGGTCGCCGTGCAGGACGGCCGCATCCTGCACGTCGGCGACCGGTCGTGGGTCGTCGACCAACTCGACGGGACACCGTTCACCGAGCGCCGGTGGCGCGGCGCGCTCCTGCCCGGACTCGTGAACGCGCACGCGCACCTGCAGTACACCGGCATGTCCGGTGTCGGGCAGCGCCAGTACGACGGGTTCGAGGACTGGGCCGCAGCGTTCAACGTCGACTACGCCGAGCCGCACGACTGGCGGGCCGAGGCCGCGGACGGGGCGCGGGCGTCGATCCTGGCCGGCGTCACGAGCATCGCGGACATCGTCACCGACATCGAGGCCTCGACCGCCCTGCAGGACGCCGGACTCGGCGGCATCGCGTACTGGGAGGTCATGGACTGGGAGAACGACGCCTGGCAGTCGCACGGTCGCGACCAGGTGCTCGACGAGCTCGACCGCGTCCCGACGACCCCCGGCGCCGGCCTCTCGCCGCACGCGCCGTACTCGCTCGACGTCGCGCCGCTCCTCGAACTCCCCGACATCGTCCGGCAGCGCGGACTGCGACTGCACCTGCACCTCGGCGAGGCCGCCTTCGAGGGCGAGCGCACCGCCCTCGGTCCCGTCCCCGGGCTCGAAGGCGTGGACGGTGTCGGCCACGGCAGCGACTGGCACCTGGCGAACGCCCCGTCGTTCCGCGCCATGCGCGCGCTCGGGTTCGGCGCGAGCGCGACCGCCTTCGTCGACCGCCTCGGCGTGCTCGGTCCGGACTGCCACATCGCCCACGGCGTGTACGTGACCGGCGCCGACCGGGCGCTCCTGCGTGCCCGCGGCACCGCGGTGGCGCTCTGCCCCCGGTCGAACGCCGTCATCGGCCTCGACCCGCCGCCCGTCGCCGACTACCTGCGCGAGGGCAGCCCGATCGCGATCGGCACCGATTCGCTGTCGTCGTCGCCGTCCCTCGACCTGATGGCCGACGTCACCGCCCTGCACCGGATCGCCCGCGCCCAGGGCTACGGGCACCGCGACCTGCACGAGCGGCTCCTGGCGGCGGCGACGCTCGGCGGCGCGCACGCCATGGGGCTCGCCGTCGGGCCGGACCGCATCGGTCACCTCGCCGTGGGGGCGCGCGCCGACCTGGCCGTCTTCGACGTCGACGCCCGGACCGTGCCCGACGCGCTCGCCGAACTCGTCGAGGACGGCGCCGGGCGCACAGCCGCCACGGTCATCCGCGGCGAGGTCCGCGCCGTCGCCCACGCACTCACCCCTGTCCCACCCGTCCGCCCTGTGGAGGAACGATGACCGAGACCGCACCACGCCCCGGCACGGCCGCACGCCGAACCGTCACCGGGGAGCTGATCGAGTGGCTCGACGTGCCGAAGCGCGCGATCGCCCTCGGCATGGAACCGCACCCCGAGGGCGGCTGGTACGTCCGCACCTGGACCTCGCCGGCGACGGTCACCACCCCCGCGGGGGACCGTCCGGCCGCCACCCTGATCCACTTCCTGCTGCCCCCG
The DNA here is from genome assembly GCF_001864895.1 of Curtobacterium sp. MCBA15_009. Classification (GTDB taxonomy): domain Bacteria; phylum Actinomycetota; class Actinomycetes; order Actinomycetales; family Microbacteriaceae; genus Curtobacterium. Next base: position 38,155 of record NZ_MJGO01000040.1, read on the forward strand.
GGTGAGGCCTCGGCCTGGCACCGGGTGACGAGCGACGAGATCTGGATGTGGCACGGGCCGGACACCGTCGAGCTGCAGCTCGGCGGCGACGGCGACGCTCCCGAGCCCGGCGCGACGATCACCCTCGGCCCGGACGCCGGGCGCGACCGGGTGAACGACGCCCAGGCGTTCGTGCGCGGCGGCGTGTGGCAGCGGACGCTCCCGGGCGACGGCGAGGTGCTGCTGAGCTGCCTCGTGTCGCCGGGCTTCTCGTTCGAGGACTTCACGATGGCGGACGACGCGGCCACCGCTGCCGAGTAGCGCCGCGACACCGTTTCGCCGTGGTATCCCACCGCGAAGTACACTTCGACCTGCCCCCACCCCCTCGCACGAAGGCCCGACCGTGACCCGTTCCCTCCGTCTCACCCTCGCCGTCGCCACCGCCGCGGTCGCCGCCCTCGCCCTGTCGGCGTGCTCGGGCAGCAGCAGCAGTGGCTCGAACGCCGACGGCACCGTCACCGACGGCAAGCTCACGATCGCGACCGGTGAGCCGGCGTACTCGCCGTGGATCGACGACAACGAGCCGGAGTCCGGCAAGGGCTTCGAGTCCGCCGTGGCCTACGCCGTCGCGAAGGAGCTGGGGTACAGCAAGTCCGACGTGGTGTGGAAGCGCAGCACCTTCGACAGCGCCATCGCCCCGGGGCCGAAGGACTGGGACCTCAACGTCCAGCAGTTCTCGATCGACGCCAAGCGCAAGAAGGCCGTCGACATGTCGAGCGCGTACTACACGACGACCCAGGCCGTGGTGACGACGAGCACCTCGAAGGCCGCCGACGCCACCACCGTCGACGCACTCAAGCAGGACGCGATCGGCGTCGCCACCGGTTCGACCTCGATCGCGAGCGTGAAGAGCGTCCTCGGGGTCACCCCGCAGGTCTTCAACTCGAACGACGACGCCGTGCTCGCGCTCAAGTCGGGCCAGATCGACGCGATCGTCACCGACCTGCCGACGGCGTTCTACATGGCCGCCGCGCAGCTCGACGACGGCACGGTCTCGGCGCAGTTCCCGTCGGACGGCAAGGGCGACCAGTTCGGCTTCGTCCTGCCGAAGGGCTCGGCGCTGACGAGCAAGGTCGACCAGGCACTGGAGGAGCTGAAGGACGACGGCACCCTCGAGGACCTGCAGACCAAGTGGCTCTCCTCGGAGACCAACACCCCGGTCCTGAAGTAGCTCCGTGACCGTGCCAGCAGGCGCCGGGACCCCGGTCGCCGCTCCCGCGCCGAGCCAGGTGGAGCTCGAGCGCCGGCTGTACCGTCGGCAGCGCGGACGCCGGTCGATCGTGGTGTCGGTGGTGTCGACGCTGGTCGTCATCGCGATCGCCTACTTCGGCGTCGTGAACACCCCCGGCTGGGCCGCGGTGCAGCAGTCGTTCTTCGACCCGCAGACCGCGGTCGACACGTTCCCCTCCATCCTGCGAGGCCTGTGGCTGAACGTCCGGATCCTCTTCTTCGCGGCGATCGGCGTCGCGGTGTTCGGCACCCTGCTCGCGGTGGTCCGGGGCCTGCGGAGCCCGGTGTTCTTCCCGCTGCGCATGCTCGCGACCGGTTACACGGACCTGTTCCGCGGCCTGCCGCTCATCATCGTGCTCTACCTGGTCGGGTACGGCATCCCGGGCCTCGGGGTGTTCCCGCGGCTGCCCGCCGAGGTGTGGGGCACCGTCGCGATCGTCCTGACCTACTCGTCGTACATCGCCGAGGTGCTGCGCGCCGGCATGGAGGCCGTGCACCCCTCCCAGCGCCTGGCCGCCCGGTCGCTCGGGCTCTCGCACGCCAAGACGCTGCGGTTGGTCGTGCTGCCCCAGGCGATCCGCAAGGTCACGCCGGCGCTCATGAACGACTTCGTGTCGATGCAGAAGGACGTCGGCCTCGTGTCGATCCTCGGTGCCGTCGACGCGGTCCGCTCCGCACAGATCGCACAGGCCGAGACCTACAACTTCACGCCGTACTTCGTCGCGGGCCTGCTCTTCGTGGTGATCAGCCTGCCGCTGATCCGCGTCACGGACGCGATCGCGCGTCGGCAGCAGCGGCGCGAGCAGATCGGAGGGACCGTGTGAGCGAGCGATCCGAGGCGGGCGCGGGCCGCGCCTCCAGACCGGACGTCGGTCTGGGCCCACGCCGCCGGTTCCGAGCTGACGCGCCAGCGGCAGATCGGCCGAGCCGGCGGGGAGAGGCACGGGGCGGGTCGCCGACGTCGGTTCCCGTCCTGGAACTGCGCGGGGTGCGCAAGGCCTTCGGCGACCACGAGGTCCTGCGCGGGATCGACCTGACCCTGCACCGGCACGAGGTCATCTGCGTCATCGGGGCGTCCGGCTCGGGCAAGTCCACCCTGCTCAAGACCGTGAACCTGCTCGAGGGCATCGACGACGGCGAGATCCTGCTCCAGGGCACCGACGTGGCCGACCCGCGGATCGCCGTTGACGCCGTGCGGGCCCGGATCGGCGTGGTCTTCCAGCAGTTCAACCTGTTCCCGCACATGAGCGTCCTGGACAACGTGACGCTCGCGTCGCGGCAGGTGCACGGCGTCGGACGGGTCGAGGCCGAGGCGACCGCGCGTCGGCTGCTCGACCGCATCGGCCTCGCCGAGTTCGCCGGTGCGTACCCGGACCGGCTCTCCGGCGGGCAGCAGCAGCGCGTGGCCATCGTGCGGGCGATCGCCTCCGACCCGGAACTGCTCCTGCTCGACGAGGTCACGAGCGCGCTCGACCCGATGCTCGTCGGCGAGGTGCTCGACCTGGTCACCGACCTGCAGCGCCAGGGCTCGACGATCCTCATGACGACGCACGAGATGCACTTCGCGCGGAACGTGGCCGACCGCATCGTGTTCCTGCACCGGGGCGAGGTCGTCGAGCAGGGCACCCCGGCCGAGGTGCTCGACGCGCCGACCCACCCCGCACTCGTCGAGTTCCTCGCCCGCGTGCACGCCTGATCGCGACCGCGGTGGTACCCCCGCGGGGCGGTGGTGCTGTCGCGGGGCGGTGGTCGTTGCGCGGGGTGCGGGTGTGCGTCACCGGGCGGCCGAGGACCGGCTCACTCGGCCCGCCTCCGGCCTAGAGCGTCAGCAGGACCTTGCCGACGACCTCGCCGTCGCGGACCCGGCGGTGCGCCTCGTCCGCCTCGGCGAGGGGCAACACCGAGTCGATGACCGGTCGGATGCGACCGTCGGCGACGAGCGGCCAGACGTTGTAGCGCACGGCCCGGACGATCGCGGCCTTCTCGTCGAGGGGACGGGCACGCAGGGTGGTGCCGCTGACCGTCGCACGCTTGCGCATGAGGGTGCCGAAGTCGAGCTCCGCCGTGGTGCCGCTGCCCGACGCGATCACCGCGACGTGCCCGTTCGGCGCGAGCGCCTGCAGGTTGCGGTCCAGGTAGGACGGACCGACGACGTCGAGCACCACGTCGACCCCGCGTCCGTCGGTCTCCGCGAGGACCCGCTCGACGAAGTCCTCGGTGCGGTGGTCGATGACCACGTCGGCACCGAGGTCCTTCGACGCCTGCACCTTGCGGGCGCCGCCGCTCGTCGCGATCACCGTCGCGCCGAGGGCCTTCGCCCACAGCACCGCGTGCGATCCCATGCCGCCGGTGCCGCCGTGCACGAGGAGCGTCTGACCGGGGCGGAGCCCGGCGAGCATGCCGATGTTCGAGTAGACCGTACAGGCGGCCTCCGGCAGGCCGGCCGCCTCGACCAGGTCGACGCCGTCGGGGACCGGGAGCACCTGGGCGGCCGGGGCGACCACGAGCGAGGCGTACCCACCGCCCGAGAGCAGGGCGCAGACCCGGTCGCCGACGGCCACCGTCGTCACGCCCGCCCCGAGCGCCCGCACGGTGCCGGAGACCTCGAGCCCGAGGATCTCGGACGCCCCGGGAGGCGGCGGGTAGTTCCCGGCACGCTGCTGCAGGTCGGCGTTGTTCACACCGGCCGCGGCGACCTCGATGAGGACCTCGCCGGCACCGGGCACCGGATCGGGCAGGTCGGTCACGGAAAGACCGGCGTCGTCGGACGTGATGGCTCGCATGCCCTCGACGGTACGCGCGGTGCCGAGGCCTCCGACCGGTCGGAACCCGACAAGCAGCCGGACGAACCTGTGGATGTTCCATGTACGCTCGGCGACGCATCCGCACCTCAACCGGGGGCGTGCGGACCGATCGAGGGGGACACTCCACCATGCCCAAGAAGTTCATCGCACTCGCCACCGCCGGCCTCGCGCTCACGCTGCTCGCGGGCTGTGCCTCCGGCCCGTCGAAGGCCGAGCAGTGCGACACGTTCGAGAAGACCGTGAAGAGCGCGGCCCAGGGCGTGCAGCAGGAGGCCACCAAGCTGCAGTCCGACCCCGACGCCGCCGTCAAGAAGCTCAAGGAGCTCGACGAGACCATCTCCGACGGCGTCGACGACCTGTCCGACGACGACCTCCAGCAGAAGGGCGAGGCGTTCGAGGACGCGTACGGCGACCTCGTCGACCAGATCGAGGACGTCGCCGACGACCCGAAGTCGGCCGACGTGCAGGCGCTCACGAAGTCGAGCACCAAGGTGCAGGAGACCGGCAACGCCTTCGAGAAGGCGTGCAACTCCTGATGCGCCGACCGGTCATGGCGCTCGCCGCCGCGGGTCTCGGCCTCGCCCTGCTGACGGGCTGCTCGTCCGGCGGCGGGTCCTCGGACGCAGCGTCCGGCGGCCCGAGCAGCGCTGCGTCGACGACCGCCTCGAGCGCTCCGAGCACCGCGGCGGCCGCTCCGGCACAGTCGCGTGAGCAGGCGTGCTCGGTCGTCGAGGACGAGTTCAAGTCGTTCATCGCCGCCCAGTCGTCGTCGACCGCGCCCGCGGACGCCGCCGGCCGCGCCGAGCTCGTGCAGGGGATCGCCGACCGGATGGACGAGATCCTGCCGAAGGTCGGCAACGACGACGTGCGCTCGGCCTTCGAGGACTTCTCCGACTCCGCGCGGGACTACGCCGAGGCACTCGAGGACAGCGGCTCCGCCACCTCGACCGAGGCGACCGAGGCGCAGACCGACGTGCAGTCGACGCTCGCCAAGGTGTCGAAGGTCTGCCCGAACGGCTGACCCGGACACGACGACGCCCCGCTGCCCGGACCGGACAGCGGGGCGTCGCGGCGTCCGCGGCGGCGTCGCTGGTCAGCTCGTGGCGGCGCCGGCGGCGTCGAGGCGGGCGACGTCCTCCGGGCGGAGCTTCACCGTCGGCGCGGTGACCGAGTCGAGGATCGACTGCGGGCGGGACGCCCCGGGGATCGGCACGACCACGTCGCTCTTCTGCAGCTCCCAGGCGAGCGCGATGACCTGCGGGGTGACCCCGCGGTCACGGGCGATGTACGCGAAGTCCTCGAACGCGGTGCCGAGGTCGGCCGCGCCGGTGATCCCGCCGAGCGGGCTCCACGGCAGGAACGCGATGCCGAGCTCGTCGCAGAGCTCGAGTTCCGGCTCGCTCGACCGGAACCCCGGCGAGAACTGGTTCTGCACCGACGCCAGCCGTCCGCCGAGCACCTCGTTCGCGGTGCGGATCTGGTCGGGGTCGGCGTTCGAGATGCCCGCCATCCGGATGACGCCCTCGTCGAGCAGCTCGGCGAGCGCGCCGACCGACTCGGCGTAGGGGACCGCCGGGTCCGGGCGGTGGAACTGGTACAGCCCGATCGCCTCGACGCCGAGGCGCTTCGCCGACGCCTTCGCGGCCTCCTTGAGGTACTCCGGGTGCCCGTTCTGCGCCCAGGCACCGGCCTCGGGGCGGAGGTGACCGCCCTTCGTCGCGATGAGGACCTCGTCGGTCTGCCCGTGGAACTCACGGACCGCACGCGCGATGAGCTCCTCGTTGTGCCCGACCTCGTCGTGGGCCGCCAGGTGGTAGGCGTCCGCGGTGTCGATGAGGGTGACCCCGGCCTCGAGCGCGGCGTGGATGGTGGCGATCGACCGACTCTCGTCCGGCCGGCCCTCGATCGACATGGGCATGCCGCCCAGACCGATGGCGCTGACGGACACGTCTCCGATGACTCGTTGCTTCATGCGCCCAGCATGCGCCGCTCGCCGTCCAGGGCGCCCAGCATGCGGACGCTGCACACGCCACCGGTCGCACACGGAGTCGGCGGCGCGTGCCTGCTGCGGACGGTCGCAGCCCGAGCGCGACGGATCCGGCGACCTCGGTCGTCGTCGTGGCACGCAGCACCACGCGGTGCGAGCGATCCGGGTGCGCGGTCGACCACGTCGAGCGGGTCCTCGGCACCGGTGACGAGGACCGTGACGGCCGGCGACCAGTGGACACCGCTGAGCCCCGTCACTGCTCCCGCGGTCGTCGATCCGCCGTTCCGCGCCGGTAGCATGTCGCGATGTCGTCCCCCGTGCACACCGGCAACGCTCCCCACGACATGCGGGGCGACGCAGTGCCTGGAAGAAGCGTCCTCGACACCGGTCTGGTGGTGCGCATCCGGCAGGCCCGTGTCGAGGACTCCGCGACGATCGGGCTGTTCCAGACGCTCGCGTGGGAGCAGACCTACCGCGGCATCGTCCCCGACTCGTTCCTGGACGCCCGGTCCGCCGGTTCCGCGGCGGAGCGCTGGGCCGAGCGCATCGACACCGGCAGCCGGCTCGTGTTCGTGGCGGAGTCGTTCGACGGGCGCGTCCTCGGCGTCGCGAGCACCAGTCGCAGCGCTGACGTCCCAGCCGGTTTGCCGCACCTCGAGCTCGTTTCCTTGTACGTCGATCGGGAGGCGCACGGAGCCGGTGTCGCGTCGAGCCTCCTCACGGCCGCGCTCGCCGAGGACGATGCGCACCTCCTCGTGTTCTCGTGCAACGAGCGGGCTCGGCGCTTCTACGCCAAGCACGGCTTCGAGCGCCGCGGGGACCAGCAGGTCGATCCGGGGACCGGACTCCACGAAGAACGTTGGGTCCGGCAGCTGACGGTCCCCATCCACCCGTCTCGGTGAACGGTCGCTCCGGGCGGCACAGCGGACGACCTGCCGGCCGTCGTCCTCGAACCGCGCCGTGTGCCGCCGTTGCGTTGCCGGCCGATCGTCAGAACGCGAGCAGCCCGACGGCCGTGTAGACGGCGCAGAACGCCACGGCGACTGCGGCGGTCGCGATGATCGCAGCGACCCGGATCGCCGGCCGGGAGACGTGACGGACCAGGACCACGGCGAGCAGCGCGGTCCCGAGCACGCCGATGAGGATCCAGTAGAACGGCGACGTGGTCTCCGCGACCACGGTGAGCCCGTAGACGCACTCGCCGGTGGCGAGCCCGGCGAGTACGGCGGCACCCATGGCCGGTCGCTGCTCACGCCGGTGCAGCCACGCAGCCGCGACCCCCACGAAGGGGCCGACGACCAGCCCGATGACGCCGAACACGAGCGGGCCGTAGTGGATCCCGCGGAGCTCCGACGCGATCGTGTACCCGGCGACGAGGCCCACGAAGCTGACGGCCCCGAGCACTGCTGACACCCCCGTCCGCTGGCGGAGCGACCAGACGAGCGCCGCCGTGACCAGGGTCCACCCGCTCGCAGAGTTGGCGAACGAGCTGATGAGGTCGGGGAGGACTCCTTGCGCGAAGAACGTGGCCGCGCCCAGGACCACACTGGCGACGAGGGCCAGGGCGATGCTGGGCAGCGCTCCGACGCGGCGGCGGGTCACGAGCAGGTCGGGAGACATGGTCATCATTCTGGGGCGCAGCGCCTGAGCATCGCGTCGCCTGGTCACCGCGCCGCGCGACCACCGGTCGTCCCGGCGCCCGGACGCCGTGCGGCCGGGCCCGGGTCAGCGGTCCGGCAGCTCGACGATCCTGGTGGCCCGCTCGGCGAACGCGTCGTCCGAGGACGTGACCACCGCGGTGAGCCCGTCGCGCTCGACGAGCCGGGCGATGAGGTCGACGATGCCTGCCGAGGTCACACTGTCGAGCTGTGCGGTCGGTTCGTCGGCGAGCAGCAGGCCCGGTCGGCCCACGACGGCGCGCGCGACCCCGACACGCTGTTGCTGCCCGCCGGAGAGCTGGTCGGGGCGCTGCGCGGCGTGGTCGGCCAACCCGACGTCGGCGAGGACGGCGCGGACCCGGTCGTCGCGCTCGGCCGGGTCCGTGCGCGCGATGCGGAGCGGTACCTCGACGTTCTCGGCGGCGCTGAGTTCGGGCAGCAGCCGGAAGTCCTGGAACACGAAGGCGACGCGGTCCCGTCGCAGGGCGAGCAGCTCGGCCTCGGAGCTCCGCGCGAGGGGGACGCCGTCGAGCAGGACCGTCCCGCGACTCGGCCGGACCAGGCCGCCGAGCACCTGGAGCAGCGTCGACTTGCCCGAGCCGGACGCGCCGTGCACGACGACGAGTTCCCCGCGGTCGGCGACGAGGTCGACGCCGTCGAGCGCGCCGACCGGGCCAGCAGGGGTGCGGTGGTCGTGTCCGACGCCGGAGGCGACCAGGAACGGTGTGGTGCTCACGCGTCGGCCCCCGGTCGGATCGCGACGTGGTCGTCGTGCAGGCTGAGGCGGACACGGTCGTGCAGGCCGAGTGCGCGCTGGAACGACTCCGGCAGTTGGAGCCGCCCCGCGGCGTCCACGACGGCGTACTCCGCACCGGGTCCGGCGCCGAGGTCGTCGCGGATGGTCTCCGTCGAGGTCCGGCCGTCCCGGATGCGGACGGTCCGCCGGATCTGCGACGCCACCTGCTCGTCGTGGGTGACCACGAGCATCGTCACCCCGGCCGCCTCGTTCACCGCCCGCATCGTGGCGAGGACGGCACGGGCGCTCGCGCGGTCGAGGGCCCCGGTCGGTTCGTCGGCGAGCAGCACCCGTGGGCTGTTCGCCAGGGCGACACCGATCGCGGCGAGCTGTTGCAGGCCGCCCGTCAGGTCCTCGGGCAGGGCCTGTGCGTGGTCGGTCATGCCGACCAACGCGAGCACCTCGTCGGTGCGCTCCGAGCGCGCGCGGCCCCGGACACCGGCGACGGCGAGCACCGCGGCGATGTTCTGCGCCACCGTCAGGTAGGGGATGAGGTTGCGGGCGGTCTGCTGCCAGACGAACCCGACGGCGTGCCGGTGGAAGGCCGTCCGGCCCTTCGTCGAGAGGCCGGTCAGGTCGGTCCCCGCCACCACGGCGGTGCCGGCGGAGGGCTCGTCGAGCGCCGAGAGGATGCCGAGCAGCGTCGACTTGCCGCTGCCGGACTCGCCGACGACCGCGACCATCTCGCCGCGTCGCACGGTCAGGGTGAGTCCTTGCAACGCCTGCACCTCGACGTCCTGCGAGCGGTAGATCCGCACGAGGTCACGGCAGACGATGTCGTCGGTCTCGCTCATGGACGGTCCCTCTTCCCTGGTCGGTTCGCTGTCGGTCGTGCGCGGTGGCGGCCGCGCGTCGGGTCGTCCCGGTCTGCGGCCCGTCGTCGCGGCGCGGGGCCGGACGCCCCCGGTGCGCGACCGTGCCGCGCGGAGCGAACGGGTCGCCGCCCGCCACCGCGGACGGTCCCGGCGGCGACCTCGACCCCGAGGACCGCGAACAGCGCCCCGACGACGACGGCGACGGTCCCGGCGAGCAGCAGCGGGTCGACGGCGACCGGCGGTCGCACGGGGCTACCGGTGAAGGACCGGAGGTCCGCCGCGGGCAGCGTCACCGCCACGACCAGGGCTGCGGCGACCAGCGCGGTGGCGAACGCGGCGACGAGCGTCGGCGCGGCCTCGGTGGCGACCACCCGCCGGTCCTCGCGGCTCCCGAGTCCGAGGACCCGGAGCAGCCGACCGCGCTCGCGCCGTCGGGGACCGGCCAGGACGCCGGCGAGCGCGAGCGCCCCGGCCCCGACGAGGGCGCCGAGGCCGGCGGCGACGAGTGCGATCGCCCGGACGCCCGGCACACGGGGATCCATGGTGAGCTGCCGGGCGACGCTCGCCGTCGTCCGCACGGCGACCCCGTCGTCGAGCCCGGCGCGCTCGAGTGCCGCCGCGACCCGGTCGGCCTCGGCACCGGGCCGGAGCCGGGCGAGGACACGGTCCACGCTGCCGGTCGAGGTGATCGCGTCGGCGTACCGGTCGTCGACGAAGGCCCACCGCTTGGTCAGGGTGAACGCGGACGTGTCCGGCACCGTCCCGACGACCCGCACGGTCGTCCCCCCGACCTCGGAGACCCGGGGGAGTTCGGCGGCCAGCGTCTCCGACACCAGGATCGGCACGCCGCGGGCGTCCGACCCGCGCAGCGCCCGCGGCACGGGGACGGCGCCGGGCACCCCGCGCTGGACCGTCGCCAGGTGTGCGGAGTCCGCGACGACGAGGGACGCCGTGACGCGGCCGGACGGCGTCGTCAGGTCGATCGAGCCCGAGGTCGAGAGTCCCACGGCCGGCCCGACGCCGGGGACGCTGGACAACGCGGTGACGCGCTCGGCGTCCAGCGCCGTCGACTCGACGGAGACGTCCGCGCCGACGGAGCGCCGCGCGGCCTGGTCGAGGCCGTCCTCCAGCGTGCTGCCGACGACGCTGCCGAACAGGGCGACCGCGAACCCGGCGACCGCGACGGCGAGCGCGACCGTCCTCGTGCCGTGGGTCCGCGCGGCGGTGACGGCGCCGAGGAAGCCGGGCAGCGTGGCCCGCGCGCGCCGGCGCCGGACGACCGCACCGAGGACCGCCGGCAGGACCCGGACCGCGACGACGGTGACGGTGGCGGCCAGCAGCACGGGCAGGACCGCCGCGAGCGGGTCGACCCCGCCACCCGGGGTGGCCGTGGCGATCCCGGACCGGAGCGTGACGACGAGGTCGACGACGGTGAGCACGACGACCGTGCCCTCGAGGAGCCCGCGGAGGCGCAGGGCCCCGACGCGTCGGTCCCGGCCGGGCACGACCAGCGCGGCGAGCGCGCAGGGCAGCAGGGCGCAGACGGCTGCGGTCGCCGCCGCGGTGGTCGCAGCGGCCGCCGTGTCCTGGGGGAGCACGTGGGTCAGGGTCGCGACCGCCCAGGCCGTCGCCGCCCCGAGCGCCGCGGCGGGCACGGCGGCCGCCCCGACGAGCCCGGCGGCCAGCGTCGAGCGGAGGCGTCGGTCCGCGCCGCGCGCCGCGAGCAGTCGCCACCGCTCGCGGTCGCGGTCGACGGTGATCCGGGCGAGCAGGACCAGCACCCCGACCACGGCGACGAGCGGACCGGACCCGAGTGCCGCGGCCAGCGTCCCGACGCTCGCCTCCCGCGCGGCGGAGGCGTCGAGGAGGTCGGGCAGCCCCGTGGTGATCCGCGCCGCGGTGGTCACCGTCGACGACAGGGGGGTGGTGCCGGCGAGGACCTGCCGCACCTGGGCGGCGATCTCCGTGCGGTCGCCGGCGGAGACCGCGTCCGTCCGCAGCGGGAACCAGCCGCGACCGGTCGTCACGCGCGTCCGGGCGACGGCGGCGAACGAGTCGGTGGCGGTGTAGGCGACACCGGACGCGGCCGTGCCCCCCGGACCGAACGGCACGGCAGCGGGGCGCAGGGTCGCCGGTGTCTGCTCCCAGGCGTCGGCCCCGGGGTCGTCCGCCGCGTAGAGGCCGACGAGCACGAGCTCGACGGCGACGCCGGTGTCCGTGACGGTGCGGGACGTGCCCACCCGCCACCCGATCGCCTCGGCGACCGCCGGTGACACGACGACCTCGATGCGACGTTCGCTGTCGGCGGCGCGCGGCGCCCGTCCGGAGGTGACGTGTGTCCGACCCGCGAACCCGGGGTCGGCGGTCAGCGACACGAACGCCGGTGGGGCGGACGGCTCCGGGTCGAGCTGCAACGGGTCCGTCTGGGCGTAGTACTCGCCGGGCCCCGTCACGGACCGCAGCAGGGCGGGCATGCCGGCGCGGGCGTCGGCGAGCGAGTCGCCGACACCGGTGAGCGCCCCCTGGGGGTCGGGACCGTACGGTTCGGTTGCCGTGTAGCGGACCTGCAGGTCCCGCTCGGCAGCCGTGGCCCGTCCGAGGTCGTGCTGGGTGCCCGCTGTCCCGAGCGCCGCGAGCACGGGCACGACGAGCACGCCGAGCAGGGTCGCCGCGAACGTCACCGCGGCGACGGCGGCGAGCGGTCCCCGGTGCGCCCGGCCCACCCGACCGACGGCGGCTCGTCGGCTCGCCGGTCGTGCCCGCGCCGTCCGCCGGGGCCGGACGTCGTCCCGGCTCACGGGCGGCCCTCCGCCCGGCGTCCGCGCACGAGCACCGAGGCGGCGACCGCGAGGACCGCGAGCACGAGCAGCGCCGGGGTCGTCCACGTCGTCGCCGACGCGACCACGGGCGCGGTGTCGACCAGGCCGTCGGCGGTCGGGACCGCCGCGAGCGCGAAGGGCGTGACGGTGAGGGCGACGGCGACGAGGCCGGCGAGTGTGCCCCCGACGACCCCGAGTCCGGTGGTGACGGCGAGCGCGGTGGCCCGGGCGAGGGCGGAGGCGTTCGCCGGCACTCCGGCGGCGCGGAGCGCGGACCGGGACCGGTCGGGCCCGGCGACGGACATCGAGGTGACGAGCACGAGGAGGAGCCCGCCGAGCAGGGCCACCGCCGCGAGCCCGAGGACGGCGGTGCCGACGACGGGGGCGGCGCGCACGGCGGACGGCGTGGTCACCGTGGAGTCGCCGGGCAGCTGTCCGCGCAGGTCCCGCGCGACCGCCGCCGGGTCCGACGTGTCGATCCACCGCTCGTCGGCCCGGGGGACGGGCGAGCCGGCGTCGACCGCGCCGCCGTCGATCGAGTTCGCGACCACGGCGCCGAGGTCGAGCGCGAGTGCGGACCGGCTCGCTGCGCCGGGCACCGACGGCACCACGGCGACGACGGTCGTGCGGAGCGTGCTGCTCGTCGCGGCGGGGGTGACGTCGAGGTCGGCACCGGTCCGGACGTCCAGTTCGTCGGCGAGGGTCCGGGTGAGGACGACGGGCAGGCGCTCCTGGTCGGGAGCCGGCCCGAGCACGACCCGGATCGGCGGTGCGAGGTCCTGCACGGTGACGCGGCCGGACCCGCCGTCGCCGCCGCCGACCGCGGCCGTGACCGCGACCTCGAGGCGCGGGGCCGGCTCGGTGTCGGTCCCCGTGACGATCTCGGTGTCGGTCGGCCGCGAGGAGAACGACAGCGTGGGTTCGACGGCGAGCAGGCGCCAGGCCGACCCGCCCTCCGGCAGCCGCCCGCTCAGTTCCCCGGACGAACCGACGGGGACGGCGTCGTCGCCCGACGGCGCGGACAGCGGGACGAGCGCCGGTGTGCCCTCGCCGTCGACCACCCACGCGTCGAACCGCACCGAGCCGACGGCATCGGGCCGGGTGGTGCCGGCGAACGTCGCCGGCGCCGTCCGCACACGGACCGAGACGGAGTCGCCCGTCACGGGGACACCGGACGGCGTGGTCGACCGTGCCCGCTCGAGCGCCGCACCGGCGGCCCCCGGCAGGACGGCGGCGGCGCGCGCTCCGGGGACGGCGACGACCTGCGCGTCACCCGCACCGAGGTCCGCCGTGTCCGTCCACACCGGCGTCACCGCGGTGGAGCGGACCCCGGGCACCCGGAGGTCCGGCAGCACGCTCCGTCCGCCCACCTGCGCGTCCCCGTCGACGCGCACCCGGACGTCCGTGCCGACGACCGCCCGGACGGTGGCCCCGTCCACGGCCGCCACCGTCGCGGCGAAGCCGGCGACGAACACGCCCGTGCCGGCGACCACCGCTGCGGTGAGCACGACCGGCGCCGTCGCGCTCCAGGAGCGCGCGGTCCGGCGGGCCGTGACGGCCGGCAGGAGTCCCCGGGTCGTGCGGACGGCGCGGGCGACCGCACGGGCGGCGACGGCGCCGACGAGCACGACCACGGCCGCACCGGCGAGCACCCAGACGACCGGGGCCACCACGGCGACGGGGTCGACCGCGACCGCGGTCCCGTCGACCGTGATCGGCGGCCCGCCTGCCAGCAGGCGCCACGTCGAGAAGGCGGCCGCGGCCACCAGGACGGCGGCCGTGACGACCTGACCGGCGACCCCGGACCGGCGGTCCCGCGCGCGTGCGGCGAGCACGGCGGACACGAGCGCGTTCCCGAGGACCGCCACGGCGACGACGGCGACCGCGGTGAGCACGACGACGTCGGGCTGCGCGGAACGGGCCGGGTCGGCGGCGGCACCCCGCACCCGCCCGACCAGGACGACGGCGAGCACGGTGCCGACGGCGACCCCGGCGGCGGACCCGACGACGCCGACGAGCGCGCCCTCGGCCGCACCCCACCGGCCGAGCTGGGCACGGGTGGCGCCGCGGGCGGTGTACAGCAGGTCCTCCGCGCCGCGGTGCTCGCCCACGCGGCGCGCGACGACGACGAGGGCCACCGCGGTGAGCACCACGACGACCGCCACGGCCAGGCCGTCGAGTGCGGTCGCGACGGTCACCGCGGCACGGGCGGCGACGGGATCGGTCACCGCGGCCGCCCGCGACGCCGCTGCGGCGGGCCCCAGCACGACGAGCAGCACGACCGCCGCGGACGCGGCCGCGGTGACGGCTGCGCCCAGGGCGAGCAGGCCGGCGCGCTCCCGAGCGCGTCCCCACCAGGGATGCCGTGCGGCGGTACGAGGTCCCACGGGGTCGAACCTAGGGCAAGGCCGACACCGATCCCGGCGACGTGCCGTCCGCGTCGTCGACGGCGTGCGCGAAGACGACCCCGCCCACGGTGACGATCGCGATGGTGAGCACGAAGCCGATCGCCGCGATCCACCACGACGTGCGGCGGCGCACCCAGGCGGCGACCGCGAGCACGACGGTCGCGACGCCGACGACGAAGGAGCCGCCCACGGCGATGCCCGCGCCGGTGAAGTACCCGCCCGGCGTGCACCCCGCCGCAGCGCCGCACGAGGCCGTCGCCGACGCGACCGCGACGATGGCGACCACCGCGGCGACCGCCGTCAGGACGGCACCAGCGGCGAGCAGCAGCACCGTCGAGATGCGGTCGGCGAGCTTGCCGGCGGGGAACAGCGTGCTGCCACCGCGCTCCCACGCGGCGCGCTCGGCGTCCGTGGGGCCCGGGGTGGGACCCGGGGGCGGGCCGGGGACGTTCGACCAGGTCATGGGAGCAGTCCTACCGCGCCTCGACGCCGAACGCCCGGGCGAGGCGCTGGATCTTCTGCGCACGGCCCAGGCGCGGCAGGTCGGAACCGTCGCGGACGACCTTGCCGCGGGCCTCGAAGTCGTCGAGGAAGTCCTGCGCCCAGGCGACGTCGGTGGGCGTGGGGGAGATGACCTCGTTGATGACGGGGAGCTGCTCCGTGTCCAGGCACAGCTTGCCGGTGAGGCCGAGGGAGACGGCGACCTGCGACTGCTCGCGCAGGATCGGGTGCGACGACCCGACGGTCGGCCCGTCGATCGGACCGGGCAGGTCGCCGACGCGCGAGGCGACGACGAGCCGCGACCGCGGGTAGGCCATGGCGAGCGTGTCCGCGCTCGTCCCGGTGTCGCGGCGGTAGTCGCCGGAGCCGAAGGCCAACCGGAACGCGCCCTGGGCACGGGCGATGGACACCGACTCCTCGATGCCGAGCGCCGACTCGACGAGCGCGATGACCGGGGTGTGCCCGCCGAGGCGGTGCCAGGTGTCGGTGACCTGGGCGGGCGACTCGGTCTTCGCGAGCATGACGCCCTGCAGGCCGGGCAGTCCGCGGAGCTCCTCGACGTCGTCCTCCCAGAAGTCGGTGGTGACGTCGTTGATGCGGACCCAGGCCTCGCCACCACCCGCCAGCCAGGCGGCCACCCCCTGCCGCGCGGACGGCTTGGCTGCGGGGTCGACGGCGTCCTCGATGTCCAGGATGATCTGGTCGGCACGGGACCGCTGCGACTTCTCGAAGCGGTCGGTCGCCGTGCCCGAGACGAGCAGCCACGAGCGGGAGATCTCGGCGGGGACGGATCGACGCCGGTCTGGCGTGGGGGCGGGCGGGGCGGAGCGGTCGTCGATGGCCATGCCCCGTTGGTACCACACCGTGACCTCGGCCCCGCGTGTCGGACCGCCGAATCCGGAAACCCTCCGGTTCATTGCAGGAGCGCGGCTCCGACTCCGCCTACAGTGTCGGATGTGTGGCGAGACAGGGTGACCGACGGTGGGGACGACGTGAACGACGACGTCCCCGTCGAGGGCGCCCCCGCGCGCCCCGAGACCGGCAACGACGACCAGCGCGAGCAGCGCAACGGGGCCGGACGCGACGACCAGCGTGACGGGGCCGGACGCGACGGACAGCGCGAGCAGCGCAACGAGACCGGCGACGACGACCAGCGCGAGCAGCCCGACCGGGACCGCGCCGACGTGCCGGACCGGACCCTGCGCCCGGAACTGCAGGTGACGAGCCCGCACGCGATCAGCCTGGGCGACCCGCGCCTCCAGGCCGGCAACGCTGCGGAGCCCACCTGGGACGGCTGGCGCACCCAGCTCACCGGCGTCGGCGGCACCAGCCCGCTCACCCACTTCGGCGACCACCCGCGCGCCCGCATCGAACTGTCCACGACGCACCCCGGCGGCCTCGCGCAGTTCATCACCGGCAAGACCACCCTGCTCTCCAGCCTGATCCGCGACGAGGTCGCCCTGCGCGCCGCGCGCATCGCCGCCGGGCACGTCGAGGCGAAGGGCACCGAGCTCGCGACCGTGCGCGGCATCGACGCCGTGAAGCTCGGCATCGGCATGGCCGACTGGCAGCACGGCGACGAGCACTTCCGGGGGCCGGTGCTCCTGCGCCCGCTGGCGATCCGTCGGCACGGCCGCGACTTCGAGGTCCGGCTGCTCGGCGAGCCCGTGCTCAACCCCGGCCTCGCCGACGCGCTGCACGAGCAGTTCGGGGTCATCCTCGACGCGCAGTCCTTCGTGGCGCTCGCGCAGCAGGACGGCTCCTTCACGCCGAACCCCGTCATCGACCGCCTGCGCGGGCTGACCGCGCACATCCCCGGCTTCTCGGTGCACGCGCGACTCGTCGTGTCCACCTTCGCCGAGGTCGCGACCGGCATGGTCGAGGACACCGGCGACCTGTCCCACCCGGTGCTCGACGCCCTCGCCGGCAACCCGAGCGCGAAGTGGCAGGTCGAGCAGTCGTACCACCCGGTCGAGCAGACGCCGTCCGACGAGCGCAGCCCGGAGACGGACACGCTGCTGCTCGACGCCGACGACGAGCAGGAGAACGTGATCGCGCAGATCGCGGCCGGCAACTCGATCGTCGTGAAGACCCTGCCCGGCACCGGCAGCACCCAGACGATCGTCAACGCGCTCGGCGGCCTCGTCGCCGCGAACAAGCGCGTCCTCGTGGTGAGCCCCCGCCGGGCGACGCTGCGCGGGATCGCCGCACGGTTCGGCGAGGTCCAGCTGCCCGGGGTCGCGGTCACGCCGTCGACCCTGCGCCGCGACGTCGTCCGCGCCATCGCCCGCAACGAGAAGGCGGCACGACCGAACCTCCGCGAGGTCGACGACGCCCTGGTCCGGCTCCGCAAGGTGCTCACCGACTACCGCGGGTCCCTGACCCGCAAGGACGGCGCCTTCGGCGTCTCGGTGCTCGACTGCCTGGTCGAGCTGTCCCGTCTGTCGCTGCTGCCGGTCCCGCCGTCGACGACGGCACGCCTGTCGAAGACCTCGGTGGCGAGCATGGTCGAGGGGCGCCCGCGCGTCGCCGAGACGATGGTGAGCGCCGCCAACCTCGGCGAGTTCCGCTACGGCCCCGACGACTCGCCCTGGTACGGCGCGAAGTTCGGGTCGAGCGACGGCGCCCAGCGCGCGCACCGCATCGCGAAGGACCTCGACGCCGACGGCCTGCCGACCCTGCTCCGCCGTGCGCACGACCTCGTCGCCACGACGCACATGCGCCAGTTCACGACGATCAACGAGCTCGGCATCTACCTGCGCCTGCTCACCGAGATCCGGGACACGCTCGACCGCTTCCTGCCCGTCGTCTTCGACCGGTCGGTGTCCGAGCTCGTCGCCGCCACCGCCCCGCGCGGCGAGGGCGCCCCGATGTCGAGCACGAACCGCCGTCGGCTCAAGAAGCTCGCCCGCGAGTACGTCCGTCCGGGGGTGCACGTCTCCGACCTGCACGAGGCCCTGACCCGCGTGCAGCAGCAGCGCGTGCTCTGGCAGCGCTACGTCGCGGCCGGGGTGAACCCCGAGGTCCCGACCGGCATCGCGGACGTGCAGGTGCTGTTCTCGAACGTCGTCGAGGACCTCGCGCGTCTCGACGAGCCGCTCGGCCGCACCGAGCGCGACCGTCAGCTCGCGAACACGCCCGTCGACCAGCTCGTGCCGACGATCGCCGAACTCGCCGCCGAGTCCGACGTCCTGCACAACCTGCAGGAGCGCACCGAGCTCATGCAGACCCTGCGCGACCTGCAGCTCGAGCCGCTCATCAGCGACCTGGCGAACCGCCACGTGCCGGACACCCAGGTGCCCGCCGAGCTCGAGCTCGCCTGGTGGCAGTCCGCCCTCGAGACGATGCTCGAGTCGGACCGCGCCCTGCTCGGCGCGAACACCGACATGCTCGACCGGGTCGAGGCGGACTTCCGCCTCGTCGACGACGCGCACGCGGCCGGCGTCTCCCAGGGCCTGGCGTGGCAGCTCGCCGAGAACTGGAAGGTCGGGCTCGTCGACTGGCCGGACGAGGCCGCTGCGCTGAAGACCCAGCTGCGCGAGGGCGCCATCACCTCGCGCCTGCTGCAGGACTCCGCGCCGCACCTGTCCCGCTCGATCGCGCCCGTCTGGCTCGCGAGCCCGTACGAGGTGCCGCAGATCGCCGACACGATGCCGTTCGACACCGTGATCCTGGTGGACGCCGGTGCCGTGACGATCGCCGAGACCGTCGGCGCCGTCCGTCGCGCCCGGCAGACCGTCGTGTTCGGCGACCCGGTCACGCAGACCCCGTCGCCGTTCCGGATCGCCGTCGACCCCGAGCACCGCGCGATGCAGGTCGACGAGGGCACCCTCGACGCCTTCCACGCCGACTCGGCGCTCGCGAAGCTCTCCACGCTGCTGCCGACGCTCTCGCTCTCGCGCTCCTACCGCGCCGGTGGCGAGGACCTCGCCGAACTCGTCAACCGCCGCTTCTACGGCGGCAAGATCGAGTCGCTGCCGTGGGCCGGTTCGTTCCTCGGGCACGGGTCGATCGCGCTCGACTACGTCAGCGACGGCAAGGCTGTGCCGGACCCCGAGTCCGGAGCCGTCGAGAGCGTCGACGCCGAGGTGGACCGCGTGGTCCGGCTCGTCATCGACCACGCCCGGACCCGTCCGACCGAGTCGCTCATGGTCATCACCGCGTCGGCGAAGCACGCCGTCCGGGTCGAGCAGGCCGTGCTCACCGCCGCGCAGGGCCACAAGGACCTGACCGAGTTCGTGATCGGCGACCGCGCCGAGCCCTTCATCGTGGCGACGCTCGAGCAGTCCGTGGCGCAGAGCCGCGACCGGGTCGTCTTCTCCATCGGCTACGGCCGCACCCCGCACGGCCGCGTGCTGCGCGACTTCGGTCCGCTCGGCAAGCCGGGCGGCGAGCGGCTGCTCGCGGTGGCGATGACCCGTGCGCGCCGCTCGATGGTGATCGTGACGTGCTTCCAGCCGTCGGACATCGAGGCCGAGCGGATGGGGCACGGCACCATCGCCCTGGCCGAGATCCTCGCCGAGGTCCGCGCCCGCACCACCGCCGAGTACGTGCCGGACGACTCCGACCCGCTGCTCGTCGACCTGGCCCGCCGCCTCGAGATGCGCGGCATCCCGGTCGCGCTCGGCCACCGCGGCAAGCTCGGCCTGGTGGCCGCGCACGGCGGTGTCTGCGTGACGATCGAGACCGACGCGTCGCTCGTCCAGGGCTCGCTGCGCGAGTCGCTGCGCCTGCGCCCCGAGGTCCTGCGTCGCCTGGGCTGGCACTACGTCCGCGTGCACGCGTTCCAGCTGTTCTCCGACCCGGACCGCGTCGCCGACACCGTCGCCGCCGTGCTCGGGGTCGACCGCGGCGTCACGCAGGAGATCTCCATCCCGCCGATCCCCGCACGCCGGTGACCCCCCGGCCGAGTCGGCGGGCCTCCCGGCCCGCCGGTCCGGTCACGCCGGAGACGGACCAGCTGGTGGGCACGTGGACGCGGGCCGACGACGCGTCGGCAGTCGCGCCTCCCGTGCGACCAGCGCCTGACGGCGGCGAGACGGGGGAGGCGGGCGAGCGGCCGGGAGGCCTGGTGCGGCGCCGCAGACGCGTCACCACCCAGCCGGTGCCGGGCTACGCCCCCGACGCGCCCCCGGAACCGGCCCGCCACCGCGACGGGGAGAACGACGACCAGCTCCGGCGCGACGTCCCGCCGCACTGGTAGCGGGTAGCCTTGCCTGCGATGAGCGACACCGTACGGCAGCGACCCGACTGGCAGACCTGGCCGAACCTGATCTCGCTGGTCCGGCTCCTGCTGATCCCGGTGTTCGTGTGGCTCGTCGTCGCCGGGCACCCGGGCTGGGCCCTCGTGACCCTCGTCGTCATCGGTGTGAGCGACTGGGCGGACGGCTTCATCGCGCGGCGGTTCGACCAGGGCTCGAAGCTCGGCAAGGCCATCGACCCCGTCGCCGACCGGCTCGCGATCATCGCGATCGTGCTGTCCCTCGTGCTGACCGGGCTGCTGCCGCTGTTCGTCGTCATCGTCGTCGTGGCGGTCGACCTCGTGCTCGCGGTGCTCTCGAGCGTGCTGTTCCGCGGCAACCCCGACCTCGACGTCACCTGGACGGGCAAGGTCCGCTCGGCGCTGCTGTTCGTCGGGCTGCCGGTCCTGCTGTTCTCGGCCGTGCACACCGTCGACGAGAACGCCCCGTGGGTGCGTGTCGTCGCCCTCGTGTTCGTCTACCTCGGCACCGCCGGCCACGTGCTCGCCGGCGCGCAGTACGCCGTGGCGATGGTCCGCAAGCGCCGCGCGCTCGCGTCCGTCTGACGCGCACCGCCCCCCGCGTACGAAACCAGGTTCCGGACACAGCACCGCGGATCCTCGTGGTGTCGTGTCCGGAACCTGGTTCCGGGTCGAGCTAGAGCTTCGTCGAGCCGGCGATGCCCGGGCCCTCGGGAGCCGTGCTCGGCGCGACGTGCGCACCGCCGCCGGCGCTCGGGGAGTCGCCGTTCTGGGTTCGGAGCAGGTCGCGGATCTCGAGCAGCACCTCGACGTCGGTCGGGGGCACGTCCTGCGGGGTCTGCTGCTCGTCGTTCTTGACGCGTTCGAACGCCACCTTCTTGAGGTGGTTCACCGGCACGACGAGCGCGAAGTACACGACGGCCGCGACGATGAGGAAGTTGAGGGCAGCACCGATGATCGCGCCGAACAGGATCGATGCGTGCCCGCCGGAGACCGTCGGGATCTTCCACACCAGTGCCTCGTCCAGGCTCGAAGCGTTGAAGACGGCACCGATCAACGGGTTGATCAGCGAGTTCACGATCGCCGTGACGATCGCGGTGAACGCGGCACCGATGACGACGGCGACCGCCAGGTCGATGACGTTGCCGCGGAGCAGGAACTCCTTGAAGCCCTTCACGGGACTCCTTCCGGGTCGAGGACGGCCGCCGGCCGGCGGACCGCCCCAACCTACAGACGGAGCAGCGTCGTGGTCAGGACGCGGCGGGCTTCGCCGTGCTCGGCTTCGACTCGGTCTTCGCGGGCGAGGACTTCGCCGGCTCGGACTTCGCCGGGGTGCTGCTCGAGCCCTCGGACTTCGGAGCCGGGCGCGAGTCGGTGCGGTAGAAGCCGCCGCCGTTGAACGTCACGCCGACCGGCGAGAACACCTTGCGGAGCGCACCGCCGCACACCGGGCACTCGGTGAGCGTGGCGTCGGAGAACGACTGCTTGATGTCGAAGGCGTTGTCGCACTCCGTGCAGCGGTACGAGTAGGTGGGCACGTCAGCTCCGGAACGTGAGGATGCGCGACGGCGTGATGATGCCGTCCACGGGTTCGTCGTGGGGTTCGCGCGGGACCTCGTCGAGGTACTCCGCGTCGAAGATCACAGCATAGACGGGCGGGCGGTTCGCCATGGACCCGAGGGTCTTGTCGTAGTACCCGCGGCCCCAGCCCATCCGGACCCCGTCGTGCCCGACCGCGGCGGCCGGCGCCAGGATCGCGTCGACGTCGTTGATCGCCAGGGGGGAGAGGACCTCGCCGACGACCTCCGGCACCCCGGCGATCCCTTCCGCCTCGCTCTCGCCGTCGCTCACCGCCCAGTCGAGCAGGCCGTCCTCGCGGGTGATTGGCAGCAGGACCCGGACCCCCCGCTCGCACGCCCAGTTCAGGAAGGGCCGGACGTCCGGCTCGTCGGGCGCCGACAGGTAGAGGGCGAGCGAGGTGACCTGGCGCTCCTCGACGAAGCGCTGCAGGGTCGCGGTGAGGGCCGTGCTCTCGGTGGCGCGTTCGGTGGTGGTCCGGGTGCGCCGCCGCTGCCGGAGGTCGGCTCGCAGGGCGCGCTTCTCGTTCCCGAGATCGGCGGTCATGCCGAGGAGTCTACCGAGCGTGGCCTTGCGGGAACCCGCCGCGCAGCGCGCAGGAGCGCTGTCCCCAAGAGCGACGACATGCTCTCGGAAGGGTGATCGGATACGGTTTCGACCATGGGCTTCCAGATTTCCAAGGCGGTGATCCCAGCGGCAGGGCTGGGCACCCGCTTCCTCCCCGCGACCAAGGCGATGCCGAAGGAGATGCTCCCCGTCGTCGACAAGCCGGCCATCCAGTACGTGGTGGAAGAGGCCGTCGACGCCGGCCTCCACGACGTCCTGATGATCACCGGCCGCAACAAGAACGCCCTCGAGAACCACTTCGACCACGTGTCGGAGCTCGAGGAGACCCTCAAGAAGAAGGGTGACCACGACAAGCTGCAGAAGGTCAACCAGTCGACGGACCTCGCCGACATGCACTACGTGCGGCAGGGCGACCCGCTCGGCCTCGGGCACGCGGTGCTCCGCGCGAAGATGCACGTCGGCCGCGAGCCGTTCGCCGTGCTCCTCGGCGACGACATCATCGACGCCCGCGACCCGCTGCTCAAGCGCATGATCGAGGTCCAGGGCGAGAAGAACGCCACCATCGTGGCGCTCCTCGAGGTCCCCGAGTCGCAGACCCACCTGTACGGCATCGCGACCGTCGAGCAGACGGACACCGACGACGTCGTGAAGATCACCGGTCTCGTCGAGAAGCCCGCACAGGGCGAGGCCCCCTCGAACCTGGCCATCATCGGTCGCTACGTCATCCGTCCCGAGGTCTTCGACGTCCTCGAGAAGCAGGAGCCCGGCAAGGGCGGCGAGATCCAGCTGACCGACGCGCTCATGAAGATGGCGAGCGCCGAGGAGTGGACCGGCGGCGTGTACGGCGTCGTCTTCCGTGGACGCCGCTACGACACCGGTGACAAACTCGACTACATCAAGGCGATCGTGCAGCTCGCCTCGGACCGCGATGACCTCGGCCCCGACCTCAAGTCGTGGCTCAAGGAGTTCAACGCGGGCGAATGAGTCGGCCCATCCCGCTCGGACCCGGAACGTCCCGGGTCCGAGCGGGACACCCGTCCCGCACAGCAGCGGGGCACCGGAGGAACCTGAGCGATGACGACGATCCCGACCCTGTCCCACGGGCGGGTCACCATCCGGCCGCTCCGGCTCCGTGACACCCGCGACCTCGACGTCGCGCTGGCCACCAACCGGTCGTGGCTCCGCACCTGGGAGGCCACCAACCCCTCCGGCCAGGTCTCCACCGACGTCCGTGGCAGCATCCGCGCGCTGCAGGCCAACGCCCGCGCCGGCCTCGGACTGCCGTTCGCGATGGAGCTCGACGGCCGCTTCGTCGGACAGCTCAACGTCTCGGGCATCACGTACGGCTCGCTCGCGAGCGCGTCGATCGGCTACTGGGTCGTCGAGGGCGCCGCCGGCCACAACGTCACGCCGATCTCGGTCGCCCTCGCCGTCGACCACTGCTTCCGGTCCGTCGGGGTGCACCGCATCGAGATCTGCATCCGCCCCGAGAACGCGCCGAGCCTGCGCGTCGTCGAGAAGCTCGGCTTCCGGTACGAGGGGCTCCGCCGCCGGTACATCCACATCAACGGGGACTGGCGCGACCACTTCTGCTTCGCGCTCGTCGCAGAGGAGGTCCGCGAGGGCGTCCTCGAACGCTGGGTCCGCGGGCAGGTGCCGCCCGGCGTGGGCAGCGTGCCGCTCGCCGCCCGCGACGAGGCAGCGCTGCCGCTGCACACGACGCCGCACCTCTGACGGGAGGCCCGTGGCGCGTCCCACGGATTCCGTCGCGACACGCGCAACACGCGTCCGGCAATCACGTGGCGGGGTCACCCGCGCCCCTACCGTGTTCGCATGGCAGGTATCGGCTCGTGGGGCGGGGGCATCGTGCTGCTCGTCGCGGCCGTGCTCTGGCTCGTCTACCTCATGCCGTCGTGGGCCGCCCGACGGCAGTACCTCGCGACCGAGCGGAACGCGATCCGGCTGCAGCAGACCCTGCGCATCCTCGCGCAGACCGCCGAGCTGCCGGAGGAGGTCCGCGTCGAGATGAACGCGAAGTCCCTCGCCGAGGCGCAGCGCGTCGCCCGCTCGGAGGAAGCGAAGCGCACCGCCATCGTCCGCGCCCACGAGGCCGCGCGGCAGCGGGAGATCACCCGCCGGCTCGCCGAGCAGGCCCCCGTCCTCGAGCGCGCGTCGTCGGTGCCGGCGCTGACCGCGATGCGCATGCGTCGCTCCCGGCTCGGCGCGACCCTGCTCGGCACGGTCGGCCTCGTCGTCGCCGTCGTCGTCCTGGTCGCGGCACCGTCGCTCTGGCTCGTCGCGGTCGCCGGGCTCGTCGCCGCGGGCGGGTCCGCGGCGGTCCTCGCCCAGCTGCACCAGGTGGCGACGGCACGGAAGCAGCGGATCGCGACGGCCGAGGCGGGCGCGAGCCGTGCCTCCCGGCCGGCGACCGCGTGGACGGACCCGGCACCGCCGCTGTCCACCGAGCAGCCCGCGGAACCCGCGCAGGACCGGAGCTGGACCCCGAACCGCGTCCCGAAGCCGTTGTACGTCGAACGGCCGTCCGCTCCCGCGCCGTCACCGGAGTCGTCGGCGGAACTCGCCGCGCGTCTGAAGGAGCGCGTCGCCGCGGCCAAGGCCGAGGCCGAGGCCGAGGCCGCCGCGATCCGCGCGGGCGACGCCGACCCGTCACTCGCCCGGGTGTCGCGCATGCGGCCCGAGCTCGAGGACGCTGCCGCGTCGCTGTCCGCGCACGACCAGGGGCGACTGGCCGAGCGCCTGGGGCTGCGGGCGCCGGCCGTGCCCGAACTCGTCGCCGAGGAGCCGTCCGCGCCGACCGGCCCCCCGGCGCCGCCCAGCAAGTGGGCGGGCATGGGCGTCATCGACGACGACGCGTACCAGCAGGCCGACCTCGACGCGATCATGCGTCGTCGCCGCGCGGTCTGACCCGCGGCTCGCCCGGACCGCGCCCGGCGATTTCGGATCGGCGGACCGAGGGTGTTAGTGTGGTCGAGCACTCGGGGCTATGGCGCAGTTGGTAGCGCGTCTCGTTCGCAATGAGAAGGTCAGGGGTTCGAATCCCCTTAGCTCCACCGAGCAGCACCACGAGGACGGCCCGGAACCGACAGGTTCCGGGCCGTCCTGCGTTCCGGGGATGCCAGATGGGCCGATCGGTCCATCGACGGATCGTGGTGGTGTGTCGTCCGGCGCACCGCTCTAGACTCCCGGTGCGCCGCAAGGGCGCGTGAACGGGGGAGCACGTGCGCATCAGGACCGCCATCGCATCGATCGGGACGGTGCTCGCCGTCACCGCCGGACTGCTCGTCGCCACACCGGCCGCGCCGGCGTCGGCCGCGGCACCGACGACCGGACGGTTCACGCCCGTGGCACCCGCACGGGCATGGTCCGGCACCGCCACGAAGACGGCGACGACCGTCACCCTCGGCGGGCGGAACGGGATCCCGGCGACCGCCACCGCCGTGGTGCTCACGGCGACGGTGACCGCTCCGACCGCGGCCGGGTACGTCAGCGTCGCACCCGCGGGCAGCACCGCGAGCCCCGCGATCCAGAACTTCGCGAAGGCGCAGCCGATCTCCGGCACGACCACCGTCGGGCTCACCTCGGGCAAGGCCCAGGTGCGGGTCTCGGCCGGCAAGGCCACCGTCGCGCTCGACGTCGCCGGCTGGTACGGCACGAGCGCCTCCGGGTCGACCTACACGCCGCTCGCCCCGTCGAAGGTGCTCGACGGCACCGTGCGGACCACCGCGACCCGCGTGGTCGTCGCGGGCCGGGCCGGGGTCCCCACCAACGCCACCGCGGTCGTGCTGCAGGCCGACGTGTCGCGTCCGGCGACGTCCGGCCGCCTGCGGATCACCCCGAGCGGCAACGACGCCGGCGTCGTGTCCGTCATGTACTCGAAGGGCGTCACGGTCGCGAACACCACGACCGTCCGCCTCTCCGGCGGGGCGGTGCAGGCGCGGGTGTCCTCCGGGTCCGCGCGCGTCCTCGCCGACGTCGTCGGGTACTACGCCCCGGTCAGCACCGGCTCAGTGTTCGTGTCCACCCACCCCGTCCGCGCGGCCACCGTGGCCGCCGGCACGACCGCGAAGACGATCACCGTCGCCGGCACCGCCGGGGTCCCCCGGAACGCCACCGCCGCCGTGATCAACGCGAAGGTGGGCAAGGGGACCGTCGGCGGTTCGCTCCGCGTCGTCGGCGCTGGTCTGGCGTCGAGCGTCCCGACACAGGTCTACGCGAAGGGCCAGACCATCGGCAACGCCCTCATCGCGCCGCTCGCGTCCGGGGGCCGGGTGCAGGCCAAGGTGTCGGCCGGCTCGGCGACCGTGTACGTCGACGTGGTGGGGTACTTCCTGGACGGGTCGAGCGGTTCCGGCACCGGGGTCGACGTGTCGTACCCGCAGTGCGGCAAGAGCGTGCCGACGGACCAGTCGTTCGGCATCGTCGGGGTGAACGGGGATTTGGGGAACACCTCGAACACGTGTTTCCAGCAGCAGCTCGGCTGGGCTGCGTCCTCGATCGGGGGCACGAAGCAACCCAAGGCACAGCTCTACGTGCTCGCAGCGAATCCGGGAGCCTTCGGCTCCAATTCCGATCCTCAGGAACCTGGATCCAAGGAATGGCCCACTTCGAACACCTACCCCGCCGGTGTCCAGGTACCGAATCCCCTGGGCACATGTGTCAAGACATCAACCACTAAGCCAGTGACCACCGCAGCATGCTCGTACATGTACGGGTACATGCGCGCCTTCGACGACGTCAAGAAGTACGGTCCGTCAAACCCTGCCTCCTACCGTTGGTGGATCGATGTCGAAACGGGCCTGTCGTGGCAGATCAAGACGTCGCTGAATCAAGCGTCACTCCAGGGAATGGTCGACGGACTCAAGGCCGCTGGGGTGACTTCGGCGGGGGTGTACTCAACTGGGTACCAGTTCAGTCAGATCATGGGAGACATCCCGGCGACAAGTGCCCTGAGGAAGCAGAGGCTGCCCAGCTGGATCGCCATTGGCGACGGAAGGCTCGATCAGGCCCAAGCCGCCTGTTCCTCGAGAGCACTCCTGGACGGACCAGTTCTCATGACGCAGTACGTCACCCCGTTCGGCTCGTCGAAGATCGACCGTGACTGGTCCTGCTCCTGACCAGGGCGCGGCGTGACGGCCGCTCCGCGGTGACGCCGCCGTGACCCCGTCACGCGGACCGGTGACGGCACGCTTCAGCGTGCCGGACACCACCGCGCCCTCGCCGTCCGAGCAGGACCGGGACCGTTCGTCCCGGGCGCGCTTCGCCCCGCTCGCGAACCAGACCGTCATCGCCGGGCTCACCGTCGTCGCCGCTGTGAGCAGCGTCCTGCTGCCCTGGCTCGAGGTCACGAACGGCCCCGCCATGTGGAGCGGGGTCGTGCTCGCGCTCCTCGGCCTGGCCGCCACCGCCCTGATCGTGTGCCGCCCGGCGCTGCTCGCCGTGGAGCTGCTCGTCCCTGCGCTCGACTTCGTCGCGATCGGTCTGCTCCGCTTCGGCACCGGTGACGCACGGTCGGTGTTCCTCGCCGCGATCCTGCTCCCGCTCATCTGGATCGCCGCGCGACCGGGGCGCCGGCACATCGTGTACCCGCTCGCGGGCACCGCGGTGACGTTCCTGCTGCCGATCGTCCTCGATCCCGGCGACATCCTGGCGAGCGAACTCGTCCGCCTGGTCTTCGTGCTGCTGGTCTTCGCCGCGGTCGCCGGCGTGACGAACGAACTCGCCCGTCAGGCCGCCCTCCGCCTCAGGACCGCGCAGCAGCTGCGCCGCATCGCCGAGAGCGAGATCGGTCAGGCCGCACGCGTGCAACGGGCGCTCCTGCCCGGGTCGGAC
This sequence comes from Curtobacterium sp. MCBA15_009, assembly GCF_001864895.1. Lineage (GTDB taxonomy): Bacteria > Actinomycetota > Actinomycetes > Actinomycetales > Microbacteriaceae > Curtobacterium. Next base: position 66,428 of record NZ_MJGO01000040.1, read on the forward strand.
GTGGGCATCCCCGCGGAGTTCACCGTGCGGGGCGTCTGCCTGCCGGCGCGGTCCGTCGGCGGCGACTTCTACGACTGGTTCCCGACGTCCGACGGCGCGGCCTTCACGCTGGGCGACGTGATGGGCAAGGGGGCCGGTGCCGGCATGATCGCCGCGGTGGTCCGGTCGGTGATGCGCACGAGCGTGGACGCGGCCGACCCCGCGGCGTCGGTGGCGGCGGCATCGGGCGCGCTCAGCACCGACACGGGTGACGCGTCGACGGACCAGTTCACGACGTGCTTCCACCTCCGGGTGGCCGCGGACGGTTCCGCGCGGTGGGCCGACGCCGGGCACGGGCTCAACCTGCTGCTCCGGCGGGCGGGCGGCAGCGAGTGGTTGCGGTCCGGGGACCTGCCCATCGGCGTCGACACCGCCTGGACCTCGGCGCGCACGGCGCTCCTGCCCGGTGACGTCGTCGTGAGCGTCAGCGACGGGGTGCTCGACCTGTTCGGTGGCGACGTCGACGCGCTCGAGGCCTTCCGCGCCTTCGCGACCGCGCACCCCGAGCCGGACGACCTCGTCACCGGGATCGGCGCACTCGGCGACGACGTCGAGCACGACGACGACGTCACCGTGCTCGCGGTCCGCTACGACGGGCGCTGACCCTCGGGACGGCGGAGACCGACCGTGGTCAGCTCGCGAAGCTGTCCGTCAGGACACCCGCCTGCGTGAACGTGGCGTGGATCGCGTTGGCGGCCTGCTCGAACGCGCGGTTGCCGCGGGAGATGCCGAGCGCGCCGCCCTTCAGCGCCGACTTGCCGGACCCGCGGAGCAGGCGGGCGACGGTCCGGCCGTCCGGCGCCACCATGATCTGCACGTCGAGACGGGTGTGGAAGGTGCGGTCGTTCGCCATGCCGCCGATGAGCAGCGTGAGGCCCATGCTGCCCCGGGTCGCGCGGAGTGCGCCCTGCTCGCCGTCGTCGACGGTGTAGCCCTCGTTCGTGAGGGCGGTGCGCACCTGCGCCCGAGCGGTCTCGGGGTCGGTGGCGACGAAGAAGTCGTGGCTCTCGGGCATGTGTTGTGGTCCTTCCGGAGGCTGCAGTCCGCACGCGGAGGACACGTGCCCCCCGCACACGATCATGCACTGTCCGGGCGTCGGGTGCGTCGCCTACGCTGGACGGGTCATGACTGCCTCGATGAACCGCCGCGCCCTCTTCTCCCTCGCCGGCGTCGCCGGGATCGGACTCGCGGTCGCCGCGTGCTCGTCGGGCGGTGACGGCGACGACACGGGCGGTGGGCGGAGCTCCGACGGGTCGAAGCGCCCGACGAAGGCGGCCTCGCCGACGGCGAAGACCCTCAGCCCGGCCCAGGTGCCACTGGCCGGCGGCGTGACCGTCACGGTCACGGGATCCGGCCTCGCGGCCGTCAAGGGCGTCACGGTCGGCGGTGTCGCGGCACGCGACGTGCAGGCATCGGCGACGACGGTGACCTTCACCGCCCCCCACCAGGCCATGTACACGGCGGGGGACGCCGACGTCGCCCTGTTCACCGACACGGTCGAGCCGAGCCCCTCGGCGAACCGGTCCTCGGACGGCAACGGCAGCGCGGCCAACGACGGCCAGACGGGAGCGACGCAGGACGGCGCCACCGCCACCCCGACGCCGACCGCCGCACCGGTCCCGGACGCATCGGACGCCGTCGCCACCACGTCACTGGCGTACGCGGCGCTGACCGACGTCGACCGGCAGCTCGCCTACGCGATGCGGTACTGGGAGGACTACAACCTCACGGAGTACGGCACGATGAACCCGATCGGCGGCGACTGCGCGAACTACGTCAGCCAGACCCTCATCGCCCGCGGCTGGGAACAGCGGTCGGACTGGTACAACCGGGCCGCCGGGGCCGAGCACTCGGCCACCTGGACCTACTGCCCGACGATGGACCCGTGGCTCTCGGCCAACGCCGCCGAGTTCGGACTGACGCGCCGCTCGCTGGACGAACGCGACAAGGTCAAGGTCGGCGACATCGTGTTCTACGACTGGAACGACAACGACTCGCCGGACCACACGACGATCGTGTCCGAGGTCTTCACCGAGCCCGACGGCACCATCCGCATCAAGTCGGCGAGCCACAACCAGGACGGCCCGTACCGCGACCTCGACGAGATGATCACCGTGCAGCACCCCGGCGGCACGGCCTGGTTCCACACGTTCGACGCGTAGGGCGCCGCAGCCGCCGCACCGTCGCAGCCAACGCACCACTCACGGGTACCCGAGGAACCACAGCAGCACGATCGCCACCGGCTGCAGGCACACCCCCACGACCAGCCACGTCACCGCCCGCCGCCGCGTCCGGACGAACACGTCCGACCCGAGCAGCGGCGCCGTCGGCATGAGCAGCCGCGGCAGCGACTGCTGCGGCAGGAACACCGCGAACAGGTACAGCACGTAGGACCCGGTGAACGCGAACACGTCGACGCCGAGCGCCCGGACGTCCCGGCGCCGGAAGAACCACACCGCCCCGGCCACCACCGCCAGGACGAGCACGACACCGAGCGGACCGAGCCACGTCGTCGCCATCGTGAACCACGGCGTCAGCGGGGCGAAGTGCTGCCGGCCGACGAAGCCCACCCACCACGACAGCTCGGTCTCGAGGTACGCCTCCGGCCTCCCGGTCACCGCCGACGCGACGACCGGCCACGCGAGTCCCGCCGCCGCCACGACCAGCCCCGAGGCCACGATCACCGACCGCTCCCGCCACGGGAACACCGCCGCCACCCGCCCGGTCCGGTGCGCCTCGACCCACCGGACGACCAGGTGCACGGCGAGGGCCACCGCGAGCGCGAGGACCCCCGGTTTCGTGAAGGCGGCCACCACGCCGAGCGGCGCGACGAGCCAGTACCGTCGTCGCACGAGCGCCAGCAGCGCCCCGAAGAGCAGCACGAGCAGCAGGCTCTCGGCGTAGGCCACCTGCAGCAGGAACCCCGTCGGCCCGAAGGCGAAGAGCGCCGTCGCCCACCGCGCACGCCGCTCGTCGCCGACCGCGAGCACCAGGCGGTAGAGCAGCACGCACGCCCCGGCTCCCGCTGCGGTGGCGACGAGGACGGCGACCACCCAGAACGACCCGCCGGTCACCGTCATCAGCGCACGCACGACCGCCGGGAACACCGGCAGGAACGCCCAGGCGTTCGGTGCCACGTGCCCGGCTCCGTCCAGGGGCAGCGTCGTCGGGTACCCGTGCTCCGCGATGGTCCGGTAGAAGGACGCATCCCACGACCCGGAGAACGTGAAGAACGAGGGGTCCCGCCGGTACGAGGCGAACGGCCAGCCGTTCGCGGTCGCGAGCAGGTACACCGCCGCGAGCAGCGTGGTGCTCACCACCCGCGAGCCGAGCCACAGCAGCAGCGGTGCGCGCCACGCGTGGTGCCGTCCGGTCAGCAGACGGTGCGCCCCCGGCCGGGAGGCCCGGCTCGTCTCCGCCACGCTCGTCACCCGTCCGATCCTCCCAGACCACGGCAGCTGCCCCGCACCCGGTCGAGCGCCGGGCCGGACACGGGACCGTGGGTCGACCTGCTCGCGCGGTCGAGCGCCGGGCCCGACGCCGGACCGCGCAGCGACCTGCTCGCGGTCACGCACCGGGCCGGACACCGGACCGTGCGTCGACCTGCTCGGCTCGGGAGCGGCGGTGGGCGCGTCCATCTGCCGGACGCGACCACCGCTGCGTACCGGGGGCGGGCCTCCCGGCTAGCGCCCCGTGACCGCGCGACGGATCTGCTCGATCGGCACCTTCGGCGTGCGGTCCGCGTTGAGCAGGCCGTTCGTCTCCTGCATGGTGTCGGTGAGCTGCGTGTAGCAGGAGCCGGCGAGGAACGAGCTGGCCCGGATCGCGTCGTAGAGCGCGGTGATGCGCGCGATCCAGTCGTCGCCGTCGCTGGCCGAGGTGTAGCCCCAGCCGTCCTCGCGCTGGACGCCGGGCTGGTAGTTCACCCCGCCGAACTCGGTGAGCATGACGGGCTGACCCTCGTCACGTGCCCCGCCGACGAGGACCCAGCGGTCCGCCGGACCGAAGCGCGAGAAGAGCCGCTCGCGGGCGGCGTCGTCCGCGTAGGTCCGTGCGAGCGCCACGCCGTCCCCCTCGTAGTCGTGGATCGTCACGATGTCGGAGTTGGTGTGCTCCCACCCGTCGTTCGAGATCACGGGACGGGTCGGGTCGATCGCCCGGGTGACGTCCGCGAGGGACCGGGCGTACGCCTGTTGCGCCGGGTCGGTCGCGATGTGCTGCACGCCCCAGCTCTCGTTCGCGGGCACCCAGGTGACGATCGACGGGTGCGACGCGTCGCGCTCGACGGCGTCCATCCACTCCCGCATGAGCCGCTGGACGGCGCGCGGCGAGAACGCGTAGGCACCGGGGGCCTCGCCCCAGACCAGCAGGCCGAGCCGGTCCGCCCAGTACAGGAAGCGCGGGTCCTCGATCTTCTGGTGGTTGCGGGCGGCGTTGAAGCCGAGCTCCTTGATGAGCTCGACCTCGCGGCGGAGGGCCTGTCGCGACGGCGCGGCGATGTGTGACTCGGGCCAGTAGCCCTGGTTGAGGACGCTGCGGACGTCGTAGCTGCGTCCGTGCAGCAGGAAGGTCCCCGCGTCGACCCCGACCGTGCGCATGCCGAAGTAGCTCGAGACCGCGTCGACCGGCGTGCCGTCCGCCGCGAGCAGCGCGACCGTGGCATCGATCAGGCGTGGGTGCTCGGGCGTCCAGTGCAGTTCGTCCTCGGCCTGGCCGTTCGTCTGGCGGGCGATCGGCAGGACGACCTCGAACTCGGTCGCGGTGTCGCCGATGGTGGACTCGACCGTCGCGAGGTGCTCGCCGCGCTCGTCCCACCACGCCTCGACGCGGAGGCGCTCGCCGCCGGACCGTCTGCCGTGCAGCCGCACCGTGAGGCGCATCGTGGCGTGGTCGACGTTCGTCCAGCGCAGGTACCCGATCGACGCGGTCGGCACGGCCTCGAGCCAGACCGTCTGCCAGATGCCGGTGGTGCGGCGGTACCAGATGGCGTGCGGGTCCTCGTGCCAGTCCTGCTTGCCGCGGGGCTGCGTGAGGTCGTGCGGGTCGTCCTCGGCACGGACGACCAGGGTGTGCACGGCGTCCGGGGCGCCGCCGGTGAGCAGCTCGGTGACGTCGAAGGAGAACGGGGTGTGCCCGCCCTCGTGCTCGCCGACGAACTGCCCGTCGATCCAGACACGGGCGCGGTGGTCGACGGCCCCGAAGTGCAGCACGAGACGGTCCGCGTGCTCGTCGTGCCCCGCTGCGAGCAGGTCCTCGTGGGTGATCGGCCGCGAGTACCAGACGACCGGGTGGAACCCGGGCTCGTCGATGCCCGACGCCGAGGACTCCGGCGGGAACGGCACGAGGATGTCGCGGGCGTCCGGGAAGCCGTTCCGCCACGAGGACTCGTCGCCCTCGTTCCGGAACGACCACGTGCCGTCGAGGTCGGCCCAGGCCGTGCGGAGCATCTGCGGCCGGGGGTACGTGCCGTCCTGCCGTGAGGCCAGGGGGAGGGTCGGTGCAGGCGAGGTGTCAGGTGCGGCGACGGTGCCGTCGAGCGTGCTCATGGATCAATGCTCCCGTGGTTGTACATCGTTGTAAAGGGTGCGGCAACGATTGCCGCCCGAGCGCCGGAACACGCGCCGGACCTCCACCGGGCGCGGGCCGCTGCGCCGCGCGGACGCGTACCGGAGTGCCGCCCAGCCGCACGCCGCACGCCGCACGCCGCACCGTCGTGGTCGACCACGACGGTGCGCGCAGTGGACGCGGCCGCCGAAGACGACGGTGCACCGTCAGGCGATCGCGGCGTCCCGCGTCAGGACCATCACGTCCATGCGCCCCTGCTGCACGACGACCCCGTGCTGGTTCCGCAGCGTGACGGTCCGCTCCACGATGCCGGTCTTCCCGGAACTCGTCGCCCGCGTCGACAGGATCTCGACCTCGCAGGTCACCGTGTCCCCGATGAACACCGGCTCGGCGAACCGCCACTGGTCGATCCCGAGCAGTGCCACGGCGGACCCCTCGAACACCCCGGTCCGGGCGATGAGCCCGAGGCAGAGCGAGGTCCCGAGCAGCCCGTGCACGATCCGCTGGCCGTACCGGGTCCGCCCGGCGAACTCGACGTCGGTGTGCACCTGGTTGTTGTCGTTCGTCCACGAGGCGAAGGACACCACGTCCGCCTCGGTGATGGTGCGTCCCGGCGTCGTGAAGGTCTGACCGGCTGCGAGGTCCTCGAGGTAGTGCGGCATGCCCCGATCCTCGCAGAACCGGGCACGGCGTCCGCGGGGCACGTCGCACCCGGGAGCGGACCACGACCGCCCCGAGCCACCGCGTCCACCCCGTCCACCACGACCGCGCGCTCTGCGATCCGTTCACCGCTGCGGCGCTCCGGACGCGTCCGACGGCGGTGTGCTCGACGGGGGAGCCCCGGCGGCGTCCGTCAGGAGCGCCTCGACCCTGCGTTCGAGCCCGTCGCCACGGTGGACGGCGTCGCGGTGGTCGTCGGCGAGTGTCCACCACCTCCCGTGGGGCGGTTCGGCACCGGTCTCCCCGAAGGCCGACGTCCAGCCCGCGACGTCCATCCGAACGTCCCCCACCTCGACCCCGAGGTCGCCGTCGTCGGCGTACACCGTCACGAGCACCGTCCTGACCCGCCGGACCCACAACGGCTCGATCGGCCGCCCGCACAGGACGGCTTCGACCGCCGCACGCGGCGGTTCGTCCTGGTCGCCGCCGACCCGCTCGGGCCCCTCGCCGCGGTCGACGGTCCACACGCCGCCGTCGTCGTCCGAGCTGGCGAACTCGATGCCCGCGCTCGCGAGCACCTTGTCGGGGCTGTCCCACACGACGTCGTACAGGACGGACGCGTCGTGCCGGGTCACACGCCTGCCGACGCCGTCGAACGTGGGCAGTTCGCGGTCGTCGTCGATGCACCAGAGCAGACGCGGCGCGGTGCAGGGAGGGTCGTTCGTCTCGGTTCGGCTCGTCATGCGGCAAGTGTGATCCGGGGGCGTGCAGCCCTCGGCTCCGCGAGAGCATCCTGTGGACGGTGCCGCCGGCTCACTGGCCTGTGGAGGAGCACCACCGGCGCGGACTCGGCACCTCGACAGCCCTCGGCGCGTACCTTCCGCTGCATGAGCGACGGAGCCCGAGACCCACTCGACAACGCCCCCGGAACCCCTTCGACCCCAGCCGTCATCGACGCGCCGGACGACCGCGCCCTCGAAGCCTGGATCGCCGACCGCCGCTGGTACGCGTCGAAGGGGTCGGTGCCGCGCCTCCGCACGATCTCCACGGAGGACGGCACCCGACTCGTCCTCGACGAGGCCCCGGCAGCGCCGGCAGCGCCCGTGCTCTACCAGTCGCCGGTCACGGGCGGTCCCGAGGGGACGATCACCGACGCCACGACCGACACCGCCTGGATCGCCGAACTCGCGAGCCGCATCGATGCCGACCCCGACAGCCTGCGTCCCATCGGACAGGTGACCGCCGCACGCGTGCTGACCGGGGAGCAGTCGAACACCTCGGTCATCTGCGACACCGCATCCGGTGAGCGCGTCATCATCAAGGTGTTCCGGGTACTGCACCACGGCGACAACCCGGACGTCACCACGCAGCTCGCCCTGTCCGCCGCAGGCAGCTCCCGCGTCCCGCAGGTCTACGGTGCCCTCCGCGGCAGCTGGCCCGACGCCGGACGCCCGGACGGGACCGCGACCGGCCACCTCGCCTTCGCGCAGGAGTTCCTGCCCGGACTCGAGGACGCCTGGCGTGTGGCCCTCGACGACGCACGGGGGCGGAACCCCTTCGGCGACCGGGCGGAGCAGCTCGGCGCAGCGCTCGCCGAGGTGCACCGCACTCTCGCCACCGCGTTGCCGACCGTGCCCGCTGACCCCGACCGACGAGACACCGCCGTCGCGACGATGCACGAACGCCTCGACACGGCAGCTCGCGAGGTCCCGGCCGTCGCCGAACACGCAGCTGCCATCCGCGCCGTCTACGCCCGCGCGGCCACGGTCCCGTGGCCCGAGTTGCAGCGCATCCACGGCGACCTGCACCTCGGTCAGGTCCTGGCGGCTCCCGGGTCTCGCGGATGGGTGTTCCTCGACTTCGAGGGCGAGCCCCTCCGCCCCCTCGCCGAGCGCTCCGTGCCCGACGTGACCCTGCGCGACGTCGCCGGCATGCTCCGGTCGTTCGACTACGTGGCAGGCGCACTGGCGCACGACCCGGAACCGGTCGACGCGGGGGAGTGGGCGGCGGACGCACGCTCCCGCTTCCTCGCCGGCTACGAGCACGGCACCGGCGCGGACCTCACGGCACACCGCGAGCTCCTCGACGCCTTCGAGCTCGACAAGGCCGTCTACGAGGTCGTCTACGAGTCCCGGAACCGACCCGACTGGGTCGGCATCCCGCTCGCGGCCGTCACGCGCCTGGTCGCGCGCAGCGGCTCCTGACCGACCCGGCCCGGCACCGGACGGGAGGCCCGTGGCGACGCCGCCACGGGCCTCCCGTCCTTCCTGCGCGCACCTCCGCCGCCCGCCCTGGCGAGCAGTTCCGCGCGTCGGAGGTCAGAACTCCCGCGCGGCCGCTCCCAGCACAATCGGACCGCCCGACGACGCGCGAACCGTCCCATCACGCCCGCGATGGGGAGCACTTCCGCGCGTAGGAGGCAGGAACAACTGCCCTCCGACGCGCAGAAGACCTGCCCGAGCCCGGAGGAACCCACCACGCGCGAACTGCCGCGCCATGCGCAGAACGTCTCATCGCACTCGCAGTGGAAAGCAGAATCGCGCGTAGGCAGTCGGAAGAACCGACCTCCTACGCGCGAAACATCTCCCCACGCGCGAAACGACCACCTACGCGCGGAACGACCACCTACGCGCGGAACGGCGCCCTACGCGCGGAACAGCCCCCGCGCCTAGTTGACCGGCCCCGTGTACTTCTCGCCCGGGCCCGCGCCCGGGGCGTCCGGGATCGCCGAGGCCTCACGGAAGGCGAGCTGCACCGAGCGCAGCCCGTCGCGCAGCGGCCGGGCGTGGTGGTCGCCGATCTCGGTCGCCGCGGCGGTGACCAGTCCGGCGAGCACGGTGATGAGCTTCCGGGCCTCGTCGAGGTCGGTCTGCTGCTGCGGGTCGTCGGCGAGGCCGACCTTGACGGCCGCGGCGCTCAGCAGGTGCACCGCGACGGTGTTGATGAGCTCGACGGCGGGCACCTCCGAGATGTCCCGTGCGGCGTCGATGCCGCTGCCCTCGTCGTCGATCGGGGTGTCGGTCACGGTGCTCCTCTGCTAGACTCGCTCGCGGCAGATGCTGTCCGTGTGCCATCAGGTCTTCCTGAAGCGCTCGGACGGTGTCACGAAAGAGGAGTCTCTCCCACCCGCGGCCGCGTTCCACCAGGCTACCGGGTCACCACCGCTCCGCGAGTGCACGGCAACTGGGTGCACACGTCGGTCGGGTCCACGGACCCGATGCAGGGCGGCTGCCGAACGGGTTCCGATCCGTGCGTCAGATCTCCTCTCTCGTGCTGTCGTCCAGGGCAAACGCCCCGGACGGCCACCACCTGATTGAAGGAGCTCCGCATCACCGATCCCCGTACCAACGACCGAATCCGCGTTCCCGAAGTCCGACTCGTCGGTCCGCAGGGTGAGCAGGTCGGCGTTGTCCCGATCGCCATGGCACTGCGTCTCGCGCAGGAAGCCGAACTGGATCTGGTCGAGGTCGCGCCGAACTCGAAGCCGCCCGTGGCGAAGATCATGGACTACGGCAAGTTCAAGTACGAGGCCGCTCAGAAGGCCAAGGAAGCGCGTCGCAACCAGGTGAACACGGACCTGAAAGAGGTCCGTTTCCGCCTGAAGATCGACGTGCACGACTACGAGACGAAGCGCAAGCGCGCCGAGGGCTTCCTCCTCGGCGGCGACAAGGTGAAGGCGATGATCCTCTTCCGTGGCCGCGAGCAGTCGCGTCCGGAGCAGGGTGTCCGTCTCCTCCAGAAGTTCGCGGAGGAGATCGCCGAGTTCGGTGTCGTCGAGTCGCGTCCGACCCAGGACGGCCGCAACATGACGATGATCATCGCCCCGCTCAAGAACAAGTCCGACGTCAAGGGCGAGCAGAACGCGAAGCGTGCTGCCCAGAAGGCCGAGCGTCGTGCGTCGGAGCACGCTGCGAAGGGCAAGGAGACCGCGGACGCGGCCGCCGGCTCCGAGCAGACCGACGCTCCCGCCGAATAGGTCCCACCGACCGATCCCGCAACGACGCGGCCCCCATCCATCCCACGGAAAGGCACCTCCATGCCCAAGCAGAAGACCCACTCCGGGTCGAAGAAGCGCTTCAAGGTCACCGGCACCGGCAAGATCATGAAGCAGCAGGCCGGTATGCGTCACAACCTCGAGGTCAAGAGCGCCAAGCGCAAGGCCCGCCTGAACGAGGACCAGGTCCTCTCCAAGGCTGACGCGAAGAACGTCAAGAAGCTCCTCGGCCACTGAGCCCCCGGATCGTAAAGGAATAGTGCAATGGCACGAGTAAAGAGAGCGGTCAACGCCGCCAAGAAGCGCCGCGTCATCCTCGAGCGCGCCGAGGGCTACCGCGGCCAGCGTTCGCGCCTGTACCGCAAGGCCAAGGAGCAGGTCACCCACTCCCTCGTCTACGCGTACCGCGACCGTCACGCGAAGAAGGGCGAGTTCCGTCGCCTCTGGATCCAGCGCATCAACGCTGCGTCCCGCGCCAACGGCCTGACCTACAACCGCCTCATCCAGGGTCTCAACCTGGCCGGCGTCGAGGTCGACCGTCGCATCCTCGCCGACCTCGCGGTGAACAACCCCGAGACGTTCACCGCGCTCGTCGAGACCGCGAAGAAGGCCCTCCCGGCCGACACCTCGGCCCCGAAGGCTGCGTAGTCAGTTCTTCTGCTCGCGAAACCCCCGCCGCACGGCGGGGGTTTCGTCGTTCCTAGACTTGACCCGTGAGCGATCTCCTCGAGAACCCCCGTGCCGGACGTGTGAAGGCCGTCGCGGCCCTGGCCAAGAAGGACGTCCGGGCCGAGACCGGCCTGTTCCTGCTGGAGGGCCCGCAGGCCGTCCGTGAAGCCCTCGAGTACGGCCCGGAACTGCTGCGCGAGCTGTACGTGACCCCGACCGCCGCGGCGCGCTACGGCCTCGACGACGCCCCGGTCGACACCTGGTTCGTCACGGAGCAGGTGCTCGAGGCGATGGCCGACACCGTCACGCCGCAGGGCGTGGTGGCCGTGTGCCAGCAGTTCCCGACGTCGGTGAAGGACGTCTTCCCGGACCGCGGTGCGGTCGCCGACGGCCTGGAGGCCCGTGGGGACTCCGCCGAGCAGGGCGCGCTGCCGGGGCTGGTCGCCATCCTCGAGGAGGTGCGGGACCCGGGGAACGCCGGCACCATCATCCGCGCCGCCGACTCCGCCGGCGCCGACGCGGTGGTCCTGACCGGGCGCTCGGTCGACCCGTACAACCCGAAGGTCGTCCGGTCGACCACGGGCTCGCTCTTCCACGTGCCGGTCTCGGTCGGCGTGACCCTGGCCGACACGATCGCGCGGGCCAAGGCGCTCGGGTACACGGTGCTCGCGGCGGACGTCTCGGGCGACGACCTGCCGGTGGTCCGGGCCGAGGGCATGCTCGACGGACCGACGGCGTGGGTGTTCGGCAACGAGGCCCGCGGCCTCACCGCCGAGGACCTCGCCCTCGTCGACCGCGCGGTGAAGGTGCCGATCTACGGGCAGGCCGAGTCGATGAACCTCGCCACCGCGGCGTCGGTCTGCCTGTACGAGTCGGCGTTCGCGCTCCGGAGCTGACACTCCTGCACAGGCCGCTCGTCGGCACCGACGATCCACAGTCCGCTCGGTGCAGACGGGTGGTATCCCGTCGGCCGGTAGGATCGGGTCTCGTGTCAGAACCTCTCGAGATCAGCGAATCGGCCGTCGCCGACGCGGTGGACCAGGCCCTCGCGGCCGTCCGTGCCACGACGACGGTCGCCGAGCTGAAGCAGGCCAGGGCCGAGCACACCGGCGAGCAGTCGCCGTTGGCTCGGATGAACGCGTCGATGCGCAGCGTGCCGCCGGAGCAGAAGGCCGCGGCCGGCAAGCTCGTCGGGCAGGCGCGCGGGCGGCTCAACGCGGCGATCGCCGAGCAGGAGTCGGTCCTCGCCGAAGCCGAGGAGCGTGCCCGGCTCGAGGCCGAGCGCGTCGACGTCACCGCGCTGCCGACGCACCGCCCGACCGGCTCGCGTCACCCGCTCTCGCTCCTCAACGAAGCCGTCGCGGACATCTTCGTCGGCATGGGGTGGGAAGTGGCAGAAGGCCCCGAGCTCGAGCACGAGTGGTTCAACTTCGACGCCCTGAACTTCGACCAGGACCACCCGGCCCGGGCGATGGCCGACACGATCTTCGTCGAGCCCGTCGACCGGCACCTGGTCATGCGCACCCACACCTCGCCGGTGCAGGTGCGGTCGCTGCTGTCCCGCGACCTCCCGCTCTACGTCATCGCCCCGGGTCGTGTGTACCGCGCCGACGAGCTCGACGCCACGCACCTGCCGGTCTTCACCCAGGTCGAGGGCATCGCGATCGACAAGGGCCTGACGATGGCGCACCTGCGCGGCACGCTCGAGCACTTCGCCCGGCAGATGTTCGGCGCCGAGGCGCAGATCCGACTCCGCCCGAACTACTTCCCGTTCACCGAGCCGAGTGCCGAGATGGACGTCTGGCAGCCGAACGCCAAGGGCGGCGCGCGGTGGGTCGAGTGGGGTGGCTGCGGCATGGTCAACCCCAACGTCCTGCGTGCCGCCGGCATCGACCCGGACGAGTACCAGGGCTTCGCGTTCGGCATGGGCATCGAGCGGACGCTGCAGTTCCGCAACGGCCTGAACGACATGCGTGACTTCCTCGAGGGCGACATCCGCTTCTCGCAGCAGTTCGGAACGGTGGTCTGATGCGCGTCCCAATCCGTTGGCTCGGCGAGTCCGTGGACCTGCCCGACGACGTCACCCTCGAGCACGTCCACGCGGCGCTCGTGTCGGTCGGCTTCGAGGAAGAGGACGTCCACACCTTCGACCTGACCGGCCCCGTCGTCGTCGGCCGGGTGCTCGAGCGCGTGCCCGAGCCGCAGAAGAACGGCAAGACCATCAACTGGTGCCAGGTGGACGTCGGCGAACCCGAGCCCCGCGGCATCGTCTGCGGTGCGCACAACTTCGACGTCGGCGACCTCGTCGTCGTCACGCTCCCCGGTGCCGTGCTGCCCGGCCCGTTCCCGATCGCGGCCCGCAAGACCTACGGGCACGTGTCCGACGGCATGATCGCCTCGGCTCGCGAGCTCGGCCTCGGCGACGAGCACGACGGCATCCTGCGCTTCGCCGACCTCGGCATGGAGCCCCCCGTCGGCGCAGACGCGATCGCCCTCCTCGGCCTCGACGACGCGGCGGTCGAGATCAACGTGACGCCCGACCGCGGCTACGTCATGAGCATGCGCGGCGTCGCCCGCGAGTACGCCCACGCCACGGGCGCGGGCTTCCACGACCCGGTCGACCGCGTCGCACCCCGCACCGGCGAGGGCTTCCCGGTGACGATCGACGATCAGGCGCCCATCCGTGGCCGGATCGGCGCGAGCACCTTCGTCACCCGGGTCGTCCGCGGCATCGACCCCACCGCGAAGACACCGTCCTGGATGGTTTCGCGTCTCGCACTGGCCGGCGTGCGGTCGATCTCCCTGCCGGTCGACATCACGAACTACGTCATGTTCGAACTCGGGCAGCCCCTGCACGGCTACGACCTCGCGACGGTGAACGGTGGGCTCGGTGTCCGTCGTGCCACGGTCGGCGAGACCCTCGAGACCCTCGACGGCGTCGTCCGCAAGCTCGACCCCGAGGACCTCGTCATCACCGACCACGCCGGCCCCGTCGGGCTCGCCGGTGTCATGGGCGGTGCGCGGACCGAGATCTCGGCCACGACGACCGACGTCCTCATCGAGGCCGCCGGCTTCGACCAGGTCTCGATCGCCCGCACCGCTCGACGGCACAAGCTGCCGAGCGAGGCGTCCCGACGCTTCGAGCGCGGGGTCGACCCGCTCGTGGCCGAGGCCGCGGCGAACCGGGCCGTCGAACTCCTCGTCGACCTGGCCGGCGGCACCGCCGATGCACTCGGTTCGACCCTCGTCGACACCACCCCGCGCCCCACCGTGTCGATGCGACTCGCTCGTCCGTCCGAACTCATCGGTGTCGCGTACACCGACGCCGAGGTCGTCGACACGCTCCGCGCGCTCGGCGCCACGGTCGACGTCGACGGTGACCTGCTCACGGTGACGCCGCCCACCTGGCGCCCCGACCTGACCGACGACACCACCCTGGTCGAAGAGGTCGCACGCATCGTCGGGTACGACCGGATCCCGAGCGTCCTGCCGGTCGCGCCGCCCGGACGCGGCCTCACCGCGCACCAGCAGGCCCGCCGTCGCGTCGCGTCGGCCCTCGCCGCCGCCGGGCTCGTCGAGGTCGTCACCGCACCCTTCGTGTCCGCACCGACGCAGGCCGCGTACCCGGGCATCGACGCAGCGGGCGGCCCGAGCGTCGTCCTCGCGAACGCACTCGACAGCGAGCAGGATCTGCTCCGCCGCAGCGGGGTCCCCGCGCTGGTCGACGCCGCCCGTCGCAACGTGTCCCGCGGCCTCGTCGACGTCGCGCTCTACGAGACCTCGCGCGTCTTCCTGCCGGCCGCCGGCGAGACGCTCGGCACCGCCGACGTGCCGGCCGGTGGGGCGCTGCCCGACCGCGCGACGCTCGAGGCGCTCGACGCCTCGCTGCCCGCGCAGCCCTTCCACGTCACCGCGCTCCTCACCGGCAACCGCGTCGTGAAGCAGCCCGGTGTGCCCGCCGAGCCGTACGGCATCGCGGACGCCGTCGACGCGGCACGCCAGGTCGCCTGGGCGGTCGGTGTCGAGCTGACCGTCGCCCAGACGACGCACCCGTCGCTGCACCCCGGCCGTGCGGCGTCGCTGCTCGTCGACGGAGCGGTCGTCGGTGTCGCCGGCGAGCTCCTGCCCGAACTGTCCGAGGCGGCCGTGCTGCCCCGGGTGGTGGCGGTCGTCGAACTCGACCTCGACGCCCTGGTCGCCGCGGCGCCGGAACTCGTGGCGGTCGCGCCGATCGTGTCGTACCCGGCGGCCACGCAGGACCTCTCCCTGGTCGTCGCGACGGACGTCCCCGCCGGTGACGTGCTCGATGCGGTGCGCTCTGGCGCGGGAGAGCTGCTGGAGTATGCTCGGCTCGTGGACGACTACCGGGGCACGGGTGTGGACGAGGGACAGAAGTCCCTGACGTTCGCCCTGCGGTTCCGCGCCACGGACCGCACGCTGACCGCTGCCGAGGCCACCGAGGCCCGCGACGGCGCAGTCCGACGTGCCGGCGAGCGATTCGGGGCGACCCTGCGCGACTGACCCACGACGGGATCAGCACCGCCCGGGGTCGCCGCCTCCGACTCCTCGACGACCAGTCCGACCAAAGGTGGAATCCCATGTCCGTATCCGTCGCCGTGGCGGGAGCCTCCGGCTACGCGGGCGGTGAGCTCCTGCGCGTGCTCTCCGCCCACCCCGAGTTCGACGTCAGGACGGTGACCGCGTTCTCGAACGCCGGCCAGCCCCTGATCGCGACGCAGCCGCACCTGCGGTCGCTGTCGCACCTGACCCTCGTGGAGACGACGGCCGAGAACCTCCGCGGGCACGACGTGGTGTTCCTGGCGCTGCCGCACGGCCAGTCGGGTGCGATCACCGCCGAACTCGGCGACGACGCCCTCGTGATCGACTGCGGCGCGGACCACCGGCTGACGGACCCGGCGGCGTGGGAGCGGTTCTACGGCGGCGAGTACTTCGGCGCCTGGACCTACGGGCTGCCCGAGCTGTTGCTCGCGGCGCCCACCCCCGGCTCGGCCGACGAGTGGCGGGACGTCGACGACATCGCCGCCCAGGGCAAGCAGCGGTCCGGTCTCGTCGGTGCGAAGCGGATCGCGGTCCCCGGGTGCAACGTGACCGCGGTCACGCTCGGCATCCAGCCGGGGATCCAGGCCGGGCTCGTCGAGTCCGACGACATCGTCGCGGTGCTGAGCGTCGGCCCGAGCGGTGCCGGCAAGAAGCTCGCGAACACCTACCTGGCGTCCGAGATCATGGGGTCCGCCAGCGCCTACGCCGTCGGTGGCACCCACCGGCACGTCCCCGAGATCCAGCAGAACCTGCAGGTCGCCGGCGCGTCCGACGTCACCATCTCGTTCACGCCGGTCCTCGTGCCGATGTCCCGGGGCATCCTCGCCACCACGACCGCGAAGCTCTCGCCCGGCGTCAGCGCGCGCGACGTCCGGCTCGCGTGGGAGCAGGCGTACGCCGACGAGCCCTTCGTGCACCTGTTGCCGGAGGGGGAGTTCCCCCGCGTCGCCGACACCATCGGTGCGAACACCGCGCTCGTCGGCATCGCCGTCGACGAGTCCGCGGGCCGCGTCGTCGCGGTGAGCGCACTCGACAACCTCGCCAAGGGGACGGCGGGCGCCGCCGTCCAGTCGGCAAACATCGCCCTCGGTCTCCCCGAGACCACGGGCCTCAGCGTGGACGGAGTCGCACCGTGACCGACGCAGGCACGACCACCCAGACCGAGCCGGGCCTCCAGGGCGTCACCGCGGCAGCGGGCTTCCGCGCTGCCGGCGTCACCGCCGGTCTCAAGGCGAGCGGCAAGCCGGACGTGGCGCTCGTCGTCAACGACGGGCCCGACGCGGCCGCGGCCGCGGTCTTCACCAGCAACCGCGCCCAGGCGCACCCCGTCATCTGGTCCCGCCAGGTGGTGGGGGACGGCGTCGTCCGCGCCGTCGTCCTCAACTCGGGTGGTGCGAACTGCTTCACCGGCCCGTTCGGCTTCCAGACCACGCACCTGACGGCCGAGGCCGTGGGCGACGCCCTCGGCATCGGGGCCGGCGACGTCGTCGTCTGCTCCACCGGGCTCATCGGCGTGGGCGACCAGACCTTCCGCGACAGCGTGCTCCGCGGCGTCGACCTGGCGAGCGCGGCGCTCAGCGACGACGGCGGACCGGACGCGGCGACGGCCATCATGACGACGGACACGAAGCCCAAGCAGTCCGTCGTGACCGAGGACGGCTGGACCATCGGCGGCATGGCGAAGGGTGCCGGCATGCTCGCGCCCGGTCTCGCGACGATGCTCGTCGTCATCACGACGGACGCCGTGCAGACGCCCGACCAGCTCGACCAGGCGCTCCGCGCCGCCACCCGCACCACGTTCGACCGGGTCGACTCGGACGGCTGCATGTCGACGAACGACACCGTCGTGCTGCTGTCGTCCGGTGCGAGCGGTGTGACGCCCGAGGTCGGCGACTTCCAGGAAGCGCTGACCGCCGTGTGCGCCGACCTCGCCCGCCAGCTGCAGCAGGACGCCGAGGGTGCGGCCCACGACATCACCATCGAGGTCGTGCACGCCGCCTCCGAGGACGACGCCGTCACCGTCGGTCGGAGCGTCGCCCGCAACAACCTGTTCAAGGCGGCCGTCTTCGGCAACGACCCGAACTGGGGCCGGGTGCTCGCGGCGATCGGCACGACCGACGCCGAGTTCGACCCGTACCAGGTGGACGTCAGCATGAACGGCGTGCGGGTCTGCCACGCCGGCGCTCCGGACGAGCCGAGCGACACCGTCGACCTCACCCCGCGCGACACCCACGTGCGCATCGACCTCGGGGTCGGCACGCACGCGGCGACGATCCTCACCAACGACCTCACGCACGACTACGTGCACGAGAACAGCGCGTACTCCAGCTGATGGGCGACCTCAACAAGCAGGAAGAGCACGAGCTCGCCGCGGTCAAGGCGGCGACGCTCATCGAGTCGCTGCCCTGGCTGAAGCGGTTCTCGGGCAAGATCGTCGTGGTCAAGTTCGGCGGGAACGCCATGGTGAACGAGGACCTCAAGCGCGCGTTCGCCGAGGACATGGTCTACCTGCGCTACGCGGGGCTGCACCCCGTCGTCGTGCACGGTGGCGGGCCGCAGATCTCCGCGGCGCTGAAGGAGCAGGGCATCGAGTCCGAGTTCCGCGGCGGGTACCGCGTCACGACGACGGAGGCGATCACCGTCGTCCGCGACGTCCTGGCCGGCGAGGTCAACCGCGAGATCGTCGACCTGGTGAACGAGCACGGCGAGGGCCTGGCCGTCGGCGTGTTCGGCGACGGCGGCTCACTCTTCACCGGTGAGAAGAAGGGCGTGGTCGTCGACGGGCAGGAGTACGACCTCGGGCACGTCGGGGACATCACCCACGTCGACCCGTCCGGCGTGCTCGCTGCGATCGAGGCCGGCCGGATCCCGGTGGTCTCGAGCATCGCGATCGACGACGCGCACCCGGACCAGGCGCTCAACGTGAACGCCGACGCGGCGGCCGGTGCGCTCGCGATCGCGCTCCGCGCCTCGAAGCTCATGATGCTCACGGACGTCCCCGGGCTGTACCGCAACTGGCCCGACCGTGACTCGATCGTCGACCTCATCGCGGTCGAGGAGCTCCGCGAGCTGCTGCCGACGCTCGAGTCGGGGATGATCCCGAAGATGACCGCGTGCCTCGACGCCGTGGTCGGGGGTGTCGGCGGCGCGACCATCATCGACGGCCGGATCCCGCACTCGATCCTGCTCGAGGTCTTCACCCTGCGGGGTGCGGGCACCGAGGTGATCCCGGACCCGAGCCGACGCACCGAGAACCAGATGACCCACGCCGAGATCGGCCGCCGCGTGGCGTCGCCGTCGATCGACAGCAGCACCGGCCAACACGTGGCCGGCGCGACCGAGAAGGGACAGCAGCCGTGAGCACCGAGACGCAGACCCAGACCTGGAACGACCGGTTCGGGGCGTCGCTCATGCGATCCCTGACCCCGCCGAAGATCATGCTCGAGCGCGGCGAGGGCTGCCGCGTGTGGGACGTCGACGGCAACGAGTACCTCGACTTCCTCGCCGGCATCGCCGTGAACTCGCTCGGACACGCGCACCCGGCGCTCGTCGGGGCCATCGCCGACCAGGCGGCCAAGCTCGTGCACGTGTCGAACTACTTCGCCACGCCGCCCCAGCTCGAGCTCGCCGAGCGCCTGAAGCGCATCAGCGGTGCCGGCGACGCCGGTCGGGTGTACTTCGGCAACTCCGGTGCCGAGGCGAACGAGGCCGCCTTCAAGCTGGCCCGCCTGAACAAGGGTGCCGACGGCCGGAAGACCCGCATCCTCGCGCTCAAGCAGGGCTTCCACGGCCGGACGATGGGCGCCCTCGCGCTCACCGGCAAGCCCGCCCTGCAAGAGGACTTCCTGCCGATGGTGCCGGGGGTCGAGCACGTCGACACCTCGATCGAGGCTCTCGAAGCGGCGATCGACGACACCGTCGCCGCCCTGGTGCTCGAGCCGATCAAGGGCGAGGCCGGCGTCGTCGACCTGCCCGAGGGGTTCCTGCTCGCCGCACGTCGGCTCACCGAGGAGCACGGCGCGCTGCTGGTCCTCGACGAGATCCAGACGGGCGTCGGCCGCACCGGCAACTGGTTCGCGTTCCAGGGTCACGGCATCACGCCCGACGCGATCACGGTCGCGAAGGGCATCGCCGGCGGGTTCCCGATCGGTGCCCTCGTCACGTTCGGGTGGGCGTCCGACCTGTTCTCCGCCGGGCAGCACGGCTCGACCTTCGGCGGGAACCCGCTCGGCACCCGGGTCGCGAACGCCGTACTCGAGGAAATCGAGCGCGCCGACCTCGTCGCCGGTGCCGTCACCAAGGGCGAGCGGATCCGCGCCGGCATCCGCGCGATCGGCTCCCCGCTCGTCGAGGAGGTCCGCGGGACCGGTCTGCTCATCGGCGTCGGGCTGACCGGCCCGATCGGCGCAGCCGTCAACGCCGCTGCGCTCGAGCGCGGCCTCATCATCAACGCCCCCAACGAATCGAGCCTGCGCATCGCGCCGCCGCTCATCGTGTCCGACGCCGAGATCGACGCGTTCCTGTCGATCCTCGGGCAGAGCCTGGCCGCAGTCGCCGCCGAGCAGGGCACCACCAGCCAGGAGACCTCCGCATGACCCGCCACTTCCTCCGGGACGACGACCTCAGCCAGGCCGAGCAGTCCGCGATCCTCGACATCGCCGACCGCATGAAGGCCGACCGCTGGGCCGAGAAGCCCCTCGCCGGTCCGCAGAGCGTCGCGGTGATCTTCGACAAGTCGTCGACCCGCACCCGGGTGTCCTTCCACGTCGGGATCTCCGACCTCGGCGGCAGCCCGCTCATCATCTCGACGGCGAACAGCCAGCTCGGCGGCAAGGAGACCCCGTCGGACACCGCCCGCGTGCTCGAGCGCATGGTGTCGGCGATCGTCTGGCGCACCTACGGCCAGGCCGGTCTCGAGGAGATGGCGGCCGACACGACGGTCCCCGTGGTGAACGCGCTGTCGGACGACTTCCACCCGTGCCAGCTCCTCGCCGACCTGCTCACCATCCGTGAGCACCGCGGCACCCTGGCGGGCCAGACGGTCGCCTTCATCGGCGACGGCGCGAGCAACATGGCGCAGTCCTACCTGCTCGCCGGTGCGACGGCCGGCATGCACGTGCGGGTGGCCGCCCCGGACGCCTTCGCCCCCGCGGCGCAGGTCGTCACCGACGCCGAGGAGCGCGCGGCCGTCACCGGCGGGTCCGTCCTCGTCGTCACCGACCCGGTGGCCGCTGTCGCCGGCGCGGACGTCGTCGTGACGGACACCTGGGTCTCGATGGGCAAGGAGTCCGAGAAGCAGTCGCGCCTCGACACCTTCGCCGGGTACCGCGTCGACGACGAGCTCATGGCGCACGCCGCGGACGACGCCGTGTTCATGCACTGCCTGCCGGCGGACCGCGGCTACGAGGTCACCGCCGAGGTCATCGACGGACCGCGCAGCATCATCTGGGACGAGGCGGAGAACCGCCTGCACGCCCAGAAGGCGCTGCTCGCCTGGCTCCTCGCCGCGAACACGACGGGCAGCGCGACCAGCGCGACCACCGCGGGCAGCGCGACCACCGCTGGCAGCGCGACGAGCGCGACCAGCGCGGTCGCCGCGAGCACCACCGCGACCACCGCGGGCGCCGCGACCACCGCGGCGTAGGGACGCACCGCATGGCAGACCGCGTCGTCCTCGCGTACTCCGGTGACCTCGGCACCTCCGTCGGGGTCGGCTGGCTGCGCGACACCACCGGCAAGGACGTGGTGGCGCTCGCGGTCGACGTCGGGCAGGGCGGCGAGGACCTCGACGCGGTCCGCGCGCGGGCACTGGAGTGCGGCGCGGTCGAGTCGATCGTGGTGGACGCCCGCGACGAGTTCGCCGACGAGTACGTGGTGCCAGCACTCAAGGCCAACGCGCTCTCACTCCGACGGTCGTCGCTGGTGGCGGCGCTGAGCCGTCCCCTGGTGGCGAAGCACCTCGCGCTCACCGCGACCCAGCTCGGCGCGGGCACCGTCGCCCACGGGTGCAGCGGGACGGGTGACGACCCGGTCCGCTTCGAGGCGGCGGTCGCGGCGATCGCCCCCGACCTGCGGTGCGTCGCACCGGTCCGGGACCTCGCGCTGACCCCGGACAGCACCGTCGCGTACGCGGCCGAGCACCGGCTGCCGGTCCCGGGCAGCGAGCGTGCGTACTCCGTCGACCAGAACCTCTGGGGTCGGGCCGTCGAGACCGGGTTCCTCGAGGACCCGTGGTCCGCACCCGACGAGGACCTGTACGCCTGCACGCAGGACCCGGCGACCCCCCGCGAGCCGGACGAGGTCACCGTGACCTTCGAGCGCGGGGTGCCGGTGGCGATCGACGGGCAGCGGTTCAGCGTGCTGCGCGTCGTCCAGGAGCTCAACGCCGTGGCCGGCAAGCACGGCGTCGGGCGGCTCGACGTCGTCGAGGACCGACTCGTCGGCATCAAGACCCGTCAGATCGCCGAGGCCCCCGGTGCGACGGCGCTCATCGCGGCGCACGAGGACCTGGAACGGCTGACCCTGGAGCGCGACGTCATCCGCTACAAGCGCGGCGTCGAGTCGGAGTGGGCCGACCTGGTGTCCGACGGTCTCTGGTTCGGCAGCCTGAAGCGCAGTCTCGACGCCTTCGTGGACCACACCCAGCAGCACGTGTCCGGCGACGTCCGGCTGCGGTTGCACGGCGGTCTCGTCACGGTGACGGGTCGCCGCTCGGAGCAGAGCCTCTACGACTTCGACCTCGCCTCGGACGGCGACGACGCGTTCGACCACTCCCTGTCGAAGGGCTTCTCCGAGCTCTGGTCGTTGCCGAGCCGGATCGCCGCACGACGCGACCGGGCGAACTGACCACCAAATCGTCCGGACGCGCCGACGCGACGCGGCCGGCCGGGCCCGACCAGCCCGACCCGACGTGGCACCCGCACCGATCGACAGCCCCACCCCGACCGACAGCCCCACTCCGACCAGGACGACGCAGGACGACATGACCGACGAGAAGACCGACGCCACCAACACCGGTGCCCTCTGGGGCGGCCGCTTCGCCGACGGCCCGAGCGAGGCCCTCGCCGCCCTGTCGAAGTCCACGCACTTCGACTGGCAGCTCGCGCCGTACGACATCGCGGGGTCCCGCGCGCACGCCCGCGCGCTGCACACGGCCGGGTACCTCACCGCGGACGAGCTCGAGCGCATGCTCGCCGGCCTCGACCGGCTCGGAGCGGCGCACGCCGACGGCACGCTGCAGCCCGACGACTCCGACGAGGACGTCCACGGGGCCCTCGAACGCCTGCTCATCGCGGACCTCGGCCCCGAGCTCGGCGGCAAGCTCCGCGCCGGCCGCAGCCGCAACGACCAGATCGCGACCCTCGGGCGCATGCACATGCTCGACCACGGGCGGCGCATCGGGCGGCTCGTGATCGACCTGGTCGACGCGATCACCCAGCAGGCGACCGAGCACCCCGACGCGATCATGCCCGGGCGCACGCACCTGCAGCACGCCCAGCCCGTGCTCCTGGCCCACCACCTGCTCGCGCACGCCTGGCCGCTGGTCCGCGACCTCGAGCGCCTGCGTGACTGGGCCGGCCGGGCGAGCGTCAGCCCGTACGGCGCCGGTGCGCTGGCCGGCAGCTCGCTCGGGCTCGATCCCGCCGCCATCGCCGCGGAGCTCGGCTTCGACCGCCCGGCGGACAACTCGATCGACGCGACCGCCGCCCGCGACGTCGTCGCCGAGTTCGCGTTCGTCCTCGCGCAGATCGGCATCGACCTCTCGCGGCTGTCGGAAGAGGTCATCCTCTGGAACACGAAGGAGTTCGGCTTCGTCCAGCTCCACGACGCGTTCTCGACCGGCTCGAGCATCATGCCGCAGAAGAAGAACCCGGACATCGCCGAGCTCGCCCGGGGCAAGTCGGGGCGCCTGATCGGCAACCTGACCGGGCTCCTCGCGACCCTCAAGGGACTGCCGCTCGCCTACAACCGCGACCTGCAGGAGGACAAGGAGCCCGTCTTCGACTCGGTCGCCACGCTCGAGGTGCTGCTGCCGGCCTTCACCGGCATGATCGCGACGCTGTCCTTCGACACCGACCGGATGGCCGAGCTCGCCCCGCAGGGCTTCTCGCTCGCGACCGACGTCGCCGAGTGGCTCGTGCGCCAGGGCGTGCCCTTCCGCGACGCGCACGAGGTCTCCGGCGCGCTGGTCCGGTACTGCGAGGAGCGCGGCATCGAGCTCGACGAGCCGTCTGACGACGAGTACCGCACCGTCTCCGAACACCTCACGCCCGAGGTCCGCACGGTGCTCACGATCGAGGGCAGCGTCGCGTCCCGTGCGGGCGTCGGCGGCACGGCCCCGGACCGCGTCGCCGAGCAGCTCGCCGCGGTCACGCGTCGGGTCCACGACATCGCGGCGGGCGCTCCCTTCTCGCGATGACCGCCGGTCTCCTCGCCCTGCTCGCCGAGCCCGCGCCGACGGTCGCACCCGCCCTGCTCGGCGCGACCGTGACGGGGCGGGGGGTGACCATCCGGATCACCGAGGTCGAGGCCTACTCCGGCCCCACCGACCCCGGTTCGCACGGGCACCGCGGGCCGACCGAGCGCAACCGCCACCTGTTCGGCTCGCCGGGCACCCTGTACGCGTACCGCTCGTACGGCATCCACACCTGCGTCAACGTGGTGAGCGCGCCCGTGGGCACGTCGTCGGGATCGCTCCTCCGCGGGGCCCGGGTCGTGGACGGTCTCGACGTCGCCCGTGCACGCCGCGGGCCGTCCGTCACCGAGGTCGCGTTGGCTCGCGGCCCCGGCAACCTCGGCAGCGCCCTCGGGGCGGTCCTCGGGCAGGACGACGGGACCTCGCTGCTCGACGGCTCCGGTCCGTTCGTGCTCGCCCTGGCACCCGGTCTGGAGGCCCGGATCGCCTCCGCCGGCCCGGCTCGCCTCGTCGAGGACCTCCTGTCCGAGACGCTCCCCGGTCCGGCGACGGGCGGTCCGGTCCTGCGGATCTCGCGCGGACCCCGCACCGGCGTCGCCGGCATAGCCGGCGGGGTGGGCTACCCCTGGCGGTTCTGGCTGACGGGTGACCCGACGGTGTCGACGTACCGACGGCACAAGCGCGCCCTCGACCCGTGAACGCGACCACGGGCCTCCCGGTCGACGGCGCCGGCGGTGGCGCGCCGCCGGTACGATGGCTGGGTGTCCAGTGATCCCTCCCACGACGTCCTGACGCGCCAGCAGAACGACCCCACCTTCGACTCCGTGTGGGACGAACTGCGGTGGCGCGGTCTGGTGCAGGTCTCGACCGACGAGGCCGCGCTGCAAGCGGCCCTCGACGGTGACCCGATCACGTACTACTGCGGCTTCGACCCGACCGCGCCGTCGCTGCACTGCGGCAACCTCCTGCAGCTGCTGACGATGCGCCGGCTGCAGTTGGCGGGGCACAAGCCGCTCGCGCTCGTCGGGGGGTCGACGGGGCTCATCGGCGATCCGCGTCCGACCGCCGAACGGACCCTGAACACCCGCGAGACGGTCGCCGAGTGGGTGTCCCGTCTGCAGGGACAGGTCTCGCGGTTCCTCAGCCCGGACGGTGACAACGGCGTGCGGCTGGTGAACAACCTCGACTGGACGGCGCCGTTGTCCGCCATCGACTTCCTGCGCGACGTCGGCAAGTACTTCCGCGTGAACTCGATGCTCAAGAAGGACGCCGTCGCCGCGCGGCTGAACTCCGACGCGGGCATCAGTTACACCGAGTTCAGCTACCAGATCCTGCAGGGCCTCGACTACCGCGAGCTCTTCCGGCAGTACGGGTGCACGCTGCAGACGGGTGGCTCGGACCAGTGGGGCAACCTGACCTCGGGGACGGAGCTCATCCGGCGAGCCGAGGGCGCCACGGTGCACGCCCTCGGGACCCCGCTCATCACGAACGCCGACGGCACGAAGTTCGGCAAGAGCGAGGGCAACGCGATCTGGCTCGACGCCGAGATGACCTCGCCGTACGCGCTGTACCAGTTCTGGCTCAACACGGCGGATGCCGACGTGATCGCCCGCCTGCGGGAGTTCACGTTCCTGTCCCGTGCCGAGATCGAGCGGCTCGAGCAGGCGGTGGCGGACGAACCCTTCCGCCGCGAGGCCCAGCGCACCCTGGCCTTCGAGGTGACCTCGCTCGTCCACGGTGTCGAGGCCACACAGGCGGCGATCGACGCCGCGGCGGCGCTGTTCGGCAACGGTGAGCTCGGTGCCCTCGACCCGGACACCCTGCGATCGGCGATCGCCGAGCTGCCCGGATCGGTGACGCTCGACCCCGGTGCCGACGTCGCCCGTGCGTTGGTCGAGACCGAACTCGTGAAGTCCCTCGGCGAAGCGCGGCGCGCGATCGACCAGGGCGGGGTGTACGTGAACAACGCCCGGGCCGAGGACCCGGCCGCGGTGCTGTCCGACCTCGCCCTGCCCGGGGGAGTCCTCGTGCTCCGCCGTGGCAAGAAGACCCTCGCCGGTGTGACGCTGGCCTGACGTCCGACGCTCGACGATGCCCGGTTCCCCGCGTGGGACCGGGCATCGCTGCGTTCCGGCACCGGGTGTTGCACAAGGCGACACGCCCGGGATGGGAGCTGGCTTGGCGCACTCGCTCAGGGCTGCGTATAGTTCTTACTCGTCACCCCAAAGGTGCGGCGGAGCGGCTGGAGCGAAAGCCCAGAGCATGCCGGCCCTCAAGCGGGACCATCCTCCACTGAAGTTCAGATCAGGCCTTGCGCCGGATCGCTTCGACGCCTAGGATGACAAGCCCACCGGTTCTCTCCCCTCGGGATGAGCCACTGGACCTCTTGGTCCGACGAACGACCGGTGGCAAGCCAAGTACACAAGCCTTGTGGCTGAAGCTCGAACTCGAGCCGAGGAGCAAGTGCGTCTGGTCCTTGAGAACTCAACAGCGTGCACATTGTCAATGCCAATTTATTGATTGACCTCGTGCCTGGTCGGCTTGCTGACCGGGTCATGATGCAAT
>NZ_MJGO01000041.1:0-64018 GCF_001864895.1 Curtobacterium sp. MCBA15_009
CCCCGCAGTCGTCACCCCCAGGAGAACCCAGCATGAGCACCACTGACAACCTCCGCGTCGCCGTCGTCGGAGCGGGCGCGATGGGCAGCGACCACGTGCGTCGCATCACGTCGACGATCGCGGGCGCCGACGTCGTCGCGATCGTCGACCCGGACACCGCGCGCGCCACGGCGGCCGCGGCGCAAGCGCCGGGAGCGATCACCGCGTCGTCGTTCGAGGACGCCCTCGGCGCCACCGCGATCGACGCCGTCATCGTCGCGACGCCGGGCTTCCTGCACGAGCCGGTCCTGGTGCCGGCGCTCGAACGAGGCCTGGCCGTGCTGTGCGAGAAGCCGCTCACGACGTCGGCCGAGGACTCCCTGCGGATCGTCGAGCTCGAGCAGCAGCACGCCGACCGCCCGAGGATCCAGGTCGGCTTCATGCGCCGCTTCGACAAGGGGTACCAGGAGCTCCGCGCGTTGCGGGAGTCCGGCTCGAACGGTGCCCTGCTCGCGCTGCACCACGCCCACCGCAACCCGACCACGCCGCCGAACTTCAGCGAGTCGATGCTCATCCACGACTCGGTGATCCACGAGATCGACATCATCCCGTTCATCACGGGGGAGCCGATCGTCGCGGTCGAGGTGAAGAAGCCCCGGAAGAACTCCCTCGCACCGGCCGACCTGCCCGAGCCGCAGTTCGTCCTGTTCACCACGGAGTCGGGCACGATGGCGATCGTTGAGATCAACGTCAACGCCCAGTTCGGCTACCAGGTCACGACCGACGCGGTCTTCGAGTCGGGTGTCGCCTACATCGGCCGCGAGACCTCGCTCACCCTCGTGTCGCAGGGCGTGTCCGGCCAGGGCGTCACGCCGTCGTTCGTCGAGCGGTTCGGCGCCGCCTACGACGAGGAGGTCCAGCGCTGGGTCGACGCCGCCAGGACCGGGGGCATCGACGGGCCGAGCGCCTGGGACGGCTACACCGCGTCCGTCGTCGCCGAGGTGGCCGTGCGCGCGCAGCAGACCGGTGCGCTGGAGCAGGTCGCCTACGCCACCGCGAAGCCGGCGTTCTACGAGACGGCCTGACCGATGCCGAAGATCGCACTCGACCCGACGCCGTTCCACCACGACCTGTCACTGCTGGAGTTCCCGCAGAAGGTCTCGGACCTCGGCTACGAGCACCTTCAGCTCACCCCGCACCGCGACTTCATCCCCTTCCACCGGCACCCGAAGGCCGACGACGACCTCGTCGACGCCTTCGCGGCCGCGTGCCGGAAGGCCGGGGTCCAGGTCGCGTCGGTCCTGCCGGTCCTCCGGTGGTCGGGGCCCGACCGTGCCGCCCGCGAAGCCGCGGTGACGAAGTGGAAGCGGGTCATCGAGATCACGAAGCGCCTCGGCGTCGACACGATCAACACCGAGTTCTCCGGCCGCCCCGAGCTCCCCGAGGAGTCCGAGGACGCCTTCTACCGCTCGACGGAGGAGCTCCTGCCGATCATCGAGGACTCCGGGCTCCGCGTGCTCATCGACCCGCATCCCGACGACTTCGTCGAGGACGGCCTCGAGGCGCTCCGGGTGATCCGCGGCCTGAACTCGAAGCACGTCGGGTTCGTCTACGTCGCCTGCCACACCTTCCACTACGGCGGCAACATGGATGAGATCATCGACGCCGCGGGTGACTCGCTGCAGTTGGTCCACGTCGCCGACGCCTACGACCACCGACGGTCGCACGGCCTCCGCTACATCACGAACCCGCCGGGCAACCCCGTGCGCGTGCACCAGCACCTGCCCGTGGGGCAGGCGGACGTCGACTTCGACGCCTTCTGGGCCGCGCTCGACCGGGTCGGCTTCACGGCGCGCGAGGACACCGTCGCGGTGTCGAGCGTCTTCGCCGAGGACGAGAACGCCGACGAGGTCTCACGCTTCCAGCTCGACACGATCACGAAGGGACTGAACCGATGACGACTGCCCTCGAGGCCCCGACGCCCACCGGCGCCGACGTCCGAGCCGTCACGCTGCAGGCCGCGTCGCAGACCGTGACCGCGCTGTGGAACGACTCCGCCGATCCGCGCGAGCTGTCCACCGCGATCCACGAGTACGGCGCCGTCGGGGCGACGTGCAACCCGGTGATCGCCTACACGTGCATCCAGCAGGACCCGGAGACGTGGGTGCCGCCCATCCGCGAGATCGCCGCCGAGCACCCGACCGCGGGGGAGTCCTGGATCGGCTGGAAGGCCGTCGAGGAGCTCTCGATCGCCGCCGCCGAGCAGCTGCTGCCCGCCTTCGAGGCGTCGGGTGGCCGCGACGGCCGGCTGAGCATGCAGACCGATCCGCGGTTCCACCGCGACCAGGACGCGCTCGTCGAGCAGGCCGTGCGGTTCTCGCAGCTCGCCCCGAACATCATCGTGAAGATCCCCGCCACGAAGGTCGGCATCGCCGCGATCGAGGAGGCCGCGTACCGCGGTGTCTCGATCAACGCCACCGTGTCGTTCACCGTGCCGCAGGTCGTCACCGTGGGTGAGGCGATCGAGCGGGCGCTCGACCGTCGCGCTGCCGAGGGCCGGCCCGGGCAGGAGTTCGGCCACGTCGTCACGCTGATGGCCGGGCGCTTCGACGACTGGTTGAAGACGGTCGTCGAACGCGACCACGTCATGGTCGACCCCGGCATCCTCGAGTGGGCCGGCGTCGCCGCGGTGAAGCAGGCGTACCGGGTCTTCCAGGAGCGCGGCTTCCGGTCGCGCGTGCTCGTGGCTGCCTTCCGCAACCCGCTGCAGTGGTCGGAGTTCCAGGGCGGTGACCTCGTCGTGTCCCCACCGTTCCAGTGGACGAAGGACATCAACGAGAACGCGTTCCCCTTCCGGCCGGACGCCATCCACGACGAGGTCCCCGCCCACGTCATCGACGCGCTGCGGGCGGCCACGCCGGAGTTCGCCCGGGGCTACGACGTCGACGGCATGACCATCGACGAGTTCGACCGCTTCGGTGCCACGGTGACCACCTTGCGGCAGTTCCTCGACGCCGACGCGAAGCTCGACGCCCTGGTCCGCGACGTCATCGTGCCGGCAGCATGAGCGCAGACGCACCCGCAGCCGCATCCGCAACCGCAGCCGCAGCCGCACCGGCCCCCGCACGCCCTGCCACGATCGGCGTCGGCCTCATCTCGGTCGGCTGGATGGGCCGGTTGCACTCCCGTGCCTACCGCGCCCTGCCCGACCACTTCCCGGAGCTCGGCGTGCAGCCCCGGCTCGTGGTCGCCGCCGACCCGGTCGAGGCGGCGCGCGACCAGGCCGTCACCCGCCTGGGCTACGAGCGCGCCGTCGCCGACCAGCACGAGGTCCTCGCCGACCCCGAGGTCGACGTCGTCTCGATCTGCTCGCCGAACTTCCTGCACCGCGAGATGGCGGTCGCCGCCGCCGAGGCGGGCAAGCCCTTCTGGATCGAGAAGCCGATGGGCCGGTACGCCAGCGACTCCCGGCAGATCCACGAGGCGGTCCAGCGCGCGGGCGTCATCACGAGCGTCGGCTTCAACTACCGGCACGCCCCGGCGATCGAACGGGCACGGGAACTCGTCCGCAGCGGGCGGCTGGGCCGCATCACGAACGTCCGCGGGTCGCTCCTGGCCGACTACTCGTCGGACCCAGCGGCGCCGCTGACCTGGCGCTTCGAGCGGGAGCGTGCCGGCTCGGGCGTCCTCGGTGACCTGCTCTCGCACGGACTCGACCTGGCGCAGTACGTCGTCGGCCGGATCTCGTCCGTGACGGCGCTCGCCGAGACCTTCATCACTGACCGCCCGCTGCCCGGCGCTGGCATCGTCGACCGCAGCGCCGCCGCGACGGGGGAGCGGAAGCCCGTCGAGAACGAGGACTACGCGGCCCTGCTGTTCCGCTTCGAGGACGGCGCCGTCGGCACGATGGACTCCAGTCGGGTGATGCGCGGCCCGCACGCCGAGTACACGCTCGAGGTCTACGGCACGAGGGGCTCGGTGCGGTGGGACTTCCAGCGCCTCAACGAGCTCGAGGTCTTCCTCGACGGGCAAGAGGTCGACGGGTACGCGACGCACTACGTGGCCGCGGGGGACGGTGAGTTCGCCCGCTTCCAGCCGGGCCCCGGCACCGCCATGGGGTACGACGACCTGAAGACCGTCGAGGCCGCGCAGTTCATCGCGAGCGTCCGGCGCGGGGAGCAGCTCGCGCCGTCGGTCGCCGACGGCCTGGCGGCGGCGTCGATCGTGGAAGCGGCAGAGGCCTCGCTCGGAGACGGGGCGTGGCACGACGTCGCGCGGGTCGACGGGCCGCTCACCTACGCGGCGGCGACCCCGGTGCTCTAGGCCCCCGATCTCCCGGGCGTGCGCGGTCCGCCGAGTGCCGACGGCCTCGCAGGCACGGCCTCGCGGGGGTCGGTGTCGCCTCCGAGGACGTCTTCATCGGGTACGTCGAGATCGGGCCGGAAGACTGGTCGTTCGGCTTCGGCCGGGTGCAGCACGTCACCGGCGAAGTCGGCATCCCATCGTTCGCCTGATGGTCAATCAGGCTCTCTTTCGCTGGGCGCGGGCCCAGGTTGACCACTCCGGTCGCCGAATTCTGCGGCTCGCCCCTGATAGAAGTAGGTGTCTTCCACTTCGTGCAGTCGCGAGACGAGATCTTCGACTGAAGCGAGGAACGCAATCTCGCGGTTCGTGTCGCCCTCGATGTCAGGAACGCCTTCGTCAGGCTCTGTGGGGAACTTGTAGTGCACGAACTCGTTCCTTCGCTCGAACACCGCCCGAGCGACCGCGAGCAAGTCGGGTGGAAGCGGAGCCTCTTCGGCCTTGCGCCAGCTGATTTGTAGCTTCTCGACTGGACTCTTGTGTCTGAGAAGCGGACGCGCCGCAACCTCGTCGTCTTCGGCATCGAGTATGAAGCCGTTACACCAGTGCTCAAGAAAGATCGCGTAGAAGACGATCGAGTAATCCCATTCCCCGGAGTCCCGGAATTCACGCGCCTTTCGGAGCACGTCATCGGTGTGGTCGATGACCAAGCCAATGCTTCCGCGGTCCTTCTTGTGCTCGAGGAAGAAGCGGCCAGCTTCCCATTCGGTCTGTTCACGGGTCTTGCCGACCGGATCGATGAAGCCCTTGCGGATCACCGACCTGGTGAGGCTGGCCATGATGGACTTCGTGAGGGCCCGGCCCTCCTCCGATTCGAAGTACTCAGTGCGGTCTTTCATTTGTCGACGAGCGTGACCTCGAACGAGTAGCGGTCCGGGCGGTAGCAGTGCACGCCGTACTCGACCGCCCGGCCCGAGGCGTCGTACGCGGTGCGGCTCATGGTGAGCACCGGGTCGCCGTCCTCGATCTCGAGCAGGTCGGCCTCGTCGTCCGTGACCGCACGGGCGCCGATCCGCTGCTTCGCCACCCGCATCGTGACGCCCCGGCCGCGCAGCAGCTGGTACAGCCCGTGTGCCTGCAGGTCGTCGTCGGTCAGGTCGAGGAACTCCGGCGGCAGGTAGTTCTCGAGGATCGCCATCGGGACGTCCTCGGCGAACCGCACGCGTCGGATGTGCGCGACGGTCGTGCCGGGTTCGATGCTGAGCGCCGCGGCGACGGCGTCGGACGCGGGGACGTCGTTGCGCTCGAGGAGCTTCGTCGCCGGCGCCTGTGCACCCTGCGCCAGGTCGTCGTACAGGCTCGTGAGCTCGACCTTGCGCGTCACCGGGCCGTGCACGACCTGGGTCCCGATGCCGCGGCGGCGGACCAGCAGGCCCTTGTCGACGAGGTCCTGGATCGCGCGTCGGATCGTCGGCCGCGACAGCCCGAGCCGCTCACCGAGGGCGATCTCGTTCTCGAGCCGGGCCCCGGGCGGCATCGCACCGGAGCGGATCGACTCCTCGATGCGCGAGGCGACCTGGAAGTAGAGGGGCATGGGGCCCGACCGGTCCAGGTCCATGAACAGGTCGGCGGGCAGCTGGCCTTCGTTGGGCATCGCGGTCCTCCACACCTGCGGGACACCGGCGTCGGAGCCGACGGCATTGTCGTGACAATACCACCGGGGGTGCGGCGCCCCGGCTGGGGCCGTCAGTCGGAGAAGACCATCGGGCGGTTCGACAGCCGCGGCTGTGTGGTGCCCTTGGGCTTCTCGTCGCGCGCCCGGACCGGCGCGATCGACACCCGGGTCGCGGCGCCGAGCGCCTCGACGGTGTCGGCGCCGTGGTGCCCTGCGGCGTGCACGACGATCGCGGCGCAGGCCTCGGCATCGGCGGCTGCGTCGTGGTGCTGGAAGCCCGCGAACCCGGCGGCCATCGCGGCGCTGGGCAGCCGGTACGAGTCGAGCGTGTAGGTCTTGCGGGCGACCGCGAGCGAGCACAGCGAGTGGTGCTCGGCGAGGTCGGTGCCGGTCGCGGAGCACCCGCCGGCGATGACGCCCATGTCGAAGCGGGCGTTGTGCGCCACGAGCACGTCGCCCTCGGCGAACGCCACGATGTCCGGGTACTGCTGCTCCCACGACTTCGCGCCGACGACGTCGGACGCGACGATGCCGTGGATCCGGGTGTTCCACTCGAGGAACGCGTCGTGGCCGAGCGGCGGCCGGATGAACCACGACGCCCGGTCGACGACCCGGCCCGCACGGACCTTGACGAGTCCGACCGAGCACGCGCTGGCGGGCGAGCTGTTCGCGGTCTCGAAGTCGATCGCAGTGAAGTTCAACGGCACGCTCTCGATCGTCGCACGCGGTGCCGACATCGCCGGAACGCGCGCCCGGCGTTGCGTCAGCGGCGTCGTGAACGACGCGAGCCCCGACGACGTCGTGCGGTGAGCGCCCACGTCGACCGCCGGCGGGCGTGTTCGCGCACCGAGTGGGGGAGCAGGACCCGGCCGACGACCTCGAAGACGATCGCCGCGGCATCGAGGCGCCAGCGCTGCGGCACCGACGCGACGTGTGCCGCGAACGCGGTCGCGAACGCCGCCGCGGAGTCCGCCGTCGTGGTGGGGAACGCCATGCTGCGCGGCGGGGCCACCATGCGGAACCGGTCCTCCTCGTCGTGGTCGATCCCGTCGTCCTCGGGGTCGAGGTCGACGAGCAGGGCGACCTCCACGTCGCGGAGAGCCTCGTGCAGGTCGTCGAGTTCACCCTGCGACAGTTGCTCGAGCGCTGCGACCGTCTGCCGGGTGATGTACCGCTGCTGCTCGCGGCGGGACAGCCCGAGCGTGTGCACCCCGAGTCGATCGCGTTCGAACCACATCGTCGTCCTCCACTCCCGTCACCCGGTGGGGCGACGACCCCCACGGTGCCACTGCCGGAAGGGACACGTGCCGCCCTACTCTGGACGCCATGGGGAACGAGGACGACCGACGACCGCTCGTGCTGCTGCTCGCCGGGTCCGGCTACGGCCAGCAGGCGCCGCTGCTCTGGTGGTCGCGCTTCGTCGCCGAGGCCGCCGGCTGCGAGGTCGTCGCCCCCTCCTGGGTCGTCGACGACGCAGCGGGAGCCGACCCGGTCGGGTTCGTCGAACGCACCGTCGACGCCGCCCTCGGCGGCCGGCTGCCCGACCTCGTCGTCGCGAAGTCCTTCGGCTGCTGCGCACTGCCGTGGGCCGTCCAGAACCGTGTGCCCGGCGTCTGGCTGACACCCGTCCTCTCCCTCGACGCCGTCGCGACGGCGCTCGCCGCCGCACCCGACGTGCACGACGCGATCGGGGGTTCCGACGATCCCCTCTGGCAGCCGCAGCGCGTCCCGGGGACGGCTGCGCGCCTCCAGACCGTCGACCGAGCCGACCACGCGCTCCAGGTGACGGGCGACTGGCGACGGTCCCAGCGCCTGCAGGCGGACGTCTTCGCCCTGGTGGAACGCCGCGTGGCCGGCCTCGGCGGGCCGCGTCCCGTCTCCTGACGGTCGGACGGGAGGCCCGGGTCGGCCCCGACGGGCGGCCGCCGGTAGGCTGTGCTCCCGTGGCTCTCACCATCGGAATCGTCGGTCTCCCGAACGTCGGCAAGTCGACCCTGTTCAACGCCCTGACCAAGAACCAGGTGCTCGCGGCGAACTACCCGTTCGCGACCATCGAGCCGAACGTCGGCGTGGTGAACCTGCCCGACCCGCGGCTCGACCAGCTCGCCGAGCTGTTCCACTCCGAGAAGACCGTGCCCGCGCCGGTGTCGTTCGTCGACATCGCCGGCATCGTCAAGGGCGCCAGCGAGGGCGAGGGGCTCGGCAACAAGTTCCTCGCGAACATCCGCGAAGCCGACGCCATCGCGCAGGTCGTCCGCGGCTTTACCGACGACGACGTCGTGCACGTGGCGAACAAGGTCTCGCCGAAGGACGACCTCGAGGTCATCAACACCGAGCTGATCCTCGCCGACATGGAGACCATCGACAAGGCGCTCCCGCGCTACGAGAAGACGGTCAAGCTGAAGCAGGCCGAGCCGATCGTGCTCGAGACCGCCCGCGAGGCCCGCGCCGCGCTCGAGCAGGGCACCCTGCTGTCCGCGACCTCGATCGACCTCGCGCCGATCGCCGAGCTCGGACTGCTCTCCGCCAAGCCCTTCATCTTCGTCTTCAACGTCGACGAGGCGATCCTGACCGACGACACCCGCAAGGCCGAGCTCGCCGCACTCGTCGCCCCCGCCCAGGCGGTCTTCCTCGACGCCCAGGTCGAGTCGGAGCTCATCGACCTCGACCCGGCGGACGCCGCCGAACTGCTCGAGTCGACCGGCCAGACCGAGTCCGGCCTCGACCAGCTCGCCCGCATCGGCTTCGACACCCTCGGCCTGCAGACCTACCTGACGGCCGGTCCGAAGGAAGCCCGCGCGTGGACGATCGGCAAGGGCTGGAAGGCTCCCCAGGCCGCCGGCGTCATCCACACGGACTTCGAGAAGGGCTTCATCAAGGCCGAGGTCATCTCGTTCGACGACCTGGTCGAGACCGGCTCCATCGCCGAGGCCCGCGCCGCCGGCAAGGCCCGGATCGAGGGCAAGGACTACGTCATGCAGGACGGCGACGTGGTGGAGTTCCGCTTCAACAACTGAGACGGGGGCCGCATGAGCCAGCAGTTCGCCTTCTGGCGCACGAGTGAGCGGCTCGACTCCGCTCGGGTGTACGAGCGACTCGTGAACGGCGAGGTCGTCCCCGAGGTCGAGGCACTCGAGCCCGCTGCGATCGAGGCTGCGCTCATCGCGGCGTTCCCGGACTGGGAGGCCGGGCCCACCCTGGCCGACGGCTCCGGCCAGACGATGCTCGCCGCTCCGGGGGACGGCGGCGCGATCGACGTCGGCTACGGCTCGCAGATGGTGACCGCGACCTGCTACGGCCTGGAGCCGGAGCAGTGGAACGTCGTCATCTCGGCGGTGGTCGACCTGGGACTGCCGCTCTACGACCCGCAGATCGGTCACCGGTTCGACGGCCACGAGTGAGGCGCTCGCGTCGGAGCGCGGACCCCGGAACCCCCATCGGTGGGGGAGAACGGCTGCTTCCGCAGGTCCTCACGGTTCTGGTGCACGATCCCCGTGGTCGATGAACCAGGACCGTCAGCGCGTGCGAGCCGTCCGTGCCGGCCGGTAGCCTGCGACGCATGGGGGCCGATCAGCAGCAGGGGTATCCGTTCACGCCGCGGTCCGCGACCGCACTGACCGTCGGGGACCTGATCCCGGTGCAGGGCGACACGGTCGGCTGGGCGTGCCTGCAGGTGCTCGAACTCGCTCCGCGTGCGCGGTCGTAATCGGTTGCGGCGAAGGCTTGTCGAGGGTCAGGGAACTTTTTCAAGCGACCAATGCATAACTTTTATGGCATACTGACCACATGGCAGAGTTGCATTTTCGGAAAGGCGTTCACGGCAAGGCTGACGTGAGGCGCGAGGTGCGGGGAGTTCGCGTTATGTCCGATTCGTGGAGGATTGAGGGGGTCGAACTCATATCCATTGTTGTTGACTACTTAGATGGCACATCTGAACAGTTTCCGGATATCCAGAACAATTACGCTCTGGAGTAGCTATGGGTGACTGACGGGAAATAACTTCCGTGCCAGCAGACTTGATAGCTGAGCCCCGTACGGCTTGTTGGCGTCTGGGCTTGTTGAAGAATCGCGGGTCCTGAGTCGAGCTATTGCGGAGTGTGTCCAGTCGGATGCCGATGGTAAGGCTGTCTTCTTTACTCGTAGTTCGAATTTGCACACATGTGAGCGTTTGTGTGAATGCGGTATCAATCGGAGCATGCTCACCGCAACGAGGAAGAGCGGTGCGGTAGTCTCCCATCAGTTACCGCAGATGGCGACCGTAAACTGTCCCGACCTGGCGCAGGAGCAGTGATCGTTTCGGTGGAAGCCGACCTCGGCTCCCCACAATCGCAGAAAGTGGTCCCGTCCGTGCCGGCCGGTAGCCTGCGACGCATGGGGCCCGATCAGCAGCAGGGGTATCCGTTCACGCCGCGGTCCGCGACCGCACTGACCGTCGGGGACCTGATCCCGGTGCAGGGCGACACGGCCGGCTGGGCGTGCCTGCAGGTGCTCGAACTCGCTCCGCGTGCGCGGTCGTACTTCATCGTCGGTCTGCTCGACTGGCGCGGATCGCTGCCGCCCGGCCCTGCGGACGTCCGAGCAGCGGCTCCCCTCCGACGAGCGATGACGCGCATCGAGGTCTTCACCGAGGGCGGTCTCGAGGTCGTCGGGAACAGCGCGCCGGCAGACGAGGGCCAGGAACGGTTCTTCGGTCCTGGCTACATCGGGAAGCGCACGCAGACCTGGGGATGGATTGCAGCCGTCACGCGGGGGAAGCGGCAGGCCGACGGGCTCGAGGCCCTGTAGGACGCTGCGGGTATCGCCCGGGTCACGCATCCTGGGCGGTGCGGGAGCCGTGGAGGGTCGGCCGCTCCCTCCGGCGAACCGGAGGGAGCGCCCCGTGCATCAGACCAGCGCCGTGAAGGACGCGTCGCGGACGAGCAGCGTCGCCGCGCTCCCCGAGACCTCCTGGTCGGGGTCGCTCGACAGGCCGAGCGACCAGCTGCCGCCGCCCGGACGCTCCGGCAGGGTGAACTCGACGGTCGTCTCGGAGGCGTTCAGCAGCACCGCGACGGTGTCGTCACCCTGCGTGAGCAGGAGGATCACCGCGCGGTTGCCGACGTCCGCCCAGTCGCCGTCCTCAAACCCCTGCGCGTCCGCGCGGAGCACCTGCACGGTCGACTCGGAGTCACCGGGAGCAGTGCGGTACCACTCGGGCCGGAGTGCCGGGTGCTGCTTCCGGAACGCGATCGCCGCGGTCGTGAACGCGAGCAGGTCCTGGTCCGCCGCGGCCCAGTCGAACCACGAGATCTCGTCGTCCTGGCAGTAGGCGTTGTTGTTGCCACCCTGGGAGCGCGCGATCTCGTCGCCGCCCAGGATCATCGGGACACCGGCCGAGA
Source organism: Curtobacterium sp. MCBA15_009 (assembly GCF_001864895.1). Lineage (GTDB taxonomy): Bacteria > Actinomycetota > Actinomycetes > Actinomycetales > Microbacteriaceae > Curtobacterium. The sequence continues at coordinate 11,335 of NZ_MJGO01000041.1, forward strand.
GCAGGAGCGTGCCGAGGAAGTTGCGCCGCTGGCGGTCGCGGTAGTCGTTCACCGCGCCGTCGTCGGTCGGGCCCTCGATGCCGCCGTTGAACGAGGTGTTGTTGCTCTCGCCGTCGTTGTTGTCCTCGCCGTTCGCCTCGTTGTGCTTCTCGGCGTACATGGTGAGGTCGGCGAGGGTGAAGCCGTCGTGTGCGGTGACGAAGTCGACCGAGCAGAGGGGCGAGCGCCGCGACCCCTCGTAGACGTCCGGGCTGCCGAGGACGCGCTGCACGGCGTCGCCGAGCGTGCCCTCGTCGCCGCGCCAGAACGCGCGGAGGTCGTCGCGGTACTTGCCGTTCCACTCCGACCAGTCGGCCGGGAAGCCGCCGACCTGGTAGCCCGCGGTGTCCCAGGGCTCGGCGATCATCTTGACCTCACGGAGCACCGGGTCCTGGTGGATGATGTCGAGGAACGCGGAGTGCTTCTCGGCCTCGCCGTCCTGGCGGGTCAGGGTCGTCGCGAGGTCGAAGCGGAAGCCGTCGACGTGCATCTCCTCGACCCAGTAGCGGAGCGAGTCGGTGATGAGGCCGAGCGCGGACGGGTGCGACACGTTGAGGCTGTTGCCGGTACCGGTGGTGTCGAAGTAGTTCGCCTCGTCGCCCTCGACCAGGCGGTAGTACGAGGCGTTGTCGATGCCCTTGAAGGACAGCGTCGGGCCCATGTGGTTGCCCTCGGCCGTGTGGTTGTAGACGACGTCCATGATGACCTCGAGCCCGGCGGCGTGCAGGGCCTTGACCATCTCCTTGAACTCGGCCACCTGCTGCCCGGCGCTGCCCGAGGCCGAGTACTCGTCGTGCGGCGCGAAGAACCCGATCGAGTTGTAGCCCCAGTAGTTGCGCAGGCCCTTGTCGGCGAGCGTCGAGTCCTGGACGAACTGGTGCGTCGGCAGGAGCTCGACGGCGGTGACCCCGAGGTCGGTGAGGTGCTTGATCGCTGCCGGGTGCGCGAGTCCGGCGTAGGTGCCGCGGATCTCCTCGGGCACGTCCGGGTGCTGCTTCGTGAAGCCCTTGACGTGGACCTCGTAGAACACGGTGTCCGTCAGCAGCGTGGCGGGGCGGACGTCGTCGGCCCAGTCGAAGGAGCGGTCCGCGACCACGGACTTCGGCATCGCGCTCGCCGAGTCGGTCTCGTCGATCTGCTCGGGGTCGTCCATGTCGTGGCCGAACAGGGCCTGGCCCCACTCGTAGGTCCCGTCGACGGCGGTCGCGTACGGGTCGAGCAGCAGCTTGGCTGCGTTGTGGCGGAGGCCGTTGGCCGGGTCCCAGGCGCCGTGGACGCGGAAGCCGTAGCGGGTGCCCACGGCGACGTCGGGGACGACGTCGTGGAAGGTGTAGCCGGTGCGGTTGCGGAGCTCGGTGCGGTGCTCGGTGCCGTCGTCGTCGAAGGTGCAGAACTCGACGCGTTCGGCCGTGCTCGAGAACAGGGCGACGTTGGCGCCACCGTCCACGAGCGTGACGCCGAGCGGAGTGCGGGAAGAGAGGGGCATGACGTCCTTCTACCGGTCGGCGACTGTGCCCTCGGCCGGAGGACGTACCCCGACCCGTCGCGATCGATCGTGGCGGGCGGGCAGCGTGGGCTAGATTCGCCTCGTCACGCTTCCCGAGGAAGCCGCCCGAGGAAGCTGCCCGAGGAGGTCCCATGTCGTACGTCGTCGACTTCGTGAACGTCTCCACGGTGGGGCTCGAGCGCTCCCCGGTCGCCGATGCCCTGGCGGGCCTGCGGGCGAACGAGGCGCGGTACTTCTCGAACAAGTACGCGCACGTGTTCACCACGGACCCGGCCGCCGAGGTGCCGGACCTGGTCGAGTACGTGCGCCGGGTCCTCGCCGAGGAGCGGGGGATCGTCATCGCCTCGCCACCGCTCGAGGCGACCGAGGCGCTGGTGGACGGCCTCCGCTGGACGTACGTCTTCCACGAGTCCGGCCTCGTGGTCAACGTGCTCTACGCCCTCGAACCGGGCGGCAAGCGGGCGGTGGGCTTCAAGCTGTCCGACGGCATGGAGGTGCCGGACGAGCTGGCGGACACGTTCAAGTTCGCGCGGCAGAAGTCGAAGCTTGCCGGCACCATCCGTGGTTCGTACTTCGTGGTGAAGGGCGAGTACTGACGGGCCGACACACGGCGTCGACGGGGCTCCTGCAATGCGGCACACCCGAACGAGGGTCACGAGGAATCGTCATGCTTCGGTAGGTTGACCGCGTGCCACTGCTGTCCTCGCGCCTGTTCCTCCCGCTCGCCGGGCTCCTGTTGTCATCGATCGCCCTCGCGGGGTGCTCGGCGACCGCAGAGCCGAAGAAGGTCGACCTGGCGGCTCCGTTCTCGGCCGACGCTGCAGTGACCCCTGAGTGGTCCCTCGACATCACCCCGGTCAGCAGCCCGGCGTTCGTGGCAGGGACCGCCCTCGTGTACGACGGCACCGACGAGCTGCGCATGGTCGCAGTCGACACGGCGACCGGGGAAGAGCGCTGGTCGAGGCGGTCGAGCACCGGCGCCGTCGTGCCGAAGTGGACCGGCTTCTCGGTCGTCACGACCGAGGGCGCCGGAGGCAAGGACCTGGTCGCCTACCTGACTCCGGCGGAGCTCGACGCCTCGATCGACTACTACCAGCACACGCTCGTCGTCGCCGACGTGCAGACCGGCGAAGTGATCTGGCACGCCCCGAAGGACTGGGTCGCCGGTGTGTGGAACTGCGGACTGAACCGCGACGTCTGCTACTCGACGTGGGACCTCGCGTCCGAGTCGTGGGTCTCCAAGGAGCTCAACGTCGACACAGGGCAGGTCGGGCCCGTGACCACCGAGATGGACGGGCGGCCCACCGACGTCATCGACGAGGGCGTCTACAGCTACACCGACGCATCGGGAACGGCGTGGTTCGGGCGTCGTGTGGACGGGCAGGACCTCTGGAAGGTCGAGGCGGAAGGACTCGTCGGGAAGGACATCGACTCTGCCGGGCGGCTCCGCGCCGTCGACACCGTCCCCGACAGCGACGACCTCTTGCTGAACATGACCGAGGCAAAGACGGCGGACGGCAAGACGATGTCCGTCGACGACTTCACGCTCGTGTCCATCGACGGGAAGACAGGTTCCCGCAACTGGTCGACGACGGGGGCGCTCTGCACGGGGGCTGACCTGATGGTCTGCCGCGGAGCGGTGTCGTTCAGCGCCGCGGACGACGACGCCGGCTTCGACCTGGGCAAGGGTGCGCTCGTCGTTGCCGGGATCGACGCCTCGTCCGGGAAGGACCGGTGGTCGAAGGACCTCGCAGGCGTCACGTCGCTCGCCAACGCCCGTGGCCAAGCGGGTCGTGGCAACCTCGAAGACGCGTGGGTCTACCAGGACGCGAAGGGCGCGGCGATCCTCTCGACCGACGGGCAGAGCGGACGGGTGCCCGCGGACGACCTCACCGCGTGCAAGAGTCCGACCCGCTGGAACGGGCCCGAGTCGTCGAACCCCCAGAACCCCGTGACCGAGTTCCAGCTCGGGATCGTCTGGAGCCCGTGTGACGCAGCGGGACGGGCGTCGGGGGAGTCGTGGACCGACGGTTCCGTGCGGGCGGCGTCCGACATGCCCGACGACTGGAAGACGGGGCAGAAGGTCGTGCAGACGAAGGAAGCGCTGCTGGGCTTCCAGATCGAGGGCTGACGGCCCGGACACGACGGAGCGCCGCCGGGCGGACCCGGCGGCGCTCCGCGGTGGTGCTGGTGCTGGTGCTGGTCCCTGGGGCCTAGGCCGCCAGCGCCATCTCGCCGGCGTGCACGGACTGTGCCTGCAGCAGGGTGCGGCTGGCCTCGCCCTGCCAGGAGCGGCCCGGCACGGTCCAGCCGGCTTCGCCGACGGCGTCGAGGCGTGAGCCCCGGGTGATGAAGACCGACAGGTCGTCGGCGTCGATGCGGACGAGGTACTCGCGCTGCGAGCGGTCGTCGCGCACCGGGAACTCGGCGATGCGGTCGGGGGTGATGGTCGGGGCCGCGAGGGCGGTCCCGGAGACGGTGATTCGTTCGTTGCTGGTCATGGTGTTGCGGTACTTCCTGGTCGTTCGGCGCCAGGGCGACTCGGTGTCGGCGGACGGCTGAGTCCGGCGCGACGCATCGAGTGCGGGGCGCACACGTCGAGTTTCAACGTGCAGCTCGTCCGTTCGGATCGAGCGGTGGTCTCGTGGGAATGCGACTCGGGTGAGTCGGTTCGAGACGATGGTGTGCGCGAGTCAGATGGGTTCGCTGCAGTGCACCAAAGGAAAACTATACGCAGCGACTGCGGGCTTGTCCAGGCCGATCGCGGTGTAACCGGGCGGAAACGCGCGGGGTCGGTCCCCGAAACAGCGCCCCGTTAGCTTTCGGACCACTGAGTACCCGCTCAGGACCCGATCCCCCCTCCCGAAGGACCTGCGCCCATGCAGCACCGAACACGGCTGCGCCCCCGCGCGACGATCGTCTCCTCGACGCTCGTCGCAGCCGGGGCGATCGGCCTCGCCGCCCTGACGGCCTCCCCGGCCCTGGCAGCGCCCACCGCGTCGACGGCCACCATCGACGCGCCCGCCTCGGCGACCGTCGGCACCGCGTTCGACGTCGACCTCGCGATCCCGGCGACCGAGAACGTCTACGCCTACGAGATCACCCTCGACGCGGACGCCGACCTCGTGCGCTACCAGGACGACAGCGTGACCGGTCCGGACGGCGGGTTCGACAGCGTCGAGCAGGACGGCGACACCCTGACGATCCTGCACACCCGCCTCGGCACGTCGCCCGCGCTCGACGGCGACCTCGCAGCGTCCGTCACGCTCGAGCCGACCGCTGCCGGTACCGCGGACCTGTCGGTCACCCGCATCACCCTCGTCGACCCGGACGGCGCGACCACGACGCTCACCGACCCGGCGAGCACCTCGGTGACGATCGCGGCCGCTCCCACCGCCGGTCCGTCGCCGACCACCGCCCCGACCTCCGCACCGACCGGCACCGCGACGCCGACGCCGAGCGCCAGCGCGCAGCCCGGCGACGGGGACGGGGACGACCCGAGCGACCCCACCGACCCGACCGACCCCACCGACCCGACGAGCGGTGCCACCGCCGTCCCCGCGGGCGGAGCGGACGAGCGTCCGACCGGCGGCGAACTCGCGTGGACGGGCGCCGACGTCGCCCCGTGGATCGCGGCGTCCCTCGCCCTCCTCGCCGCGGGCGGCACCCTGATCACCCTGCGGGCCCGTCGTGCCCGCCGCGAGCGCACCGGAGCAGCCGAATGACCGCCAGAACGCAGGCCCGCAGCAAGCGACGCTCCGTCGTCGCCGGCGCCTCGCTCATCGCCCTCGTCGGGGCCGCACTCGCGGCGACGCCCGCGATCACGGCCGTCGCAGCACCCGCAGCCGTCGACGCCAGCCCCGCCGCCATGCTCGCGCCGTACTACACGGACCTCGACCTGACCGGCGACGACCAGGTCACCCAGGCCGACCTGACCGTGCTCACCGACCACCTCGGCGCGACGAGCTCGAGTCCCGACTGGGCGACGGTGAGCGCCGCGGACACCGACGCGGACGGCACCATCACGGTCGCCGACCTCGCCGCCCTGTCCCAGCGGATGATCTACGACGACGGCCCGTTCCAGCTCGTCGAGGCGTCGACCGTCGACATGCAGGCCGCGATGAACGCCGGCGTCACGACCTCGGTCGCGATCACGCAGGACTACCTCGACCGCATCGCCGCCTACGACCGCACGAAGGTCGACACCGCGTCGACCGGGCGTGCGCTCAACTCGATCATCACCACGAACGCCGACGCCCTCGCCGCTGCCAAGACGGCGGACGCGGAGCGCGCCGAGCACGGCATGACGAGCATGCTGCTCGGCGTGCCGATCGCGGTGAAGGACAACTACGACACGAAGGACATGCCGACCACCGGTGGTTGCGGCTGCTGGGACGACAACCAGACCGACACCGACGCCACCATGGTCGCCGGCCTGCGCGACGCCGGCGCCGTGATCCTGGCGAAGGCCAGCCTCGACGAGTTCGCCTACGGGTTCGTCTCGGAGTTCTCGTCGAACCAGCCCGCCGGCTCGTCGCTCCTGGTCGCCAGCCCGTACGACACGGCCCAGACCGCCGGCGGCTCGAGCGGCGGCACCGGCGCGGCGATCTCCGCGAACCTCGCCGGGATCGGCTTCGGCACCGACACGGGCGGTTCGATCCGCGTGCCCTCGACCTACAACCAGCTCGTCGGCATCCGGCCGACGGTCGGACTGACCAGTCGCGACGGGATCATCCCGCTCGCCCTGTCGCAGGACACCGGCGGCCCGATCACGCGTTCGGTGACCGACGCGGCGGTCGCGCTCGACGCCGTCACCGGCGTGGACGCAGCGGACACCGCGACGAGCGCCCAGGCCGGCAAAGTGCCGACGTCGTACACGTCCGCGCTCGACGCCGACTCGCTGCAGGGCGCCCGCATCGGCTACGTGACGAGCATGGTCGGCACGAACGCCACCACGAAGCGTCTGTTCGACGCCTCGGTCGCGAAGCTGCAGGCAGCCGGGGCCACGGTGGTCCCGATCACCCCGACGACGGCCTTCAACCGGGTCCTGTCCGAGGGCAGCGGCAGCACGAACGAGTTCAAGCACGACCTGGACGAGTACGTCGCGAAGCACCTCGACCCCGACGTGACCGCCCGGTCGCTGCAGGGCATCCTGGCCTCGGGCGAGTACGTGCCGGGCCGCAAGGGCACGTACCAGTCGCGCGACGTGATCACCGACGCGCAGTACCAGGCGTGGGCCGGCCCGACGGGGTCGCACACGACGCAGCTCGCCACCGGCAAGCAGCTCGTGACGCAGATGCTCGACGACCAGGACCTCGACGCGCTCGTCTACCCGTCGGGCACGCCGTACGGCACGCAGTCGACGAACATGCGCCTCAGCCCGAACACCGGCATGCCGGCGATCACCGTCCCGATGGGGCAGGCGATCGCAGCCGACAACACCATCACCGGTGCCGGTGTGAACCTGGAGTTCCTCGGCCGCTCGTTCGACGAGAGCACGGTCATCGGCCTCGGCTACGCCTTCGAGCAGGAGACGCACGCACGCACCACGCCCGCGCTGTACCCGGCGCTCGGCTGAGCCGAGCGGGTCGCGATCGGGACCACAGGACGGACGGGAGGCCCGGTGCCAGCTGGCACCGGGCCTCCCGTCCGTCTGCTCCGTCAGTTCAGGGTCGGGGTGTCCTCCGGCACGACGCCGTCGGCGTACAGGTCGGTCGCCAGGTCGCGCAGCGCACGCAGCGCGACGCGCTGCGTGAGCGGACCGTAGGAGATGCGGGCGACGCCGAGCGCCTCGTACTCGGCGGCGGGCAGGGCGCCGGGCAGGCCGATGACCGACAGCTTGCCGCGGCCGAGCCCGTCGACGAGCCGTTCGACGACGTCCCGCTGGATCGCGCCCGGCACGAAGACGAGCGGTGCGCCGACGTCGAGGAACGCCTTGCCGCGGGCGATCGCGTCCGCGATGCTCTCGTCGATCGGACGGTCGCCGCCGCGGGCGATCGCGTCGGTCCGGGCGTTCAGCTGGAAGTCGATGCCCTCGGCCTCCACCGCCTTCGTGATCGCGGCGACCCTGGCGACGGCCTCGTCGAACTGGCGCAGCCGGTCCTCGACGTTCGCGCCGACGATGCCGGCGGCGATGGCGCGCCGGATCGTCTCGGCCGGGTCCTCGTAGCCGTCGTCGAGGTCCGCGGTGACCGGCAGGTCGGTCGCGGCGGCGATGGTGGCGGCGCCGGCGAGGGCGACGTCGAGCGGCATCCCGCCGTCGTCGTACCCGAACGAGGCCGCGATCGAGTGCCCGGCGGTGGCGATCGCCCTGGTGTCGGGCAGGTCGCTCACGGTCTTGGCGCTGATCGCGTCCCACACGTTCACGACGCGCAGGATCTCGGGGGCTTCGTGCAGCTGCTTGAGGGTGGTCGCCTTCTCGGCGGTGCTCGTGCTCATGGAAGCGAATGTAGGCGGCAGCGCGACGCCGTGTCCGTGTCCGCGTGACGCGCCAGCGAAAGGCCCGACATCTTCTGACCATGCGAAGCCCTACGATTCTCCGAGGATCACTCGCCGCACGCGGTTTGGCATGAGGGCACTGCTCGGCGAACGACGAAAGGGAGCACTTTGGCACGCAGGCGTGGGTTCTTCGCAGAAATCCAGCACCAACAGCGGCTCGCGGATGCTCGGGCAGCGAGGGTGCGGCGGGAACGTGCTGCAGCTCAGGCCGCGGTCGAGCGCTCTCGAGCGCAGGCCGAGCGGGCCAGAGTCCAAGCGGAGCGCGCAACAGCTTCTGCTGCTCGTGCCTCGGAAGCAGAACGGAAGCGACTCGAGCGAGAAGCGCAAGCGGCCTACGCGGAGGCGCGGAAGGCCGAGGCGGAAGACCAGAACGAAGCCCTTCGTCTGGCGAACGAGGCCATCGCCGGTCTTCTTCAGGCCACCCTCGACGTCGATGACTACGTCGATCTCGAAGCGCTCAAGCAGGTCGTGGAACACCCACCGTTCCCGCACCCAGACCTCGAGTCACCCATCCAGCGACCTGTTCCGCTCGTCCTTCCGCCGGCGCCGGTCTGGCAGGAGCCGCCAGCACCGAAGGGGCTGTTCGGCAAGCGCAAGAAGCACGACGAGCTGAAGCAGGAATGGTGGGCTGACTTCCAGGCGCGGAGCGGGGAGTGGGAACGGCTGCGTGACTCGCTTCCTGCGCGACAGGCTGCCGCCGATCGTCAGTACGAGGACCTCGAACGCCGCCGCCGTGAGCAGCTTGCGGCGGAGCGTCGGCGTTACGACGCGGCGTGCAACATCCGGCAGAAGGACATTGACGAGCACAACGCCGAGATCGACTCGCTCATCGCCGGACTGGGTTACGGCGTGCCGGAAGCGGTCCAGGAGTACGTCGACATCGTCCTCGCCAACTCCGTCTATCCGGAAGACTTCGAAGTACGACACGAGGCGACCTTCGACTCGTCGACCGGAGAAGCGCGAGTGCGTTCGATCGTCCCGTCACCAGAGATGCTGCCGGCCGTGAAGGCGTACCGCTGGGTGAAGGCTTCCGATGAGATCGTCGGATCTCCGTCCACGAAGAAGGACCTGACCGAGCGGTACACGGATGCTCTCGCTCAGGTCGCCCTACGCACGCTTCACGAGGTGTTCGAGGCGGATCGGCGAGGTATCGTCCGGTCGATCTCACTCGAGGTCGGTCCTGCGACGAAGGATCCGGCGACCGGACTCGACCGGTTCTTCCCCCTGGTCGCCGTCGGTGCCTCGCGCGAGCAGTTCATCGGGTTCGACCTGTCGGCGGTCGTACCGGTCGCTACGCTGCAGCACCTCGGCGCAGCGGTGTCGAAGAACGCCGTCGCACTGAGCGTCATCGACCCCGGTGGAGTTCGCCGCTCGTGAGCACTCGTCGATTCAATCCACCGCCGTCCTGGCCCCCTGTCCCCGCCGGATGGCAACCTCCGGCTTCGTGGGTGCCGCCCTCGGACTGGCCCGCTCCGCCCGAGGGATGGCTCCTCTGGATCGACCTGGACTCAGCGCGATCGCCGATCATCGACCAGGTCCCGACCCCTGCGGTGTCCGCCGAGCAACCGCCTGCGTTCCAGGGCAGCGCTTCACCGACTGTGGAGGAGATCGACCGCGGCGGCGAGTTGTTCGTCGTGCTCCCGGTCGGAAGGGGAATCGACGCCCCCTGCATCACCATCCCGAAGGCGATGTGGACGGGTGCCGCCGCCGAGCCGAGGGCTGCAGCACAGGAGAACCGCGGTACCGACAGCGGCTCGTCGCCTCAGGATCTGAGCACTGTGCTCGCGTTCGCCGACCCACGCGACAGGCGTATCGCGGAGCTCGAGGCTGAGGTAGCTCGTATTCGAAACGCTTCCTCTGTCGGAGCCGACGTACCTCTCGACGACCAGCAGGTCCTGCAGTCGGTCGGGATCTACCGGTACCACCATCCGCTCGAGAACGCCGCGGCGTACAAGGAGCGGTTGACCGTGATCGAAGCTGCGGTCGCAGCACTCGTTCGGGAAGGCCGGGCAATCGAGCGCTCCAACATGTTCACCTTCGACAATTCCCTCGCGAAGGGTCGGAAGATGAGCGACGACCTGTCGAAGCTCATGTTGCGCGCTTACAACGCCGAAGCAGACAGCGCCGTGCGATCGCTCAGGGCAGGCAACGTCGAGACAGCCAAGCGGCGCCTGGAGAAGTCGCGCGAGGCGATCGCGCGACTGGGCGCGATGATGGAGATGCGGATCGCTCTTGACTACCACGATCTGCGCGTCGAGGAGGTGGAACTGACCTCCGACTGGCTCATGCGAAAGCAGGAGGAGCGGGAGTTCGAGCGCGACGAGCGAGCGAGGTTGCGTGAGGAGAAGCGAGTTCAACAAGAGCTCGACGCGGAGCGTGAGCGGCTTGACAAGGAGCGCGCCCTCATCGAGCAGACGATTGAGCGACTCCGGTCGAACGGCGAAGTAGACGCGGACCTCGAGGCGCGGCTCAGTCAGATCGATGCTGCAATCGAACAGAACGACTTCCGTGCAGCGAACATCCGAGCCGGGTATGTCTACGTCATCTCGAACCGGGGTGCTTTCGGGCCGGACGTCGTCAAGATCGGCCTCACACGCAGGCTCGAACCGTCGGATCGAGTGAACGAGCTGGGTGGGGCCTCCGTTCCGTTCCGCTTCGACGTGCACACCATTTACTTCTCCGAAGACGCCGTGACACTCGAGACTGAGTTGCACCGTCACTTCGCGACTCGCGCTCTCAACCAGGCGAACCCGCGGAAGGAGTTCTTCTTCGCCACTCCGGCGGAAGTCCGCGAGGTGCTCATGCAGAAGGTGGGCGCCCTGCTCGAGTTCCGTGAAGAGGCAGAGGCGACCGAGTACCTCCAATCGGTGGGCGCTTGGCCGACGCGCGTCGTGCCGATGAGCTGAACCACGGGGCGGCCCCCGATCGTGACGCGACCCGGAGACGACGCAGGATGACGGCCGGAGTCGCGCCGGGCCTGGTGTCCGATGCATGCTGGGACGCATGGCGAACGACGAGCAGGACCCGGTCGGGACGCTCCGTGGGGTGCGCACGAGCATCAAGTGGACGCGGTACGCGCCCGACGTGCTGCCGCTGTTCGTCGCGGAGATGGACCACGACGTCGCGCCGGCGATCCGGCAGGCGCTGATCGAACGGGTCTCGCAGTCCGACCTCGGGTACCTCGACGGCCCCGGGCCGCTCGCTCCCGCGTTCGCGCAGTTCGCGCTCGACCGCTGGGGCTGGGAGGTCGACCCGACCCGCATCCACCTGGCGACCGACGTCAGCGTCGGGATCGTCGAGTCGCTGCGGCTCGCGCTGCCCGACGGCGGCCGGGTGGCGATCACGCCGCCCGTGTACCCGCCGTTCTTCGAACTCGTCGACGAGGCGCGATGTCAGGTCGAGGAGGTCCCGCTGCTCGAGCAGTGGGGGCGGTACCGGCTCGACCTCGAGGGCCTCGAGCGCGCGTTCGCCGGCGGGGTCGGCGTCTTCCTGCTCTGCAACCCGCACAACCCCGTCGGCCTCGTGCACGACCGCGCCGACCTCGTCGCGATCGCCGAACTGGCCGCGAAGTACGACGTCCTCGTCATCAGCGACGAGATCCACGCGCCGTTGACCCACCCCGGTGTGCAGTTCACGCCGTTCGCGATGGTCGCCGAGCCGCTCGGTGCGCGGAGCGTGTGCGTGACCTCGGCGAGCAAGGGGTGGAACCTCGCCGGGGTGAAGTGCTCGGTCATCGTCGCCGGCGACGCCCGGACCGCGGCCCTGCTCGACACCCTGTGGGAGGAAGTGGCGTGCCGGACGAGCATCCTCGGGCTGCACGCCAACCTGGCGGCGTTCACCCTGGCGACGGACTGGCTCGACGACGTCGTCGCCCGGATCGTCGCGAACGACCGGCTGCTCGCCAAGCTGCTGGCGGAGCACCTGCCCGGGGTCGTCTACACGCGGCCGCGCGCCGGCTACCTGGCCTGGCTCGACTTCCGGGGGATCGGACTCGGCGACGACCCGGCGGTGCCGATCCGGGAGCACGCGTACGTCGCCCTCAACTCGGGGCTCGGCTTCGGGGCGCAGGGCCGCGGCTTCGTGCGGCTCAACCTGGCGTGCTCACCGGAGACCCTGCGCGAGGCCGTGTTCCGGATCGCGTCGGCGTACCCGTCGAGCACGCAGGAGGGGCTGGTCTGGCACGTCGCGTGAGAACGGGCGCTTCGTGGCTGCCGCCGGCATCGAGTGAGCAGGAGGAGTCGGGTCTGCGGCGCGCACTCGACGTCTTCTGCTCACTCGCGGAGCTGCGCGGAGCTGCGCGGAGCTGCGCGGAGCCGCGCGGAGCGCAGAGACGCGGGAGAGGCGCGGCGGTCAGGCGACGTACTGGTTGCGCCCGACGACGCTGATGTGCAGCTCGTCGTCGCGGTCCATCGCCAGGAGCTCACGGGCCACGAACCCGACGGAGGGCCAGCGGGACACCTCGGTCACCATGAAGCCGTCGATGAACACCTGCCACGCGCCGCGCTCGCGGACCGCCTGCACCTCGTAGGTCGCCATGCCGCGAGCGTACCGGTCAGCCGACGCGCTTCGCGTAGTAGCGCATCGTGGGGACCTCGCCGGTCGGCTTGCACCAGTCGGCGGGACCGCGGCCGGTGAGCCGCCAGCCGTGCCGCTCGTAGAGGCGCCAGGCGGCCGGGGTCTCCTCGGTGACGTCGAGCCGCACGTGCGTGCCGGGGCAGGCGCGTTCGGCGGCCTCGAGCAGGGCGTCGGCGACACCGGCGCCGCGGCGGTCCGGTTCGACGAACAGCCGTGTCACCGTGGGCATCCGGCCGGGTTCGGGCACCGCGAGTCCGACGTGGCCGATGACGAGGTCGTCGTCGTCGACGGCGACCCAGGCGCCGAGCGACCCGTCGGGGCAGAGCCACGCGGCCGGGTCCTCGGGCCAGGACGCCGGGTACCCACCGAGGTGCACGCGCCAGAGCACCTCGACCAGGGGGTCCAGGTGCGTGTCGGCGCGCTCGGTGATGTGCATCTCCTGGACGCTATCGACCGCGGGCGTCCCGTGGTCAGCGTTCCGGCGATCGTGGTGTGGAGGCGTCAGTCGAGGGCGAGGGTCATGTGCACGTCGGCGCGGGCGTACGGGCTCGGGGCGACCTCGTCGGCGCGCAGGTGCCGGAAGCCGAACGCCTCGTACAGGTGGACCGCGCTGGCGAGCTTCGCGTTGCTCTCGAGGTCGACCCGGTGCGCCCCGAGCGCACGAGCGCGGTCGAGGGCCGCGGCGATGAGGCGACGGCCGAGCCCGTGCCCTTGGTGCTCGGGGGAGACGGCCATCTTGACGAGCTCGAAGACACCGGGTGCGGTCGGGGCGATGCCGATGCACCCGACGACCTCGTCGTCGAGACGAGCGACGAACACCGCGCCGCCGGGCTCGACCACGTGGCCGACCGGGTCGGCGAGGATCGCACGGTCCGCGTCCTCGAGGGTGAAGTGGCGCGTGACCCAGTCCTCGTTGAGCACGCGGAACGCCTCCGCGTCGGCGGGGCTCGCGAGGTCGGTGATGGTGACGGTGGGGGTCGCTTCGGTCATGTCCTGATCCTCCACCGAGCATGGAGTCGCGTCCAATACTCGTTCCGTCGGATCGATACGCTGGGTGCATGGATCACGACCCGGACGTCGACCTCCGCCAGCTCCGTGCGTTCCTGGCCGTCGCCGACGAGCTGCACTTCGGGCGGGCGGCCGACCGGCTGCACGTCGCGCAGCCGGCCCTGTCCCAGCAGATCCGACGCACCGAGCGTGCACTCGGCGTCGACCTCTTCGTCCGCACGAGCCGGAGCGTCGCGCTCACGGCGGCGGGGCGGGTGCTGCACGGACGGGCACGGTCGCTCGTCGAGCAGGCACGCCGGGACCTCGACGAGACGGTCCGGGTCGGCCGCGGCGAGGCCGGGCGGCTCGACCTCGGCTTCGTGGTGTCGGCGTTGCCGCTCGGGCCGATCGAGCGGGTGCAGGCCTTCCGGGCGCGGTACCCGTCGGTGCGCGTCGAGCTGACCGAGGGGTACTCGTCGACCCTGCTCGCCCGCATCGTCCGCGGCGAACTCGACCTCGCCGTCGTCCGCGACGCGGACCCCGACCCCGCCGTCCGGCTGTTGCCGTTCCGCACCGAGGCGTTCCTGGCGGCCGTCCCGCGCGACCACCGCCTCGCCGGGCGGACGGCGATCCGGGGGACCGAGCTCGTCGACGACCCCTTCGTGTTCTTCCCGGCCGCGGCGGGCTCGCTCGCCACCGAGCGGAACCTCGCCCCGGTCACCGCCGGGGGTCGACGGCCCGTCGTCGTGCAGGAGGCCACCACCTGGGCGACCGTCCTGCACCTGGTCGGTGCCGGCCTCGGCGTGACCGTCCTGCCGGAGAGCGCTGCGCTCGCCGCGCCGGACACGGTCGCGCTGCTGCCCCTGCGGGGGAGCGAGCACCGCAGCGAACTGTCGTGGGCGATGCGCGCCGACGACGACCGCGAGATCCTGCGCAACTTCGTCGACGCCGACTGAGCAGGAGACGCCGGGTCGGACGCCGGGTCTCCCACTCGAGAGCAGCAGCGGACGGGTCAGCCGAGCGCGAGCACCGGCGCACGATGGTCGCCGAGCTCGTCGACGGACCACGGCCGCGCGCCCCGCAGCGTGAGCCCGAGCTGCACGAGGACGAAGCCGAAGTGCGGCTCGACGTCCGGGTCCCACGGCCCCTCGACGCCGAGGCCGAACGCCCCGAGCTCGTCGTCGGCCTCGTCGCGCAGGGTCAGCCGCCAGCGGCCGTCACCGAGTTCCTCGACGACGGCCCAGCGGGCGGTGCCGAAGCGGCTCACGCGGCCACGGTGCCGATCCGGCTCAGGCCGTCTTCATGATGTCGGCGGTGAAGTTCTGCACCCGCTGGAGCAGGGCCTCACCGCGCATCGCGATCGTCGCGGGCGGGTTGAGGTGCGGCGGCGCGGTGCGGATGAGCATCGAGCAGCCGAGGTCCTCGCAGATGTACGAGCCGATGGTGTTCCCGTTCCGGCCGGACTCGCCGGCACGTGCCGCCGAGAAGAGGCGCACCTGGGTGGCCGGCTGCGGGGAGTGGCAGAACGAGCACATCGCGGCGATGCCGGCGCGCAACGACCCACCGGCCGAGCGGACGACGATCCCGACGGGGCGGTCGTCGATCCAGGAGACGATGTAGCCGCGGCGAGCGGCCTGCGGGTCACGCCAGCCCAGGAACTCGCGTTCGTCCCAGAGCATCTCGTGCAGGCCGGGGATCGGCAGCTGCGCGAGCTCGTCGGGGGTGGCGTTCACGAACGACGATCGGATGTCGGCTTCGGTCAGTGGCTTCACGGTGCGACCACTGTATGCCTCGCCCCCGACAGCGCGCTGCTCAGGACGGGCGCGTCGGTGTGGGTGCTGTCTCGGATCGCCTGCGGTGGCGCTCGGTCAGGACGGGCGCGTCGGTGTGGGTGCTGTCTCGGATCGCCTGTGGTGGCGCTCGGTCAGGACGGGCGCGTCGGTGTGGGTGCTGTCTCGGATCGCCCGCGGTGGCGCTCGGTCAGGACAGGCGGGAGGCGCGGATCGCCCCGAGCGCACCCGTCCCGTCCGCCACCAGCACCGCCCGGCGCAGGGCGTCGCGTCCGACGCGACGGGCCGCGGCGTCGTCGGCTGCGAACTCGACGAGCACGCGCGTCGAGCGCGCCATGGCGCGCGCGCCCGGCACCCACGGGACCGCACGCTCGATCGATTCGGCGACCCCGACCGCGATCGCGTGGTGCTGGGTCAGGTGGGCGCGTTCGTGGGCGACCACGGCCTCCAGTTCGTCCGTGCGCAACCGGTCTGCCAAGCCGGTGCTGACGAGCACGCCACCGCTCCGACCGGGCACGGCGCACGCCAGTGCGTGGTCCGCCTCGACCACGGCGACGGGCGTGCCGTCGATCTCGCGGTGCGGCGCGACACCGGAGCGCATCGCCCGACGGACGGCCTCGTGTTCGGGGCCGGGGCGCACCCGGACCGCGACGACGAACGCGAGCACCGCGAGCACGGCGACGCCGACGTTGAAGCCGTGGGTGGGCGACCCGTCTCCGCCCAGGAGGTCGGTGACCGGACGGTCCGCGACCACGACGAGGGCGATGCCGACGACGAAGCCGACCACGCCGAGCAGGACGGCGACGGACCAGCACACCAGGGCGGTCCGCGGCCGGTCGATCGTCCAGGCGGACCGGGTCAGCACCCGCGGCGCGAACACGACGACCAGCAGGGCGAGGACGACGAGCACGATGCCGGTGACGACCACGGTGCAGTGCCGGTCAGGAGCGGGCGCGGGCGTCGAGCGCGCGGCGCAGGGCCTCGAGGTCGTCGGAGGCGAGCGAACCCGTGAAGCGCAGCAGTGCGGCCTCGCGGTCGGACGAGGCGGCGAGCGCACTCGACATGAGCGAGGCGGTCTGCTCGTCGCGGCTGTGCACGGCACGGAAGGTCAGGGGAGCGTCGTCGTGCTGCTCCCGTTCCACCTGGCCCTTGCGCCCGAGCCGGTCGAGCACGGTGAGGACGGTCGTCAGCGCGGGGCGGGGCTCCGGGAACGCGTCGAGCACCTGGCGTGCGGTGAGCCCGGCATCGGCGGAGCGGAGCGCGTCGAGCACCGCCTGCTCCAGCTGCCCACGGGGGCGCGATCGTTGTCCGGCCATCCCCGCATTCTACGAGATGTCGAAGGCCCGGCCCCGACACACGCCCGTAACGCGGCCTCGCTATGCTCGTCGGCGGACAACTGAACACACCGGCCGCTCATCCGTCGCGGGAGACGCCGTGCACGTGCCCCCGGGCACGCCGTGCCCTCGGGCGCACGCACGGCACCGAAGGAGCAATCCCCCCGTCAATCTCTCAGGTCCCACACCGCAGCGGACAGGCCACTCTGAAAAGCAGACGCTCGGTCGTCTCGCCCACGGTGAAAGCCGCCGGACCTCACGGGCCGCGGTGAAACTCTCAGGCCCATGACAGAGGGGGAGTTCCACCCGGCGATCGTCGCCGGGTCCTGTCGATGCCAGGAGAACTCCGCCATGAGTCCGTCCCCGTTGCGATCCTCACCGCTCGAAGCCGCGCACGAAGCCGCCGGTGCCACGTTCACCGACTTCGCCGGCTACCGCATGCCCGTCCGGTACTCGTCCGACCTCGCCGAGCACCACGCGGTGCGCTCGGCCGCCGGCGTGTTCGACCTGTCGCACATGGCCGAGGTCGGGGTGACCGGCCCCGAGGCGGTCGCGTTCCTCGACCACGCGCTCGCCGGCTCCTTCGGCGCGATGCCGGTCGGCCGCGCGAAGTACTCGCTCCTGCTCGCGGACGACGGCGGGATCCTCGACGACCTCGTCGTGTACCGCACGGACACGGACGTCTTCCTCGTCGTCGCCAACGCGTCGAACCGCGACGTCGCGGTCGCGGCGTTGCAGGAGCGCAGCAGCGGGTTCGACGTCGAGGTCTCCGACGACTCCGACACCACCGCGCTCGTCGCGATCCAGGGCCCCGCCGCCGCCGGCACGCTCGACGCCCTCGTGGTCGCCGACCGCCTGCAGCCGGAGACCCCGCTCGACGAGCTCGGCTACTACCGCGCCCTGCACGCGCTGTTCGACGGCGCCGAGGTCCTCGTCGCCCGCACCGGGTACACCGGCGAGGACGGCTTCGAGCTGTACGTCGACCCGACGGTCGCCGGCACCCTGTGGGACGCCCTGCTCGAGGCCGGTGCCGACCGTGGTGTCGTCCCCGCCGGGCTGGCAGCACGCGACACCCTGCGCCTCGAGGCCGGCATGCCGCTCTACGGGCACGAGCTCGGCACCGACGTCCGTCCGGCACAGGCCGGGCTCGGCCGGGTCGTGGCGAAGGACGGCGACTTCGTCGGTGCCGCCGGGGTGACCCCCGCCGAGGACGCCCGCGTGCTCACCGGCCTGGTGACCGAGGGTCGCCGCGCACCCCGCGCCGGGTACGACGTCGTGCTCGACGGCACGGTCGTCGGCACCGTCACCTCCGGGGCGCTCTCGCCGACGCTCGGGCACCCCGTCGCCATGGCCTACGTCGACCCGGCCGCGCTCGCCGCGGTGTCCGACGGGGGACAGGTCCTGCACATCGACGTCCGCGGTACGGCCATCCCCAGCGCCGTCACCGCGTTCCCCTTCTACCGCCGCGCCACGAAAGGCTGAAGCCATGACCGACCAGACCGCACTGCAGTACACCGCCGACCACGAGTGGCTGCTCGTCGAGGGCGACACCGTCACCGTCGGCATCACCGACCACGCCGCCGAGCAGCTGGGGGACGTCGTCTTCGTCGAGCTCCCCGCCGTCGGCACGGCGACCACCGCCGGCGAGCAGATCGGCGAGATCGAGTCGACCAAGAGCGTCGGCGAACTGTTCGCACCGATCGAGGGCGAGGTCGTCGCGATCAACGACGCCGTCGTCGACGCCCCGGACACCGTCAACCACGACCCGTTCGGCACCGGCTGGCTCGTGAAGATCAAGGTCGAGGGCACGTCCTTCCCCGAGGACCTCATGGACCACGACGCGTACCGGGCCTCCATCGCATGACCGCGTCCGAGAACCTCCAGACGTCCTTCGCCGACCGCCACATCGGCACCACCCCGGCCGACCAGCAGACCATGCTCGAGGCCGTCGGGCAGTCCTCGCTCGACGCCCTGGTCCGGGCCGCGATCCCGGAGTCGATCCACGTCGGTCCGGTCACCGACTCGGTGATCCCGGCCGCCGTCGGCGAGACCGAGGCGCTCGCCGAGCTCCGTGCGAAGGCCGGCCGCAACACGGTCCGCCGCGCCATGATCGGTCTCGGCTACCACGGCACGCACACCCCCGCGGTGATCCAGCGCAACGTGCTCGAGAACCCGAGCTGGTACACGGCCTACACGCCGTACCAGCCCGAGATCTCGCAGGGTCGGCTCGAGGCGCTCATCAACTTCCAGACCATGGTGTCGGACCTGACCGGCATGGCCACCGCCGGTGCCTCGATGCTCGACGAGGGCACCGCCGTGGTCGAGGGCATGCTCCTCGCCCGCCGCGCCTCGAAGGTCAAGGGCGACGCGTTCCTCGTCGACGCCGACCTGCTGCCGCAGACCCGCGCGCTGCTCGACCACCGCGCGGACGCCGTCGGCATCGAGCTCCGCACCTTCGCGGTCGACGCCGGCCCGTCCGACGAGCAGCTCGAGGGCGCCTTCGGCGTCATCGTGCAGTACCCGGGTGCCTCCGGCCGCGTCGTCGACCCCTCGTCGGTGATCGAGCGCGTCCACGCCGGTGGCGGCATCGCCGTCGTCGCCGCCGACCTGCTCGCGATGACGCTGCTCGCCAGCCCCGGCGACCTCGGCGCCGACGTCGCCGTCGGTACGAGCCAGCGCTTCGGCGTCCCGCTCGGCTTCGGCGGCCCGCACGCCGGGTACCTCGCCGTCCGCGCCGGGCTCGAGCGCCAGCTGCCCGGTCGCCTGGTCGGGGTGTCCTTCGACGCCGACGGCGCGATGGCCTACCGCCTCAGCCTGCAGACCCGCGAGCAGCACATCCGTCGCGAGAAGGCGACGAGCAACATCTGCACGGCGCAGGTCCTGCTCGCCGTGATGGCCTCGATGTACGCGGTCTACCACGGGCCCGAGGGCCTGCGCTTCATCGCGCACCGCGTCGCCCGCACGACGTCCGCGCTCGCCGCGGTCGCCCGTGACGCCGGCGTGCAGGTCGTGCACGCCGCCTTCTTCGACACGCTGACCCTGCGTGCCGACGGCCGCGCCGAGGCGATCGTCGCCGACGCCCAGCGTGCCGGCTACCTGCTGCACGTGGTGGACACCGACACGTTCCAGCTGTCCGTCGACGAGACGACCACGCCGGACGACGTCGTCGCCCTCGCCGGTGTGTTCGGGGCGGTGGACGCGACCGTCCCCGCGACCGAGACCGCCGTGCGCGACGCGGCCACGGGCCTCCCGACCGGGCTGGAGCGCGCGAGCGAGTACCTGACGCACCCGGTGTTCAGCGCGCACCGCAGCGAGACCCGCATGATGCGGTACCTCAAGCACCTGGCGGACAAGGACTACGCGCTCGACCGCGGCATGATCCCGCTCGGCAGCTGCACGATGAAGCTCAACGCGGCGACCGAGATGGTCGCCGTGACCTGGCCGGAGTTCGCGAACATCCACCCGTTCGCACCGCGTGAGGACGTCGAGGGGTACCTCGACATGATCGGCGACCTCGAGTCCTGGCTCGCCGAGGTCACCGGGTACGACACGGTGTCGCTGCAGCCGAACGCCGGCAGCCAGGGCGAGCTCGCCGGCCTCCTCGCCATCCGCGGGTACCACCTGGCGAACGGCGACGCCGCCCGCACCGTCTGCCTCATCCCGTCGAGCGCGCACGGCACGAACGCCGCGTCCGCCGTCCTCGCCGGCATGAAGGTCGTCGTGGTCGCGTGCGACGAGAACGGCAACGTCGACCTCGAGGACCTGCGCGCCAAGACCGCGCAGCACGGGGAGCAGCTCGCGGCGCTCATGATCACGTACCCGTCGACGCACGGTGTGTACGAGCACGACATCCGCGAGGTCTGCGACGCCGTGCACGACGCCGGCGGCCAGGTGTACGTCGACGGTGCGAACCTCAACGCGCTGCTCGGGCACGCGCGGTTCGGGGACTTCGGCGGCGACGTGTCGCACCTCAACCTGCACAAGACCTTCTGCATCCCGCACGGCGGCGGCGGGCCCGGTGTCGGTCCGGTCGCGGCGAAGGCGCACCTCGCGCCCTACCTGCCGGGGCACCCGTTCGCGCAGCAGGCCGACCGGCGGTCCGGCTCGACCGGAGCCGAGGCCGACGACCGCCTGGCACACGCCGGAGGCCCGGTCAGCGCGGCGCCGTACGGCAGCCCGAGCATCCTGCCCATCACCTGGACCTACGTGCGGATGATGGGACTCGAGGGGCTCGCCCGTGCGACCGAGGCGGCCGTGCTCGGGGCGAACTACATCGCGGCCCGGCTGCGCGACGCGTTCCCCGTGCTCTACACGGGCGAGAACGGGCTCGTGGCGCACGAGTGCATCCTCGACCTGCGCCCGCTGCGCGACACGACGGGCATCACGGTGGACGACGTCGCGAAGCGGCTCGTCGACTACGGCTTCCACGCCCCGACGATGTCGTTCCCGGTGGCGGGCACGCTCATGGTCGAGCCCACGGAGAGCGAGGACCTCGCCGAGCTGGACCGCTTCGTCGACGCGATGCTCGCCATCCGGGCCGAGGCCGCTGCCGTGGAGCGCGGCGAGTGGCCGGCGGACGACAACCCGCTCGTGCACGCCCCGCACACGGCGTCGTCGGTCATCTCGGGGGAGTGGACCCACGCCTACACCCGCGAGCAGGCCGTCTACCCGCTGCCCGGCATCAGCGGACGGAAGTACTGGCCGCCGGTGCGGCGCATCGACCAGGCCTACGGCGACCGCAACCTGGTGTGCGCCTGCCCGCCGATCGAGGCCTTCGCCTGACCGGTGTCGCCTGACCGTGTCGTGCCCCGTCCGGACCACTCCGGGCGGGGCATGACCGCGTCCGGGGGAGTACGGTCGGGGCTGGCCGACTCCCCGCCGGTGGGCCGTTCCCGGACAGGTGTCGCTTGCACAAGGTGGTGCTGGAGCGCAACGATGTCGATGCAGATGCAACAAAGTCGCGGTTGCTCCCGACGGGCGCGCGAATCTTGCATCCTCCCGCAACGATCGTGCAAGTTGGTTACCGGCTTGTAACCGATCGCCCCAGGGTTTGGAGGGTCCTCCCGTCCTTGCCTACAGTGCAAGGGTCAAACGCGCCGGGCGACACCGCTGTGCCCTGCGCGTCCCATGCACCAGGAGGAACCTTGATCAAGAAGCGCGCCGGGCTCGCAGCCCTCGCCGTGCTCGGGGCCACAGCACTCGCCCTGACCGCCTGCTCCAGCAACAACAACAACGGAGGTGGCTCCGGGGCGGCGAACGCGTCGGGCATCGTCACCACCAACGGCAGCGAGCCGCAGAACCCCCTCATCCCGTCGAACACCACCGAGACCGGTGGCGGCAAGATCATCGACTCGCTCTTCGAGGGCCTCGTCTCGTACGACGCCGACGGCAAGCCGGTCAACGAGGTCGCGAAGAGCATCGACACCGATGACTCGAAGACCTTCGACATCACGCTGAACACGAACTACACGTTCACGAACGGCGAGAAGGTCACCGCGGAGTCCTTCACGAAGGCGTGGGACTGGGCTGCCCAGTACTCCAACAAGCAGAGCGCGAGCTACTTCTTCGAGAACATCGAGGGGTTCAACGCCGAGAAGGACTCGGAGCTCACCGGCCTCAAGGTCGTGGACGACGACGAGTTCACCGTCACGCTGAAGTCGGCGCAGTCGGACTTCCCGCTGTCGCTCGGCTACACGGCCTTCGTGCCGCTGCCCTCGGCCTTCTACGACGACACCAAGGCCTTCGGTGAGAACCCGATCGGCAACGGCCCGTACAAGCTCGACGGCAAGTCCGCCTGGACCCACAACCAGTCGATCAAGCTGGTCACCAACAAGGACTACGAGGGCAAGCGCAAGCCGAAGAACGGTGGTCTGACGATCACGTTCTACACCTCGCAGGACACCGCCTACGCCGACGCGCAGGGCGGCAACCTCGACGTCCTCGACGCCGTGCCGGACAGCGCCTTCCAGACGTACAAGTCCGACTTCCCGGACTCGAACGTCAACCAGCCGGCCGCGATCTTCCAGGGCATCTACCTGCCCTACTACCTCGACCACTGGAAGGGCGAGGAAGGCAAGCTCCGCCGCGAGGCCGTCTCGATGGCCATCAACCGCAAGGAGATCACCGACAAGATCTTCGACGGCACCCGCACCCCGGCCAAGGACTTCACGTCCCCGGTCATCGCCGGCTGGAACGGCGACCTCGAGGGCTCGGACGTCCTGGACTACAACGCCGACGAGGCGAAGAAGCTCTGGAAGCAGGCCGACGAGATCTCGCCGTACAACGACACCCTCACCATCTCGTACAACGCTGACGGCGGCCACGAGGCATGGGTGACCGCGGTCACGAACTCGATCGCCAGCACGCTGGGCATCAAGGCCGAGGGCAACGCGATCCCGACGTTCCAGGAAGCGCTGGACATCCAGACGAACGACAAGCTCAAGGGCGGCAGCCGCACCGGTTGGCAGGCGGACTACCCGTCGCTGTACAACTTCCTCGGCCCGACCATGGGTGAGGGCTCGTCGAGCAACTACGCGCGCTACGACTCCAAGGAGTACAACGAGCTGCTCGCCAAGGGCCGTTCGTCCGCGACCGTCGAAGAGGGCAACAAGGTCTTCGACCAGGCTCAGGAGCTCCTGTTCCAGGACCTGCCGGAGATCCCGCTCTGGTACTCCAACGTGACCGGTGTCTGGAACGCCGACAACGTGTCGAACGTCAAGTTCGGCTGGAACTCGGTGCCGCTGTACTACGACATCGAGGTCAAGAACTGATCTAGGTCTCCTCGAGACCGAACGCGGAGCAGGTATCCTGCTCCGCGACCACCGGACGGGGGTTCGGGGACCACACAGGTCTCCGAACCCCCGTACCTCGGCGGCAACACCTTCCCCCACAACGCGGGCGCCGTCGCCCGCACCGGACACCCGTGCCGACCCTCGGACCGTCCACCCCACACGACATGAACCTGATCGACATCGCTCCGGACCGGGCAGGGATCTGATGCTCTGGTACCTCGGCAAGCGCCTCCTGCAACTCATCCCCGTGTTCTTCGGGGCCACGTTCCTCATCTACTTCATGGTCTTCTCGCTGCCCGGCGACCCGATCGCCGCGCTGTTCGGCGACCGACAGCCGTCGCCGCAGGTGATCGAGCAGCTGCGCCAGCAGTACAACCTCGACAAGCCCTTCCTGGTGCAGTACCTGCTCTGGATCGGCGGCGTCTTCCGCGGCGACCTCGGCCTGACGTACTCGGGTCTGCCGGTCAGCTCGCAGCTCGCCCAGGCGTTCCCGATCACGGCTCGCCTGGCGATCCTGGCGCTCGTCTTCGAGTCGGTCGCCGGCATCGTCGTCGGTGTCATCGCCGGCCTCCGCAAGGGCAAGCTGTTCGACGCCACCGCGCTCGTCGTGAGCCTGCTGCTCATCTCGGTGCCGACCTTCGTCGTCGGCTTCCTGCTGCAGTACGTGCTCGGCATCAACCTCGGCCTGTTCCGCGTGACCGTGTCCGGTGACGCGCCGTGGTCCGAGCTGGTCCTGCCCGCGATCGTGCTGGCGTCGGTGTCCTTCGCGTACATCGTCCGCCTGACCCGGGCGAGCGTCGCCGAGAACACGAGCGCCGACTTCGTCCGCACCGCGACGGCCAAGGGCCTGCCGCGGCGCCGGGTGATCGGGGTGCACATCTTCCGCAACTCGCTCATCCCCGTGGTGACCTACCTGGGCGTCGACATCGGCAGCCTGATGGTCGGTGCGGTCGTCACCGAGGGAATCTTCAACATCAACGGTGTCGGCGGCACGGTCTTCCGCGCCGTCAAGCTCGGCGAGGGCCCCACGGTCGTGTCGTTCGTCGCCGTGATGGTCATCATCTTCATGCTCGCCAACCTCCTGGTCGACCTGCTCTACGCCGTCCTGGACCCGAGGATCCGCTATGCCAAGTAACGCCGCACCCCGTTCGGCGACGCACTACGTCGCCCCGATCGAGGAGACCCCGCTCCAGGCGGTCGACCAGGTCAACGAGGACGAGAAGACCCGCTCCACCTGGACCGACGCCTGGGACGCGATGCGCACCCGACCGATGTTCTGGGTGTCCGCGATCCTCATCCTGCTCGTCCTCGTCGTGGCGGTCTTCCCCGGGCTGTTCACGCACGTCGACCCGCGCGCCGCGACCCTGGCGAAGAGCAACGAGGGCCCGGAGCCCGGGCACATCCTCGGCTACAACCGCCAGGGCTACGACGTGTTCTCGCGCACCATCTGGGGCGCCCGGAACTCGGTCATCGTCGGTCTCGTCGCGACGCTGCTGGTCTCGATCGTCGGCATCGTCGTCGGTGCCATCGCCGGTTTCTACGGCGGCTGGATCGACACGATCGTGTCCCGCATCGCGGACATCTTCTTCTCGATCCCGACCATCCTCGGCGCGATCGTCATCATGTCGGTGATCCCGGCCCGGAACGCCATCACGGTGGCCCTGGTGCTCGCGGCGTTCGCCTGGCCGCAGATCGCCCGCATCATGCGCGGTGCCGTGCTCAGTGCGAAGCAGTCCGACTACGTGATGGCCTCGGCCGCGCTCGGCGTCGGCCGGTTCACCACGCTCGTCCGCCACGTCATCCCGAACGCACTCGCGCCGGTCATCGTCGTCGCGACCGTCTCGCTCGGCACGTTCATCGTGGCCGAGGCGACCCTGTCGTTCCTCGGCATCGGGCTGCCGACCTCGGCGCTCAGCTGGGGTCTCGACATCGGCACCGCGCAGACGTCGATCCGCACGACGCCGTCGACGATCTTCTGGCCGTCGGCCGCCCTGTCCATCACCGTGCTCGCGTTCCTGCTCCTCGGCGACGTGGTCCGCGACGCACTCGACCCGAAGGCGAGGGCCCGTCGATGACCGGAACGCTCACCGATCCCAGCACCCGGCGCGCCGGCGCCGAGGGCGCTCCGCTCCTCGAGATCACCGACCTGCAGGTCGGCTTCCGGACGCAGAGCGGCCTCGTCCAGGCCGTGCGCGGCGTCAACCTCACCCTCGAGCAGGGCGAGCGCCTGGCCATCGTCGGCGAGTCCGGTTCGGGCAAGTCGACCAGCGCCCAGGCGATCATCAAGCTCCTGCCCGGCACCGGTCAGGTGACCGGCGGGTCGATCAAGTTCAACGGGCGCGAGCTCGTCGGGCTGAACGACAAGGAGATGTCGGAGATCCGCGGGAAGGAGATCGGCTACGTCCCGCAGGACCCGATGTCGAACCTCAACCCGCTGTGGTCGATCGGCTTCCAGGTCGAAGAGGCCATCCGCGCGAACGGGCAGGCCACCGGCAAGAAGGCCGTCCGGGAGCGTGCCATCGAGGTGCTGAAGGAGGCGGGCCTCGGCGATGCCGCGAGCCGCCTCAAGCAGTACCCGCACGAGTTCTCCGGCGGCATGCGGCAGCGCGTGCTCATCGGCATCGGTCTGTCGAGCCGCCCGCAGCTGCTCATCGCCGACGAGCCGACGAGTGCGCTCGACGTCACCGTGCAGCGCGTCATCCTCGACCACCTCGAGACCCTGACGCGCGACTACGGCACGAGCGTGCTGTTCATCACGCACGACCTCGGCCTCGCCGCCGAGCGCGCCGAGAAGCTCGTCGTGATGTACAAGGGCCAGGTCGTCGAGGCGGGTCCCTCCAAGGAGATCCTCGCCAACCCGCAGCACCCGTACACGCAGCGCCTCGTCGCGGCGGCTCCGTCGCTGGCCAGCCGTCGCATCCAGTCGAAGGTGCAGCACGAGCAGATCTCGATCGCCGACGTCGGCAGCGACGACGCCGAGCTCATCGCCCGGGCACAGGAGCGCGAGCAGCGTCCGGCCGAGGACCTCATCGTGGTGAAGAACCTGCAGAAGGTCTACAAGCTCCGCGGCAAGAACCTCGCGTCGCGCGAGCTGAAGGCCGTCGACGACGTGTCGTTCGCGATCCCGAAGGGCACCACCACGGCGCTCGTCGGCGAGTCGGGCTCGGGCAAGTCGACCGTGGCGAAGCTCGTCCTGCAGCTCGAGAGCATCACGAGCGGCACCGTGCAGTTCGACGGCACCGACATCGGCGCGCTGAAGGGCAAGGCGCTCTTCGACTTCCGTCGTCGCGTGCAGCCCGTCTTCCAGGACCCGTACGGCTCGCTGGACCCGATGTACAACGTCGGGAACACGATCGCGGAGCCGCTGTCCACGCACAAGGTCGGCGACAAGGCGTCCCGCCGCGCGCGGGTGCTCGAGCTGCTCGACCAGGTCGCCCTGCCGAAGTCGATGGTGAACCGCTACCCGAACGAGCTCTCGGGCGGGCAGCGGCAGCGCATCGCCGTCGCCCGTGCGCTCGCGTTGAAGCCCGACGTCATCGTCCTCGACGAGGCCGTCTCCGCACTCGACGTGCTCGTGCAGGGGCAGATCCTCGACCTGCTCACCGAACTGCAGACCGAGCTCGGGCTGACGTACCTGTTCATCACGCACGACCTCGCGGTCGTCCGCCTCGTCGCGGACAACGTGTGCGTCATGCGCCGAGGGCAGATCGTCGAGAAGGCGACGACCGACGAGGTCTTCGCCGACCCGAAGGAGCAGTACACGAAGGACCTCCTGGCAGCCATCCCCGGCGCCGGGTTCGAGTTCGGACGCTGATCCACCTGGACACCAACGAGGCCGGACGCCCCGTCACCCTGCGCAGTGGTCGCGGGGGGGCGGTGGCGGCCGGCCTCGTCGCCGTCCTGGGCGCCTTCCTGCTCGTCGACGCGGGCGTCCGCGGAAGCTGGGACGTCGTGCTCCGTGCCCTCGGACCGATCGTCCTCCTCGTCTGGGTCCTCTGGGTCCTGACGTACCGCCCGCACATCCGCATCGACGACGCGGCCGTCACGGTCGTCAACCCGCTCCGGCGCACGGTGGTGCCGTGGTCGGCGGTCGCCGATGTGCGGCTCCGCTGGCAGATCGTCGTCGAGACGATCTCCGGCCGTCGCGTGCAGTGCTGGGGCGGGCCGTCGCTGCCTCGGCCGAAACCGGCGAAGCGCGGCGAACGCGCCGTGCTCCGGCAGCCCGACGAGATGACCGTCCTGCTCGACCGCTGGTCCGAGCGGCGTGACGCCGCCGGTGGCGACGTCGTCCGCGGCTGGGACCGCCCGGCGCTCGTGGCCGGCGCGGTCGCGCTGGCCCTGCTGGTGGTCTCGCTGCTCGCCGTGACCCTGGGCAGCTGAGGCGCTCGCCTCCGCGACCACGGACGGACGGGAGGCCCGGTGCCAGCTGGCACCGGGCCTCCCGTCCGTCACCCGCGCGCGTCCACTGCCCCGCTTCGTGAGCAGGAGGTGTCGGGTGTACGGCCCGGACCCGACCGCTTCTGCTCAGCATCCGATGCGGCGGGCGGGAGGCGGGCCTCCCGTCCGGCACCTTGCGTCCGCCGCCCCGCTTCGTGAGCAGAAGGTGTCGGGTGCGCTGCCCGGACCCCCGTGCCAGCGCTCAGACGACGGCGCCGACCCGCTCGGTGAGCAGGTGCTCCTGATCCGTCTGGATGCACGCGACGCCGCGGCCGTGCACGTCCTGCAGGCGCGGGTCCACGGTGCGGCACTGCTCCTGGCGGCCCTCGTCGAGCAGCTGGTAGAGCGGGCAGCGCGTGCGGAAGCGGCAGCCGTCGATGCGTTCGGTGGGTGAGGGCAGGTCGCCCTCGAGCAGGATCCGGCCGCGCGCTGCCTCGGCCGACGGGTCCGGCACGGGCACCGCGGACAGCAGCGCACGGGTGTAGGGGTGCTGCGGGTCCGAGAACACCCGGTCGCCGTCGCCGTACTCGACGATGCGGCCGAGGTACATCACGGCGACGTCGTCGGCGATGTGCCGCACGACGGACAGGTCGTGCGCGACGAACAGGTAGGACAGTCCGAGCCGGTGCTTGAGGTCCTCGAGCAGGTTGATGACGCCGGCCTGCACGGAGACGTCGAGCGCGGAGACCGGCTCGTCGAGCACGAGGATCTTCGGCTCGACGATGAGCGCGCGGGCGATGCCGATGCGCTGGCGCTGCCCGCCGGAGAACTCGTGCGGGTACCGGTCGATGTAGCTCGGCTCGAGGCCGACGAGCTCGAGGGCCTCGCGCACCCGGCGACGGATCTCGTCCTTCGCCACCCCGTGCACGGTGAGCGGTTCGCCGATCACCGAACCGATGTCCAGGCGCGGGTCGATCGACGCCATCGGGTCCTGGAAGACGACCTGGATGTCGCTGCGGAGCGATCGACGGTCGCTCTTCGACAGCGACGCGGTGTCCACCCCGTTCACCCGGATGGTGCCCTGCTGGGCGCCGGCGAGCTCGAGGATCTCCATGATGGTCGTCGT
Organism: Curtobacterium sp. MCBA15_009; assembly: GCF_001864895.1. Lineage (GTDB taxonomy): Bacteria > Actinomycetota > Actinomycetes > Actinomycetales > Microbacteriaceae > Curtobacterium. The sequence goes on from NZ_MJGO01000041.1 coordinate 40,359, forward strand.
CTTGCCGCAGCCGGACTCGCCGACCAGGCCGAGGACCTGACCGCGCTTCAGGGTGAGGGAGATGCCGTCCACGGCGTGCACCTCGCCGATCTGCCGGCGGAAGAGCGCGCCCTTCGTGAGCGGGAACGTCTTCACCACGTCGGTGAGCTCGAGCACGACGTCGTCGCCGTGGTCGATGGTCGACTCGGGGACGTCCTCGGGGCGCGGGAAGATCTCCGAGCGCTCGAGGGTGCCGGCGGCGATCTCGTCGCGCCGGATGCACGCGGCGGTGTGCTCGTCGAGCAGGGTGCCGTTGCCGATCGTGGGCACGGCGCCGGTGAGCACGGGGTTGTCGCCGCTCTGGGGGACCGTCGGGGCGACGAGTGCGGGCTCGCCCTCGCGGCAGGCGTCGAGGACGGCGGGGCAGCGGTCGGCGAAGGGGCACCCGGTCGGCTTGGCGGTGAGCAGCGGCGGGCGCCCCTCGAGGGGGACGAGCCGTTCGGTGCGTGCCGCGGTCATGTTCGGCATCGAGCGGAGCAGCCCGATCGTGTACGGCATGACCGGCTCGCGGAAGAGCGGTTCGACCGGGGCGGTCTCGACGATCCGGCCCGCGTACATCACGGCGACGCGATCCGCGTTGCCGGCGACGACGCCGAGGTCGTGCGTGATGAGGACGACGGCGGCGCCGGTCATGTCCTTCGCGGTCTGCAGGACGTCGAGGACCTGTGCCTGGATCGTCACGTCGAGTGCCGTCGTCGGCTCGTCGGCGATGATGAGCTTCGGGTCGTTCGCGATGGCGATCGCGATCATCGCCCGCTGGCGCATGCCGCCGGAGAACTCGTGCGGGAATGCGTCGAGCCGGCGGGCCGGGTTCGGGATGCCGACGACGCGGAGCAGCTCCTCGGCGCGCACGCGGGCGGCGTGCTGCGTGAGGGCGCGGTCGTGCAGACGGAGACCCTCGATGATCTGCTGACCGATCGTATACACGGGCGTCAGTGCCGAGAGCGGGTCCTGGAACACCATGGCGATGTCCCGACCGCGCAGCCGGGACAGCTCGCGGTCGTTCTGGCCGAGGAGTTCCTGGCCGTCGAAGCGGATGCTCCCGGTGACGTGGGCGGACGAGGGCAGCAGCCCCATCACGGCCATCGAGGACACCGACTTGCCGGAGCCGGACTCGCCGACGATGCCGAGGAACTCGCCGGGGGCCACCGAGTAGTCGACCCCGCGGACGGCGTAGACCGGCTTCGTCTTCGGGTTGAACGTGACCGAGAGGTCGGAGACGGTCAGCAGCGGCTCAGTCACGGTTGGCTCCGGAGGTCGGGTCGATGGCGTCGCGCAGGGCGTCGCCGAGCAGGCTGGTCGAGAGCACGGTCGCGACGAGGGTCGCGGCGGGCAGGACGAAGAGCCACGGGCGGGTGACGGCGGACTGGCTGCCGGCGGCGAGGAGCGTGCCGAGGGACACGTCCGGCACCTGGATGCCGAAGCCGAAGAAGCTCAGCGAGCTCTCCGCCAGGATCATCGCGCCGACGCCGAGCGTGGCGTCGATGATGAGCAGCGACGCGACGTTCGGCAGGATGTGCCGGCGGATGATCGTGAACGAGGGCACACCCATGAACCGGGCGGCTTTCACGTAGTCGCGTTCGCGCAGGGACATCGTCTGTCCGCGGATCACGCGGGCCATGATCATCCAGCCGAAGATCGCCAGGCCGATGATGAGCGCCAACCAGCTGAGGTTCTTGAACACCGGGCTGAGGAGCACGAGTGCGTAGAAGGACGGGATGACGAGCAGCAGGTCGATGCCCCAGACGAGGGCGCGGTCGATGAACCCGCCGAAGTAGCCCGCGATCGCACCGACGATGCCCGCGATCAGGGTCGCGGCCGGACCGGCGATGAGGCCGATGAGCAGCGACTTCTGCAGGCCGACCAGGGTCTGCGCGTAGATGTCCTGGCCGATGTCGTTCGTACCGAACCAGTGCGCGGCGCTCGGCGGCATGCCGAACGCGAGCCCGTCGGAGTCGACGGCGTTCCAGTGGTACAGGTGCGGGCCGACGAACGCCCAGAGCAGGATGAGCAGCAGGGCGCCGCCGCCGATCCGCGCCCGCCAGGTGCGGAAGACCTTGCGCCAGAGCGGTGTGCGCCCGCCCGTCACCTCGATGACGTGCGCCGGCTCGCCGGCCGAGCCGTCGCCGGGGTCACCGGCGGTGGTCGTGGTCGTGGGGTCGAGTACGGACATGGGTCACACCCTCACTCGCGGGTCGAGCGCGGCGTACAGCAGGTCCGCGAGGGTCCCTGCGATGAGCACGAGGATCGCCGTGAAGAGGATCGTGCCCGACGCCGCGTTGATGTCGTTGTTGGTGATGCTCGTGATGAAGTACTCGCCCATGCCGTGCCAGCTGAACACGAGCTCGGTGATGCTCGCGCCGGTCAGGATGAGTCCGAACGAGTAGGCGAAGAAGGTGGACATCGGGATGAGCGCGACGCGGACACCGTGCCGCATGATGGCCGACCCGCGCGTGCGGCCCTTCGAACGCGCGGTCCGGATGAAGTCGTTCGAGAGCACGTCGAGCATCGCGGAGCGCTGGTAGCGCGAGTACGACGCGACGGCGCCGACCGTCAACGAGATCGTCGGCAACAACAGGTGCACCAGCCGGTCGCCGAGCACCGGGAAGAACCCGGTCACCCCCGGGGTGTACTCACCGGTGAACCGGATGGCCTGCACGCCGAGGCCCTGGTTCAGGGCGGTCGTCAGGATCATGAGCACGACGGCGATCACGAAGGTCGGCGTCGCGAGGACGGCGAAGGACAGGTAGGTCGACACCTGGTCCGACGCGCGGTACTGCCGGACGGCGTTCCAGACACCGAGCAGCACACCGAGCAGCGCACCGAGCAGGCTCCCGATCACGAGCAGCCGCAGGCTCGTGCCGGACCGGGCGATGATGTCGGCCGTGACCTCGGTGCCGCGCGTGCTGAGCCCGAGCGAACCGTGGGTCACGAGGCCGACCCACCAGTCCCAGGTGCGGACGATCAGCGGGGTCCCCGGATCGGCGCCGAGCTTCTGCAGCGACGCGTCGATCGTGCCCTGCGGCACCGCCGGGTTGCGGCCGAGGAACCGGGCCGCCGGGTTGAGCGTCGTGCTGGCGAGGATGTAGCCGAGGGTGGTCGCCACGATCGTCAGGATGACGTAGTTGACGATCCGCTTCGCGATGAAGGCAAGCATTCGTGTGACCTCGTGGGGTACGGCCGTCCGTCCGGACGGCGTTGTCGGTGGCGACAGGTTAGCCGGTCCGGGCAGGCGGGTGGGACAACGGAAGTGACGCTATGCAACATTCGTTACGAGCATGTTTCGATTGACGGCACAGGCTCTTGTGGAGCCTTCGGATGTGACTAGGGTTCTCAACCAACAGACGTGACGGCCGGGGGTCGGTCGCGTTCCAGCGCTCCGGCGCGAACCACACGAAAGGGAATCCTCGCCATGCGAAAGAGGATCAAGGGCATCGGTGTGCTCGCCACCGCGGCGGCTGCCGTCGTCGTCCTGGCCGGCTGCTCCGGCGGCGGGAGTGCTGGCAACAGCAGCTCCCCGGTCGCCGAGTCGTCGCTGAAGTCGACGGGTTGGACCGTCGCGGACCGCGCCGACGTCAAGGACGGCGGGTCCATCACCCTGCCGATCGACTCGGCTCCGGCCAACTGGCAGCTGCTCAACCTGGACTCGGGGACCGTGGACGACACCACGATCTCGCAGACCTACCTGCCGAGCTTCATCCAGTTCAAGGAGAACGGCGAGTGGGAGGCGAACAAGGACTACGTCGACTCGATCGAGCTGACGAAGGACTCCCCGCAGACCGTCGAGATCAAGATCAACCCGAAGGCCGTCTGGTCCGACGGGACGCCGCTGTCCGCGAAGGACGTCATCGCCAACTGGAAGGCGCTGAACGGCTCGGACAAGGCCTTCGCACCGCTGGCCACCAACGTCTGGGAGGACGTCGACTCGGTCAAGCAGGGCTCCGACGAGCGTGACGTCATCGTCACCTTCTCGAAGACGAACGCCGACTGGGCGAGCGTCTTCACCGCGATCTACCCGTACTGGGCGGTCGACACCCCCGACCACTTCAACAAGGCGTGGGCCAAGGGCCCCTACGAGGCCGACGGCAAGACGTACGTGTCCGGTGGCCCGTACATCCTGAAGTCCTTCGACGCCAACGGCGGCGTCGTGACCTTCGAGAAGAACAGCAAGTGGTGGGGCGACCCGGGCAAGCTCGACACCATCGTCTTCAAGACGGTGTCGCGTGACGGTGTCGCGCAGGCCTACGGCAACAAGGAGCTCGACGCGTTCAACCTGAACGGCAGCGCCGACAACTTCAAGACCGCCAACTCGCGCTCCGACTCGAAGATCGAGCGCTCGCTCGGCACCACGCAGCGTCAGATCACGCTGAACGGCACCTCGGACGTCTTCAAGGACCAGGAGGTCCGTCAGGCCTTCGCGCAGGCCATCAACCGCAAGGTGCTGGCCCAGGCCATCCTGTCCCCGGTCAAGAGCCCCGGTGACGTCCTGAACAACCTGACGTTCCTGCCCGGTCAGAAGGGCTACGAGGACGACGTGACGAGCGTCTACGGCTACGACACCGCCAAGGCGAAGAAGAAGCTTGAGGACGCCGGCTACACGATCGGCTCCGACGGCTACGCCACGAAGGGCGGCAAGGCGCTCGAGGTCCGCTTCGTGATCCCGTCGGACAACCCGAACTCGGCCAACGTCGCGCAGCTCGTGCAGCAGCAGACGAAGGCGGCCGGCTTCAAGGTCACCATCGACACCGTCCCGACGGACGACTTCTTCACGAAGTACATCACCACGACGACGCGTGACTTCGACGCCACGTACTTCGCGTGGCAGGGCACGCCGTTCCCGATCTCGTCGCTGAAGTCGATCTACTACCCCGCCGACGCCGGTCAGAACTACACCGGTGTCACCGACGACTCGCTCGGCGAGGCCTGGGACACCGCCAACGGTGAGCTCGACCCCGACGCGCGCATCAAGGACGCGCAGGAGATCGACAAGAAGATCGTCGCCGTCGCCGGCACCATCCCGCTGTTCGCCGAGCCCTACGCCTGGGGGGTGCGGAAGGACCTGGTGAACTACGGTCCCTCGCAGTTCCAGCAGTCCTCGGTGAAGTGGCAGGACGTGGGTTACACCAAGTAGCCACCGGTCGCACGACCCGCGACGACACCCCCGACGTCACACGACGTCGGGGGTGTCGTTCGTCGTCGGGCACTCACAGCCGTGCCGCGGCGAGGGACGCCGCGACGCCGAGCACCACGAGCGCCAGGACGGTCCAGCCGTGGACGCGGTGCGTGATCGGCGCAGCCGTCACGGTCGCCGGGGGCGGGCCGTCCTGACGGACCGGTGCGGGTACCCGGGCCCGGATGCGCGCGGCCGCAGCGTCGACGTCGAGGCGATCCGTGCCTCCCGACCGGGCGTCGGTCCCCGTCCCGAGCACGGCGAGCCGCGCCGTCGGACGGGTGGCGATCCAGACGCGGCGGACGCCCTCGCCGGTCACCACCTCGATACCGTACTTCGTCCGCACGTCCGTGATGCGTGACCACGTGACCTCGCTCGTGCGCCGGACGTCCACGATGCGCAGTGCGTCGGGCGTGAGCTCGAGCCGCGGGCGCCAGAGCGCCGCCCACGCGACGAACGCGACGCAGGTGCTCGGGACCGGGGCGAGCCAGGGGGAGCCGCCACCGACCAGCGCGAGCGGGACCATGACGACGGCCACGACCCACAGGACGACGGCCAGTCGGCGGAGACCCAGGGCGACGATCGTGGTGTGCACCGGACGAGGCTACGAGATGCCTCCCCGGGAACGCCCGGGGAGCGGGTGTGACACACCGGCGCGTACCTCCGGACGACCCGATTCCCCGGGGAGGCAGATCCAGTTCGGACCGCTCGTAGACGTCAATGGTCACCGCCCCCAGTTCGGGTGTCAACACCCCACGGGCACCGATTCCGGGATGGCCACGCCGGACGGTGCGCGATCCGGCCGACGGGCCGCGTGCCGGTCAGGCGACGAGGAGCTCCACCTGGTGGCGGATCGCCTCAGCCTTCGGGAACCGCAGGCCGACCAGCCCGACGTGCCGCCAGCGCACGAGTCCGTCCGGGCCGATGACGAACACCGAGCGGCGCAGCGGCAACCCTGGCGCGTTGACCCCGTACGCGCGGACGACCTCGCCGCTCGTGTCGCTCAGCAGGGGGAAGGTGAGCGACGAGCCGCGGGCGAAGGCCTCGTGCGAGTCGAGCGCCTGCGGGCTGATGCCCCACACGACGGCGCCGAGGTCGGCGAAGTCGTCGAGCTCCTCCTGGTAGCTGCAGAGCTGCGCGGTGCAGACCGGGGTGGCGTCGCCGGGGTAGAACGCGAGCACGAGGGGACGGCCGACGACGGACGACCGCGAGTACTCGTCGTCCGCCCGCACGCCACCGCGCACGATCATGCCGGGCAGGGTGAAGTCCGGTGCGGGCTCGCCGACGGCGGGGATGCTCATGCGCTCACGGTAGGGGTGCCGGACGGGTACGTCCCCTCGGCGCGCTGGACGGACACCGTGGATGCGCTCAGGGTCGCCCGTGGGTGCACCGGTGCACGGGCGCGCGTGCTCGGGCGGGCGCTCAGCTGAAGAGCTGCGGGAACGCGTGCGCCACCCAGGGGTAGCCGACGAACACCACTGCGTCGAGCAGGCAGTGCGTGACGACGAGCGGCAGCAGTCGCCCCCACTTCGTGTAGATCCACCCGAACACGATCCCCATCACCGCGTTCCCGACGAACGCGCCGAAGCCCTGGTACAGGTGGTAGCTGCCCCGCAGCACCGCCGTCGACAGGATCACTTGCCACCGGCCCCACCCGAGGTCGCCGAGCCGGGCGTACAGGTACCCGATGACGATCACCTCCTCCTGCAGGCCGGACCGGACCGCGGACAGCAGCAGGACGGGCACCGTCCACCAGTAGGAGTTGAGCGCCGCCGGGTCGACCGCCACCGTGATGCCGAGCGCACGCCCCGCGAAGTACAGGGCGAGGCCGGGGACCCCGATGCAGAGGGCGATGAGCGCCGGCCCGCCGAGGTCCGGCTTCACGCGGAACCGGTCGATCCCGAGCCGACCGAGGTGCGGGCGCGACGAGCTCCAGAGCAGGTAGCAGACGAGCGCCACCGGGGCCAGGTCCACCGCGATCCCGAGCAGCTGCCGCGCCAGGTCGACGTACTGCACCGTCGTCGACGAGGTGTTGAGGGCCGTGGACTGCTCGCCGAGCGGGGTCGGCTGCGACAGGTCGTCGATGATCTGCAGGATCGAGTACAACGCGCTGCCACCGAGTGAGAGCAGGAGCACGATCGTGATCTCGACCCACGTTCGCCGTCGGCTCATGCCCTGTACTCCTGTCGATTGCGAACTACCGGTAGACTGGCGTGTCGGGCGTTCTGCCCACGGGTGCGGTGCTGTCAAGTCGCTGGCCCGACACTCACCCAGAAATCGAAGGATGTCCTGTATGGCGCTCGCCACCCGGTCCGACCTGCGCAACGTCGCCATCGTGGCACACGTCGACCACGGCAAGACCACCCTCGTCGACGCGATGCTCACGCAGACGAACTCGTTCGACGCCCACTTCGAGGGCGAGGACCGGATGATGGACTCGAACGACCTCGAGCGCGAGAAGGGGATCACGATCCTCGCGAAGAACACCTCGGTGCTCTACAACGGGAAGCACGCGACCGAGTTCGGCTCCGACGGTCCCATCACCATCAACGTGATCGACACCCCCGGCCACGCCGACTTCGGTGGCGAGGTCGAGCGCGGTCTGTCCATGGTCGACGGTGTCGTCCTGCTCGTCGACGCGTCCGAGGGCCCGCTGCCCCAGACCCGCTTCGTGCTCCGCAAGGCGCTCGCCGCGAAGCTCCCGGTGATCCTGCTCGTCAACAAGACGGACCGCCCCGACTCCCGCATCGACGAGGTCGTCTCCGAGTCGCAGGACCTGCTCCTCGGCCTGGCGTCCGACCTGTCGGACGAGGTCGACGACCTCGACCTCGACGCGATCCTCGACGTCCCCGTGGTCTACGCCTCGGGTCGCGCCGGTGCCGCGTCGCGCAACAAGCCGGCCGACGGCTCGCTGCCCGACAACGAGGACCTCGAGCCGCTGTTCGAGGCCATCCTGCAGCACGTCCCCGCGCCGAAGTACGACGACCAGCACCCGCTGCAGGCCCACGTCACCAACCTCGACGCGTCGCCGTTCCTCGGCCGCCTCGCGCTGCTCCGCATCTTCCACGGCACGATGAAGAAGGGCCAGACGGTCGCGTGGGTCAAGCACGACGGCACCGTCGCGAACGCCCGCATCACCGAGCTCCTCATCACCAAGGCGCTCGAGCGCTACCCGGCCGAGTCGGCGGGCCCCGGTGACATCGTCGCCGTCGCCGGCTTCGACACGATCACCATCGGTGAGACCCTGACCGACCCCGAGGACGTCCGCCCGCTGCCGACCATCACGGTCGACGACCCGGCGATCTCGATGACGATCGGCACGAACACCAGCCCGCTCGTCGGCAAGGTCAAGGGCCACAAGCTGACCGCCCGCATGGTCAAGGAGCGCCTCGACCGCGAGCTCATCGGCAACGTCTCGCTCAAGGTCCTCGACATCGGTCGTCCGGACGCCTGGGAGGTCCAGGGCCGTGGTGAGCTCGCGCTCGCCATCCTGGTCGAGCAGATGCGTCGCGAGGGCTTCGAGCTCACCGTCGGCAAGCCGCAGGTCGTCACGAAGCGTGACGAGAACGGCAAGCTGCAGGAGCCGTACGAGCACATGACGATCGACACGCCGGAGGAGTACCTCGGCGCGATCACGCAGCTCATGGCCGCCCGCAAGGGCCGCATGGAGAACATGACGAACCACGGCACCGGCTGGGTGCGCATGGAGTTCATCGTCCCGTCGCGCGGCCTCATCGGCTTCCGCACGTCGTTCCTGACCGAGACCCGCGGCACCGGCATCGCGAACGCGATCTCGCACGGCTACGACGAGTGGGCCGGCCCGATCCAGACCCGCATCAACGGCTCGATCGTGTCCGACCGCTCGGGCGTCGTCACGCCGTTCGCCATCACGAACCTCCAGGAGCGGATGACGTTCTTCGTCAACCCGACCGAAGAGGTCTACGAGGGCATGGTCATCGGCGAGAACTCGCGCGCCGACGACATGGACGTCAACATCACGAAGGAGAAGAAGCTCACGAACATGCGTTCGGCGAACGCCGACTCCTTCGAGTCGATGACGCCGTCGCGCCAGCTCTCCCTCGAGGAGTGCCTGGAGTTCGCGCGCGAGGACGAGTGCGTCGAGGTCACCCCCGACGCCGTCCGCATCCGCAAGGTCGAGCTCGACGCGCAGGCCCGCCAGCGCTCGTACGCCCGCCTGAAGCGCCAGGACGCGTAAGCACCAGCGCGAGCGACACCCGGGAGGCCCGTCCTCCGTCCGACGGTCCGGTCACCTGCAACAGGTGGCCGGGCCGTTCGCGGTTGTACCGTGGTCAGCGTGACTCTCGACCTGCTCTCGATCTACCAGGACCTGCACGCCCACCCGGAGCTCGGCTTCCAGGAGCACCGCACCGCCGGTGTCATCACTGCGAAGCTCGCCGAGATCGGCGGGATCGAGGTGACGACGGGCGTCGGCGGCACCGGTGTCGTCGGTGTCGTGTCGAACGGCGAGGGCCCCGTGGTCTGGCTGCGTGCCGACATGGACGGCCTGCCGGTGCAGGAGCGCACCGGACTGCCCTACGCGAGCGAGCACCGCGGCACCGACGAGGACGGCAAGGACGTCCCGACGATGCACGCCTGCGGCCACGACATCCACGTCACGTGGCTGCTCGGCACGTTGGAGCGCCTGGTGGCGTCCACGGGGGACTGGCGCGGCACGGTCGTCGCCGTGTTCCAGCCCGCGGAAGAAGTGATCTCCGGCGCCCGGGCGATGGTCGAGGACGGCCTGGCCGACCGGTTCCCGAAGCCCGACGTCGTGCTCGGTCAGCACTCCGCCCCGGCACCCGTCGGCATCGTCGCGGTCGGCACCGGACCCGTGATGGCCTCGAGCGACCGGCTCACCGTCACGTTCAACGGCCGGGGCGCGCACGGCTCGGCGCCGCAGGCGTCGCTCGACCCGATCGTCACCGCGGCCTCGGCCGTGGTGCGACTGCAGACCGTCGTCGCACGCGAGGTCTCGCCCAGCGACGCCGGCGTCGTCACCGTCGGCAGCTTCCACGCCGGCACCCGGGCGAACATCATCCCCGACCAGGCCGTCATCGAGATCTCGACGCGTGCCCGCAACGAGGAGACCCGCGCGCGCATCATCGCCTCGATCGAGCGCATCGTGCGGGCCGAGAGCACCGCGGGTGGCCTGCCCGAGCCGACGATCACCCGCGCGCCGGGCGCCGAGGTGACGGTGAACGACGCCGAGGCCGCCGCCCGGGTGCTCGAGGCGGTCCGCGCCGTGGTGCCCGGGGCCCGCGACCTGGAGATCGGGCTCGCCATGGCGTCGGAGGACGTCGGCCAGCTCGCCACCGCTGCCGGGGCGCCGCTCGTGTACTGGTTCACGGGCATCACCGACCCGGAGCTCTTCCGCCGCGGCGCGGACATCCCGAGCAACCACTCGCCGTTCTACGCCCCGCAGGCCGAGACCGCGATCCCCGTCGGGGTCGACGCCCTCGTGGCCGCCACCCGCGCGTACGTCGGGGAGCGCTGAGGGCTCGGCGCCCTCGTCCGCGTCGGGGCTGCGCTGCGCGCGTGGTCCGCTCGTGCTCCATGCCGCCTCGACGGACGCGGTGAGCGCGCGTTCCGTCCCATCGCACGCGGCATGGGAAGCAGATCCGCGCGTCGGAGGCCAGACCAACCGCCCTCCTACGCGCGGTTCTGCTTCCCACGCGCGGTTCTGCTTCCCACGCGCGGAACGGCCACCCGCGCGCGGGAGGGCTGACCACGCGAGCGGGTAGAACCGGCCACCGCGCGGCAGGACGTTCCCAGGGGACTCACGCCGGGCCTCCCGGATGCTCCGTTACGGTCGCGACATGCGTTCTCTCCGTACCCCGCTGATCGCCGCCGTCGCTGCCGGCATCGCCCTGGCCGGACTCACCGGGTGCTCGTCCGAAGCGGTGCGCCAGGCCACCGACCTCGGTTCCTCGGTCGCGTCCGACGTGGCCGAGGGCGTGCGGGGCATCGACGGGGCTGCCATCCAGGACGGCATGTCCCAGGTGGCGGGCGGCATCGACGGTGCGCTCGACACGGCGCTCAAGGGTGCGGACGTGACCTCGGACGGCAAGGTGCCGGACGGGTTCCCGTCGGCCGGGGTGCCGCTCGTCGACGGCACCGTCCTCGGCGGGGGAGCGGGGCCGAACGGTTCCGGCTGGGTCGTGCAGGTCCGCGCTGCGTCCGTCGACGACTTCACCGCCGCGGCGCAGCAGCTGGCGGATGCCGGGTTCACCGAGTCCGCGAAGCGAGCGGACTCGTCGAGCGCGTTCGGTATGTTCCGCAGCGACGGGTACCGCGTCGTGCTCACGTTCTCGGACGCCGGGGAGGGCGGCGCGGGAGCGGCCGCGACGTACATCGTCACACCCCGGTAGTCCCGTACCCTGGGGTGCGATGTCGAAGGCCTCCGTCCCCCGTCCCGAGCACGTCCTCTTCGTGCACGCCCACCCCGACGACGAGACGCTCTCGTCCGGTGGGACGATCGCCACGCTGCTCGAGCGCGGCGCACGCGTGACCGTCCTCACCGCGACCCGGGGGGAACGCGGCGAGATGCTCACCGCGCAGCTCGCGCCGCTCGCCGGCGACGGCCCACGGGTCGCCCGGCACCGGGAGACCGAGATCGCCGCGGCACTCGCCGCCCTCGGCGGGCCGTCCCACCTGTGGCTCGGCGGGCCTGGTGCGCGCCCGACCGACCTGCCGGAGCGCCGCTACGTCGACTCCGGCATGCAGTGGGGTCCGGACGGCCGGGCCACCGCGGCGGACGACGCCCCGGCCGACTCGCTCACCGCGGCCGACCTCGGCGAGGTCGTCGACGACGTCCGCGCGGCGATCCGCTCCACCGGGGCCGACGCCGTCGTGAGCTACGCCGACGACGGCGGGTACGGCCACCCGGACCACGTCCGGGTGCACCACGCCGCGCGGCACGCCGCCCGGGCCGAGGAGGTCCCGTTCTCGATGATCGTCGACCCGGACGGCGGCGACGCCGACCTGGCCGTCGACGTCCTGCCGGTCCGTGCGAAGGTCCGCGCCGCCGTCGAGCAGTACCGCTCGCAGGTCACGGTCGACCCCGAGGACCGCGCCGACCCCGGCAGCCTGTCGTGGGTGATGCCGCACGGCGTCCGGCAGCAGGCCCCCGCGGTCGAGGCGTACCGCTACGACGCCGACCCGGAACCGGCAGCCCCGCAGACCTACGCCGAGATGACCGGCCAGGGCAAGGCGACGGCCGTCGTCGTCGCGGTCGTGCTCGGCGCCGTCACGGGCGGCCTCGGCACCGTGACGCACCAGCAGACGGTGGGGTCGTTCCCGATCGGCATGGTGCTCACCACCCTGATCGTCGTCGGCCTGACCGTCGGCGTCCGGCTCGTCTACCGGTCCCGCGCCATGGTCGCGGCCATCGGCATCGGGGTCATCGTCGCGACCCAGGTGATGGTGTCCGTCGGCGGCCAGAGCTCGCCCCTCGTGCTCGCGAACGCCGCCGGGTACGTCTGGACCTTCGCCCCGGCCGTCATCGCCGCGCTCGTGCTGGCCTGGCCGGACCTGTCCGGGCTGCGGTCACGGACGACCAGCGCCGCCGAGTAGACTCGGACCCGCTCGTCGAAGGGAGCACCCGAACCGTGACCTACGTGATCGCCCAGCCCTGTGTCGACGTCAAGGACCGCGCCTGCATCGACGAATGCCCCGTCGACTGCATCTACGAGGGCGACCGGTCGCTCTACATCCACCCCGACGAGTGCGTCGACTGCGGTGCGTGCGAGCCGGTGTGCCCCGTCGAGGCCATCTACTACGAGGACGACCTGCCCGACGAGTGGGCGGACTACTACAAGGCCAACGTCGAGTTCTTCCAGGAGATCGGTTCTCCCGGCGGCGCCGCGAAGGTCGGTGTGATCCACAAGGACCACCCGGTCGTCATGGCCCAGCCCCCGCGCGCCTGAGCGGGACCGGCCACGTGGCGCTCGACCTCCCCGACTTCCCCTGGGACCAGCTCGTCCCGTTCAAGCAGCGCGCCGCAGCGTACGAGGGCGGCATCGTCGACCTCAGCGTCGGCTCGCCCGTCGACCCGACGCCCGAGGTCGTCCGCACCGCGCTGTCCGCCGCCACCGACGCGCACGCGTACCCGCAGGTCGCGGGCACCCCGGCACTGCGCCAGGCCATCGCCGACTGGTACGGCCGCCGGCACGGCGTCGAGCTGACCGAGGCGCACACCCTGCCGACGATCGGCTCGAAGGAGTTCATCGCCGGCCTCGCCCTGTGGCTCGGCATCGGACGGGGCGACACGGTCGTGTTCCCCGCAGCGGCCTACCCGACCTACGAGCTCGGCGCGGCCCTGGTCGGCGCGGACGCGCTGGCCTCCGACGACCCGGCCGCCTGGCCGGAGACGACGAAGCTCGTCTGGCTGAACTCCCCGGGCAACCCCGACGGCCGCGTGCTGACGATCGACGCCCTGCGGGCCGCGGTGACCCGTGCGCGCGAGCTCGGCGCCGTCATCGTCGGCGACGAGTGCTACGCCGAACTCGGGTGGGACGACGAGTACGCCACGACGCCCACCCCCACGATCCTCGACCCGCGGGTCGTCGGTGACTCGCTCGACGGCGTGCTCAGCGTCTACTCGCTCTCGAAGCAGTCGAACCTCGCCGGCTACCGTGCGGCCTTCGTCGCGGGTGACGCAGCGATCCTCGCCGACGTCCTCACCGTGCGGAAGCACGCGGGACTCATGCCGCCGCTGCCCGTGCAGCAGGCGATGGTCGTCGCGCTGCAGGACGAGACGCACGTACAGCAGCAGAAGGCCCGCTACCGCGCACGGCGGAACATGCTCCGACGGGCACTCGAGGACGCCGGCTTCCGCATCGACCACAGCGAGGCGGGCCTCTACCTCTGGGCGACCCGTGGCGAGCCCGCGCTCGACACCGTCTCCTGGTTGGCCGACCACGGCATCCTCGTGGCCCCGGGCACGTTCTACGGCGTGGCCGGGGGCGAGCACGTCCGGGTGGCGCTCACCGCGACCGACGAGCGCATCGCCGCCGCGGCGCAGCGCCTGGCCAGCAGTCGCCGACTCGGCGCGGCGTAGCAACGGCGGGCGTCCCGAGCCACCCGTCAAGGGCCGGAACGCAACCGGTGGTCCCCACCAAGTCGTGACCTCGGATGTGTACACGAGCGACAGACGCCGCGATTAGGCTGTCCTCGTGACTGACACTGCCAATGACGCTCAGAAGACGGCCACACCGCCCACGACGCCCGTCCCCGTGAGTCCGACCGCCGAGCAGGCGACCGAGACCGCCACGTTGACGTACCCCGGGGGCTCGGCGGAGTTCCCGATCCTGCGGAGCGTCGACGGTGCCTCGGCGATCGACATCGCGAGCCTCAAGAAGCAGACCGGGCTCAACACGCTCGACTACGGGTTCGTGAACACCGGGGCCACCCGCAGTGCCATCACCTACATCGACGGCGACCAGGGGATCCTGCGCTACCGCGGCTACCCGATCGACCAGGTCGCGGCGAACTGCACGTACCTCGAGGTCGCCTGGCTCCTCATCTACGGCGAGCTGCCGAGCCCCGCCGAGCTCGAGGCCTTCGACGCCCGCATCCGTCGGCACACCCTGCTGCACGAGGACCTGCGCCGACTGTTCGACGCCCTGCCGCACTCCGCGCACCCGATGTCGGTGCTGTCGAGCGCCGTGAGCGCCCTGTCGACCTACTACGAGGACGACATGGACGTCGACGACCCCGAGAAGGTCGAACTGCAGACCGTCCGGCTCCTCGCGAAGCTGCCCGTCATCGCCGCCTACGCGCACAAGAAGGCCATCGGGCAGGCCTTCCTGTACCCGGACAACTCGCTGTCGTTCGTCGACAACTTCCTGCGGCTCAACTTCGGCACGATGGCCGAGACGTACCAGCCGAACCCGGTGCTCTCGAAGGCCCTCGAGCGCCTGCTCATCCTGCACGAGGACCACGAGCAGAACGCCTCGACGTCGACGGTCCGGCTCGTCGGGTCGACGAAGGCGAACATGTTCGCGTCGATCTCGGCCGGCATCAACGCCCTGTACGGCCCGCTGCACGGCGGCGCGAACGAGGCCGTGCTCGAGATGCTGCAGCAGATCAAGGACTCCGGCGAGCCGGTGTCGCGCTTCGTCGAGCGGGTGAAGAACAAGGAGCAGGGCGTCAAGCTCATGGGCTTCGGACACCGGGTCTACAAGAACTACGACCCCCGCGCCAAGCTCGTCAAGGAGTCCGCGCACGAGGTCCTCGAGTCCCTCGGCGTGCAGGACGACCTGCTCGACATCGCGATGGAGCTCGAGCAGATCGCGCTGGAGGACGAGTACTTCGTCAGCCGCAAGCTCTACCCGAACGTCGACTTCTACACAGGCATCATCTACAAGGCGATGGGTTTCCCGCCCCGCATGTTCACCGTCCTCTTCGCGATCGGCCGCCTGCCCGGGTGGATCGCACAGTGGCGCGAGCTGAACAACGACCCGCAGAACAAGATCGGGCGCCCGCAGCAGCTCTACGTCGGAGCCCCGGAGCGCGACGTCCCGAAGCGCTGACCGACCGCGAACGCCCCGTCCCACGATTGCGTGCGGCGGGGCGTTCGTCTATGTGGGGGGCGCGCCCCTCGTCTCGTCTCGTCCGTTCCGTGCTGTGCCGCCCTGCCCCGGGCACCGGCTGGTCGAACGGGCGAAAGACCCGGGTGGCCGGGCGGGTGCGCTGGGGTCTTTCGCCCGTTCGCGGTGCCGGGGGCTCCGCAGGGGCCGCGCTGCGTGCGCAGGGTCGGTCGAGCGGGCGGAAGACCCGGGTGTCGTGCAGAAGTGTCCGGCATTCCGCCCGCTCGCGGTGCCTGCCGTTCGGCAGGGCCGGTGACCCGGGTGCCCGGCGGTCGAGCGGGCGAAAGACCCGAGTGGCCCCCGCAGCTGGGCCCGGCATTTCGCCCGCTCGCGGTGCCGGGCGTTCGGCAGGGCCGGTGACCCGAGTGCCCGCCGGTCGAGCGGGCGAAAGACCCGAGTGACCCCTGCAGATGGGCCCGGCATTTCGCCCGGTCGCGGGCCTGGGCGCTCGGCAGGGCCGGCGATCCGAAGGCCCGTCGGCCGAGCGGGCGGAACGTGGGGGTCACGGAGCGAGCGCACCCGGGCATTCCGCCCGCTCGGGGCCGGCCGGGGGAGGTGGGCTCCCGAGCGCGGGGTCGAGTGGGTACGAACTGTCGCCCGAGCGTGCTCCAGGCGACAGAACGTGCACCCTCGCGGGACACGCACGGCAGGTTGCGACCACTCGGGACGGGCTGTCGGGCTGTCGGGCGAGTGAGCTGCCGGGCGAGCGCGTCCCGACCGGGCGGGCTAGGCGTGCAGCGCCGTGTTGAGCTGGATGCCCTCGCCCGCGCGCTGCATGGCCTCGACGGCGCCGGTCAGGCTGTTGCGGCGGAACAGCACGTTCGGGGCGCCGGAGAGCTCGGCGGCCTTGACGGTCCGCGGGGTGCCGTCCGGGTTGGGGGCGGCACCGACGAGCACGACCTTCGTGCCCGCGGTGACGTAGAGGCCTGCCTCGACGACGGAGTCGTCGCCCAACGAGATCCCGAGGCCGGCGTTCGCACCGAGCAGTGCACGCTCGCCGAGGGAGACGCGGTGCGTCCCGCCGCCGGAGAGCGTGCCCATGATCGAGGCTCCGCCGCCGATGTCGGTGCCGTTGCCGACGACGACGCCCTGGGAGACACGGCCCTCGATCATCGCGTCGCCGAGGGTGCCGGCGTTGAAGTTGACGAAGCCCTCGTGCATCACGGTGGTGCCGGGGGCGAGGTGCGCGCCGAGGCGGACCCGGTTCGCGTCGGCGATGCGCACGCGGTCCGGGACGACGTAGTCGAGCAGGCGGGGGAACTTGTCGACCGCGTGCACGGCGATGCCGGCGCGCTGCAGCGCCGGGCGCAGGCGGTTGAGGGCGTCCGGGTGGACCGGGCCCGCGTTCGTCCAGGCCACGATCGGCAGGTGCCCGAAGACGCCGTCGAGGTTGACGGCGTTCGGCTGCACGTGCAGGTGGCTGAGCAGGTGCAGGCGCAGGTAGGCGTCCGGGGTGCTCGCCGGAGCGGCGTCGATCGAGACGGCGGTGGTGACCGCTTCGATGCGGACCTCGCGGCGGGGGTCCTCGCCGACGTGGGCCTGCAGTTCCGCCGGGAACGCGGCGTCGGCGGGTACGGCGCCGAGGTGCGTCTCCGGGTACCAGGTGTCGAGCGTCGTGCCGTCGGTGGCGATCGTCGCGAGGCCGTGGCCCCAGGCCGCGGTCGGACGGTCGGCGGTCGTGTCGGTGGTGTCGGTCACCGCACCAGGGTACCGAGGCGGCGGGGCCGGCCACCCGACCGGCTGGACGGACGCTGCCCGGCCGCGCCGGGCCTCCCGGACGCCGCCCGGACGCCGCCGGGTCGGTGTGGACGCGGGCCAGCGCGACGCCAGGGGCTGCCGATAAGGTGACCGCATGCCGGAGCAGCTCGACCTCACCGCCTCGTCCATCGACATCACTCGTGCCATCTGCGACATCGAGTCGGTGTCCGGCAACGAGCAGGCGCTCGCCGACGCGATCGAGGCGGTGCTCACGCCGCTGCCGCACCTCGAGGTGATCCGCGACGGCGACGCGATCGTCGCCCGGACGACCCTCGGCCGCGACCGCCGCGTGGTCATCGCCGGGCACATCGACACCGTGCCCCTGAACGGCAACCTGCCGACGGAGTTCCGCACGACCGAGGACGGCACCGAGATCCTCTGGGGTCGCGGCACGGTCGACATGAAGGCGGGCTGCGCGGTCCAGCTGAAGCTGGCGCACGACCTGACCGAGCCGAACGTCGACGTCACGTGGGTCTTCTACGACCACGAGGAGGTCAGCGACGCGCTGAACGGCCTCGGCCGCCTCGCCCGCACCCGACCCGAGCTGCTGGCCGGGGACTTCGCGATCCTCGGGGAGCCGTCCGGCGCCCAGATCGAGGGCGGGTGCAACGGCAACCTCCGCGCCGAGGTGCGCGCGTACGGCGAGCGGTCGCACAGTGCGCGGAGCTGGATCGGGGACAACGCGATCCACAAGGCGGCGCCGATCCTCGCGACGCTCGCCGCCTACGAGCCCCGCACGGTGACCGTCGACGGCCTCGAGTACCGCGAGGGCCTCAACGCCGTGGGCGTCACGGGCGGCATCGCCGGCAACGTGATCCCGGACGAGGTCATGGTCCACGTGAACTACCGCTTCGCCCCGTCGCGCTCCGCCGACGAAGCCGTGGCGCACATCCGCGAGCTGTTCGACGGCTACCAGGTGGACATCGTCGACCTGGCCGCGGGCGCCCGGCCCGGTCTCGACGCCCCGCTCGCGCAGGACTTCGTGGCGGCCGTCGGCGGTCCGGCGCCGCGCCCGAAGTACGGCTGGACCGACGTCGCGCGGTTCTCGGCGCTCGGGGTGCCGGCCGTGAACTACGGCCCCGGCGAGCCGGTCTTCGCCCACCACGACGACGAGCAGGTGCCCGTCGAGCAGATCACCGCGGTCGAGGTCGGCCTCCGTCGGTGGCTGACGGCCTGACGTCCGCCGGGACGACCCGGCGGGGCACCGTGCCCGTCCGCTGGCGGGCCCGGTACCGCACGATCCCGTGGTGGGTCCGCACCGCGGTCGTCTACGTGCTCGCCCGGCTCGTCACCGGCGGGATGCTGCTCGCCTTCGCGGGGGAGCAGCCGGCGAACTCGTTCACCGGGGCGCGGCCGTCGTACCTGTCGTTCGCGTCCATCTGGGACGGTGCCTGGTACCGGGTGATCGCCACCGGCGGCTACCCCTCGACGCTGCCGGTGGACGCCGCCGGGCACGTCACCGAGAACGCATGGGCGTTCATGCCGGCGTACCCGTTCCTGGTGCGCGGCCTGATGGTCCTGAGCGGGGCGTCGTTCGAGTTCGTCGCCGTCACGGTGTCGCTCGTCGCCGGCCTGGGCGCGGCCCTCGTCTTCCGACGGCTCGCGGGACGGTTCCTCGACGACTCCCGGGCGTCGTTCGCGACCCTGCTGTTCTGCGTCGCGCCGGTGTCCGCGGTGTTCCAGGTCGCCTACGCCGAGTCGATGGGCCTGTTCCTGCTGCTCGTCGCCCTGCTGCTCGTGGTGGACCGTCGGTGGTGGGCGATGCTGCCCGTCGTCCTGCTGCTCGGCATGACCCGTCCGACCGGACTCGCGTTCGCGTTCTTCCTGGTGCTCTTCCTCGGCGCCTGGGCGATCCGGCCGGCATGGGTGCGCGAGTCCGAGCCGCTGACGCTGCGTCGACTCGTGCCCCCGGGCGTCGTCGCGGTGGTGTCCGGGCTGGTCGGGCTCGCGTGGCCGGCGATCGCCTGGGCGGCGACCGGGGTGCCGAAGGCGTACACGGACACCGAGCTGGCCTGGCGGTCGTCGTACATCGGCTGGAAGGAGCTCGTGCCCTTCGCGCCGTGGGTGCAGGGCTTCGGCTGGTGGTTCCGGCAGCCGGTCGGCGGGGTCCTGCTCGCCGTGGTGCTCATCGGGTTCGCCGCGTTCGTGGCCATGCCCGCCGCTCGGCGGGTCGGACTGGAGCTCCGGCTGTGGGGTGTCGCGTACCTGGTGTACCTGCTCGCGGTGTTCTTCCCGCAGTCGAGCACCTGGCGGATCCTCGTGCCCCTCGCGCCGCTGCTCGGCATCGTCGCGCTGCCGCGGTCGCGGGTGTACCGGGTCCTCGTGGTGGCGGTGTGCATCGGACTGCAGTGGGTGTGGCTGTACCACTGCTGGTGGATCGACGGTTACGACTGGACCCCGCCGTGACCGGTCGTCCGCCCCGCACGGGCGTCGGCGCGGGCTCGTAGCCGCTCCGCGGTCGTCGCGCGCTCGCGCTGCGGCACCGTCGCTGACACGGGCTCCGGGTCGCCCGGCCGCCAGGCTGCCGCTGCGGTGACCATGGCGTTGACCGTCGCGATGAACGGCACCGCGAAGAACGCGCCGACGACCCCGGCGATCGCGGTGCCCGCGGTCACGCCGAGCACGACGCCGAGCGGGTGCACCTTGACCGCGCTGCCCGTCAGGAACGGGTGGAGCACGTGGCTCTCGAGCTGCTGCACGACGATGATGATGCCGAGCATGACGAGGGCCGGTCCGACGCCGTTGAAGACCAGGGCGATGACCACGGCGAGCACACCGGCGACGATCGCGCCGACCACGGGGACGAACGCGCCGAGGAACACGACCACCGCGATCGGGATCGCGAGCGGGATCTGCAGCGCCAGCGCTCCGATCATCACGCCGAGGGCGTCGGTGACGGCCACGACGAGCTGCACGCGGATGAAGCTCGTCAGGGTCTTCCACCCGGCGTGACCGGCGACGTCGATGCGCGCACGGGCCCGACGCGGGAAGATCCGCACGACCCACCGCCAGATCCGGGCGCCGTCGACGAGCACGAAGATCGTCGTGAACACGATGATGAACAGGCCCTCGAGCACGTGCACCGCGCCGGTCCCCGCCGCCTGGAACCCGGACAGGATCGACGAGGCGTGCGACTGCAGGTAGCCGGTGCCGCTCGACACGAGCGAGTCGACGTCCTTCGTGGTGATGCCGAACGGCTGGGTGTCGAGCAGGCTCTGCAGGGACTGGACGCTGTGGTGCAGCCGACGTTCGAGCGACGGCAGGTCGGCGCGGACCTGTTCGGTGACGAGCAGCCCCAGCCCGCCGAGCACGAGCACGAGCGCGACCAGGCTCGACAGCACGGCGAGCCACTTCGGCCAGCGGTGCCGCTGCAGGAACGCGGACATCGGCGAGAGGAGTGCGCAGACGAGCAGCGCGATGAGGAAGGGCACGACGATGTCCTGCAGCAGGACCACGAACGCGACCACCACCGCGATCCCGGCACCGATGACCAGGAGTCGCCACGTGAAGGCCGCGCCGATGCGCAGGCCCTCCGGCACCGGGTCGCCGGACCGCCCGGACCGGCGAGGACGGGCCGCGTCGAGCGAGCGGCGACGCGTGGAGGTGGTGTTCAGCATCCGTTGAGGGTACGAACGCGAACCGCGAGAACGCGGCGATCCGACACCCCCAACCTGGGCGGTTTCGCAGTTGCCCCCTCCGTACGGGATAATGGGCCTGCATTTACTGCACGAAAGGGGACATCTGATGGCAGCCATGAAGCCGAGGACCGGTGACGGGCCGATGGAGGCTGTTAAGGAGGGTCGACTCATCATCGTGCGGGTTCCGCTCGAAGGTGGAGGCCGCCTGGTCGTCTCGGTCAACGACGCCGAGGCCAAGGAACTCCACGACGCACTCGCCGAGGTCGTCTCGGCCTAGTACGTCGAAGCACCAGAACGACGGGCCCGGGGCGTGTACGCCCCGGGCCCGTCGTCTGCCCCCGAGCGACCCGAGACGGTCGCGGATCGTCTCGAGACGGTCGCGGGGCGACCCGAGGCGGTCGCGGGGCGGCCCGAGGCGGTCGCGGCGGAGGCCGTGACGCTGACACCACCGGCCGCCGCACTGTCGGCACCGTCCGACAGGATGGGTCCGTGCCGAGGACCCACCTGCCCATCCGCCGCATCGAGGAGTACCTCGATCCCGCCCCGATGCCGCGCGACGTGTGGCCCGCCACCCTCGCCCCGGTGCGGCAGGTGCTCGACGAGGGACTCGACCTCGGCCCGGTCACGGTGTTCGTCGGCGACAACGGCGTCGGCAAGTCCACCCTCGTCGAGGCCATCGCGCTGCAGTTCGGCATGTCGCCGGAAGGCGGTTCCACCCAGTCCGGACACTCGACGCGGCCGTCCGAGTCGTCGTTGTGGGAGCACATCGTCCTCCGCCGCGACTTCGGCGCCCCGCGCGGCGGATTCTTCCTGCGCGCCGAGACCATGCACGGGTTCTTCACCTACCTCGAGGAGCACCCGAACCACAGTCGCCCGGAACCGGTGTTCCACGAGCGGAGCCACGGGGAGTCCTTCCTGGACTTCGTCATCGACCGTGCGCGGTGGCCCGGGCTCTGGATCCTCGACGAGCCGGAGTCGGCGCTGTCGTTCTCGGGGTGCCTGACGCTCATCGCCCTGCTGCGGTCGATCGTCGAGACCGGTGTCGGGCAGGTGGTGCTGTCGACGCACTCGCCCGTGCTCGCCGCGTTCCCGGGAGCGACGATCCACGAGGTCGGGGAGTGGGGGCTGCGGCGCACCGAGTGGTCCGACCTGGACCTCGTGCGGAACCAGCGGGCGTTCCTCGAGGCCCCGGAGCGGTACCTCCGGCACCTCGACTGAGCCGGCGGCGGACAGTCGACGCCGCCGCCGCCGCCGACGCCCCGGGCACCCGGCCCCGCAGGCACCCACCGCCGACGCGGCAGCGCGTGGCGATCGCGCTACGCGGTGACCTTCGTCAGCTGCAGCAGGCCGTCCCCGGCGGGCGACAGTGCGCTGCGCACGGCCCCCGAGGTCGAGACCTCGGTCAGCAGGAGCCGGAAGTCCGTGGTGGCACGGTCCCGCTTCACCGGGTCGGCCACGCGGCCGCGCCAGAGCGCGTGCGGCACCAGGACGGTGCCGCCGAGACGGGCGAGTCGCAGCCCGTGCTCGACGTACTCGATGACGTGCTCGGGGTCGGCGTCGACGAGGACGACGTCGTAGGACGCCTCGTTCATCCGGGGCAGCACCTGGTTCGCGCGGCCGGGGATGAGTCGGACGCGTGCCGGCGCGGTGCCGGCGCTGATGAAGGCGTCACGGGCGAACTGCTGGTGGTCGACCTCGACGTCGATGGTGGTCAGGGTCGCGTCCGGCGCGCCGCCGAGCAGGTACAGACCGGAGACTCCCAGGCCGGTGCCGATCTCGATGATGCTCGACGCCCGTGAGGCGGCCGCGATCACCCCGATCTGTGCGCCGATGGCGGGGGAGATCGCCTCGACCCCGAGTTCCAGGGAGTGCTCACGAGCACGGGCGATCGCCTCGGTCTCCGAGACGATGTCCTCGGCGAACTTCCAGTTCGACTCTTTCTCTGACACGCACACTCCGTTCGGGTCACAACTCTAGGGGTGCGACGGAGCAGCACGGGTTAGGCTCGCTTGCGTGAACATCCCGCTCGACAAGATCCTGATCATCGGGATCATTGCCGTGCTCCTGCTCGGGCCGCAGCGCCTGCCGATGTACGCGCAGAAGCTCGCCGAGTTCGTCAAGGCGGTCCGCCGGTTCGCCGACACGGCGAAGGACCGCATGCGCGAGGAGATGGGTCCGGAGTTCGACGACATCGAGTGGCAGAAGCTCGACCCGCGGCAGTACGACCCGCGACGGATCATCCGCGACGCCCTGCTCGACTCCGGCACGTCGAGCGCCGCCGCGGTGCAGACCGCCCAGGTGAGCGCGTCGAAGGTCCGCGCGACCGCGCCGGTCGTCCCGTTGGCGGCGGGCGAGCGCGCGCCCTTCGACGCCGAGGCGACCTGACAGCCGTCACGTGACCACCTGACGGACAGGAGGCCCGGTGCCAGCTGGCACCGGGCCTCC
>NZ_MJGO01000041.1:64400-136063 GCF_001864895.1 Curtobacterium sp. MCBA15_009
GCACCGGGCCTCCTGTCCGAAGGGGGTCGCGCTACTTCAGCGCGGCCAGGAAGCGGTCCGTCCAGGCGAGCGCCGTCGACCCGGTGACCGAGTTGCAGGTCGGCGACGCCGTGCTCTGCGCCGAGGGGCACGGGGTGTCGCGGTCGAGCGACCAGGTGTGCACGCCGGCCAGGCCGTGCGACTTCGCGTACGCCGCGACGGTGTCGACGTCGGCGAGGGTGAAGACCTCGTCCTGGGTGTCGTTCACGCCGATCATCGGGGTGACCTCGATCTTCGACGACGCGATGCCGTAGGTGTGCTGCAGGTTGGTGACGGCCTGGATGGTCGACTGGCCCATCTGGCAGGTCGACCCGGAGAGCACGCAGTTCGCGGCGCTCGCCCGGCCGAAGTCCATCGTCATGAGGTTGATCGTGTAGTTCGTCAGGTTCGACGCCTTGATCGCCTTCACGGTGGCGTCACCGGTGCTGTTCAGCCCGCCGAACGAGCCGTCCGACGCGGCCAGGGTCGCGAGGGTGAACGAGAAGCGCAGGCCCGGGTACTTCGCCTGGGCGAGCGCTGCCGCGCTGACGAGGTTCTGCACGTCCGCGGCGGACTGCCCGCTCTCGATGTCGAAGTCGACGCCGATCATGTGCGGGGAGGCGTAGCGGGCGATGAACGACTGCAGCGCCGTGCCGGAACACTTGAACGATCCGGCCGCGCCACCGGTGCTGACGATGTAGTTCACGCCGGCGGCGTCGAGCTTCGCGATGTTGGCGCTGGCGAAGGCGTCGGCGGCGACCCCGCCCCAGTTCTCGCTGCCGCAGGTGCCGGTGGCGAAGGCGAGCGTGATCGCCTTGAGGCCGGGCTCCCGCGTCGACACGAGGCTGTTCGACGACCCGACCACGGGGATCCTGGTGCCCGTGACCGCGGTGTTCATCACGTTCGTGTTCCAGTCGAGGTTCACGGTGATGTCCTTGTACGGGCTGAAGACCAGCCCGCTCGCGGTCCCCGTGCTGCCGTTGCCCGGGGTGGTGGTGCCGCCGCCGGTGCCCGGGTTCGTGGTGCCGCCACCACCGGTGCTGCCGCCGGTGCACGCGCCCGTCGACGTCCAGGGCTGCCCGCTGCCCGTCGCACCGGAGTGCGTGGCGGGGTCGTCGCCCTGCGTCCACCAGTTGGCCTTGTAGTTCGAGCCGTTCTCGCTCACGGTCGCGCCGCCGTTGTAGGCGGTGCCGGCGTTCCAGGCGGACGCGCACGTGGCCGTCGCGGCGACCGCCGGTGCTGCGGCGATCGTCCCTCCCACGACGGCTGCGACGACGGCGGCCACCAGGCCGGTCCGCACTCGGGTGTTCCTGTTCACACGGTTCTCCTGTCCTCGGCCGGACGGCGTCGTCCGGCGGGTGGAGCTCCTGCGGCCCTATTCCGCAAGAGCATTGTGGAATGCCCTTGCATAATGCGCCCAGGTAGAACGACCTGTCCATGAACGAACGTACAGGAATGCGGAACGGGGACCGGGGGAGGCCGTTGCCCCGTCGGCATCGGTCCCGCCCGGCGAGCAGACCTAGGACAGGGACAGCCCGAGCTTCCGACCGGCGAGTCCGCGGCCCATCGTCGTGATCCGGTCGGCGATGCCCGCGAGAGCGGTCGCCGCCGGGTCCTCCGGCGCCCCGAGGACGACCGGCAGGCCGACGTCCCCGCCCTCGCGGAGCGGGACGGACAGCGGCACGCTGCCCAGGACGGGCACGGGGGCGTCCTGCCCGCGGGAGAGCCGCGCTGCGGTCTCCGCCCCACCGCCCTCGCCGAACAGGTGCAGGACCGAGCCGTCGGGCTGCACGAGCCCCGCCATGTTCTCGACGACCCCGATCACCCGCTGCCCGGTCTGCCGTGCGACGACACCGCTGCGTTCCGCGACGTCGGCGGCGGCGGCCTGCGGCGTCGTGACGACCAGGACCTCGGCGTGCGGCAGGAGCTGGCCGACCGAGATCGCGACGTCGCCGGTGCCCGGCGGCAGGTCGAGCAGCAGCACGTCGAGGTCGCCGAACCAGACGTCCGTCAGGAACTGCGACACCGTGCGGTGCAGCATCGGTCCGCGCCACGACACCGCGGTCGAGACGTCGTCGACGAACATGCCGATCGAGACGACCTTCACGTCGTGGGCCACCGGCGGCAGGATCATGCTGTCCACCCGGGTCGGGCGGGGAGCGACACCGTGCGCGTCGGTCAGGCCCATCAACCCCGGCACGCTGAACCCGTGCACGTCGACGTCGACCACGCCGACCCGCAGGCCGCGGCGCGCGAGGGCAACGGCGAGGTTCACGGTGACCGTGGACTTTCCGACGCCGCCCTTGCCGCTCGTGACGGCGATCACCCGGGTCAGCGAGTCCGGGGTGAACTGGACGCCCTTCGGTCGGCCGGCACGCAGGCGCTCGGTGAGCGCGGCCCGGGTGGCCGGGGCCATCACGGACACGTCGACGGCCACGCTCGACACCCCGTCCACGGAACCGGCAGCCGAGCGGATGTCGCGCTCGATCGTGTCGGCGGCCGGGCACCCGACGATCGTGAGCTGCAGGTCGACGCGCACCGAGCCTCCCGGCTGCACGTCGACACCCCGGATCATGTCGAGCTCGGTGACGGGCCGACGGATCTCGGGGTCGATGACGCGGCCGAGCGCGGCGAGGACCGCGGTGCCCAGCTGCTCGTCGGCGCCGGTGGCGTCAGCCACGGGCGGACGTGCTCTCGCCGTCCAACGCTGCCTGTTCGGCGTCGCGACGGTCGAGTTCCTCGAGCAGCGAGCGCAGCTCGGCGCGGATGAAGTCCTTCGAGGCCATGTCGCGCATCGCCAGGCGGAGCGCCACGACCTCCCTGGCGAGGTACTCGGTGTCGGCGAGGTTGCGCTCGGCTCGCTGGCGGTCCTGCTCGAACTGCACGCGGTCGCGGTCGTCCTGCCGGTTCTGGGCGAGCAGGATGAGCGGTGCGGCGTACGAGGCCTGCAGCGAGAGCACGAGCGTCAGGGCCGTGAAGCCGATGGCCGCCGAGTCGAACTGCCACGGCTTCGGCGCCAGGGTGTTGTAGCCCATCCACACCACGCAGAACAGCGTGAGGCCGATGAGGAACCACGGCGTGCCCATGCCGCGGGCGATGCCCTCGGTCGCGCGACCGAAGGTGTCCCCGCGACCACGGCGGCGGGTGGGGAGCACACGCGTGCGCATGCCCTTGGGGGAGTCGAGACGGACCTCTTGCCGGTCACGGTCGCGACGGTTCTCATCCGTTCGTGCCACGGGTGGTCCTCCTTCCCGTCGTCACGGGGGTCTTGCGCGGGCGTTGGCGGGGGAGCGGTGAGGGGACACCGTCGCCCTGACTCCGCCAGTCGTCCGGCAGGACGTGGTCGAGCACGTCGTCGATCGTCACCACCCCGACGAGACGGTGGGCGTCGTCGACCACGGGGACGGACAGCAGGTTGTAGGTCGCCATGATGCGGGTGACCTCGGCGGCGCTCGCATCGACCCGGACCGGTTCGGTCTGCTGGTCGATGAGCGTGCCGAGCCGCTCGTTCGGCGGGTAGCGCAGCATGCGCTGGAAGTGCACCAGCCCGAGGAACCGGCCGGTCGGCGGCTCGTACGGCGGCAGGGTGACGCACACGGCGGCGCCGAGCACCGGCGCGAGCTCGTGCCGACGCACCAGCGCGAGGCCCTCGGCGACGGTGGCGTCCGCCGAGACGATCACGGGCTCGGTGGTCATGAGCCCACCGGCCGTGTCCGGCTCGTACTCGAGGAGCATGCGGACGTCCTGCGCCTCCTCCGGCTCCATGAGCTGCAGCAGCGCCTCGCTCCGGTCGGCGGAGAACTGCGCGAGGACGTCGGCGGCGTCGTCCGGCTGCATCTGGTCGAGGACGTCGGCCGCGCGGGCGTCGGTGAGCCGGGTGAGGATCTCGATGCGCTCCTGGTCGGGCATCTCCTCGAGCACGTCGGCCAGGCGGTCGTCGGGCAGCTCCTCGGAGACCTCGAAGCGGCGCTCGGCCGGCAGGTCGAGCAGCGTCGACGCCAGGTCGGCGGGGAGCAGGTCGGAGTACGCGGCGATGACGTGTTCGGCGGACTGGGCCTCGCCGGGGAGCTCGTCCTCGGTGACCTCGTTCCAGGTCGTGAAGGTCGTCGGCCCCTTGCCGAACGGCGACGGCGTCGTCTTCGGCTTGCGGAGGAAGAGCTGCGCGACCTCCCAGTCGCCCTGCCCGCGGTCCTCGATCGCGACGTCCTCGATGGTGGCGCGGATCCGCTGGTTCTTGATGAGCACCTTGCGGCCGAGCATCTCGGCGATGACGCGGACCTCGCCGCCGCGCTGCTCGAAGCGGCGCATGTTCACGAGGCCGGTGGTGATGACCTGCCCGGCGCCGATCGACGTGATGCGCCCGATGCTGACGAAGATGCGGCGCTTGCCCGGCACCTCGACGATGAGCCCGACGACGTGCGGGGGATCAGCCCGACGGTAGACGACCAGGACGTCCCGGACCCTGCCGACGCGGTCGCCCGCGGGGTCGAAGACGGAGCACCCGGCGAGGCGGGCGACGAAGACCTTCGTGGCGCTCACCCGACCCAGCGTAGTCGCTCGGGTGCGCTGGTCGACGCCTTCCCCGTGCGCGCACGTGTGATCGCAAGGTGTGCGGTGGATGATGGCCGGGTGAGCAATCAGAGCCCCTTCGCCGGCCGGACCGCACAGGCCTTCCCGACGCTGCCCAAGGGCGACGTCCTCGGCACCTACGACAGCTACCCCGACGCGCAGCGCGTCGTGGCGAAGCTCGCCGAGTCGGACTTCCCGGTCAACCAGCTCTCGATCGTGGGCAACGACCTGAAGACCGTCGAGCGGGTCACCGGCAAGATGACCTACGGCCGTGCCGCCATCGCCGGCGCGCTCTCGGGTCTCTGGCTCGGGTTCTTCTTCGGCATCGTGCTGACGCTCTTCTCGCCGCAGGCGGGCGGGCTGTTCTTCGCCGCCGCCCTGATCGGCGCCGCGTTCGGCATGCTCTACGGCATCGTGTCGTTCGCGATCACGAAGCGGCAGCGGGACTTCACGAGCGTGCACCAGGTGCTCGCCACGAACTACCAGATCGTCGTCAACCCGCAGCTCACCGGGCAGGCGCAGAACATCCTCGGTCAGCACGGCGCGACCCCGTCGACGCACTGGAACGACGCCCCAGGCACCGGTGCCCCCGGTGCGCCGTTCCAGGGGCAGCAGCAGCCCTGGCGTCCGGCACCGCCGCAGCAGCCGCCGTACGGCGGACACGCCACGCCCCACCAGGAGCCCCAGCAGCCGCAGCAGCCCGACAGCCGCGCCACCGACGCACCGCGGTACGGCACGAACGACGGCCCGCGCTACGGCACGAACGACGCACCGCGGTACGGCACGAACGACGGCCCGCGCTACGGCGAGACGTCGGGGACCGCCGACGGCGGTTCCGCGCCGACCGCGCCGGCCGTGCCGCCGCGTCGGCCGCAGGACCCGCCGCAGTACGGCGAGCGGGTGCCCGGAGCGCAGTCGCCCGCACCGACACCGTCGCCGGAGTCGGCTCCGGAGCGTCCTGAGGACGACACCCGGCACTGACACGCCGCACCCCACGGTCAGATCGCACGCCGCCCCGGTTCAGGTCGACTGAACCGGGGCGCAGTGCGATCTGAGCGCCCACACGCGGCGCCGCGAGCACCGCGGGCGCCGCGCCCGCGTGTGGGCTAGAGCACCTTCGAGTAGCAGACCGACAACGGAGCGCCGACGTACTGCCCGAAGTTCGCGATCCGGGTGAAGCCCTCGCGCTCGTAGAACCCGACGGCGCGCTTCTGCTCCGTACCGGTTTCGAGCACGAGCGCCGGTGAGCCGAGGTCGAGCGCGGCCTCCTCGAGGCGACGCAGCACCAGCGCGGCGACCCCGGACCCCCGGGACTCCGGCCGGACGTACATCCGCTTCACCTCGGTGATGCCGTCCTCGACGAGGCGCAGCCCGCCGCAGGCGACCGGGGTGCCGGACTCGTCGCGTGCCACGAAGAACACCGCGATCGACTCGGCGGTCGGCTTCTCGCCCGGCTCGGTGTCGGTCCCGTACGCACGCAGGATCTCGAGTCGTTGGGCGGCACGCAGGCGCTGGGCGTCCGGCGAGTCGAAGTGCTCGACCTCGATCGTGAACGCTTCGGCAGGCGCAGCTGCACTCGGGGTCGCGGGCACCGTCGCACGCGGGGGAGAGGCTTCGGGCATCGTCACCCGTCCAGGCTAGCGGCCGGACCGGGCGATCCACCCCTCCACTTCCGAGGGGGTCCGGGGGATGCCGACCGACAGGTTCTCGGCGCCGTCCTCGGTGACGAGGATGTCGTCCTCGATGCGCACGCCGATGCCGCGGAACTCCTCCGGCACGGTCAGGTCGTCCTGCTGGAAGTACAGGCCGGGCTCGATCGTGAACACCATGCCGGCCTGCACGACGCCGTCGAGGTAGAGCTCGCGACGGGCCTTCGCGCAGTCGTGCACGTCGAGGCCGAGGTGGTGGCTGGTGCCGTGCACCATGTAGCGGCGGTGGAACTGGTTGTCCGGCTCGAGGGACTCCTCGGCGGAGACGGGCAGGAAGCCCCACTCGGCGGTCTTCCGCGCGATGACCTCCATCGCGGTGGCGTGCACCTGCCGGAAGGTGATGCCCGGCTTGACGATCGAGAACGCGGCGTCGGCTGCCTCGAGCACGGCCTCGTAGACCAGGCGCTGCACGGGCGAGAAGGTGCCGCTGACCGGCAGCGTGCGGGTGATGTCGGCGGTGTAGAACGAGTCGACCTCGACACCGGCGTCGATGAGGATGAGGTCGCCCGGCTGCACGGCGCCGTCGTTGCGGGTCCAGTGCAGGATGCAGGCGTGGTGGCCCGAGGCAGCGATGGTGTCGTAGCCGACCGTGTTGCCGTCGGCGCGGGCGCGGCGGTTGAACGTGCCCTCGACGATGCGCTCGCCGCGCGGGTGCGCGAGGACGGCGTCGAAGTCGGCGATGACGTCGTCGAAGCCGTGCTTCGTGGCCTCGACCGCCTTGCGGAGCTCGTTGACCTCGTACGGGTCCTTCACGAGACGCAGCTCGGAGAGGTCCCGCGCCAGGACGTCGTCGGTCGCCGGCGCCTCGGCGGTCTCGAGGGCGCCGCCGATCGCACTGCCGATGCGGGCGTCGAGCGAACGGGTCAGGTCGTCGTCGGCTTCCCGCACGAGGAGCGCCGAGCCGTCGAGCTCGTCGGCCACCGCGGTGAAGGCGCCGAGGTCGGCGGTGGCGAGGCCGAGGTCGGCGGCGACCGCGCCGAGCGAGGGACGGGGGCCGACCCAGAACTCGCCGATCTCCGGGTTGGCGTAGAACTCCTCGGAGTCGCGGCCGGCGGTGGCGCGGAAGTACAACGTGGCGTCGTGCCCGGAGCCGTTCGGCGTCATCACGAGCACGGAGCCGACGACGGTGTCGGTGCCCCAGCCGGTGAGGTGGGCGAAGGTCGAGTGCGGGCGGAACGGGTAGTCGCAGTCGTTCGAGCGGACCTTGGCCTGTCCGGCCGGGACGACGATGGTGCGGCCCGGGTGCAGCGCGGAGATGCGCGCACGGCGCTCGGCGGCGTGGGCGGCCTGCTCGCGCGGTTCGCCGAGCGGCTGCTCGCGGTCGGCCCACTGCGACCCGATGAAGTCCTTGAAGGTCGATGACCCGGGGGTCGTGGATCGGTTGCTCGTCGCGCGGGGAGTCGTGTCGGCCATGCCCCCATCATCGCACCGCCCGGCACCGGCGGCCGATCGGGGTGCCGACCTGTGGATAGCATGGACGACGTGCCCGATCCGTTCATCGACCTGCACGCCCACTCGAGCGTGTCCGACGGCACCGAGCGCCCGGCGGAACTCGTCCGGGCCGCCGCCGCCGCGGGCCTCGACGCGGTCGCGCTGACGGACCACGACACGACCGCGGGCTGGGACGACGCCGCCTCTGCCGCGCGCGAGCTGCCGCTGACGCTCGTGCCCGGTCTCGAGCTGAGCACCCGGGTCGGGTGGCGGAGCGTGCACGTCCTCGGCTACCTGGTCGACCCGCTGGACCCCGACCTGCTCGCCGAGACCGAGGGGATCCGCGACGGCCGCCGGTCGCGTGCCCGCCGCATGGTCGACCGCATCGGCGAGGACCACCCGATCACCTGGGACGACGTCATCGCCCAGGCCAGCCCCGGCGCCACCATCGGCCGCCCGCACATCGCGGACGCCCTCGTCGCGCGCGGCCTCGAACCCGACCGCAGTGCGGCGTTCCGCGGGATCCTGCACCCGGCGTCCGGCTACTACGAACCGCACGACGCACCGTCGCCCCTGCGTGGCGTCGAGCTCATCCGTCGCGCCGGCGGCGTCCCCGTCATCGCACACCCGGCGGCGTCGTCCCGCGGCATCGTCATCGACGAGCCGATGCTCCGCGACCTCGTCGACGCGGGGCTCGGCGGCCTCGAGGTCGACCACCGCGAGAACCTGTCCCACGGCAAGCGCACGTTGCTCGACTGGGCGACGCGCTACGGCCTGTTCGTGACCGGGTCGAGCGACTACCACGGCACCGGCAAGCCGAACCGCCTCGGGGAGCACCGCACGTCGCAGGCCGCCTTCGACACCATCCGGTCGCAGGGCACCGGCAGCAGCCCCGTGGTCGGCCCCGGCTCCCGCCTGTCCTGACCCGAGTCTCGTCACCGTCGCTCCGTCCCACCGAAGCGACAGATCTCGCACGGCGCGGCCTGACCGCTCCGCGGGAGCGACAGATCTCCGCCGACAGTTCGCGGCGTTCTGTCGCTTCCGCGGGCGCAGTCCGCGGGTGGGGACGACGAAGGGCCCGTCGCGTCAGCGACGGACCCTTCGGTCTGGAGGCGCTACTCGCCGTCCGACGTGCCCTGCGGCGCCGAGGCGGTCGCCGCGGCGTCACCGGAGCCGGCTCCGCGACGACGGCGGCGACGGCGGCGCTTCGCGGCGCCGTCCGTGGTCGCGCCCTCGGCCGACGTGCCCTCGGTGGGTGCGGACGTGGGAGCCGCGGACTCGGGTGCGGAGGCCTCGGCGGCGGGCTGCTCCGGGCCTCCTGACCGGGAACGGCTGCGCGAGCGCGAACGCGACGCGTCACGCGGACCGGAGGCCGGTCGGTCGCCGCCCCGCTTCTCGGCGGGACCGCCGGCGGACGCGGCGTGCGACGAGGCGCCGGGCAGGCGGCCCTTCGTGCCCTTCGGGATGTCGAGCTCCTCGAACAGGTGCGGCGACGACGAGTAGGTCTCGACGGGCTCGGGGATGCCGAACTCGAGGGCCTTGTCGATCAGGGTCCACTTGTGCAGGTCGTCCCAGTCGACGAACGTGACCGCGATGCCGGTCTTCCCGGCACGGCCGGTGCGTCCGGCACGGTGCAGGTAGGTGTCCGGGTCGTCCGGGATCGTGTGGTTGATGACGTGCGTGACGTCGTCGACGTCGATGCCGCGGGCCGCGACGTCGGTGGCGATGAGCACGTCGCGCTTGCCGGCCTTGAAGGCGGCCATCGCGCGCTCGCGCTGCTCCTGGTTGAGGTCACCGTGCACCGCTGCGGCGTTGAACCCGCGGTCCTTCAGCTCCTCGACCAGCTTCGCCGCGGCACGCTTCGTGCGGGTGAAGATCACGGTCTTGCCGCGGCCCTCGGCCTGCAGGATGCGGGCGATGACCTCGTCCTTGTCGAGCGAGTGCGCGCGGTAGATGACGTGCTTGATGTTGGCCTGCATGAGGCCCTCGTCCGGGTCCGTCGCGCGGATGTGCACCGGGCGGCTCATGAACCGGCGGGCGAGCGCCACGATCGGCGCGGGCATCGTGGCCGAGAACAGCATCGTGTGCCGGACCTCGGGGACGGCCTGGAAGATGCGCTCGATGTCCGACAGGAACCCGAGGTCGAGCATCCGGTCGGCCTCGTCGAGCACGACCTCCTGCACGTGGGAGAGGTCGAGGAGCCGCTGGCGCTGCAGGTCGATGAGACGGCCCGGCGTGCCGACGACGATCTGCGCGCCGGCCTTCAGCTGCTCGATCTGGCCCTCGTACGCCTTGCCGCCGTAGATCGCCGCGATGGTGGTCGGGCGGTTCGACGTGGCGACCTCGAGGTCCTCGGTGACCTGCACGGCGAGTTCGCGGGTCGGCACGACGACGAGTGCCTTCACGCCGGGCGCCGGGTCGGCACCGAGGCGCTGGATGAGGGGGAGGCCGAAGCCGAAGGTCTTGCCGGTACCCGTCTTGGCCTGGCCGATGATGTCCTGGCCGGTGAGGGCGAGCGGGATCGTCTGCTGCTGGATCGGGAAGGGCTCGAGGATGCCCTTGCCCGCGAGCGCGTCGACGATGTCCTGCTCGATGGAGAGGTCTGCGAAAGTCAATGGATCACCTTAGTCCTGGTGGAAGTCCCGGCCAGTCTACCGACGGGCGGGTGCGCCGGGGTCCGCCCCCTATGCTGGACGCGTGGTGTCGTGGTGGAACCGGAAGCGCGCGGCGCAGCTCGCAGCCGCGTGGTTGGCGTCGCGGAACCCGCGGAACGCCCAGGTGGAGCGGCTCGCGCTCGACGACGTCAGCCCCGAGCTCGACGTCTACCTGGGCCAGGCCGCCTACCTGCAGCTCTCCGTCTACGAGACGATGGGCCGCGCGGGTGCCTCGGCCCCGACGATGTCCGGACGCCTCGTGACCGGAGTCCTCGCGACGACGGCGCTCGAGCGGCACCGCACGATCGTCGCCGAGATCGAGCGCATCGGCGCCGAGCCCGCGGCCCTGATGGCCCCGCACCGCGAGGCGATCGACCTGTTCCTCGAGCGCACGAGCGGCGCCGACTGGTACGAGTCGATCCTGACCGGCTACGTCACGGCCGGCATCCTCAACGACCTGTTCGGCAACCTGCTCCGCTCGCTGCCGATCGACGTGCGGCAGCGGCTGCGCACCGTGTTCGACGCGCGTGAGGAAGCCGCCGTGGTCGAGGAGCTCACCGCACGCATCGCCGAGGACCCGGAGGTCGGGTCACGGCTGGCGATGTGGGGCCGCCGGCTCGTCGGGGACACCCTGCTCGTCGCACGATCGGCGCTCGCGTCGCACGCCCGCGAGGACCAGGAGCGGCTCGAGCCGGTCTGGACCGAACTCATCGCCGCGCACACCCGACGGATGGACGCGCTCGGCCTGACGGCCTGACGGCCGGTCCGCCTGCCGTTCGTCGGCTGCGGTCGCCCGGGTCAGGCGCCGCGGGTCTTCAGCCGGTCGTAGAACTCGGCGTCACGCCTGGTGCGCTGCCGGCCGAGCACGAACTCGACGACCAGCGCCGCCGCGGCGGCGCCGAGCAGCGCCACGACCCAGATCCAGGTGCCGTCGTACGGCCACCCGGCCCAGGTCAGGGCCTCCCAGAGGACGGCGGCGACGATGCCGCCGACCGCCGGGCCGACCAGGGTGCCGCGGGTCGCACGCCAGGGCAGCACCACGTGCGCGATCGCACCGAGGATGACGCCGCCGAGGACGGCGAAGAGCAGCTCCACGTCGTCAGGCGACGAAGCCGATGCGGCGTGCTTCCTCGGCGCCGACCTCGACGTAGGCGAGCGACGCGACCGGCACGATGAACCGGCGGCCCTTCTCGTCCTGCAGCGACAGGTGCGTCGCCTGCTCGGCGAGGGCCTGCGACACGGCCTTCTCGATCTCGTCGGCGGTCTGGGAGGTCTCGAACGCGATCTCGCGCGGGCTGTTGATGATGCCGATCTTGATGTCCAC
Source organism: Curtobacterium sp. MCBA15_009 (assembly GCF_001864895.1). Lineage (GTDB taxonomy): Bacteria > Actinomycetota > Actinomycetes > Actinomycetales > Microbacteriaceae > Curtobacterium. The sequence continues at coordinate 76,106 of NZ_MJGO01000041.1, forward strand.
GACGACAGCGTATCCGAGCGGCCCCGGACGGTCCGGGCCGTTCGCCGCGGGCGCACTCGCCGTCCCCGCCCGCCGCTCCCGCGCGTCGGGGGCCTGCCCTGTCGGCGGCGGTCGGTACCGTACGAGCGTGCCGCAGACCACGCTGACGCCCGCCCCCGCCCCCGCACACGCCGGGCCCGCGCGTGCGCTGACCGACGACGCCGCACAGGCCGCGGTGCTCGCCCTGCCCGACGGCCGGCACGCCGCCGTGTTCGGCGCCCCGGGCACCGGCAAGACCACGACGCTCGCCCGCTTCGTCGCCGACCGGATGCACCGCGCGGACGCGATCAGCCCCGACGGCCACGCGACCGTCCTCGCGCTGACCTCGTCGCGCACCGCGGCGACGGCGCTCCGCGACCGGCTCGCGGCGGCCGTCGACCGGGTCGTCCCCGGCGCCCTCGCACGGACGGTCAACTCGCTGGCGTTCCAGGTCGTCGCGCACGCCGCGGCGGTGCAGGGGCAGGACGCGCCGACGCTCCTGACCGGCGGCGAACAGGACCGGATCATCGCCGACCTGCTCGCCGGGCACGAGGTCGACGGCACGGGTCCGGCGTGGCCCGACCCGATCACGAGTGTCGTGCGGGAGCGCGCCGGCTTCCGGACCGCGCTCCGCGACGTCATGATGCGGGCGGTCGCCGCCGGGGTGGAACCCGAGGACATGCGCGAGCTGGCCGACGAGCACGGTCGCCCCGAGTGGCGGGCGATCGGCGACTTCGTCGACGACTACCGGGCGTCGGTGACGGCGTTCCGCGCGACCAGCCTGGACTCCGGCGAACTCGTGGCCTTCGCCACGGCCGCGGTCCTGCGCGGCGAGCTCCCGGCCGACGTGGCCGCCCTGCGGGTGGTCGTCGTCGACGACACACAGGAGCTCGTCGAGGGCGAGATCGCGCTCCTCGGCGCCCTGGCCCGCTCCGGCGTGCAGGTCGTCGCGTTCGGCGACCCCGACATCGCCGCCTCGGCCTTCCGCGGCGCCGAGCCCGACGTGCTCGGCCGGCTCGCCGTGCGGCTCGGGGTCGACCGGGTCGACGACCTGTTCCTCGGCACGGTCCACCGGCACCCGGCCGCGATCCGCGCGCTCGTCTCCGGCGTGACCGCGCGCATCGGCACGGCGGCCGCCGGACGGCAGCGCGCCGCCACCGCCGGCCCGGACGACCGGCCCGACGCCGTCCTGCACCTCGAGGCGGCGAGCCGTTCCGCGCTCGTCGTCGCGATCGCCCGACGGCTCCGCGAACACCGGCTGCTCGACGGCGTCCCGTGGCACCGGATGGCCGTCGTCACCCGCAGCGGTGCGGCGATCCCGGAGCTCGTCCGCGCCCTGTCGGTGGCCGAGGTGCCCGCGACCGCCGGTGCCGCGCCCGTGCGGCCACGCGACGACTCCGCGGCGCGTGCCCTGCTCGACGCCGCTGCGGTCGCCCTCGGCGTCCTGCCGCTCGACGCCGCCCTCGCGACGGCCTTCGCGACCGGACCGCTCGGCGGGCTCGACACGCTGGCGATGCGCCGCCTGCGGTTGGCGCTGCGTCGCGAGGAACTCGCGGGCGGGGGCACCCGCACCGCCGACGAGCTCCTCGTCGACGCGCTCGGCGCCCCGGAACGCCTGGCCACGCTCGACGCCGGGTTCGCCCGCCGTGCGACGCGGCTCGCCCGCAGCCTGGTGCAGGCGCACATCGACGCCGACGCCGGCGCGAGCATCGAGGAGATCCTCTGGGGGCTCTGGGAACGCAGCGGCCTGGCCCGCACCTGGGGTGCGCAGTCCGCGGCCGGTGGCGTCGGCGCGGGCGAGGCCGACCGGCACCTCGACGCCGTGGTCGGGCTGTTCACCGCGGCGAAGCGGTTCGTCGAGCGCACCCCGGACGCCCCGGCGCGCGTCTTCGTCGACGACCTGCTCGGAGCCGACCTGCCCGAGGACTCCATCGGCCCGGACCGCACCGCCGGCCGCGTGCGGGTGCTCACCCCGTCGGCGACGGTCGGGCTCGAGTGCGACGTCGTCGTGGTGCTCGGGCTGCAGGACGGCGTCTGGCCGAACACCCGGGTGCGCGGCAGCCTGCTCGACCCGGACGGCCTGGTGCGCGCAGCAGCCGGCGTCGAGCGGTCGCCGATCGACGACCGCGCCGCCGTGGTCGCCGACGAGCTCCGGCTCTTCGCCCGCGCCGTCTCCCGCGCGACGACGCAGGTCGTGATCGGCACCGTCGCGAACGACGACGAGTCCCCGTCGCCCTTCGTCCGTCTCGTGCCCGTGCCGCCGGACCGCCAGCCGACCGTGCACCCGCTCTCGTTGCGCGGGCTCGCCGGGTCGCTGCGCCGTCGGGTCGTCGCCTCGGGCGACCACGAGGCGGCGTCGGCGCTCGCCCGCCTGGCCGAGGCCGAGGTGCCCGGTGCGTCGCCGGACGACTGGTACGGACTCGCCGAACCGACCACCGACGAGCCCCTGGTGGACCTCGACGCCGACCCGGTGCCCGAGGTCGAGGGCGGCGAACCGGTGGCACCCACCGTGTCGGTCTCGCCGTCGCGGATCGGCACCTTAGAGGAGTGCCCGGTGCACTGGTTCGTGCAGACCTTCGGCGGCGGGGCCCCGAGTCCGGCGATGGGCATCGGCACGATCGTGCACGAGGCGATGGAGCACGCCACCGCGATCGACGTCGAGTCGCTGTGGCAGCGGGTCGAGGCCCGGTGGGACGAGCTCACCTTCGAGTCCCCGTGGGTCGCCGACCGCGAGCGCGCCCGCACCCGGCGGATGATCGAGGGACTGAGCGACTACCTGCGCACCTTCGCCGGTGCCGGTCGTCGGGTGCTCGGCGCCGAGACCTCGTTCGCCCTGGTGACCGGGCCGGCCCGGATGCGCGGCAGCATCGACCGCATCGAGGTCGACCCCGAGGGGCGCGTGAGCGTCGTCGACCTGAAGACCGGCCGCTGGATGCCGAGCGAGAAGAACGACATGCCGGAGCACCCGCAGCTCGGCGCGTACCAGCTCGCGGTCGAGGACGGCGCGGTCGAGGGCGTGCCCGCCGGATCGCCGATGACGGACGCGCGCCTGGTGTTCGTGCAGAACCCGCGGTCCGGGCGGGCGTACTCGGAACGCACGCAGCACGCCTTCGACGCCGAGGCCCGCGACGCCTACCGCGAGCGGTTGCACGAGGTCGCGCGGGGGATGGCCGGCCGGACCTTCCTGGCGAACGTCGACGACCACTGCGAGAAGGCCCGCACCGGCGTCGAGTGCCGCATCCACGTGGTCGCGGAGGTGACTTGGTGACCGACACGACCGACACGACCGACGTGACCGATGTGACCGACACGGTGGACACAGCCGCGAGCGCGGAGCCCACCCCGGTGGTCCGGCACGGCGCCGATGCCGTCGCGGACGCGCTCGGCCGCCCCCGCCCCACAGCACAGCAGCGCGCCGTCATCGAGTCGCCGCTCGCCCCGGCGCTCGTCGTCGCCGGGGCCGGCAGCGGCAAGACCGAGACCATGGCCTCGCGCGTGGTCTGGCTCCTCGCCAACGGCCTGGTCCGTCCCGACGAGGTCCTCGGCCTGACGTTCACCCGCAAGGCCGCCGGTGAGCTGTCGGTCCGGATCAACGACCGGATCCGAGCGCTCGAGGACGTCGGCCTGGTCACCGCCGGCGACGCGTTCGAGGCGCCGACCGTGTCGACCTACAACGCGTTCGCCAACGCTGTCTTCCGCGAGAACGCCCTGCTCGTCGGGCGCGACGGGGAGTCGCAGGTGCTCACCGAACCGTCCGCGTGGCAGCTCGCGCGCCGGGTCGTCGTCGCCGCCCGCGACGACCGGCTGGCCGGCCTCGACCGCGACGTCGACACCCTGACGGCCGCCGTGGTGGCGCTCGCCGGTGCCACGTCGGAGCACCTCGTCGACCCTGACGACCTGCGCCGCTTCGCCATCGAGTTCTCCGAGCTGCTCGAGCTCCCCGGCAACCGCGGCAAGCCGTACAAGGCGATCACCGACGCCGTCGCCGCGATCGGGTCGCTCGAACCGCTGGCCGACCTGGTCGTCGAGTTCCGACGGCAGAAGGTCGACCGCGGCTTCGTCGAGTTCTCCGACCAGATCGCCCTGGCGCTGGCCGCCGCCGAGTCCGCGCCGCGCGTCGTGACCGAGCTCCGGCAGCGGTACCGGGTCGTGCTGCTCGACGAGTACCAGGACACCTCGGTCGTGCAGACCCGGTTCCTCGCACGGCTGTTCCGCGACCACCCGGTGATGGCCGTGGGGGACCCGCACCAGTCGATCTACGGGTTCCGCGGCGCGAGTGCGGCCAACCTCGCCCGGTTCCCGCGCGACTTCGGCGGGAGCGACGCCGGATCGCCCACCCCGGTCACGTTCGCGCTCTCGACGAGCTGGCGGAACCCGGTCGACGTCCTCGCTGCCGCGAACGCGGTCGTGGAACCGCTGTCAGCGGCGTCCGAGGTGGCGGTCGAGCGGCTGGCACCGCGACCCGGTGCGGACGCCGGTCGGGTGGACGTCGTGTTCCCGGAGACCCTGCCGGACGAGGCCGACGCCGTCGCGACCTGGTTCCGGGGCCACCGCGAGCGGGACCCCGGCGCGTCGATGGCCCTGCTGCTCCGCGCACGGAAGGACCTCGCCGCCTTCACGGCGGCGCTCGGTGCCCGCGGTGTGCCGTACCACGTGCTCGGTACCGGTGGGCTGCTCCAGCGCCCCGAGATCGTCGACCTCGTCGCCTGCCTGCGGGTGCTGCACGACCCGTCCGCCGGCAACGACCTCATCCGGCTGCTCGCCGGCTCCCGGTGGCGGGTCGGCGCGGCGGACGTCGTCGCCCTGCACCACCTGGCCCGGTGGCTGTTCCAGCGGGACCACTCGCAGCAGCGCCTCGACGACGAGCTCACCGCGGCCTTCCGGGCCTCCGTCGCCGCGGGTGAGCACGGGTCGATCGTCGACGCCCTCGACTTCGTCGCGACGGCCCCGGACGAGCACGGCGCGCTCGAGGGCATCACCGCGGCCGGACGTGCCCGGATGCGCGCCCTGGGCGGTCAGCTCGCGGCCCTGCGCTCCCGCGCCGGCGGCGACCTCGTCGACTTCGTGACGCTCGTCGTGCAGGAGATGCGCCTCGACATCGAGGTCGCGGCGCACGAGCAGGGCAGCGGCGCCTACCTCGACGCGTTCGTCGACGAGCTCGCCGGTTTCGTCGCGACCGACGACCGGGCGGACCTCGGGTCGTTCCTCGGCTGGATCGACGCCGCCGCCCGCCGCGACGACATGGGTCCGCGGTCCGAGGAACCCGAGGCCGGGACGGTCCAGATCCTGACGATCCACGGCTCGAAGGGCCTCGAGTGGGACGCCGTCGCCGTGCCCCGCATGGTCGAGGGCGGGCTGCCGGCACGACCCCAGGAGGGCTCGTCCGGGTGGCTCGGCTTCGGTCGGCTGCCGTACGAGTTCCGGGGCGACGCCGCCGAGCTCCCGGCCCTCGGCTGGCGCGGCCAGGAGACCCAGAAGGACGTCACCACCGCGATCGACGCCTTCAAGGAACAGGTCAAGGCCCGCAACGAGGACGAGGAACGCCGACTCACCTACGTCGCGCTGACCCGGGCCCGGCACGACCTGCTCGTCTCCGGGTCGTTCTGGGCAGGCGGGGTGAAGCCGACCGAGCCGAGCCGGTACCTGCGCGACCTCGTCGACGCGGGCGTGCTCGACGGTGCCGCGATCCCCGAGACGACCGTGCACGAGGAGAACCCCCTCGGGGCCGACGGCGCCACGCAGACCTGGCCGCACGTGCCCTTCGGGCAGCGCGCCCCGCGGGTGCTCGCGGCGGCCGAGCGCGTCCGGAACGCCAACCCCGGTGCCGCCGGCCGGTTCGCCGCCGACATCGACCTGCTGCTCGCGGAGCGCCGCGCCACCCGCGACGCGAAGCACGCGGTGGTCGTCCCGCACCGCGTGCCGGCCTCCGGCTTCAAGGACTACCTCTCCGAACCGGACGCGGTCGCCGAGCGACTCCGACGCCCGATGCCGGAACGGCCGTACCGCGCCACGCGGCTCGGCACGCTCTTCCACCAGTGGGTCGAGCAGCGCGCCCGGAGCGGCGGGTCCCTCGAGACCCTCGACGTCTGGGACGGCGAGTCGGACCTGGACACCGACGACCTTCCCGACGCGTCACCGGACGCCGTGGTCACCGACGACGACGCCCGTCGGCTCGCCGACTTCCAGGCCACCTTCGCCCGGTCACGCTGGGCCGGGCGGACCCCCGTCGAGGTCGAGCGGGAGATCCACATCCCGTTCCTCGGGCACAGTGTCGTCTGCAAGCTCGACGCCGTCTACGAGATCGACGGGCGTGCCGAGGTCGTCGACTGGAAGACCGGCAAGGCGCCGACGGGCGCCGACGACCTCGCGCGCCGCACCCTGCAGCTCGCGCTGTACCGCGTCGCGTACGCCGAGTTCACCGGCCGTCCGCTCGACGAGGTCGATGCGGTGTTCTACTTCGTCGCCGACGACTTCGAGGTGCGGCCGACGGAGCTGCTGGACCGTGCCGGACTCGAGCGTGCCTGGCGGCAGGCGATCGGCTGACCACCGGGGTCGTGCGTCCGACGCGCGCTGCGCCGGTCGAGCCCAGCGCCGGTCGAGCCCAGCGCCGGTCGGACCTCGTGCCGGTCCGGCCGCGCGCCCGTCGGGATCCGTGACGGTCCGGCCGCGCACCGGTCGGGCCGCGCACCGGTCGGGCCGCGCACCGGTCGGGACCTGCGCCGGTCACGCTGCGTGCCCGACGCGCTCCGCACTGGAGGCCCGGTGCCGGTCCGCCGGGCCGGCACCGGGCCTCCAGACGGTCACGTCCGGTGACCCGGCGCGACGGTCGACGCGGCGACGGTCGACGCGGCGACGGAGCAGGCCGTGCGGTCAGCCGTGCCGACGCTCGGTCGACGACAGCAGCTGCTCGACCTCGCCGATCTCCATCGTGTCGGGGGAGACGGACTGCAGCGGCTCGGCGCTCGGTGCGTGCACCGCGTCGACCAACCGGTGCATCATCGCGACCGCGTCGTCCACGATCTCGGTGCTCTTCGCCTGCACGCCGTGCAGCAGCCAGTGCGCCGTCTCGAGCTCGTGGTGCACCCGCGCGCGCTGCGCGAGCTGGCGGTCCCGGCCGCCGCCGTTCGCCTCGTAGGCGCTGAGGACGGTGTCGAAGGCGTCGCGACTGCCGGCGAGGACCCACGCCAGGTCCTTCGCGGGGTCACCGAGGCGCAGCTCGCCCCAGTCGAGGACTCCGCTGACGGCGTCGCCGTCGACGAGCAACGCACCCGTGCCGAGCGAGCCGTGCACGACGGTCGGGGTGAACTGCCAGAGCTGCTGGTCGCGGGCCGCGCCCTCCCAGCGCTCGACGAGGGCGGCGGGGACGAGCTTCGTCGCCACCGCGCGGTCCATCACCGAGACGGCGGACCGCAGCACCTCGAACGGCGTCAGCGACGGCAGGCCGGCGTCCGAGACGAAGCTCGTCGGCAGCTGGTGCACGGCCGCGACGGCGCGGCCGACGCTCGTCGCGAGGTCCGGCTGCTCCGCGAGCGAGCGCAGGGTCGGGTGCGTGCCCGGCAGGCTGGTGGTGACGATGGCGCGGGTCGACCCGATCGGGGCCTGGCCGCGGTACTCGACCACGCCGAACGGCAGCCGCGTGCGGATCCCGGCGCTCAACGCCCGGATCGCGACGAGGTCCGCCGACTGCCGTGCCTCGGCCCGCTGGTTCCGCGGGCGGCGGATGACCAGCTCGACGCCGTCGGCGTCGCGGAGGAGGGCGGACTCGTAGTCGCCGGCCGCGGCCGAGCCGAGCGTGCGCGTGCCCGTGACGACGAGACCGGGCACGGCCGTCGTCGCCAACGCGGCTAGAGTGAACTGGGATCCCGCCATGCCCATCAGGGTAGGTCCGTGTCGTCGCCTTCGGGGCGCGCCACGCTGACCCGGGCGCTCCCGGCCGAAGCCGCTGATCTGAGGAGCCCTCTGCCGTGACCGTCGAGTTCGCCTCCCGGCTCCCGCTGTCCCGCAACGAACTCGACCGCGACGCCGAGTTCCGCACCACCCCCGACCTCGAGCGCGTCCTGCGCGAGGACGGGCAGACCCGGTTCCTGCCGGTGCACGGCGCCGAGGTGCTGCGGAACGCCGACGGCGCCCTGCGCTTCGTGACCGCATCCGACGTGCCGGAGGGCACCGTCGTCCTGTACCTCGGCCGGGCCGTGTCCGACGCCGACGACGCCCCCGCCGGCACCCGCTTCGTCGCCGCACTGGTGGACGACGACACCGCGGCCGCGATCGAGCCCTCCGCCGACGCGTGGGAGAGCCTGCGCATGTTCGGCACCGAGCTCTCGGCACGCGACCAGGGGCTGGCGGTCGAGGCGGTCGCGATGGCGAACTGGCACGCCGTCCACGGGTTCTCGCCCCGCACCGGCTCGGCCACCGACGTCGTCACCGGCGGCTGGGTGCGCCGCGACCCGCAGGGCCACGAGCACTTCCCGCGCACCGACGCCGCGATCATCGTCGGCGTGGTCGACGCCGACGACCGGATCCTGCTCGGCTCGAACGCCGCCTGGGACGCGAACCGGTACTCGCTGCTCGCCGGGTTCGTCGAGCCGGGCGAGTCCCTGGAGGACGCGGTCCGCCGCGAGGTCTGGGAGGAGTCCGGCGTCCGCGTCGAGGAGCCCGAGTACCTCGGCTCGCAGCCCTGGCCGTTCCCGGCGTCCCTGATGGTGGGCTTCCGCGCACGCGCGCTCGACGGCGACCCGTCGACGGCGCGGCCGGACGGTGTGGAGATCCTCGACGTCCGCTGGTTCTCGCGCGACGAGATCCGGGAGCGCGCGGGGGACACCCTGCTGCTGCCCGGACGCACCTCGATCGCCCGCGCCATCATCGAGGAGTGGTACGGCGGGCCGCTGGACACACCGTGAGCGGTCCGGGGTGGGGCGCGGCCGGTCCTCCGGGTGCTGGTGCCGGTGCTCCGGGTGCTCGTGCCGGTACCGGTTCTCCGCGTGCCGGTGCCGGTTCGCCGGGTGCTCGGGCTGGTGCCGGGGCGCCCGAGGTCCGTCCGCCGTCGCCCGACGAGCTGCTCGCCGCGCTCGACGCCGAGCAGCGCACCGTCGCGAGGACGCTGCTCGGCCCGGTCGCGGTCCTCGCCGGTGCCGGCACCGGCAAGACCCGCGCCATCACGCACCGCATCGCCTACGGCGTGGCGACGGGCACCTACGCCCCGAACCACGTCCTCGCCCTGACGTTCACGACCCGCGCAGCCGGTGAGCTGCGCTCCCGACTGCGCTCGCTCGGGGCCGGCACGGTCCAGGCGCGCACCTTCCACGCGGCAGCGATGGCGCAGCTCAGCTACTTCTGGCCGGACACGGTCGGCGGGCACGCGCCGAAGATCGTCGAGTCGAAGGGCCGGATGATCGCCCACGCCGCGGACACCGTCGGCATGTCCGTGGACACGCCCGTGCTCCGCGACCTGGCCGCCGAGGTCGAGTGGCGCAAGGTGCAGATGCTCTCGCTCGAGGAGTACGAGGCCGCCGCCGCCGACCGCGTCATGCCGCGCGACACCTCGCCCCGGCGGGTCATCGACCTCATGAAGGCGTACGAGCGGCTCAAGGACGACCGTCGGCAGCTCGACTTCGAGGACGTCCTGCTCACGACGCTCGGCATGGTCGAGTCCGAGCCGCGGGTGGCGTCGTACGTGCGGCAGCAGTACCGGTTCTTCGTCGTCGACGAGTACCAGGACGTCTCGCCCGTGCAGCACGACCTGCTCCGGGCGTGGCTCGGTGGCCGCGACGACCTGTGCGTCGTCGGTGACGCCAGCCAGACCATCTACTCGTTCGCGGGCGCCTCGAGCGACTACCTGCTCGGCTTCGGTTCGGAGTTCCCCCGCGGCTCGGTGCTGCGACTCGAGCGGAACTACCGCTCCACCCGGCAGGTGGTGCACGCCGCGAACGCCCTGATGCGCGGCCAGCCGGGCGCGCTCGACCTCGTCGCGCAGTCCACGGAACCCGGACCGGAACCCGTGGTGGTGCCGTGCGTCCACGACGGCGACGAGGCCCAGACCATCGCCCGCCGCATCGCGGAGCTCGTCGACGGCGGCGCGTCCTACGGTGACTGCGCCGTCCTGTTCCGCGTCGGGGCGCAGTCCGCCGCCCTCGAGTCCGCTCTCGGGCGCAACGGCATCCCGTTCCGGGTGCAGGGCGGCACCCGGTTCTTCAACCGGCCGGAGGTCAAGCTCGCGGTGCACCACATGCGCGGCGAGGCGATCCGGCAGACGGACGACGAGCTGACCCGTCGGGTGCGCCTCGTGCTGCAGGTGAGCGGCTGGACGCCCACCGCCCCCGAGGGCACCGGCGCCGTCCGCGAGCAGTGGGAGGCCCTGCAGGCGATCATGGGCCTCGCCGAGGACGCACCAGCCGGCACCACCATGCAGCAGTTCACGCAGGACCTCGTCGACCGCGCCGCGACGCACCACGAACCCGACGTGGACGCCGTCACCCTCGCGACCCTGCACTCCTCCAAGGGTCTGGAGTGGCCGCACGTCGTCATCGCCGGCGCCGCCGAGGGGCTGCTCCCGATCTCGCACGCCACCACCGACACCGAGGTCGACGAGGAGCGGCGGCTCTTCTACGTCGGATTGACCCGCGCTCGTCACTCGATCACCATCACGTGGTCGAGACAGGGGTCCACGCGTGGGGGAGCCCGGACCCCGAGCCGGTTCCTGGCAGCGCTCGGCACGCGCAGCGTGGATGGGGCCGCACCGGCGTCCGGTTGACCGACAGGTCGTCGCGGTCGAAGACGAGTTGGTCCGGGTCGGCGCGCTGCGTCCGCAGCGGCAGGCGTTCGACGAGCGCGCGGGTGGCAGCGGCCGCCACCGCGGCGACCCGCCACGGCGACAGCGGTGCCGCCGGGCGTCCCCACAGCTGGGAGGCGATGGTCGGCCAGGCCGGGTCGGCGTCGGTCCGCCCGAGCTCCGCGCACTGGAGGCACGGCCCACCACCCGGCACGACGAACGGCCCGAGGCGGATGCGTCCGTCGCCCACCACCACCGGCAGGTGCGGCACGCCCCTGCGGGTCCAGGCGGCGCGCAGCGCCGGGTCGACGACGTGGTCGGCGACCACGACGGCGAGCCGTGGGTCGTGCCCCGGCAGGTGGACCGGGCCGCCCCTGGGCGCGGTCGTCCGGACGACGGTGACGCCCTCGCCGCTCAGGAACCCTGCGATCGCGTCGGCGAGGGGACCCCGCCCGTGCACCTCGACCCGCTCGAGCGGCTCGGGGAGCACGTCGACCACCGCCGGTGACGCCGCTCCGAGGACCCGAGCGGCGACGTCCGGCGGGCAACCGGACGCCGTCGCCACCCCGGACAGCGCGTCGCGCCCGGTCTCGCGGCGGAGCGCGCACAGGAAGCGTTCCTCGGCCGTGCTCGGCACGTCGACGAGGGCGCGCGGCGGGTCCACGCCGAGCTGCACGGTGGCGGGGTCACGCCAGACGAACTCGAGCGCCGGATCGATGCGGATGCCCATGACCCCACGCTGCCCGTTCGACGGGGCGGCGTGGGGTCGTGTGGTCGATCTGTGGAGAACTCAGCGGCGGTCGGTGTCGTCCGTGCCGTCGGTGTCACCGGGCTCCTCGGCGACGTGCCCGGACTCGTCCTCCTGGGGGCGGGCGCCGGTGGCGTCGTTGAGCAGGTCCTCGAGGGCCTTGTCGAAGGCGTCGTCCTCCACGGTCTGCTCCGGGTTGCGCAGGCGGGCGACGAGCGCCTCCGGCGCGTCGACGTCCTCGGACGTCGGCACGAGGTCGAAGTGCGACCAGAGGGCGTCCCGCTGCTCGGCGCCGAGCTCGTCGGTCACCCGCTGCCACATCGCGGCGGCCTCGCGCAGGCGGCGCGGTCGCAGTTCGAGTCCGACGAGGGTCGCGAACGCGGACTCGGCGGGGCCGCCCGCGGCACGGCGGCGGCGGACCATCTCGGCGATGGCGCCGGCCTTCGGCAGCCGGCTCGTCGCCGCGGCCGTCACCGTGTCCACCCAGCCCTCGACCAGGGCGAGCATGGTCTCGAGCCGGGCGAGTGCGGCGTCCTGCTCCGGCGTGCGGGGCGGGATGAGGGCACCCGAGGCGAGTGCGTCGCGCAGCTGCTCCTGGTTCGTCGGGTCGATGTCCGCCGCGAGTTCCTCCACGCGGTCGAACGGGATGTGGATGCCGCGTGCGTACTCGGTGATCGACGAGATGATGTGCAGGCGCAGCCACCGCGCGGAGCGGAACAGCCGGGCGTGCGCGAGCTCGCGGACGGCCAGGTAGATGCGGACCTCGTCCTCGGGCACGTCGAGCCCCTCGGCGAACTCGGACACGTTCTGCGGCACGAGCGCTGCGACCTGCTCGTCGAGCAGCGGCACGCCGACGTCGCCACCCGACACGACCTCCTTCGCGAGCTGGCCGACGACCTGACCGAGCTGGATCGCGAACAGTGCGCCGCCGACGCCGCGCATCGCCTTCGAGACGTCGCCGAGCATGGCCTTGAGCTCTTCCGGGGCGCGCTGGTCGATCGCCTCGGTCAGGGCGTCCGCGATGCTGAACGCGACCGGCTCCGCGATCTGGGTCCACACCGGCGTCGTCGCCCGTGCCCACTGCTCGCGGGTGTACAGGCTCGGTGCGGCGGTGAGCTCCGCGACGGTCGTGACCTCGTCGAGCCAGAGCGCGGCGACCTGGAACGCCTGGTCGGCGGCCTGCGAGGTCGCCGGGTCGACCGGGTGACCGCCGTCGCGGGCGATCGCGGTCGCACGGTCCGCCGTGGCGGAGAAGTCGATGCCGTCGCCGCCCGACTGCGCCGCGTGCTGCAGCTGGCTCATCAGGTTCGCCACGAAGGCCGGGTCGTTCGGCAGGCCGGCGGCTCCGGCGAGCTGCGACGGGTCGATCTGGCCCTCGCCCGAGAGCAGCTTGCGCAGCATCTCCTGGAAGTCGTCGTCCGGCCCAGGCTGGGGTTCATCAGGCATGCCGACTACGCTAATCGCTGCTCACGGGCACGGACCTGGGACGCCCCCGTGGGAACGCCCGAACCGCTGCGCCGAGGGCGAACACCCCACTCCGGAAGGATCCTGCGTGACCCTCTTCGCCCCCGCGCCCCGTCGTCGATCCCGCGCCAGGACGGTCGGGTGGTCGTTCGTGGTCGGTGCCGTGGTCCTCGGCATCGTCGCGAGCCTGCTCCCGAGCCCGTACCTGATCGAGGTGCCCGGCCCGGTCTACAACACCATCGGCACGCAGCAGCAGGGGACGGGCAAGGACGCGAAGGACGTCAAGCTCATCCAGATCTCCGGGCACGAGACGTACCCGACCTCCGGCGCGCTCGACATGCTCACCGTCGGCATCCAGGGCGACGCGACGAACCGACCGTCCTGGACGAGCGTGGTCCGCGCGGTCTTCACCCGGTCGCAGGCGGTGATCCCGGTCGAGGCCGTCTACCCGAGCGGCACCACCACCGAGCAGGTCAACAAGCAGGACTCCGCCGACATGCAGGCGTCGCAGCAGTCCGCCGTCGCAGCGGCCCTCGTGCAGCAGGGCTACGACCTGCCCACCGAGCTGCAGGTCGGCACCGTGCAGGAGGGGTCCGCTGCCGACGGCACGATCCGGCAGGGCGACGTCATCACCGCCTTCGACGGCACGTCCCTGACCACGAACGCCGACGCCACCTCGTTGCGCGAGGCCGTCGCGGAGCACGGCACGAGCAGTCCCGCGACGATCACCCTGCGACGCGACGGCGCGACGAAGCAGGTCCGCGTCACCCCGCGCGACGAGCAGGGCACCGCGCTCCTCGGCGTCGGGGTGACCGAGCGCTACGACTTCCCGTTCCGGGTGTCGATCACGCTGCAGGACGTCGGCGGCCCCTCGGCCGGCATGATGTTCGCGCTCGGGATCATCGACGAGATCACGCCCGGCGAGCTGAACGGCGGCGAGCACGTCGCGGGCACCGGCACGATCACGGCCGACGGCGAGGTCGGCGCCATCGGCGGCATCCGCCAGAAGCTCTACGGCGCGAAGCAGGCCGGGGCCACCGTGTTCCTCGCGCCCGCGGCCAACTGCGACGAGGTCGTCGGCCACGTGCCCGACGGACTCGACGTGTACAAGGTCTCGACGCTCGACCAGGCCGTGACGGACCTGCAGACGATCGCCGACGGCGGGAGCACCGCGAAGCTGGCCCGCTGCGGGTCCTGACGCGCATCCTGAGTCCCCGTACAGTTTCACCATCGGTCCGGTCCCATAGGATCGGTGGCACTGACGGCCCGCCACGTGCCGGGCCCGCCGGTCCGACACGTCTGGAGCACATCAAGTGACGACAACCTCGTCCACCTCGGGGCGGCGTTCGCCGCGGGTCCCGATCGTGGTCACGATCATCGTGCTGGCCGCACTGGTGATCGGCTTCTTCATCTTCGCCAGCCTGTACACCGACTACGCGTGGTTCGCGCAGCTCGGCTTCCAGCAGGTCCTCACCACGCGCTGGACCGCCAGTGCGCTCATGTTCGTCGCCGGGTTCCTCGGCATGGCGATCCCGGTGTACGCGAGCATCGCGCTCGCGTTCCGGTTCCGCCCCGTCTACGCGAAGCTGAACTCGCAGCTCGACCGCTACCAGCAGGTCATCGAGCCGCTCCGCCGTGCCGTCATGATCGGCATCCCCGTCGTGCTCGGCATCTTCGCCGGGCTGTCGACCGCCGGCCGCTGGAGCATGGTGCTCGAGTACTTCAACCGGACGCCCTTCGGCAAGAAGGACCCGCAGTTCGGCCTCGACATCGGCTTCTACGTCTTCGAGCTGCCGTTCTGGCGCTCGGTCGTCGCGTACTCGTCGGCCGTCGTGCTCATCGCCGGCCTCGCCGCGCTCGCCGCCTGCTACCTCTACGGCGCCCTGCGCTTCGGACAGCGCGAGGTCCGGGTCTCCCGGGCCGCACGCGTGCAGCTGGCCGTGACCGCTGCGGTCTACGTCGCCCTGCAGGCCGTCAGCCTCTGGCTCGACCAGTACGCGACCCTCATCAAGGACAACCCGCGGATCACGGGTGCGCAGTACACCGACGTCAACGCGGTCATCCCGGGCCGCGAGATCCTGGCCGGCATCGCCGCGATCGTGGCGATCCTCTTCATCCTCACGGCGGTCATCGGTCGCTGGCGCATCTCGATCGTCGGCACCGGGCTGCTGCTCGTCGCGGCGATCGTCGTCGGCGGCATCTACCCGTGGATCGTCCAGCGACTGCAGGTGAAGCCCTCGGAGCGAACCTACGAGTCCGCCTACATCGAGCGGAACATCAAGGCGACCAGGGACGCGTACGGCGTCTCCGGGGTCGAGGAACAGAACTACGACGCCACCACCGAGGCGAGCTCCGGCGCCCTGGCAGAGGACGTGCAGACGACGGCGAACATCCGCCTCATCGACCCGAAGATCGTCTCCGACACCTTCAGCCAGCTGCAGCAGTACCGGCAGTACTACCAGTTCCCGAAGCAGCTCGACGTCGACCGGTACGACGTCAAGGGCAAGACCGAGGACACCGTCATCGCGGTGCGTGACATCGACCTCGGCGGCCTGAGCAACGCGGCGAACACGCAGTACAACCGGGCCTTCGTCTACACGCACGGCTACGGCGTGACCGCGGCGTACGGCAACCAGCGCGCCTCCGACGGCAAGCCGGTGTTCCTCGAGTCGGGCATCCCGTCGAACGGTGCGCTGGGCGAGTTCCAGCAGCGCGTCTACTTCGGCGAGACCTCGCCGCCGTACTCGATCGTGGGTGCGCCGGAAGGCTCGAAGGACGTCGAGCTCGACTACCCGTCCGGCTCCGACGACGACACCGACAACGGCGGCAACGCGACCACGACCTACGCAGGCCAGGGCGGGCCGAGCATCGGCAACTTCTTCAACCGCCTGGTCTACGCGGCGAAGTTCCAGTCGGAGCAGATCCTGCTCTCGGACGCCGTCAACCAGAAGTCACAGATCCTCTACGACCGTGACCCGCTCACCCGTGTGAAGAAGGTCGCGCCGTACCTGACGGTCGACAGCGACGCCTACCCGGCGATCGTCGACCACCGCATCCAGTGGGTCGTCGACGGCTACACCACGAGCGACGCCTACCCGTACTCGCAGAGCCAGAGCCTGTCGGACAGCATCGCGGGGGCCGAGAGCTCGGCGTACCGCACCGACCAGGTGAACTACATCCGCAACTCGGTGAAGGCCACCGTCGACGCGTACACGGGCAAGGTGACCCTCTACGCATGGGACACCGAGGACCCGGTGCTCAAGACGTGGCAGAAGATCTTCCCGACCGCGATGCAGCCGGTCTCGAGCATGAGCGCGGAGCTCCTCGACCACGT
The DNA here is from genome assembly GCF_001864895.1 of Curtobacterium sp. MCBA15_009. Classification (GTDB taxonomy): domain Bacteria; phylum Actinomycetota; class Actinomycetes; order Actinomycetales; family Microbacteriaceae; genus Curtobacterium. The sequence continues at coordinate 92,438 of NZ_MJGO01000041.1, forward strand.
CCGGTACCCCACGGACCTGTTCAAGGTGCAGCGTTCGATCCTCGGCACGTACCACGTCACGAACGCGAACTCGTTCTACTCGGGTGACGACGCGTGGAACACCCCGCAGGAGCCGACGACCACCACGGCGGCGAACACGGACACCGACACGGACACGACGGGCACGGGTTCGAACTCGAACTCGCAGGTGCAGAACAACGCACTGAACGCCCAGTCGTCGTCGACGAGTGCGAGCAACCTGCAGGACCCGTACTACCTCACGATGAAGGTCCCAGGGCAGGGGACGGCGTACTCGCTCTACACGACGTACATCCCGCAGCAGACGGCCGGCGACAACAACCGCAACGTGCTGACCGGCTACCTCGCCGCGAACTCCGACGCCGGCGGTGCCGGCAAGGGGAAGAAGGGTTCCGGCTACGGCACCCTCACCCTGCTGACGATGCCGAAGACCGACAACATCCCCGGTCCGGTGCAGGTGCAGGGTCTCTTCAATGGTGACTCGCGGGTCTCGCAGCAGCTGAACATCCTGAAGCGCGGCAACTCGACCGTGAAGCAGGGCAACCTGTTGACCCTCCCGGTCGGCGGCGGCTTCCTGTACGTGCAGCCCGTGTACGTCCAGTCGACGTCGAGCGGCTCGTACCCGCTGCTGCAGAAGGTCCTCGTGGCCTTCGGCGACCGGGTCGAGTTCGAGAACACCCTCGACGAGGCCCTCGACGCCCTGTTCGACGGCGACTCCGGCGCGACCGCCGGTGACTCCGGCACCGGGGGCTCGGGCAGCGGCTCGACCGACGAGGGATCCGACTCCGGTTCGGGCTCGGACGCCGGGTCGGGCTCCGGTTCGACCGGTGGCTCGACGGGTTCCGGCACGGTCGACAACGACGCGCTGCAGAAGGCGCTGTCGGACGCGAACGACGCGCTGCAGGACCGCCAGCAGGCCTACGCGGACAACGACCTGGTCGCCGCGGCCGAGGCCGACCAGCGCCTGCAGGACGCCATCGAAGCCGCCACCGCGGCCGAGAACGGCGAGTGACACACCGTGGCGGGGCACTCGATTTGTGCCCCGCCACGGGCCCGTGTAGGCTGTTCAACGTGCCGCGGGGTGGAGCAGTTCGGTAGCTCGCTGGGCTCATAACCCAGAGGTCGTAGGTTCAAATCCTGCCCCCGCAACCAAGCGTCACAGCAAAGGCCCCGGTCCACTCGGACCGGGGCCTTTCGCATGTCCGGGACATCGCCGAGCACGATCGATGCGGAGCCGCACGGCCCGTTCCCGCACACCGCCCGGCTACGCTCAGCGGATGGGCATCCTCACGATCGCGGCCGCGCAGTTCGCGCCGGTGGACGACACGAACGCCAACCTCGAGACCGTCCGCACCGCCGCCACCGAGGCAGCCGCACGCGGAGCCGACCTGTTGGTGACGCCGGAGTACACCTCGTACTTCACGGCCGACATCGACGACCGCTTCGTCGCCGCAGCCGAACCGCTCGACGGCCCCTTCGTCACCGGGCTCCGCCGAATCGCGCGCTCGACCGGCATCGCCCTCGTGGTCGGCGTCGCCGAGACCGCCGACACCCCGGAACGCTTCCGGAACACCCTGGTCGCCGTGCTGCCCGACGGGACCATCGCCGCGACCTACCGCAAGGTCCACCTCTACGACGCGTTCGGGGCACGGGAGTCCGACCGCATCGAGCCCGGCGACCCCGAACAGCTGCCCGTCTTCGAGCTCGAGGGCGTGCGCGTCGGCCTCGAGACCTGCTACGACCTGCGGTTCCCCGAGGTCACCCGTCGGCTCGCCGCCCCCGAGGTCGGCGCCGCAGACGTCGTCGTCCTGCCCGCCGAGTGGGTCAAGGGGCCGGGCAAGGAACACCACTGGCGCACCCTGCTCACCGCCCGCGCGATCGAGAACACGATCTGGGTCGTCGGCGTCGGGCAGACCCCGCCGATCGGCATCGGCGGCTCCGTGGTGCTCGACCCTTCCGGCGTCGCCGTCGCGTCCGCCGGAGCGACCCCGGGCACGCTCGTCGCCACGGTGGACACGGCCGTCACCGCTTCCGTCCGTCAGGTCAACCCGTCACTGTCGCTCCGTCGGTACGACGTCGCGCTGCGCGTCCGGCCAGGAGGCCCGTCCCACCTCTGACACGCACGTTCCGTCCCATGGCGCGCGCTGTGGGAAGCGGGTCCGCGCGTGAGAGGGCGGAACGTCGGGCCGCCTCCGCGCGGTTCGTCCACCGCCGCGGGGAACCGTTGCGGAGGTCGTCCCATCGCCTCCCGGGCGCGCACGTTCCGTCCCATCGCGCGCGCTGTGGGAAGCAGGATCGCGCGTGGGCGGGCGGAACGTCGGGCCTCCTAAGCGCGGATCCTCCTTCCACGCGCGGAACGACCACCCACGCGCGGAACTGTCTTGAAGTGTGTCTCTGCCAGGAGGCCCGCCCCGCCTCCGCCACGCACGTTCCGTCCCATCGCGCGTGCTGTGGGAAGCGGATCCGCGCGTAGGAGGCCGGAACGTCGGGCCTCCTACGCGCGGATCCGCCTTCCACGCGCGGAACGTCCGCCCACGCGCGGAACTGTCTTGAAGTGTGTCTCTGCCAGGAGACCCGCCCCGCCTCCGCCGCGGACGTTCCGTCCCATCGCGCGTGCTGTGGGAAGCAGGATCGCGCGTGGGAGGTCGGACCGTCGGGCCTCCTACGCGCGGATCCGCCTTCCACGCGCGGAACGACCACCGACGCGCGGAACAGCGCCCCGGCGTTCCCACGGGCCGGGACGGGTCAGGACGCGGGACGGAGGGCGGTCAGGCGCTCGGCGGCCTCGGCGAGCACGGAGCGGCGCTTGCAGAACGCGAACCGCACGAGCGAGCGGTACCCCGCGGCGTGCTCCGGCCGGACGAACGCCGACACCGGCACCCCGACGACCCCGGTCAGCTCCGGCGCCCGCAGGCAGAACTCCCGGGCGTCCTCGTAGCCGAGCGGGGCCGTGTCCGCGAGGACGAAGTACCCGCCGTCCGGTCGGAGCACGTCGAACCCCGCTGTCCGGAGCCCGGCGGCGAGCAGGTCGTGCTTCACGGACAGGTCGGCGGCGATCCCGGTGAACACCGCGTCCGGCAGGCGCAGGCCAGCGGCGATCGCCGGTTGGAAGGGCGCGCCGTTCACGAACGTCAGGTACTGCTTGACGGTCGTGATCGCTTCGACGAGCAGCGGGGGAGCGGTCAGCCAGCCGATCTTCCACCCGGTGGTGCTGAAGGTCTTGCCCGCGCTCGAGACGGACACGGTGCGCTCGGCGGCACCGGGCAGCGTCGCGACGGGCGTGTGCGGGACCGTGAACGTGAGGTGCTCGTAGACCTCGTCGGTGACGATCACCGCGTCGTACTGCGTGGCGAGGTCGACGATCGTCCGCAGCACCTCGACGGGCATGACGCGACCGGTCGGGTTGTGCGGCGTGTTCACCAGGACCACCCGTGTCCGGTGCGAGAAGGCGGCGCGCAGGGTGTCCTCGTCCGGCAGGAAGTCCGGCGCGGTCAGCGGCACCGTGACGTGGACACCGCCGGCGAGGCGGATGAGCGCGCCGTAGGCGTCGTAGAACGGCTCGAAGGTGACGACCTCGTCGCCGGGTTCGACGAGGGCCAGGAGCGTCGCGGCCAGGGCCTCGGTGGCGCCGGCCGTGACGAGCACCTCGCGGTCGGGGTCGACCTCGAGACCGTACCAGTGCTGTTGGTGGCCGGCGACGGCCGCGCGGAGGTCCGGCGTGCCCCGGCCCGGCGGGTACTGGTTGGCGCCGTCCCGGATGGCCTGCACCGCGGCTTCGAGCACCTCGGCCGGACCGTCCTCGTCGGGGAAGCCCTGGCCGAGGTTGATCGCACCGGTGCGCGCCGCGAGGGCGCTCATCTCGGCGAAGACGGTGGGCGCGGGGACGCCGTCGGGTCCGAGGAGCATCGCGCCCTCGGCCGCTCGCAACCAGGGTCCTTGCTGTCGCATCTCGTCTCCTGCCCTGCCGGCGACGACGTGTCGCGCTGAACGGACCCCAACCTAGCTGGCCGTCCGCCGCGGACCGGGGACCCGCTGCACAGCGCACGCATAAGATCGGCAGAGGTTGCTCGCAGCCTCGCCAGAAGCATCGTTCAGGTGGCTGGGACAGACTGCACGAGCTTGAAAGGAGCACGTCCAGCATGACCGACACCACGCCCAACGGGCAGGGCGACGACCTCCGTCCGGACGATGCGGCATCGCCTGCCGCCAGTGAGGACGCCGCACAGGCGGCCACGAAGGGGAACACGTCGATGCAGAACGACTCCGACCAGCCGGACGACGCGGGCCGAGCACGACCCGACGCCGCGTCGACGCCCGACCACACCGATGTGATCCCATCGTCGACGGAGCACCCGACCGACCGCTTCACCGCGCCCTACCCGCGGGTCGACCAGGCCCCGTCGTCGCAGGGCGGCTACGGCCAGCAGGCGACGCCCTACGGCCAGCAGCACGGCGAGCAGCAGTCCCAGCAGTCCCAGTACGGTCAGCCGGCCCAGCAGCAGTACGGGCAGCAGCACCAGGGCCAGCAGCCCCGCTACGGCGAGCAGAGCCAGCAGGCGCAGTACGGCCAGCAGCAGTACGGCCAGCAGCCCCAGCAGCCCCAGCAGCCCCAGCAGCCGCAGTACGGGCAGTCGCAGTACGGCCAGCAGCCCCGGCAGCAGTACGGCCAGCAGCCGTCGCAGTACGGCCAGCAGCCGTCGCAGTACGGCCAGCAGCCGTCGCAGTACGGTCAGCAGGGCCAGCAGTCGCAGTACGGCCAGCCCACGGCCGCCCAGCCCCGCTACGGCGAGTACGCCCAGCCGGCGTCCGCCACCGCCCCGGCCTCGTCGTCCGAGTACACCGCAGCGTCGGCCCAGGCGCCGCAGTCCGCCACGAGCGCCTTCGGCGACGTGGACGGCTCCGACCGCCGCAACGGCCACTACTTCACCGAGGGCTCGACGGCCGCCAGCACCTCCGACCGACGGACGGGTCGCAACCGCCTCGTGCTGCCGATCGTCGCCGGTCTGGTCCTCGCGGGGCTCGTCGGCGGCGGCGCCGGGTGGGCCGCGAGCGCCGCGAACGACGGCGGCGGCATCGTGTCCTCCGGTTCGTCGCAGGGCGGCAACCTCACGGTGAACGACTACGACTCCGCGACGGTCGTCACCGCCGTCGCCGCGCAGGCGACCCCGTCGGTCGTGACGATCAACGTGTCGTCGAGCAACGAGGCCGGCACCGGTTCCGGCGTCGTGATGACGAAGGACGGCTACATCGTCACGAACACGCACGTCGTCACCCTCGACGGCGACAGCGCGAACGGGTCGATCACGGTCACGACCTCCGACGGCAAGATCTACCCCGGCAAGCTCATCGGCACCGACCCGACGGTCGACCTCGCGGTCATCAAGATCGATGCCTCCGGCCTCAAGCCGATGGCGTTCGCCGACTCGACGAAACTCAACGTGGGCGACACCGCGGTCGCGATCGGTGCCCCGCTCGGCCTGTCGAACACCGTCACCGACGGCATCGTCTCGACGCTCGACCGCAGCATCCAGGTCACCTCGAGCGCCCCCAGTCAGGGCGGCGACTCGAACGAGGGCGGCAACGGCGGCAGCGGTCCGTTCGACTTCTGGGGCAACGGCGACAACGGCAGCAGCTCCTCGGCGAACACGACGGTGTCGCTGCCGGTGATCCAGACCGACGCGTCGATCAACCCCGGCAACTCGGGCGGTGCGCTGCTCGACTCGAAGGGCCGCCTCATCGGCATCAACGTCGCCATCGCGTCGGCCGGCAGCTCGTCGTCGTCCGAGTCGGCGGCCGGCAGCATCGGTGTCGGCTTCTCGATCCCGTCGAACCTGGTGAAGCGGGTCGCGAACGAGATCAAGGACAACGGCTCGGCCACGCACGGACTCCTCGGTGCGACCGTCGGCGACGCCTCCGACGACCGGAGCGCCACGCAGATGGGCGCGCTCATCAAGTCGGTGTCGTCCGGCGGAGCGGCCGCGAAGGCCGGCCTGCAGAAGGGCGACGTCGTCACGAAGATCGGGTCGGCGAACGTCTCGGACGCAACCGACCTGACCGCGCAGGTCCGGTACTTCGCCGGCGGCGCCTCAACGACGATCTCGTACCTGCGGAACGGCCAGTCCCGCCAGGCCGACGTGACCCTGGGGACGTACGACAGCAAGGGCTGACGCGACCAGCCGACGAACAGGAGGCCCGGTGCACGACGTGCGCCGGGCCTCCCGTCCGTCCCGGGGCGGCGTCCGCAGCCGCACCGCAGGGAGCCGGTTCGGCTCCTTGATAGGCTCATGGTCGCTCTGCGGGGCGGCACCGGCCCCGGTGCGTCCCGTGCTCCCAGCCAGCACCCCGAGGTACGCATGCAGACAGACGGACAGCCCCTGCCGGGCGTCTCGTACGTGATGCCCGTGCTCAACGAGGTCACGGAGGTCCGCGCCGCCGTGGGCAGCCTGCTCGACCAGGACTACGACGGCCCCTTCGAGGTCATCCTCGCCCTGGGGCCCTCGATCGACGGCACGAACGAACTCGTCGCCGAGATGAGCGCGGCCGATCCCCGCATCCGCGCGATCGAGAACCCGGTCGGCTCGACCCCCGCGGGCCTCAACGTCGCGATCCGCGCGTCCGTGCACCCCGTCGTCGTCCGGGTCGACGCGCACTCCGTGCTGCCGACGGACTACACCCGGATCGCCGTGCGCACGCTGCTCGAGTCCGGCGCCGACAACGTCGGCGGCATCATGCGGGCCGAGGGGCGCACGCCCTTCGAACGGGCGGTGGCCCTGGCCTACGGCAGCCGGGTCGGGCTCGGCGGCACGCCCCACCACGTCGGCGGCACCGCCGGACCGGCAGAGACGGCGTACCTCGGGGTCTTCAAGCGGGACCGCCTGTTCGCGGTCGGCCTGTTCGACGAGGGCATCAAGCGCGGGCAGGACTGGGAACTCAACCGGCGCCTGCGCCAGACCGGCGGCACCGTGTGGTTCACGCCGGAGCTCGTCGTGACCTACCGCCCGCGGCCGAGCCTGAAGCGCCTGGTCCGGCAGTTCGTCGCGACCGGTCTGTGGCGTGGCGAGCTCGCCCGACGGTTCCCGGCGAACAACGGCCTGCGCTACTTCGTGCCCCCGGCGATGGTCGCCGCGATGGCGCTCGGGATCGTCGTGGGGCTCGTCGGCGTCGTCGGTGCTGCGCTGGGCACACCGCTCGCCTGGGCGCTGATCGGCTTCGTCGTCCCCGCGGTGTACCTGCTCTTCGTCGTGCTCGGATCGGTCGCCGTCGCGCGTCGGTCCGGGGTCGCGACCCTCGCCTGGCTGCTCGTGGTGCTGCCGTGCATCCACGTCGGGTGGGGGATCGGTTTCATCATCGGGTTCCTCACCCGGACCTCCGAGCTGACCACCCACACCGGACGGTGACCGCATGACCGACCACGCTCTTCCCCACCAGGGCGCCGCACGGCCGTCCTCGATCGCCGAACTGCGTGCCGTGGGCCAACCGGACGAGGTCCGCGCCCGCGCCAACGCGGAGCACTGGACCGCCTCGCTGTACCTGCGTGACGTGTCGCCGTACCTGACCTGGGTGCTCCTCAAGACCCGGGTCAGCGCCAACCAGGTGACGGGCCTCATGATCCTGGTCGGCTGGAGCGTCGCCGCTGCTCTGCTCATCCCCGGCATCTGGGGTGCCCTGCTCGCGCTGGTGCTCGGGCAGCTGCAGATGCTCGTCGACTGCAGCGACGGCGAGGTGGCCCGTTGGCGCGGCACGCACTCGCCCGCTGGGGTGTTCCTGGACAAGGTCGGCCACTACACGACGGAGGGGCTGATCCCCGTCGCCCTCGGCATCCGTGCCGCGACCTGGCCCGTGCACGACGCCGACTGGATGTGGACGACGATCGGGTGCGCACTCGGTCTCGTCATCGTCCTCAACAAGGCGCTCAACGACATGGTGCACGTCGCCCGCGCGAACGCCGGCCTGGACAAGCTCGTCGACCGCCGCGACGCGTCGACCGCCCCGTCCGGACGGAAGCTCGCATCGCTCCGTCGGCTCGCCCGGTTCCTGCCCTTCCACCGCCTGTACCACTCTGTCGAACTGAGCATGCTCGCCTTCGTGTTCGCCCTGCTCGGACTGGTCATCGGCGACCCGCTCGCCAGCCGGATCCTCGTCGGCGCGCTGCTGCCGCTCGCGGTGCTCGCCACGATCGGGCACTTCCTGGCGATCATCGCGTCGAAGCGGGTCCGCGCGTGACACCCGGCACCGTGCGGCGTCACGCCGTCGTCCACCGGGCGCACCCCCGCGTGGCGGTCGTGAGCCTGTCGCAGGGCACCCGCCCGGACGACCTGCACCGCGGCCTCGAGAGCGTCCTGGCACAGCGGGACGTCGAGCTCGACGTCGTCTGCGTCGGCAACGGCTGGGAGCCGACCGGCCTGCCCGACGGGGTGCGGGCCCTGGCCCTGCCGGAGAACGTCGGGATCCCCGCCGGGCGCAACGCCGGAGCCGCAGTCGTGGACGGCGACTACGTGTTCTTCCTGGACGACGACGCGTCGGTGCCGTCGGACACGTTCCTGCGCGACGCGATCGACCGGTTCGAGCACGACCCGTCGCTCGGGCTCCTGCAGCCCCGCGTCGTCGACCCGACCGGGGCCGCGAACCCCCGCCGCTGGGTCCCGCGCATCCGCAAGGGCGAGCCGGACCACTCGTCGCCCGTCTTCTCGGTCTGGGAGGGCGCGGTCGTCCTGCCCACGGACGTCTACCGGGCTGTCGGCGGCTGGGGTGCCGAGTACTTCTACGCGCACGAGGGCATCGAGCTCGCCTGGCGGGTGTGGGACGCCGGCCGCCGTGCGTTCTACGCGGGGGACCTCGTGGCGCACCACCCGGCGATCGACCCGGCACGGCACACCGAGTACTACCGGCTGAACGCCCGCAACCGGGTGTTCCTGGCACGCCGCAACCTGCCGGCGGTCCTGCGCCCGGTGTACGTCGGCACCTGGGCCGGGATCCAGGTGCTGCGCTGGTGGCGGCACCCGCGTCGACTCGCGACCTGGTTCGGTGGGATCCGCGAGGGGTGGACGGCCGACTGCGGTCCCACCCGCCCGATCGGCTGGCTCACCGTCGCGCGGATGACCCTGGCCGGTCGCCCGCCGGTCGTCTGAGCCGTCCGGACCAGAACAGCAGACCCCTGCGGGAGGATGACCATGCCCATCACGAGCGACCTGCGCACCGCCGTCCGGCTCGCGAGCCGACTGCTCGCGTCGCGTCGGAGCCGTCGTGCGCTGGCCCGTCGGCTGCCGTCGGTGGAGACTCCCGCACCGGGATCCATCGAGGTCGCCGTGTACTTCGCCGACGGCCCGGTGAACATGTACCAGGTGCGCCAGTGGTACGCGCCCCTCGCCGAGCTCGCCCGCACCCACCCGGTGGCGATCGTCTCGCGCAGCCCGGGCACGATGCTCCAGCTGCTCGAGGAGTCGCCGGTCCCGGTCGTGTACGCGCGGCAGGTGATCGACCTGGAGCACTTCGTCGAGACCCAGGCGCCGAAGCTCGTGCTGTACGTCAACCAGAACGCCCGCAACTTCCAGATGATGCGGTACGGGCGCATGTGGCACGTCTTCGTCAACCACGGCGAGAGCGACAAGATGTACATGACGACGAACCAGTTCAAGGCGTACGACCACGCGCTCATCGCGGGCGACGCCGCGCGCGACCGGCTGGCCGAGGCGCTGTGGGACTACGACCTCGACACGCGCACCACCGCGATCGGCCGGCCGCAAGCGGACCACTTCGCCGGCACCGTGCCGTACCCGCACGACGAGCGCACCGTGGTGCTCTACGCACCGACGTGGGAGGGCGACCGGCCTGCGGCGGCGTACGGGTCGATCGCGTCGCACGGCACGACCATCGCGGAGCAGGTCCTCGCCTCGCCGCGGCACCGGCTCGTGTACCGGCCGCACCCCCGGAGCGGGGTGCTGGACCCTGCGTACAAGGCGGCACACGAGCGCATCCTGGCGGCCATCGCCGCGGCGAACGCGGCGGACCCGTCGGCGCACCACGTGCACGACGACGGCCCGACGCTCGGCTGGCAGCTCGCCGACGCCGACGTCGCGATCACCGACATCAGTGCGATGATCTACGACCGGCTCGCCGTGGGCAAGCCGCTCATCGTGGCGCGTCCGGTCTCGCCGGAGGCCGAGGTCGACGAGCGCGGGTACCTCGGTGACGCGAACTGGCTGACGGCGGAGGACGCACCCCGCGTGCTCGAACGGGTGGACGCGGCGGCGGGCGACGCCGACGAGCTCGCCCGTCTGCAGCACTGGGTCGTCCGCTACTTCGGCGACACCACGCCCGGCGCCGCGACCGCGCGGTTCCACGCCGCCGTCGAACAGTTGCTCGCGCGGTGGCGGGACGTCGCGGCTGCCCGCGGCGAGGGCGGCCCCCGAGCGGAGCGCTGAGCCCGGGCGGATCGCTGCCGGTTGCTCGTGCCCCGTCACGCGACCGGCCCGCCACCGACGAGCGACATGCGCCAGAGGTACTCGGAGCGGTCCGGGCGCCGCCACCGCACGACGACGACCCCCGTGCGCTCGGGATCGGCTCCGAAGACCGCGATGGACAACGCGCGGCCCGGTTCGAGGCGTCGCACGGCGAGCGGCGGGCAGTACCCGTCGCCGAGGTGGGTGAGGGTCAGGCCGTCGAGTGGCTCGTCCCCGGTGTTGACGAGGTCGTAGCGGCGCGGGGCGTGGGTGCGGTCGACGGAGAACGGGACGGGGTAGGCGGTCGGTGGGTGGTGCATGCCCGGAACGTTAGGGGGAGGGTCCGACGGTGGGGGCCGCCGGAACCCCGGGGACGCGCGGGCTGTGGAGGGAGCACCCGGAGGCGGTGACCGTGCAGGGGGAGTACCCCGGTCGGTCAGGACCCGTAGTCGGCCGAGTAGCGGGCCAGCGCGGCCTCGATCGTGTCGTCGAGCTGCAGCCGTCCCTTGTCCAGGTACAGCCCGCGGTCGCAGAACCGGCGCAGGTCCTTGTCGCTGTGCGAGACGAAGAAGAGCGTGCGGCCGCCGGCGAGCAGCTCCTCGATCCGCTTGTAGCACTTCTCGCGGAAGGCCTTGTCGCCGACCGCCAGGACCTCGTCGACCAGGATGACCGGCTCGTCGAGGCGCGAGATGACCGCGAAGGCGATGCGCACCTTCATGCCGCTGGACAGGTGCTTGTACGGGGTGTCGACGAAGTCGCCGATCTCGGCGAACGCGATGATCTCGTCGAACGCCTCGCGGATCTCGGAGCGCGTCATGCCGTGCAGCCCCGCGGTCAGGTACACGTTGTCCCGGACGGACAGGTCGCCGACGAACCCGCCGGTGATCTCGATGAGCGGGGCCACCCCGGCGCCGACGTCCACGCGGCCCTCGTCCGGCAGCATGACCTGCGCCACGAGCTTGAGGAGCGTGGACTTGCCCTGGCCGTTGCGTCCGACGACGCCGATCGCCTCGCCGGGGCGCACGTCGAAGGAGACGTCGCGGAGCGCCCAGAACTCGTCCGCGCGCTTCCGGCGTCCCCGGCCGGCGAAGAGGTCCTTGAAGTTGCGGCTCGCGCGGCGGTTCCGCTTGAAGCAGATGCCGGCGCCGCGCACGGAGATCACCGGGGCGACGGTCTCGGTGCGGGTGGTCTGGTCGGTGGCGGTCATCACAGCTCCTTGAGCACGCGGTGCTCGCTCCGACGGAACACGGCGAAGCCGACGACCAGGACCACGGCGGTGGTGAGCACCGACGCGCCGACCTCGAACCAGTCGAGCTGCGCGGGGAAGAACGCCGACCGGTACAGACCGAAGATCCCGGTGAGCGGGTTGATCGCGGCGATCCCGCGCAGCGCGTCCGGCAGCGCGGTGGTGCCGTAGATGATCGGCGACGCGTAGAAGAGGAAGCGCAGCACGAGCTTGGTCGCGCGCTCGAGGTCACGGAAGAACACGACGAGCGGCGCCACGATGAGGCCCAGGCCGTAGACCAGGGCGCACTGCAGGACGATCCCGAGCGGGAAGAACACCGCCTGCCAGTGCAGGTGCGCGCCCGTCGCGACGACGAACACCGCGAGCACCGGGATGCTCAGCAGGAACTCGATGCCCTTCGACGCGACGATCCGTGCGACCCAGATCGAGCGCGGGATCGTCGTCGACCGGATGAGCTTCGACTCCTTGATGAAGGCCCGGGTCGAGTCGGAGACTCCCCCCGTGAACCACATCCAGGGGAGCAGTGCCACGAGCAGGAAGACGATGTACGGGTCCTCGCCCACCGAGCCGCGGTGGAACACCTTGGTGAAGACGAACCAGTAGATCGCCGACATCACCAACGGGTCGAGGATCGACCAGAGGTACCCGAGCGCCGACGTCGAGTAGCGGACGCGCAGGTCGCGGACCGTCAGCAGCCACAGGGCATGACGGTAGCGCCGACCGGCACTCCGTGTCGCTGCGGGAGCGGTCGGCACGGTCGCGGTCGGCGCACTCGCTGTCGTCACGGCTTCCCTCCGGGCGGAACCGCCGAGGGGGTCCTGATCAGCGCTCAGGCGAACAGGTCGTTCGCGCGCTCGAGGTCCTCGGCGAAGTCGATCTCGACCGCGTACAGGTCGGAGATGTCGATCGGCGTCCAGCGTAGCCCGTCCTCGGCGATGGCAGCCTCGATGCCGCCCTCGAAGTACTCCTGGTCGTCGACGCGACCGAGCTGGCGGATCAGGGCCTGCTTGTCACCGGCGGACACGTAGTTGATGCCGACGGCCTCGCCGAGGCCACCGACGACCTGCTTGGACAGCTTGTGGATGAAGCCCTCCGCGTCGACCGTGTACTTGACCTCTTCGTCGGAGACCTTCTCGGTGTTGACGCTGACGAACGAGCGGTCCTCGTCGATCATGTCGGCTGCACGGACGAGCGCCATCGGGTCGAAGACGACGTCGCCGTTCATCCAGAGGACACCGCTCTTGCCCGTGGCCTTGAGCGCACGGAGCAGGCTCTTCGAGGTGTTCGTGGAGTCGTAGGACTCGTTGTAGACGAAGTTCGCCTCGGGGAAGGCCTCGACGATGTGCTCCGACTTGTAGCCGACGACGATGGTCACCCGGGCGCTCGAACCGAACGCCGCACGGATGTTGTCGAACTGCTGCTGCATGATGGTGCGGCCGTCGCTGAGCTCGGTGAGCGGCTTCGGCAGGCTGCGGCCGAGACGGCTCCCCATCCCCGCTGCGAGGATCACGATCTGCGTGGTCATGCTTGTCCCTTCTGGTGTCCGCCCGCGCGCCGTTGGGCACGGGCGGGCCTCGTCGAGTCTGCTCGCGGAACGTCCGAGTTCCCCGAGAACCCGGCGGTACCGACGCGGTGGCCGGCTGGTTCGTGGAGCCCGGGTGGTGCCGTTTCGGCGGGTTTCCCGGGGGTGAACACTCCGTCGTGTCCCGGTGAATGATACGGAAACCCGTCCGCGCGGGGTACAGCCCGAGGCCCTTCGTGCCCAATTCGTGACACTGCACAGGCCCGTCCACCGGTGTCGGTACAGCATTGGTACGGTTGGGCGATGGCAGCCGGAGCAGCAGATGACGAGGACGTGTACGCCACGACCGATGCTGCCTGGATGACCGAGGCGAGCGACACCGACGAGGCAGACGCCGCCGCGGACGAACGTGCCGACGACGACGACATGGGGGACCCGGATGCGCCTGACGCACCCGACCGGGACGCGCTCGACGCACCCGGTGATGACGCGATGACCGACGACGCACCGGGCAGCGCGACGGACACCACGACGGCCGCGGACGCACCGGAGGACGCCACCGCGACCGGTGTCGTGGCGGCAGCCGCCACGCCGACGACCACCGGGCCGCGGCCGGCGAAGACGAAGGCGCGCGGCGGCAAGGGACGGGCCAAGCGCCCGGCGGGGGCCGGCGGGACCGCCGGCACCGTGCCTCCCGGCCGGAGCGCTGCGACCGACGCGACCGCCACGACGGACGCTGCCGACGCGGGCCGCGCCGTGACGGAGGCGGGTACCGCCGACGAGGCGCCGGCGCCCGTCGCGAAGAAGCGCGCGCCGCGCGCCGGAGCCGCACAGCCGCAGCAGCCGGTCGTGCTCCGGGCCAGTGGACTGGTCAAGCGCTACGGCCAGACGCTCGCCGCGGACGAGGTCGACCTCGAGATCCGCCAGGGCTCGATCTTCGGCGTCGTCGGCCCCAACGGTGCCGGCAAGACCACGACGTTGTCGATGGTCACCGGTCTGCTGCGTCCGGACGCCGGCTCGGTCACCGTCCTCGACCACGACGTCTGGGCCGACCCGACCGCCGCCAAGCGCAGCCTCGGCGTGCTGCCGGACCGGCTCCGGCTGTTCGACCGGCTCACCGGCGCACAGCTCCTCTACTACTCGGCGACGCTGCGGGGACTCGACGGCGCGACCGCCCGGGCACGCAGCGCCGACCTCGCCGACGCCTTCGGGCTCGGCGACGCGCTCGGCCGCCAGGTCGCCGACTACTCGGTCGGCATGGCGAAGAAGATCGCCCTCGCCGCCACCCTCATCCACTCGCCGCGGGTCCTCGTGCTCGACGAGCCCTTCGAGTCGGTGGACCCGGTGAGTGCCGCGACCATCACCGACATCCTGCGCCGGTACACCCGGGGCGGCGGGACCGTCGTGCTCTCGAGTCACTCGATGGAACTCGTGCAGCGCACGTGCGACTCGGTCGCCATCATCGTCGGCGGTCGCGTCCTGGCCTCCGGCACGATGGCGCAGGTGCGCGGGCGCAAGAGCCTCGAGGACAAGTTCGTCGAACTCGCCGGCGGCCGCGTCGTCGCAGAGAGCATGGAATGGTTGCACAGCTTCTCCGGCTGAGGGTCGACCTGCTCGCGGGCGAGGTCCGCGGCAGCGCCCGCCGGTCGGTGTTCGTCGTGCTCGGCAGTCTGGTCGGGCTCCTCGCCGCGGTCTGGGCCGCGGCGCAGCTGATCGACCTCCGCCCGGCCGACGCCGAGACGGCACGGGCGGTCGTCGTGCCGGTCGGTGCCCTCGTCGCGTTCGCGTTCACCGTGGTGCCGCTCGTGGTCGGCCGGGGCGACCAGCTCGACCCGAGGCGCTTCACGGTCTTCGGTATCGGCCGTCGCCGGCTCGCGGTGGGCCTCGGTGTCGCCGGGCTCGTCGGCGTCCCGGTGCTCGGGGTCGTCGTCCTCGCGGTCGGCCAGGTCGCCGTCTGGGCCCGCGACGCGGGGACCGGGTTCCTCGCGGTCGTCGCCGGGCTGCTCGCCGTGGCGACCTGCGCCCTGCTCGTCCGGGTCGGCAGCGCCGTCGGCTCGCGCGTCATCGGGCCCCAGCGGTCGCGGGACGCCGGGTGGCTCGTCGCCCTCGTCGTCGTCGCGCTGACGATCCCGGCCGTGTCCCTGCTGCTGCGCGTCGACTGGCTCGACACCCGGGGCGCGGAACTGCAGCGCGTCGCGGACGTCGCCGGCTGGACCCCCTGGGGCGCCGCGTGGGCCGTGCCGGCGGACGTCGCCAGCGGGCACGTCGGAGCCGGCATCCTCAAGCTGCTCGTCGCCGTCGTCGTGGTCGCCCTGCTCGCCTGGGCCTGGTGGGCGCTCGTCGGCCGGGCGCTCGAGACCGTCGACGGTCGCCCCCGTGCCCGTCGCTACCGCGGGCTCGGCTGGTTCGCCCGTCTCGGGTCCACGCCCGTGGCCGCGGTCGCCGCCCGTGCCCTGACGTACTGGGTGCGGGACCCGCGCTACCGCGCCTCGTACCTCGTCATCGTGTTCGTGCCGGTCGTGGTGCTGCCGCTCGGCGTCGCCGGAGTGCCGTGGCACTGGACGGCCCTCGTGCCGCTGCCGCTCATGGCCCTGATCGCCGGGTTCCTGCCGCACAACGACGTCTCCTACGACAACACGGCGGTCTGGCTGCACGTGGCGTCCGGCGCACCGGGGTGGAGCGACCGGCTCGGCCGCGTCGTGCCGCTGCTCGTCGTCGGTACGCCCCTGATCGTGGCCGGTGCATGGGTGTCCGCGCGCCTCTACGGCGACCTCTCGGTGTTCCCGCTGCTCGTCGGCGTGAGCGCGAGCGCCCTGCTCTCCGGCCTCGGGCTGTCGAGCGTGGTCTCGGTCCTCATGCCGTACCCGACGGTGCGGCCCGGTGACCACCCGTTCCAGCAGCCGCAGGCCGCCGGCGTCGCCGCGACCGTGGCGCAGGCGACGATGGTCATCGCGATCGTGGTGTGCACGGTGCCCGCCGCGGTGCTCGCGGCCCTCGCCCTGACGCAGGGCAGCGAGCCGTGGTCGATGCTGACGCTCGGCGTGGGCATCGGGGTCGGCGTCGTCGTCCTCGCGATCGGTGTGGCAGCGGGCGGGGCACTGTTCGACCGCCGTGGCCCGGACCTGCTCGCCGCGGCGCAGCGCAACTGACCGCAGGCACGCTGCGCGTCCGGCTCGACCGTCGTACCCTGGGTCCATGAGCATGACGGAACCCGGCGGCGGCCTCGACGTGATGGACCGGGAGCTCGAGAAGCTCCTCGAAGACGAAGCGATCGAGCCCGGCGACCACGAGCGGTTCTCGCACTACGTCAAGAAGGACAAGATCCTGCAGTCCGCCCTGTCCGGCAAGCCGGTCAAGGCACTGTGCGGCAAGAAGTGGATCCCGGGCCGCGACCCGGAGAAGTTCCCGGTCTGCCCGGACTGCAAGGCCATCTACGAGAAGATGAAGGCCGAGTAGACGCGAGTACGGAACGGACGGGAGGCCCGTGGCGACGCCGCCACGAGCCTCCCGTCCGCCGTCTGGGTCGGCAGCCTGCGCATCGTGAGCAGAAGAGGTCGGGTCGCGTTCCGGGACTCGACCTCTTGTGCTCACTGGACGCGTGCGCTCTGCGCCGCCGTCGGCCCGGCCCCGGGCGGCTGCGCTGAGTGAGCAGAAGATGTCGGGTCGCCGTCCGCGACCCGACGTCTTCTGCTCACTGGACGACGCGGCCTGCGCCCCGCAGCGCTCCGCGCCCGCGCTCAGATCACCAGCGTCGGGATCGCGGGGTCGCCGCGGCCGATGCGCGCGGCATCCGCGGGCAGCTCGGCCTTCGACCGCTTGTGGTGCGCCCGGGCTGCCTCGACGCCGTCGACCCCGAGGAAGGCCTGGTCGACCTCGCCGCCGGTGACCACCGGCACGAGCAGGGGGCGCTCGTCCGGGCCGACCTGGCCCTGGGTGAGCACGACCTCGGCCGTCGCGACCCCGTTGCGCAAGCGTCGGCCGGCCTCCTTGCGGCCGCCCGCCGAGGCCTTGTCGGCGGACTTCTTCGCGACCGGCACCCACGAGTCGCCGTCGGCGGACTCGTGCGCGACGAGCTTGAAGACCATGCCGGCGGCGGGGTGGCCGGAGCCGGAGACGACCGAGGTGCCGACCCCGTACGAGTCGACCGGCGCCGCGCGGAGGGCCGCGATCGTGTACTCGTCGAGGTCGTTCGTGACGGTGATCTTCGTGCCGGTCGCGCCGAGCCGGTCGAGCTGCGCCCGCACCGACGCCACGACCGAGGGCAGGTCCCCGCTGTCGATGCGGACGGCGCCGAGCGCACCGTCGGTGAGCCGGACGGCGGTGTCGACGGCCGCCTCGATGTCGTAGGTGTCCACGAGCAGCGTCGTGCCGCTGCCGAGGGCGTCGAGCTGGGAGCGGAACGCGGCCTCTTCCGAGTCGTGCAGCAGCGTGAAGGCGTGCGCCGCGGTGCCCATCGTCGGGATGCCCCAGGTGCGCCCGGCCTCGAGGTTGCTCGTCGCGCCGAACCCGGCGATGTACGCGGCCCGAGCGGCGGCGACGGCGTTCCACTCGCCCGTGCGGCGCGAGCCCATCTCGGCCAGGGGGCGTCCGTCGGCTGCGGAGACCATGCGTGCCGCGGCGGACGCGATGGCGGAGTCCGCGTTGAAGATGCTCAGCGCGAGCGTCTCGAGAATGACTGCCTCGGCGAAGGTGCCCTCGACCTGCAGGATCGGGGAGTTCGGGAAGTAGACCTCGCCCTCCCGGTAGGCGCGGACGTCACCGGTGAAGCGGTAGTCGGCGAGCCAGGCAGCGGTCCCCGCGTCGATGACGCCGCGGTCGCGCAGGAAGCCGATCTCGTCGTCGCCGAAGCGGAACTCGCCGAGTGCGGTGAGGAAGCGTCCGAGCCCGGCGGCGACGCCGTACCGGCGTCCGTCCGGCAGTCGGCGGGCGAAGACCTCGAAGACGCACCGGCGGTCGGCGGTCCCGTCCTTGAGGGCCGCGTCGACCATGGTGAGTTCGTACTGGTCGGTCAGGAGCGCGCTGGTCACCCCTCCGACACTAGTGACGCGACGGTCGGGAGGCCCGGATTGCGTCGGGCGCGCAGCCGCGGCACGCAGGTGGTCGGTCCAGACGTCCGCCGCCCGCGTCGGTACGCTGGTCACCGTGACGGATGCACCGATCGGAGTCTTCGACAGCGGGGTCGGCGGGCTCACGGTGGCCCGCGCCATCATCGACCAGCTGCCGCGCGAGAGCATCCGGTACGTCGGTGACACCGTGCACTCGCCGTACGGCCCGAAGCCCATCGCGGACGTCCGCCGCTACGCGCTCGAGGTGATGGACGACCTGGTCGAGCAGGGCGTGAAGGCGCTCGTGATCGCCTGCAACACGGCCTCGTCGGCGGTGCTCCGCGATGCCCGTGAACGCTACGAGCAGGCCTACGGCATCCCGGTGGTCGAGGTCATCCAGCCCGCGGCCCGCGCCGCCGTGAAGCAGACCCGGACCGGCCGGGTCGGCGTCATCGGCACCGTCGGCACGATCGCGTCCCGCGCGTACGAGGACGCCTTCGCCGTGGCCGCCGACGTCACGCTGACCACCGCGGCGTGCCCGCGGTTCGTGGAGTTCGTCGAGGCGGGGGACACCTCGTCGGCGGCGCTCCGCGAGGTCGCGGCCGGCTACCTCGACCCGGTGCGGGCGGCGGACGTCGACACCCTCGTGCTCGGCTGCACGCACTACCCGCTCATGTCCGCCGCGATCCAGTTCGTCATGGGTCCGGACGTCACCCTGGTGTCGAGCGCCGAGGAGACCGCGAACGACGTCTACCGACGGCTCGTCGAACACGGCCTCGAACGCACCGCGACGACCGCGCCGACGTACTCGTTCGAGTCGACCGGCGACGACGAGGACGGCTTCCTCCGGCTCGCCCGACGGTTCCTCGGCCCCGAGATCGTGCGCGTCGGCCACCTCGAGACCGGCGCCATCACCCTGCCCCGCGAGCGGGCCTGAGCGGCGACCAGCCGCCCACCGCAGCCCGCTCCGCACGACCCGCACCGTGCCTCCCGGCCGGACCGAAAGGACACCATGACCACCCGCATCGACGGCCGCCAGGCCGAGGACCACCGCCCCGTCACCATCGAGCGGGGGTGGAGCACGCAGGCCGAGGGCAGCGCGCTCATCTCGTTCGGCGACACGAGGGTGCTCTGCACCGCCTCGTTCACGAACGGCGTGCCGCGCTGGCTCGCCGGCAAGGGCACCGGCTGGGTCACCGCCGAGTACTCGATGCTGCCGCGCTCGACGAACGAACGCATGCAGCGCGAGTCGATCAAGGGGAAGGTCGGCGGGCGCACGCACGAGATCTCCCGGCTCATCGGGCGTTCGCTCCGCGCCGTGGTCGACACGAAGGCCCTCGGCGAGAACACCCTCGTCATCGACTGCGACGTGCTGCAGGCCGACGGCGGCACCCGCACGGCGTCGATCACCGGCGCCTACGTGGCGATGGCCGACGCGATCGAGTGGGGCCGCGACAAGGGCTTCATCGGCAAGAAGGCCACCCCGCTCACCGACAGCGTGCAGGCGATCTCCGTCGGCATCGTCAAGGGCGAGCCGATGCTCGACCTGGCGTACACCGAGGACTCCGCCGCCGACACCGACATGAACATCGTCACCACGGGTTCGGGCAAGTTCATCGAGGTGCAGGGCACCGCCGAGCACGCGCCGTTCGACCGCGACGAACTGAACGTGCTGCTCGACCTGGGCCTGGCCGGCAACCAGTCGCTCGCGGCGATCCAGCGTTCGGTCCTGGGTCTGGCGTGACGCCCCGCGAGGTGGTCCTGGCCACCCACAACCAGGGCAAGGTCGTCGAGCTGCGCGAGATCCTCGGGTCGGCGCTGGGCGAGGGCGTCGAGCTCGTCGGCTACGACGGCCCCGAGCCCGTCGAGGACGGCGACAGCTACGCCGCGAACGCCCTCATCAAGGCCCGGGCCGCGGTCGCGCACACGGGGCTGCCGGCGCTCGCCGACGACTCGGGCATCGCCGTCGACGCACTCGACGGGGCGCCGGGCATCCACTCGGCCCGGTACGCCGGCACCCGGTCGGACGCCGACAACATCGCGCTGTTGCTGCGGAACCTGGAGGGCGTCGTGGAGCGCACCGCCGCCTTCGTGTGCGCGGCCGCGTTCGTGACGCCCGACGGGGCCGAGCACGTCGTCGAGGCGGTGTGGAACGGCGAGGTCACCACCGAGCCGATCGGTGACGGCGGCCACGGCTACGACCCCGTGTTCCGGCCGGACGACGCCGACCGCTCGTCGGCGGAGCTCACCCGCGAGGAGAAGAACGCGCTCTCGCACCGCAGCAAGGCGTTCCGCGGCATCGCCCCGATCGTGCGGGAGCACTTCGGGGTGTAGCGGTGCGCGGGCCGCGGGCTGTGGGCTCGGGCTGTCGGCTGCGGCCCGGGCGGCCGGTGCGAGTGCGGTTCGCACAACCGAAGTGCATCGGAACCACGCGGTGACGTGGTGCCGATGCACTCCGGTTGTGCGCCGCCGCGGCGTTGCCTTGGGTGCGCCGCCGCCGCGCCGCGGCGCGCAGCCGCCGCTACGGCTTCGGGTCGACCGCCGGCTGGGCGGGCGGGGCCGCCGCCTCGGCATCGGCCTCGTGCTTGGCCTTCCGCGCGTTCCGCAGGTAGGTGAGCGCCATCGGCACGACGGTCACGACGACCGCGGCCAGCAGGATGATGTCGATGTACTCCCGGACGATGTGCGCCACGAACGGGATGTAGCCGAGGACGTACCCGAGGAACGTCACGCCGACGCCCCAGATCACGGCGCCGATCGCGTTGTACAGCGAGTACTTCTTGTAGTTCATGCGGCCGACGCCCGCGGCGATCGGCGCGAAGGTGCGCACGACCGGCACGAAGCGGGCCAGGATGACGGCGGCGGGGCCGAAGCGGTGGAAGAACGCGTTGGTGCGGTCGACGTTCTCCTTCGAGAACAGCCCGCTCTCCTTGCGTTCGAAGATCGGTGGCCCGGCCTTCTTGCCGATGTAGTACCCGAGCTCGCCGCCGAGGAACGCCGAGGCGCCGATCATCAGCGCCGCGACCCAGACGGGGATGCCGCCGATCTCGCCGCCCCGGTCGAAGGCGAAGAGGCCGGTGATGACGAGGAGGCTGTCCCCGGGGAAGATGAAGCCGATGAGCAGCCCGGTCTCGGCGAACACGATCGCGCACACGACGAGCACGGCGATGGCCCCGAAGTGGTCGAGGATGTACTGCGGATCGAGCCACGGGATCAGGGCGAGTGCGACGGAGTGCATGGTTCTTCCGGTCGAGCGAGCGGGACACGGGGGAGTGTCCCGCAGGACGAGGGTACCGTCCGCGGGTGTCGCGACCATCCGCCGTCGGTATGACATCCGTCGGACGCCGTGACGCCAGGGGCGGGGGCTGGGCCGGTGCGGAAGGAGGGACTCGAACCCTCACGCCTGGGGCACAGGAACCTAAATCCTGCGTGTCTACCGATTCCACCACTCCCGCGAGCGACGGCAGTCTACCGACAGCGGCCGCCCGACCGCGGTGTCAGCGCAGCTGCCGGGGCAGGTACCGCGGCACGTACCGGAGCAGCACGCCGGCGCCGATCAGGCCGAGCACGCCCATCACCCCGCTGGCGACCGCGATCGACGCCACCGCCGTCACGCCGGAGATGAGGAGCGGCGCCGCGGCCGAGCCGAAGTCGCCGGTGAACCGCCACGCGCCGAGGAACGGCGCCGGGTCGTCGCGCGGGGCGAGGTCGGCGCCGAGGGTCATGAGGATGCCCGACCCGACGCCGTTCGCGAGCGACATGGCCATCGCGATCGCGACGAACCAGCCGACGCGGGCGTCGAGGTGACCGCTCCAGGCGAGCAGGAAGTAGCTGATGCTCAGCCCGAGCATGCAGGGCAGCGCGCTCGCCAGCCGCCCCCAGCGGTCCATGATCTGCCCGCTCGTGTAGAACAGCGCGAAGTCGACGGCGCCCGCGATGCCGATGACGAGTGCGGCCGTCGAGTCGTCGAGCCCGACGCTCACCGCCCAGAGCGGCAGGATCACCTGGCGTCCGGCCCGCATCGCGCCGATCAGTCCGGCGCCGCTGCCGAGGCGCAGCAGGACGGCCCGGTTCGCGCGGATGGTGCGGAAGAGGCCGTGCGCCTCCTTCTCGACGAAGACCGCACCGGTGTCGGTGGACGGCTCGGTCGCGTCGGTCGGCCGGGAGGCCCGTGCCGGCAACCGCAGACCGCGCGCGCCCGTCGCCGGGTCGCGCAGCACCAGGAGCACGGTCGCCGCCGCCAGGCAGCACACGACGTGGATCCAGAACGCGCTGCGGGTCGCGCCGGTCACGTGGATCACGCCGGCGGCGACGAAGGGGCCGACGAAGTACCCGAAGCGGAACACGCCGCCCAGGCTGGACAGGGCCCGCGCGCGGATCCGCACCGGGATCGCGGTCGTCATGTAGGCGTGCCGGGCCAGGGCGAAGACGGCGGTGGAGACGCCGACCAGGAACACGCCGAGCGCGAGGACCCAGGCGTTCCCGGCCGTCGTGCAGACGACGAGGCCGCCGACCGACACCAGGGCGGCGCCGATCATCGCGTTCCGCTCGCCGATGCGGGCGACGACGATGCCGGAGGGGACGTCGCCGATGAGCTCGCCGACCAGGATGAGCGACGCGACGAAGCCGGCGAAGGCCAGGCCGGCGCCGAGCGAGTCGGCCGCGATCGGGATGATCGGGATGATCGCGCCCTCGCCGATCGCGAACAGCGCCGCGGGCAGGAAGCCCGACAAGAGCACGGACCGGAAGTCGAATGAGTCGTTCGGGGTCGTGGCCATCGCCCGACCAACGGTACGCCAGCGGTACCGGTCCGGCCGCGGGTTACCCTTGGTGCATGCGTGTTCTGGCGGCGATGAGCGGTGGGGTCGACTCGGCGGTGGCAGCCGCCCGTGCGGTCGACGCCGGGCACGACGTGGTGGGCGTGCACCTCGCGCTGAGCCGGATGCCGGGCACCCTGCGCACCGGCAGTCGCGGGTGCTGCACCATCGAGGACTCGATGGACGCCCAGCGTGCGGCGTCCGCCCTCGGTATCCCGTACTACGTCTGGGACTTCTCGGCCCGGTTCAAGGAGGACGTCGTCGACGACTTCGTCGCCGAGTACCAGGCCGGCCGCACACCGAACCCCTGCATGCGGTGCAACGAGCGCATCAAGTTCGCCGCGCTGCTCGAGAAGGCCCTCGCGCTCGGCTTCGACGCCGTCGCGACCGGGCACTACGCCTCGATCGTCACCGGTCCCGACGGCTCGCGCGAGCTGCACCGGTCAGCCGCGTGGGCGAAGGACCAGTCCTACGTGCTCGGGGTCCTGACCGCCGAGCAGCTGCAGCACGCGATGTTCCCGCTCGGGGCGACTCCCTCGAAGGACGAGGTCCGTGCCGAGGCCGCCGCCCGTGGGCTGACGGTCGCGCAGAAGCCCGACTCGTACGACATCTGCTTCATCCCGGACGGGGACACCCGCGGGTGGCTCGCCGACCGCGTCGGCAGCGAGACGGGCGACGTCGTCGAGCGCGACGGCACCGTCGTCGGTTCGCACGACGGCGCGCACGGCTACACGGTCGGCCAGCGGCGCGGCCTGTCGCTCGGGCGCCCGGCCGCCGACGGCAAGCCCCGCTTCGTGCTCGAGATCCGCCCGAAGGACAACACCGTCGTGGTCGGACCGAAGGAGGCACTGGCCGTCGCGTCGATGTCGGGCTCGCGGTTCACGTGGGCGGGCACGGCCCCGGCCGACCCGGCGACGCCGTTCGCCTGCGACGTGCAGATCCGCGCGCACGCCGACCCGGTGCCCGCGACCGCGCGGGTGCAGGACGACGTGCTCGTCATCGACGTCGACGAGCCGCTGCACGGGGTCGCCCCCGGCCAGACCGCGGTGGTCTACGTCGGCACGCGGGTGCTCGGCCAGTGCACCATCGACAGCACGGTGAGCGCCGTCCCCGTCGACGCCTGACCCCGCCGCTCCCGGGGCACACGTCCGCTGCACGTCACGTCGGTGGCGCACGGTAGAACTGATGCCATGAGCGAGACCGACGCGACGTTCGAGACCATCGACCCCGACGGGCTCGACGCCGCCCAGGCCGCGCGCGAGGTCGACCGGCTGCGGGCACGCATCAACGAACTGCGCGAGGCGTACTACCAGGGCGAGAACGGGTCACCGGCCGCGGATGCCGACTACGACGCCCTGGTGCACCGGCTCGACGCGATCGAGCAGCGGTTCCCGGAGCTCCTGACCGAGGACAGCCCGACCCAGACCGTGGGCGGGCAGGCGCAGACGACGCAGTTCGCACCGGTCGAGCACGCCGAGCGCATGCTCTCGCTCGACAACGTCTTCAGCCCCGACGAGCTGACCGACTGGGCCGTCAAGGTGCAGCGCGACGCCGGTGCCGAGCGTGTGCGGTTCCTGACCGAGCTGAAGATCGACGGCCTCGCGATCAACCTGCGGTACGAGCACGGGCGGCTCGTCTCGGCGGCGACCCGCGGCGACGGGGTCGTGGGCGAGGACGTCACCGGCAACGTGCGGACGATGGGCACGATCCCGGACCGTCTGTCGGGCACCGGCCACCCGCCCCTGGTCGAGGTCCGCGGCGAGATCTTCTTCCCGGTCGCCGAGTTCGACGAGCTCAACGCGAACCAGCGCGAGGCGGGGGAGCGCGTGTTCGCGAACCCGCGCAACGCCGCCGCCGGCTCCCTCCGCCAGAAGGAAGAGGGCAAGTCCGAGGCGAAGCGCGCGCTCATGGTCGACCGGCTGCGGCGGCTGCGGATGCTCGTGCACGGCATCGGCGCGTGGCCGGTCCGCGAGCTCGAGCAGCAGACCGACGTCCGGAGCCAGTCCGAGGTGTACGAGCTGCTCGACACGTGGGGGCTGCCGACGAGCAGCCACTACCGGGTGTTCGACACCATCGACGAGGTCAACGGCTTCGTCCGGACCACCGGCGAGCGTCGCTCCGCCGTGGAGCACCAGATCGACGGCGTCGTGGTGAAGGTCGACGACCTCGCCCTGCACGAGGAACTCGGCTCGACGTCCCGGGCGCCGCGGTGGGCGATCGCGTACAAGTACCCGCCGGAAGAGGTCCACACGAAGCTCCTCGACGTCGTGGTGAGCGTCGGTCGCACCGGCCGTGCCACGCCGTTCGCGGTGATGGCCCCGGCCGAGGTCGCGGGGTCCGTGGTGCGCCAGGCCACCCTGCACAACCAGCAGGTCGTCAAGGCCAAGGGCGTGCTCATCGGCGACACGGTCGTGCTGCGGAAGGCGGGCGACGTCATCCCCGAGGTCCTCGGCCCGGTGGTCGAGCTCCGCGACGGCTCCGAGCGCGAGTTCGTCATGCCGACCCACTGCCCGGAGTGCGGCACCGAGCTCGCCCCCGCGAAGGAGGGCGACATCGACCTCCGCTGCCCGAACGCCGAGAGCTGCCCGGCGCAGGTGCGCGGCCGGGTCGAGCACATCGCGTCGCGCGGGTCGCTCGACATCGAGGGACTCGGCGAGGTCGCCGCCGCGGCGCTCACGCAGCCGCTCCGCCCGGAGACCCCGCCGCTCGTCACCGAGGCCGGGCTGTTCGACCTGACGATGCAGGACATCGTCCCGATCGAGGTCATCGTCCGCGACGCCGAGACCGGCATGCAGAAGACCGACGACGACGGCACGCCGAAGCGGGTCACCCCGTTCAGCCGTGCGCGCAAGAAGACCGACCCGCCGTTCGACCCCGAGGCCCGCGGTGCGGACTACACCGGCGAGCCGAGCCGGTACCCGTCGAAGAACGCGTTCGAGATGCTCGCGAACATCGACGCCGCCCGGACGAAGCCGCTGTGGCGGATCCTGGTCGGCCTGAGCATCCGGCACGTCGGACCGGTCGCGGCGCGTGCCCTCGCGAACCACTTCGGGTCCCTCGACGCGATCCGGTCGGCCTCGCGCGAGGACCTCGCGGCCGTGGACGGCGTCGGCGGCATCATCGCGGACGCCCTGCTCGACTGGTTCGATGTCGACTGGCACCGCGAGGTCATCGACCGGTGGACCGCGGCCGGCGTGCAGTTCACCACCCCGGACCACCCGGGCCCCGGCGGCGCGGTCGCCGAGGGCGGCGTGCTCAGCGGCGTGACGGTCGTCGCGACCGGCTCGCTCGAGGGCTACACGCGCGAGGGCGCGCTCGAGGCGATCATGACCGCCGGCGGCAAGGCGGCGTCGAGCGTGAGCAAGAAGACCGACTTCGTCGCCGCAGGTCCCGGGGCGGGGTCGAAGCTCACCAAGGCCGAGCAGCTCGGGCTCCGGATCATCGACGCGGCGCAGTTCCACCTGCTCGTGACCGAGGGGCCGGGCGCCCTGCCGGAACCGGAACCGGAGCCGGAACCGGAGTCGGGCCAGGAGCCGACCGAGGAGGGCACGACCGCGCCGGACGCCTGACACGCGCCCGTCCGCAGGCCGAGCCTCCCCACTTCGGGGGACAAGTTGCATCTGGCACGAGCGTTCGTCAGCATCCTCCGTAGACTCGACAGGGCATCACCCGTCGTCTGCAGGGAGCCGGCGGGAAGGCCTTCCCGGGGGAGACCCGAATGCTGCTCGTCGCCGCTGCGCTGTTGACCGCCTCGATGCACTCGCTCGGAGTGGTCGAGGCACCGAACGTGCCTCCGACCCCGCCACCGACAGCGGTCGTGGCGGTCGCGCCCGTCGCCGCGGTCACCGCCGACGACGCCGCGACCGCCCACGGCCGCCGGCTGCTCGACGACCTCGTCGCGCTCGCGCCGGCCGATCTCCGGCACGCACAGGACGACGCGCGCCTGGCGGCGACCGTGCAGGACGACCCGCCGTCGGCCGTCGACGTGATCCGGTGGTGGGCCGGCCTCGGCGACGGTGAGCGACAGTACGTCGAGCAGACCGCGCCGGCGGTGGTGGGCAACCTCGAGGGCGTGCCGTACGCCGTGCGCGACCGGGCGAACCGGACCACGTTGGACCGCGCGCTCGCGGCGGCCGACGGGGACGACGGGTCCGCCACGGCCCGGATGCTCGACCGGGTCCGGGAGTCGCTCGTGACGCAGCCGGGCGATCCGCAGCGCTTCCTCGTCACCCTCGACACCCGTGGTCCGGGCCGCGCGGCGATCGCGATCGGCGACCTCGACACCGCGACGGACGTGACGCTGGTGGTGCCGGGCATGTTCTTCACGGTGTCCGGGCAGATGGTCGACTTCACCGCCACCGCGAACGACCTGGCCGCCGAGCAGGCGTCGCTGGCCCCGCTCGCGGTGCGCGGCGACCGTTCGAGTGTCGCGGTCGTCGCGTGGATGGGGTACCGCACGCCGGACCTGTCGAACATCCTGTCGCTGCAGCTCGCCGAGACCGGGGCGGACCGCCTCGAGCGCGCCGTCGACGGCCTGCGCCACGTGCGGGACGGCGACCAGCCGCGGCTCAACCTCGTGGCGCACTCGTACGGGTCGACGACGGCGATGATGGCGCTCACCTCGGGGCGCATGAGCGCCGACACCCTGACCGTGCTCGGCTCGCCGGGCAGCGACGTCCGGTCCGCGTCCGACCTCGCCGTGCCGCACGGGCAGGTCTTCGTCGGCAGCGCGCACAGCGACCCGATCGCCGGTTCCGGGTACTTCGGCACCGATCCCGGCGAGGCGTCCTTCGGTGCGACGGTCCTCGACCTCCGCGCCGCGACGCACGGGCAGGGCACGACGGCGGTGTTCCGACGACCGGTCGGCCACAACGACTACCTGAAGCCGGGAACGGCCTCGCTGCACGACGTCGCGCTCATCGGGGTCGGGCGCGGGGACGTCGTGCGCGACCAGGCGCAGGGCGGATCGTCCCGCGGCGACGGCGTCACGGTCTCGCCGGACGTGTTCCTCGTCCGTCCGCAGGACCTGCAACCCCGCGACTGACGGACCGCACCGGTGCGCGGGCCGGCACCGGGCCCGCGGGCTCCCGCGACGTGACCGGATCGTGACCCGCGGCCGACGTGCCGGGGCCGCGCCGGGCCTCCCGACCGGATCGGCGAGCCCGCGCGGATCGCGGGCCGCTCGGACCGGTGGCTGGACGGCAACCTGTGCGCCGCCGCAGCCTGCACTCGTTCCACGGCAGAACGGTTCCAGCCCGCCTGCCTACCGTGCACCCATGCGAGTGGTGCGTTGGCCTGGGGCCCTGTTGGTCTTCGTGGTGATGTCCGTGCTGGCGGGCATGCTCGTCACGGTCGCGTTGACGCCCGCGGTCGCCGTCGCCGGCGAGAGCGCGTCGGGCGCGGCTGCGTTCTTCGAGGACCTGCCGAGCTACCTCGACGTGCAGACCCCGCAGCAGGTCTCGTCGGTCTACGCGACGAAGGACGGCAAGCAGGTCAAGATCGCGTCCTTCTACGCCGAGAACCGCACGAACGTGACGTCCCACCAGATGGCCGACTCGCTCAAGCAGGCGGCCATCGACACCGAGGACCCCCGGTTCTACGACGAGGGCGGCATCGACCTGCTCGGCACGGTCCGCGGTGCCGCGGCCACCGTCGTCGGCGGGGACGTGCAGGGCGGGTCGAGCATCACGCAGCAGTACGTCAAGAACGTGCTCGTGCAGCAGTGCGAGCAGCTGACCGGCACCGACCAGGCCGCCACCGAGGCGAAGGTGGCCGCGTGCTACCAGGACGCCGCCGGCGTCACCCCGCAGCGGAAGCTGCAGGAGATGCGGTACGCGATCGCGGTGAACAAGAAGTACACGAAGGACCAGATCCTGACCGGGTACCTCAACATCGTCGGGCTCGGCGGGCGGGTCTACGGCGCCGAGGCCGGTGCCGAGTACTACTTCGGCGTGCATGCGGCGGACCTGTCGCTCGTGCAGTCGGCCACGCTCGTGGCGATCCTCAACAACCCGTCGAACCTGCGCATCGACCGGCCCGGTGACCGGGACAACGGGCAGGCGGACGGGTACGCGGCGACGAAGGAACGCCGCGACTACGTGCTCCGCCGGATGCAGGCGCACGGGTCGATCACCACGGCACAGATGAGGACAGCGATCGCGACGCCCGTCACGCCGAGGATCACCGAGACCGCGAACGGCTGCTCGACCGCCGCGACGAACTTCGACGCGGGCTACTTCTGCGACTACGTCCGCGACCAGGTGCTCCGGGACCCCGCCTTCGGCAAGACCGCGGCCGCACGCATCGCCACCCTCGACACGAAGGGCCTGCAGATCCACACCTCGCTCGACCTCGACGTGCAGGCGCAGGCGCAGAACGCCCTGTCGACCTACGTCCCGGCGACGATGGCGGGGGTCGACCTCGGCGGGTCGAACGTCACCGTCGAGCCGGGGACCGGTCGGATCATGTCGATGGTGCAGAACACCGCCTACACGCAGGCCGACACGACCACGCCCGGCACGACGGCCGTGAACTACAGCGCCGACGCCGCCTCCGGCAACTCCGGCGGGTTCCAGACCGGCTCCACGTACAAGGTGTTCACGCTGGCCGAGTGGCTCGCGAGCGGGCACACCCTCTCCGACTCCGTCACGACCTCCGAGCACCAGTTCGAGAACGCCGAGTTCACGAACAGCTGCCAGAACGTCGCCGGCGGCGTCTGGAACGTGGCGAACGCCGAGGCCGTGCCCGCGTCGATGACCGTCGCCGCGGCGACCACCGAGTCGATCAACACCGCGTACGCGCAGATGGGCAAGCAGCTCGACCTGTGCCGGATCGCCCAGCTCGCGCAGTCCATGGGCATCCACCGCGCCGACGGCGCACCGCTCGGCCAGACCCCGTCGTCGATCCTCGGCGTCAACGAGCTGTCGCCGATCGACCTCGCCGAGGCCTACGCCGGCTTCGCGAACGGCGGCATCGTCTGCACGCCGACCGCCATCGACTCGGTCACCGAGGCCGACGGCACCGCGATCACGCCGACGCCGTCGTCCTGCACCCGAGGGGTCGCGGCGGACGTCGCGGGCACCGTCGACTACGCGCTGCAGGGGGTCCTCAGCGGGTCCGGCACCGCCGCGCTGGCGAACCCCGGCGACGCGGTCCCGAAGTTCGCGAAGACCGGCACCACCGACGGCGACGTGCAGAACTGGCTGGTCGCCTCGACGACGAAGTACACGAACGCGACCTGGATCGGCAACGTCCAGAACGCGGTGTCGCTCGCGCAGGTCCCGTTCCCGCGCGGCACGACCGGGTACAGCGCCAAGTTCGGGGTCGGGAAGGCGATGATGACCTACCTCGACGGGGCCGTCGGCGGGGGAGCACTGCCGGCTCCGGACCCGGCGATGATCGGGAACGCGTCGAGCGGGTCCGCGTCCCAGCAGGCGTCCGGTGCGTCGGCGGGGGCCGGCGGGTCGGCCGCCTCGGGTGCGTCCGGTGCGTCCGGTGCGTCGGCTGCTCCGTCGCCTGCCGCGACCGCTGCCCCTGCTGCCCCTGCTGCTCCTGCTGCTCCGGCTGCTCCCGCGACGGCGGCACCTGCCGCACCGGGTGCGGCTCGCGGTCGGCACTGACGCCCGGCCGGGAGGCCCGGTGCCGGTCCGGTGGGCGGCCCGCCGTCGGCGCGGTGCGGGCCCGGCGCGGGTCCTCGTGCCGGTGCTCGCCGCGGGCACTCGTCGCGGTCGGTGCGTCGGTCGGGGCGCTGGCCGAGGGCCGGTTCTCCACCGATGGGCGGGACTGCGCGGTGGTGACACGGGGTCGGCAATAGACTGGTCCGCATTCCACGAACCGATCGACGGAGCACCATGCCTGACATCACGAGCGAGCAGGTCGCCCACCTGGCGAACCTCGCACGTATCGCACTCACGCCCGACGAGATCGAGAAGCTGACCGGGGAGCTGTCGCACATCGTCGACAGCGTCGCCCGTGTGGCCGAGGTCGCGACCGACGACGTCCCGCTGACGAGCCACCCCGTGCCGCTCGGCAACGTCTTCCGCCCCGACGTGGTCGGCACGACGCTGACCCAGGAGCAGGCGCTCTCCGGGGCGCCCGACTCCGACGGCGAACGGTTCCGTGTGACGGCCATCCTGGGAGAAGAGCAGTGACCGACGACATCACCCGCCTCAGCGCCGCGGCGCTCGCCGACGCCCTCGTGGCGCGCGACGTCTCCAGCGTCGAGGCCACGCAGGCCCACCTCGACCGCATCGCCGCGGTCGACGGCGACGTGCACGCCTTCCTGCACGTCAACCAGAACGCCCTCGCGGTGGCGAAGTCGATCGACTCGCGCCGCGCGGCTGGCGACGACCTCGGCCCCCTCGCCGGCGTGCCGATCGCGGTCAAGGACGTCCTGTGCACGCAGGACATGCCGACCACGTCCGGCTCGAAGATCCTCGAGGGCTGGGTGCCCCCGTACGACGCGACGCCGGTCGCGAAGCTCCGTGCCGCCGGCCTGGTGCCGCTCGGCAAGACGAACATGGACGAGTTCGCGATGGGCTCGACCACCGAGTTCTCGGCGTACGGCCCGACGCACAACCCGTGGGACCTCGACCGGATCCCCGGCGGCTCCGGCGGTGGCTCCGCGGCCGCCGTCGCCGCGCACGAGGCACCACTCGCCCTCGGTTCCGACACCGGTGGGTCGATCCGCCAGCCCGGTGCCGTCACGGGCACGGTCGGCGTGAAGCCGACGTACGGCGGGGTCAGCCGCTACGGCTCGATCGCGCTGGCGTCCAGCCTCGACCAGGTCGGTCCGGTGTCCCGCACCGTCCTCGACGCCGCGCTCCTGCACGACGTCATCGGCGGGCACGACCCGCGCGACTCCACCTCGATCCCGGACGCCTGGCCGTCGATGGCCGCGGCGGCCCGCGAAGGCCTGCAGGCGGACACGCTCCGCGGCCTGCGGGTCGGCGTCGTGAAGGAACTCGCCGGCGGCGACGGCTTCCAGGCCGGCGTCACGCAGCGCTTCCAGGAGACGGTGGCCCTGCTCGAGTCGGCCGGTGCGGTCGTCGTCGAGATCGACGCCCCGTCGTTCGCGTACGCCATCAGCGCGTACTACCTGATCCTGCCGGCCGAGGCGTCGTCGAACCTCGCCAAGTTCGACTCGGTGCGCTTCGGGCTCCGCGTCACGCCGGAGAACGGTGCCACCGTCGAGGACGTCATGGCGGCCACGCGCGAGGCCGGCTTCGGCCCGGAGGTCAAGCGCCGCATCATCCTCGGCACGTACGCCCTGAGCGCCGGCTACTACGACGCCTACTACGGCTCGGCGCAGAAGGTCCGCACCCTCGTGCAGCGCGACTTCCAGGCCGCGTTCGAGCAGGTCGACCTGCTCATCAGCCCGTCGGCCCCGACGACGGCGTTCCCGATCGGGGAGCGCATCGACGACCCGCTGGCGATGTACCTCAACGACCTCACGACGATCCCGGCGAACCTGGCCGGCGTCCCCGGCATGAGCATCCCGAACGGCCTCGCGCCCGAGGACTCGCTGCCCGTCGGCGTGCAGCTCATGGCACCCCAGCGCGAGGACGCCCGGCTCTACCGCTACGGCGCCGCCCTCGAGCGGTTGCTCGAACAGCAGTGGGGTCGCCCGCTCATCGACAGCATCCCGGACCTCGACCAGTCTCAGCAGTCCGCTGCGCAGGAAGGTGTGATCTGATGGCGCAGAAGGACGCGCTCATGGACTTCGACGAGGCGCTCGAGCGCTACGAGCCGGTGCTCGGCTTCGAGGTGCACGTCGAACTCGCGACGAAGACGAAGATGTTCTCGGACGCGCCGAACTTCTTCGGTGGCGAGCCGAACACGAACGTCACGCCCGTCGACCTCGGTCTGCCCGGGTCGCTGCCGGTCGTGAACGAGCAGGCCGTGCGCTACTCGATCCAGCTCGGGCTCGCGCTCGGCTGCTCGATCGCCGAGTCGTCGCGGTTCGCCCGGAAGAACTACTTCTACCCGGACAACCCCAAGAACTACCAGGTCTCGCAGTTCGACGAGCCGATCGCCTTCGAGGGCGAGGTCGAGGTCGAACTCGCCGACGGCACGATCTTCAACGTCCCGATCGAGCGCGCCCACATGGAGGAGGACGCCGGCAAGCTCACGCACGTCGGTGGCGCCACCGGTCGCATCCAGGGCGCCGAGTACTCGCTCGTCGACTACAACCGCGCCGGTGTGCCCCTGGTCGAGATCGTCACGAAGCCGATCGTCGGCGCGGAGCACCGCGCCCCCGAGCTCGGTGCCGCGTACGTGCAGGTCATCCGCGACCTCGTCCGCGCACTCGGTGTCTCCGAAGCCCGCATGGAGCGCGGCAACCTGCGCTGCGACGCGAACATCTCGCTGCGCCCCCGCGGCCAGGAGAAGCTCGGCACCCGCACCGAGACGAAGAACGTCAACTCCTTCCGCGCCGTCGAGCGTGCCATCCGCTACGAGATCCAGCGCCAGGCCGCGATCCTCGCCGCCGGTGGGACGATCACGCAGGAGACCCGGCACTGGCACGAGGACACCGGCCGCACGTCGTCCGGCCGTCCGAAGTCCGACGCCGACGACTACCGCTACTTCCCGGAGCCCGACCTGCTGCCCGTGGTGCCGGACCCCGCCCTCATCGAGGAGCTCCGTGCGTCCCTGCCCGAGGCCCCGGTGGCCCGGCGTCGACGCCTCAAGGGCGAGTGGGGCTTCGCGGACCTCGAGTTCCAGGACGTCGTCAACGGCGGGCTGCTCGACGAGGTCGAGGGGACGGTCGCCGCAGGTGCCGCACCGCAGGCCGCGCGCAAGTGGTGGACCGGTGAGATCAGCCGTGTCGCGAACGCGCAGGACGCCGCCCCCGGCGACCTGGTGTCGCCGCAGGACGTCGCCGAGGTCATCGCGCTCGTCGAGTCCGGCGACCTGACCGACCGCCTGGCGCGCCAGGTGCTCGAGGGCGTCATCGCGGGCGAGGGTTCGCCGGCGCAGGTCGTCGAGTCCCGCGGGCTCAAGGTCGTCTCCGACGACTCGGCGCTCACGGCAGCCGTCGACGAGGCCCTGGCCGCCCAGCCCGACGTCCTGCAGAAGATCCGCGACGGCAAGGTGCAGGCCGCCGGCGCGATCATCGGTTCGGTGATGAAGGCCATGAAGGGCCAGGCCGACGCCGCTCGTGTGCGGGAGCTCGTCCTGGAGCGCGCGCAGCAGTCGTAGTCGCCACCGACGACGGACAGGAGGCGCGGTGCCAGCTGGCACCGCGCCTCCCGTGCATCCTGGGGACGCGTCAGCGACCCGGTGACAGGATGAGTCGTGTCCGCAACGATCCGCGCCATCGGTACCGCCGTCCCCGAGACGACCCTCGACCAGCCGCGGGTGCGTGACCTGTTCGCGGCGCAGCCCGGCCTCGGTCGCCTCGGGCAGCGGCTCGTCCCCGCTGCCTTCGACGGCTCGGCGGTCGACCGACGGCACACCGTGCTCGAAGAGCTCGACTCCACGCGCGGCGGCGGTGCCTTCCGCGACGACGACGGGACCCTGCGCTCCCCGACGACCGGCTCACGCAACGACCGGTTCCGCGAGCTCGCGCCGCCGCTGTTCGTCGCCGCCGCACGCGACGCGGTCGACCGCGCGGGCATCGCCCCCTCGTCGGTCACGCACCTGGTGACCGTGTCGTGCACCGGGTTCACGCAGCCCGGCCCGGACATCGACGTCGTCGACCAGCTCGGTCTGCCGGCAGGGGTCTTCCGGCACCACATCGGCTTCATGGGCTGCTGCGCCGCATTCCCGGCGCTCCGGATCGCCGCGGCCTTCGTCGACCAGGACCCGGACGCCGTCGTGCTCGTCGTCTGCGGCGAGCTCTGCACCCTGCACGTCCGCGCGTCGAACGATCCCGACCAGATCGTCGCGAACAGCGTCTTCGGGGACGGAGCCGCCGCGGCGGTCGTCGCACGCGACGGCGCCGGCCTGCGGTTCGACGCGTTCGCGACGGCCGTGGTGCCGGAGGGCGCGTCGGAGATGGCGTGGAACATCGGCGACGAGGGCTTCGAGATGGTCCTGTCGACGGCCGTGCCGAAGCTCGTCGGCCTGCACGTACCGCGGGCCGTGGAGTCGCTGCTCGGCGGCGGTGCGGCCTCCGACGTGCCGGTGTGGGCGGTGCACCCCGGCGGCCGCGCCATCCTCGACCGTGCGCAGGAGTCGCTCGGCCTGCCCGACAGCGCGATGGTGTCGAGCCGACGGGTGCTGCGCGACCACGGCAACATGTCGAGCGCCACCGTGCTGTTCGTCCTCCGCGACGCGGTCGACGCGGGCCTGGACGACGGCGGCGCCGTCGTCGCGCTCGCCTTCGGGCCCGGACTCACCGTGGAGAGCGCACGCCTCACCGCGGTGCGCACCGAGGCGTCGCCCGTGGTCGAACCGGTGCGGGTCCCGATCGCGACCACGGGCACGGCGTGAGTCGTCGAGGCGGGGTCGACCCGGCCCGCTCGGCCGTCGACCTGCGCTCCCGGGCGCTCGACCTGACCGAGCTGATGGACGACCCGGACTGCGACCCGCGCGTCCTCGCGCGCACCTTCCGGCGCTTCGCGCTCGTCAACGCGCTGGTGAGCGGCTGGCGTTCGGCGTGGAGGACCCACATCGTGCCGGCGCTGCCGGTGGACGGCCGTGCTCGGGTCCTCGACCTCGGCTGCGGCGGCGGCGACCTGGCGCGCGCCGTCGTGCGGTGGGCGGCGAGCGACGGCTTTGACGTCGAGGTCGTCGGGGTCGACCCGGACCCGCGGGCGATCGACGCGGCGAGCCGACGGGCGCCGCGCGGCGTCACCTTCCGGCCGCAGTCGAGCGGCGAGCTGGTGGCCGCGGGGGAGCGGTTCGACGTCGTGGTGTCGAACCACGTGCTGCACCACCTGGGCGACGACGAGCGGGCCGGGTTCCTCGCCGACTCCGCGGCACTCGCGACGAGCCGCAGCGTGCACTCGGACATCCGCCGGTCGCGTGCGGCGTACGGGGCCTACGCGCTGGCATCGCCGCTGGTGTCGGCCGGCACCTTCGTGCGGGTCGACGGCCTGCGGTCCATCCGCCGGTCCTTCACCCTGGCCGAGCTCCGGGACGCACTGCCCGGCGGGTGGCGGGCCGAACGGGTGGCGCCGCACCGGGTGCTGGCCGTCCGCGACGCCTGAGGGGCACGGGCACTCCGACAGACGGGACCGGTGGCGGGGGTCCGGCAGCGCGTGGCACCCCCGCGCGGCGCGGCGTACGGGGGTGCCGACTGCGCCGTGCCGCACAGGGCAGCGAGCAGCGGATCAGCGGGCAGCGGATCAGCGGATCGGCGGGCAGCGGATCAGCGGATCAGCGTGGTCGTGCTCGCGAAGGCGCGGGAGCGCACGGCCTCGCGGTACCGCTCGAGCGCAGCGTCGTCGGCGCCGACCGACTCCAGCGCCGCCAACCCCGCGCCGAGCACCGGGGGATCGGTCACCCAGGTCGGCACCGCTCCCGGCACCCGGGCAGCGAGTCCGCCGACGACACCGTCCACGAGCAACGGGTGGCGAGCAGCGAGCACCCCACCGCCGAGCACGACGGGCACCGGCTCGGCCGCCGAACCACCGAGGCCCAACCGCTCGAGTGCGACCGCGGCGAGCAGGACGATCTCCTCCGCCTGACGCGCCACGACGCTCCGGGCCACCACGTCACCGGCTCCGGCCACGTCGAACAGCACCGGGCAGAGCCGGTTGAAGACGCGCTGGTCGAGACGGCCGAAGTGGATGGCCTCGGTGACCTCGCGGACGCTGCGGAGGCCGACCGCCGCCGGCACCGCGTCGACCAGCGCCGTCGCCGGACCGCGGCCGTCGTCGGCCCGGGCTGCGTGCCAGAGCGCCCGGTTGCCGAGCCACGCACCACCGCCCCAGTCACCGGAGACGTCGCCGATGGCCGGGAACCGTGCGGTCGTGCCGTCGGCCCGCACCGCGAGGGCGTTGATCCCGGTGCCGCACACCACGGCCGCCGCGTCGGGGGACAGGGTGCCGGCCCGCAGCAGTGCGAACAGGTCGTTGTCGAGCACGTGCGGCTCGCCGCCGTCCTCGGCCCAGTGCGCGAGGGCCGCGGTCGCCGCGACGAGCTCGTCGTGCAGGTCGAGCCCGGCCAGGTACACGTGCGTGGTGCGGATGCGTCGGTCGCCCAGCTCGCCCACCACTCGTGCACGGACGTCGTCGAGGATCGGGCCGGCGAGGTCCCACCCCCGGGTCTGCGGGTTCGACCCCGGACCGCGCGCGTGCCCGACGATGGTCCCGTCGAGCGCGATCGCGACGACGTCGGTCTTGCTCCCGCCACCGTCGACGGCGAGCACGACGTCGGTCGCGTCCGGTGGGACCGGAGCGGGCGGACGGGAGGCTCGCGCCGGGCCCGCCTCGCCGGTCCGGCTCAGCCCGCCCACGGTACGTGCTCCGATCGCGCCCACGGGATGTGGTCCGCGTTCGCGGCCAGGAGCAGGTCGGTGAGCTGCTCCGCCTTGTCGACCTGCCCCACGAGCGGGTGCGCCCACATCGCGCGGAGCACCCGGTCGCGGCCGCCGTGCACCGCGGCGTCGAGCGCGAGCCGCTCGTACCCGGCGACGTGGGCCACCAGGCCCGCCA
Source organism: Curtobacterium sp. MCBA15_009 (assembly GCF_001864895.1). Lineage (GTDB taxonomy): Bacteria > Actinomycetota > Actinomycetes > Actinomycetales > Microbacteriaceae > Curtobacterium. The sequence continues at coordinate 130,128 of NZ_MJGO01000041.1, forward strand.
TGTCCGGGGCGAGCGGGGACACCGGCAGCGGAGTGATCGCCTGGCGCGTGACCCGGGCCGGCACCTCGATCACGTGGTCGTCCGGCAGGAAGGCGAACGTGCCGTCGTTCCGGACGTTGAGCACCTGCACGTCGCCGCGGTCGCCGAGGATCGAGGACAGCACGTCGATCGCGGCCTCGGAGTAGTACGCACCGCCCCGCTGCTCGAGCTCGGCGGGCTTCGTCACGACGGACTCGTCCGCGTACTTCGCGAGCAGGGCCCGCTCGGTCTCCATCACCGCTTCGGCCCGGGTGCGCGCGTGCAGTTGTTCCTCGAGCACGACGTCGTGGCTGTAGAAGTAGCGCAGGTAGTACGAGGGCACGGCGTGCTGCAGTCGGATGAGGTCGGCGGGCATGTGCACGCTCTCCGCCATCCGGTCGAGGGCACCGGTGTCGGCAGCGAGCAGCTCGGACAGGACGTCGCGCTCACCGGAGCCGTCCGTCACGTGGACGCCGCGCTCCCACGTCAGGTGGTTGAGACCGACGTGGTCGAGCCGGACGGCCGACGGAGCGACGTTGAACTCCTTCGCGAAGCGCCGCTGGAACCCGATCGCGACGTTGCAGAGCCCGACCGCGCGGTGCCCCGCTTCGAGCAAGGCCCGGGTGACGATGCCGACCGGGTTCGTGAAGTCGACGATCCAGGCGTCCGGCTTCGCGTGCTCGCGGACGAGCTCGGCGTACTCCAGGACCACGGGCACGGTGCGGAGCGCCTTCGCGAACCCGCCTGGCCCGGTGGTCTCCTGCCCGATGCAGCAGGCCTCGTGCGGCCAGGTCTCGTCCTGGTGCCGGGCGGCCTGCCCGCCGATCCGGAGCTGGAACATGACGGCGTCGGCGCCCGAGACCCCGGCGACGACGTCGTCGGTGACGTGGATCGTGCCCGGGTGGCCGGCGTGGGCGAACATCCGCTTCGCGACACCGCCGACGAGTTCGCGCCGGACGGGGTCGGGGTCGACGAGCCAGAGCTCGTCGATGGGGAGCTGGTCGCGGAGCCGCGCGAAGCCGTCCACGAGTTCGGGGGTGTAGGTGGATCCGCCACCGATGACTGTGAGTTTCACTGTGGTGCTATCCCTTCACGCCGGTGAGCGCGATGCCCTCGACGAATGCCTTCTGTGCGAAGAAGAAGATGACGACGACGGGGACCATCACGACGACGGTCATGGCCATCGTCATCGACCAGTCGGTGCCGTGCTGTCCGCGGAACGTCGCGAGTCCGTACGCCACCGGCCAGGCGGCCTGGTTCTCGGAGGCGTACAGGAGCGGGCCGTAGTAGTCGTTCCACGAGTGGAAGAACATGAAGATCGCCGCCGAGGCGATGCCGGGGCGCGCCATCGGGACGACCACGCGCCAGAGCACGCCCCACTCGCTGCAGCCGTCCATCCGCGCGGCGTCGCCGTACTCCTTCGGGATGGTCATGAAGAACTGGCGGAGCAGGAAGATGCTGAACGCGTCGCCGAGCAGGTTCGGCAGGATGAGCGGCCACAGGGTGCCGGTCAGGTGCAGGTGCGACCACATCACGTAGACCGGCACCGCGGTGACCTGCGGGGGCAGGAGCATCGCGACGATGATCACCGTGAAGATGAGGTTCGCACCCCGGAACTTGATCTGGGCGAGCGCGTAGGCCGCCGGCACCGAGCTGACGAGCATGAACGCGGTGGCGAGCACGGCGTACATCGACGAGTTGCCGAACCACTGCGTGAGCGGCAGTTCGGTGAACACCCGCGCGTAGTTCGAGAAGTCGAGCGGCCGGGGAACGATCGACGCCGTGAGTGCCTGGTTGCTCGACATCAGCGAGGTCAGGACCACGAACACGATCGGGGCGATGGTCAGCACGCCGAGGGCCACCAGCGCGGCGTGCTCGGCGATCCAGACCAGAGTGCGACCACGCCGCCTGCCGGTGCGGGGAGCTGGACCCCGTGGTGCCCGGGCGAGCGGGGACTGGGAGACGGCGGTCATCAGGACTCCTCGGGACGGAAGACGGAGATGCGGCGCATCGTGAAGACGAGCACCACCGCGGTGATCACGAACAGGACCACGGCCATGGCGGACGCGTAGCCGAACTGGAAGTTCGCGAACCCGTGCTGGTAGAGCAGCTCGGTGTACGTGAGCAGCGACGTGCCCGGGTAGCCGAGCTGGGCGGCGGTCCCGCCACCGATCGTCGCCTTGCCGGACGCGACCCCGGACGCCACCGCGGCCTCGGTGAAGTACTGCAGGGCCGCGATCACCCCCGTCACCGCGGCGAAGCCGATCACCGGGGCGATCGTCGGCAGCGTGATGTGCCGGACCTGCTGGACGCCGTTCGCACCGTCGAGCGACGCGGCCTCGTACAGGTCGCGCGGCACGTCGAGCAGGGACGCCAGGAAGATGATCATGATGTCGCCCATCACCCAGACGCCCAGGATGACGAGCGACGGCTTCGACCACGCCGGGTCGTTGAACCAGAGCGGGCCGTCGATGCCGAAGACCCGCAGGATCTGGTTCACCGGCCCGGTGCCCGGGTTGAACAGGAACACGAACGCCACGACGCTCGCCACCGGCGGGACCAGCGCGGGCAGGTAGAACAGCGTCCGCCAGAAGCCCGTGGCGGTGCGGGCCCGCGACAGCAGCCCGGCCACCAGCAGCCCGCACACGATCCGGACCGGCACCAGGATGACGACGAACCACAGCGTGTTGACGACCGCGGGGCCGATCTGCGGGTCCTGCGTGAACAGGAACCTGTAGTTCAGCAGCCCGACGAACTCGGGCTCCTGCAGCTGGTTGTAGCGCGTGAACGAGTAGAAGATCGACGCGACGAGCGGGTAGGCGAAGAAGATCACCAGGCCCGCCAGGGCCGGCGCGAGCATCGTCAGGGCGACGAGTCGGCGTCGGGACTCGGCGGAGCGGGGCCGACGTCGCGGAGCCGTCGGGGGCACCGGACCGGACCCCGTCGGGTTCGTGGGCCGGGCAGCGCGGGCGAGCCGAGCCTCCTGGCCGGTCGTCTTGGTGGTGACGCTCATCACGGACCAGCCAGCTGGTTGGCGTTGTCGATGTCCGAGTCGAGCTTCTGCAGCTTGGCGTCGAGGTCGCCGCCCTTCTGCTGGTACGCCTGCCAGAACTTCGTGAAGGTGCCGATGTAGGCGGCGCCGTCGGCGGTGCCGGGCGAGGTCATGGTGTCTTTGTTGCCCGCGACGTCGACGAAGGTCTTGTAGTTCTCGTCGACCTCGAGGTCGGGGGACTCCAGCGCCGAGGTGAGCGTCGGGATGTTCTTCAGGCCGTTGCCCAGCGTGACCTGCGCGTCGGTGTTCGTCGACAGGTACTTCAGGAGTGCCCAGGACAGCTCGGGGTTCTTGGAGCCCTTCGCGATGCCCGCCACGTTGCCCGCGATGTACGTCGAGCCGTAGTTGCCGAGCCCGTCCATGACCGGGGTCGGCGCGGTGCCGTAGTCGAGGTCCGGCTTCTGGTCCTTGATGAACGCGGTGCGGTACTCGCCGTCGATCTGCATCGCGACCTGGCCGGTCTGGAACGCGTTGTCGGCCGCGAACTCCTGGCCGAGGCCCGAGGTGAAGGCCTTGAGCTTGTCGTAGCCGATCTCGTCGACGAAGCCCTTCTGCCAGGTGATGAGCCGCTTCCAGGCGTCGGACGTGCCGATCACGCTGTTGCCGTCCTCGTCCAACCACGAGCCGTCGACCATCGGCGCCCAGTGCTCGGGCGAGTTCTCGTAGAAGTCGATGAGCGGGTTGAAGCCGAGCTGCTTGATCGAGCCGTCGGCGTTGTACGTCGTGAGCTTCAGGGCGTCGGTCTTGAGCTCGTCGAGCGTCTTCGGTGGGGAGTCGATCCCGGCCTGCTCGAGCAGCGGCTTGTTGTACATCAGCGCACTGACGTCGGCGAGGGCCGGCAGCGTGCACCGGGTGCCCTTGTACTGCGTGTACGACTGCACGGCCTTCGGGATGTCCGACAGGTCGACCCCGTCGCGCTCGATGTAGGGGGAGAGGTCACGGAAGGCACCCGAGGAGCAGAAGCTGCCCACGATGGCGGTCGAGTACGACAGGCCCACGTCGATGTTCTGGCCGGACGAGATCGCCTTCTGCAGCTTCTCGTCGTCCTGGCCGGCGTGGATGTCGACGGTGACGTCGGGGTTGGCCTTCTCGAAGCCCTCGACGGCGGTCTTCACCACGCCGGCTTCGCGGCCGGTGAAGAAGTGCCACAGGGACACGGTGCCCTTGAGCTCCTTCGGTGCGCTCTCGTCGATGCTCTCGGCGCTCGAACCCGAGCTGCAGCCGGCGACGACGAGGGCGCCGGCCGCAGCGACGGCGACGGCGGCGACGATCCGCCGGGACTTCGGACTGGGGAGTGACATGCGGGACTCGCTCTCTGATCTCGCTCCGCCGCTCCGCGGTCGCGGCCGGTGCCCGGTGCCGAGCGGTGCCCGTTGCCGGGTGCTGCTCGTTGCCGAACGGCGCCCGCTGCCGGGTGCTGCTCGTTGCCGGGCGCCGTCCGTTTCCGGGCGCGACGAAGAGCCCTGTGACAGGGCTGGGTGATGGTGCCTCGAGTGGTGCGGGTGGAACGGTTCAGGGGCGCTCGACGGGGTCCGGCGTCGGGGCATCGTCACTGATGCGCTCGAGTCGGTCCGCGAGCGCGGTGCGGACGACGTCGATGAGGACGTGTCTGGCACCGTGCAGGACGGGGGTGTCGGGGACGCCGGGCGCGACCACGGCGGTGGACCAGCGCGAGCGGGTCCGGAGCCATGCGGTCACGGCGGCGGCCAGGGCGGGGCCACCAGCGATCCCGGTCGGACCGTGCAGGACGACCGTCTCGGGATCGGCGACGGCGAGGGCGGGGAGCACGTTGTGCCCGACGCGCTCGCCGAGGGCGACGGTGAAGGGATGCTGCTCGGGCAGGCCGGGCAGCTGCGGGAGCACCTGGCGCCAGTCGGCGGCGGTGCCGTCCGGTGCCGTGATCCCGTGCTCGGCGGCCAGGGCGATGACGGCGGACTCGGAGATGAGGTCCGCGACGATCGTGGCCGTCGGGTCGATGGAGCGTGCGTCGGCGGGCACGCTCAGGTAGCCGATCTCACCCGCGGCGCCGGAGGCGCCGGTGTGCAGGTGGCCGTGCAGGTCGAGGGCCATGCCGAGGCCCTCGGCCATCCAGAAGAGGGCGAACGACCCGGGCGCCCGACCGGCCCCCATGTTGCGTTCGGCGATGGCGGCGAGGTTGGCGTCGTTCTCGACGACGACGTGGACGCCGAGCTCGGCGGACAGGGTCGCGCTCACCTGCTCACGGGGCCATCCGGGCAGGCCGTCGGTGAAGATGAGGGTGTCGGTTGCGTGGTCGACACTCGCCTGCACGCCCACCGCGACGGCGGTGACGAGTTCGGGGTCCACGCCGGCCGCAGCGGCCGCGCGGGAGATCGCCGCGGCGACGATGTCCGACCCGGGGGAGCGGACCTCGGCGTCGGACATGCGGTGGGTGGCGACCGGGAACGTGCGGCCGGCGGCGTCCACTACGGTGGACCGGACGTCGACCAGCTGCACGTCGACCGCCACCCCGAGGTCGCGGTCGGTGATGGCTTCGTACACGACGGCGCTCGGACCCCGACGCCCGGTCTGGGTGTCGGTGCCCGCCGGGCGGATGAGGTCGGCCGACTCGAGCCGGCGGATGATCTCGGCGGCGGTCGGCTTGCTGAGGCCGGTGCGTTGCGCGATCTCGTTGCGCGTCAACGGACCGCCGTCGAGCAGCAGTTCGAGGGCCGCCCGGTCGTTCAGCACACGGAGCAGGCCGGGTTGGCCGGGGGTGCGTCCTCGTGTGGTCATGTCGAGGACTGTAACGGACAACGTTGTTTACTGAAAGGTTTGTTTACCGATCGGTAACACGCGTTCTGCTCCGCGAAACGTGCGGGCCCCGGACCCGGCCCGCCGACGGACG
>NZ_MJGO01000041.1:136765-147732 GCF_001864895.1 Curtobacterium sp. MCBA15_009
CGGACGTGCGTCTCGGCGCGCGCCGCTACGGGCGCAGCAGCACCTTGATCGCGCGGCGCTCGTCCATCGCGGCGTAGGCCTCGGCGGCGTCGTCGAGCGGCAGCTCGAGGTCGAACACCTTGCCGGGCTCGATGCGACGCGCGAGCACGTCCTCGAGGAGCTCCGGGATGTACGCGCGGGCCGGGGCCATGCCGCCGCCGACCGTGATGTTCTTCGCGAACAGGAACGGCATCGGCAGCTCCGGGTCACCCGCCGGCACGCCGACGTACCCGACGTTGCCGCCGGGACGGACGACCCGCAGGGCCTGGTCCATGCTCTCCGCGGTGCCGACGGCCTCGAGGGCGCAGTCGGCCAGGTCGCCGCCGAGCAGGTCCCGGACGGCCTGCACGCCCTCGTCGCCGCGGGTCTCGACGACGTCGGTCGCGCCGAACTCGCGCGCGAGCGCCTGCCGGTCGGCGTGCCGGCTCATCGCGATGATGCGCTCGGCACCGAGGCGCTTCGCCGCGAGCACGGCGGACAGCCCGACGGCGCCGTCGCCGACGACCACGACGGTCTTGCCGGGGCCGACCTCGGCCGAGACGGCGGCGTGGTGGCCGGTCGAGAACACGTCGGACAGGGTCAGCAGCGAGGGGACGAGGTCGTCGTCCACCGGGCCCGGCACCCGCACGAGCGTCGCGGCGGCGTCCGGCACGCGCACGAACTCCGCCTGGGCGCCGCCGAGCGGCTCGCCGTAGGCGTCCGGCGTGACACCGAAGGTGGAGCCGTGGTCGCACCCGCTCGTCATGCCGTGCGCACACGCCTGGCACGTGCCGTCGTTCGTGGTGAACGGCGCGATGACGAAGTCGCCCGCTGCCAGGTCGCTGACCTCGGCACCGACGGACTCGACGACACCGACGAACTCGTGGCCGATGGCCCGGGGCTCCTTCGTGTCGCGGACACCGCGGTAGGGCCAGAGGTCGGAGCCGCAAACGCAGGCCGCGACGACCCGGACGACGGCGTCGCCGGGGAGCCGGATGCCGGGCTGGTCGCGCTCCTCGACGCGGATGTCGCGGGGGGCGTGGATGACTGCTGCGCGCACGGACGTGCCTTCCGTCGGGGGATGCTGGGATCGGCCGGTCGTCCTCGTCCGGGGCCGCATCGACAGTACTCTCGTGCGGGTGGACGAGGACCGGTACGGCAGTGACGTGCTCTCGGGCGACTGGCGCTCGAAGGGCCTGAAGAAGGTGCGGCAGGTGCCGCTCGAACGGGACATGGTGCTCGAGGACCCCGACTCCGGCTGGGCCGGCGCGGTCGTCGGGCTCGAGGCGGGCAACGTCGCCCTCGAGGACTGGAAGGGCCGCACCCGCTCCTTCCCCTTCACCGGGCAGTTCCTGCTCGAGGGCGAGCTCGTCACGCTCGGCCGCCCGCAGGCGCCGGTCGGCCGGTCTGCCGCAGCCGCACCACCGGACAGGAGGCCCGGGGCGGCTCCGGCGGTCAAGCACGCGTCCGACGGCGGTCGCCTCCGCACCGCGTCCGGATCGTTCGCCGTCGAGCAGCAGCGTGCCCGGGTGGCCCTGCCCTCCCGGATCATGGTCGAGGGCAAGCACGACGCCGAGCTCGTCGAGAAGGTCTGGGGCGCCGACCTCCGCGTCGAGGGTGTTGTGGTCGAGGAGCTCTCCGGCGTCGACAACCTCGCCGACGTGCTCGACGACTTCCGCCCGTCGCGGGAGCGCCGCGTCGGCGTGCTCGTCGACCACCTGGTAACCGGGTCGAAGGAGTCCCGGTTCGCCGACGCGGTGATGCGTGGCAAGTGGGGCGCGCACGTGCTCGTCGTCGGGCACCCGTTCGTCGACGTCTGGCAGTCGGTCAAGCCGGCCCGCGTCGGGCTGCGGGAGTGGCCGACGATCCCGCGCTCGATCGAGTGGAAGGCCGGCATCTGCCAGGCGCTCGGGTGGCCGCACGGCGAGCAAGCCGACATCGCCCGTGCGTGGCAGCGGATCCTCGGGCAGGTGCGCACCTTCGCCGACCTCGAGCCTCAGCTGCTCGGCCGCGTCGAGGAACTCATCGACTTCGTCACCGAACCGCAGGGCTGACACCCGGCCCCGTCGGCGCGGCGGGCCGGGCGCTCGTGGCGATCCGTGCCTCCCGTCCTTCCCGCGCTCTGCGCGAGCGGGCGGATCCGCTGGGTGCGGGGGTCGCGTGTGTGAGTGTTTGTGCCCGCTCGCGTGAGCGGGCGTTTTCAGTGGGTGTGGGGCCGTGCGTGTGTGCGTTTCTGCCCGTTCGCGTGAGCGGGCGTTTTCGGTGGGTGTGGGGGCCGTGCATGTGGGCGGTTCTGCCCGCTCGGCGAGCGGGCGGGTCGGGACGTCTCCGCCCCAGCGGTGAGCGGGCGGATGCGGTGGGTGTGAGGGCCGCGCGTGTGGTCGTTTCCGCCCGTTCGCGTGAGCGGGCGGTACGGGCTGGGGCGGGAGCCGCACGGGTGGGGATGTTTCCGCCTCAGCGGTGAGCGGGCCTTTTCGGTGGGTGTGAGGGTCGTGCGTGTGGTCGTTTCCGCCCGTTCGCGTGAGTGGGCGGATCCGGTGGGTACGGGAGTCCCGCGGGTGGGCGGTTCTGCCCGCTCGGCGAGCGGGCGGCATGGGCGGGTACGCCGCCGTGCGTAGGGCGGTACTGCCCGCTCGCGTGAGCGGGCGGATCCGGTGGGCGCGCGGCGCGGACAGGGGACCATTTCGCCCGTTCGCGGGAACGGGCTCGGGCGGTGGGCGTGCGGGGCGTGCGGGGTGGCGTTCGCGCCCGTTCGGGTGAGCGGGCGGATCCGGTGGGTGTGGAGGCGGCGGAGGGGACGATTCCGCCCGCTCGTGCGGGATGGCGGGGCGCGATCGGTGGCCGTGCTCCGTATCGTTGAGGGATGGACGGCATCGACGGACGCGTGCGCGGCGCGGTCGACGTCTGGCTGCGCTGGCTGCCGCGGTGGCAGATCGGCACCGCCCGGCCGCGGACCCGCATCTGCCGGAAGTGCACCGGGTCGCCGATCGCGAGTGCTGCGGGCTTCGGCCCCGACGTCCCGCACGCCGTCCAGCACGCCCTGATCGGTCGGATCTCGACGATCATCGAGGACGCCGTCGACGACTACACGGCGAAGAACCTGCCGCTGCTGCAGCGCGAACTGGAACGGGCGGCGGCGCGGAAGCGGCACGCCGGGTACCAGCCGGCCGAGGGGCTCTCGCCGGAGTTCCAGGGGCTCGACGTCGACCCCGAGCCGTCGCCGGGCGAACCGTTCCTGTTCACCCTCGACGAGCTGACCGGCACCGGGGCCGCCGAGCAGACGCCGCGCGAGCCGCTGTCCGACGAGGCGAAGGCGGCGCTCCGGCACGAGATCGGGCTGTCCGACGAGTGTGCTCGGTCGACCGGTACGGCGGTGTGCCTGGCGCTCATCGACCACCGTCCGCGGATCGCCGAGGCGGTCGAACGGCTGGTCGAGCCGCAGATCGAGGCGCTGGTGTCGGACATGTTCCGCGGCTTCGACGGCCCGGACGACGGCGCGCGATCCGGGCTCTTCTGACCCGGCCGCTCGGGGGTCACCGCCCGGCGGTCGTTCCCTGACGGGCGGAGCGGCGTTCCCGTGTGCGGAGGACGAGACGGGCGATCGCACGCCACCCGAGCAGGAAGACCCCGAGCACGATCGTCGCGACGATGACGAACGAGACCGGCAGTGGGTCGCCGTCGACGTCGCCCTGACCGGTCCAGACGCGGATCGCCAGCCCCACGGCGACGGTCAGCAGCCACACCAGGACGCCCGTCGGCCAGAGGCGCAGCGGTCGCTTCCACCCCGCCGTGGCGACGAAGCCGACCACCCAGCCGGCCAGGAACGGGTACGCCGTCGTCCAGAGGGCGCCCGCGGTGTTCGCCTCGCCGTGCGAGGACCGGCCGATGAGTGCGAACAGGACGATCAGGACGATGTCGACGACGGCTGCGAGCCATCCCCAGGTGCGTGCGGTCACCCGTCCATCATCGCAGCCGCCCGTTCACGGTCCGGTCACGCGGTGTTCGTCGAGATCGGCGACGATGCGGCGATGACGACGACACCGCAGGCCCCGGTCACGCATCGGACCCCGGCTGCGTCGCCCGGCGGGCACGGTGTCCGGCCGCCCCGCCTCGTCGCACTCCGCGGTGCGCCGCGCGTCCGCCGCGAGAACACGCTGCCCGCCGTCGCGGTGGCCGAGGCGCTCGGCGTCGACACCGTCGAGGTCGACGTCCGACGCACCGCCGACGGGGTCGCGGTGCTGCTGCACGACGAGACCCTCGGCCGGATGTGGGGGGACCGCCGCCGCGTGGCCGACGTCGACTGGTGCGAGGTCGCCCGGCTCGGCAACGGCCTCGACCGGATCCCGCGGCTCGACGCCGTGCTCGAGCGGCTCGACGGCTGCCACGCCTCACTGCTCGTCGACCTCGTCGACCCCGCCGACGCCCTCGTGGCGGCACGGACGGTCGGCACCGCCACCGGCTCGACCGCCGTCGCCTGGCGCGGCACACCGGACGCGATGGCCACGGTGCGCGCCGCGTTACCGGACGCCGAGGTCTGGCTGACGTGGGAGTCGCTCGCGCCGCCGACGGCCGCAGACCTCGAGGCCCTGCAACCGTCGACCCTCGACCTCGACGTCGCCTTCCTCACCCCGGCCACGGTCCGGGCCGCCCACGCCCTCGGGGTGCGGGTCGCGGCGCGGACGGTCGACGAACCCGCCCCGGCGCTCTGGGCGGCGCAGCTCGGCGTCGACGCGATCACCACCGACGACGTCGCCGGCATCCGGGCCGTGCTCGCCGCGGCGGAGCGCGACGGGTGGCCGGACCGCGACCGCGAACCCACCGAGGCCGAGGTCGCCGCACGTGCGCAGGCCCTGGCGCACCGGATCGCCCACGAGGTCATCGCCCTCACCCGGGAGCACCCCGTCGGCGAGGTGCGGGCGAAGGCCGACCCCGCCGACCTCGTGACCGACGTGGACCGGATGGTGGAGCTGCACGTCCGCTCCCGGGTGCGTGCCGCCTTCCCGACGCACGGCTTCACCGGCGAGGAGTACGGCGAGGCCCCCGGCGACCGGCACCGCTGGTACCTCGACCCCGTCGACGGCACCACGAACCTGGTGAACGGCGTGCCCTGGACGTCGATGTCGCTCTGCCTGACGCGCGGCGGCCGGCCCCTCGTCGGTGTCGTCGCCGACCCCTGGCGCGGCGAGGTGCTCGAGGCCCGACGCGGGCGCGGCGCCGTCCTGCGCGACCGTGCCCTGCAGCTCGACGACGCGCCCCGGTCGCTCGCCGGGGCGGTCGTCGGCACCGAGCTCGACGGGCACCGACCGTGGCCGGGCTTCGGGGCGTTCCTCGACGCGCTCGCCGACCGCTCGTGCACGGTCCGGGTGCAGGGTTCCGGGACGCTGACGATCGCGCAGGTCGCGGCCGGGCGGGGGATCGGCGCCTGCGTGCCGGCGTTCAACCCGGTCGACCACGGTGCCGCCGTGCTGCTCGTGCACGAGGCCGGCGGCGTCGTGCTCACCCGCGACGGGTCCGTCGAGGGCTTCCCTCCCGTCGGCGAGCCGTTCCTCGTCGCCCACCCCGGGGCCGCCGACGAACTGCACACCGTCTGGGTGCGCGCGCTGGCGACCGCGCGCTGACCACCCGGGCCGCGGTCCCGAGCCGGCCACGCGCGTGCGCACCGGGCGGGGCGGGCGTGCACCGGGCCTCCCGGCCGCTCGTCCGTCGCTCTCGGCGGACTCTGTGCAGGCGCACAGTCAGCGGCGCCCGTGCCTGCCTACTGTGGCAGTCCACGGCGGGTCCGACCGGACCGGCCGCGCACCGAAGGAGCACTGACCATGGGATTCCTCGACCGTCTGCTCGGACGCCCGGACCGCGACCGGAACGGGGACGCACAGCAGAACCAGTGGGGGCAGCCGCAGCAGCAGGGCTACCAGTACGGCCAGCAGTCCTACCAGCAGCCCGTGCAGCAGCCGGCCCCGTCCGGCGCACCCGCGGCCACCGACGACGAGCGTGCCGTCGAGCGGTACCGCTACCTGCTCCGGACCGCGCCGCCGGAGCGCATCGAGGAGGTCCACGCCGAGGCCTTCGCGACGTTGACCGACGAGCAGCGCCGCATGGTGTTCGACGAGTTCACGCGCACGGCACCCGCCGGTGAGGCACCGCGTGGCGACGACCCGCGCTCGCTCGCGCAGGCCGTCACCCGGTCGGAGATCCGCCAGCCCGGCTTCGCCGAGCGGTCGCTCGGCGGCGTTGGCCGCGGCGGCGCGGGCGGGATGGGCGTATTCGGCGGCCAGCGCGGCGGTCCCTCCTTCGGCAGCATGATCGGTGCGTCGATCCTCGGCACGGTGGCGGGCTACGTCATCGGGTCGGCGATCATGAGCGCGTTCCTGCCCGACCCCGGATCGTTCGACGGCGGTACGGATGCTGCGGGCGAGGGCGGATCGGAGGACACTGGTGCCGAGTCCGGTGACGGTGGTGCCTCCGATGGCGGTGGGGCCGACGGCGGCGGGTTCGAGAGTGCGGGCTGGGGCGACGGCGGTTCCGACTTCGGTGGCGGCGGCGGTGGCTTCGGTGACTTCGGTGGGGACTTCGACGTCTAGGTGACGGTCGTCGCTCCCACCGCTCGACGGATCTGCTGCAGGGTCGACGAGGGAGCGACATGGCCATCATCGAGGCCTCCGGGCTGACGAAGACGTACCGATCGAGGTCCGGGACGGTGCACGCGCTGACCGGACTCGACCTCTCCGTGCCGCAGGGCACGGTGACCGCGTTGCTCGGACCGAACGGCTCCGGCAAGACGACGACCGTGAAGGTCCTCACCACCCTCGTCACCCCGGACGCCGGCACGGCGACCATCGACGGCATCGACGTGGTCGGTGACCCGCAGACGACCCGGCGGTCGATCGGCGTGTCCGGCCAGTACGCGGCGGTCGACGAGAACCTGACCGGGTTCGAGAACCTCGAGATGATCGGGCGGCTGTACCACCTCGGCCGGCGGACGGCCCGCGAGCGGGCCCGCGAGCTCATCGACGTGTTCGACCTGTCCGAGGCCGGCGACCGTCCGGTCAAGGGGTTCTCGGGCGGGATGCGTCGCCGGATCGACCTGGCGGGCGCCCTCGTGATGAACCCGCGGGTGCTGTTCCTCGACGAACCCACGACCGGCCTCGACCCACGCAGCCGGCTCGCGCTCTGGGGCATCATCGAGGACCTCGTCGCCGGGGGCACCACCGTGCTGCTCACCACGCAGTACCTGGAGGAAGCCGACCGGCTCGCCGACGACATCGTCGTGATCGACGAGGGCACGGTCATCGCGGAGGGCACGGCGGACCAGCTCAAGGCACAGGTCGGCGGGCACCGGGTCGTCGTCACCCTGGTCGACGAGACCGACGGCGACGCGGCGACGACGGTGCTGCGGCGGTACGGCCGCGGCGAGGTGGAGACGTCGGGGGACGGGCGGACACGAGCGGTCGCGGTCGACGCCGGTCCCGCCGCCCTGCAGCGCGTCCTCGCCGACCTGAGCGCGGCGGGCGTCGCGCTCCACGACGCGGGGATGCGCCGCCCGACCCTCGACGACGTGTTCCTGCGCCTGACCGGCCACGCGGCCTCCGGGGACGACCCCGATCCGGACGTGCCGGGCACCCGTTCCGAGCGCCCCCGGAAGGAGACGGTCCGATGACGACCTCCGTCGGGACGGGGCGGCAGCTCCCCGTCGCGGTGACCGCACCGGTGGCGGTCTGGTTCGAGGACGGCTGGACCGTCACCAAGCGCAACCTGATCAAGATCAAGCGCTCGCCGGACATGCTCGTCTTCGCGGTGCTCCAGCCGATCATGTTCGTGCTGCTGTTCAGCCAGGTGTACGGCGGCGCGATCCGGGTGCAGGGCACCGACTACACGCAGTTCCTGATGGCCGGGATCTTCGCGCAGACCGTGGTCTTCGGTGCGACGTTCTCGGGGTCGGCGATGGCGCAGGACCTCAAGGAGGGGCTGATCGACCGGTTCCGGACGCTGCCGATGTCGGCGTCGGCCGTGCTCGTCGGCCGCACGAACTCCGACCTGGTGCTCAACGGCATCTCGATGGTCATCATGATGGCCACGGGGCTGGCGGTCGGGTGGCGGGTGCAGTCGTCGCCGACCGCGTTCCTGGCGGGCATCGCGTTGCTGCTCCTGTTCAGCTACGCGTTCAGCTGGGTGATGGCGCTGCTCGGCATGAGCGTGCGGACCCCCGAGGTGATCAACAACGCGTCGTTCATGATCCTCTTCCCCCTGACCTTCGTCTCGAACGCGTTCGTGCCGAGCGACACCCTGCCGCTGGTGCTGCGCGTGTTCGCCGAGTGGAACCCGGTGTCGTCGCTCGTACAGGCCGCGCGGGAGCTCTTCGGCAACGTCGGCACGGCGCCGGTCCCGGACGTCTGGACGATGCAGCACCCGGCGCTGACGGTCCTGGTCGGCATCGCGGTGATGCTCGTGGTGTTCGTGCCGTGGAGCGTGGCGAAGTACCGCAGGATCAGCGCGGCGTAGGGGCTCTCCACAGGCAGCTCCCGGGTGTACGCACCGGTCGTCCGGACGGCTTAGCATCAACCTCGTGACCGCGACAGACGCCGAGCGGGCCGCCCAGCGCGACGCCACCGAGCAGCCCCTCGACCGCAGTACCCGCATGCGCCGCTGGATGCTGCACGGCGCCGACCAGGGTGCCTCGCACCAGGGGCCGCACCAGGTCGAGGTGGAGAAGACCCACTCGTGGTGGCGGGTCATGTGCCTGACCGGCGTCGACTACTTCTCGACGCTCGGGTACCAGCCGGCGATCGCCGCGCTCGCCGCGGGCCTGCTGTCGCCGATCGCCACCATCGTGCTCGTCCTCGTGACGCTGTTCGGGGCACTGCCCGTGTACCGCCGGGTGGCGCAGGACAGCTTCAAGGGCGCCGGGTCGATCATGATGCTCGAGAAGCTGCTGCCCTGGTGGGCCGGCAAGCTGCTCGTGCTCGTGCTGCTCGGCTTCGCCGTCACCGACTTCATGATCACGATGACCCTGTCGGCGGCGGACGCCACGGCGCACATCGCCGAGAACCCGTACACGCCGCAGTGGTTCACCGAGATCCCGGTCCCGCTCACCCTGGCGCTGCTGCTCCTGCTCGGCATCGTGTTCCTGCGCGGGTTCAAGGAAGCGATCGGCATCGCCGTCGGGCTCGTCGCCGTGTTCCTCGCCCTGAACGCCGTCGTCGTGGTCGTCGCGCTGTGGCACGTGTTCGAGCACCCGATGGTCGCGAGCGACTGGTGGTCCGGGCTCACCGCGCAGCACAGCAACCCGCTCGTGATGATCGGCATCGCCCTCGTGGTGTTCCCGAAGCTCGCGCTCGGCCTGTCCGGGTTCGAGACCGGCGTCGCCGTCATGCCCCAGGTGCGTGGCGACGCGTCCGACGACACGAGCGACCGCCCCGAGGGCCGGATCCGCGGCACGAAGCGCCTGCTCACCGTGGCGGCCGTCATCATGAGCTCGTTCCTCATCACGTCGTCGATCGCGACGACCTTCCTCATCCCGCAGGCCGAGTTCCAGCCGGGCGGCGGCGCGAACGGCCGGGCACTCGCGTTCCTGGCGCACGAGTACCTCGGCGGCGTCTTCGGCTCGGTCTACGACTTCTCCACCGTCGCCATCCTGTGGTTCGCGGGCGCGAGCGCGATGGCCGGTCTGCTCAACCTCGTGCCGCGCTTCCTGCCCCGGTACGGCATGGCCCCGCAGTGGGCGCGGGCGACCCGACCGCTCGTCATCATCTTCACGCTCATCGCGTTCGTGATCACGATCGTCTTCGACGCCGACGTCGACGCCCAGGGCGGCGCCTACGCCACCGGCGTCCTCGTGCTCATCACCAGCGCGGCCGTGGCCGTGACGCTCTCCGCCCGCCGCAAGCAGCAGCGCGGCTGGACCATCGCGTTCGCGGTCATCTCCGTCGTCTTCGTGTACACGACGGTCGCGAACGTCATCGAGCGGCCGGACGGTGTGCGCATCGCCGCGATCTTCATCATCGCGATCGTCGTCGTCTCGCTCGTGTCACGCGTGCGGCGGTCGTTCGAGCTCCGCGCGTCGTCGATCGAGCTCGACGCGGTGGCCCGGCAGTTCGTCGAGGCCGACGCCGACCAGTTCAGCTCGGTGTGCATCATCGCGAACGAGCCCGGCGCCGGCACCGCCGAGGCGTACCGGTCCAAGGGCCGCGAGGAACGCCGCGACTCCGGCATCCCCGCGCGCGTGCCGACGATGTTCCTCGAGGTCCTGCCGGCGGACTCGTCCGACTTCGAGGAGGACCTGGTCGTCGAGGGGCACGTGGTGTCCGGCCACCGGGTGCTGCGGGTGCGCTCGGGGAACGTGCCGAACACCATCGCGTCGACCCTGCTCGCCATCCGCGACATCGCGGGCGTCGTGCCGAGCATCTACTTCGAGTGGAACGAGGGCAACCCGATCCGGAACGCCATCCGCTTCGTGTTCACCGGCGTCGGCGACGTCGCCCCCGTGACGCGCGAGGTCCTGCGCGAGGCCGAACCGGACGTGAACCGCCGCCCGACCATCCACGTGTCCTGACCGTGCCCCCGGGACCGCGGGCGGTGTCGGGGGAGCGCCGCGGTCCCGACGGTAGGGCCACGACGGTCGACGTCGCCGCGACGGTCCGGGGCACGACAGGCTTCGCCCCGGGGGTGCCACCCGCCGTCTTCGGGGTGGTCACCTCCGGGCTCGACGGCCTGGTGCTCGCCGCCGCCGCGGGTCGTGACTTCCTCGATGTCGTGCGACGTCGATCACGTCGCGGGGGTCGGGGGGTCTCCGGGGCGCGGTGAGCGGTCGTCGTGGAACGACGTGGTCGATGTCGTACGACGTCGATGGTGTCGCAGCGGCCCGGCGCTCGGCGTGGCCGCTGCCGGACCCCGCCGGCAGTCGCCTGCCGCCGCCACCGACCGTCCACCCTGCGCCGCCGCCGCCGCCGCCG
>NZ_MJGO01000041.1:148461-240609 GCF_001864895.1 Curtobacterium sp. MCBA15_009
CCGCCGCCGCCGCCGCCGCCCGCCGGCCGTGGCCCTCCGCCGCCGCCCGCCGGCCGTGGCCCTCCGCCGCCCGCCGGCCGTGGCCCGATGCCCGCCGTCAGTCGTCCGTCGTCAGCCGTCAGTCGTCCGTCGTCAGCCGTCAGCCGTCAGCCGTCAGTCGTCAGCGAGGATGCGGTCCCGCACCTTGCGCCGGAGCACCTTGCCGATCATCGAGCGCGGCAGGTCGTCGACGACGACGATGCGCCGCGGCACCTTGTAGGCCGCGAGCTGCTCCCGCGCCCAGGCCCGCAGCGCCGCAGGGTCGAACGAGGACGGGTCCTTCGGCACGACGGCGGCGACGACCTGCTCGTTGCCGGCCGTGGTGATGCCGACGACCGCGACCTCCTTGACGCTGGGGTGCTTGAGCAGGGCGTCCTCGACCTCGGAGGGCGAGACGTTGAAGCCGCCCGTGATGATGAGCTCCTTGAGGCGGTCGACGATCCGGACGTACCCGTCCGCGCCGATCGAGACGATGTCACCGGTGCGGAACCAGCCGTCGGACGTGAAGACCTCGTCGGTGGCCTCGGCCTTGCCCCAGTACCCGCGGAACACCTGCGGGCCGCGGACCTGCAGCTCGCCGGGCTCGTCGGTGCCCAGGACCTTCTCGGCGTCGTCCGGGTCGACCACGCGGGCCTCGGTCGACGAGAGCGGCAGCCCGATCGACCCGAGGCGCCGCTCCGGCGACACCGGGTTCGCCATGAGCACGGGGGAGCACTCGGACAGGCCGTAGCCCTCGACCAGGTAGCCGCCGGTCCGGGACTCCCACGGTTCGACGATCTCCTGCGAGAGCGGCATCGCGCCGGAGATGCCGATCTCGATGCCCGCGAGCGACACCTTCGCCGAGTCCGCCGCGTGCTGCAGGCGGGCGTAGATCGGCGGCACGGCCGGCAGGAACGTCGGCGGGTGCTTCTTCACGGCGGTGAGCACGAGTGCCGGGTCGAAGGACGGGAACAGCACGAGCCGCGAGGCCATGCTCATCGCGAAGGTCAGGCACAGCGTCAGGCCGTACGCGTGGAACATCGGCAGCACCGCGTACACGACGTTGTCGCCCCGGCGGACCTGGGGGACCCACGCTCGGGACTGCGCGGCGTTGGCGAGCAGGTTCCGGTGTGTCAGGACCGCACCCTTCGGCGTGCCCGTCGTGCCGGAGGTGTACTGGATGAGCGCGACGTCGTCGGTGGACGGCCGCGGGTGGCGCTTCGACAGCTTGCGCGAGCCGACCAGGTCGTCCCACTTCGTCGTGCCGCGCACCGAGGTCGTCAGCTTCGCACGGGACTCGCGGGCCTTCGCGACGGGCAGGGCGAGCGCGAGGCGCGTGCTGCGGGGCATCGCGCGGGTGAGGTCGACGGACACGATCGCGTCGAGTGCGACGTCCGCCGGGAAGTCCTGCAGCGTCGCCACGGACTTGTCCCAGGCGATGGCGACCTTCGCCCCGTGGTCCTCGAACTGGTGGCGCAGCTCGCGCGGCGTGTAGAGCGGGTTGTGCTCCACCACGATCGCGCCGAGCCGGAGCACCGCGTAGAACGCCACGACGTGCTGCGGGCAGTTCGGCAGCACGATCGCCACCCGGTCGCCGGCGCCGACCCCGAGCTTCCGCAGACCGTTCGCCGCCCGGCGGATCTGCTCCTCGAGTTCGCCGTAGCTGGTGGTGCGCTTGAAGAACTCCAACGCCACCCTGCGGGGGAACTCCTGCGCGGACTGTTCGACGAGGTCGACGAGCGAACCGCGCTGTTCGTCGATGTCGTGCGGGACCCCCGGGGCGTACGAGGCAAGCCAGGGACGAGGCGTGTCGATGCTCACGCGACCAACCTAGCGGCCTCCCCGAGCGCATTGTCAGGGGCGCGACGGACCATGGCGTCATGCCCTCTGTCTCCGACGCCTTCCGCTCCCGCCTCAACGACACGTTCACGGGTGGGGCGACCGGCAAGCCGGAGTGGATCGACGAGCTCGAACAGGGCGACGACGCCGGCTTCTTCGGCCCGGGATCGGCCACGTGGGCCGTGCACGGCGGCAAGCAGACCATCGTCGCCGGCGTCCGGGCGCTCCTCGTGCAGGCCCTGCACCCGGGGGCGCTCGCCGGGGTCGCCGACCACTCCCGGTACCGCGAGGACCCGTTCGGGCGGCTCGCGGGCACCATCCGCTGGATCTACACCGTCTCGCACGGCGACACCGCGACGGCCCGGGGCGCGAGCGCCTGGGTGCTCCGCCTGCACGAGCGGGTGCGGGGCCAGTACGTCGACGGGCACGGCATGCCCCGCGACTACTCGGCGAACGACCCCGACCTGGCGAAGTGGGTCCACCTGGCCTTCACCGACGCCTTCCTGCGTGCTGCCCAGCGCTGGGGCGACCCGATCCCGGGCGGTGCCGACGCCTACGTGCGCGAGTGGGCGACGGCCGGCCGGCTCATGAACGTGGTCGACCCGCCAGAGTCCGAACCGGAGCTCCGCGCGCAGATGGACGGCTACCTGGACCGCGGCGAGCTCGCCGTCACCCCGCGGACCCGCGACGTGGTGAAGTTCATCCGCAACCCGCCGCTCGCGCTCATGCTCCGGCCGGGGTACCAGGCGCTCTTCCAGGGCGCGGTCTCGACGCTCGACCCCCGCCACCGCTCGATGCTCGGCCTGCGGTCGCCGTCGATCGGCCCCGTGGAGCTGCCGGTCGGGCGGGCGACGGGCCTCGTGCTCGACGGCCTCGGCGCGGTGCTCGGCGACCAGACCGGCACCGAGCGCGCAGCGCTCGTCCGCATCGCGCGGCTCGACCGCGAGCGCGGCGTGGCAGCGGCGGGTGCGGACCTGGACCCGGCCGTGTGACGGACGGGAGGCCCGGTGCCAGCCGGCACCGGGCCTCCTGTCCGGCAGGTGGTGCGTCAGAAACCGGACGGCACCCGGGGTGTGTACGCGGAACCGAGCCGCGTGACCTCGTCGTCGGTGAGCGTGATCGAGGCGGCGGCCACCGCGTCGTCGATGTGGTGCTCCTTCGTCGCGCCGACGATCGGGGCGGAGACCGCGGGCTGCCGCATCACCCAGGCGAGGGCGACCTGCGCCATGCTCGCGTCGTGGGCCTCGGCGACCTGCTGCACCGCGTCGACGATCGCGCGGTTCGCGTCCTCGTCCTGCTTGTAGAGCGTCTTGCCGAACTGGTCGGTCTCGGCCCTGCTCCCGGAACCCTGCGCGTCCCACGGGCGCGTGAGCTTGCCGCGGGCGAGGGGGCTCCACGGGATGACGCCGACGCCGGTGTGCGCGCAGAAGGGGAGCATCTCGCGCTCCTCCTCGCGCTCGAGCAGGTTGTACTGGTCCTGCATGCTGACGAAGCGGGTCCAGCCGTGCAGGTCGGCGACGTGCTGCATCTCGGCGAACTGCCACGTCCACATGCTGCTCGCGCCGATGTACCGGGCCTTGCCGGCCTTGACGACGTCGTGCAGGGCCTCCATCGTCTCCTCGATCGGCGTGTGCGGGTCGAAGCGGTGGATCTGGTACAGGTCGACGTAGTCCGTGCCGAGGCGGGTGAGCGACGCGTCGATCTCGTGCATGATCGCCGCACGGGACAGCCCGGCACCGTTCCTGCCCGGGCGCATCCGGTTGAAGACCTTCGTGAAGACCTGGACGTCCTCGCGCGGGGCGAGCTCCTTGAGGAGCGTGCCGGTGATCTCCTCGCTGCTGCCGGCCGAGTACACGTTCGCGGTGTCGAACGTGGTGATGCCCTGCTCGTAGGCACGGCGGACGAACGGGCGGGCGTCGTCGAGGCCGACGCTCCACTCGTGCGAGCCCTTGCCCGGGTCGCCGTAGGACATCATGCCGAGGACGACGCTGCTCATCTCGAGGCCGGAGGCGCCGAGGCGGACGGTGCCGGCGGTCGGGGTGCTCGTGCTGCCCGGGCCGTGGGTGCTCGTGGCGGTGTTGGTGCTCGTGGGGGTGCTCGTGGTCGTGCTCGTTCCCGTGGGGTCGTTGCTCGTGTCGGTCGTCATGCGGCCACCCTGGCATCGCGGCCTGTGACCGCGAGCAGGCGGGTCTGGAGCGGGGCGTCCTCGGTCACGTCGACCGGCGCCGCGTACAGCCCGGTGGCGGCGAGGTCCTCGATCTGCGGCTCGAAGTACTCCCACACCGCCTGCACGAGCTCCGGCGGCAGCGTCTCCTCGGTGCCGGTCGCCCGCGCGAGGTCCCACGTGTGGATCGTGATGTCGCTCGTCTGCTCGGTGAGGTACTGCGCGGCGGGCACCACGTCGGTGCTGAGGTGCACGGGCACGTCGGCGGGCGTCCGCTGCCACGCCTCGCCGGCCGCGGCGGCGTACCTCGCCCACTCGGCGGCGAGGTCGTCGCCGATCGGCTCGAGGTCCGCCGCCGCCTGCGCGTGGTCGCACCCCGTCAGGAGCTTCGGGATCCACCGCTGCTCGTCGACCACGTGGGCCACGAGGTCACGGGTGGACCACTCGGAGTCCGGGGTGGGGGCGTCCCAGTCCGTGACGGCGGCGACCCGGCGGCCGAACTCGGCTGCCGCGAGGGCCTGCATCGCGATCCAGTCGGTGGCCATGGGGTGCTCCTGTTCGTCGTGCGAGGGTGCTCGGTGTTCTCGTGTTGCTGGTGGTGCTCGATGTTCTCGTGTTCGTTGCCAACGGGGGAGCGCTGGTGGGGATTCCCGGTGGTGTTGGGCTTCCCGCGGTCGCCCCGGCTCTCGGTCGGGTGGTCGCCCTGCAGGCTGGGGTCCGTTGGGGGGTCGGCTTGCGGGCTGCTGTCTGGCGTCTGGCGCCTCTCCGTTGACGTTACGCGAAGGTGGCCGCCGCCGAGCGGGCGGTAGACCCGGGTCCTCGGAGGTGGTAGTCGGGTCTTTCGCCCGTTCGGTCTGACCTCGATCCGTTGTGGCGCTCGAGGCTCGCCCGGTGACTGTAGCGGTCCTGGTGGCGGAGTCGGGCGAGGGTGCCGGGTGCCGGGTGCCGGGTGCCGGGTGCCGGGTGCCGGGTATCGGGCGGGGTGCGGGGTGCGGCGGGTCGAGCGGGCGAAATGACGGAGTCGCGTCCGGGCTGCACTGAGCATCTCCGCCCGGTCAGCTCGAGCGCTCGCAGCGGGCCTGGTGTGCTCACACGGCAACGTCGTCGGAGGTGCCGAGCGGGCGGAGTTGCTGGGTCGAGCGTGGTCGTGACCCGGGTGTTTCGCCCGGTCGCGACGTCCCCGGTGGGCAAGGCGGCATGGCGGGATTTGTCGGCCGATGGGGTTCGGGGCGTTGGGTCGGATGCGCCGGGAAACGACGAACGCCCCGACTCCGTGGGGAGCCGGGGCGATTGTCTCGGGTTCGGGTGGTGCTGTTCGGTGCCCTCGGTGGGGCTTGTCCGAAGGGGACTCAGGCCGCCTGGAGGACGAACTGGACGTCGAGGTTGATGGTGACGTCGTTGCCCAGGGTGAAGCCGCCGGCCTCGAGCGCAGCGTTCCAGTTCACGCCGAACTCGGTGCGGTCGATCTTCGTCGTGGCCTCGGCGCCGAGCTTGACCTGGCCGTAGCCGTCGGTGGTGACGCCACCGAACTCGGTCTTCAGGGTGACGTTCTTCGTGACGCCACGGAGCGAGAGCTCGCCGTCGATGAGCATGTCGTCGCCGTCTTCGCGGATGCCGGTCGACTTGAAGGTCATCTGCGGGTGCTCCTCGGCGAGGAAGAAGTCGCCGGTCGCGAGGTGCTGGTCACGCTGCTGCTGCTTGGTGTTGACGCTGGCGACGTCGATCGAAGCCTCGAGCGTCGTGTCGAGGGGGTTCTCGGCGGTCACGAGGGTCGCGTCGAAGCGCTCGAAGGAGCCCTTGACCTTGCTGATCGCGAGGTGACGGACCGAGAAGGTGACCTCGGAGTGCGTCGGGTCGATCTTCCAGGTGCCGGTCTGGTAGCCGGGGATGGCGGAGGCGGTGAGCGTCATGAGGGTCCTTCTTCCGAACGAGAGTGGGTCGTGTAGCACGATCGATGCGCCTGCATCGAGTTGATAGTACGACAGTCTGCACCCTTTTGGTTGAAGCGTCAACCAATGTTCACTGTCATGTCGCGAGACCTTCGATCGTGCGGTCCGTGGATGCCGGTCTGCAACAGGCGTCTCAGGCGCTGGACGAAGCGTTCGACGCCGCGGCCCACGTCGACTGCGGTCGCGCGAACGAGCCACCAGTCGACGTCCTTCAAGTGCTCGCCTCGGGTGAGGTCCTTCCGGAACGTCGACGGATCGGTGCGGTGCAGGTCACTCTCGTACTCGATGGCCACACGGGCCTCGACGTAGGCGAGGTCCACGCACGCCACCCACCTGCCGTCGACGACCACGTCGTGGTTCAGCGACGGTTCCGGTAGCCCGTGCCGCACGAGGGCCAGCCGTGTCCTGGTCTCGCCAGGAGACCGTGACCCGGCACGGATCTCGTCGAGGGCGAGTCGGAGCTTCCGGACGCCCCTGCAGCCCCTCCGCTCGGCGACCGCTGCGGCGAGCTCGTCGAGTGTCGCCCATCCCAGCCATCCGACCAGCGCGTCACCTGCCACGATGAGCTCGTCGAGGGTGAGCATCGTCGCGAGCGCGACGAACGTGTCGGCGGGAGCGCTGAGACGGACCCCGCGGGATTGCGTCGCCCGCACCGTTCCAGCGCGCGCTCGATGGCCGACTGCCCCGCGAACGCGGAGCGCCTGGTCGGGTCCGATGGTCGTGACGTGCAGCCGAGGAGCGCCTTCGTGTCGTCGGGGCAGCGGGATGCCGAGGATCGCGGCCGCGGTGACGTGGCTGAAGACCTGATCGCGACGCAGCCGCGGAGCGAGCGCTCGTGCACGTTCCTCGACGGTGCGTGGCGTGGTCGCAGAACGGATGCCATGGAACGGCCGGACGAGGTCCTTTGCGTCGAGTCGACAGCGGGAAACGCCACGGTGCAGGGCATCGCGCACTCGGAACGAGGTGTCGCGGAGGGCCATGGGGAGCCGACGTCTGGCGGTCATTGCCACAGCGTGTGGGCGAGCCGACGTGGTCGGGGTGCATCGACCTGCCGCTGTGGACGGTGGCGAGCGGAGCGCGAGTGTGGAGGAGTACCTGCGCTGCCGAGCGGGCGGAAACCCTGGTCGGAGGGGCGTGCGTACCCGGGTCTTTCGCCCGCTCGCCCACTCGGCCGCGCGGCAAGTGTGGCTCAGGGACGACGGCGAGGACGGCTCGGCCGCGGCGAGGGCGGGTCAGCGCGTCCTGCAGAGGACTCCGCTGCCGAGTGGGCGGAAAGGATCACCGGACGGACATGCAAACCAGGGCCTTTCGCCCGCTCAGCAGCCCGGCGGCCGGCGGCCAGGCGCGCAGCGGCCCAGCGGCCCGCCCGGCGGCCGGCGGCCAGGCGCGCAGCGGCCCAGCGGCCCGCCCGGCGGCCGGCGGCCAGGCGCCCGGCGGCCCGCCCATTAGGCCGCCCGGCGGCCCAGCAGGGCCATTTGGCCAGCAGCACCCCCTCCGATGCTCGCGCCCCTCCGTTGCCCGACCCCGCCCCGCCGCGCCCCGCTCACCCCCGCCCCACCACTTCTCCACAGGTACTCGCACGACCCCGCACGGCGGCGCGCGCTCCAGTAGCGTCGACACCATGGAATTCAGGTACCTGGGCAACTCCGGACTCAAGATCTCCGAGATCACCTACGGCAACTGGCTGACGCACGGCTCGCAGGTCGAGAACGACGTCGCCACCCAGTGCGTGCGGGCAGCGCTCGACGCCGGGATCACCACGTTCGACACCGCGGACACGTACGCCAACACCGCCGCCGAGACCGTCCTCGGCGAGGCGCTCAAGGGCGAGCGGCGCCAGTCCCTCGAGGTCTTCACGAAGGTCTACTGGCCGACCGGCCCGAAGGGGCACAACGACGTCGGGCTCAGCCGCAAGCACATCATGGAGTCGATCGACGGCTCGCTCGAGCGACTGCAGACCGACTACGTGGACCTCTACCAGGCGCACCGCTACGACCACGAGACCCCGCTCGAAGAGACCATGCAGGCCTTCGCCGACGTGGTCCGTCAGGGCAAGGCGCTGTACATCGGTGTCAGCGAGTGGAACGCCGAGCAGATCCGCGCCGGCGCGGCGCTGGCGAAGGAGCTCGGTTTCCAGCTCATCTCGAACCAGCCGCAGTACTCGATGCTCTGGCGGGTCATCGAGGGCGAGGTCGTCCCCGCCTCGAAGCAGCTGGGCCTGAGCCAGATCGTCTGGTCGCCCATCGCGCAGGGCGTGCTCACCGGCAAGTACAAGCCGGGTCAGCCCCTGCCCGAGGGTTCGCGAGCCACCGACGAGAAGGGCGGCGCGGACATGATCAAGCGGTTCATGCGCGATGAGGTCCTCGAGGGTGTCCAGCGCCTCCAGCCCGTGGCCGACCAGGCGGGTCTGACGCTCGCGCAGCTCGCGATCGCGTGGACGCTCCAGAACGAGAACGTCGCGAGTGCGATCGTCGGGGCCTCCCGCCCGGAGCAGGTCACCGACAACGTGAAGGCAGCGGGCGTCACGCTCGACGCGGACGCGCTGCGCGCGATCGACGAGGCACTCGGCGACATCCCGGAGCGCGACGCGTCGAAGACGGTCAGCCCCGCGTCGCGCCCCGCGTAGACGCAACCGCACGACGGACGGGAGGCCCGTGGCGACGTCGCCACGGGCCTCCCGTTCGATCCGGAGCCGATCTGGAGCCGATCTGGACCCGATCCGGCCCGATCCGGCGTCGACCCGGCGTTCCCGGCGGATGAACGGCATGTGTCGCCAAGCTGGCAGACGCCTCCGTAAGCCTGTACCCCACCCAAACCCCATCGAGGAGTCCCCCGAATCGGGGGCATGACCCGATTGGATACCCCCGTTCTGGTGTCGCCCGACACCGGGACGGTGGCGGCCGTGCGACCCGGCACGGTAGCGCGCCTGCTCGCCACCGCGAGGCAACTCGCGTCCTTCGGCACCATCGGTGCCGTCTGCTTCGTGATCGACCTCGGCGTCTACAACCTGTTGCGCGCAACGGTCATGCCCGACGGCCCCATCGCCGCGAAGATCGTGTCCGCCGTCGTGTCGACCGCGGTGGCGTGGCTCGGCAACCGGTTCATCACGTTCCGCGCCGAGCGCCAGATCGGCCGACGCGAGACCGTGCGCGAAGGCCTGCTCTTCGCTGCGACGAACCTCGTCGGCCTCGGCATCGCCGCGGCGTGCCTCTTCGTCTCGCACTACGTCCTCGGGTTCACCTCCACCCTCGCCGACAACGTCGCCGGCAACGGCGTGGGGCTCGTGCTCGGCACCGTGTTCCGGTTCGCCGCGTACAAGGCCCTCGTCTTCCGTTCCACCGACGCTCACGCGAAGGAGCTCGCCGAATGACCATCTCCGCCACGCTGCTGACGGCCGCAGGGCCGCTGCTCCAGCCCGACGACGGGACCGGGACGACGCGGAACGTCCCGAACCGTGGGACCACCGACGTGCCGACGGGAGGCTCGGGTCAGGTCTCGCAGACCGCCTGGTCGGTCGGCGAGTGGGTCGGCTACTCCGCTCTGGTCGCCGTGTCCGTGCTGCTCACGATCATCGCGTTGACGACGCTCTGGTGGATGCTGCACGCCTGGCGCTCGCGCGACGCGCTCAAGTCGACGAGCTTCAGCCAGACGCCGCGTCCGGCCGCGCACCGGTTCACCCTGCTGGTGCCGGGCCGCCACGAGCAGGACGTCATGGGCCAGACCCTCGACATGCTCGCGACCCAGGACCACCCCGACTTCGAGATCATCGCGATCGTCGGCGAGGACGACCCCGAGACGGACGCGGTCGTGCGTGCGGCGGCGGCTCGGCACCCCTCGCTGATCAAGGTCGTCGTCGACGACACCGCGCCGAAGAACAAGCCCAAGGCGATGAACCTCGCGCTCGAGCACGCGACGGGCGACATCGTCGGCGTGTTCGACGCCGAGGACGAGGTGTACCCGCACCTGCTGACCCTCGTCGACTCGCGGTTCCAGGAGACCGACGCCGACGTGGTGCAGGGCGGCGTGCAGCTCATGAACTTCCGGTCGAGCTGGTGGTCGCTCCGGAACGTGCTCGAGTACTACTTCTGGTTCCGTTCGCGCCTGCACTTCCACGCCGGTTCGAAGTTCATCCCGCTCGGCGGCAACACGGTCTTCGTGACCCGTGAGCGGCTGGAGTGGTCGAACGGCTGGGACGCACACTGCCTCGCCGAGGACTGCGAGCTCGGCGTCCGGCTCTCGGCCGACGGCGCGAAGGTCGTCGTCGCCTACAGCCCCGAGGCCGTCACCCGCGAGGAGACCCCGCCGACCTTCGCCTCGCTGCTGAAGCAGCGGACGCGGTGGAACCAGGGCTTCCTGCAGGTCCTCGGCAAGGGGGAGTGGAAGAAGCTGCCGTCGTTCCGCCAGCGCTTCTTCGCCCGCTACATGCTCACGATGCCGTTCATCCAGGCGGCCACCGGGCTGCTCATCCCGCTGAGCGTCCTCATGATCCTGTTCGTGAAGGTGCCGACGGCGATCGCCCTCGTGTCCTTCATCCCGGTCGCGCCGACGCTCATGCTGCTCGCGGTCGAGGTCGTCGGACTCAACGAGTTCGGCCGCCTCTACAAGGAGAAGGTGCGGATCCGCGACTACGTGAAGCTCGTGCTCGGCCTCGTGCCGTACCAGGTCTTCCTCGCCGCCGCGGCCGTGCGGGCCGTCGTCCGGCACGTCAAGGGCCAGAACGGCTGGGAGAAGACCGAGCACACCGGTCAGCACCGGACCGCCGTGCAGACGGACGAGGTCGTCGGGTTCGCCTCGTCGCTCACCGGTGCCGCCGCTGCGGTCCCGGAGGACCGTGAACTCGCCGGCACGACCGCCGGAGCCGGCTCGACCACTGGAGGCGCCCGATGACCGCCAGCATCACCAACACCACGGGCATCCCGATCCGGGGCGCCGCGGCGTCCTCGGGCGCTGGTGCCTGGTTCCGCCGGCACGCCGCCAGCCTGGCCTGGCTGCTGCCCGTCGTCGCCGTCACCGTGATGGTGCAGCTCTGGAACATGTCCGGCACCCCGCAGCGCATCGACGACGAGGGCACGTACACCGCCCAGGCCTGGTCGATCCTGCACCTCGGCGAGATCACCCACTACACCTACTGGTACGACCACCCGCCGCTCGGCTGGGTGCAAATCGCCGGCTACACCGGACTGACCGGGGCGTTCGGACGCTACGAGTTCGCCGTCGAGGCCGCTCGTGAGGCGATGGTCTTCTTCTCCGCCGTCTCGAGCATCCTGCTGTTCGTCCTGGCCCGCCGCCTCGGTGCCGGGCGGATCACCGCCGCCGCCGCGAGCCTCGTGTTCGCCGTGTCGCCGCTCGCCCTGCAGTACCACCGCACGGTCTACATCGACAACGTGGCGACGCCGTGGCTCCTCGCCGCGTTCGTGCTCGTGCTCAGCCGCCGTCAGCAGCTCGCCGGGTTCACCGCGGCTGCCGCCTGCCTCGGTGTGGCGGTGCTCTCCAAGGAGACGTACCTGCTCGCGCTGCCGTTCCTCATCTGGCTCGCGGTCCGCCGTGCGGACAAGAGCACGCGCCGCTACACCCTCAGCGTCGCCGGCGCGGTGCTCGTCGTCATCGGCGGCGGGTACCTGCTGCTCGCCGCAGTGAAGGGCGAGCTGCTGCCGGGCAGTGGACGGGTCAGCCTGTGGGAGGGCATCACCTACCAGCTCGGTTCCCGTGCAGCGTCCGGTTCGGTGTTCGACGGAGGCAGCCTGGCGAACGACGCCGCGGCGCAGTGGTGGGCGCTCGACCCGGTGTTCATCGTGCTCGGGTCCGCCGCAGCCGTCGTCGGACTGTTCCTGCGCCGCGTGCGACCGATCGCCGCGATGCTCGTGTTCCTGCTCGCGTTCATGTTCCGCCCGAACGGCTACCTGCCGGTGCCGTACGTGATCATGCTCATCCCGTTCGCCGCACTCCTCGTGGCGTACACGGCCGAGCGTGCCCTGCTGTCGGTCGCCGGACGCGTCCGCACCCGCACACGTCTGAGCGGCGCCACCCGACGGGGCCTCGGCATCACGTGGGCCGTGGTCACCGCGGCTGCGCTCGTCGTGGCCGTTCCGCTCTGGGGGACGCAGCTGCGCGGCTTCCTGTTCGGGAACCTCGACCTGCCGATGCAGCAGGCCGAGCAGTGGGTCGGCGACAACGTCTCGAAGTCCTCGCGGCTGCTCGTCGACGACGCGATGTGGGTCGACCTGGTCGACGACGGCTTCGCCCGGAACAACGTCGTCTGGTACTACAAGCTCGACACCGACGGAGCCGTGGAGCGGCAGTCGCCGAACGGGTGGAAGGACTCGGACTACGTCATCACGACGGACTCCATGCGGACCGGCGGCAACTCGTCCGCCGACGTCAGCCAGGCGATCCGCAACTCCACCGCGGTCGCGTCCTTCGGCGCCGGTGACCAGCAGGTCGAGGTCCGCCGCATCCACTCCGAGGGCCTGACCGCCGCCGAGACCGCCATCACCCGCGCGACCGACGTGCGCAAGACGATGGGGACCGAGCTGGCGTCCAACCCGGCGCTGCGTGCGGACGACGGCACGAAGTCGCAGTTCCGCGCCGGCCAGGTCGACTCCCGCGCCATGATCGCCCTCGGCCAGGTGCTCGCCGACCAGGACGTGCGGGTCAGCCGCTTCACGCCGCTCACCGGCGAGGACGGCCAGCCCTTCCGCACGGTCGTGCTGCACACGAGCGACGCCGCGGGTGCCGAGCGGGTGGCGGCGACCTTCCAGGCGCTGTCGTCCTCGTTCCGTCCGAGTTCGGTCGAGCGGGACGGGGAGCGCGTCACCGTGACGTACGCCCCGTCCGACCCGACCACGACGCCCACGAGCGCCTCGTGACCCCGGCGACGGACGGGACCAGCCAGGGGCGCGAGGTGGCCGCGGCGTCCGTCCCCGCTGGGGAGTTCGCGTCCGCCGGCGCCAGCGGCACGGTCGGTCGTGTCTTCGTCGTCGCCGCCGGCGAACGGGCGAAATGCCCGAGTCCCGTCGGGAACGACCATGGTCTTCCGCCCGCTCGCCGAGGGGGACCGGAGGCAGGGGCGGGCACGACCGAGTCCGACACCGGCGAGCGGGCGAAATGCCCGGGTCCGGTCCAGGGCGACCGTGGTCTTCCGCCCGCTCGCCGAGCGGGACCGGAGGCAGGGGCGGGTGCGGCCGAACCCGTCGCCGACGAGCGGGCGGAATGCCCGGGTTCCGTCCGGGACGACCGTGGTCTTCCGCCCGCTCGCGGAACCCGGACGGCCGCCGGCCCGAGCAGGACCAGGACCCCGACCCCGACCAGCACCCCGAACCCGACCAGCACCCTGCACCCGAGCAGCACCCCGCACCTGACCCGCACCACGACCCGAAGGAGCACGACCATGCACGCATCCGCCGCCACGTCATCCACGGCATCCACGTCATCCGCCTCCACCCACGGACGTCGCACCCGTCGACGCCGCACCCTCGTCGTCGGCGGCCTCGCCGCCACCCTCGTGGCCGCGACCGTCGGCCTCGCCGCGCCGCAGACCGCATCCGCCGCCACCGCCGAGCAGGGGTGGCTCCGCGTCGGGCACCTCTCGCCCGACACGAAGGGGGTCGACGTCGAGCTCTCGAGCCTGTCCGGCGGCAAGACCGTCTTCGAGCTCGACGACGTCACGTACGGCCAGGTCAGCGGCTACGAGAAGCTGCCGGTCGGCACCTACGTGCTCTCGATGCGCGCCGCGGACGCCCCCGACTCCACGCCGGTGATCTCCACCGACGTCTCGGTCCAGCAGGGCGACGCGAGCACCGTCGTCGCGTACGGCACGAACGACGACCTCAAGACGACGGCGTTCACCGACGACCTGCAGCAGCCCGGCGACGGCAAGGCGAAGCTCCGGCTCGTCCAGGCCGCCACCACCGCGAAGAAGGTCGACGTCAGCACCTCCGAGGGCACCGCCATCGCCGAGGACGCCGCGTTCGGCAGCGCCACGAAGTACGCCACGGTCGACGCGGGCAAGTGGACGCTCGACGTCTCGGGCAGCGGGCAGCGTGGTACTGCGAAGGTCGACCTCGCGGGCAACACCGTCTCGACCCTGTTCGTCCTCGACGACAGCAAGGGCGACCTCACGGTGGTCCCGGTGACGGACGCCGCGGCGACCGCCGCGACCCCTGCCGGCGGCGTGCAGACCGGCGGTGGCGGCGCAGCCGCCGACCGTCCGCTCACCGAGGCGGTCCACACCGCCATCGCGACGCTCCGTTCGCTGTTCCGCTGAGCGCGCGGACGGGAGGCCCGTGGTGCGCGGGCAGATCGCCTGACGCACCCCGGGCCTCCCGTCCGGCACCGCCGGCGCGGCCGACACGGCCGCTGCAGCGCACGACGCAACCATCCACGGAAAGGCAGGCCCGCATGACCCGCAGGACCTGGGTACCCCTCACCGCCGCCGCGGCGATCGTCGTCGCCGTCGGGATCGCCCTCGTGGCGGTACGACCCTGGGGCACGGGGACGACCGCGGAGGGCGGCCCCGCCGCCACGCCGATCTCGACCAGCGCGCCCGACACCGCGCGGACGCCCGGGGCGTTGCGCTCCGAGTTCCTCGACCGCTACGTGCAGGACGGTCGCGTCGTCCGCACCGACCAGGGCGGCGACACCGTCAGCGAGGGGCAGGCCTACGGGCTGCTCATCGCCTTCGCGAACGACGACCGCGAGCGGTTCGACGCGATCTGGGACTGGACGAGCACGCACCTGGTCACCGACGACGACCTGCTCGCCTGGCGGTGGACGCCCGACGAGGGCATCGCCGACGGCCAGTCCGCGAGCGACGCCGACCTCGACGCGGCACGGGCCCTCGTGCTCGCCGGCTCCGCCTGGGGCGAGGAGCGGTACACCGCCGCCGGCAAGCGCATCGCGGCCGCGATCCTCGAGCACGAGACCGCGGAGACCGAACTCGGCACGATCCTGCTGCCCGGGCCGTGGGCGGACACCGGGTCGGCGGCCGGCGCCGGACCCTACCGGTACAACGCGTCGTACGCGTCGCCCGCCGCGTTCACCGTGCTGGCGGACGCGACCGGCGACGACCGGTGGAACGCGCTCGACCGGGGTTCCCGGGCGGTCACGACGGCCGTGCTCGACGGCGCACGGCTGCCGAGCGACTGGTCGCAGGTGCACCGCGACGGGAAGGTCGACCCGATGCCCGCCACGGGCGGGGACGGCCAGGTCGTGTACGGGTACGACGCCATGCGGATGCCGCTGCGGTACGCGGAGTCCTGCACGGCCGACGACCGGGCGCTCGCCGGGGCACTCGCCCCGACCCTCGGGCGGTCGACGCAGCTCGCGTCGCAGCTCGACCTGGGCGGCACCGCGGTGACCGGGGACACCAACGCGCTGGCCTTCGTCGCGCGGGCTGCCGCCGAGCAGGCCGCCGGGTCGGACGAGGCGGCGCGTGCCGACCTCGGACGCGCGGACCGGACGGCAGCGACCACGCCGACCTACTTCGGTGACGCGTGGGCGGCGCTCGGCGCCACGATGCTCACCTCGACGGTGCTCGGGGGGTGCGCCTCGTGAGCGGGGAGGATCTCCGCCCGGGTGACGGCGCCGGCGACGGTGCTGGTGGAGCCGGGTTCGGTGGGCGTCGGGGACGGCGCTCGTCGGGGCGGTCGACCACCGGTCGGCGCCGGGAGCTCGTCGTCGGTGCGGTCGTGGCCGCGGTCCTGGTGGCCGGCGGCGTCACCGGCGTGGCGGTCGCCGGGGGGTCACGCGGGACCGAGGGGACACCGGTCACGGACCCGTCGTCTCCTCCCTCGTCGTCGTCTTCCTCGCCGTCGTCTCCTTCGTCCTCGGATCCCTCTCGGGCCGACGGCTTCCAGGACCCGGCCGCCCCGCAGGCGCGTTCGACCGCCACCCCGGTGCGCGTCTCGATCCCGGCCATCGGCGTGGAGTCCTCGCTCGAGGACCTGCACCGCGGCGCCGGCGGCGAGCTCGACCCGCCCGTCGACTGGGACAGCGCCGGGTGGTTCAGCGACGGCATCGTCCCCGGGGCGGTCGGTCCGTCGGTGATCGCCGGTCACGTCGACAGCCCCACCAGCGCCGCCGTCTTCTTCCGGCTCGACGAGCTGGTCGCCGGCGACGAGGTCCACGTCCGCATGTCGGACGGCAGCACCCGCACCTTCACCGTCGACCGGTCGGAGCGCGCCGCGAAGGCGGCGTTCCCGACGAGCGACGTCTACGGCACCACCCCGACACCGCAACTGCGGCTGATCACCTGCGACGGCACGTTCGACACCGCCACGGGGCACTACACGGACAATCTGATCGTGTTCGCAGACCTCTCGTCGGACTGACCAACGAGCAACCGATACATTCGATGTGGAGCACGAGGAGCACCATGAGCGAGACCCTGGTCATCATCCCGACCTACGACGAGGCAGAGAACGTCCGTCCCATCGTCGAGCGCACGCTCGCCGCGACCGACGACAGCGTGCACGTGCTCGTCGTCGACGACAACTCGCCCGACGGCACCGGAGCGATCGCCGACGCCATCGCCCGCGAGACCGACCGGGTCCACGTCATGCACCGCACCGTCAAGGACGGCCTCGGCGGCGCGTACCTGTCCGGCTTCGCCTGGGGCCTCGAGCACGGCTACGACAAGCTCGTCGAGATGGACGCCGACGGCTCCCACCACCCGGAGTACCTGCCGTGGATGCTCGAGCTCGCCGACACGAACGACCTCGTGCTCGGGTCCCGCTGGATCAAGGGCGGCGAGGTCGAGAACTGGCCCTGGTACCGCGAGCTGCTCTCGCGTGGCGGCAACCTGTACACCCGCCTGGCCCTCGGCATCGCCGTCCGGGACGCGACCGGCGGGTTCCGGGTCTTCACCTCGCGGGCGTTCGAGCGCATCGACCTGGCCGGCGTCGCCTCGAAGGGCTACTGCTTCCAGGTCGATCTCTGCTGGCGCGCCCTCGAGGCCGGTCTGCGGGTCGTCGAGACCCCGATCACCTTCACCGAGCGGGAGTTCGGCGTCTCGAAGATGAGCGGCAACATCGTGCGTGAGAGCCTGGCCCTCGTGACGAAGTGGGGCATCGACCGCCGTCTCCGCGAGGCGCGCTCCCTGGTCAAGGACCACCGGAAGCTGCCGTCGGTGCGGGCCAACGCGCACGCCGTGGCGGACCACACCGCCTGACCGTCGCCAGCCGGGCCCCGGTCGGGTTCCGGGGTCGGGTTCGGGGTCGGGCCGCGGCGCAGGACGGGGCCGGCTGGGCCGTCTGGCTCGTGCGGCCGAGTACCGCGCCGAAGCGACACTGTTCCGCGGGTGTTCGGCAGCAGGATGACGCGTTCGCGGGAGCAACCGTCAGCCTCCGCCGGACAGCCCGCGCCAGGACCGACAGCCCCGGCGTCGACGACGGGGCGACCCCAACGACGGCGCCCACAACGGCGGCGCCCGCATCGGCGGCGCCCGCAACGACGACAGCCTCCCGCTCGCGCGGGAGGCTGTCGTCGTCTGACGCAGGGGGAGGGCCGCTAGCGCAGCACCACCACACCACGCCCACGGAACCGCACGCAGCCGGCCTCGACGTCGGCCGCGCCGAAGCGGTAGAGCTCCTCGCCGGTGGCGCCGGGCACGGGGACCTCGGCAGCGTCGTCGAGGAAGTTCACGACGACGTGCACCGGGGTGACGTCCGGTCCGAGCAGACCACGGGTCAGCACGAGCCAGCGACGGTCCTCGCTGAACCGCACGGCGTTCGCTTCGTACCGGTGGTCGACGAACGCCTGGTCCGTCCGGCGCAGCGCCACGAGGACCCGGTAGGCCCGCAGGATCGTCGCGCCCCGCTCCGAACTGACGTCGGCCCAGTCGAGCTTCGAGTTCGTGAACGTCGTCGGGTCCTGCGGGTCCGGGACGATCGACTCGTCCCAGCCGTGCTCGGCGAACTCGGCGATGCGCCCCTCTGCCGTCGCCTTGCCGAGGTCGGGCTCGGGGTGTGAGGTGAAGAACTGCCACGGTGTCGTCGCGGCGAACTCCTCGCCCATGAACAGCATCGGTGTGAACGGCCCGAGCAGGGTGAGCGCGGCAGCGATCACCAGGCCCTCGTCGTCCAGCGTCGCCGCGAGGCGGTCGCCGGCGGCGCGGTTGCCGATCTGGTCGTGGTTCTGGTTCGTCACGACCAGAGCGGTCGCGGGCGAGGTCGCCCGGTCGATCGGACGCCCGTGCCGCTTCCCTCGGAACGACGACCACGTGCCGTCGTGGAAGAACCCGTGCTCGAGCACCTTCGCCAGCGCCGACAGGGGGGCGAAGTCGGCGTAGTAGCCGTTCGTCTCTCCGGTCAGGGCCACGTGCACCGCGTGGTGGAAGTCGTCCGACCACTGCCCGGTCAGCCCGTAGCCCGCGGCCTCGCGCGGACGGAACATCACCGGGTCGTTCAGGTCGGACTCGGCGATGAGCGACAGCGGCCGTCCGACGGACGCCGAGTAGGCGTCGGTCTCGTCCGCCATCTCGGCGAGCACGTGCGGGCGCGAGGTGTCGCGGATCGCGTGCACGGCGTCGAGCCGGAGCCCGTCGACGTGGTGGTCGCGGAACCACATGCGGACGTTGTCCAGGACGTACCGGCGGACCTCGGGGTGCTCGACGTTCACGGAGTCGCCCCAAGTGTTCGCGAGGCCCTGCACCAGGTACGGCCCGTACAGCGGCAGGTAGTTCCCGCTCGGTCCGAGGTGGTTGTAGACGACGTCCTGGATGACGCCGAGGCCGAGCGAGTGCGCCGTGTCCACGAAGCGGTCGTACGCGTCGGGTCCGCCGTACGGGGCGTGCACCGCGAACCAGCCGACGCCGTCGTAGCCCCAGTTCCACTCGCCGTTGACGGCGTTGACCGGCAGCAGCTCGACGAACTCGACGCCGAGCTCGACCAGGTGGTCGAGCTTCTGCGCCGCCGCGTCGAGGGTGCCCTCGGGCGTGAAGGTGCCGATGTGCATCTCGTAGACGACGCCGCCGCGTGCCGGCCGCCCGGTCCAGGCCTCGTCGGTCCACGCGAAGCGCGCGGGGTCGACGACCTCGGACGTGCCGTGCACGCCGTCGGGCTGGTACCGGCTGCGCGGGTCCGGCCGGACGGCGTCGTCGTCACCGATGCGGAACCCGTAGCGGGCGCCGACGACCGGCGCGATCGCGTCGGTCGTCCACCAGTCGTCGTCGCCGCGGGTCAGCGGGTACTCGACGTCGTCGACGACCAGCCGGACGCGGTCCGGCTCGGGCGCCCAGACGGCGTAGCGGTCGGGTGCGGTCATGCGTGACCCTCCAGGATGTCGATCTCGGCCTGCGCATCGGTCTCGGGTGCGTCGGTCGTCGCGGCGGTGGCCGGACGGGAGGCCCGGCTCGTCTCCGGTGCAGCGGTCGCCGCGTCGACGTGGTCGGGATCGACCACGGTCTCGGCGGGGACGAGCAGCGCGACCGGGTAGGTGGCGAGCAGTTCGGACAGGGCGATGCCCCGCGATGCCGGGAACCGTCGGCCGGTGAGCACGTCGACCCGCTCGAGGGGGACCGGGTGGACGAGCGTGTCGCCCCACCCGCCGACCCGCTCGAGGCCGATCGGCAGCCGCGTCGCGACCGTCACGGCGCCGCCGCGGTCGAAGGCGAGCACGTGGTCCGCCGCGCTGCCGGACGCCTCGAGCGCCAGGTACCGGGTGAAGAGCTCCTGGTGGTCGCGACGGAGCCGCAGGGCACGCGTCGTCACGAGGAGCTTCACCGCACCGTCGAGACCGACGTCCGGCAGGCGCTGCGGCCCGTCGTCGTCCGGGCCGTCGACGGCGGCGAGCGTGTGCCGGCGTTCGGTGTAGTCGACCGGCCGACGGTTGTCGGGGTCGACGAGGGAGCGGTCCCAGAACTCGGTGCCCTGGTAGACGTCGGGGACGCCGGGGGCGGTGAGCTGCACGAGCTTCTGGCCGAGGCCGTTCGACCAGCCCGCCTGGTCGATGCGCTCGTCGAGGGCGTCGAGCACGGCGACCACGGCGGGGTCGTCGAACGCGGCGTCGACGATCGCGTGCATCTGCGACTCGAAGGCCTCGTCCGGCTCGGTCCACGTGGTGCTGTCACCGGCTTCGCGCGAGGCCTTCTCGGCGTAGGCGTGCAGGCGCTCACGGCTCGCGGGCCGGGCGCCGACGATCGCCTGCCAGAGCAGGTCGGCGAAGACGCGGTCCTCGAGCGGCACGAGCGACTGGAGCCGCTCGAGCGTCGCGCTCCACTCGGCGCCCAGCTCGGCGAGCACGGCGATGCGTGCGCGGGTGTCCTCGCTGCGCTTGGTGTCGTGCGTGGTGAGGGTCGTCATCGTGTTCGGCCAGCTGCCGAGCCGCTCGCGCTGCGCCTGGTGGAAGGCGTCCACCGGGACAGCGAAGACGCTCGGGTCGCTGCCGACCTCGCTGAGCGACGACAGGCGCGAGGTGCGGTAGAACGCGGTGTCCTCGACGCCCTTCGCCATCACCATGCCGCTCGTCTGCTGCAGCCGGAGCGCCGCCGCGTTCATCGGGTCGACGAGCGCGGGAGCGATCCGGTCGATGACGTCGTCGAGGTCGGGTCGAGCCTCGGCGGCGCGTTCGAGCGCGGTGATGAGGTGGTGGGCGCCCTCGGGCAGGTACGTGCGGTACACGTCGAAGGACGCCACGAGCTCGGCGACCGCGTCGACGACGCGCTCGTGCGTGATGGCGTCCGACCCGGCGACGGTCGGTGCGAGCAGCCGCGCGAGCCGCTCGACCTCGCTGCCGAGGATGCCGTCCGCGATGCCGCGGCGGGTGTCGTGCGTGAGCTGCTGCCAGTCGGCCGGCTCGGCGCCGGACGCGGCCGTCAGGTCGGTCTCGCCGGCGGGGTCGACGAACACGCGGTCGAAGACGCCGAGGGCGTCGTAGCCCGTCGTGCCGTCGACCGGCCAGGAAGACGGCAACTGCTCGCCCGGCTCGAGGATCTTCTCGACCAGGGTGTACGCCCCGCCGGTCAGCTCCGCCAGGTCCTGCAGGTACCCGGCCGGGTCGAACAGACCGTCCGGGTGGTCGATGCGGAGACCGTCGACCAGACCGTCGCGGAACCAGCCGCCGATGACGCCGTGCGAGGCCGCGAAGACCTCGGGCTCCTCGACGCGGATCGCCGCGAGGGTGTTCACCGCGAAGAACCGGCGGTAGTTCAGGTCGTGGTCGGCGCGCTTCCAGTGCACGAAGGCGTAGTGCTGCCGCTCGTGCACCGCGTCGACGGTGTCGCCGTCGTGCACGGTGCCGGGAGCCGTCGGGTACGCGGTCTCGCCGACCCGGAGCACCGGCCGTGCCGGGTCCGTGGTGTCGAGCGTGACCGCCTTGAGCAGACGGTCGTCGAGCACCGGGACGCGGACCTTGCCGTCGCCGGCGTCCCAGTCCACGTCGAACGCCCAGGCGACGGGCGAGCCCTGCCCGAGTTCGAGCAGGGACCACCACCAGGGGTTCGACTCGGGCGTCGCGACGCCGACGTGGTTCGGGACCACGTCGACGAGGACGCCGAGTCCGGCGGTGTGCGCGGCCTCGGCGACGGCACGGAGCGCGTCGTCGCCGCCGCGCTCGTCGTCGACCCGCGTGTGGTCGACGACGTCGTAGCCGTGGTTCGACCCCGACTCGGCCTGCAGGACGGGGGACAGGTAGATCCAGTCCGCCCCGAGGTCGCGCACGTAGTCGACGACGTCGCGCGCCGCCGTGAGGTCGAAGTCCGCCGAGACCTGCAGGCGGTACGTGGACACCGGGACGCGTCGTGCGGCGCCCGTTGCGTCGGCGGTCATCGGGCGGTTCCGCTCGGCGCGGTCGAGCCGGCCGGGTTCGCCGGGGTGACGGCGTCCTGCGGGGCCACGGGCGCCGGAGCGCCGTCGTGCTGGACCTCGACGGGGGTGACGGTGACCTCGTGGTCGGGCTCGGCGCGCAGCACGATCATCGACCGCGCCGGGACGTCGAGCGGGGTCCCCGCCTCGACGACCTCGTCGCGGGCGCCGGGCTGGGCGGTGTCGATGCGGACGGTCCAGCCGGGCGCGTACTCCTCGGGCGGCAGGGTGAAGGTCACCACGTCGTCGTGCGCGTTGAAGTACGTGATGAACGCGACGTCGGTGACCCGCTCGCCGCGGGCGTCACGCCCACGGATGCCCTCGCCGTTCAGGTACATGCCGACGCTCTTGCCGAAGCCGGAGTCCCAGTCCTCGGGGTCCATCGCGTCGCCCGAGGGGGTGAGCCAGACCACGTCGGGCAGGGGCTCGCCCTCGCCGCGGCGGACCGGACGACCGTTGAAGTACCGGGTGCGTCGGAACGTCGGGTGGTCGTGGCGGAGCTTGACGACGTCGGCCGTGAACTGGATGAGTTCCTCGTCCGCGGTGTCCCAGTCGATCCAGCTCAGCTCGGAGTCCTGCGCGTAGACGTTGTTGTTGCCGGACTGCGACCGGCCGAGTTCGTCACCGTGCGCGAGCATCGGCACGCCCTGGCTCAGGAGCAGGGTCGCCAGGAAGTTCCGGCGACGCTGGAGCCGCAGCTCGTTGACGGCCTCGTCGTCGGTCGGGCCCTCGGCGCCGGAGTTCCAGGACCGGTTGTGGCTCTCGCCGTCGTTGTTGTCCTCGCCGTTGGCCTCGTTGTGCTTCTCGTTGTAGGCGACGAGGTCGTACAGCGTGAAGCCGTCGTGCGCGGTGATGAAGTTGATGCTCGCCTTGGGCGTGCGGCCGTCGTGCTCGTACAGGTCGGCCGAGCCCGAGATCCGGGAGGCGAACTCGCCGAGCGTCGACGACTCCCCGCGCCAGAA
Source organism: Curtobacterium sp. MCBA15_009 (assembly GCF_001864895.1). Classification (GTDB taxonomy): domain Bacteria; phylum Actinomycetota; class Actinomycetes; order Actinomycetales; family Microbacteriaceae; genus Curtobacterium. The sequence goes on from NZ_MJGO01000041.1 coordinate 171,191, forward strand.
GTCGCGGACGGTGTCGCGGTACTTGCCGTTCCACTCGGACCACTGGGGCGGGAAGTTGCCGACCTGGTAGCCGCCGGGGCCGACGTCCCACGGCTCGGCGATGAGCTTGACCTGCGACACGATCGGGTCCTGCTGCACCAGTTCGAAGAAGGCCGACAGCCGGTCGACCTCGTAGAACTCGCGCGCCAGTGCCGACGCGAGGTCGAAGCGGAACCCGTCGACGTGCATCTCGGTCACCCAGTAGCGCAGCGAGTCGAGGATGAGCTGCAACGAGTGCGGGTGCCCGACGTTGAGCGAGTTCCCCGTGCCCGTGTAGTCCATGTAGAACTTCTTGTCGTCGTCGACGAGGCGGTAGTAGGCCGCGTTGTCGATGCCGCGGAACGACAGCGTCGGGCCGAGGTGGTTGCCCTCGGCGGTGTGGTTGTAGACGACGTCGAGGACGACCTCGATGCCGGCGCGGTGCAGCTCGCGCACCATCGTCTTGAACTCCTGGACCTGCTGGCCCTGGTCGCCCGACGACGAGTACGCGGAGTGCGGCGCGAAGAAGCCGATCGTGTTGTAGCCCCAGTAGTTCGACAGACCCTTGTCCTGCAGGGTCGAGTCGTTCACGAACTGGTGCACGGGCATGAGCTCGAGCGTCGTGATGCCCAGGCGCTGGAGATGCTCGATCACCGCGGGGTGCGCGACGCCGGCGTAGGTGCCCCGCTGCTCTTCCGGCACGTCGGGGTGGGTCTCGGTGAGGCCCTTGACGTGCGCCTCGTAGATGACGGTCTCGCCGTAGGGCGTGCGCGGCGGACGGTCCCCCTGCCAGTCGAAGAAGGGGTTGATGACGACGCCCTTCATCATGTGCGAGGCGGAGTCGTCGTCGTTCGTGGAGTCCGGGTCGCCGAACGTGTACGAGAAGAGCGACTGGTCCCAGTCGATCTCGCCGCTGGTCGCCTTGGCGTAGGGGTCGAGCAGGAGCTTCGACGGGTTCGAACGCGCGCCGCTGGCGGGGTCGTACGGCCCGTGGACGCGGAAGCCGTACTCCTGACCGGGACCGACGTTCGGCAGGTAGGCGTGCCAGACGTAGGCATCGACCTCGAGGAGGGGGACGCACTCTTCGTTGCCGTCGGAGTCGAAGAGACAGAGTTCGACACGCTCGGCGACCTCGCTGAAGAGCGCGAAGTTCGTGCCGCTTCCGTCGTAGGTCGCACCGAGCGGGTACGGGTTGCCGGGCCAGGTGTGCAAGTGGTCCTCCAGGTGTGGGTTTCGCCAACATATCGGTGTGACCCGACCGCGTCCGCAGACAAGTCGAAGGTGTGGACTGCTCACGCGGGACCCCACTTGTGGAGGGATGGACGAGTAGCGTCACGCCCATGGCCAACATCGTGTCCCAGATCGCAGATAAGGTCCGCCCGACCGGCGTCTCCACGAACTACGGAGATCCCGTCGAGGTCGGCGACCAGACCATCATCCCGGTGTCCCTCGGCTGGTTCGGCTTCGGCGGCGGCGGGGACGACGAGAACGGCGGCGGCGGGGGCGGCGGGGGCGGCGGCGCCTCGGTGCCCGTCGGCGCGTACGTCCGTCGGCCCGGCCAGGACCTCGAGTTCGAGCCGAACCTCATCTCCCTCGTCGCGGTGAGCATCCCGCTGGTCTGGGTGGCCGGCAAGGCGCTCAGCAAGGTGATCCGCGCCCTGAAGAAGTGAGCCACTGACGGAACGGGAGGCCCGTGGCGGATCCGCCACGGGCCTCCCGTCCGTCACGCGGTCGCGACCGCGTCTAGACTGCGAGGACACACACGGGAGTCCGGGACCACCGGGCTGAGAGGGAGCGAACGGCGCTCCGACCGTCGAACCTGATCCGGATCATGCCGGCGCAGGGAGGAGTCCAGCACCATGTCTTCTGGCACGTCCACGAACGTCCCCACCAGCCCTCGACGATCGCTGCGGTGGCGCGTCGTCGACATTGTCGTCGCGAGCGTCCTCGCCGTGGCGCTCGGCGTCGTCTTCCGCCTCTGGGAGTTCGGCTACGAACCGATTAGTGTCGTCATGGACCTGGTCCTGCCGGGCACCAAGGCCCTGTTCGGCGGTGTCTGGCTGCTCGCCGGCCCCGTCGTCGCCATCGTCGTCCGGAAGCCCGGCGCTGCCCTCTACGGCGAGATGGTCGCGGCCTCGGTCGAGGCGCTCTTCGGCACCCAGTGGGGGTGGCTGACGCTCGAGGCCGGGCTCGTGCAGGGCCTCGGCGCCGAGGTCGTCCTCGCCCTGTTCCTGTACCGCGTGTACCGCCTGCCCGTCGTCGTGCTCGCCGGTGCGGCGGCCGGCCTCGCGCTCGGCATCAACGACACGGTGCTCTGGTACCCCGGGCTCGACGTCGCCTTCAAGCTCGTCTACGTGGTCTGCGCGATCATCTCCGGCGCGGTGATCGCCGGCGCCGGCTCGTGGGCCGTCGTCCGGGCGCTCGCCCGCACCGGCGTCCTGTCGTCCTTCGCGGCCGGGCGAGAGCACACGCGGCGCTCGCCGCGCGCCCTGGTGTGACGGCGTCGGGTCCCGCCGGCACGGGGGCGGCCCGCATCGCCTTCCGCGGGTGGGGGTGGCGGTACCCGGAGCGTGCCGAGTGGGCGGTCCGTGGCGTCGACCTGACCGTCGAGCCGGGGGAGCGGGTCGCGGTCGTCGGACCCTCCGGCGCCGGCAAGTCCACCCTGCTCCGGGCCGTCGCCGCAGTGCTGCCCGACGAGCCGGACGCCTCCGACGACACAGCGGCCTCGGCCTCGGGCACGGTCCTCGTCGACGGCGTCGACCCCCGCTCCGTCCGCGGACGGGTCGGCCTCGTCATGCAGGACCCCGAGGCGCACACCGTGATGTCCCGCATCGGCGACGACGTCGCGTTCGGCTGCGAGAACACCGCCGTGCCGCGGGACGAGACCTGGGCGCGGGTCGTCGAGGCCCTCGGCGTCGTCGACCTCGACCTGCCGCTCGACCGCTCGACCACGCAGCTGTCCGGTGGGCAGCGGCAGCGGTTGGCGCTCGCGGGCGTGCTCGCGATGCGCCCCGGCGCACTCGTGCTCGACGAACCCTGCGCCAACCTCGACCCGGCCGGCGTCGTGCAGGTCCACGACGCCGTCCGGGCACTGCTCGACGAGACCGGGGCGACGCTGCTCGTCGTGGAGCACCGCATCGGCACCTGGCTCGACCTGGTCGACCGGCTCGTGCTCCTCGAGCCCGCCGGAGGCGTCGTGGCCGACGGCCCCGTGGCCGAGGTGCTCGCCGCGCACGGCCCCGCGCTCACCGCCGCGGGCGTCTGGGTGCCCGGGGCCGAGCCGGCGCGGGGGTCGGCGCGCCGGGGTGGGGGCGCGGGTGCGGGTGCGGGCGCGGGTGCGGGTGGCCGCGGGGGGAGCGGGGTGATCGGCCGTTCTTCGCGAGCGGGCGGAATGCCCGGGTCGGTCGGCGGGGAGAGTGCGGCATTCCGCCCGCTCGGTGAGCCCGCGGCCGAGGGGGCCGCCGTGAGCGCGAGTTCGAGCGAGAACTCGGGCTCGGCTGCGGACGCTGGCTCGGGTGCGCGTCGTGGGCGAGGTCCTTCCGCGCGAGCGGGCGAAAGACCTGGGTCGTCGAGTGAGAGCACTGCGGCATACCGCCCGCTCGGCGAGTCTGCGGCCGACGGAGCTCCAGGGAGACCGCGTCGGGTTTCGGGTGGCCGCCGTGGGTGGGCCCTGCCTGCGCGAGCGGGCGAAAGCCCCGGGTCCTCCGTCGAGAGCAGTGCGGCATTCCGCCCGCTCGACGTACCGAGCGCCCTCGACACCGCCGCCGAGCCCGGCGCCCAGCAGGACGTCGTGCTGCTCGAGGCCGTGGGACTCAGCACCGGACGAAGCACCACGTGGGGCAGCGCGGCCAGCCCAGCCAGCGCAGCCAGCAGCCCCGCGAGCACGTCGGGCCCCGGTCGCTCCGCTGCCCAGGCGGTCGGCCGGGGGATCGACCTCCGGGTCCGGGCCGGCAGGGTCCTCGCGATCACCGGCCCGAACGGCGTGGGGAAGACGACGCTCGGCCTGACCCTCGCCGGGCTCCTGCCCCCGGTCGCCGGGACACTCCGTGCCACCGACGCCCTGACCCGCGGTGCGGGTCCGGCGCCACACGCCTGGTCGAGCCGCGTGCTCGCAGCCCGCATCGGGACGGTCTTCCAGGACCCCGAACACCAGATCGTCGCCCGCACGGTACGCGACGAGGTGCTCGCCGGTCCGCGTGCGCTCGGTCACGCGGACACCGCGGACGGCCTGGAGGCCCTGCTCACCACCTTCGGGTTGGCCCACCTGGCCGACGTGGACCCGTTCACCCTGTCCGGCGGCGAGCAACGTCGGCTCGCGATCGCCTCCGCCATCGCGACGCGCCCGCCGGTGCTCGTCCTCGACGAACCGACGTCCGGTCAGGACCGAGCGACGTGGGAAGCCGTCGTGCAGCGCCTCGGGGCCCTCGCCGACGACGGGACCGCGGTCGTCGTCGTCACGCACGACCGTGACCTGGTGCGGGCGCTCGACGCCGACGAGGTGGTGCTCGGTCCGGACGGGATCGTGCCCGTGCCGGCAGCGGACGGCGATGTGGCAGTGCTCGCGCCTGTGCGGCGGCCGGACGTGGCCGGTCTCGTGATGAGTGCGGGCGCGATCCTGCCCCTGGGACGCGACCCGGAGCAGGACGCGCCGACCGTCTCCGAGACGCGGGCGGTGTCGTCGGGGCGGGTCGTGCCTCCCGGCCCGTCCGCGACCCGTGGGGTCGACGGCGTGCAGCCGGTCGCTTCGTTGCTCGGGGTGCTCGCGCTCGGGGTGTGCCTGGTGCTGAGCCTGGACATCGTGTCGGCGGCCGTCGCCCTGGCGATCGAGGTCGTGCTGCTGCCGCTCCTGCGGATCCCGGTGTGGACGCTGCTGGTGCGGACGTCACCGGTGCTGGTCGCCGCGCCGCTGACCGCGGTGAGCATCGCGCTGTACGGCAGTCCCTCCGGTCGGGAGTGGTTCGACCTCGGCTTCGCACACGTGACCGACGGGTCGCTGACGCTCGCGCTCGCCACAGCGCTCCGTGTGCTGGCCGTGGGGGTGCCGGCGCTGGCGCTCTTCGTCCGGGTGGACCCCACCGACCTGGCGGACGGGCTCGCCCAGGTGCTGCGGCTGCCCGCGCGGTTCGTGCTCGGGGCGCTCGCGGCGATCCGCATGACGACGCTGCTCGTCGACGACTGGCGGCAGCTCGCGATGGCCCGGCGGGCGCGGGGCCTGGCGGACTCGGGGCGGCTGCGGCGTGCGGCGTCGATGGCCTTCTCGCTGCTCGTGCTGGCACTGCGCCGGGCGACGACGCTCGCGGTGGCGATGGAGTCGCGGGGGTTCGGCGCTCCCGGGCCGCGGACCTGGGCCAGGGCGGCGCGGTTTTCGTGGCCGGAGTGGGCGATGGTCGGCGTGCTCGTCGGCATCGGGGCGGCGTCGATCGCCGTGGCGGTCGTCGCGGGGACCTGGCGTGGCTGACACCGGCGGCGCAGCCGACCGAGCGGCGGTCGAGCCGGCCGCCGTGGACGCCGGCGGGGGTGCCGACGGGGCAGCGAACGGAGCGGCGGTGGAGCCGGCCGCGGCGGACGCCGGCGGGGCAGCCGGCGGGGCGGCGGTCGAGCCGGCCGCCGTGGACGCCGGTGGGGCTGCGGACGGGCTGGCGCAGGACCTCGCGGCGGTCGCCGCCGGGGCGGCCGCGGCGTCGGGCGGGCGGCTCGTGGTGCTCGTCGACGGGCGGTCGGGGACGGGCAAGACGACGCTCGGCAACGCCCTGGCGGGGTGGCTCGGCGCCGAGGTCGTGCACCTCGACGACGTCTACCCGGGATGGGACGGGCTGCGGGCAGCGGCGGACGCGGTGGTGCGGGACGTGCTCGGCGGCCCCTCCGGCTACCGGCGCTGGGACTGGGAAGCGGGGGGCCCGGCCGGCTGGATCTCGATCCAGCCCGGTGTGCCGATCGTCGTCGAGGGCTGCGGTGCGCTGTCCCGGGGGTCGGCGCCGCTGGCCTCGCTGCGGGTCTGGCTCGAGGCCGACGACACCGTGCGCCGGGAGCGGGCGATCGGACGCGACGGCGAGGTGTTCGCCCGTGAGTGGGAGCGCTGGGCCGCGCAGGAACGCGCCTTCATCGACGCCGAGCAGCCGGCCGTGCTGGCGGACGTGGTCGTGCGGACGTAGGACCCCAGAGCCCCTGAGCCCCGGGCGAGGCGAACCGGGCCAGGCGCGGCCCCTGGTCAGGCGTGGCCCCTGGCCAGGCGCGACCCGGGCCAGGAACGACCCGGGCCAGGCGTGGCACCGGGTCCGACGTGGCCCCGGGCCGCACGTCGCCCGGCGGAGCGGGCGCGGGGCCGCTCGCTCACCGCGAGACCCGCACCTCCGGTGTCTCCGGCTCCGCAGCGCGCCCCGCCCGCTCGGCCCGCTCCGTCCGCCGCTCGGCCGCCCGCGGGTCCACCGCGAACACCGCCGCCACGATGCTCAGCACCGCGTAGACCCCGAGGTACCCGCACAGGATCCACGGGGAGCCCCCGCCGAGCTCCACGAACACCGCGGCCAGCAGCGGCGTCAGCCCCACCGAGAAGATCGACCCGATCTGGTAGCCGAGCGACATCCCCGAGTACCGCCGCCCGGTCGGGAACTGCTCGGCGAACCACGCCGCCTGCGGCCCGTAGATGCTGTCGTGGAACACGCACATGCCGATCAGCGCCACGAGCGGCAGGAGCACGAGCGGCCCGGCGTCGAGGAACGCGAAGAACGGCCAGATCAGGACGGCGATGCCGACGGCCGACCAGATCGTGAGCACCCGCCGGCCGACCCGGTCGGACAGCCAGCCCCAGAACGGCGTCGTCACGAGCGACACCGCCGAGATGACGAGGACCGCCCGGAGCCCGGCGTCCGCGCCGTCCGGACCGCGCACGTTCCCGAGGTAGGTCAGCGAGTACGTCGTCAGGATCGAGTACAGCGCCGGCTGCACGAGCCGCAGGCCGGCGGTCACCAGGATCGAGCGCGGGTGCTGCCGGATCGCCTGCCACACCGGGAACCGCTCGACCCCACCGGAGGCGCGGAGCTCCTGGAACACCGGGGCGTCCTGCACGCCGAGCCGGATCACGAGCCCCACCGCCACGATCACCGCGGAGAACAGGAACGGCAGCCGCCAGCCCCAGGCCAGGAAGGCCTCGTTGCCGAGCAGCGTCCGCACGAGCGTGAAGACACCGGTCGCCAGGAGCATCCCACCGGCGGACCCCATCTGCGTGAACGCCCCGAACAAGCCGCGGTGCCGCGCGGGAGCGTGCTCGACGGACAGCAGCGCCGAGCCGCCCCACTCCGCTCCCGCGGCGACGCCCTGCAGCAGCCGCAGGACCACGAGCGCCACGACGGCGCCGACCCCGATGGTCGACGCGGACGGGATCGCCCCGATGAGCGTCGAGGCGATCCCCATGAGCACGAGCGACGCGACGAGCAGCTTCTTCCGCCCAATGCGGTCACCGAGGTGCCCGGCGACGATCCCGCCCAGGGGCCGCGCCACGAAGCCGACGCCGTACGTCGCGAAGGACGCGATCACGCCGACCGCGGGCGTCACCGACGGGAAGAACGTCGGTGCGAACACCAGCGCCGACGCCGTCGCGTACAGGTAGAAGTCGTAGTACTCGACGGTCGTGCCGACGAACGAGGCGAGGGCGACACGACGCCGGGTCGCGGCGGTCGTCGGGTCGGGACGACGGACGGGAGGCGCGGCTGCAGTGGTCGGGGTCGACATGCCTCAGGAGCATGGTCGCGTCCGGCGTCGTGCGGAACATCCCGCGTAACGCGAGGTCACGTCGCTGTCGTCGGGCGGTGCCCGCCGACCACGATGGAGGCATGAGCGATGCACCGAACCGCCCGCTGCGCTTCGCGGCCTTCGTCATGAACACGACGTCGCACATCCAGCACGGCCTCTGGCGGCACCCGGACGCCCGGCAGGCCGACTTCGACGACGTGACGCTGTGGACCGACCTGGCGAGGACGCTCGAGCGCGGCAAGTTCGACGCGATGTTCTTCGCGGACGTCGTCGGCACCTACGGCCCCGGCCGAGGCGACTACTCGACCAACCTGCGCGAGGGGCTGCAGATCCCCTCGAACGACCCGTCGGTGCTGCTCTCCGCGCTCGCCGTGTCGACCGAGCACCTCGGGCTCGCGTTCACCTCGAGCGTCATCCAGGCGCACCCGTTCGACTTCGCCCGCAAGGTCTCCACGCTCGACCACATCACCCGCGGCCGCATCGGCTGGAACGTCGTCACGAGCGCCCTCGACAGCGCCGCCCGGAACTTCGGCGCCGACCGGCTCGAGGAGCACGACGAGCGCTACGTCTGGGCCGAGGAGTACCTCGAGGTCTGCGCGAAGCTCTGGGAGGGCTCGTGGGAGGACGGCGCCGTGCTGAAGGACCCCGTCCGCGGCTACGCCGATCCCGACAAGGTGCACCGCATCGACCACCACGGCACCCGCTACGACGTGCAGGGTCCGCACCTGTCGGCGCCGTCGCCGCAGCGGACCCCGGTGCTGTTCCAGGCCGGGTCCTCGCCGGCCGGCCGGGCCTTCGCCGCCCGGAACGCCGAGGCGCAGTTCATCCTCACCTCGAACCGGGACGCCACCGAGCAGCTCATCCGCGAGACCCGCGACCTGGCTTCGGCAGCCGGCCGGGACCGTGACGACATCGCCTTCTTCCTCGGCCTGACCTTCGTCACCGGCTCCACCGAGGCCGAGGCGAAGGCCAAGGAAGCGGAGATCGACGAGTACCTGGCCGCCGACGGGTTCCTGGTGCACTCGAACCTCGGCTTCGACCCGGACACCGGCGAGCCCCTCGACCCGGACACCCCGTTGTCCGAGGTCCGCACCCACGCCGGGCAGTCGCACCTGCAGTGGCTCCGCGAGGCCGCCGGCGACCGCGAACCGACCATCGCCGACCTCGCCCGGCTGTCCGCCAAGCTCCGCGCCCGGGTCGTCGGGACGCCGGAGCAGATCGCCGACGAGCTCGCCGACTGGCAGCGGATCGGCGTCGACGGCGTCAACGTCATCAACTGGACGCTGCCCGGCTCGTACGAGGAGTTCGTCGACCACATCGCGCCGACCCTGCAGGAGCGCGGCCTGATGCAGTCCGAGTACCGCGAGGGCACCCTGCGCGAGAAGCTCTTCGGGCACGCGCAACTGCCGGACTCGCACCCCGCCCGACGGTGGCGCGGTGCGTTCACCGGCGGCGCGAGCGGCGTCGCGGACGCGGCACGTGCCGTGGAGGTGACCGCATGACGGCGGCGACGACGACCGACGGGCGCGGGACGGGCCTCCCGGCCGACCGCCTGGCCACGTTGCGGGCGCGCTTCGCACCGCTGTTCGCGACCATCCGCGACGGTGCGGTCGAGCGCGAGCTCGCCTCCGGGACGCCGGGGGACCGGCCGCTGCCGCACGCCGAGGTCCGCGCGCTCGCCGACGCGGGGTTCGGTCGGTTGCGCGTGCCGGAGGAGCGCGGGGGCTTCGGGGTGACCCTCGTCGAACTCGCGCACCTCGTGGCGGACCTGGCCGCCGCGGACTCGAACGTCGCCCACCTGTGGCGCGGGCACTTCGGGTACACCGAGCTCGTGCTCCTCCGGCCGTCGTCGGCCGGACGGGACGAGTGGCTCCAGCGCATCGTCGACGGAGCGGTCATCGGGAACGCGACGTCCGAGCGGACCGGCACGACGCTCGCCGACATCTCGACGACCGTGACACCCGCCGGCGACTCCCTCCGACTCGACGGGCGGAAGTTCTACTCGACCGGCACCCTCTACGCGGACTGGATCTACCTGGCGGCGGACCGTGACGGGGAGCGCGTGACGTTCGCCGTCGACGCCGCCGCACCGGGCGTCAGCTCGATCGACGACTGGGACGGCTTCGGGCAGCGGTTGACCGCGTCCGGCACCACGGTGTTCGACGGGGTGTCGGTCGACCCCTCGGTGGTGTCGGCGTACCGGGACGCCCCGCTGTCGCACATCCAGGCCTTCTACCAGCTGTACCTGCTGGCGGTCCTCGCCGGGATCGGGCAGGCGGTGTCGGACGACGCCGTCGCCTTCGTCCGACCGCGGACCCGGACCTACATCCACGCCAACGCCGCCACCCCGGGCGAGGACCCGCAGGTCCTCGCCGTGCTCGGCCGACTGTCGGCCGGCGCGTTCGCCGCCCGCTCGCTCGTCGTCGCCGCCGCGGCGCTGCTCGACGGGGTCGTCGCGACGAACGAGCCCGGCGTCGGTGTCGACCTCGCCCTGCTCGACGCAGCCGAGAACGCCGTCTACCAGGCGCAGGTCGAAATCGGGCCGCGGGTGCTGCGGTCGGCGTCCGAGCTGTTCGAGGTCGGCGGAGCCTCTGCCGCGGACCGGACCCGGGCGCTCGACCGGCACTGGCGGAACGCCCGGGTCGTGGCCTCGCACAACCCGGCGGTCTACAAGGAGCGGCTCGTGGGGGAGTACGCGCTGCACGGGCGCGGACCCGTCGGCGCATGGGAGAAGTACCACGAGGTGGGGCCGACGCGGTTCTGAGGCGGGGTGCGGTTGCGCGGGGCGTCGCTGGCGGCTGGTAGCTGCGCGCTGTCCGGCTGCTGACTGCTGGCGGGTGGCGGCTTGCTGGCCGCTACGCCCAGCCGAGCTCGTGGAGCCGCTCGTCGTCGATGCCGTAGAAGTGGCCGATCTCGTGCACCAGGGTCGTGTGCACCTCGTCCTTGAGCTCGTCGAGGGTGTCGCACTCGGCCAGGTGCTGCTTGCGGAACACCACGATCCGGTCGGGCAGCTCGCCGAACCCGTACTGCCCGCGCTCGGTCGCCGCGACGCCGTCGTACACGCCGAACAGGTCGGAGCCGTCCTCAGGCTCGTCCTCGACGACGAAGACGACGTTGTCGAGCCCGTCCACCATCTCGTCGGGCAGCAGGTCGAGTTCGTCGGTCACGAGTTGCTCGAACTCGTCGGCGGACATCTCCATCACGGGCTCGATCGTCGCACACCGGGCAGGACGTCTCCCTGACGCAGCAGATCGAGGAGCGCCGGAGCCGAGGCGACGGACGCCTCGGGCGTGGTGTGCACCGGATCGAAGCGGGTCAGCACGGAGTCGATGACGAGTGGACAGGACCCGGCGGCGCACCAGAGCGGCGTCGAGTCGAGCACGGTCGTGTCCTGCACGTCCGCGAGCAGCCCGGTGAGGGCACGGATCTGCGTCCGGGCGACCTCGTCCCCCGAGCGACAGTCCTGCGGACCGCGGGTGCCCGCGACGCAGCTGACCGGTGCGTACCCCGGCGGAGTGGCCGGCACGACGACGACTCGGCCGACGTGCTCCCGCACGGCTGCGATCATGTCGCGTGTCCCCGACGCGTAGTCGTCCTCCGCGATGGACTCGAGGCTCGGATCGTCCTGGTCCCAGAACCGGTTCGTGACGACGAGCAGCTCCGGTTCCGTCCGCTCCAGCTCGTCGACGACCTCGGCGTTGTGCGCCGCGCAGCTCTCGGTGTCCGACGGCAGCGCCGTCGTCGAGAACGGGCACCCGATCTGTGCGCCGTTGCGCACCCGCAGTCGCGCGTCCGAGTCCTCGGCGAGTGCCCGCCAGCCCGGCGCCGAGAACGCGCCGGTCGAGTCGCCGGTCAGCAGGACGTCGGTGGTGCGGCCGTCCTCCGGCCCCCAGACGCAGCCGTCGCTCCGCCAGTCCGCCCCGATCAGCGAGCACCCGAGGGTCGAGGCCCAGTCCGAGGTCTTCGTCAACGAGTCCACGTACCCGCTCGCGCTGATCGCATCGGCGCTCGGCGTCAGGTCTGCCGGCCAGGTCCGGGCGCCCGCGCCCGCGGCCACATCCCGCGCGCGTGCCCGCAGCGTCGGGAAGGCCTCGTCCTCCGCTGGCAGGGCCTCGGCCGCAGCAGCCGGCACGGCCGGGAGCGGCCGCACGCGTTCCGCAGCGAACGACGTCGTCACGACGGTCAGCACGGTCATCGCCGCCAGCCCACCGAGCTGCACGCGCAGGCGGTTCTCGCGCAGTGTCCTCCGCAGGCCGGGTCGTCGGAACACCGTCTCGAGGGTCGCGTGGCTCGCGATCGCGGTGACCAGGGCCAACGCGACCACCACCGGCATCGGGACCGGCGCGACGAGCGGGAGCAGCAGGATGAACGGCCAGTGCCAGAGGTACAACGAGTAACTGATCGTCCCGAGCCCGACGAGCGGCCGCCACCGGAGCAACGCTGCCGCCCGAGGCCCCGCACCGGAACCCGAACCCGCCAGCAGGACGAGCGCGGTGCCGGCCGTCGGGACGAGCGCGAGCGGCGCCGGCACGCCCGACGACTCCCGCCCGATCAGGACCGACGCGCTGACGGCGACGAGCCCGACGACCACCATGCCCTCGCCGAGCAGCGGGCGGACGCTCCGACCCCGGGCACGGAGCGCGGCCAGGGCGACGAGGACCCCGAGCCCCAGCTCCCAGGCGCGGGTCGCCGTCGAGAAGTACGCCGCAGCGGGGTCCGCCGACACCGCGAGGAACGCCCAGACGACCGAGCAGAGGACGAGGACGCCGAGCACCGTCGCCGTCAGGCGGGTCCGCCCGGGGTTGGTCCCGCGGCCGAGCAGCACGACCATCAGGATCGGCAGCACGAGGTAGAACTGCTCCTCGACGCCGAGCGACCAGAAGTGCTGGAACGGCGACGGTGCGGTGGTCGCCGCGAAGTAGTCGGTGCCCTCGGCCGCGAGCCGCCAGTTCTGCAGGGCTCCGGCCGACCACAGCGCGTCGGTGAGGACCGTCCCGAGGCGGCTCGGGGTCAGCAAGAACCAGGCCGCCGTGACCGTCGTCACCAGCACGGCGAGCGACGCCGGCGCGAGCCGTCGGACCCGCCGGAGTGCGAACGCACCGAGGCGGATGCGCCCCGTCCGAGCACGCTCGCGCAGCAGCCCGGTCGCGATGACGAACCCTGAGATCACGAAGAAGACGTCGACCCCGAGGAAGCCACCCACCGGCCACCGGAAGGCGTGGTCCAGCACGACCGCGAGGACGGCGAGTCCGCGGAGCCCTTGGATGTCCGGTCGGAGGCGGGAAGTCTGCACCGCTCGACCGTACGAGGGCCGGGACGCTCGGACCGAACATTCCACATGTGTGGCCGCCTGCAGCTGGGGATGACCTGCTCGTCCGATGCACGACGAAGGCCCCGGTCCATCGGACCGGGGCCTTCAGCTGATCTCGATCAGCACTGGGGTGAATAACGGGTCTCGAACCCGCGACCTCCTAGACCACAACCAGGCGCTCTACCAACTGAGCTATATCCACCATGTGTGCACCGGCGACCGGCGCGACCACTCAATACTAGTACATACCGCGACCGGTGCCGACCACCCGTGTCGTCACTCGGCCGCAGGCTGGGCCAGGCGCGGTTCCCACTTCTCGACGACCTCGGCCTGGACCGCACGGACGTCGTCGGTCGTCGGGCCGGGCTCGGCGACGAAGCCGGCGCGACGGTAGTACTCGAGCTCGCGGATCGACTCGAGGATGTCCGCCAGCGCGCGGTGGCCGCCGTGCTTCTCCGGCGAGTTGAAGTACACCCGCGGGAACCAGCGACGGCAGAGCTCCTTGATGCTCGACACGTCGACGCTGCGGTAGTGCAGGTGGCCGTCCACGCGGGGCATGTACTTCGACAGGAACGCGCGGTCGGTGCCGATGGTGTTGCCGGCCAGGGGAGCGGACCCCTCGGCCGGGACGTGCTCGAGGATGTACTCGAGCACCTGGTACTCGGCGTCCGCAAGGCTCACGCCGTTCGGGATCTCCTCGATGAGCCCCGAGGTCGTGTGCATGTTCGTCACGAACTCGTTCATGTTGTCGAGCGCCGACTGGTCCGGCTTGATGACGATGTCGAACCCGGGGTGCACGGGCTCGAGGTCGAAGTCGGTGATGACCACGGCCACCTCGACGAGTTCGTCGACCTCGAGGTCGAGGCCGGTCATCTCGCAGTCGATCCAGACGAGGCGGTCATTCGCGGTTGCCATGCCCTCGATCCTATTGCCGACCGCCGACGCCCCTGGCGCACGCTGTCGGTGACCGTGCTGACCCGCGCCCGTGCCGCGCTGGTCGACGGGACGCCCGCCCTCGGGAACGGGTGCTCGTCGTCGCGGACCGGTCCCGCCTGGGCCCTCCGGGCAGCGGCGGCGGCGGCAGCGGCCGCAGTGGCGTCAGCGGCGGCGGCCGGCGAACGCGAGCGGGCGGCAGCGGCGGTCGGCGAACGCGAGCGGGCGGAATGCCGTACTCGCCAGCGTGGTGACCCGGGTCTTTCGCCCGCTCAGCGCGGCGTCCCGGTCGGAACCCGCCGGCGGGCCCGAACGGTACGGGCTGGAGCGGTGTCGCCAGCGTCCCGTTCGATACCCGTCCACGTACCGGGCCGGAGCGGGCCGGAGCGGCGGCGCGGGTAGCCGAGCGGGCGAAATGCCGCACTCCTCCGTGGCATGGCCCTGGTCTTTCGCTCGTTCAGCGCACGCGCTCCGTCCGCAACCGGTCCGTGAGCCTGTCTCCGACCTGTCCCCGACCAGTCCGCGGCCAGTGACGAGCCGTGCAGAGGAGCCCGGCCACCCGAGCGGGCGGAAGGTCGCAGTGGCGGGCCGTGGGCACCCGGGTCTTTCGCCCACTCAGCCCAGGGCGCCCCCGCTCAGCCCAGCGCGCCCTGGCTCGGCCGGGTTGCGACCTGGGCCGCGGCGCCTAACGTCCGATGTCCATCCGGCACCGGCACCGGCACCGGCACCGGCACCGTCACCTGCATCACGAACGGGCGAAAGGCCTGGGTCGCCGAAGCGATCACCCGGGTCTTTCGCCCGCTCGGCACACCGGACCCTCGCGCAGGACGAGCACGACCCACCCCCGGAACGCCCTCCCGGAACGCCGCCTGAGAACCCGGAGACCCCCGAAGGCCCCGGAGACCCCCGAAGGCCCCGGAGACCCCCGAACCCCCGACCCCCGACCCCCGAAACCCCCGACGCCCCCTACGCCATCTCCCCGGCCGAGATCGCCTCGGCCTCGACCCGCTCGGGCTCCGGGCCGTCGTCCACCCGGCGCAGGACCTTCGTCGTGCAGACGACCACCACGAAGGCGACGGCGACGGACGCCCCCGCGAAGACGTAGGCGGCCGAGGGCGAGAACGCGTCGGCGAGCAGGGTCGCGACGGGCGGGGCGATGGCGCCGCCGATGAACCGGACGGCGGAGTACGCGCTCGAGGCGACCGAGCGGGGCAGGTCGGTGGCCTCCATGACGGACTCGGTCAGGACGGTGTTGAGGACACCGAGCACGAGCCCGCCGATGACCACGCAGACCACGAGGCCGACCTGCGAGCGCACGACCACGGCCGCGGCGAACAGGTCGAGTGCGAGCAGGGGCAGAGCGATCTTCAGCACGGTCGTCCTGCGCAGGCGGGCGGTGAGCATCGGGGCGACCCACACGGAGGTGACGGCGAGGCCGACGCCCCAGCCGAAGAACGTGAAGCCGATGCCGAGTGCGCCGAAGCCGAGCGGGAACGGCGTGTAGGCGAGGAGGACGAAGAAGCCGATGTTGTAGAAGAGGGCGGTGGCCGCGAGTGCTGCCAGCGCCGGCCGACCGAGTGCACGGAACGGGGCGGAGAGCTTGGTCGGCGTGGGCTTCTCGAGGCTGCCGGACTTGAGCAGGGCGACGACGGCGACGAACGCGACGGCCATCAGGGTGGTGACGCCGAAGAACGGGCCGCGCCAGCTGACGGAGCCGAGCAGGCCGCCGACGAGCGGGCCGATCGCGATCCCGAGGCCGAGGGCGGCCTCGTACAGGATGATGGCCGACGCGGTGCCGCCGGAGGCCGCCCCGACGATCGTGGCGAGTGCGGTGGAGATGAAGAGGGCGTTGCCGAGGCCCCATCCGGCGCGGAAGTCGATGATGTTCCACACGCTGTTCGACGTGGCCGCGAGGACCGAGAACAGGACGATGAGCGCGAGCCCGATGAGCAGGGTGCGCTTCGCGCCGATGCGGCTGGAGACCCAGCTCGTGAAGAACATCGCGACGCCGGTGACGGCCAGGTAGCTCGTGAACAGGAGCTCGGTCTGTGCCGGGGTGGCGCGGAGCGACGACGCGATGGCGGGCAGGATCGGGTCGACGAGGCCGATGCCCATGAAGGCGACGACGCAGGCGAAGGCGATCGCCCAGACCGCGGACGACTGCTTGAGGATGGAGCCGGACGAGCCGGCGGGTGCGTGGGCGTTCACGCTGTGGTCTCCTGTCTGGTGGACGTGGGGGTCGTCCTGGTGCGCTCGGCGATCAGGGCGGTGGCGTGGTGCAGGGCGTCCCAGTCCTCGTCGGAGAGGTCCGAGAAGACCGGTCCGACGGTGTCGGTCAGGGTCGCCCGCCACGCGGTGAGTCGGGCGCGGCCGTCGTCGGTGATGCCGATGCGCTGGCCGCGGGAGTCGTCGGGGTCGACGGCGCGGGTGACGAGGCCGTCGGCGAGCATGCCGGTGACGAGCCGCGTCATGGTGGGCTGGGCGACGCGGGACGCGGCGGCGAGTTCGCCGAGGCGCATCGGCTCGTCCAGCTCGAGGATGCCGAGGGTCCGCCACACGGCCGGCGAGGTCGTGTTGCCGGTGGACTGCACGGCGGTCCGGATCAGGCGGTTGACGGAGACGAGGAGCGTCTCGATCGTCTGCGCCCGTGTTTGTTCCATGTCCGAACTATATAGCAGTGCTATGCATCCCGCAACAGGCGACGCCTGGTAGAAGGGACGCATGAGCGACATCACCATCCACGAAGGCGACGAGTACACCGCGATCTTCCACGGCGGTCCCTTCGACGGCACGACCGACACCCGCACCGCGACGAGCGACGCGCTGGACGACGAGGTCACGGTGTTCGCCGACGTCGAGGGCCTGCAGACCGCCCTGACCTACCGCATGACGAAGTCCCGCCAGGTCGTCGACCAGATCTCGGCCGAGTTCGAGTACGTCCCGAGCGAGTCCGACCCCGTGGACGACCTGCAGGACCGCGGCGACCGCAGCGGCGGCTTCGACCGGGAGTAGATCCCCCACCTGCCGCGTTGCACGATCACATGCAGCTCGACCTCTGGACGTCCGCCTTCTGTGCGCCGTGCGCCGCCGCCCGCCGGGTGTCGGCCGAGGCTGCGGCGCTCGTCCCCGGGCTCACCGTGACCGAGCGCGACGTGGCGGCGCACCCCGACGACGCGGAGGGCCTCGGCATCCGGTCCACGCCCACGATCATCGTGCGGCAGGACGACGGAGCCGAGGTCTTCCGGTCACCCGGCGTCCCCACCCGCGACCAACTCCTGCTCGCGGTCGCGAAGGCCGTCTGACCCCGGGTCGGGACGACGCCCGCCCGCCACGCGTTGTGAGGTCGGCGCAGCGACCACCACCGGCTCCGGCGGGTGGACGACCGCCAGGACCCGTCGCGCCAGGCGCTTCGCCGCCCGGATCGGCGCGCCGATCACCAGCGCGACGGCCCCGAGGAGGCTCCGGTCGGCGCCGCCGAGCGCGTTCTTGCGCTCCCACGCCCGACGGAGCGCGCCACCCCGACTGCGCCGGGCAGCCGGCCGGTCGACCAGCATGCCGGCGTCGCGCTGCGCCATGAGTGCGCCGAGCCGATCGGCCCAGTCGTCGTCGGACGCCGGGTGGAAGTAGTTGTCCCGCATCCAGCTCGCCCGCACCCGACCGAACCGGCCGTCCACCAGGTCGACCGCGTCGCCCTCCAGGCCGCTCGCCACGAAGACCTCGTTGATGAGGTGCCGTCCCGTCCCGAAGTCGGTCAGGGTGAGTGCGGGGACGCCACGTGCTGCTGCCTCGAGCACGGCCGTCGAGCTGATCGTCACGAGCGCGACCGCCCGGTCGAGGTGCTCGCCCATCGGCCCGCCCGCCACGACGAGGTTCGCGGGCGCGTCGGCCGGCACGAGGTCGGCGTAGGGGTGCTCCTCGCGGTGCGTCTGCTGTTCCCCCGTGACGGCGCGGGTCTTGACGACGACACGCCACTCCGGGTGCCGTCGCGCCGTCTCGACGAGTCGGTCGACGACGAGCGCCCGGTCCGCTCGTTCGAGGGGCACACTCGGCTGCGCCGCGAAGACGACGGAGTCGCGGACGCGGTCCGGGTCGGACAGCGCACCGGCGGCCCCCTGCGCGAAGGGCAGCGTCGCGAGCGCGAAGTGCGGTTCCACACCGCCGTCGACCGCCATCTCCTCGTAGGCCCGGACCTCGCGGTGGCTGTGCAGGACGAACAGGTCGGCACGCGCACGGAAGAAGACGCCCTTCCACTTCGCCGGGAACGAGATGCCCGGCAGCCCCGTCACGAGCACCGGTCGCCGCGGGATCCGTCGGTGCACCTCCTCGAGCACGAGTTCGGCCACCGGCCCGATCGTCGAGACGAGCACGGCGTCGGGCGGGTCGCGCCGTAGGTCCTCGACGATCGCGTCGACGCTCCGCGCCGCCGGGGGAGCCGTCCGCAGGTGCGCCAGCCGGGCGTCCAGCCCGCGGAACGCCGCGCGCAGTTGCGCCGTGCTCGCGGACCGCGGGGTGGCGACCGTCCAGACCTCCAGGTCCCAGTCCGGCGGTGCGGTGGCGAGCAGGTGCGCGCCCCACTTCGCGAACGAGTCGGTGTCGACCAGGCCGACCACCCGTCGGGCGCGTGGTGCCGTGTCGGACGGGAGGCGCGCCTCCCGTCCGACGGTCGACGCACGACCGTCGGCGGCTGCGTCCAGGGCGCGCGCCTCGTCGACCCCGCCCGTCACGCGCCGACGCGGCGCAGCTTCGCGAGGGGCGCCTGCTCGCCGGGGAAGATGCGCTTGACGCCGTCGCCGAGGGCGGTCTCGATGATGCGGACGTCGCGCGCGAGCGTCTGCAGGCCGTGCGGCTCGAGCGATGCCGCGTGGTCGGAGCCCCACATCGTGCGGTCGAGCGTGATGTGCCGTTCCACGGCCGTGGCGCCGAGTGCGACCGCGGCGATCGAGATCTGCAGGCCGGGCTCGTGGCCGGAGTAGCCGACCGGCACGCCGGCGTACCGGTTCGCGAGGGTGTCGATCATGCGGAGGTTCGCCTCCTCCGCCGGCAGCGGGTACGTCGACGTCGCGTGCATGAGGACGAGGCGGTCGGTGCCGAGCGTCTCGACGGCGGCGTCGATCTGCTCGAGCGTGGACATGCCGGTCGACAGGATGACGGGCTTGCCGGTCGCGGCGACGGCGGCGAGCATGCCGAGGTCGGTCACCGACGCCGAGGCGATCTTGTACGCGACGACGTTGAGGTCCTCGAGGAAGTCGACCGAGGGCTCGTCCCACGGGGACGCGAACCAGTCGAGACCGCGGAGCGTCGCGTGGTCGCCGATCTCGATGTACTGGTCGCGGTCGAACTCGACGCGGTAGCGGTACTCCAGGTAGGTCATGTCGCCCCACGGGGTGCTGCGCGGCGTGTTCTTCATGTGCTCGGGCGTCGAGATCTCCGGCGTGCGCTTCTGGAACTTCACGGCCTGCAGCCCGGCGTCCGCCGCGACGTCGATGAGCTGCTTCGCGATCTCGACGCTCCCGTTGTGGTTCAGGCCGATCTCGCCGATGAGGTACGCGGGGTGGCCCGCGCCGATCGTGGACGTACCGATGGTGACGGTCATGGTGCTCCGTTCGGTGCGGGCACGGCCCGCGTCGGGGATGGGGTCGAGGGGGTGGCCCCGACCGGTCGGGTGCTTCTCGACGAGGGGAGCGCGCCGGCGATCGCCTCCGCGACGGCCAGGTCGGACGGTTCGTCGACGTCGATCGCGGTGGCCGCGTCCACCACGTGCAGTTCCACGCGCCCGTGGAACCGGTGCCGGTGCTGCCGGAAGCCGGCGGTCCGCAGGACGGTGAAGGAGCCGGTCTCGCGGTACTCGGGCTCGCGGTCCTGGCGTCGGGGCCGGGTGGCGGCGTCGTGGTTGACGGCCACGGCGGACCCGTCCGGCGCGGTCCGCCACAGGAACGCGTGCGACGGGGCGGCCGCGAGGACCACGTCCGCGTGGCCCTGCACGACCCGGTCGATCGCAGCGTCGAGGTCGGCGGGTTCGATGAACGGCGAGGTCGCCTGCAGGAACACCAGGACCTCGGGGTCCGGCGCTCCCGTCGCGGCGAGCTCGTCGAGCACGTGCAGGAGCGCGGACTCCGACGAGGCCTCGTCCCCGGCCAGCTCGTCGGGGCGGCGGACGACGAGGGCCCCGGCCGCGCGGGCCTCGGCGGCGATGTCGTCCCCGTCGGTCGTCACGACGACGGCGTCGACCCGCTCCGCACCCAGGGCGGACTCGACCGCGCGCCGGACGAGCGAACGGCCGGCGACGGGACGGAGGTTCTTGCCCGGGACGCCCTTCGAACCGGCGCGGGCGGGCACCACGGCGAGGACGGAACCGGTGGAGCGCATGCCCCGGACGCTACGAACCGAGGGTGTCCCGGAAGCGAACGGCGGGCAGACGCGGACCGAACCGTTCCGGAAGCGTGCGGCGCCGGGTCGCCGCTAGAATCGACGTCGCTCGCCTCCGTAGCTCAGTGGATAGAGCAGGTGGTTTCTACCCACCGTGCCGCGGGTTCGATTCCTGCCGGGGGCACCGACGCGAACGGGCCGCCATCCTTCCGGATGGCGGCCCGTTCCTCGTCCGGGTGTCGACCCGGGCGCGGGTGGTGCTACTCGTCGTCGGCGGCCCGGCGGCGGAGCTCCGCGGCGCTGATCGGCTGCGTGTGGGTGGCCTCGGAGGTCTCGTCGGCGTCGGTCGGCTCGGCCGGTGCCTGCGACAGGCGGGTGGGGATCGACGTGGTGTTCGTCGTCCCCGCGGCGTCGAGCCGGGGTGCGCGGGCGGGGACGTCGTTCGCGGGGGTGCGGTTGACGTGCGACTCGGCGGCGGTCGGGGTCACGGCCGATCCGCCGAACACCTGCGTGGTGGCGCGGTCGTCCACGACCTCGGTGTCGTCGGTGTCGCGGGACGTACCCGAGGCGCCGGCCGGGCCGGTGCTGCCCGGGGTGGTCCGTGCGGGCTGGGCCGGGGTGCCGAGCGTCGGTCGCACGGGCGGCGTCGGCGCGGACGACGGGTCGTCGCCGTAGACCCGCGTCGTGTTCTGCCCGAAGGAGCGGGTGGCGTCGGCGTCGGAACCGCCACGGTTGACCGAGAACGCCGGGGTGGACGGGCCCTGGGCCGGGGTCTGGGACTGCGGGGCCTGCGGGGCCTGCGGGGCGGACGCCGGGGAGCCGTGCGTGCCGGCGCCACCGAGCGTGCCGGCGCTCCCTGCCGTGCCGGTACCGCTCGGCGTGCCGGTGCCGGTGCCGGTGCCGGTGGGGGCCGCTGCGGGCGTGGGCGTCGCCGCCGGGCGCAGGGAGGTCGTGGTCGGGGTGGGCCGCTCGGCCGGGGACGCCGGAGCGGGCGTCGCCGCCTGTGCGCGGGACTGCTCCACCTGGTCGGCGTTCCAGTCCTGCTGGCGCTTGATCAGTTCGGCGTCGGGGTCGGGGGAGTCGAACTTCCAGCGCTCGAGGTCGGCCTTGAAGAGCTTGCGGGCGCGGGACGGACGTGCCTGCCAGTCGAGCAGACGGTCGCGGAACTCGGCCAGCGACTGCTCAGCCTGGAAGCTGAACGTCGACGAGTTCTTCTTGATGTCCGCGATCTCGTGCTGGGTCCAGTTGGCGGCCAGCGGTGCACCGGGGACCGGGAGCAGACGCAGACGGATGTCGGCGTCCTCGGCGAGGTGGTCGGCGTAGCGGCGCTCGTCGTGTCCGAGCGCACCCCAGGCGGCCGCCTTGCGGGCCGCCGAGACGATCGCGGTGACCGCGGCGTTCTTCGCCTCGCGCTCCTGCAGGGCGACGACGCGCTTGGTCGCTCCGCGTCCGATCAGCGCGGCGATCACACCCGCCACGACGATGGCGACGAAGGGGATGACGGCGCCCGAGAGCACACGCCAGCCGTCGTCCGATGCGGTCCAGTCGCTCAGGTCGTTCCACCAGTCCATGCGCGCACCATACCCACGAAACGATCAGGCGCCGGGGAGGCCGGTCGGTGATCCGCCCATCCGGTCCGACACGATTCCAATGTGGAACATCATGACCAGCGGAGGGTGTCGACGGCGTCGTCGGCCGACCAGACGTTCGGCAGCTCGACGAAGCGACGCTCGGTCGCGACGTAGCGCCGGGCGCGGTACGCCGTGTCGCCCGCGACGTCGATCCGGTCGACGTACCCGACGATCTCGCCGTTCGCGCGGGTGACCCGGCTCAGGTCGTCGCGGACGTCGAGGACCCGGTAGTCACCGTGCGAGCGGGCGAGCGGGACACTGCGGATCCGCAGGACGGGTTCGTGTGTGGTCTGCATCGCTGCTCTCGGGTCGGTGTGGTCGATGACGGTGTGTCCGTCGGTGTGCAGCTGACGCTACGGGCGACCACCGACACGCCGACGCCTCCGGCGCGATCTGGGGAGGAGGGCGCCGAGCGCGCGCGGTGTGGAGGACCTGCACCCCGCGCCCTCGCCGTCGCAGCACGCCGGAGTACGGTGGCGACATGACGACGTTCGTGCTCGCAGGTGGATGTTTCTGGTGTCTCGACGCCGTGTACCGCACGCTCCAGGGGGTGCAGGAGGTGGTGTCCGGCTACGTCGGCGGACACGTGGACGACCCGTCGTACGAGCTGGTCTGCACCGGCACGACCGGTCACGCCGAGGCCGTCGCGGTGACCTTCGACGAGACCGTGCTCCCGGCCGAGGTGGTCCTCGACGTGTTCTTCACGCTGCACGACCCGCGGCAGCTGAACCGGCAGGGCGCCGACGTCGGCACGCAGTACCGCTCGGCGATGTTCCCCGCCGACGACGTGCAGCGCGAGCTGTTCGAGCGCGCGATCGAGCGTGCGGCCGAGATCTGGGACGGCGGGATCGTCACGACGATCGAGCCGCTGTCGACCTTCTTCACGGCAGAGGAGCACCACCAGGACTTCTTCGCGAAGAACCCCGGACAGGGCTACTGCCTCGCCGTCGCACTGCCCAAGGTGAACAAGGTCCGCAAGGCGTACGGTCAGTACATCCTGGCGTCCTGATCCCGGGGCGTCGGGGCCACGAGGAGGTGGTTCGAACATGACGGACGACACGGGGACCTGGGTCGCGATCGGTCCGGCCGGCGCGGTGGGCAGCATCCACCGGGCGGCGGACGGCTTCACGGTCGAGCTCTACGGACGACGACGGGCGGGTGGCGTGTACCCGTCGCTCGAGTCGGCGAAGGGCGCGGTCCACGCCGCGCTCGGCCCGTTGGCGGCCCGGCCCGAGTTCCACGCGCACTGACGGGCGTCGGTCAGGAGGCCCGGGGGACTCGTCCTCCACAGGTCGCCTCGACCGGTCCACACGTCACAGGTCGAGCCCGGGCCCGCTCACGCGGTCCCGGGCTCGATGACGATCGACGCATGAACGACATCATCACCGTCTGCGGAATCGTCGCCACCGAGCCCCGGCACCTCGTCACCGAGACCGGCATCGCCATCACGAGCCTCCGGCTCGCGTCACCCTCGCGTCGTTGGGACCGGGCCAGCGCCGCCTGGGTCAACGGCACCACGAACTGGTACACCGTCACCGCGTTCCGGTCGCTCGCGTCGAACGTCTTCAAGTCCCTGAAGAAGGGCGACCGGATCGTGGTCGCCGGTCGCGTCCGGATCCGTACCTGGGAGCGCGACGGCCGCGGCGGCACCTCCGTCGAGATCGACGCCGACGGCATCGGTCACGACCTGGCGTGGGGCATCAGCAACTGGGTCCGGGTACCGCGGCAGGTGAACGACCCATCGACGGGCCACGGCAGCACGCAGCAGGTCGACCTGCGCACCGGCGAGATCGGCGCCGGGGCACTGCCCACCGCGCCGGACCACACCGACCTCGACGCCGCCGCGACCTCCGGACCGGCGGAGGAGGCGCCCGACGCCGGGTACGAGGACCCAGCCCTGGCCGGGCCGGCGGTCGACACGCCGCCGCACCACGGCGCGCCCGGACTCGACGAGCACGACGTCCCTGACGCGCACGACGACGACCCGGTCGGGTCGTCCGCCGTCAGGGACGCCGCGTGACGCAGCTCAGCCGCGTCGGCCCGTCACCACTTCTGCGCGATCATCCCGATGCCGGAGACCTGCGCGGTGTCCCAGTTGCCGCCCTTCGGCAGACCCGAGACCCGGCCGTCGATCGTGAAGGACGCCCCCTGCACCCGCGGGCTGTTGGTCTGCTTCGCCTTGATCCCGTGGAACGTGAAGCTCGTGTCCCACTTGCCGTTCAGGCCGGTGTTCGACTTGCGGTCGCCGACCGTGATGCGGGTGTTCTGCACGGTGGAGTGCACGACGTCGCCGTTCAGCCGGGCGTTCGCCTCGGCGTTGAAGAACAGGCGGCCGTCCAGGTTGACCTTGAGCGTGCCGATCGTCTTGTGGTTGACGATCATCGTCGCGACGTCGTTCTTGTACCAGCGCATCCCGATGGGCGTCAGCTTGTTCGTCGCGGGGCCGAGGTAGCCGTAGGTGAACTTGCCGTTCTGCACCCGCTCCCAGATGTAGCGCGGCTTGCCCTTGCTCTGCGGCGAGCCCTTGTCCGACTGGATCCCGAACGAGTACGCGTTGTTGTGGGCGTCGTGGACGTTGATGTACGACGAGTAGCCGGTGCCGGAGCCGTTCGCGCTGATGCTCGCGGTGTACAGCAGGTACGGGTCGCCCTTCGGGACGGCACCGGCGGCCGAGGCCGGAGCGGCTGGGGCGAGGAGCGCGGCGGTGAGCGCCAGCGCGCCGACGAAGGGGACCGCGAGGCGGCGGAGTCGAGTGGTGGTGGTGAGCCTGGTCATGCCGGTCGTCCTCTTCGTGTTCCTGTTCCTGTCCGCGTCGTGGTCGGCGACGGGGCTCCGTGGTGGCGGGGCGTGGACACGCTACGTCGTCGTCCGACGGTGCGACAGACCCTCGTTGCGGGGTGCGCGATCCGGCGATCGGTCCGGGCGCGAGCGGGGGACGGGCGGGGTCACTACACTTGGGCGCGATATGGCTGAGTACATCTACCAGATGGTCCGCGCCCGCAAGGCGGTCGGCGACAAGCTGATCCTCGACGACGTCACGATGTCGTTCCTCCCCGGCGCCAAGATCGGCGTCGTCGGACCGAACGGCGCGGGCAAGTCGACGATCCTGAAGATCATGGCCGGTCTCGACCAGCCCTCCAACGGCGAGGCCAAGCTCTCGCCCGGCTTCACCGTGGGCATCCTCATGCAGGAGCCGGAGCTCGACGAGTCGAAGACCGTGCTCGAGAACGTGCAAGAGGGCGTCGGCGAGATCCACGGCAAGCTCGCCCGCTTCAACGAGATCTCGGCGCTCATGGCCGAGCCGGACGCCGACTTCGACGCCCTGCTCGCCGAGATGGGCACCCTGCAGGAAGAGATCGACGCCGCTGACGCGTGGGACCTCGACTCGCAGCTCGAGCAGGCGATGGCCGCGCTCCAGTGCCCCCCGGGCGACGAGCTCGTCACGCACCTGTCCGGTGGTGAGAAGCGCCGCGTCGCGCTCTGCAAGCTCCTGCTCCAGAAGCCCGACCTGCTCCTGCTCGACGAGCCCACCAACCACCTCGACGCCGAGAGCGTGCAGTGGCTCGAGCAGCACCTGCAGCAGTACCACGGTGCCGTCCTCGCCGTCACCCACGACCGGTACTTCCTCGACCACGTCGCGCAGTGGATCGCCGAGGTCGACCGCGGCCGTCTGTACCCGTACGAGGGCAACTACTCGACCTACCTCGAGAAGAAGCGTGCGCGCCTCGAGGTCCAGGGCAAGAAGGACGCCAAGCTCGCGAAGCGTCTGTCCTCGGAGCTCGACTGGGTCCGCAGCAACACCAAGGGCCGTCAGGCGAAGTCGAAGGCCCGTCTCGCCCGGTACGAGGAGATGGTCACCGAGGCCGAGCGCACCCGCAAGCTCGACTTCGAGGAGATCGTCATCCCCGTGGGCCCGCGTCTGGGCTCCCAGGTCATCGACGCCGAGAAGCTGCACAAGCAGTTCGGTGAGCGCGTCATCATCGGCGACCTGTCCTTCACGCTGCCCCGCAACGGCATCGTCGGCGTCATCGGCCCGAACGGTGTCGGCAAGACGACGCTCTTCAAGACCATCGTCGGCCTCGAGCCGCTCGACGGGGGCACCCTGAAGATCGGTGAGACGGTCGACATCTCGTACGTCGACCAGAGCCGTGGCGGCATCGACCCGAACAAGAACCTGTGGGAGGTCGTGTCCGACGGGCTCGACTACATCCAGGTCGGCAAGACCGAGATCCCGTCGCGGGCCTACGTCTCGCAGTTCGGGTTCAAGGGCCCGGACCAGCAGAAGCGCGCCGGCATCCTGTCGGGTGGTGAGCGCAACCGTCTGAACCTCGCGCTCACGCTCAAGCAGGGCGGCAACCTGCTGCTCCTCGACGAGCCGACCAACGACCTGGACGTCGAGACCCTCGGCAGCCTCGAGAACGCCCTGCTCGAGTACCCGGGTTGCGCCGTGGTGATCACGCACGACCGGTGGTTCCTCGACCGCATCGCGACCCACATCCTCGCGTGGGAGGGCCTCAACGAGGACGGCACGCCGAACTGGTACTGGTTCGAGGGCAACTTCGAGGCCTACGAGGAGAACAAGATCGAACGCCTCGGTGTCGACGCCGCGAAGCCGGGTCGGTCGACCTACCGCAAGCTCACGCGCGACTGACCGGCGTGACGAGACTGCACGCTCCGATCCGCATGCGGTGGAGCGACATCGACGCGTACGGTCACGTCAACAACTCCGCGATGCTGCGCCTGCTCGAAGAGGCGCGCATCGTGGGGTTCTGGGGCGCGGACCCCGACGAGCGGTCGGCGGACGGCAGCATCCCGGAGCCGATCATCGACGGTCGTCCGGGTTCCGGCACGATGACCGTCATCGCCGGGCAGCGGCTCGAGTACCTCGCGTCGATCCCGTACCTGCGGCAGCCGCTCGACATCCAGATGTGGATCGGGCGGCTCGGCGGCGCGAGCATCGACGTGTCGTACGAGGTCTGGTCCCCGGTGGGGCAGGACCCCGCCGTGCTCTACACCCGGGCGACGACGGCGCTCGTGATGGTCGACGCCGCGACGAACCGTCCTCGTCGCCTGACCGCTCCCGAGCGGGCGGCGTGCGAGGCGTACCTCGAGGAGCCGGTCACCTTCAGCCGGCCGTAGCGGCGCCGGGGGCCGCGCCGGGCACACCGGCACCGACGCGGGGACCGGCACCGGCACCGGCACCGGCGCGGGGACCTACACCGGGACCGGCGCCGACGCGGGCACCGGTCGGGACCCGCGGGTGGCCCCGCAGGGGTCAGCGCGGTACCCGCATCATGCCCTCCTGCGCCACGGTGGCGAGCAGCCGTCCGTCGCGCGAGAACATCCGGCCGAGCGCCAGGCCTCGTCCGCCCTGTGCGCTGGGGGACTCCTCGACGAAGAGCACCCAGTCGTCGGCCCGGCCGTCGCGGTGCCACCACATCGCGTGGTCGAGGCTCGCGCTCTTCACGCCGGGCGTGCCCCAGGCGACACCGTGGCGGCGCATGATCGGTTCGAGGATCGACAGGTCGCTCGCGTAGCCGAGCACCGCGCGGTGCAGGGCGCGGTCCTCGGGCAGGTCGCCCTGCACGCGGAACCACACGGCCTGGTGCGCCACGTGCTCGCCCTGCACGTCGACGAACACGGGACCCTCGACGTGGCGCAGGTCGATGGAGCGCTCGGCCCATGCCTGCGCGACCGGGTGGTCGATCGCGGACAGGATCGATGCCGCCGACGGCAGGGACTCCGGGTCGGGGACGTCCACCGGGACGGCGTCCTGGTGCTCGACCCCGGTGTCGGGCGCCTGGAACGAGGCGATCATCGAGAAGATCGGCACCCCCTGCTGGTACGCCTGCACGCGGCGGGTCGCGAACGACCGGCCGTCGTGGATGCGCTCGACGCCGAACGTGATCGGGGCGTCGATGTCGCCGGGGCGCAGGAAGTAACCGTGCATCGAGTGGATGTCGCGGCCCTCGATGGTGGCCTGCGCGGCGACGATGCACTGCGCGAGCACCTGACCGCCGAACACCCGCCCGCCGGGTGACCAGTGGCTGACGCCGGTCAGGATGGTCTCGCCGGTGCTCGCGCCCGTGTCCTCGAGTCGCAGGGTCCGCAGGAAGTCCGGTTCTCCGTTCACGTGGTGCAGTCTACGAACGGCGGACGGACCCGGTGCACCCGGGCACGGCCGGTAGGATCGGAGCCGACATGAGCACCTCGTTCACGCTTCCCGACGCCGCCTCACTGGGTGACCTCCGCACCTACCTCGGGCGGGCAGCCCGGATCGAGGACGGTTCGGTGCGGCTCATCGCCGACTCCGGTGTCCTCGCGGTGTACACGGCGATCCTCTACCCGCTCGGCCTGCTCGACGAGCTGCCGACCGTGCTGGGGCTGCGCACGTTCTCGTTGACGGAGCCCGCGACGATCGACGTCGTCGTGCCGTTGCAGTCGCTGCTCGAGCGGCTCCGCCTGCTGGCCGAGGCGCAGGACGCCGAGCACGCCGAGGGTGCCGACCCGACGCGGGCGACCCCGATCGAGGTCGAGCTCCCGCACGAGGTCCACACGGTGACGTGGGCGGCCATCTCGCCGCCGCGCGGCGGGTGGGTGCCCCTGCCGGACGTCTCGCCGGAGCTCCTGCGGCGCGCCACGCGCGACGGCATCACCGAGGTCGCCGAGGCCGTGCCGTCGAACGCCGGCGAGGCCATCGTCCGCAAGGTCCGCTCCGAGGTCTGGGGGCGACCGGTTCCGGGCATCGAGCACCTGCCCGCCGGGGCCGGGTTCGCCGGCGAGAGCCTGGGGTTCCTCGGGCACGACCCGGTCCGGCTGTTCGAGACCGGTCCGTGGAGTCGGCTCACGACGTCGCGCGGGCACGTGCTCGTGAAGCGTCGCGCCTGGACGCTCTCCCTCTGACGGGCACCGCTCCGACCGCCGGTGGTTGGGTGGGGGCATGCACGTCTTCCTCACCGGCGCGTCCGGCTTCATCGGCTCCTCCGTCCTGCGTGCGCTGGTGGCGCACGGGCACGACGTCACCGCCCTCGTCCGTTCCGACGAGAAGGCGCAGCGCGTCCGTGACGCCGGGGGCGACGCGGTCGTCGGCGACCTGACCGACGCCGCGGTCGTCGACCGCCTGCTGCAGGAGCACGACGGTGTGGTGCACACCGCGTCGGCGCCCGACGTCGACCCGGACTTCGTCCGCGCGGTCCTCGCGGCGTTCGACGGCACCACGAAGCCCTTCGTGCACACCGGCGGCGTTTTCACCTTCGGCGACTCGACGGACATCTCCGAGCAGTCGCCGGTCGACCCGCCCGCGCTGACCGCGTGGCGGACCGCGAACGAGGCCGCCGTCCGGGCGAGCGCCGTGCGCACCACGATCGTCGCGCCGGGCATCGTGTACGGGCACGGCGGCGGCATCCCCACGATGTTCGTCGGCGACGGCGAGGAACCGGTGCGGCTCGTCGGTGACGGGTCGCAGCGCTGGACCACGGTGCAGGTCGACGATCTCGGTGAGCTCTACGTCCTCGCCCTGGAACGCGCCGAGCAGGACGGCTCCGTCGTCGCCGTGAACGGGGACGCCCCGACGGTGCGCGAGCTCGCCGAGGCCGGCGCACACGGCTCGCCGGTGGTCCCCGAGAGCGCCGACGACAGCCGCGCACGCCTCGGGGCCGACTTCGCCGACGCACTGCTCCTGCACCAGGAGGCGACGGGCGCGCACGCGCGCGCCGCGTACGGCTGGGCCCCGGCCGGCCCGTCACTGGTCGCGGACCTGGCGGACGGGTCCTACCGGGTGTGAGGTGACCGGGTGGCGGGCGGGAGGCCCGTGGTCGTGTCCGCCACGGGCCTCCCGGCCGTCACGGACCGCGGCAGACCGCCGGGCGTCAGTCGAACGTGTTCGTCATGGCGTGCGCGGCTCGGTCGAGGTACGCCCAGAGCTCGGCTTCGTCGAGGGGCGCGAGTCCGAGCGACTCGACGGCCGTGCGCATGTGCTGCAGCCAGTGCTCGCGTGCCTCCGACGTGATGCGGAAGGGCATGTGCCGCATCCGCAGGCGGGGGTGCCCGCGCTCCTCGCTGTAGGTGCCCGGCCCGCCCCAGTACTGCTGCAGGAACGACGACAGCCGCCAGATCGCGCCGTCGAGGTCGTCGGCCGGGTACATCGGCCAGATCACGTCGTCCTGCTGCACGCCCTCGTAGAAGCGGCGGACCAGACGGTCGAAGGTGGGTGCCCCGCCGATGCGGTCGAACAGCGACCCGGTGGCGGCGGCCCCGTTCGCGCCGACGCGCAGTGTGATCGGCTGCCCCGGGGTGCCGGGCATGCCGTTCGGCGACGTGGGGTCGGTCATCTGGCGTCGTTCCCGTCGTCGGGTCGGTCGGTCTGGGCCGGCTTGCCGAGCAGGGTGCGCCGGGGGCGGCGGGGCTGCGTCGGAGCGGGGGTGGGCTGCGTGCGGACGGTGCGCAGGCCGTTGATCGAGGTGGCGTTCTCCCAGCCCTCGGGCATGATCATCGCCATCGCGGGGAGGGTGATGCCGAGCTCGTCGACGGCGCGCTTCAGACGGGTGCGGAGCTCGCGGCCGACGACGTCGAGCTCGGAGGCACGGGTCTTCACGACGAGCCGGAACACCATGCCGTCGTCGGAGATCGACTGCAGCCCCCAGATCTCCGGCTTCTCGACGATCCGCTGGCGCCAGCGGGGCTCCTGCGACATTGTGACCGCGGCCCGGAGCAGGGCGTCCTGCACGGCGTCGATGTCGGTGTCGTAGGGGACCGTGATGTCGACGAGCACGCGCGACCAGCCCTGCGACAGGTTGCCGACCCGCAGGATCTGCCCGTTCGGGACGAACCACAGGATCCCGTTGACGTCGCGGATCTGCATGACCCGCAGGCCGACGTTCTCGACCACGCCCGTGGCCTGGCCGGTGTCGACGACGTCGCCGACGCCGGCTTGGTCCTCGAGGATCATGAAGACGCCGGAGAGCAGGTCCTTGACGATCGACTGCGCGCCGACGGCGAGCCCGGCGGCGACGAGGGAGGCACCGCCGACGATCCCGACGGCGGCGTTCGGGATCGCGACCGGGATGATGATCGCCAGCGCGATGACCACCACGACGACCGTCGCGAGGTTCTCGAGCACGCTCCCGAGGGTCCGGGTGCGCTGGACCACGCGGGCGGTCTGCACCGGGGACGCGACGAGCGCCTGGGTGTCCTCGGCGCCCTGCCGCTTCTTCACGCCGTGCACGACGCGGTCGACGACCTGCTTGATCATGCGCCGGAGGAGCAGCCGCAGCACGATCGCCGCCAGGATCGTGATGACGATCGTGATGGGGACGTGCCAGGCGTCGACGAACTGGGTGAATGCGTTGGACGCCCACTTCGGGACGTCGGTGGTGTCTGCAGCCGAGATCATGTCCGGTCGATGGTAGGGGGACGGGGTGTGGTGTCCCTGGAGGAACGCCACACCCCGTCCGGGTGGGTGGATGCGGCTCAGGCGCCGGTGGTGTCCGCGCCGTCGGCGGCCTGCACGCGGAGCGCACGCTCGGTGCCCGCCAGGCTCTCGGTCACGATGCGGCGCAGGGCCGGCGTCTCCGGGTGCTCCTCGAGCCACGCCGCGGCGGCGTCACGGAGCTCGGTCGACGCGAGGGGCGCCGGGTAGAGGCCCGAGACGATGGTGTCCGCCATGTGGTAGCTCCGCTCGGCCCAGATGCGGGTGAGCACGGCGAAGTACTCCGGCACGAGGCCTTCGAGCACGACCGGGCTGTTCACGTGCTGGAACCCGACCGTGGTCTGCCGCACGATCGCGTTCGGCAGCTCGGCCGAGTCGACCAGCGACGAGAACGCGGCGAGCTTGCCCTCGGCCGTCGGGATCGTCGCCCGGGCGCGGGCCGCGGCCTGCTCACCGGACGCGGTCTTGTCGGCGGCGAGCTCGGCGTCGATCTCGGTGCCGGCAGCCGCACCCGCGAGCACGAGGCCCTCGAGCAGCTCCCAGCGCAGGTCGGTGTCGATCTCCAGGCCCTGCAGCGTGACGGACCCGTCACGCAGGCCCTGGAGCGTCGCGACGTGCTCGGGGGTGGACGGGATCTGCGCGAAGAACTTCACGAACTGGAACTGCGCGTCCGAGCCGGCCTCGGCGCTCGACGCCAGGTTCCACAGCGTGTCGCCGACCGTGCGGACCGTGGCGTCGACCCGCGCCGGTGCCACGTAGTTGCGGGCCGTGAGCAGCAGCTGCGAGAGCGTCGTGCGGATCGTCGTCGACTCGGTCTCGGTCGCGATGTTGCCGAGCACCAGGCGGACGTAGTCGCTCGCGGGCGACTCAGCGTCGCGCGTGGCGTCCCACATCGCACCCCACACGATGGAGCGGGCGAGCGGGTTCGCGATCGACGCGAGGTGCTCGATCGCCGTCGTGCGGGAACGCTCGTCGAGACGGATCTTGGCGTACGCCAGGTCGTCGTCGTTGAGGAGCACGAGGTCGCCGCGGTGCACGCCGACGAGCTCGGGGACCTCGGTGCGGGCGCCGTCGACGTCGATCTCGACGCGGTGGACCCGCTCGAGCGTGCCGCCGGCGGACGCGGCACCGGCGCCGAAGGGCGCGGACGCGTCGTCCTGGAAGGCGTAGACGCCGATCGCCAGACGGTGCGGACGGAGCGTCGGGTGGTCGGCGGGCGCTTCCTGCAGCACGGCGAACGACGTGATCGCGCCGGACTCGTCGACCTCGATCTCCGGGCGGAGTGTGTTCACCCCGGCGGTCTCGAGCCAGGCCTTCGACCACTCGGTGAGCTCACGGCCGCTCGTGGCCTCGAGCTCGACGAGCAGGTCGCGCAGCTCGGTGTTCGAGTGGTGGTGCTTCTTGAAGTACGCCGAGACGCCCGCGAAGAACGCGTCGATGCCGACCCACGCCACGAGCTGCTTCAGGACGGAGCCGCCCTTGGCGTACGTGATGCCGTCGAAGTTGACCTGGACGTCCTCGAGGTCGTTGATCGTCGCGACGATCGGGTGCGTCGAGGGGAGCTGGTCCTGGCGGTAGGCCCAGGACTTCTCCATCGCCTGGAACGTGGTCCACGCCTCGGTCCACTCGGTGGCCTCGGCGGTGGCGATCGTGGAGGCCCACTCGGCGAACGACTCGTTCAGCCAGAGGTCGTTCCACCACTTCATGGTGACGAGGTCGCCGAACCACATGTGGGCGAGCTCGTGCAGGATCGTGACGACCCGGCGCTCCTTGATGGCGTCGGTGACCTTCGACCGGAAGACGTAGGTCTCGGTGAAGGTGACGGCGCCGGCGTTCTCCATCGCGCCCGCGTTGAACTCCGGGACGAACAGCTGGTCGTACTTCTCGAAGGGGTAGGCGACGTCGAACTTCTCCTCGAAGTACGCGAAGCCCTTCTTCGTGGTCTCGAACACGTACTCCGGGTCGAGGTACGCGGCGAGGGACCGGCGCGCGAAGACGCCGAGGGGGATGGTGCGGCCGTCGCGGCTGGTGAGCTCGTCGCGGACGACCTCGTACGGGCCGGCGACGAGCGCCGTGATGTAGCTCGAGATGCGTGCGGTGGGCGGGAACGACCAGGTCGCGACGTCGCCGTCGACGTGCGGCTCCGGGGTGGGGGAGTTCGACACGACCTGCCAGCGCGACGGCGCGGTCACCGTGAAGGTGAACTCGGCCTTGAGGTCGGGCTGCTCGAACACCGCGAACATGCGGCGGGAGTCGGGCACCTCGAACTGCGAGTACAGGTAGACCTCGTCGTCGACGGGGTCGACGAAGCGGTGCAGCCCCTCGCCGGTGTTCGTGTACAGCGCATCGCTGACGACCACGAGCTCGTTCTGCTCCTGCAGGTCGTCGAGCTGGATCCGGACCCCGTCGTTCACCGCCGCCACGTCGAGGGCGGTGCCGTTCAGCGTGATCGAGTGCACCGTCGCGGTGATCGCGTCGATGAAGGTCGAGGCACCGGCCGTCGCGGTGAACCGGACGCGGGTGGTGCTGCCGAACGTCTCCGCACCGCGGGTCAGGTCGAGCTCGACGTCGTAGGTCTGCACGGCGACGACGCTCGCGCGCTCCTGTGCTTCGATTCGGGTGAGGTTCTCTCCGGGCACGCAACGCTCCATCTTCGCTGGGGACGCGGACGATCGGTGTCCGCGCGGGGGAGTCCCGGAGCGGCGTCGTGCACCGGCGGGACGATGGGCTCCAGCCTAGCGACGCCGCGTACGCTCACAGCGTGACCGAGACGACTGTGGACAACACGACCGAACCCGCCGCCGCACGCACCGCTGTGGAGAAGAGCACTGCGGAGAAGAGCACCGTGGAGTTCTGGTTCGACCCGAACTGCCCGTGGGCCTGGATGACGAGCCGCTGGGTCGACGAGGTCGCCCGGCACCGCGACCTCGACGTGACGTGGAAGGTGATGAGCCTGTTCGTCCTCAACGAGGACCAGGACGTGCCGGACACCTACCGCGAGCGCCTCGAGCAGGGCCAGGTGTACCCGCGGATCGTCACGGCGGCACGCCTGCGGAACGGCGACGAGATCGTCAAGCCGCTGTACGACGCGCTCGGCGAGCACATCCACCACCGCCAGGAGTCCGATCCCGCGCAGGTCGTCCCCGCGGTGCTCGAGGAACTCGGCCTGGACGCCGACCTGCTCGACCAGGCCTGGACGGACGAGGTCGACCAGGCCGTCCGTGCGAGCCACCAGGACGGCATCGACCGTGTCGGGCAGGACGTCGGCACCCCCGTGATCGCCGTCGAGGGCACCGCCTTCTTCGGCCCGGTCATCTCCCCGGCGCCGAAGGGCCAGGAGGCGCTCGACCTGTGGGACGGCGTCGTCGCGGTCGCGAAGTACCCGGGCTTCTTCGAGCTCAAGCGCTCGCGCACGGTCGGCCCGATCTTCGACACGACCGCCTGACGCCCGGGAACCAGGTTCCGGACACAGCACCGCGGTATCCCGTGGTTCCGTGTCCGGAACCAGGTTCCGTTCGTCGGTGCTCGCGGACGGCAGACGGGAGGCGCGGGTCGCCGCGGCCACGTCCGTTCCGTCAGGCGAGGGGCAGGCGCATGAGCGTCAGGTCGAGCCAGCGGTCGAACTTGCGTCCGACCTCGGGCACGACCGCGACCGCGCGGAACCCGAGCTGCTCGTGCAGGGCGATCGACCCGGTGTTCGTGCTGCAGATCCCGGCCATCATGACGTGCCGGCCCTCGGCGGTCGCCCGCCCGACGAGGGACCGCATCAGGGTCGAGGCGATGCCCCGGCCGCGGAACGACTCGACCACGTAGACGCTGTGCTCGACGGTCAGCCGGTACCCGTGGTGCGGCCGCCACTGTGAGTAGGTGGCGTACCCGGCCACGGTGCCGTCGACCTCGGCGACGAGCACGGGGTACCCGTCGCCCTGCCGTCCGGACAGCCAGCCGTCGAAGTACGACCGGGGGTGCGGTTCGTCCTGCCAGATGGCGGTCGAGTGCAGCACGGCGTCGACGTGCAGGGCGTGCACGACGTCGAGGTCGGCCGGGGTGCAGTCGCGGATCACGACCCCGTTCGTCGCATATGCTGTCGTCATGTCTCACATCGTAGACGACGACTCGGGTCTCGCGGAACGCGCCCTCGGCGAGCGGCTGCAGCGCCTCCGCACCGAGCGGCGGTGGAGCCTGACCGAGCTCGCCGAGGAGTCGGGTGTGTCCCGCGCCATGATCAACCGCGTCGAACGCGGGGTGTCGAGCCCCACGGCGACGATCCTCGGACGGCTGTCCGGTGCGTTCGGCCTGACGGTCTCGCAGCTCCTCGACGAGGCCCTGCAGCACGAGGTGCCCAGGGCGACCGATCCCGACGAGGCGCGCGGCGTCCAGCGCGGCGCGACCGCCGACTCCTGGACCGATCCCGACACCGGGTACCGCCGCCGTCCGGTCTCGAGCGCGGCGTTCCCCGCGGACGTCACCGAGGTGCGCCTCCCGGCCGGCCGCGAGGTGGCGTACCCGGCGTCCGCCTACGCGTTCCTGCGGCACTGCATCTGGGTGGTCGACGGGGTGCTCGAGCTCGTCGTCGGCGGCGAGCCGACGCGGCTCGGTGCGGGGGACCGGATCGAGCTCGGCGACCCTGCCGACGTGGTCTACCGGAACCCGGGCGAGACCGACGTGCGGTACGTCGTCGTCGTGGTCCGGGGGCAGTGACCGCGGGAATAGGATCGGAGCCATGCGCATCCACCTCGGAACGGACCACGCCGGCCTCGAGTTCAACCAGACCCTCGCCACCCACCTGACCGAGGCCGGGCACGAGGTCGTGGACCACGGGCCGACCGCGTACGACGCGCTCGACGACTACCCCTCGTTCTGCATCAACGCCGCGCACGCCGTGGTGCAGGACCAGCGCGCGGGCGTCCCGGCGCTCGGCGTCGTCTTCGGCGGCTCCGGCAACGGCGAGCAGATCGCCGCGAACAAGGTCGAGGGCATCCGGGCCGCGCTCGTCTGGAACGAGTCGACCGCGCTGCTCGCCCGCCAGCACAACGACGCCAACGTCATCTCGATCGGCGCCCGCCAGCACACCGAGGCCGAGGCGATCCGCTTCGTCGACCTGTTCATCGCCGAGCCGTTCTCCGGCGAGGAGCGCCACGCCCGTCGCATCGCGCAGCTCGCCGAGTACGAGACGTCCGGGCTGATCGCCGGCAGGCAGATCGATCAGTAAGGCCGAGTAGACAGGACGAATGCCCGAGGGTCACTCCGTCCACCGCATCGCCAACCAGTTCACCCGGCACTTCGTCGGCAAACGGTGCGAGGTGTCGAGTCCGCAGGGGCGGTTCGCCGCCGGGGCCGCGCAGCTCGACGGCAAGCGCATGGTCGCCGCGCGCGCCGTGGCCAAGCAGATGTTCCTGGAGTTCGAGGGCGACCTGTTCCTGCGCGTGCACCTCGGCCTGTACGGCGCGTGGGACTTCGCCGGCGTGATCTCGTCCGCCGAGGCGTTGTCCGAGGACGGCGACGGCGAGGAGTCCCTGGCCTCGATCGGCGCGCCCCGGCTCGCCCGGTACCGGATGGCCGAGCAGGAGAAGGTCGAGGACCCGATCGAGTCCTTCCCGCCGGACCCCGTCGGGCAGGTCCGGGTCCGGATCCTGACCGAGGACACCGTCGCCGACCTGCGCGGTCCGACCGCCTGCGTCGTCGAGACCCCGGCCGAGGTGCAGCAGGCGCTCGACAAGCTCGGCCCGGACCCGATCAACGACGACGGCCCCGAGGCCGAGCAGACCTTCGTGGACAACGTCCGGAAGCGCAACGTCGCCATCGGCCAGCTGCTCATGGACCAGTCGGTGGTCGCCGGGATCGGCAACATCTACCGCGCCGAGCTGCTGTTCCGGCAGCGCATCGACCCGTACAAGCCCGGCAAGAAGATCACCGTCAAGCAGGCGAAGGCGCTGTGGGCGGACTGGTCGAAGCTGCTGCACGACGGCGTCCGCGACGGCCTGATGATGACCATGGACGGCCTGTCCGACGCCGACCACAAGAAGGCGCAGCGCTCGCGGAAGGACCGGCACTGGGTCTACCACCGCCAGGGCGAGCCCTGCCGGGTGTGCGGCACCGAGATCCGGATGGCCGACATGGCCGGCCGCAAGCTCTACTGGTGCCCGAAGGACCAGAAGTAGCGCGCGTCAGAGCTCGCGGTGCGTGAACCGTCCGGCGATCGCGGTCGCGAGCACGTGCACGTCGCGCAGGGCCGCTGACGAGGCCGCCAGCGGATCGGACCCGACGAGCACCAGGTCCGCCACGTCGCCGACGGCCACCGTGGTGCGGCCGCCGTCGGTCGACCCGCGCCATGCCGTCAACGCGGTGAGCCGCTCCGCCGGGTGCCAGGGTCCGCGGCCGTCACGGTCGCGGCCGACCGCCGCGGCCATCGACACCCAGGGGTCGAGCGGTGCCACCGGGGCGTCGGACCCGAGCAGTAGTCGGGTGCCGGCCCGTGCGAGCGACGCGAAGGCGAAGGCCCGCTCGGTCAGGCCCGCCCAGTGCCGGTCGGCGACGTCGCGGTCGTCCATCGCGTGCTCGGGCTGCACCGACGCGGCGACGCCGAGCCGTGCGAACCGGTCGACGTCGGTGTCGGCGACCAGCTGGGCGTGCTCGATCGTGCCGCGTGCGCCGACGGCCTCGAAGACGTCGAGCGCGAGCGTGTTCGCCCGGTCGCCGATCGCGTGCACGGCGGGGACGAGCCCGCCGGCGACCGCGCGGCGGGTGATCGCGACGAGGTCGTCGAACGGCCAGGCCAGCACGCCGGACCCGTCGGCCATCGCCGCCGTCCTGGTGCCGAGCGACCCGTCGGTGATCACCTTGAAGGGCCCCATCGTCAGCAGGCCGCGGGTGCCCTCGACGACGTCGCCGGTCCGGAGCCCGCGCGCGAGCACCGCGTCGAGCTCGCCCGGGTAGACCCCGGAGGACACGCGCAGTCCGTCGGTCCCCGCGTGCACCCGGCGCACCCACCGGTCCAGGCCGAAGCGCATCTCGAGGTCGATGACGCGCGTCACCCCGCGGGCGGCGGCGGCCTCCACCGCGTCCGCCACCCAGCCGTCGAGCACGGCGTCCGGCACCTGCGACAGCGCGCCGGTGACGTCGAACGCGTCCTGCTCGCGCAGGACGCCGTCCTCGCCCGCCGGCAGCGGCCGGCCGAGCACGACCGCGAAGTGCGCGAGTGCGAGGGCGTTGCACCAGACCGCGTGCAGGTCGCCGCTGATGACGACGACCGGGAGGCCCGGTGCGGCCCCGTCGAGCAGCGCGCGTCGTGCGGGGCGCGGCCACATGCCGTCGCGGTAGCCGTGTCCGACGAGCACGCCGTCGGTCCCTCCGGTGCGCGCGGCCGCGGCGAGCAGGTCGGCGGTCGCCTCGGCCGAGTCGCAGCCGGAGACGTCGACCCGGCGGCGCGCCAGGGCCCACTGGTCGAAGTGCGTGTGGTGGTCGACGAGGCCCGGGCCGAGCCAGGCGCCCCCGGTCTCGACGACGTCGGTGTCCGGGCCGGCGGGGTCGAGCGTGCCGGCCGGCCCGACCTCGGACACCCGGCCGTGGACCACGCGGACGTCGGACGGCGCGCCGGAGGTGCCCACCCGCCGGACGGTGCGGAGCAGGACCTCCTGCGTCCCCGCCGTCACGGCCGGACCCGCTCGATCTCGTCGGCGAGCGCCGGCGACGCGTACGGGCCGTCGCCCCGCAGGCCGGCGAGGATCCGCTCGACGACCTCGGGGGCCTTGTTCTGCGAGAGCTTCGCGCGGGCGTCGACCCGGGTGACGCGGATCCGGATCCCGACGGTGCCCTTCGCCATCCGGCGGGCGGTCTCCTCGTCGACCTGCAGGGACACCGGCTCCGGCATGACGCGCTCGAAGTGGTCGACGAGTTCGCCGAGCACCCGGAAGTTCTCGTCGTCGGACAGGATCTCCGGCGTGCCCCACACGTGCGCGGTGACGTGGTTCCAGGTGGGGACGAACTGCTCCGGCGGGTACCAGGCGGGGGAGACGTAGCCGTGCGGCCCCTGGAAGACGACGAGCACCTCGTGCTGCCCGAGCTCATGCGCGACCTCGTCCGGGCGGCCGACGTGCGAGACGAGCACGAGGTCGTCCGGGTCCTCGTCGGGACGGGGCTCCTCGAGCAGGAACGGGTAGTGCGAGGCGACGATGCCCGATGCGGTGTGCGACACGATCGTGGCCCAGGGGTGCTCGGCGACGAGCCGCCGGACCTCGGCCGGGTCGGTCATCAGGAAGTGGGGTGTGTGCCGCATGCTCCGAGCGTGGCACAGCAGCCCGCCGGGGCGCGAGCGGCGGGGTTTCGGTCGTGTTTCAGCGCGGTAAAGGTTTCAGAGATCATTGAAACAAGTCTTGTGGTCGGGATTCGCCGGACCCTAGGTTCCTCGACAACGACGGCCGGGCAGGGACCCGGTCGCACCGATCGAGGAGCAATCATGCGACGCAGGACGATCACCGCGCTGGCCGCGGCCGCCACCGTGGTGCTGGTGGCCACGGGCTGTTCGGCCGGCGGGGACGCCGACTCCGCCGCCGGCGGCGGCAGCCTGGTCTACGCCACCGGGGAGCCCGACCACCTGACCCCGGGACGCCAGACCGTCGCGTTCACGCAGACCCTGGCCCTGTTCGCCCCGCTCACCGAGACCGACGCCGACGGCGAGCTCCAGGACGTCGCCGCCGAGAGCGTCACGAGCGACGACGCCACCACGTGGACGATCACGCTCCGCGACGGGTGGGAGTTCCAGAACGGCGAGCCCGTCACGCCCGAGAGCTACGTGAAGGCGTGGAACCACACCGCCTACGGGCCGAACGCCTGGGAGAACAGCGGCCAGCTCGCCGCGATCGTCGGCTACTCGGACCTCAACCCCGCGAAGGGCACCCCGACGACGAAGGAGATGTCCGGGCTGCGGGTCACCGGCGACGACACCTTCACCGTGACGCTCACCCACGCGGACAGCCAGTTCCCGCTGCAGCTCAGCCAGGCGCAGACCGCGTTCTACCCGATGCCCGAGGCCGCCTACGACGACCTGAAGGCCTACGACGCGAAGCCGATCGGCAACGGCCCCTACGAGATGACCGAGGCGCGGAAGGCGAACCAGGAGTTCACCGTCAGCGCCTGGTCCGGCTACCAGGGCACGAAGGCGAAGACCGACGAGGTCACCTTCCGGCCGTACTCGGACATGAACACCGCCTACACCGACGTCCTCGCCGGCAACGCGGACGTGCTGTTCCTGCCGACCGACAAGATGACGAGCGCCGACGCCGACTTCGGCGACCGGCTGCACTCGTTCGACGCCCCCGGCATCGACTACCTCGGCTTCCCGCTCTGGGACGACCGGTACGCCGACCCCGACGTCCGCCGCGCGATCTCGATGTCCATCGACCGCGACGAGGTGAACGACGCCATCTACGGCGGCCTGTACGAACCCGCCACCGCGCTCACCCCGCCGAACATGTCCGGCACGCAGGAGGGCATCTGCGGCGAGGCGTGCGAGTTCGACCCGGCGGCGGCCAAGCAGCTCCTGGCCGACGCCGGCGGGTTCGAGGGCTCGATCACGCTCGTGTACCCGGGCGGCAACGGCCTCGACTCGCTGTACGAGGCCTACGCGAACCAGATCCGGCAGAACCTCGGCGTCGACACCGAGGCTAAGGCCACCACCGACTGGGCGTCGTACTACTCGCAGCTCACCGACAAGGAGATCGAGGGCCCGCACTTCGGCCACTGGGGTGCCCTGTACGCCAGCCAGCAGAACACCCTCCGGGCGCTGTTCACCACCGCCGGCGGGTGCGCGCCCTGCACCGGGTACTACCAGTCCGACCAGGTCGACGAGCTCCTGGCGAAGGCGGACTCCGCCGGCTCCCAGGACGAGGCGAACGACTACTACGCCCAGACCCAGGAGGCCGTCCTGGCCGACTTCCCGGTCGTGCCGACCTTCTTCGACAAGTACTCGTACGTCGTCAGCGAGAAGATCGCGTCGCTGCCCGCCGTCGACGGCAGCCCGGTCGTCCCGCAGATCACCGTGCAGTAGGGACCGGCACCACCACATGGACCAGCGCACCGTCCTCCGCCTCGCGACCTCGGTCCCCGACCGCGACGGCTTCCCCCTCGTCGACGACCTGCACGCCCGGTTCGCCGCGCTCGCCGCGGCCCACCCGGACCGGGTCACGGTCACCCGCATCGGCACCAGCCGGCTCGGCGAACCGCTCCACAGCTACCGGATCGGGTCCGGGTCGCACGCCGCCGTCGTCGTCGGCGGCGTGCACCCGAACGAACCGATCGGCTCGTGGACAGCGCTGCACCTCGCCGAGACGATGGCCACCGACACCGCGACGGCCGACGCGCTCGACACCACCTGGCACGTCGTCCCGACCATCGACCCGGACGGCATGCGGCTCAACGAGGCGTGGTTCCACGACCCGCACGACCGGGTCCGGTACGCCCGGGGCTTCTACCGGCCCGCGCCCGACAGCCAGGTGGAGTGGACGTTCCCGAACAGCCACGGGTCGGTGTACTTCGACCAGGTGCTCCCAG
This sequence comes from Curtobacterium sp. MCBA15_009, assembly GCF_001864895.1. Taxonomy (GTDB): domain Bacteria; phylum Actinomycetota; class Actinomycetes; order Actinomycetales; family Microbacteriaceae; genus Curtobacterium. The sequence goes on from NZ_MJGO01000041.1 coordinate 213,174, forward strand.
AGACGCTCGCGTTCATGCGGCTCATCGACGACACCGAGCCCGAGCTGCTCGTGAGCCTGCACAACGGTGAGATGGGCGGCGTCTACTACTACCTGTCCGAGGACCTGCCCGACGTCATCGACACCCTGCACGCGGTCCCGGCCGCGCTCGGGCTGCCGCTCGACACCGGGGAGCCGGAGTCGCCGTACCTGCGCGCGTTCGCCCCCGCGGTGTTCGCGATGGAGGGCGTCGAGGCCGCGTACGACTACCTCGAGGGGCTCGGCATCGACCCCGGCGAGCACATCCACGGCGCCTCGAGCGCGGCGTGGGCGATGCGCCACGGGGCCCTGTGCCTGGTGGCGGAACTGCCGTACTGGAGCCACCCGGACGCCGACGACCAGACCCCGACGTCCGAGCCGTACGCCCACCTGCTCCGCCGGTGCGCCGACGCCCTCGGCGCCTCGGGCGCGGAGCTGCAGGAGGTCCTCGACGCCGCGACGCCGATGCTCACGATCGAGACGCCGTTCCTCGAGGGTTCCCGCGCGTTCATCCCGATGATCGGCGGGATGACCGACACCGACCGTGCCCGTGCCGACCGCGAGCCGGCGGAGCGGATGGCCACGGTCGCGGAGCGCTTCGGCTGCGAGGACCTGGTCCGCTGCTTCCGCCTGCGCTACGGCGGCATGCTGCTCCGCGCGCTCGAGGCCGAGACCGTCGCCGGCACCGCCCCTGCGCCGCTGCGGCGGCTCCGCGACCGCCTGGCGGAGCGCTACGCGGTCTGGCAGGCGGACGAGGCGACCGGCGCCGAACCGATCCCGATCAGCAAGCTGGTGGGGGTGCAGTACGGGGCGATCCTCGCCTGCGCGGCGCACGTGGCGGACCCGACCCGCGCCTCCCGACCGCAGCTGGTCACCACGGGACGGACGGGAGGCGCGTGATGCGCCCGGCGCTCGCCGTCGGCCGTCGGTTCGGCGGCCTGGTCGTGGTGTTCCTCGGGGTGACGTTCCTCATCTACGCGATGACCTTCGCGCTGCCGGGCGACCCGATCCGGGCGCTCGGCGGCGACCGACCGCTCAGCGACGCGGTCGTCCGCGCGCTCCGGGCCGAGTACCACCTCGACCAGCCGCTCTGGGAGCAGTACCTGCGGTACATCGGCGGGCTGTTCCGCGGCGACTTCGGCACCGACTTCAGCGGTGAGTCCGTCGGCGAGCAGATGGCCTCGCGGTGGCCGGTGACGGTCACGCTCGCGCTCACCGCGTGGGCGCTCGAGATCGTGCTCGGCATCGGACTCGGCGTGCTCTCCGCGCTGCGCCGCGGCACGGTCCTCGACAAGACCGTGCTCGTCGGCACGATCGTCGTCGGCGCGGTGCCGGTCTTCGTGCTCGGGGTCGCCCTGCAACTCGTGTTCTCGGTGCGGCTGCACTGGTTCCCGGTCGCCGGTGCGACCGCCGGGTGGCCCACCGCCTACGTGCTGCCGGCCCTCGTCATCGCCCTGTTCGGGCTGGCGGCGGTGTCGCGGCTGACCCGCACCTCGGTGATCGAGACGCTCGACGCCGACCACGTGCGCACCGTGCGGGCGAAGGGGCTGACCCCTGGTCGGATCGTCGGCGTGCACGTCATGCGGAACTCGCTCATCCCGACCGCCACCTACCTGGCGACCGACCTCGGCTACCTGATGGGCGGCACCGTCGTCATCGAGGGCATCTTCAACCTGCCCGGCGTCGGGAACCTGCTGTTCCAGGGCATCCGCTCGCACGAGGGCGCCGTCGTCGTCGGGATCTCGACCGCCCTCATCCTGGTGTTCCTCGTCACGAGCGTGCTCGTCGACCTACTGCACGCCGCCCTCGACCCCCGTGTCCGGACCGGAGCCGCCCGATGACCACCGCAGCCCTCAGCGCCACCGTCGAACCCGTCGTCGCCGGTCGCCGGCGCCCCCTGCTCGCCGTCGTCCGCACCCCCGGGTTCTGGCTGCCCGCCGGCGTCCTCGCGGTGGTGCTCCTCGTCGCCGCGTTCCCGCAGCTGCTCGCGGGGCTGTTCGGCCACGGCGACCCCCGCGCGTGCGACCTCGGCCGGAGCGGCGACGCCCCGACCGACGGCCACCCGTTCGGCTTCGACCTGCAGGGCTGCGACGTCTACGCCAACGTCGTGCACGGCACGCGGTCCTCGGTCGCCGTCGCCGTGCTCACCACGGTGCTCGCCGGAGTCGTCGCGGTCGTCGTCGGGACGGTCGCGGGCATGGTCGGCGGCTGGGTGGACGCCGCCCTCGCCCGGCTCACCGACGTGTTCCTCGGCTTCCCCTTCCTGCTCGGCGCCGTCGTGGTGCTCAACAGCGTGGGGGAGCGGTCGGTGCTGACGGTGTCGCTCGTGCTCGCCCTGTTCGGGTGGCCGACGATGGCCCGGCTCGTGCGGTCGAGCGTCCGCAGCGTCCGGAACGCCGAGTTCGTGCTCGCCGCCCGCACGATGGGGCTGTCCACCTGGCGGATCACGACCCGGTACGTGCTGCCCTCGTCGGTCTCGCCGCTCCTCGTGCTCGCGACCATCACCGTCGGCGGGGTCATCGTGTCCGAATCGACGCTCACCTACCTCGGCATCGGGCTCGAGCGGCCGGCGGTCTCCTGGGGGCTGCAGCTGTCCGCCGCCACCTCGCAGTTCCTCCGCGCCCCGCACATGCTCGTCGCGCCCGCGGCGTTCCTCGCCGTGACCGTGCTCGCCGTCATCGCCCTCGGCGACACCCTGCGCGCCGCGCTCGACCCACGCCGACGCTGACCCGCCGCGCGCGGCACCCGACCCGCGACGGTGTCGCGCGCGGCACTCGACCCGCATCGGTGTGGCGCGCAAGACTCGACGTACCGCTCTCGAAAGGACCACCGTGACCGACACCCTCGCCGCATACCGCACGACCCTGCCCTACGTCCACGACTGGGTGTCGTACAAGGTCTGGCAACTGCGCGTGCCCGGCGTGCAGGTCGCCGTCGGGTACGGCGGCGAGGTCCTGTTCGACGAGGCGTGGGGCCACGCCGACGTCGAGGCCGGGCGTCGCCTGACCACCACGGACCTGTTCCGCATCGCCTCGCACTCGAAGACCTTCACCGCGACGGCGCTGCTGCAGCTCGCCGAGCGCGGCGCCCTGCGCCTCGACGACACGGTCGGCACCCACCTGCCCGCACTCGTCGAGGGCGGTTCCCCGATCGCCGACGCGACCATCCGCGAGCTCATGGAGATGGGCGCCGGCGTCATCCGCGACGGCCACGACGGCGACTACTGGTCGCTCCTGCGGCCGTTCCCCGACGAGCAGGAGCTCCTCGCGCTCGTCCTCGACCGCGGCCAGAAGGTGCCGACGGGTTCGTCGTTCAACTACTCGAACCTCGGCTACTCGCTGCTCGGGCTCGTCATCGCGGCGGTCTCCGGCCGGTCGTACAACGACTTCGTCCGCGAGTCGATCACCGAGCCGCTCGGCCTGCGGAACACCGGTCCGGACTGGGACCCGACCCGTGCCGACGACTTCGTGGTCGGGTACACCGGCTTCCACACCGCGCGGCACCGGCAGCGCATCGACCACGTCGACACCCGGGCGATGGCTGCCGCGACCGGCTTCCACGGCACCGCGTCCGACCTGGTCCGGTACTTCTCCCAGCACGTCATCGGCCAGGGCACCCTGCTCGACGACCACTCGAAGCGCCTGGCGCAGCGCAAGGCCTGGAGCGCCACCGACGACCCGGCCGCCCGCGGCTACGGCGCCGGCTTCATCGTCGACCGCATCAACGGGCGTGAGGTCCGCGGCCACTCCGGCGGCTTCCCCGGCCACATCACGCAGTCGATGTTCGACCCCGCCTCCGGCCTCGTCGTGTCCGTGCTGACGAGCGCCGCCGCGGGGCCGGCGACGCTCATCGCGACCGCGATCATCGAGATGCTCGACGCCGCGGCCGACGCCGACGCACCCGGCACGCCCGTGCCCGACGACGTCGACACCGCTGCCTACACCGGACGCTTCGCGAACCCGTGGGGCGTCACCGACGTCGCCCGGATCGGCGACCGGCTCGTCCTGGTGGACCCGTCCGCACCGTCGCCGCTCGAGACCCCGACCCGGCTCGAGGTCGTCGACGCCGACACCCTCCGGATGACCCACGGCAACCGCTTCGGGTCGGTGGACGAGGACGTCACCTACGACCGTGCGGCCGACGGCACCGTCCGCTCGATCCGCGGCGGCGGCGGCATGTCCGAGGAACCGTGGACGATCCCGGTCGAGTCGCCCGAGGTGGCCGCAGGGCTCGCGTCGTGACCGGCCCGGGGGCGTCCACGGGGGAGACCGGCGGCGCCGACGACCGGCTGCTCGAGCCGGAACGGCAGGCCTTCGTCGAGGAGTTCGCCCTGATGCTCAACGACGCCGCGGGCATGCCCCTCACCGACGCCCGGGTGCTCGGCTACCTGCTGGTGACCCGCGCGCCGCACTCGTCCTCCGCCGACCTGCAGGCGGCCCTCGGCGCGAGCTCCGGGTCGATCTCGATGGCGACGCGACGGCTCGTCGAGACCGGGTTCGTGAAGCGCCACACCGTCCCCGGCGAGCGCAGCCACTACTTCCGCGCCGAGGCGGACGTCTGGGGCTCCTGGCTCGCGGGGGAGCGCAAGTACCTGGACCGGCAGCGCGACGTCATCGGCCGGGGGCTCGCGATCGTCGAGTCCGCCGGGCGCACCGCCGCGGGGGACGTGGACGCCGAGGTGCGCGAACGCCTGCTGAACGGCCGCGACTACATGCAGTGGCTGCAGGGCTACCACCACGAGATGCTCCAGGAGTGGGAGGCGTTCAAGGCCGCCCGCGACGACACCGACCGATCGGAGACCCCATGACCGACGTCCTGCACGTCGACCACCTCACCGTCACCTTCGACGTGGACGGCACCGAGGTGCGCGCGGTCGACGACGCCTCGTTCACGGTCGGTCGCGGCGAGGTCGTCGCCGTCGTCGGGGAGTCCGGGTCGGGCAAGAGCATGACGGCGATGACCGCGATGGGCATCGCCCCGGAGGGTGCCCGCGCCACCGGCAGCGTCCGCCTCGGCGACCTCGAGGTCGTCGGCGCCGACGAACGGGCCATGCGCGGGGTCCGCGGCCGCAGCGTCTCGATGGTCTTCCAGGACCCGTCGGCGGCGCTCGACCCGGTCTTCACCATCGGCTTCCAGATCGCCGAGTCCGTCCGCCGCGCCGACCCGGGTCTGGACCGTGCCGCCGTCCGCGCGCGCTCGGTCGAGCTGCTGCGCGCCGTCGAGGTGCCGGATCCGGAGCGTCGACTGCGGCAGTACCCGCACGAGCTCTCCGGCGGTCAGGCGCAGCGGGTGATGATCGCGATGGCGCTCGCCGCCGACCCGGACCTGCTCATCGCCGACGAGCCCACCACGGCGCTCGACGTCACGGTGCAGGCCGAGGTGCTCGACGTCATCCGCGCGCTCCGGGAGCGCACCGGCACCGCGGTCCTGCTCATCACCCACGACATGGGCGTCGTCGCCGACATCGCCGACCGGGTGGTCGTCATGCGCCGTGGTCGCGTCGTCGAGACGGGCACGGTGGGCGCCGTCTTCGCCGCGCCGACCGCCGAGTACACGCGCGACCTGCTCGCCGCGGTCCCGCGCATGGGCACCGGGTCCGGTGGGGAGGCCCGGCTCGGCCCCGCCGCGACGCCCCCGTCGCCCGTCCTCGACGTCCGACACCTCGTGGTCGAGTACGGCGGTGCCCTGAGCGGCCGCTTCCGCGCCGTCGACGACGTGTCGTTCTCGGTGGAGCGCGGCGAGATCGTCGGACTCGTGGGGGAGTCCGGCAGCGGGAAGACGACCATCGGCCGGGCCGCCGTCGGCCTCGCGCCGATCACGTCCGGCTCCGTCGTGGTCGACGGCACCGACGTGGCGGGAGCCGGCCGCGTCGGCCGACGCGCGATGCGACGGCACGTCGGTGTCGTGTTCCAGAACCCGCTCCGCTCGTTGAACCCCCGGTACACGGTCGGGCAGACCGTCGCCGAGCCGCTCCGGCAGATCCTGCGCCTGCCGACGCCGCAGGTCGACGAGCGGGTCGACCGGCTGCTCGCCGACGTCGGACTCGACGGCGGCTTCCGCGAGCGCTACCCGCACGAGCTCTCCGGCGGCCAGCGGCAACGTGTCGCGATCGCCCGCGCGGTGGCGCTCGACCCCGCCCTGCTCATCGCCGACGAGCCGACGAGCGCCCTCGACGTCTCCGTGCAGGCCCGGGTGCTCGACGTCTTCCGCGAGCTGCAGGAACGCCTGGGCTTCGCCTGCCTCTTCGTCACCCACGACCTGGCCGTCGTCGACACGCTGTGCGACCGGGTCGTCGTGCTGCACCACGGGACGATCGTCGAGCAGGGAACACGCGACGCCGTCCTGCGGTCGCCGAGCGACCCGTACACGCGGCGGCTCGTGCAGGCGGCTCCGGTGCCGGACCCCGACGAGCAGGCGGCGCGGCGTGCGGTCCGCCTCGCCGAGCGGGTCGGTTGAGCACTCGGCTGGACAACCGGTGCAACAACACGGCGGCTGACGGTCTCGGTTCGTGAACTCCGGGGTTCGTGAACCGAGAACGTCAGAGGCTGGGGGATGACCGCCACCGCGCGCTGGCCTGGCGCCGTCCGCACAGCCCGGATCCCGCTGGAGCCGAATCTGACCCGCCCCGCCCTGCCCCAACCCGCCCGGTGACTGTGACTGTGGTGGTGGCGGCTGCGGTTGCAGTGGCAGTGGCAGTGGCAGTGGCAGTGGCAGTGGCAGTGGCAGCGGCGCTGGCAGCGTCGGTGACGCCCGTTGCAGGCCCTCCACCCGGTGCACTCCGCCGCCCGATCGTCCTGGATGCGGGGGTCCTGCGCAACTGACGGTTCTGGTTGGTGAATCGTGGGATCCGTGTACCGCGACCGTCATCGGCGGCTGGTGATGATCGCTTCCCGTGTTGCTTCGTCTGCCGCAGGGGAGCACGTCTCCTTTCTGCGCGGCTGACGGTTCTGGTTGGTGAATCGTGGGATCCGTGCACCGCGACCGTCAGTCGCGGCGACCGAGACCGATCTCGGGTGCGCGGACGCGCCGCAGCGCCCGCCACATGGACGAGGTGGTGGCGAAGCCGAAGCGCATGGCGACCTCGACGGGCCGGTCGCCGCGAGCGAGGGCGTTCCGGACCTCCAGGCTCCGGAACCACCGCCCGAGCTGCGCCGGTGTGCAGCCCGTGGCCTCGGCGCACCGACGTTCGAGGGTGCGCTCCGACATGCGGACGCCCTCGAGCAACTCTGCGGTCGTGTACCGGTGCTCGGCGTCGAAGATGCGGTCGAGGACGCGCGCGAGGCTGTTGTCCTGCAGCAGCGGTGGCGCGTTGTCGTGGAGCACGGTGGTGACCACGAGCTGCGCGAGCGCGTCCTGCTGCACGCCGTGCCATCGACCACTGTCGAGTTCGCCCAGGTGCTGCAGCGCGAGTACGACGTCGGGTGCCGGATGTCCCGCCGGTCGGGTGGTGGCGACGGGCGGGAGTGCGAGGACTTCGGCGGCGAGGGGGCCGAACGTCGCCGATCCGACCACGATGCCGGTGTAGGCGGAGAGTGCCTCGTACGGGAACGTGGAGGAGGGTGCGGTCTGCGGCGGTCCGTGTTGCTGACGTGCGGTGCCGACCGTCATCGTCGTGTGTCGTTCGAGCAGCGCGGCGCCGCCGGCCGCGACGAGTTCGTCCGTGTCCCCGCGGCGGACCCACACCGGTCGGTACCGGGTCGCGACCCAGGCGTGCGTGCCGGTCGGCTCGAGGGCGAGTGTCCACTGGTCCTCGTCGGCGTGGATCACCGTGCCGGAACGGACCTCGACGCCCACCGCGTCCACCAGAGCCCGGAGTGCATCGCCCATGCACCCGAGCATGGACGATCAACAGCTGACGCCCGGCGGCCGGCCGCGACCTGTGGAGAAGTCGAGAGGGGGGATAACCCCACCTGCGTCCGGGAGGGGGCAGGATGGGGGAACAGCCGCGCGATCGCGAGGCTGGGACCATGACCGACACCGACCGCCTCGACCAGGCGCGAACCGTCCCGCTGGACGACGTCACCCCCTCGCCCGACCAGGCCCAGACCGTGCCGCTGGGCGACGCCGTCCCCCTCGGAGCCACGAAGCCCATGCCGCAGTACCCGCGCCCGCACGACCAGCAGCGCTCGTCGTCCTGGAGCGCGACCCCGCCCGTCGGCGGTGGCGGCGGCCCGGTCGGTCGCGGCACGGGTTCCGGGTCCGGGGTCACCGCCGGCGCGTTCTACCGCGAGGCGTGGAAGCGCCTGCCGCGGGACTTCGGGTACATGGCGCTCACCGCGGTGCTGCTGTGCACGCTGTACGCCGCGTTCCCGGCGGCCATCTTCGGCGGCGGCTTCCGCGACCTGTTCAACCCGTTCGTCCTGCTGATGTTCTTCGTCGCGCTGTTCGTCGCCCGCTGGCTCGGGCAGTTCGAGAAGCTCCGCATCGGCTGGGCCGACCCGCGCCCGATCCGCCCCGTCGACTGGACGCCGCGGTGGCAGCAGAACTGGTGGACGCGCACGGGCTCGGCGGTCGCGAACCCGCACTACTGGCTGTACCTGCTGCACGCGGCGGTCGTGTACCCGCTCGTCGCACTCGTCACGGTCGGCGCCGGCGCCCTGCTCGTCGTGGGCTTCACCTGGCCGATCGCCCTCGGCGTCCTGTACGTCGTGAACGGCAGGGGGTACTACCCCGGTGACGAGGTCCGACTGGTGCTGACCGTCGGCGTCCTCGGACTGCTCTCGATGGCCGCGGTGGTCGTGCTCTTCCCGCTGTGGGCCCGCGGCTCGGTGCTCGCGCACTACTGGGTCGACCTCGGCCTGCTCGGGGGCTTCCGCGCCGAGCAGCTCGAGCAGCGCGTCGCCGGGCTCCAGGCTTCCCGCGCCGGCGCCGTCACCGCCGAGGGCCAGGCCCTGCGGCAGATCGAGCGCGACCTGCACGACGGCCCGCAGCAGCGTCTGGTGCGACTGCAGATGGACCTGTCCGCGGCCGAGCGTGCGTTCGAGAAGGACCCGGCGAAGGCGAAGCAGCTCATCGGCGAGGCCTCCGAGCACGCCCGCGACGCGCTCGACGAGCTGCGCGCGCTGTCCCGGGGCTTCGCGCCGCCGATCCTGCTCGACCGGGGGCTCGTCGCCGCCCTCGAGGCCCTCGTCGCCCGCTCGCCGATCCCCGTCGGGCTCGACGTCCGGCTGCCCGAGGGGCTGGAGCTCGCGACCGAGATCCAGCGCAACGTCTACTTCACCGTGAGCGAGCTCCTGACGAACACCGCGAAGCACGCCGGGGCCGCGACCGCCGGGGTGTACCTCGGCCTCGTGGTGGACGCCTCCGGGCTCTGGTACCTGACGGTGAGCGTCACGGACGACGGCCGGGGCGGTGCGCGGACGCAGGAGGGCCACGGCATCGCGGGACTCATGGGCCGGATGCGCGCCCTCGACGGCGACCTCGTCGTCTCGAGCCCCGAGGGCGGCCCCACCGAGGCCACGGCCCGGATCCCGCTCGGCGCCCTGAACGGCGTGCCCACCACGCGGGTGTGACCCCGCGGACGTGACCCCACGGGGGCGCCCGCGCTCCCACTAGGCTGGTCGGCATGAGCGACGGCCCGGATGCAGCACGCATCCGGGCCGTCGTCGTCGACGACGCCGTCCTGCTGCGCGAGGGCCTGGCCCGCGTGCTCGACGAAGCCGGCATCGACGTCGTCGGGCAGTACGCCGACGCCCGTGCGTTCCTCGCGACGCTGCCGGACCGTGCCCCCGACGTCGTGGTCATGGACGTCCGGATGCCGCCGACCTTCACCGACGAGGGCGTCCGCGCCGCCGTCGAGACCCGCCGGGTCGCACCGAGCACCGGGGTCCTGCTGCTGTCGCAGTACGTCGAGGCGACCTACGCCGAGGACGTCCTCGCCGCGGGCGCGACCGGCATCGGCTACCTGCTGAAGGACCGCGTCACGCGCCTCGAGGAGATCGACGACGCCGTCCGCCGGATCGCGGCCGGCGGCACCGTGCTCGACCCCGAGGTCGTCACGCAGCTGATGAGCCGCCGGCGGGACCCGCTCGCGGCCCTGACGCCCCGGGAGCGCGACGTCCTCGGGCTCATGGCCGAGGGGCGCACGAACGCCGCCATCGCCCGCGCGCTCGTCATCGGCACCGGCGCCGTCGAGAAGCACGTGTCGAGCATCTTCGGCAAGCTCGCCCTCGAGGACACCGGAGAGGACCACCGTCGCGTCCTCGCCGTCCTCGCCTACCTCGGCTGACGGGGCGTCGCGTGCACCGGGTCCCCGCTCCGCTCCTCGCCCTCACCGCGATGGTGTCCGTGCAGCTCGGCGCGGCGATCGCGAAGACCCACTTCGACGAGGTCGGGGCCGTCGGCGCTGCCACCCTGCGACTCGTCATCGGCGCGGTCGTGCTCGCCCTCGTGGTCCGGCCGCGGGTGCGGCACTGGACCCGCGCGCAGTGGGCCGGCGCCGTCGGGCTCGGACTCGCGCTCGGCGGCATGAACGTGTTCATCTACCTGGCGTTCGCGTCGATCCCGATCGGCGTCGCCGTGACGATCGAGTTCCTCGGACCGCTGGCACTGTCCCTCGTGCACACCCGGCGGTGGCGCGACGCGCTCTGGGCCGCCCTGGCACTCGCCGGGGTCGTGCTGCTCGGTGTCGGCCCGAGCGCCGTCACCGCCGTCCGTGGGGTGGTGTGGGCCGTCCTGGCCGCGGCGTGCTGGGCCGGCTACATCGTCATGAACCGTCGCGTCGGCGCCGCGATCCCGGGGGTCGACGGCCTCGCCGTGTCGATGGTCGTGGCGATGCTCGTGTCCCTGCCCGCGGGCCTCGGCGCCGCGGTGGACGGGGTCGTGCGGCACCCGGTGCTGCTCGTCGTCTTCGGCGCGGTCGCCGTGCTGTCGAGCGTGCTGCCCTACGCCCTCGAGATGGCCGCGCTGCGGCGGATGCCCACCCGGGTGTTCGGGGTGCTGCAGAGCCTCGGGCCGGCGATCGCCGCCCTGGCCGGGCTCGTCGTCCTCGCCGAGGGGCTCACGGTCACCGAGACGGTCGCGCTGGCGTGCGTCACCGCCGCGAGCGTCGGCGTCACCGTGTCGGCACGTCGCCGCCGCGGGTGACGCATGGTCTGCGCGCGGAGGCGCGCAGGGGCACGAGAAGAGGAGGCCCCGATCACGCCCGTCACGCGGGCGACGTGATCAGGGCCTCCTGAGAAGTCCGTCTACTCGTCACGCAGGAAGTCTGCGTACGTGGGTTCTGCCTGCTCTCCCGAGAGCAGCGCGGGATCGTTGATCCGGCGCTCGACGTAGGCGCTGATGACCTCCGGCGGGGTGAGCACGTGGGCGACCCAGGACGGCACCGCTGTGTTCTTCATGGTGCCTCCTCTCCGTTGCGGCACTCGGATCGAATGTCTCGATCATTGAGTTGTTTGCCGAACCGGTGTTCCGTAAACGATCCTCGCGGTGTGGACGGAAGTCAATGCGGCGCGTTCTGCGGACTCCGGTTCGCGCGGTCCACCGGGTCGGTGCGGAGTCTCCGGTGCTTCACCGCCGACCGCCAGACCCACGCGTTCGCCTGCTGCCCGAACTGCGCCCACTCCACCATGACGGCGTCGCGGGTCCAGCTCTTCGCGAAGGCCTTCACACGGACCTGGAACGTCGGGAACTGGATCCACGCCCACACCGGCACGGGGGTGACGGCGTGGCAGACGTCCGGCCCGCGGGCGTCCTCGGACAGCGAGTAGGCGCGCGGACGTTCGACCTCCGGGTGTTCCGGGGGCTGCCACCGGTTCTCGCGACGCCGTCCCACGACGGTATTCGAACGTGTGTTCGAACGCGCGTCAAGTCGGCCGCGCGGGCTGGACCTCCGCGAGGAGCGGGGTCGGCGTGTCGGGCTCGCCGCAGTCGGGGTCAGGTGCGCGCGCGGCCGGTCGACTCGCGCACGCTCAGCGTCAGCGACGGACCCGGGCGCGAGGGGAGCGGTGCGCGCGCGTCGATCTGCTCGCGCAGCAGGGTGGCCGCGCGCTGCCCGAGCTCGACCGTGTCGCGCGTGAGCGAGGTGATCGACGGACGGACGAGCCGGATCATCGCGGAGTCGTCGAACGACACGATGGACACGTCCCCGGGGACGGCGACGCCCATCTCGCTCGCCACGCCGAGCCCGGCGACGGCGAGCACGTCGTTGTCGTAGACGATCGCGGTCGGGCGCTGGCTGCGCGAGAGCAGGGTGCGGGTCGCGCGCGCGCCGGCTTCGGCCGAGTAGTCGGTGGGGACGGAGACGGTGTCCTCGAGGCCCTCGTCGGCCGCGAAGGCCCGGAGCCGGTCCATCCGCATCGCGGTGTGCTCGAACTCGGGGCGACCGGCGACGTGCGCGATGCGGCGGTGGCCGAGGGCGTGCAGGTAGCGCAGCACCGTGTCGGTGGCGTCGGAGTCGTCGATCCAGACGGTGGGGGCGGCGCCCTCCGGGGACGGGTGCGAGCCGACGACGACGGTCGGCATGCCGAGGTCGGCGAGCAGTGCCAGCCGGGCGTCGTCCCGCCGGGGATCGATCACGATGACCCCGTCGACCCGGTGCCCGCGCCACCAGTCGCGGTAGGTCTCGAGTTCTTCCTCGGCGTCGCGGGCCACGAGCAGGTTCATGCCGACGTGGGTGCCGGCGAGCCCGAGCTGGATGCCCGAGATGAGGTCGCCGAAGAACGACTCCGTGCCCAGGGTCCGGGCCGGACGGTTCAGCACGAAGCCGATGGAGCCGGCCTTCGCGCCGCCGAGCGCCCGTGCCGCGGTGTGCGGCTGCCAGTCGAGTTCGCGGGCGACCTCGCGCACCCGGCGCCGGGTCTCGTCGGAGACGCCCGGCCGGTCGTTCAGGGCGAACGAGACCGCGCTGATGGACACGCCGGCCCGTGCGGCGATGTCGGCGATCGTCGTTCGACGTTTGGTGGCCACGGGGTTGACTATAGCGCTTTAGTCCTCCACAGTGGCTGCCACACACGGGTTCGGTGACAGTGACTGAACCGGTTCAGCGATGACGAGGGAGTCGGACGCCATGAGGACCAGCACACGCACGACGAGGGGCCGCGCCACCGCGCTGCTCGCGACGGCCGCCACGACGGCGCTCGTCCTGACCGGCTGCTCGAGCGGCGGGAACGCGGCCGACAACGGCGGCGGCGAGATCAGCGGCACGATCACCCTGCAGACCTGGGCGCTCACGCCGACCTACACGGACTACCTCAACGGGGTCATCGACGACTTCGAGCAGGCCCACCCGGACGCGAAGGTGAAGCTGCAGGACCAGCCCGGCGACGGCTACGCCGACAAGGTGCTCAGCCAGGCCTCGTCGAACAGCCTGCCCGACGTGATCAACCTGCCGCCGGACATCGCGTTGCCGCTCGCCAAGCGCGGGTTCCTGCAGGACGTCGGGAAGGACGACTCGAAGCTCGCCAGCACGTACGTGGCCGGCGCGGTGGACTCGTACAAGTACAAGGGAGTGGACGGCACGTTCGGGTACCCCTGGTACCTCAACACCGACGTGAACTACTGGAACGCGACGATGTTCGACAAGTGCGGCCTCGACGCGGACAACCCGCCGAAGACCACCGACGAGCTGTTCGAGCAGGCGAAGACCATGCACGAGAACTGCCCGACCGACTACCTGATGAGCCGGAAGCCCGGCCTCGGCGACTTCACGCTCGCCGGCGTCAAGGTCCTCAACGCCGACGGCACGAAGTTCACCTTCGCCGACTCGTCGGAGGCCGCCGACCTCATCGACCGCTACAAGGACGCGTACCAGGACGGCTACATGCCCTCCAACGTGCTGAACAGCGACTACCTCGGCAACTCCACCCTGTTCACACAGGCCAAGGTCGCCTGGACCACCGGTGGCGCCACCTCGCTCGCCGACTTCGAGAAGAACAACCCGTCGCTCAAGGGCAAGGTCACCGTCAGCCCCGCGCTCGACACCCCGCCGCTCTACGTGCAGGGCCTGTCGGTCTCGAGCAAGTCGAAGCACCTCGCCACCGCCGAGGCGTTCGCGAAGTTCATGACGAACGCGAAGAACCAGGAGGCGTTCGCCCACCAGGTGAACATCTTCCCGTCCACCACGTCGTCGCAGTCCGACCCGTACTTCTCGAAGGACGACGGCACCGTGAACGGCGAGGCCCGGGTCCTGGCGAACGAGGCCCTCAAGAGCGCGAAGGTCATCAACCCGGTCGAGGCGAACTCCGCGATGACGGACTTCCTCGACCAGCAGATCGCCCTCGCGATGAAGGGCCAGGTCTCGCCGGAGCAGGCACTCCAGACGGCGCAGACCAAGATGAACAGCCTGCTGGCCAACGGCTGATGCGCGCCAACCGCTGGTTCACGCCCTGGCTGCTCGTCCTGCCGGCCCTCGTCTGGCTCGTCGCGTTCAGCCTCTGGCCGTCGATCAACACCGTCCGGCTGTCGTTCACGAACGCCAGCCCGCTGGGGGGCGTGAGCCAGTGGGTGGGCGTCAGGAACTTCGAGACCCTGCTCGCCGACCCGCAGGTGTGGGAGGCGCTGCTCAACAGCGTCATCTACATGGCGGTCTGCCTGCCCCTGCTCACCGTGCTGCCGCTGCTCATCGCGGTGCTCGTGCAGCAGAAGCTGCCCGGGATCGCGTTCTTCCGCACGGCGTTCTACACGCCGGTCATCGCCTCGGCGGTCGTCGTCGGACTCATCTGGACGTGGATCCTCGACGACCGCGGTGTCATCAACGAGATGGCGCAGGCCCTCGGCGTCGTGCAGGGCAGCGTGCCGTTCCTGACCGACCGGTGGCTGCTGCTCCTCAGCGCGATCAGCCTGACGGTGTGGAAGGGCCTCGGCTACTACATGATCATCTTCCTCGCGGCCCTCGGGAACGTCGGCAAGGACCTGCACGAGGCCGCCGCGCTCGACGGCGCGGGCGCGGTCCGCCGGTTCTGGTCGGTCACGATGCCCGGGGTCCGCGGCACCATGACGCTCGTCGGGATCCTGGTGTGCGTCTCCGCCCTCCGGGTGTTCAGCGAGCTCTACATCCTCACCAACGGCACCGGTGGGCCCGGCGGGCAGGACAACTCGCTCGTCATGCTCATCCAGCAGTACGCCCGCGGCTTCACCGGCAACCTCGGCTACGCGTCCGCCCTGAGCCTCCTGCTCTTCGTCGTGACGCTCATCCCGATGCTCGCCCTCGCCCGGATGAACAGCAAGGCGGACAAGTGACGAACACGACCAGCACCGAACCCGCCCTGGGCGGTACCCGCGGTGCAGCCAGCCCGACGCCGGACGTGACCGGAGCGACCGACGCGGGACGGGCCTCCCGACCGAACGGACGAGACGGACGCAGGCGCCGCCGCGCGGCCTGGGGCGTCATGTCCACCCGCGAGAAGGTCCTGCGCTACGTCCTGCTCATCGTGGTGCTCTTCATCACGATCGGCCCGTTCCTGTGGCAGCTGTCCACCTCGCTCAAGGGCGCCGGCGAGGACATCTACACCGCGAACCCGTCGTTCATCCCGACCGAGCCGACCTTCGAGAACTACCTCAAGGTCGCCGCAGCGATCCCGGTCTGGCGGTACATCGGCAACTCGCTGCTCGTCGCCGCGATCGACGTCTTCGGCAACATCGTGTTCGCGACGCTCGCCGGCTTCGCGCTCGCGCGGCTGCAGTGGCGGCACCGCAAGCTCGTCCTCGGCCTGTTCCTCGCCACGCTCGTGCTGCCCGGCGAGGCGACGATCATCTCGCAGTTCGTCACCGTCAAGGACCTCGGCCTCGCCGACAACCTGGTCGGCGTCGCCCTGCCCGGCATGATCGCCGCGCTCAACGTGCTGCTCATGTTCAACGCGTTCCGGCAGATCCCCGAGGAGATCGACCAGGCCGCCGTCATGGACGGCGCCAACGCGATGCAACGCCTGCGGTACATCGCGCTGCCCGCCGTGCAGGGGACGATCGCGGTCATCGCGATCTTCTCGTTCATCGGCGCGTGGGACGACTTCCTGTGGCCGCTCATCGTGCTGCAGTCGCCGGAGAACCTCACCCTGACCGTCGGGTTGCAGTACCTGCAGGGCACCTTCGCCACCGACCAGCGCATGATCGCCGCCGGCACCATGATCGCGTTCATCCCGATCGCCGTGATCTTCGCCGTCCTGCAGCGCTTCTTCTTCAAGGGCGTCGAAGAGGGCGGTGTGAAGGGCTGATGCGCTTCGGGGTCAACTACACGCCCTCGGTCGGCTGGTTCCACTCGTGGCTCGACTTCTCGCCGGCGGACACCGCCCGGGACCTCGAGGCGATCGCGTCGCTCGGCGCCGACCACGTGCGGATCTTCCCGCTCTGGCCCGTCGTCCAGCCGAACCGGACGCTCATCCGGGACTCGGCACTGCAGGACGTCGCCACGGTGGTCGACATCGCCGGGTCGTTCGGGCTCGACGTCAACGTCGACGCCCTGCAGGGGCACCTGTCGAGCTTCGACTTCGTGCCCTCGTGGCTGGACAGCTGGCACCGCCGCAACATGTTCACCGATCCGGACGTCGTCGCGTCGACCGCGGCGTACGTCCGGGCGCTCGCCGCAGCGGTCGCCGACAAGCCGAACCTGCTCGGCATCAGCATCGGCAACGAGGTCAACCAGTTCGCACACGCGCCGCACCCCGCCCCGCACACGATCACGGCGGAGCAGGGGCACGCGTGGGCGGCGGCGATGGTCGCGGCGGCGCGGTCCGGGCTGTCGTCCGGTTCGTCCGGCACGTCCGGCCCGTCGTCCGGCCCGTCGTCCGGTCTGGAGGCGCGGCTCGGCGACGGCACGTCTGCCCGGCCCGGCACCGGGTCGCGTCCACGGCCGCTGGTCACCGTCGCGCAGTACGACGCGGCCTGGTACGACGACGCGCAGCCCTTCGGCCCGGAGCACGCGGCGGACCACGGCGACGCCACGGTCACGCACTCGTGGGTGTTCAACGGGTCGGCGGCGCTGCACGGGGCACTCGGGGCCGGGTCGGTGCGGCACGGGGAGTACCTGCTCCAGCTCGCCGCCGCCTGGAACCGCGACGCGGCGCGGCCGAACTGGCTGCAGGAGGTCGGCGCCCCCACCAACGTCGTCGACCCCTCCGACGCCGCGTCGTTCACCGAGCAGACCATCCGGCACGTGCTCGACGCGCAGCAGGTGCTCGGCGTCACGTGGTGGTGCTCGCACGACGTCTCGCGGTCGCTCGCCGACTTCCCCGAGCTCGAGTACGACCTCGGGCTGTTCACGAACGACGGTCGGCTGAAGCCAGCCGGCGAGGCGTTCGCCGCCCTCGCCCGCGCCGGCGACACCGGGACGGCAGCGCCACCGTCCACGGCACTCGTCCTCGACGACGTGCTGCCCGACGGCGCGGTCCGCCACGGCACCCGCGCGGACTGCGCACCCGGCGGCCGGTTCGCCGCCGCCTGGCTCGCCCTCGCCGAGACGGCAGCCGACGGCCGCGGCCCGCAGGTCGTGCTCCGTTCCCGACTCGCCGACCACGCACTCCGCTCGGCGCGGGGGATCACGACCATCGTGGAGGTGCCCGACCACCTCGACGGCGCCACGCTCACGGTCGCACACCCCGCGACCATGCCCTGACCCCACCCCACCCTGCTGCCGGCAGGGACGCCTGCCCCTTGCGTCCCGGAAGGACCTCATGCACGACGACATCCCCCTCACCACCGGACGCGCCCGACGGGTCCTCGACGAGCGGATCACGCCCGCGGTGCACGCGACCACGGCGGCGCTCCAGGCCGCCTGGCACGAGCTGCCGGGGGAGCCGATCCCGCCGACCGAGGGGTTCGCGCTCCCGTTCGAGCCCTACGAGGTCGGCACCCCGTGGGGCGCGGCCTGGGGCACGACGTGGTTCCGGCTGACCGGGACCGTGCCGACCGAGTGGGCCGGACGCCGGGTCGAGGCCGTCATCGACCTCGGCTTCGACAAGAACATGCCCGGGTTCCAGTGCGAGGGCCTCGTGTACCTGGCCGACGGTACCCCCGTGAAGTCGATCAACCCGCGCAACCAGTGGGTCCTGGTCACCGAGCGGGCCGAGGGCGGCGAGGCCGTCGAGCTCTTCGTCGAGGCGGCGTCGAACCCCGTCCTGCTCGACTACCACCCCTTCCTGCCGACGCAGGAGGGCGACGTGCAGACTTCGTCGTCGAAGCGCCTCTACGCCACCCGCCGGATGGAGCTCGCCGTCTTCGAGTCCGAGGTGCACGACCTCGCCCTCGACGTCGACGTCCTGCTCGAACTGCAGGCCGAGCTGCCCGCCGGGCCCCGGCGCATGCGGATCCTGCAGGCGCTCGACGACGCCCTCGACCGGCTCGACCTGCAGCACATCCCCGAGACCGCCGGCGACGCCCGCGCGGCACTCGCCGACGTGCTCGCCGCCCCGGCCGAGGCGTCCGCGCACACCATCTCGGCGATCGGGCACGCGCACATCGACTCCGCGTGGCTCTGGCCCGTGCGCGAGACGATCCGCAAGGTCGCCCGCACCACGTCGACGATGACCGAGCTCATCGACCAGACCGACGACTTCCTGTACGGCATGTCGAGCGCCCAGCAGTACGCGTGGATCAAGGAGCACCGCCCCGAGGTCTACGCCCGGGTCAGGGCAGCCGTCGAGGCCGGCCGGTTCCTGCCGATCGGCGGCATGTGGGTCGAATCCGACACCGTGATGCCCACCGGCGAGAGCATCGTCCGGCAGTTCTCGCAGGGGCAGCGGTTCTTCGAGCGCGAGTTCGGCATCCGGCCGAAGGGTGTCTGGCTGCCGGACAGCTTCGGGTACTCGCCGGCGCTGCCGCAGCTCATGCGCCGCGCGGGCTTCGAATGGTTCTTCACGCAGAAGATCTCCTGGAACCAGGTGAACAAGTTCCCGCACCACACGTTCCTGTGGGAGGGCATCGACGGGTCGCGGGTGTTCTCGCACTTCCCGTCGATGGACACCTACAACTCGCGGTTGTCGGGCAGCGAGGTCGCGAAGGCCTCCCGGCAGTTCCGCGAGAACCGGCTCGCCACGGGCTCGATCGCCCCGGTCGGTTGGGGCGACGGCGGGGGCGGCACCACCCGTGAGATGACCGGCACGGCCGCACGCCTCGCGGACCTCGAGGGCAGCGCGAAGGTCCGCTGGGAGCACCCGGACACGTTCTTCGACCGCGCGAAGGCCGAGCTGACCGACCCGCCCGTGTGGGTGGGGGAGCTGTACCTCGAGCTGCACCGGGCCACGCTCACGTCGCAGCACGGCACGAAGCAGGGCAACCGTCGGTGCGAGCAGCTGCTCGTCGAGGCCGAGCTCTGGGCCGCGACCGCCGCGGCCCGCACCGACTTCGCGTACCCGTACGACGAGCTCGACGCCCTGTGGCAGCAGGTCCTGCTCCAACAGTTCCACGACATCCTGCCCGGCACCTCGATCGCGTGGGTGCACCGCGAGGCGGTCGCGAAGTACGCCGAGACGGCCGCAGCGCTCACCGCGATCATCGAGCAGGCGCTCTCGGCGCTCGCCGGTGCCGGGGACGCGGCCGTCGTCGTGAACCCGGCCCCGTTCCTCCAGGCCGGCGCACCCGCGCAGGGCGCCGTCCTGGCGACCGACGTGCCGGAACCGACCGCCGCGTCCCTGACCGAGCAGGACGGCGGGTACGTGCTGGCGAACGACCTGGTGCGGGTCGTCGTCGACGCGCAGGGGCTCGTGACGAGCGCCGTCGACCTGGCCAGCGGGCGCGAGGCGATCGCTCCCGGCCAGGCCGCCAACCTGCTGCAGCTGCACCAGGACTTCCCGAACATGTGGGACGCGTGGGACGTCGACCGGTACTACCGCAACCGCGTCGAGGACCTCGTGTCGACCACCGGGCTGACCGCGTCGGTCGACGGCACCGGGGCTGCACGGGTCGTCGTGTCCCGCGCCTTCGGTGACTCGACCGTCACGCAGGAGATCGTCCTGGCACCCGGCTCGCGCACGCTGGAGTTCGACCAGACCACCGACTGGCACGAGACCGAGAAGTTCCTCAAGGTGGCGTTCCCGCTCGACGTCCGCGCCGAGCACACCGTCGCCGAGACCCAGTTCGGCGCGCAGAAGCGGGTGACGCACACGAACACCTCGTGGGAGACCGCGAAGTTCGAGACCTCGATGCACCGCTACGTGCTCGTGTCCGAGCCGGGCTTCGGCATCGCGCTCGTGAACGACTCGATCCACGGCTTCGACACCACCCGCGACGCCGTCGACGGACACGTCACCACCACCGTGCGGCTGTCGCTGCTGCGAGCCCCGCGGTTCCCGGACCCCGAGACCGACCAGGGCGTGCAGACGCACCGGTACGGCATCGTCGTCGGCACCGACCAGCTCGGTGCCACGTCGGCCGGCGTGGTGATGAACGCGGGCGCTCGGACGATCACCGGAGCGCACGGCTTCGACCCGCTGGTGCAGGTCTCCGGCGACGTCGTGTTGTCGAGCGTCAAGCTCGCCGACGACCGCTCCGGTGACCTGGTCGTGCGCGTGTACGAGCCGGTGGGGCAGCGGGGGACCGGCGGCATCGCGGTGTCCGAGGCCGGGGGCGCCGCGTCCGGTCCCGCCGCGTTCGGTCCCGCTGCCGAGGTCACCCTGCTCGAGGAGCCGCTGCCCGCCGGTTCCGTCGTCGACGCCTCGTCGTTCGCCGTCGACGCCTACGAGGTCCGCACCTTCCGCTTCCCACGCAAGTGATCGATCCATCCACACGAGGAGGAACGCCATGAAGAAGTCCACGAAGTTCGGCATCGCGACCGCACTGGTCGCCATGCTCGCGGCACCACTGGTGCCCGCCGCGGCATCCGCGGCGCCGTCCGCGTCCGGGGCGGCCCACGGCCACGGGCACGGAGCGTCGCACGGTGGTCGACCCGGCCACGGGCACGGTCACCACGCCGTCCCCACGAAGTCGGGGCCGACGAGCATCGCCTACGTCGAGGTGAACAACGACGAGCTCGCCAACGTCGGCCGGTACACGCTGGCGAACGGTGCGAACGCGTTCGACGTGGCGATCATCTTCGCCGCGAACATCAACCGGGACGAGAACGGCAAGGCCGTCCTGTACGCCAACGAGAACGTGCAGCGCACCCTCGACCAGGCCGCGACGCAGATCCGCCCGCTGCAGGCCAAGGGCATCAAGGTGACGCTCTCGGTGCTCGGCAACCACCAGGGCACCGGGTTGGCGAACTTCACGTCGAAGGCAGCCGCCCGGGACTTCGCGGCGCAGGTGTCGGCGACCGTCGAGAAGTACGGCCTCGACGGGGTCGACCTCGACGACGAGTACTCCGACTACGGCGTCGACGGCACCCCGCAGCCGAACGAACAGTCGATCGGCTGGCTCATCAGCGCGCTGCGCGCAGACATGCCGGGCAAGATCATCTCGTTCTACGACATCGGCCCGTCGTCCGACGCCCTGAAGACCGCGAGCCCGTCGATCGGGAAGAAGCTCGACTACGCCTGGAACCCGTACTACGGCACCTACACGGCGCCGACGATCCCGGGCCTGCCGAAGTCGAAGCTCTCGGCCGCCGCGGTGGACATCCAGAACACCCCGGAGGCCACCGCCGTCTCGCTCGCGCAGCGCACGAAGGCCGACGGCTACGGCGTCTTCATGACGTACAACCTGCCGGACGGTGACGAGTCGGCCTACGTGTCGTCTTTCACGAACGTGCTGTACGGCCAGGCCGCGTCGTACCGCTGACGCGCAGGTCCTGACGGCGGCTCGCGCCCCGTGCTCCCCGGCTCCGGCCTGGAGGCGCGGGGCGCGTCCGTCGTCGTGGTCCCGTTGGCTCCGGGGAGGCATCGGTTCCTCCTCGCCCCTGACGGTTCCGGTTCGCGGACCCCGGCGATCGTGAACCGGAACCGTCATCCACCGAGAACGAGTCGCGGCCCGGCGTGCTCGATGCCGCGGCCGTACGATCGCCGCATGCAGCTCGAGATCCGCGGCGAGGTGATCGAGTGGCGCGGACCGTCGCCGTTCTTCTTCGCCGTCGTGCCATCGGACACAGCCGAGGTCATCGCTGACCTCGCGCCGGTGCTCACCTACGGGTGGGGTGTGATCCCGGCGCGCGTGACGATCGGCTCGGTGACGTGGACGACGTCGCTGTTCCCGAAGGACGGCGGCTACCTCGTGCCGTTGCGTGCTGCGGAGCGGAAGCGCGCCCGGGTGGAACTCGGCGACTCCCCGGAGATCACCTTGGAGTTCGCCGACCCCTGACGGAAAGCCACCGAGCGTCAGTCCTCCACAGTTCCGTCGATCGCGAGACCTTCGCACAGCCATCGACGGCAGACCCCGGTGTCGCGGTCCTGCTCCCTACCGTCGAAGGTGTGGAGGGGAGGTGGCGATGGTCGAACGACCTCGACATCCGAAGAAGGACATCGAACACGTCATGCGTGCTGCCGAAGCGCGAGGCTGGCGTTTCGCGAAGGGGAGGAAGTACTACAAGGCGTACTGCCCGTGCGGCGAACACCTGCACACGGTCCACCTGACGCCGTCGAACCCCTGGTACGTTGTGCATCTGAAGTATCGGCTCGCGCGAACGGGCTGCGAGGACAGGAGAACGTGATGACGAACTACCTCGTGCGGTTCGAGTGCGTGGCGGAACTCGGGGCAGCGGACGATCCGCGCGAAGCCCTCGCGGTGGACTTCGACGCCATCGCGGAAGCACTCTTCGACCTCGACGACGTCCACGACCAGGACCTGACCGCTGACCTGTCGACCGGCACGCTCACCTTCTCGATCGGTGTCGACGCAGACGACGAGTTCGGTGCGCTCGATCGTGCGCTCGGCGCGGTCCGGACCGCACTGCACGTTGCTGGACGCGGCACTCCCGGCTGGGAGCAGCACTACCGGATGCTGCGGCAGGAAGTCGGAGAAGCGCCGCTCGGAGCGCTCTAGGGGCGGCTCGGGCGTGCGCGGCCGTTCGTCGTCTCAGCTGCTGTGGGTCACAACCAAGTGGCGACGCCGCCGTGCCCGGAGCAGGTACCCCGCCGCGACTGGCTGTAGCTGTAGGCACCGTCGACACACTGTGCAGTCGCTCCGGCGGGTGCGCTCGAAGCTGCTTCGGGTCGACAGGCCGTTGCGCCCGCGGAATTGACGTACGTGCCGGCGGAGCACGTCGGAGCTGCGGGAGCGACGTAGGTGCCGACCGTCGTGACCTGCGTCACCGGCGGGGTCGTCACTCGTTCGCTCGTCAGGACCCGACCGGACTCCACGCCATCGGTGTAGGTGACCGTGTAGGTCTTCGTGGTGACGCCCCGCACCCCGGGCGTCGTGACCGTCGTCGTCCCCTGCGCCAGCGTCGAGCTCTGCACCGTCGTGGCGCTGAACGGGATCCGTGAGGTCTCCGTCACTGCCTTGGTCGTGACCACCGGCGTGGGTGTCGGCGACGGTGTGGGCGTCACCGTCACCGTCACCGTCGGTGTCGGTGTCGGTGACGTCTTCGGCTTCGCGACCGTCGTCGCGCTCGGGGTCGTCGCGGCGGCGACCTGTGTCGGCACGTCCGGCAACGGATGGGTCGCACCGTAGGCCGAGGTGGAGCCGATCAGAGCGGCGAGAGCGATGCCCGCACCGATCGCGGCAGTAGCTCGCTTCCTCGGGATCCGGAGCCACGTCGAGCGCCGGAAGGCGACGGCGTAGAGCGTCGTGGGCAGGATGACGAGCGCGATCATCATCAGCATCCCCCAGACCCCGGTCGATGCGAAACCGGCGAGTGCGAGGACGGCGGTTCCGACGATGCCGACCCACGTGATGATCGGTACCCGACGACGGGTACGTGGCGAACGCGGGCTTGTGGTCTGGCGGGGGTTCGGCACTGAGCTCCTATGCATGGCGAGGACCGCTCAAGTGTCCTGGCGACAGCTCTGCCGTCCCATCCCCAGTTCGGGGTGATGTCGATCGCACGCTGCGGCGGTTCATCCGTGGTGCGAGGTTGATCACTCGGTGCGCCGGAACGAACTCGCACCGGGCGTGCAACCGTGCATCGAGCGACGAAGCATGGGGCAGAAGGAAGAAGAGAGGGGATGACGGGAATCGAACCCGCGTAGCCAGTTTGGAAGACTGGGGCTCTACCATTGAGCTACATCCCCGCGCCTGCGCACCAGGCGCAGCCCGATCATCGTAGCGGACGAACGGGCACCGAACGAACGAGCACGACATGCCAGGGCGCGTCATCCCCACGCCGGACCACGGCGCCGAGCGTGCGATCCGCTGGTCGCGCATCGTCTCGTACGTCCTGGTGGTCCTCGCCGCGGTCGTGCTGTCGTTGCGGCCCGAGGTGTTCGGCGATCCGTCGTCGCAGCCCGCGCACGCACTGCTGCACGTCTGGCGGATCGTCGCCGGGATCGCCCTGGCCGTGGCGGCGCTCGGGGTCCAGGTCGTCGTCGGACTGCGGTGGCGGAACGGCCTGCGACGCGCCGCGGTCGAGGACTGACACGACTGCCGGGAACCGCGCACCGGGGGACCGCTAGACTCATCGGCGTTGCACGCGCCGTTCGGCGTGCGCGGACACCCTGGCCCAGTCAAACGGGGCGTAGCTCAGCTTGGTAGAGCGCCCGCTT
Organism: Curtobacterium sp. MCBA15_009; assembly: GCF_001864895.1. Classification (GTDB taxonomy): domain Bacteria; phylum Actinomycetota; class Actinomycetes; order Actinomycetales; family Microbacteriaceae; genus Curtobacterium. The sequence goes on from NZ_MJGO01000041.1 coordinate 237,691, forward strand.
TGGGAGCGGGAGGTCGCAGGTTCAAATCCTGTCGCCCCGACCAGGTCCTCGAGAAACACCGACCACACGAACGTCAACCAACAGGAGAACATCCCTTGGCCACCAGCACCGTCGACAAGGTGAGCGACACCCGCGTCAAGCTCACCGTGAACGTGACGCCGGACGATCTCAAGCCGAGCATCGACCACGCGTACAAGCACATCGCCGAGCAGATCAACATCCCCGGCTTCCGCAAGGGCAAGGTCCCGCCGGCGATCGTCGACCAGCGCGTCGGCCGCGGCGAGGTCCTGAACCACGCCGTCGGTGACGCCATCGACACCTTCTACCGCCAGGCGGTCGAAGAGCAGGAGCTGCGCATCCTCGGCCGTGCCGAGGCCGACGTCGCCGAGCTGCCGAACCTCGCGGACTTCACGGGCGACCTCGTCCTGACCTTCGAGGTCGACGTCCGCCCCGAGTTCGACCTGCCGGACTACGCCTCGTACGAGCTCACCGTCGACGCGGTCGAGGTCTCCGACGACGAGATCGAGGAGGAGCTGCAGAACCTGCGCACCCGCTTCGGCACGCTCGTCACGGTCGACCGTCCCGCGACGACCGGCGACTTCGCCCAGATCGACCTGACCGCCACCATCGGCGACGACGAGGTCGACTCGGCCACCGGCGTCTCCTACGAGATCGGCTCCGGCGACCTGCTCGAGGGCATCGACGAGGCGCTCGAGTCCCTGACCGCCGGTGAGTCGACGACCTTCGAGTCGAAGCTCGTCGGTGGCGACCGTGAGGGCGAGATCGCCCAGATCGCCGTCACCGTCACCGCCGTCAAGGAGCGCGAGCTCCCCGAGGCCGACGACGAGTTCGCCCAGATCGCCAGCCAGTTCGACACGATCGACGAGCTCAAGGTCGACCTCAAGGACCAGATCGCCAAGTCGAAGACCTTCGGCCAGGGTGCCGCGGCGCGCGACAAGCTCGTCGAGAAGCTCACCGAGGACGTCGAGATCCCGATCTCCGAGAAGCTCATCGAGGACGAGGTGCACCGTCACCTCGAGCAGGAGAACCGCCTCGAGGACGACGAGCACCGCAAGGAGGTCTCCGAGTCCAGCGAGAAGGCCTTCCGCTCGCAGATCCTCCTCGACGCGATCGCCGAGAAGGAGGAGATCCAGGTCTCCCAGGAGGAACTGACCCAGTACCTCATCCAGGCCGCCGCGCAGTACGGCATGGAGCCGGCCGAGTTCATCAAGGTCATCGACCAGAACGGCCAGATCCCCGGCATGGTCGGCGAGGTCGCCCGCTCGAAGGCGGTCGCGACCGTCCTCGCCAAGGTGACCGTCAAGGACACCAACGGTGACGACGTCGACCTGTCCGCCTTCACGGCGGGCGTCGCGCAGGAGCCGGCAGGGGCCGCCGAGTAACGATCTCGACGCCACCAGCACGACGGACGGGAGGCACGGTGCCAGCTGGCACCGCGCCTCCCGTCCGGCGTTTTCGGCACCACCGCATTGCCGACAGCGAACAGGCGGGAATCGGTGCGTTGCACCCGATAAGTTCGACAACAAGCGACAACTGAACGGGAGCTTTTCCATGGCCGAAGCAACACTGAACCCCAGTGTTTTTGACCGCCTTCTGAGAGACCGGATCGTGTGGCTCGGCTCCGAGGTCCGCGACGACAACTCGAACGAGATCGCAGCCAAGCTGCTGCTGCTCGCCGCCGAGGACCCTGAGAAGGACATCTACCTCTACATCAACTCACCCGGTGGTTCGATCACCGCCGGCATGGCGATCTACGACACGATGCAGTTCGTGCCGAACGACATCGTCACCGTGGGCATCGGCCTCGCCGCGTCGATGGGACAGTTCCTGCTGTCCTCCGGCACGCCGGGCAAGCGCTACATCACGCCGAACGCCCGCGTGCTGCTGCACCAGCCGTCCGGTGGCTTCGGCGGCACCGCTGCCGACATCCAGACGCAGGCCAAGGTCATCCTCGACATGAAGCAGCGCATGGCTGAGCTCACCGCTGAGCAGACCGGCAAGTCCATCGAGCAGATCCTCAAGGACAACGACCGCGACAACTGGTTCACGGCGCAGGAAGCGCTCGAGTACGGCTTCGTCGACCACCTCCGCGCCTCGAGCGCCGAGGTCATCGGCGGCGGTGGCACCGTCGGCGACGGCGAAGCACCGACCAGCGCGGCCGAGCCCGACGCCCAGTCCTGACCCCCACCGAAGAAAAGGAAACGAGAATGCATCTCCCAATGCTCGGTGGCGCGCAGAACGTCCCGGCTCCGACCGATCGGTACATCCTGCCGAGCTTCGAGGAGCGCACGGCCTACGGCTACAAGCGGCAGGACCCGTACGCGAAGCTCTTCGAGGACCGCATCGTGTTCCTCGGCGTCCAGGTCGACGACGCGTCGGCTGACGACGTCATGGCCCAGCTGCTCGTGCTCGAGTCGATGGACCCCGACCGCGACATCGTCATGTACATCAACTCGCCCGGTGGCTCGTTCACCGCGATGACGGCGATCTACGACACGATGCAGTACATCCGTCCGCAGATCCAGACGGTCTGCCTCGGCCAGGCCGCCTCGGCCGCGTCGGTGCTCCTCGCCGGTGGTACCCCCGGCAAGCGCCTCGCCCTGCCGAACGCCCGTGTGCTCATCCACCAGCCCGCGACCCAGCAGGGTGGCGGCCAGGCGTCCGACATCGAGATCCAGGCGGCGGAGATCCTCCGCATGCGTACCTGGCTCGAGGAGACGCTGTCGAAGCACTCCAACAAGACGCCGGAGGAGATCAACCACGACATCGAGCGCGACAAGATCATGTCCGCGCAGGAAGCCGTGGAGTACGGCCTGATCGACCAGGTCCTCACCAGCCGCAAGAACCTGCCGGCGCTCGTCAAGTAGCACCAGCAGGAACGACGAGAGGCCCCGCACC
>NZ_MJGO01000041.1:241229-296777 GCF_001864895.1 Curtobacterium sp. MCBA15_009
GGTGCGGGGCCTCTCGTCGTGCGGCCGGGTCGTCGTGTTCGGCCTGCGGTCTGTTCAGTCCTCGGTGTCGTCGGACTCCGGGGCCGGCTTCCGGCGCAGGAGCAGCAGCACCGCGACGACGACGCCGACCAGCACGACGCCGCCGGCGCCGATCCAGAGCGCGTCCGAGGCGGTCGAGTCGGACCCGCCCGCGGCGGTGCCCGTCGTCGTGCCGCTCGTGGCGTCGTCACCGGCGGTGGCGCACGTCGGCGGTGCGGCGGCGCCGGCGGCAGGGGAGAAGCCCGCCGGGGCCTTCCACGTGAAGGCGTACTCGTCGGAGACGGTGTGGCCGTCCGCGGAGACGATCTGCCACTCGACGGTGTACTTCCCCGAGTCGCCGAGCGCGGCGGGAGTGGTCATCGAGGGGCCGTCGACGTCGACGCAGCCGTCCTCGTAGTACTTGCCGTCCGGGCCGACGACGCGGAAGGCGAAGCCGGAGTCGGAGCCGCCGATGTCGAGCAGGCGGTCGTTCGTGGTGATCTCGAACGCCTCCGGCAGCGACGTGAGCGTGCCGTCGACCGCGGGCGTCGACCCGACCAGGTAGTTGTGCGCGCTGGCCGGACCGGCGAGCCCGAGGACCGCGCCGCCCGCGATCGCGAGCACGGCGGCGGACCCGGCCACGAGCCTCCTGGCAGAGGACCGCAGCCGGGACCGACGTGCGCCGCGCTCGGTCACTTGGTGGTGGTCCGACGGCGCGTGCCGGCGACGGCGACGACCAGGGCGACCGCGCCGAGCACGAGACCGCCGAGGCCGAGGAAGCGCCCGACGAGGTCGGGGTCGGCCGGGGTCGTCGAGGCGGCAGCGGCCTCGGCCGTCGGGGTCGCGGCGATCGGGTCACCGTCGTCGTCGGTCGCCTCGGCGGCGGTCAGCGTGATCGAGGGCGCCGGGTGCTCGGGCTCGGCCTCGCCGGGCTGCTGCTCCTGGTCCCACTCGACCGAGCCCTTCTCGCAGGTCTGCAGCACGGGGAACGCCACGACGTCGCCGGCCTTGCCGTCGGGCAGGGCGAAGGAGAACGCGAAGGTGTCGCGCTCGTCGGCGGGCAGCGGGGTCTTCGCCGTGTACGTGATGCTCGTGACGCGCTCGGGGGTGTCCTCGGCGTGCGCGGAGCCCTCGGCGTCGGCCGACGCGGACGGGTCCGTGTACGGCTCGGTCGTCTTCGAGATCTTCCAGTTCGGGTTGACGGTCGGGGTGACCTCGATGACCGACTCCGGCACCTGGAACTCGAGCTTCGTGGTCGGCGACCCGTCGCAGCCGTGCGGGACCGAGAAGGTCGTCGTCGTGTACGAGTTCGCGGCGGTCGAGGTCGCGGTCGCCGACACGTGCGCGCTGGCTGCGCCGGCGGTGCCGAGGACGATGACTGCCACGGCGCCGAGGGTGACGGCGCCGCCGGCGGCGAGACGCTTCTGCATGGGGATCCTTCGCTGGTCGGGCGGGTGTTTCTACAAGTTGTAGAGAAGACTGGATCACGGTAGCAGGCCGGAACGCCCTGGGCGAACGCTCCGACGAAATTCCGCGGCGGCGAACGGTCGGTGTCGCCGGTTGCGATTAGGCTCGTGTCCACGACGAGGTGCCCACCAGCAGCGGTGCACCGGCGGCCGGTGCGAGTGCGCGGGCCGACACGTCCGACCAGGGAGGCACGGCAATGGCACGCATCGGAGAGAGCGGGGACCTCCTCAAGTGCTCCTTCTGCGGCAAGAGCCAGAAGCAGGTCCAGCAGTTGATCGCCGGTCCCGGCGTCTACATCTGCGACGAGTGCGTCGAGCTGTGCAACGAGATCATCGAGGAGCGCCTGGCCGAAGCCGGCGAGGACACCTCCAGTGGTGACTTCGAGCTGCCGAAGCCGCGCGAGATCTTCGACTTCCTGCAGGAGTACGTCATCGGGCAGGACCCGGCGAAGCGCGCCCTCGCCGTGGCCGTCTACAACCACTACAAGCGCGTGCGTGCGCAGGGGCAGATCACCGCTGCCGAGGACCGCGACGACATCGAGATCGCGAAGTCGAACATCCTGCTCATCGGCCCGACCGGCTGCGGCAAGACCTACCTGGCGCAGACCCTGGCGAAGCGCCTCAACGTGCCCTTCGCCGTCGCCGACGCCACCGCCCTGACCGAGGCCGGCTACGTGGGCGAGGACGTCGAGAACATCCTGCTCAAGCTCATCCAGGCCGCCGACTACGACGTCAAGCGTGCCGAGACCGGCATCATCTACATCGACGAGGTCGACAAGATCGCCCGCAAGGCCGAGAACCCGTCGATCACCCGCGACGTCTCCGGCGAGGGCGTGCAGCAGGCGCTGCTCAAGATCCTCGAAGGCACGGTCGCCTCGGTCCCGCCGCAGGGCGGCCGCAAGCACCCGCACCAGGAGTTCATCCAGATCGACACGACGAACGTGCTGTTCATCGTCGCGGGTGCGTTCGCCGGGCTCGAGGACATCGTGTCCTCCCGGGTCGGCAAGCGGGGGATCGGCTTCGGGGCGCCGCTGCACAGCGCGACCGACCACCAGGACCTGTACGCCGAGGTCCTGCCGGAGGACCTGCACAAGTTCGGCCTCATCCCCGAGTTCATCGGCCGTCTGCCCGTCGTCACGACCGTGTCGCAGCTCGACCAGGCTGCGCTCATGCAGATCCTCACCGAGCCGAAGAACGCCCTGGTCAAGCAGTACCAGCGGATGTTCCAGATCGACGGCGTCGAGCTCGAGTTCGACCGCGGCGCGCTCGAGGCCATCGCCGACCTGGCGGTGCTCCGACAGACGGGTGCACGCGGTCTCCGGGCGATCCTCGAAGAGGTCCTCGGCCCGGTGATGTTCGACGTGCCGTCGGACGACGACGTCGCCCGCGTGGTGATCACCCGCGAGTCCGTGCTCGAGAACGCAGCACCGACGATCGTGCCGCGCCCCCGGGCGAAGCGCGTCGAGAAGTCGGCGTAGCGCGCCCGCCCGTCAGTCAGCGGCAGACACCAGCAGAACGACAGAACACCTCGAGATCTCGAGGTGTTCTGTCGTTTCCGTGGTGTTCGCCGGTCGAGCCGCCGCCTACTCGAGCCCGCGGCGCCGCAGCAGCGGACCGACCTCGGCATCGCGGCCGCGGAAGTCCCGGTAGGCCTCGAGCGGGTCCTTCGCCCCACCGACACCGAGCAGGCGTTCCGCGAAGCGACGTCCGGCCCCACGGTCGAGCCCACCGTTGTCGCGGAACCACTCGACCGTGTCGGCGTCGAGGACCTCGGACCAGATGTACCCGTAGTACCCGGCGTCGTACCCGCCGGAGAACGTGTGCGCGAAGTAGGTCGACGAGTACCGCGGCGGGACGGCGGCGACGGCGATGCCGGCGTCGGCGAGTGCCTGGCGCTCGAACGCCTCGACGTCCGTCACCGCGGCGGCCTCGGCCGCGGACAACCGGTGCCACGCCTGGTCGAGCAGCGCCGCCGCGAGGTACTCGGTCGTGCCGAAGCCCTCGTTGAAGCCCTCGGACTCACTGAGGCCCAGGACGAGCTCGGGCGGCAGCGGCGCTCCGGTCTCGTGGTGCTTGGCGTAGTTCGCCAGGACCGACGGCCACGACACCCACATCTCGTTCACCTGGCTCGGGAACTCGACGAAGTCACGCTCGACGTTCGTGCCCGAGAAGCGCGGGTAGGTCGTGCGGGCGAGGAGTCCGTGCAGCGCGTGGCCGAACTCGTGGAACAGCGTCTCGACCTCGTCCTGGATGAGCAGCGTCGGCGACCCGGCGGCCGGCTTCGCGACGTTGAGGTTGTTCACCACGACCGGCAGGGTACCGAGGAGCTCGGACTGCTCGACGACGGGGTTCATCCACGCGCCGCCCCGCTTGCCGTCCCGCGTGTACAGGTCGAGCAGGTACAGGCCGACGGGCTCGCCGCCGTCGCCGGTCACCTCGAACACCCGGACCTCGTCGTTGTACCCGCGCAGGTCGTGGCGCTCGGCGAACGAGAGCCCGTACAGGGCGCCGGCGGCGTGGAAGACGCCGTCGTGCAGGACCCGGTCCGCCTCGAAGTACGGTCGCAGCGCCGAGCTGTCCGCCGCGAACTGCTCGCCGCGCAGGATCTCGGTCGCGTACGCCCAGTCCCACGACTCGATGTCGAAGCCGACCGTCTTGGACCGGACGGCGCGCTCGTCGTCGGCGTTCCGGGCTGCGGCGTCGACGAGCGAGGACAGCAGGCCGTCGACCGCCTCCGGGGTCCCCGCGGTCTCGTCCGCGGTCACGACGGCGGCGTGGTTCGGGAAGCCGAGCAGTTCGGCACGTTCGGCCCGGAGCCGGACGATGCGGAGCAGGACCTCGCGGTTGTCGTGCGCGTTGCCACGACGGCCACGGGCGAGCGAGGCGCGCATGATCCGCTCGCGCAGGCCGCGGTCCGCCAGCGACGCGAGCCACGGGTGCCCGGTGTACAGCGGGAGCGTGATGAGCCAGCCGTCGAGGCCCCGGTCGGCAGCGGCGCCGGCGGCGGCCGACTTCGCGCCGTCGTCGAGACCGTCGAGCTCCTGCTCGTCGGTGACGTGCACGGCGGAGTCGTTCGTGTCCTCGAGCAGGTTGCGCTCGAACGTCGTGGTGAGGGTGGAGAGCTCCTGGTTGATCGCCGTCAGCCGCTCCTTGCCGACCTCGTCGAGCCCGGCACCGGCCAGGGTCATCTCGGCGTGGGTGCGCTGCACGAGGCGCAGGGCCTCACCGGTCAGCCCGGCGGCCTCGGCGCCGTCGAGGACCTCCGCCACGCGGGCGTAGAGCCGGGAGTCGAGCGTGATCGCATCGCGGTGTGCGGCGAGCAGCGGCGAGACCTCGGCCTCGAGGTCGTGCAGCTCCGGCGTGGAGTCGGCGGACGACAGCGTGAAGAACACGTGGCTGACGCGGGCGAGCAGCTGGCCGGACCGCTCGAGTGCGACGAGCGTGTTCTCGATCGTCGGCGGGTGTGGGTCGGTGGCGATGGCCTCGACCTCGGCGCGCTGCTCGGCCATGCCGGCGTCGAAGGCCGGCTGGAAGTGCTCGAGTCGGACGTCGCCGAAGGGCGGGAGGGCGTAGGGGAGGGTGCTCGGTTCATCGAACGGGGTTGCCATCGCTCCACCCTACGGACTGCCGGCTCGTGGAGGCATCGGGAGCGCGGCGAGCTCGGCGGTCCTTCCCATAACGCCCGCGGTGGGAAGCAGTTCCGCGCGTTGGGGGCCAGAACTTCCGGCTCACCATGCGCAGAACGACCTTCCACGCGCGGAACAGCCCCCTGGCCCAACCGCCGCATCCGCACCCGCGCCGGGGAAGCCGCGTCAGCGCGTGGCGGCGTCGATCAGGGTCTCGGCGGCCCGGCGTGCGTGGGCGGCGGGCTCGGTGGTGCCGGCGATGGCCGCGGTGGTCTGGGCGCCCTCGGCGAGCAGTGCGAGCTGCGCGGCGAGTTCGGACGCGCGGTCGGTGTCGGGGACCACGTCGGCGGTCAGCCCGGCGACGAACCGCTGGAACGAGTCCTTGTGCTCGCGGGCGATCTCGGCGATGGCGGGCGAGGTCGCTCCGAGCTCACCGAACGCGTTGATGAAGCCGCAGCCGCGGAACGTGTCGTCGCCGAACCACGACTCGAGGAAGTCGTACATCGCGAGGAGCTTGTCCCGAGGGTCCGTCGCGGTGTCCACGGCTCCGTGCACGCCGCGCTCCCAGAGCTCGTGCCGGCCGGAGAGCACCGCGGTGATGAGCTGCTCCTTGCCGGGGAACGCCGCGTAGAGCTTCTTCAGCGAGACGCCGGCGTTCGTGCGGATCTCGTCCATGCCGACGGCCTGGATCCCGCGCGCGTAGAAGAGTCGGTCGGCGACGTCGACGATGTGCGCACGGACGTCCGATCCGATGGTGGTGGCCACGTGGGTACCCCGTTCCTGCGAGTTCACCGGTTCCGAGTTGCGCTGGGAACCAACGTTCTCTAGTGTAGTCCTCGTCGGTGGAGAACGCTCGTTCTCTACTGTGGACGTCGGGCCCTGATTCCTCGGCGTCCGTTCGTGGCCCGGGTGGGCAGAGCATGCTCGGCCTGCCCGGTCCCGGCATCCCGCCGTCGCGGACGCCGCCCGAGTCCGGCGTCCGACGGCCGCCGTCGCTGCGCCAGACCCGACGGCAGCCACGAACGCCGTCCCCGGGTGCGGGGCCCGCGCCGCGGCGTCAGTCCTCTTCGGCCGCGTCGTCCGGGTTCGTCACCTGGGCGTGCCCGGCGTCGTCGAGGTGGATCGAGGTGCCGTCGTCGAGCTCGACGATCGGCTTGCCCTCGAGGAACGTCAGGGTCCAGCCCCATGCTCCCGTGTCGACCGACTCCGCGGCGAGCTCGTCCTCGACCCCGCGCACGGCGACGACCATCGCCTCGGGGAGTCGCGACGGTGGCATCCCGCCGACGTTCCATCGTGTGCCCAACTGCATCCGTGCCTCCAGTCCGTCGTCCTGTGAGCAGGAACGGTCGGGTCCGGATGACGGACCCGACCATTCCTGCTCACCGATCGTGGATCGCGAACACGCGAGTGCGCGTCCGCAGGCGGAACACGCAAGCGCGCGTCCGCAGGCGGAACACGCAAGCGCGCGTCCGCAGGCGGAACGCGCGAGCGCGCGTCCGCCCCGCCGACGTTACGCCTGCTGCTCCGCGAGCTCGATCTCGGTGACCGCGAGCTCGGGGCCGTCGACGAACGACAGGTTCTCGATGCGCCCGACCGCCGCCAGGTCGACCGCCGCGCGCTCGATGAGCGCCCGCTCCTCGGCCGGCGCCGCGACCACGGCGCGCGTCACGGGCGTCTTCTGGGACGCCTTCGCCGCCGTCTTCGCGCCGCGGATCCCGATGAGCGCCTGCCCGACGGCGGCGAGCAGCCCCGTCGGCTCGGCCTGCGTGGGCAGCTCGGCCGTGGTCGGCCAGGAGGCCCGGTGCACGCTGGTGTCGTGGGTCCAGGCCCACACCTCTTCGGTCGCGTACGGCAGGAACGGCGCGAGCAGGCGGAGCAGCACGTCGATCGCACCGCGCAGCGCGAGCACGGCGCTCGCCTGCGTCTCGTGCGTCGCGTCGGCGGCGGTGCCGTAGGCGCGCTCCTTCACGAGCTCGAGGTAGTCGTCGCAGAACGTCCAGAAGAAGCGCTCGGTGACCTCGAGGGCGCGGGCGTGGTCGAAGCCCTCGAACGCCGCGGTGGCCTGCTCGACGACCGTGCCGAGTTCGGCGAGCATGTCGACGTCGAGCGCCTCGGTGACGCTGGTCGCGCCGGACGGCAGCTCGAAGCCGTAGACGAACTTCGCGGCGTTGAGCACCTTGATCGCCAGGCGGCGGCCGACCTTGATCTGCTTCGGGTTCTGCGGGTCGAACGCCGCGTCGGTGCCGAGCTTCGACGAGGCGGCCCAGTAGCGGACCGCGTCGGCGCCGTGCTGCTCGAGGATGGACAGCGGCGTGACGACGTTGCCCTTCGACTTCGACATCTTCTTGCGGTCGGGGTCGACGATGAAGCCGGAGATGCTCGCGTGCTTCCACGGCACGACGTCCGCTTCCAGCTGGCTGCGGAGCACGGTGGTGAACAGCCAGGTGCGGATGATGTCCTGCGCCTGCGGGCGGACGTCGTACGGGTACACCAGGTCGTACAGGGCCGGGTCGGTCTCCCACTTGCCCGCGAGCTGCGGGGTGAGCGACGACGTCGCCCAGGTGTCCATCACGTCGAGCTCGCCCTGGAACCCGCCGGCGACGCCGCGCTGGTCCTCGGAGTAGCCGGGCGCCGGCTCGGAGGCCGGGTCGACGGGCAGCTGCGCCTCGGTCGGCACGATCGGCTGGTCGAAGACCGGGTTGCCGTCGGCGTCGAGCGGGTACCAGACGGGCAGCGGCACGCCGAAGAAGCGCTGGCGCGAGATGAGCCAGTCGCCGGACAGGCCGCCGACCCAGTTGTCGTACCGGACGCGCATGAAGTCCGGGTGGAACGCGATCTCCTCGCCGCGCTGGCGGAGCGTGCTCTTCAGCTGCTCGTCGCGGGCGCCGTTGACGATGTACCACTGACGGGTCGAGACGATCTCGAGGGGCTTGTCGCCCTTCTCGAAGAACTTCACCGGGTGGTTGATCGTCTTGATGTCGCCGATCAGCTCGCCGGACTCGGTCAGGGCGTCGACGACGACCTTCTTCGCCGAGAACACGGTCTTGCCGGCCATCTCGGCGTAGAGCGCCTTGCCGCTCTCCGACTCGATCCACGTCGGCTCGTCGGAGCGCACGCGGCCGTCGAAGCCGATGATCGCGCGGTTCGGCAGCTGGAGCTCGCGCCACCACACCACGTCGGTGGTGTCACCGAAGGTGCAGACCATCGCGATGCCGGCGCCCTTGTCCTGCTGCGCCAGGTGGTGCGCGAGCACCGGGACCTCGACGTCGAACAGGGGGGAGCGCACGGTGGTGCCGAAGAGGTCCTGGAACCGCTCGTCGTCCGGGTGCGCGACGAGGGCGACGCAGGCGGCCAGCAGCTCGGGGCGGGTGGTCTGGATGACGACGTCGTCGCCGCCGTCGGTGCGGTGGAAGGCGATGCCGTGGTACGCGCCGGGCATCTCCTTGTCCTCGAGCTCGGCCTGCGCGACCGCGGTGCGGAACGTGACGTCCCACAGGGTCGGGGCGTCGGCCTGGTAGGCCTCGCCGCGCTCGAGGTTGCGCAGGAACGCGCGCTGGGCGCTCGCCCGCGAGGTGTCGTCGATCGTGCGGTAGGACTGCGTCCAGTCGACGGACAGGCCGAGCGTGCGGAACAGGTCCTCGAACTGCTGCTCGTCCTGCACGGTCAGGCGCTCGCACAGCTCGATGAAGTTGCGGCGCGAGATCGGCACCTGGTCGGCGGCCTTGGCGGACTTGCCCTCGCCGCCCTCGAACGGCGGCACGAAGGCGGCGTCGTACGGCAGCTGCGGGTCGCAGCGGACACCGTAGTAGTTCTGCACGCGGCGCTCGGTCGGCAGGCCGTTGTCGTCCCAGCCCATCGGGTAGAAGACGTGCTTGCCGCGCATGCGCTCGAACCGGGCCTTGAGGTCGGTGTGCGTGTACGAGAACACGTGCCCGATGTGCAGCGAACCGGAGGCGGTGGGCGGGGGCGTGTCGATCGACCAGACGTTGCTGCGATCGCCGGCGGCGGAACGGTCGAAGCGGTACGTGCCGTCCTGCTCCCAGGTCGGTCCCCAGACCTGCTCCAGTCCGTCGACGCTCGGCTTCTCGGGCATGGGCTTGGTCATGGCTGCGCCTTCCGTTCGTGTGTGCGGCACCGAGTCCGTGATGAGGTGCCTGAGTGTCCGCGCGCGGTGCGCGGTGTCCCCAGGCTACCCGGTGCCACGAGACGGGAGCGGCACCCCGGAATGCTGCATCGGGAATTCTCCCGACGAGAATACGCAAATGCCGCACGAATGCAATTGTTCGCATTGTCTGGAATTGCTCCTAAGGTGCATTCCGTGAATGCATCCAGAAGGTTCTCGGCCGCCATCGGCGCCGCGGCCGTCCTGCTCGCCGTGTCGGTCGTCGCGGGACCGGTGGGACCAGCCCAGGCCGCCGCGGCGCCGCCCGGCTCGACCCGGTTCGGCATCGGCTCCGGCATCGACACGACGGCGGACGGCGCGCAGGTGCGCCTCGCAGCAGGCCTCGGCGTCGGGACCGCGCGGATCGACCTCTGGTGGACCGGGATCGAGAAGACCCCGGGCGACCTCGTGATGCCCGCTTCCTACCGGACGGCCGTGGACCGGCTCCGCTCGGCGGGGATCCGGCCGCTCATCGTGCTCGACTACGGCAACCCCCACCACGACGGCGGTGGTGGCCCGACCTCGTCCGCCGGCATCGCCGCGTTCGCCCGGTACGCGGGCTTCGTCGCCGCGACGTTCGGCCCGGACGTCGCCGGGTACGAGGTCTGGAACGAGTGGCCGAACACCGTCGCGCCGGGACTCCGCAGCGCGTCCCGCTACGTCGCCCTGACCCGGGCGGCGTCGGCGGCCGTGCACGCCGCGGCACCGGGGGCCGTGGTGGCGGGTCCGGCCATGAGCCTGCTCGGGGCCGACGGGCTGCACCCGTGGCTCCGGCAGTGGCTCGCCGCCGGTGGCCCGGCGACGGTGGACGCGGTCTCGGTCCACGCCTACAGCGGGATGCGACCGCCCGAGACGACCCTCGGGCCGGCGATGCGGGAGCTCCGGGCGGCCCTCGCGGCGCAGCACCGTCCCGTCCCCGTGTGGTGGACCGAGGGCGGATGGCAGGCCGGACCGCCGGGACGGGCGGGCACCGTCTCGACCGCCGTGCAGTCCGCCTGGCTGGTGCGCTGGGGAGCGATCGCCGCGCACCTCGGTGCCGTGCTCGTCGTGCCGTTCACCCTGGTCGACACCGTGTCGACCCCGACCGGGTACGGCCTGTACGGCTCGGCGGGCGGCGGCTGGACGGCCCGGCGCGCGGCCACCGCCTACGCGGTCCTCGTGCGCACCGTCGGCGACCGTCCGTTCGCGGCGGTCGAGCGATCCGGGGCCGGCGGTGTCTGGGTCGTCCGCTACGGCTCCGGCCGGGACGTCGTCCGGGTGGCCTGGTCGACGTCGGGCGTCCGCACGGCGAGGGTCGCGGTGTCGAGCGGGACCTCGCTGGTCTCCGCGACCGGGGCGACGAGTCGCACGGTCGTGGTCGGCGGCGAGGCGGCCGTGCGGGTGCGGGCGGCGCCGGTGTTCCTGCGGTCCCCTCGGTGAGGCGTCGTCGCTGCCGTCCGGTCGGCTACCACACCGACCTGACGGACACGCCGAGAGCCTGGTAGTCTGTCGGAGTTTGTCCGGTGGGCGCGGGTCCGCAGGTACTGCACCGTCGCCGTCCCACCGGACGCCCGAAGGACGCACCACACACCGGAGGAACCACTTGGCACCGAACGACGCACCCCACGCGCACGGCGATCGACCGCTGCGGACGAAGGGCGCTGCGAAGCGCGCTCGGCGCAAGCTGACCACGGACGACGTCACCGTCGTCGAGGAGTCCCTGCTCAAGCGTGCCGTGGCGGCAGCCGCCCTCGGCAACGCGATGGAGTGGTTCGACTTCGGCATCTTCGCCTACCTGACCGTCACCATCTCGCAGGTCTTCCTGCCGCAGGGCGACCCGGCGGCGAACATCGTCGCGACGTTCGGCTTCTTCGCCGCCGCGTTCATCGTCCGTCCGATCGGCGGTGCCGTGTTCGGCCCGATCGGCGACAAGATCGGCCGGCAAAAGGTCCTCGCGCTGACGATGATCCTGATGGCCGCCGGCACGCTCATGATCGGCCTCATCCCGTCGTACGACACGATCGGCTTCTGGGCCCCGGTCCTGCTGCTCGTCGCCCGCTTCGTGCAGGGCTTCTCGACCGGTGGTGAGTACGGCGGGGCGGCGACGTTCATCGCCGAGTACTCGCCGGACAAGCGCCGCGGCTTCATGGGCTCGTGGCTCGAGTTCGGCACCCTCGCCGGCTACGTGCTCGGCGCCTCGATCGTCACCGGCCTGCAGTTCGGCCTGTCCGAGGACGCCCTGCTCAGCTGGGGGTGGCGCATCCCGTTCATCATCGCCGGCCCGCTCGGCCTCATCGGGCTCTACCTGCGCCTCAAGCTCGAGGAGACCCCGGCCTTCCAGAAGCAGCAGGAGCAGGCCGCCGAGCGCGAGGGCCAGAAGACGCCGTTCCTCAAGCTGTTCGCCGAGAACTGGCGCTCGCTCCTCATCTGCATCGGGCTGGTCCTGGTCTTCAACGTGACCGACTACATGCTCCTGTCGTACATGCCGACCTACCTCGAGCAGAACCTCGGCCAGAACGCGACGTTCGGCCTCATCCTCATCGTCGTCGTGATGCTGCTCATGATGGTCGTCATCACCTTCGGCGGCCGGCTGTCCGACCGCTTCGGCCGCCGCCCGGTGCTCGCCGCCGGCTGCATCGGCTTCATCCTGCTGTCCTGGCCGGCGCTCAAGCTCGTCCAGACCGGGACGGGTGTCGGGGTCTTCTCCGGCCTGCTCATCCTCGGTGTCGTGCTCGTGACGTTCACCTCGACGATGCCCTCGACGCTGCCCGCGCTGTTCCCGACGATCATCCGCTACGGCGCACTGGCGATCGCGTTCAACGTCTCGGTCTCGCTCTTCGGTGGCACGACCCCGCTCGCCACCGCCGCGCTCATCAACGGCGCGAAGGACGCCGGCTTCGGCTGGGCCGAGGACATCCCGGCGTTCTACCTCATGCTCGCCGCCGTCATCGGCCTGGTGGCGGTGTACTTCACCAAGGAGACCGCGGCCACGCCGCTCATGGGCTCCGGCCCGACGGTCGGTTCCGAGGACGAGGTCGCCGGCGTGATCGAGGACTACAACGACCCGACCTCGGAGCTCGCGCAGTCCGACTGGGCGAAGGACTTCTCGACGAGCGAGATCCCGATCATCTCGGGTGACGCCGCGACGGGTGACGAGGAGAAGGCACCCGCCGGCTCGTAGCCGCTGCCGCTCCGCCGGCTTGGAGGCACGGTGCGCGTCCGTCACGGACGTCGCGCCGTGCCTCCGGTCGTCTCCGGGCGGGTCGCCCCTGCCGGGCGACGATCAGGCCGCCGGGCCGCTCGCGAGCCGGTCGGCGGCGCGGAGCAGGCCGGCGGTCACCGGGTGGCCCGGGTGCTCGAGCACCGAGGCGGCCGGGCCGTGCTCGACGACCGCGCCCTCGTGCACGACGAGCACGTCGTCGGCGATCCGCCGGACCGCGCGCAGGTCGTGCGACACGAAGACCATCGCCACGCCGGTCTCGTCGCGGAGCCGCTCCAACAGGGTGAGCACGGCGTCCTGCACGGTGGCGTCGAGCGCGGTCACCGGCTCGTCGAGCACGACCACCTCGGGGTCGGTCGCGAGCGCCCGGGCGATCGCGAGCCGCTGTCGCTGCCCGCCCGAGAGCGTCAGCGGTGACCGTGGGCGCAGCGCCGGGTCGAGGTCGACCTGTCGCAGGGCGTCGTCCACCCGCGCCGCGAGCGGACCGGTGGCGCGTCGGGCGGTGCCGCGCGAGAGCGCGTCGGCGAGCACGCGCTCCACCGACCAGCGCTCGTCGAACGTCGCTCCGGGGTCCTGCACGACGGCGGCGACCCGGTGGCGCCGTGGGCGGCGGTCCCGCTCGGCCAGGGGCACCCAGGCGCCCCCGTCGAGCTCGACGGTGCCGGCGTCCGGCGTCTCGAGGCCGAGCAGGACGCGCGCCAGGGTGGTCTTGCCCGAACCCGACGCCCCGATCACCCCGAGCACCCGCCCGCGGTCGAGGGCGAACGACACGTCGTCGAGCGCGCGGACACCGCCGAAGTCCCGCCGGAGCCCCCGCGCCGCGACGACCGCGGGCGCGTCCGCGTCCGCCGTGGACGCTCCGGCACGAGCGGCCGGGGCGAGGCCACGGCGGGCGGCACGCACCAACGCCCGCGTCGCCTCGTGCCGCGGCGCGTCGAACACCGCGGCGACGGGTCCCTGTTCGACGACCCGCCCCTCGTGCACGACGACGACGCGGTCCGCCCAGCCGGCGACGAGTCCGAGGTCGTGCGTGATGACGAGGAGGCCGGCGCCGCGCCGCTGGGCCGCGCGGAGCTGCTCCATGACGGTGACGGCCACGCCCGCGTCGAGGGCCGTCGTCGGCTCGTCGGCGACGACGAGCGACGGCGAGCCGACGGTCGCCGCGGCGATGAGCGCCCGCTGGCGCATCCCGCCGGACAGCGTCCCGGCGAGCCGGCCGTCGGTCGCGGTGTCCGGGTCGAGGCCCACCGCCGCCAGCGCGTCGCGCACCGCGTCCACGCGTTCGGCCGCACGCATCCCGGTGTGCAGCCGCAGGGTGTCGGCGACCTCGCGCCCGACGGGACGCAGCGGGTCCAACGCGCCCAGGGCCTCCTGGCCGACGTAGCCGACGCGTGCGCCGCGCACCTGTCGCCACCGCCGTTCGGAGAACGCACGCACGTCGAGCCCGGCGACGGTGAACGTGTCGGCCCGCACGGCGGAGCCCGCGGCCGACAGGCCGAGGGCCGCGCGTGCGGTCACGGTCTTGCCGGAACCCGACGCACCGACCAGCGCGACGCACTCGCCGGCGTCGACCCGCAGGTCCACGTCGGTCACGATCGGGCTGCCGGCGATCCGCACGCTCAGGCCGCTGATGTCCAGGACGGTCGTCATCGGGAGGCTCCTGTTCGTCGGATCGCCCGACCGAGGACCGTGACGGCGGTGGCGAGCACCACGATGGCGAGCCCGGGGAAGGTGCTCATCCACGGCGCGGTCTGCAGGTACGTGCGGCCGTCGGCGAGCATCGCGCCCCATTCCGGCGCGGGGGGCGGCGTGCCGACGCCGAGGTAGCTGAGCGCCGACGCCCAGACCACCGCCTGGCCGACACCGAGCGTGCCGACGGCGACGACGGGCCAGAGCGCGGCGGGCAGGACGTGCCGGACGACGATCGCGGCGGGGGAGCGGCCGAGCAGCACGGCCGTCTCCACCACCTGCGAGGTGCGGGCGGTGCGGACCAGGCCGCGCACGATGCGGGCGTAGCCGGGCGCCGTGGCGGAGCCGACCGCCAGCACGGCGGGGACCGGACCGGGGCCGGTGACGGCGATGACCACCAGGGCGACGAGGAGCAGCGGCAGCGCGAAGGCGACCTCGGTCACCCGTCCGATCACGGCGTCGAGCAGGCGCCCGACCCGTCCGGCCCCCGCGCCGAGCCCCGCGACCACGCCGAGCACGAGTCCGACGCCGCCGCCGAGCAGCGTCGCGGCGACGCCGACCAGCAGGGACGCGCGGGTCCCCGCGACGACGCGCGCCAGCACGTCACGCCCGGACTCGTCGGTGCCGAAGGGGTGGGCGCCGCTCGGTGGCCGGAGCGCCTCGGCCGGGTGGACGGCCAGCGGGTCGCCCCCGCCGAGCAGCGCCGGCCACACGGCCGCGACGACCGCCACGAGCACGACGAGGGCCGCCGCGGTGCCCGACGGGTCGAGCGCCCGACGACGCCGGGAGCGCGCGGCGGTCGACGTGCCCGGGTCGACGATGCCGCTCACCGGGCGCCCCTCGGGTCGACGGCCCGTTCGACCAGGTCCGCCACCGCGAGCACCACGACGTAGGCCGCTGCGGACACCATCGCGATGCCCGCGACGAGGGGCATGTCCCGCTGGGTCACGGCGGTGACGAGCGCACGGCCGATCCCGGGCAGGGCGAAGACCGACTCCACGACGACGGCGCCGGAGACGAGCGACCCGAAGGCCCACGCCGACAGGGCGATGCCGGGCAGGGCGGCGTGCCGGAGCAGGTGGCGCGCGAACAACCCGGTCCGGGTCTCGCCCCGGCTCCGCGCCGCGAGCGCGAAGGCGGACCGCTGCGCGTCCACGACGCCGTCGCGGACCGTCTCGGCCAGGTACCCGGCCACCGGCACCGCGACGGTGACGACCGGCAGCACCCACCCGCGCACGCTGCCGTCGCTGACCGCCGGGACCCAGCCGAGCGTGCTCGCGAACACGACGATGAGCACGCTGCCGAGCCAGAAGTGCGGGACGACGCTCGCCGTGACGCTGATCGCCCCGGTCAGCGCCGCCGCGACCCGCCCGCGTTGCGTCGACCACCACGCGGCGGCGATCGCCAGCGCCCAGGCGACGACGAGACCGGCGACGGCCAGGGTGAGGGTGACCGGCAGTTGCTGGCCGAGGAGCGTCGCGACCGGCGTCCGGAACGCGTACGAGTCGCCGAGCTGCAGCGTCGCCAGGCGGCCGAGGAACACCGTGTACTGCACCAGGACCGGCTGGTCGAGGCCGTACTCGCGGCGCACCCCGGCGACGGCCTCGGCCGAGGCCTGCGACCCGGGACCGCCCAGGATCGCGAGGGCGGGGTCTCCCGGGATGAGCCGGATCGCCACGAAGACGATCGTCGCGACGGCCCACAGCACACCGACGCCGCCGGCGAGCCGCCGGACGGCCCACCAGACCCACGGCATCCGCGTCAGCGGTCGATCCAGGCGGTGCCGAACCAGGGCGTGGACACCGGGGTGGTGGTGATGCCGTGCACGGCGGAGCGCACCAGGAAGTGGTTCTGCTGGTCGTACAGGGGCAGCACGGTGTCACTGGCCAGGATCGCCTGCTGCGCCTGCTCGTACAGGTCCGCGCGCTCGTCGGCGTCCGACGTGCGGGCGGCCTGCTCGAGCAGCCGGTCGAGTGCCGGGTCGTCGAGCTGGGCGAGGTTCGCGAAGTAGCCGGACGGTGCCGGCTCGATGCTCGCGCTGTCGTACAGGATCCGCAGGACGTCGGGCCCGACCTTCGTGTACGGGGCGCTGACGACGTCGTACTCGTTCGCGGCCAGGGCGGCGTACCAGCTGGACAGGTCGAGCTCGTCGAGCACCACCTGGAACCCGACGGCCTTCTCGGACGCCTGGATCTGCTGGAACAGGCTGCGCTCGGCCGGCACCGACTGGTTCGTCGAGACGGGGAAGGTCACGGTGAGCCGCTGGCCGTCCTTCTCGCGGATGCCGTCCGGCCCGACCTTCCAGCCGGCGTCGTCGAGGAGCTGCTTCGCCGTCGACGGCGAGTACGCGAACCGGCTCTGCTCCGAGTACGCGAGCGGTTCGGCGCTCGACAGCACCGAGTACGAGCGCTTCGCGGTGCCGAGGAACAGCGACTGCAGACCGGGGTCGATCTCGGCGCCGGCGATGAACGCCCGCCGGACCGCGTCGTCCTGGAACACGCCGTGCCCGGAGTTCAGCTCGAGGCGGTTCGAGGCGCCGGGGCGCGGGGCGTCGAGGTCGCGGATCGCGCCCTTCGCCGACGCGGCCTTGAGCTGGTCGGGCTGGGCGTTGTCGATGACGTCGACCTGGCCGGACTGCAGTGCGGCGTAGCGCGAGGTCGAGTCCGGCAGGAACCGCCACGTGATGCCGGACAGGCGCGGCTTCGTCGCGCCCCAGTACTCGGTGTTCTTCGTCAGGGTGACGCGGTCGCCGTGCTTCCAGCCGGTGACCGCGAACGGGCCGGTGCCGACGGGGGACTCGCAGTTCGTCGCCTGCGCCCGTTCGAGCGCCTTCGGGGACTCCATGCCGACCCAGGGCTGCGAGAAGGACTCGAGCAGTGCGCTGTCCGGGCGGCTCAGCGTCAGCGTGACGGTGTGCTCGTCGGTCGCGGTGGCCTTCGTGATCGACTGCAGCGCCAGGTAGCCGGTGCTCGACGCGGTGTCCGGGTCCTGCACGTGCTCGATGTTCGCCACGACCGCCGCGGCGTCGAACGGGGTGCCGTCCGTGAAGGTGACGTCGTCGCGCAGGGTGAACGTCAGCGTCCTGCCGTCGTCGCTCGTCGTCCACTTCGTCGCGAGCTCCGGGGTGGGTTCGCCGTCCTCGAGGCCGACGAGCTCCTCGATGTACTGCGTCGCCAGGAGTGCCTGCGGGTAGTTGCCGCCGACGTGCGGGTCGAGGCAGGTCGGCTCGGCGTCACCGGACGCGTACGTCAGGGTCCCGCCGTTCACCGGCGTGCTGCTCGTCGTGTTCGTGCCCGGACCGCTGCAGGCGGCGAGGGCGAGGACGACGACGGTGGCGCTCGCGACCGCGGCGAGGGTTTTCTGTACTGGGTCCAAGATCATGGCTGACCGAGTCTAGCGGTTTACTGGGGCCCATGGACGAACCGATCCGCCGCGGTGGGCGGCCCCGCCGGTCGAGCGCCGAGGTGCTCGCGGACGCCGCCGCCGAGCTGTTCCTCGAGCAAGGCTACGGACGCACCACGGTCGACCAGATCGCCGCCCGCGCCGGGGTCAGCCGCGCGACGTTCTTCAACTACTTCCCGGCGAAGGCCGACGTCATGTGGCTCGAGCTCGACGCCGCCGTCGCCGCCCTGCCGGGGTACCTGGCGGCCGCCACCGAGCCGAGCGCCGTCCGGGCCGTCGAGCAGGCGCTGCTCGCGGCCGCACGCGCCCACGACCCCGAGCGCGTGCCGTGGGCCGTCGCGCAGGCCGAGGTGATGGGGATCGGCTCCGAGCTCGTCGCCGGGGTCGCCGTCCGGGTGACCGCGCAGCACGCGGCCGTCGCCGCCTTCGTCGCCGGGCGCACGGGGGAGCGGCCGCGGTCGGCCTGGCCGCAGACCGTCTCCGGGGCGATGCTCGGGGCCGCAGCCGCGGCGTTCGGCGTCTGGGTCACGGACGGCGTGGCCCGACGACCGCTCGTCGAGTACGTCGGCGCTGCGCTCGCCCCCGTCGCCGACGGCCTCGACCGGGCCTGAGGACACGCGAGGGCAGTGCCGCGCGGGCGCCGTGCTGCCCGCGGCGCGGCCGTCCGGTCACTCGGGGCGGAGGGTCCCCGCTCCGCCCGCGGCGACGTCCTCGACGGTGCCGTCGCGCACGACCTCGGGCACCTCGTCGCTGGTCGGCACCAGGGACGCGTCGTCCGGCAGGCTCAGGGTGAGCACTGCCTCCTCCACGTACTGGCTGCCCTCGAGCGAGGCCTCGACCTCGCGCAGGCGCACCGCGACGCGGGACTCGTCCTCGTTGCCGGTCAGGTCGACGGCCGCGACGAGGTACACGCGGGACGGCCCGACGAACTCCAGGTGCAGGTAGGTCACCCGCTCGACCTGCTCCCGCGAGAGCAGTTCGACGAGCACTGCGTTCTCGAGCTCCGGCGACGTGCTCTCCCCGAGCAGGAAGCGGCGGTTGCGCTCGATGAGGACGATCGCCACGACGCCGAGGAGCAGGCCGATCGCGATCGAGCCGATCGCGTCGAAGACCGCGAGCCCGGTGACCTGGTGCAGGAACACCCCGAGGAAGGCCACGACGAGGCCGACGAGCGCCGCGGCGTCCTCGGCGAAGACCGCTCGCAGCGTGGGGTTCGAGGACTGCAGGACGTGCCGCAGCACCGGCACGCGGCGCTTCGTCGCCGCGCCCCGCGCCTGCCGGTACGCCTGCAGGAAGCTCGTCCCCTCGAGGCAGAACGCCAGGGCGAGCACGACGTAGTTGAGCAGGACGTCCTCGGCCGGGCCGGTCTCGCCGAACTCCGAGATGCCGTGGGAGATCGAGACGATCGCGCCGGCGGTGAACAGACCGAAGGCGGCGAACATCGACCAGATGTAGGTCTCGCGCCCGTACCCGAGCGGGTGCGCGGTGTCCCGCTTCTTCCCGCCTCGTCGTTCGGCCACGAGCAGGAAGATCTCGTTCCCGGTGTCCGCCCACGAGTGCGCGGCCTCGGCGACCATCGAGGCCGATCCGGACAGGAGTGAGGCGATCGTCTTCGCGATCGCGACGAGCAGGTTCGCGCCGAACGCGATGAGGACGGTGAGCAAGGAGCCGGAGCTCTTCTGCTCCGAGGGATCGGGCATCGCTCCAGCATGCTCCCGTCCGCTAAACTCGTCCGCACAGGCGTCGATCCGGCCATCACCGGGGAGCCTCCGGCAGAACGCGGACCAGCAACGGGCCGTCAGTAGAGCCGGGCGGACCGGGCCGCACCAGCCCCGGCGACGAGCGGTCGACCGCAGCGCGAGCAGCGGTCGGCAAGCGAGGTGGTACCGCGGAGCACGCTCCGTCCTCGTGGAGAGCAACCGAACCCACAGGAGCTGCGCGTGGCCTACCCCCAGAACTCGTCCGCCGACGGCGTGACCCCGTCGCCGTCCTTCCCCGCCGTCGAGCGCGGGATCCTCGCCTTCTGGAAGGGCGACGACACCTTCCAGGCGTCGATCGGCCAGCGCGAGGGCTGCCCGGAGTGGACCTTCTACGACGGCCCGCCCTTCGCCAACGGCCTGCCGCACTACGGGCACCTGCTGACCGGGTACGCAAAGGACGTCTTCCCGCGCTACCAGACGATGCGCGGCAAGCAGGTGCACCGCCGCTTCGGCTGGGACACCCACGGCCTGCCTGCCGAGCTCGAGGCGATGCGCCAGCTCGGCATCACCGAGAAGCACGAGATCGACGCCATGGGCATCGACGTCTTCAACGCCGCCGCCAAGAAGTCCGTGCTGCAGTACACCGACGAGTGGCAGGAGTACGTCACCCGTCAGGCGCGCTGGGTCGACTTCGAGGACGACTACAAGACCCTCGACGTCACCTTCATGGAGAGCGTGCTCTGGGCGTGGAAGCAGCTCTGGGACAAGGGCCTGGCGTACGAGGGCTTCCGCGTCCTGCCGTACTGCTGGAACGACCAGACGCCGCTGTCCAACCACGAGCTGCGCATGGACGACGACGTCTACAAGATGCGCCAGGACCAGTCCGTCACCGTCTCGTTCCCGCTGTGGGGCTCGCGCGCGGACGCGCTCGACCTGACCGGGGTGCGGGCGCTCGCCTGGACGACGACCCCCTGGACGCTCCCGACGAACGCCGCGCTCGCGGTCGGTCCGGAGATCGCGTACGCGGTCGTCCCGGCCGGGCCGGGAGTCGCGGCTGACGGTGGCGAGACCGGTTCCGCCCAGACTGTGTCCACCAAGTACCTGCTCGCGTCCGACACCGTGGCCGCGCACGCGAAGGAGCTCGGCTACGCCTCGGGCGACGAGGCGCTCGCCGCCGTCGTGCGCACGCTGACGGGCGCCGAGCTCGACGGCGTCGAGTACGAGCGCCTCTTCGACTTCCTCGACGGCACCGAGGGGTACGAGAACGCGTGGAAGATCCTCGTCGCCGAGTACGTCGAGACCGGTGAGGGCACCGGCATCGTGCACCAGGCCCCTGCCTACGGTGCCGACGACCAGGAGGTCTGCGCCGCGGCCGGCATCCCCGTCGTGCTGTCCCTCGACGAGGGCGGTGTCTTCACCTCGCAGTTCGGCGAGGTGGCCGGCATGCTCTGGTCGGACGCGAACAAGCCGCTGACCAAGGCCGTCCGCGACGCCGGGCGACTGCTCCGCCAGGCGTCGTACGAGCACAGCTACCCGCACTGCTGGCGGTGCCGGAAGCCCCTCATCTACAAGGCCGTCTCGTCGTGGTTCGTCCGCGTCACCGAGCTCCGCGACCGCATGGGCCAGCTCAACCAGGACATCAACTGGGTGCCGGACAACGTCAAGGACGGCCAGTTCGGCAAGTGGGTCGGCAACGCCATCGACTGGTCGGTCTCGCGCAACCGCTACTTCGGCACGCCGATCCCGGTGTGGCAGTCCGACGACCCCGAGTACCCGCGCACCGACGTGTACGGCTCGCTCGAGGACATCGAGCGCGACTTCGGCCGCCTGCCGGTGAACGCCGAGGGCGAGGTCGACCTGCACCGCCCGTTCATCGACGACCTGACGCGGCCGAACCCCGACGACCCCACGGGGAACTCGACGATGCGACGGATCACCGACGTGTTCGACGTGTGGTTCGACTCCGGCTCGATGCCGTACGCGCAGGTGCACTACCCGTTCGAGAACCGCGAGTGGTTCGAGTCGCACAGCCCGGCCGACTTCATCGTCGAGTACATCGGGCAGACGCGCGGCTGGTTCTACGTCATGCACGTGCTCTCCACCGCGCTGTTCGACCGGCCGGCCTTCCGGAACGTCATCAGCCACGGCATCGTCCTCGGCTCCGACGGCCAGAAGATGTCGAAGAGCTTGCGGAACTACCCGGACGTGTCCGAGGTCTTCGACCGCGACGGCGCCGACGCCATGCGCTGGTTCCTGATGTCCTCGTCGGTGATCCGCGGCGGCAACCTCGTCGTCACCGAAGAGGGGATCCGCCAGGGCGTCCGCGAGTTCATGCTGCCGCTGTGGTCGACGTACTACTTCTTCACCCTGTACGCGAACGCCTCCGGGCGCAACGGGTACCAGGCCACCCGCAGCACCGCGAGCACCGACGTGCTCGACCGGTACCTGCTCGCGAAGACCCGGGTGCTCGTCACCGACGTCCGGACGCACCTCGACGCGCTCGACACCCCGCTCGCGGCCCAGGCCGTCCGCGACTTCGCCGACGTGCTCACGAACTGGTACGTCCGCCGCTCGCGAGACAAGTTCTGGACCGGTGCCGACGCGGACGCCGGCGCCGAGACCCGTGCGGCGTTCGACACGCTGTACACCGTGCTCGAGACCCTGACCCGTGTGGCTGCCCCGCTCGCGCCGCTGGTCACCGAGGAGATCTGGAAGGGCCTGACCGGCGGGCGCAGCGTCCACCTGACGGACTTCCCGGACCCCGACGAGTTCCCCGCCGACGACGCCCTCGTCGACGCGATGGACCGCGTGCGCGACGTCGCCTCGAAGGGCCTGGCGCTCCGCAAGGCCACCGGCAAGCGCGTCCGGCTGCCCCTCGCCACGCTCACCCTGGTGGTGCCGGACCCGGCCGCGGTCGAACCGTTCGCCGACATCCTGCGCGACGAGCTCAACGTCAAGCGCGTGGTGCTCGAGGAGCAGGTCGAGGAGTCGCTGGCGCAGTACGGCATCGAGCGGAAGCTCACCGTGAACGCCCGCGTCGCCGGCCCCCGCATCGGCAAGCAGGTGCAGCAGGTGATCCCGGCCGCCAAGCAGGGCGACTGGACCGCGACCGACACCGGTGTGACAGTCGGTGGCGTCGACCTGATCGAGGGCGAGTACTCGCTCGACCTCACCGTGGCCGACGCCTCGGTGGCCGTGGCGTTCCTCGACGAGGGCGGTTTCGTGGTGCTCGACACCGTGACGACGTCCGAGCTCGAGGCCGAGGGGCTCGCCCGTGACGTCGTCCGCGCCGTCCAGCAGGCCCGCCGCGACGCCGACCTCGACGTCAGCGACCGCATCGCCCTGACCCTGCGCGTGGACGAGGCCGCCGGTGGCCCGGTGCGCACCCACCAGGAGCTCATCGCCGGCGAGACCCTGGCGACGAGCGTCGAGATCGTGCCCCTCGGGGCGGACGACACCACCACCGACGTCGGTGACGGTGCGAAGGTGACCGTGGAGGTGTCACGCGCATGAGTGACGACGACCAGTACGACCAGCACGACCAGCACGACCGGTACGACGAGGACGGCATCCGGATCCCGGTCGGGCCGTCCGGTGACGCCCCGGTCGACGCACTGCCCTACGGCGGCGACGACGACGAGGTCCGCCGGGTCGAGGCCGCCCTGTACGCCCGGATCGGCGAGCAGTCGCCCGAGCACCGGCTCACCGCGACCCGTCGCGCCGTCGAGCTGCTCGGCGACCCGCACCTGGCGTACCCGGTGATCCACCTCACCGGGACGAACGGCAAGACGTCGACCGCGCGGATGACCGAGAGCATCATCCGGGCCCACGGCCTGCGCACCGGCCTCATGACGAGCCCGCACCTGGTGTCCATCCGGGAGCGCATCGTCATCGACGGCCAGCCGATCGCGGCCGACCGCTTCGTCGAGAACTGGGACGACATCGCCCCCGTCCTCGAGATGACCGACCAGGAGCTCACCGACAAGGGCGAGCTCCCGCTGACCTTCTTCGAGGCGCTCACGGTGCTCGCCCTGGCGTGCTTCGCCGAGGCGCCGGTCGACGTCGCCGTGGTCGAGGTCGGCATGGGCGGCGAGTGGGACTCCACGAACGTCGTGCAGAGCCAGGTGTCGGTGTTCACACCGATCGCCATCGACCACGCGAAGCAGCTCGGCGCCACCGTCGCCGAGATCGCCCGCACGAAGTCGGGCATCGTCAAGCCGTCGTCCGCCGTCGTCTCGAGTCGGCAGGTCGCCGAGGCCCTCGCCGAACTCGAGCGCGCCGCAGAGCTCACCGAGTCCACCCTGGCCGTCGAGGGCACGGGCTTCAGCGTCGTCGACGTCACCCCGGCCGTGGGCGGACAGCTCATCACCGTGCAGGGCATCGCCGGCCGCTACGACGACCTGTTCCTGCCGCTGTTCGGCCGGCACCAGGCCGAGAACGCCGCCGTGGCGATCGCGGCGGTCGAGTCGTTCCTCGGCCGCGGCGCGCAGGCCCTCGACGAGGACGTCCTGTCCGAGGGCCTCGCCGGCGCCACCAGCCCCGGCCGCCTGCAGCCGATCGCGACGGAGCCGACCGTGGTCGTCGACGCCGCACACAACCCGCACGGCGCGAAGGCCCTCGCCGAGGCGCTGCCGGTCGCGTTCCCGTCGGAGCACGTCGTCGGCGTCGTCGGGATCCTCGCCGACAAGGACGCCCGCGGGTTCGTCCGCGCGCTCAAGGACACCGTCGCGACCTTCGTCGTCACACAGCCGCCGGGGGAGCGTGCCCTCGACGCGGACGCCTTCGCCCGGGTGGTCGTCGACGAGGTCGGCGGCGACCGCGTGGTCGTCGAACCGACGCTCGCCGCGGCGCTGCAGGAAGCACGCGACCTGGCGGACGAGGCCGACGCCGACGACGCCCTCGTGCTCGTCGCGGGCTCCATCGTGATGGTGGGCGCGGTCATGGACCTCGTGCACCGGGAAGGCGGGACGAAGTGACGGACGCACCGCGGGCCTCCCGGCCGGGTCGGGCACCCCGGACCCGCAGGCCGCGTCGCGAACGCGGGGCGCGGGAGAGCCTGCTGTCGATCACGCTCGTGCTCGAGGCGATCATGTTCTTCTTCCCGACACTCGTCGTCTTCGGCAAGGGCACGCTGCCCCCGGCCGTGGCCTTCGGCGGCGGGGTCGCGGCGATCATCGTCCTCGCAGCTGCCTCACGCCTGACGGGCAACCGGGCCGGTGTAGTGTTCGGGTGGCTGCTGCAGGCGGCCATCCTCGCCACCGGGTTCATCGAGCCCTTCATGTTCGCGGTGGCCGTGGTGTTCCTGGCGCTGTGGGTGTTCTGCTTCGTCAAGGGCGGTCAGCTCGACCGGATGAACGCCGCGCGCCGGGCCGCTCTGGGCGAGGACTGACGACCACGTCGACCACGACCCCAGGAGTACTGCGTGACCGATCTCGAACAGACCCTCGTCCTCGTCAAGCCCGACGGCGTCGCCCGCCAGCTCACCGGTGAGATCCTCCGCCGGATCGAGGCCAAGGGCTACGAGATCGTCGACCTGAAGATGCTCGGCGCACCGCGCGACCTGCTCGACGCGCACTACGAGGAGCACCAGGGCAAGCCGTTCTTCGAACCGCTCGTCGAGTTCATGCAGTCCGGTCCCGTGGTCGCGGTGCGGCTCGCGGGCAACGGCGTCATCGCCGGGTTCCGCTCGCTCGCCGGCACGACCGACCCGACCTCGGCCGCGCCCGGCACCATCCGTGGTGACCTCGGCCGCGACTGGGGCCTCAAGGTGCAGCAGAACCTGGTGCACGGGTCCGACAGCCCCGAGTCCGCCCAGCGCGAGCTCGCGCTCTGGTTCGCCTGAGCGCTCGGGAGGACGAGATGACGAACAACGACCGACCCACCAAGAACGAGCGTCGCCAGCACGCCCGTGAGGTCGCACGGCAGCGTGCCGACGCCGAGAAGCGCCGCAAGCGCCGCAACAAGTGGTTCCTGCAGGGCGGCATCGGCCTGGGGATCGTGGCGATCGCCGCGATCATCGGCATCGTCGTCGTGAACGTGAACAACGCGCCCGCCGTCTCCGCGGCCGGGCCGGCGAACATGGCCACCGGCGCGATCCAGTTCACCGGGAAGGGCGGCGACGTCACCCCGGTGACCACGAAGGCCGTCCCCGCGAAGGGCAGCCCCTCGGCCGTGCCGACGTCGAACGCCGACGGCGCGGTCGCCGTGACCGAGTACGTCGACTGGGCCTGCCCGGTCTGCAAGCAGTTCGAGGCGACCTACGCCGACCAGATCCTCGACAAGGTGAAGTCCGGCGACGCGACCCTGGCCATCCGGCCGGTGTCGATCCTCGACCGCAGCTACAACGGCTCGCGCTACGCCAGCCGTGCCGCGAACGCGGCGATGTGCGTCGCGAACTACGCGCCGGACAAGTTCCTCGACGTGCAGACCCAGTTCTTCGAGAACCAGCCGCAGGAGGGCACCAAGGGCCTGACGAACGCCGAGATCGCCGACCTGGTGAAGGCGGGCGGTGCGACCGGCTCCGACGTCTCCGAGTGCCTGTCGAACGAGCAGTTCAAGGGCTGGGTGACGAAGTCGACGAACCAGGTGCTCGCGGACGACTCGCTCAAGGGCGCCCAGGGCTTCGGCACCCCGACGATCGTCGTGAACGGCAAGCGCCTGGACAGCCTGGGCGACGTCATCACGCAGATCGACGCCGCTGCGAAGTGACCCGACCGCGGACGACCCCGGTCGGCCCGCGTGACGACGGCCCCCGCTCCCGACCAGGAAGCGGGGGCCGTCGCGTTCGCTGACCGGACCGGCACCGTGCCGACCGGGTCGGCAGCGGGGTCAGAGGGTGGTGAGGACCGTCGGGAACACGATGAGGATCGACACGATCACCACGAGGTAGTTCGCCAGCGGGAACGTCCAGCAGAAGGGCAGCAGGACCCGGCCGACGCGTTCGAGGCGGGCGCCGAAGGTGCCGCGTGCGGCGTTCCAGATCGTCAGCACCCAGAACATCGGGATCGTCATCGACCAGACGAGCATGCACCACGGGCACAGGTAGCCGATGACCCAGACGGTCTGCGTGAACAGCCAGGTGACGAACACCCAGGCCAGGAACACCCCGGCGTTGAACGCGATCCAGAACCACCGTGAGCCGCGGAACCCGGCGAGCAGCACGACCCCGACCGCGATCGGGGCGACGAAGCCCATCACGCCGATGAGCGGGTTCGGGAACCCGAGCAGGTGGCCCTGCCAGCTCGTCATGACCTGCGAGCAGTTCACGAACGGGCTGACGTCGCAGCTCAGCACGGCCTTCGGGTTCTCGTACTTCGCGAACTCGTCGAGCACGAGCCGGAAGGCCGCGTACAGCGACACCGCTCCGGTGACGACGAGGAAGACCGCCATCGCGATCGGACGACGAGTGGTGCGTACAGACGTGGTCACGCCGTCATCATCGCATGCGGCTTCCGGTCCTTTCCTGGCGGGGCGTGCGATACTTCCTGGAGGTCGTGCGGGCAACCGCACACCGATGAGAGCTTTCCGGGCGGCGCCCCTCAAAGGCGGTGCCCGGACGACCGGGTGCGGTGAGAGCGCACTGTGGTCGGGCCAGCGTCACTCCGACGCCGAGCCGGTCCGGGCCGGGTGCCCGGGGCGGAACGCGCGCGGACGCACCAGAAGTTGACGCGACCGACCACGAGACAGCGAGCGCGGGGGCGTCGACGCCGCCCGCCACAACGACAGAATTCCCGCCACCCGACAGGGTGCGAGTGGGGCCGAGGAGTGCGCCAGTTCATGGTGGAGCAGAACAACGACAACACGACCAACGACGAGAACGCGCCGAAGCGCCGGAGCCGCCTGTTCGGCGGACGCCGCGCCCGGTCGTCCGGGCAGGAGGCGCCCGGGAGCGCCGTCCCGTCGACCTCCGTCGACGAGACGCCGGCGCTGACCGACGGTGCGGACGCCGGGACGACGACGCGCGACACCACGGCGCCCGACACCACGGCGGCGTCCGCCGACGCGGCCGCACCGACGGTGCTGTCGACGGACACCGGGACGGTCACCGTCGCGGTCGAGCCGGTCGCCGCCCAGAGCGGCGAGCCCGACGACGTGAGCACCCTGACGGGCGACCTGCCGGTGGTCGAGGCCGAGCCGGCGGCGACCGCAGCGGACGCCGACGAGGCGAGTGGTGCCTCCCGTCCGGACGGTGCCGAGCCGACGGCCGAGGCGAGCGCACCCGCCGCCCCCGCCGACGAGCCCTACGTGCCGAAGGCCACGAGCACGCTCAGCCTGATCTTCCACGCCCCGGTCCTGCCGGAGCTGCCCCAGCGCGCGCCGCGG
Source organism: Curtobacterium sp. MCBA15_009 (assembly GCF_001864895.1). Taxonomy (GTDB): domain Bacteria; phylum Actinomycetota; class Actinomycetes; order Actinomycetales; family Microbacteriaceae; genus Curtobacterium. The sequence continues at coordinate 268,814 of NZ_MJGO01000041.1, forward strand.
CACGAGCGTGACGACCGTGACGACCGCTGGGACGACCGCGACGAGCGGGACGACCGCGACGACCGTGACGAGCAGGGCGGACCGCGCCGTCGCTCGCGGCGTCGGGGGAGCAGCGCGGACCGCGAGGTCCGCGAACCCCGCGACCACCAGGAGCCGCGCCGACGCGAGCCGGAGCTCATCACCGAGCCGCAGCGCATCAAGGGCTCGACGCGCCTCGAGGCGAAGAAGCAGCGCCGTCGCGACGGCCGTGACGCCGGCCGCCGCCGCCAGGTCGTCAGCGAGGACGAGTTCCTCGCCCGTCGCGAGAGCGTCGACCGCCAGATGATCGTGCGGTCGAGCTCGTCGACCATCGAGATCGGCGTGCTCGAGGACGGCATCCTCGCCGAGCACTACATCACCAAGTCCGAGAACGTGTCGCTCATCGGCAACGTGTACCTCGGCAAGGTGCAGAACGTGCTGCCCTCGATGGAGGCGGCGTTCGTCGACATCGGCCGCGGCCGCAACGCGGTGCTCTACGCCGGCGAGGTCGACTGGAACTCGGTCGACACCAGCCACGGCCGTCGGATCGAAGCGGCGCTCAAGCCGGGCGACAAGGTGCTCGTGCAGGTCACGAAGGACCCGGTCGGCCACAAGGGTGCCCGCCTCACCAGCCAGGTCTCGCTGCCCGGCCGTTACCTGGTCTACGTGCCGAACGGCTCGATGAACGGGATCTCGCGCAAGCTGCCGGACACCGAGCGTGCCCGCCTCAAGAAGATCCTCAAGGAGGTCCTGCCGGAGCACGCGGGCGTCATCGTGCGCACCGCTGCGGAGGGCGCGACCGAGGAACAGCTGACCCGCGACGTGCAGCGGCTGACCAGCCAGTGGGAGGCCATCCAGAAGAAGGTCGCCGGCGGCCAGGCCCCGGTCATGCTGCACTCCGAGCCGGACCTGCTCGTGAAGATCGTCCGCGACGTCTTCAACGAGGACTTCACGAAGCTCATCATCGACGGCGAGGCCGCCGGTGGCACCATCGACGAGTACCTGTCGGCGGTCGCGCCGGACCTCAAGGACCGCGTGGTCCGCTACGAGGGCCCGGACTCCTTCGAGGAGTTCCGCCTCAACGAGCAGATCGACAAGGCGCTCGACCGCAAGGTGTGGCTGCCCTCGGGTGGCTCGCTCGTCATCGACCGCACCGAGGCCATGACGGTCGTCGACGTCAACACCGGGAAGTTCGTCGGCTCCGGCGGCAACCTGGAGGAGACGGTCACGAAGAACAACCTCGAGGCCGCCGAGGAGATCGTCCGCCAGCTCCGCCTGCGCGACATCGGCGGCATCATCGTCGTCGACTTCATCGACATGGTGCTCGAGGAGAACCGCGACCTCGTGCTCCGCCGCCTGGTCGAGTGCCTGAGCCGCGACCGCACGAAGCACCAGGTCGCCGAGATCACCTCGCTCGGCCTCGTGCAGATGACCCGCAAGAAGATCGGTGTCGGGCTGCGCGAGTCCCTCGACGAGGTCAACGCGAAGATCAACGACAACAACGCCGACCCGGGTCCGAGCAAGGGCCGTCGCAAGGGCCGTGGCGGTGCCGGTGGCAACGGCAACGGCAACGGCGGCAACGGGTCGAACGGCTCGGGCTCGTCGAACGGTTCCGGCTCGAACGGGCAGTCGTCGCACGCGACCCAGGCGCACCAGATCACCGACGACGTGAAGAACGCGCTGTCGCGGATCGCGGCGTCGACCATCGCGCACGACGAGCAGGACGCCGCCGGTGTCGCCTCGCCGGCCGCCCCGACGTCGGCGGACGCCCCGGTGTCCGCTCCGTCCGACGGCGAGCAGCCGACCGGGTCGAAGCGTCGCCGTCGCGGTGGCCGTGGCAGCCGGAACACCGAGCAGCAGGCCTCGTCGACCAGCACCGAGCAGCAGGCCTCGACGACCAGCACAGAGCAGCAGGCTTCGACGACCAGCACCGACCAGCAGGCCGCGACGATCGACGCCGGTGCGTCGGCGCCCGAGGCCCCTGCCGCCCCTGCGGCCGACCCGGCCCCCGAGGCGCCCGTCGCCGCTGCGCCGGTCGCTGCCGCTGCGCCCGCCGCTGCGCCCGCTGCCGAGCCGAAGGCCGCCAGGGCCCAGGGGCGTCGTCGGGTGAGCTCGAGTGCCCCGGTCACCCCGACCGAGAACACCGTGGCGATCCTCGACATCCCGCTGAGCGCGGCACCGAAGCGCGAGCCGCGCCAGGTCGCCCCGGACGCCGAGTCCCTGCTCGACTCCGTGCTGCAGGCGCTGCCCGAGCCGAAGCAGCCGGGGCAGGGCCGTTCGCGGTCCCGCCGGGTGTCGTCGCCGAGCATCAGCGCGCCGGCGACGGACACCGACGCAGACGGCTCCGTGGTCACGGGGGACTGACGATGGCGAACCCCGGCGACCCGCAGCGCGACCGCGGGTACTACGGTGCGGGCTGGTCCCAGCCCGCACCGCCGGTGCCACCGGCACCCGCGCAGTCGGCCGGGGCGGTGCCGCCGTACGGTGGCCAGCCCGGCGCCGGGGGGCCGTACGCGCCCCCACGCCCGCCGCGCAGGTCCCGTCCCGCCGGGGACCCGCGTCGCGCGTTCGCGCCCGGCGCCTCGGTCACGAACACGACCGGCGCGCTCATCGCCGTCGTGTCGTTGGTCCTCGTGCAGTTCGTCTCCGGAGCGGTCGGGCTGCTCGGCACGGCACTCGTCGTCCACCCGTTCTCGCGCTACGGGCCCGGTGCCGACCTGCTCGGCAGCTTCACGGACGGGGTCTTCCTGGCACCGTTCCCGTTCTACGCCGGAGCGTTCCTGGCCCTGGCGTTCCTCACGCCGATCGCCCGCCGCAGCCCGCTGCCGACGGTGCTCCTGCGGGCGGTGCTCGCCGGTGCCGCCGGGACGGTCGCGCTCGCCCTGGTCGGCGTCTTCACGGGATCGTTCGCCGCGGTCGGGTCCGGTGCGTCCCGGCTGGTCGTGGACGTCCTCACGACGCCGCTGCGGAACGGCCTGCCGTTCACCGTGATGCTCCTGGCGACCGCCACCGCCGCCTGGCTCTGGCTCGGACGACCTCGGCGTGGTCGCGGCACGGGCGGTGCGCCCGGACAGCCGGGCACGGTCCGACCGGCCGACGCCGTCCCGCCGTCGACCGTCCAGCCCTCCGCCGCGCAGCCGCAGCCGCCGCAGCAGCGCGCCTCCGGCCCGTACGGGCCGTCCACCGGGCAGCAGGGCCAGTCGGGCCAGCAGCCGCCCTGGGCGCCGCCACCGGCCCACTAGGGCGGGCGCGCCCCGGAGACGGTGCCGGGCACGGACGGGAGGCCCGTGGCGGACGCCGCCACGGGCCTCCCGTCCGGCGTCCGGTCCGGACCAGGGCAGGGCGCGCGCCGTCCGTCGGTGACCACGGACGGCGGTGCGCGCTGCCGTCCGTGCGCGCTGCCGTCCGTGCGCGCTGCCGCCGGTGCTGGTTGCCGTCAGTGCTGGTTGCCAGCCGTGCTGGTTGCCGTCCGTGCTGGTCGACGTCGGTCCGGGTTGCGGTCAGTGCGCGCGCTTGTCGCGCTGCGGCACCCGGAGGCCGCTGCGGATCAGGCGCAGCACGAGCTCACGACCGGTGACCGCGGACGCCCCCGCGGCGACCAGTTCGTCGTAGCGGGCGAGCGGCACGTCGTAGTGGTCGTGGTCGAACGCGCGACGCGGCACGCCGACCCGGTCGGCGAAGGCGTGCAGTTCCGCGTAGGATGCATCACTGACGAGGTGCGACCACAGTGTGTCGTGGGCGGGCCACGTCGGTGGGTCGATCAACACGGTCACCGTGCAATGGTACGTGTGTCGCCGTTTGACCGGACCCATGGTGATCGAGTATTCTCGATCCCTGGTGTCAGCGGGCCGTTCTGCCTGCGTCGCCGATCGGGCCCGGCCTCCGGGAGCCGCTCGTGCAGAAGTGGGCACCCGAGACTTCCCTCAAGCAGAGTTACGTAAGGATTTCCACGTGGTTTACGCAGTAGTGCGCGCCGGCGGCCGTCAGGAGAAGGTCGAGGTCGGCACCATCCTGACCGTCGACCGTGTCAAGGCGGACGACCAGGGCAACATCGACCTCGCCCCCGTGCTCCTCGTGGACGGTGACAAGATCACGTCGGCGGCCTCCGAGCTCGCGAACGTGACCGTCACCGCCGAGGTGCTGGACGACCTCCGCGGTCCGAAGGTCATCATCCAGAAGTTCAAGAACAAGACCGGGTACAAGAAGCGTCAGGGTTTCCGCGCTGAGCTGACCCGCGTCAAGATCACCAAGATCGCGTAAGGGAGTCCACTCATGGCACACAAGAAGGGTGCGAGTTCCACTCGCAACGGTCGTGACTCGAACGCTCAGCGCCTCGGCGTGAAGCGCTTCGGTGGCGAGGTCGTCAACGCCGGCGAGATCATCATCCGCCAGCGTGGAACCCACTTCCACCCCGGCGCCAACGTCGGCCGCGGTGGCGACGACACGCTGTTCGCCCTCTCGGCCGGTTCGGTCGAGTTCGGCACCAAGGGTGGCCGCAAGGTCATCAACATCGTCAACGCGTAAGTCGCGACGATCTGATCTGCGCTCGTTCTGAGCGGGAGGGGCGGGCCGAGTGCCCGCCCCTCCGTTTTTCATTTGCGCCGGTGGCGCGACGACCTTCCAGGAGTGGACCCATGGCGACATTCGTCGACCGCGTGACCCTGCACCTCACCGCGGGGAACGGCGGCAACGGCTGCGTGTCGGTCCGTCGTGAGAAGTTCAAGCCCCTCGCCGGGCCCGACGGTGGCAACGGCGGTGACGGCGGCGACATCGTGCTCGTGGCCGACCCGCAGGTGACGACCCTGCTCGGGTACCACCGCTCGCCGCACCGGTCGTCGAAGAACGGGCAGCCCGGCATGGGCGACATGCGCAGCGGCGTCAGCGGCGAGGTCCTCGAACTGCCGATGCCGATCGGCACCGTCGTGTACGACGAGTCGGGCGAGGTCATCGCCGACCTCACCGAGCCGGGCATGCGCGTCGTCGTGGCGCCCGGCGGCCAGGGCGGCCTCGGCAACGCCGCGCTGTCGACCACGAAGCGCAAGGCCCCCGGGTTCGCGCTCCTCGGCACCGAGGGCTGGGCCGGGGACGTCAGCCTCGAGCTGAAGACCATCGCCGACGTCGCCCTGGTCGGGTTCCCGAGCGCCGGCAAGTCCTCGCTCATCGCCGCGATCTCCGCCGCGAAGCCGAAGATCGCGGACTACCCGTTCACGACCCTCACGCCGAACCTCGGCGTCGTCGAGTCCGGTGAGAGCCGGTTCACCGTCGCCGACGTCCCCGGCCTCATCGAGGGCGCGTCCGAGGGCAAGGGCCTCGGTCTCGAGTTCCTCCGCCACGTCGAGCGCTGCGAGGCCCTGCTGCACGTGATCGACTGCGCCACGCTCGACCCGGGCCGCGACCCGATCAGCGACCTCGACGTGATCCTCGGCGAACTCGAGCGCTACCCGGTGCCCGAGGGCCAGGTGCCGCTGCTCGAGCGTCCGCAGCTCATCGCCCTCAACAAGGTCGACGTGCCCGAGGCCGAGGAGCTCGCCGAGTTCGTCACCGCCGAGCTGCAGGAGCGCGGCTACCGCGTCTTCCCGATCTCCACCGCGTCCCGCAAGGGACTGCGCGAGCTCACCTTCGCCCTCGCCGACGTCGTCGAGCAGGGCCGTGCCGCACGCGCCGCCGAGCCGGTGCCCGAGCGCATCGTCATCCGCCCGCGCGCGGTCAACGACCAGGGCTTCACCGTCCGCGCCGAGGGCGGCGAGGAGCACCGCTTCTACCGCGTGCGCGGCGCGAAGCCGGAGCGTTGGGTGCAGCAGACCGACTTCACGAACGAAGAGGCGATCGGCTTCCTCGCCGACCGGCTCGCCAAGCTCGGCGTCGAGGACGGCCTGTTCAAGGCCGGTGCCGTCGCCGGGTCGACCGTCGTCATCGGCGGCGACGGCGGCATGGTGTTCGACTGGGAGCCCACGCTCACCTCGACCGCCGAGCTCATCACGAGTGCCCGCGGCACCGACGCGCGCATCGGCGCGACCTCGCGGCCGACCCGCAACGAACGCCGCGAGGAGTACTTCGAGCGGATGGACGCCAAGGCCGCCGCCCGCGCGGAGCTCGAGCAGGAGCGCATCGCCGGTCTCTGGGCCGACGACGACGAGCCCGCCGGCACGACCACCGACGACCGGGGCTGATCGCCGCATGACCGAGACGACCGCCGGCACCGGGCCGGGACGCGTCACGACGCGTGCGGACATCCCGCGTGCACGACGGATCGTGGTGAAGGTCGGCTCGTCCTCGGTCAGCGGCGACAACACCGGGCAGATCGCCGCGCTCGTGGACGCCCTCGCGGCGGCGCACGGGCGCGGCACCGAGGTCGTGCTCGTCTCGTCCGGCGCGATCGCCACCGGCTTCCCGTTCCTCGGGCTCGAGGGTCGACCGGACGACCTCGCCACGCAGCAGGCCGCCGCGGCCACCGGGCAGAACGTGCTCATGTACCGGTACCAGCAGGAGCTCGACCGGCACGGCGTCGTCGCGGCACAGATCCTGCTCACCGCCGGCGACCTGCAGAACCCGACGCACCGGACGAACGCGCAGCGCGCCGTCGACCGGCTGCTCGCCCTGCGGGTGCTGCCGATCGTCAACGAGAACGACACCGTCGCCACCCACGAGATCCGGTTCGGCGACAACGACCGGCTGGCCGCACTCGTGGCGCGGCTGCTCGGGGCCGACGCGCTCGTGCTGCTGTCCGACGTCGAGGCGCTGTACACGAAGCCCCCGGAGCAGCCGGGTGCGGAGCGCATCGACGAGGTCCCGCTCGGCGACGAGCTCGCCGGCGTCACGTTCGGTTCGATCGGCGCCGCCGGCGTCGGCACCGGGGGAGCGGGGACGAAGGTGGCCGCCGCCCGCCTCGCCGCCGAGGCCGGCACCGCCGTCCTGGTGACCGCCACGGCACTCGTCGAGCGGGCGCTCGCGGGCGAGCACGTCGGCACCTGGTTCGCGGCAGCACCCCGCGACTGACCGCCGGCGGGGTCCGTCACGTCGGTGTGCGCCGACCTATCCTTGGTGCATGTCCACCACCGCGACCGCCCCGACCCTGACCGACAAGCTCGTCGCGGCCCGCACCGCGTCGTCGGCCCTCGCGACGGCGACGACGGCGGTCAAGGACGCCGCCCTGCTCGCGATCGCCGCCGGTGTCCGTGCCGCGACGGCCGAGATCGTCGCGGCGAACCACGGCGACCTCGTCGCCGGCGAGGAGAGCGGCCTGTCCTCCGGGCTCGTCGACCGCCTCCGGCTCGACCCCGCGCGGATCGAGTCGCTCGCCGCCGCGGTCGAGCACGTCGTCGGCCTGACCGACCCGGTCGGCGAGCACGTCCGCGGGTCGCAGCTGCCGAACGGCCTGCAGCTCACCCAGGTCCGCGTGCCGTTCGGCGTCGTCGGCGCGATCTACGAGGCCCGTCCGAACGTCACGGTCGACATCGCCTCGCTGGCGCTCAAGTCGGGCAACGCCGTCGTGCTGCGGGGTGGCTCGGCGGCGCAGCGGACGAACGCCGTGCTCGTCGCGCGCATCCAGGACGCCGTCGCCTCGGTCGGACTGCCGCGCGACCTCGTGCAGACCATCGACGAGTTCGGCCGCGCCGGCGCCACCGAGCTGATGCGCGCACGCGGGCTCGTCGACGTGCTCATCCCGCGGGGGAGCGCCTCGCTCATCCAGACCGTCGTCACCGAGTCGCAGGTGCCGGTCATCGAGACCGGTGCGGGCGTCGTGCACGTCTTCCTCGACGCGTCGGCCCCGGCTCAGCGCGCGGTCGACATCGTGCTGAACAGCAAGGTGCAGCGCCCGAGCGTCTGCAACGCGCTCGAGACCCTGCTCGTGCACGAGCAGGCCGCCGAGCGCCTGCTCCCGGTGCTCGCCGACCGGCTCCGGGCCGCGGGGGTCACGCTCCGCGGCGACGACGCCACGCGCGCGATCATCCCCGGGGTGCTCCGCGCCACCGACGAGGAATGGGGGACCGAGTCGATGGACCTCGACCTGTCGATCCGGGTCGTGCCGGACGTGGACGCCGCGATGGCGCACATCGCCCGCTGGTCCACGCACCACACCGAGTCGATCGTGACGAACGACGTGGACACCGCCGAGCGCTTCCTGGCGGCGGTCGACTCCGCGGTCGTGATGGTGAACGCGTCGACACGGTTCACCGACGGCGGCGAGTTCGGCTTCGGGGCCGAGGTCGGCATCTCGACCCAGAAGCTGCACGCGCGCGGGCCGATGGGCCTGCCGGAGCTCACGAGCACGAAGTGGATCGTGCGCGGGCAGGGCCAGATCCGCGGCTAGACTGAGCGGCGTCTTTCCCCGACCGAACGGAGCACGAACGATGACCATCCTCGCAGAAGCTGCAGAGCACGCCTCCGGGGCCCCCGCGTTCGTCTTCCCGCTCGTCGGCGCGCTGTTCTTCATCTTCCTCGGCTTCGTCACCTGGAGCTTCCGTGACGTCGCCTACCGCCACTCCCAGAAGTTCGAGGCCACCCGGCACCACGAGTCGGGCGTCGACGAGTTCGGCCGCGCCGACCACTGACCGCAGACCCGATGCTCGAGAGCACCGGACGGCCGCGCATCGGGGTGATGGGTGGCACGTTCGACCCGATCCACCACGGCCACCTGGTCGCGGCGTCCGAGGTGGCGCGCGCGTTCGACCTGGACGAGGTCGTCTTCGTCCCCACCGGTCAGCCGTACATGAAGTCCGGCGTCACCGACGCTGAGCACCGGTACCTGATGACGGTCATCGCGACCGCGTCGAACCCGATGTTCACCGTCAGCCGGGTCGACATCGACCGGCCGGGCCCCACGTACACGGTCGACACGCTCCGCGACCTGCACGAGCAGCGGCCGGACGCGCAGCTCGTCTTCATCTCCGGCGCAGACGCCGTTCAGCAGATCCTCGACTGGAAAGACCACGATGGTCTGTGGGACCTCGCGCACTTCGTCGCCGTGACGCGTCCGGGACACGCCCTCAGCATCACCGGATTGCCCGAACGGGACGTAAGCTTGCTCGAAGTCCCCGCGCTGGCGATATCGTCCACCGACTGCCGTGACCGGGTGAGGCGTGGACACCCCGTCTGGTACCTGGTCCCCGACGGTGTCGTCCAGTACATCTCGAAGCACCATCTGTATCGGAGCGTTGCATGAGTTCGTCCGACGCGCAGCCGCCCCTGTCGCGGCGCCAGGCGCGCGAGCGGGAGCGTGCCGCAGCAGCCGGTTCGCAGCCCGTGACGCCGCCGCCCACCGTCGCCGCCCCCGAGGGGTCGACCACCGACCGTGCCCGGCCCGGCTCCCACGCCGCGCCGGCGCCGACCGGCGCGGCGCCGTCGTCGTCCGCTCCGGGCACGCCCTCGTCGGCTCCCGGTGTCCCACCGTTCCCGCCGGACTCCGCCACGGACATCGTCCCGGGCAGCGGGGGCCTGACGCGCCGCCAGCTCCGACAGCTCCGTGCCGCCGAGAGCCAGGCCGTGCAGCCCGTCCCGCTCCGCAACCCGACGCCGCAGTCGTCCGACCGCACGGTCGAGGACGTCCTCGGTTCGGTCGACACCATCGACCCGGGCACCGCGCAGCGGAGCACCCCCGACACCGCCGAGCCGTCCCCGGTGCTCGACCAGGCCGCCGTGGCGCAGGCCACCGAGGCCGACGGGTCGCCGGATGCGCTCGAGCCCCTCGACGAGGCCGCCGCGCACGCCGAGGAGCCCCGCCGCCACCGGTCGACGTGGTCGCCGCCGTCCGAGGCCGACGGCGATGCCGCGACGCCCGTCGCCGCCCCGGCGGACACGACCGACGCTGCCGCCGACGACGACACCGACGACGACACCGACGACGACACCGACAGCGATGCTGCCGACGAGTCGACGTCGGACGGCGCCGCTCCGCGACCGCAGTCAGCCACCCCCGCCGTGACGTTACCGCCGGTGCAGACCGCGTCGACGCCCGCGGTCTTCCCGCTCTCGCTCGACGCCGAGGACGACGACACGAACGAGGTCCCGCTGCCCGGGGCCGCCGCCGCCACCGAGGACGCACCCGTGGCGTCGCAGCGCCCGACCGAGCCCAAGCCGGTGACGACGGCGTTCGCGCCGCCCGCCGGTCACTGGTCGCAGCAGGCCCACGACTCGAACGACTCCGAGGTCCACGACGAGGAGACCGGTGCCCGCCGGGTCGCGGTGACGAACACCAACGCGATCATCCTGCCGAACTCGGCCCTCGCCGACCCGACCGGCGCCCTGAACGCCACGGGCGAGGTCATCCTCACCGGGTCGATCGACCTGCCGGCGTCGCTGTCCTCGACCGGGTCGCACCGGCCGATCGACGGCGCCGAGGTCGACCGCCTGCTCGAGCAGCACGACGAGCAGCCCGAGACGGACGCCAGCCCGGTCCGCGCCAGCCGCGCGGTGTCGAGCCACACCTCGACGCGTCAGGTCGTGCTCGCGGCCGCGAAGCCGAAGGAGTCCCGCACCCCGGTGATCCTCGGGATCGCGGTCGGCGGCGTCGGCATCGCTGCGGCAGGCGTCATCATCGTCGCCCTGCTGACGACCCACATGGGCGGTTGACGCCCTCGTCCCCGACCACCGGTCCCGACGCCCCGTCGGCCGCGGCCTGGCCGCGTGTCGGCGGGGTGGCTTATGATCGGGACCCATCAAGCGAGCCGACGACCGTCGGTTCGACGACCGGAAGGAATCCGTGACCGCCTCCACCCGCGCACTGGAACTCGTGCAGGCCGCCGCACTCGCGGCCGACGCCAAACAGGCCGAGGACCTCGTCGCGCTCGACGTCACCGGGCCGCTGCAGCTCACGGACGTGTTCCTGCTCGCGACCGGTCGGAACGAACGCAACGTGCAGTCGATCGCGGACGCGGTCGAGGAACGTCTCCTCGAGCTCGGGGCGAAGACCCTCCGTCGCGAAGGCCGCAGCGAGGGCCGTTGGATCCTCATCGACTTCGGCGAGATCGTCGTGCACGTCTTCCACGACGAGGACCGCCAGTACTACTCGCTCGAGCGACTCTGGGCCGACTGCCCGACCATCCCGCTCGAGCTCCCGGTGGACCACACCGCCTGACCGGCGACGCGCCCGGGTGACGGCTGCGATTTCGTCACCCGGCGTTCGCATGGTGTACGCTTCACTGGTGCCTCCGGGGAACCGGTCGGCACGGAGCAACACCTTCCGGGTCTGTGGCGCAGCTGGTAGCGCACCTGCATGGCATGCAGGGGGTCAGGGGTTCGAGTCCCCTCAGATCCACCAACAACCCCCGCCGTTCCCCAGAACGGCGGGGGTTCCGTCGTTCCAGGACACGTTCTCCACAGGGGCCCGTCGGCGGCGCTCGGGTGCGATCCCGGCCGATACGCTGAGCGCATGAGCAACGATGCGCCCCTGTCCGGTACCCCGCTGACGATCACCGCCGGTGGGTACACGGCCGACGTCGCCTCGGTCGGAGCGACGCTGCGCACCCTGCGTCACGAGGGGCGCGACCTGGTCGTCCCGTTCGACGCCGACGAGGTCCGCCCGGTGTTCCGCGGCGCCGTGCTCGCCCCCTGGCCGAACCGCATCGTCGACGGCACCTACACGTCCGGGGGCGTCGACCACGAGCTCGCCCTGACCGAACCGGCGCGGCACCACGCCCTGCACGGGCTGGTCGCCTGGACCGACTTCGCGGTCCTCGCGCACGACGACGACCGCGTGCTGCTCGGCACGACGATCCCCGCGCAGCAGGGGTACCCGCACCGCGTCGACGTGCACGTCGAGTACCGCCTGGACGCCGAGGGCCTGCACACGACCGTCACGGGCACGAACACCGGTGCCGACGACGCACCCTGGGGCACCGGTCCGCACCCGTACCTGGTCGCCGGTGACGGCACGGTGGACGACTGGACGCTCACGCTCCCGGCCGCCGAGGTGCTCGAGGTCACCCCCGACCGGCTCATCCCGACGGACCTGGTGCCCGTGCACGACGAGTTCGACCTGCGCATCCCCACCCTGATCGGCGACCGCTTCGTCGACCACGCGTTCACCGGCTTCGACCGTGACGCCGACGGCCTCGCCGCCGTCACGGTCATCGCTGCGGACGGCCACGGGGTGCGCGTCGCCTTCGACGCGGCGTGCCCGTGGGTCCAGGTGCACACGGCGGACCACGTCGTCCCCGCGTACCACCGCGCCGGACTCGCCGTCGAACCGATGACGTGCGCCCCTGATGCCTTCAACGACGGCGTCGACCGTGGCCTGGTCGTCCTGGCCCCGGGGTCGGCGCACGCCGCAGCATGGACGATCGCCGCGGTCTGACCGGGTCCGACCGGACCGTCCGCATCGAGGTCCGTCGACTCGGTGCCGTTCCGGACCTCGCCGCCCTCGCCGCCGCGTCGACCGCGGACGTCGTCTGGCTCGATTCGTCCCTGCCGGACGGTGCCCCGGACACCGCACGCCCACGGGCCCGCTGGTCGGTGCTCGCCTGGACCGACGGCCCGTTCTCGACACGCTTCCGGCACGAGGCGCGACGGGCCCACGTCGCGGTCCCCGCACCCGCTGCACGCTGGTTCGGCCGGTCGTGGTCCGGTGACCGCCCGGCGTTCGCCGTGCTCGCCGACCTGCTGGCGGCGACGCCCGTGCTGCCCGAACCGGTCGACGGCTGCGGCTTCGCGCTCGGCTGGACCGGGTTCCTCGGCTACGAGCTCGGCCGTGAGTCCGGCGGCCCGGACCGCACCGCCGACGGTCACCCCGACGCCGACCTGCGGTTCGTGGACCGCGCTGTCGTGGTCGACCGGGCCGGAGCCGGAGCCGGAGCCGGAGCCGGGGTCGCCTGGGCGCTCGCGCTCGTCGCGGACGCGGAACCGGCGGCCAGCGCGTCGAACCGGGCGTGGCTGCGGACGGTGCCCACGTCGTCGACGGGGAGCGGTCCCGGGGACGTGCCCACGAGCCTCCCGGCCAGCGCATCGAACCGGGCGCGGCTCCGGACGGTGCCCACGTCGTCGACGGAGGCCGGTCCCGGGGACGTGCCCACGAGCCTCCCGGCCAGCGCGTCGAACCGGGCGTGGCTCCGGACGGTGCCCACGTCGTCGACGGAGGCCGGTCCCGGGGACATGCCCACGGGCCTCCTGGCCGGGACGGCGACCGGCCGTGTGGGCCGCGCCGCCTACGAGGACGCGGTCGACGCGTGCCGCGCCGAGATCCGCGAGGGCAACGCCTTCCAGGTGTGCCTCACCACCACGTTCGTCCTGACGGACGGACGGGAGGGTCGGATCGCCCCCGGCACGGACCCGCACCTGGTCGAGTACCTGCGCATGCGCGCGGCGGACCCCGTGCCGTTCGGCGCCTACCTGCGGCTCGGCACGCTGCGCGTGGCGAGCCGGTCGCCGGAACGGTTCCTGCGGATCGACGCCGGCGGGGCGGTGACGGCGGAGCCGATCAAGGGCACGCGCCGCCGCGCCGCCGACCCCGCGGCGGACGCGGCCGTGCGGGCCGAGCTTTCGGCGAGTGCGAAGGACCGGGCCGAGAACGTGATGATCGTCGACCTGCTGCGGAACGACCTGCTGCGGACGGCGCTGCCCGGCTCGGTGCACGTCGAGCGGTTGTGCGACGTCGAGACCTACGCGAGCGTGCACCAGCTGGTGTCGACGATCGGCGCGCAACTACCGACGGGCACGTCGCGGGCGGAGGTGGTGCGCGCGGCCTTCCCGCCCGGGTCGATGACCGGTGCACCCAAGACCAGCGCCACGGCGATCGCCGACCGGCTCGAGCGTGCACCGCGCGGCGTCTACTCCGGGGCGATCGGGTACTTCTCGGCGAGCGGGGCGGTGGACCTCTCGGTGGTGATCCGGACACTGGTGACGGTCGTGGACACCGACGGCGTCGTCCGGTCGCGGACGCTCGGCGCCGGGGGAGCGGTGACGTGGTCATCGGACGCGGCGCAGGAGGCGGACGAGGTCGAGACGAAGACGCGTTCGGTGCTCGGGGCGGTCGGTGCGAGCACATCCTGGACCATCAATATGTGAAATACGGTGCGCTACGATGCCCGGGTCGCGTTCTGCGGCGTCCCCACATCGAGGAGTCACACTTGGCAATCCCACGCACAGCACACCTGACGACGCTCGGCGTCGTCATCGCGGTCGGCCTGAGCTGCACGATCGGCGCGTCCGGCGCCGTCGCGGCCCCTGCTCCGTCCCCCACCACACGCGTTTCGTCGACCGTCACCGATGCGTCGATCCCCGCACCCGTCGTACAGCGCATCGACACCGAGGCGAACGGCACGCAGCGGATGCTCGGGACAGCGAACTCGGACCGCGTCGAGGTGCTCGACGGTGACACCGTCGTCAGCGCCTGGCCCGCGGGCATGGGGTTCTTCTCGATCGCCGTCGGCGAGCGGTACCGCGACACCGAGTTGACCATCGTCGCGGAACGCACCGTGGACGGGACGGCGCGGCGCTCCGAGCCGGTCGTGCTCCCGCGGACCTTGCAGGTCGACGGCGTCGACACGAAGCTGACGAGCTTCACGCCGGGGCAGCACGAGTTCAGCGGCACGGCGACCGCGGGAGCGACCATCACCGCGACCGACGTGGACGGCACCGAGCTGTTCCGCGCCGAGGTGCCGTCGTCCCGGGCGGCGTCGGTGCGCTGGTCGGCCGACGCGGACCTCGGTGACACCAGCCACACGATCACGTTCACCCAGACGACGCCGTCCGGCATCCCGACGGTCCTCGCAGACGTCCGCTACCTGCCGTCGGTCGCCGCCGTGCCGACGGTGGACGACATCGACCGCGGCGTGCGGGGCGAGTACTTCCTGCGCGGCTCCGTGGGCGGGGAGGGGACCCGCACGGTCGTCGCCACCGTCGGCGAGGACCGGTACACCGCCGATGTCCGTGACGGTGCCTTCCTGCTGACGGTCCCGGGGTCGCACGTCGGAGCCACCGCGCAGGTCGCTTCGGAGTCCGACGACGGTCCCTCGAAGTCCACCCCGGTCGAGTTGATCGCCGCCCCTGAGGACGCGGACATCGCCGCTCCGACGGTCCGCGACGTCTTCAACCTGCCGAACGGCGAGATCCTGGTCACCGGCGACGCGCACGCGCCCGGCGCGATCTGGTTCCTGCACGGCGACCGTGTCGTCGCGGGGACGAACCCCGACGGCGGGTTCTCGTACCAGATCGGGTCCGACTCCACCGACCAGCAGATCGACATGGCCACCATGCAGTTCGGCAAGATCTCGGAGCGGACCGCCCTGCCGCGTCTGCTGTCGGTCGACGGGGTGACCGACCACGAGAACTCCTTCGTACCGGGCACGCAGACGTTCACGGGTCGGGCGGAGGCCGGTGCGACGGTCACCGCGCGCGACGCCGACGGGACGGAGCTGTTCTCGGTCGAGGCGTCGGGCGCAAAGGCGGGTGTCGGCAGTTGGTCCGCCCAGGCAGACCTGTCCGCCGGCTCGCACGAGCTGACGTTCACGCAGACCACGCGCGACGGGCGGACGTCCGTCATGCAGGACATCGGGTTCACCTCGGACGACGAGGCGCCGGTGGCGCCGGTGGTGGTGACCGGGCCGACGGAGGGGTCGACGGTGACGTCGAAGCGTCCGGTGTTCCAGGGCACCGGTGCCGAGGGCGCCACGATCGTCGTCAAGGGATCGAGCCGTCAGGTGGCGACGACCACGGTGGTCGACGGCAAGTGGTCGGTGCCGGCCGACTTCGACCTGGGCAACGGGGACTACCGGCTCTGGGTCACGCAGACCCCGACCGGTGGTGCGGAGCCGACCACGGTCGAGATGTCGTTCACCGTGCGGCACGCCGCCGTCGCGCCGCTGGTGGTGACCGGGCCGACGGAGGGGTCGACGGTGACGTCGAAGCGTCCGGTGTTCGAAGGCACGGGTGCCGAGGGTGCCACGATCGTGGTGAAGGGGTCGAGCCGTCAGGTGGCGACGACCACGGTCGAGGACGGCACGTGGTCGGTGCCGGCCGACTTCGACCTCGGCGACGGTGACTACCGTCTCTGGGTCACGCAGACCCCGACCGGCGGCGCGGAGCCGACCACGGCCGAGGTGACGTTCACCGTGCGGCACGCCGCCGTCGCGCCGGTGGTGGTGACCGCGCCGGCCGAGGGGGCGACGGTGACGTCGAAGCGTCCGGTGTTCGAGGGCACGGGCGCCGAGGGTGCCTTGATCGTCGTCAAGGGATTGAGCCGCCAGGTGGCGACGACCACGGTCGAGGACGGCACGTGGTCCGTGCCGGCCGACTTCGACCTCGGGAACGGCGACTACCGCCTGTGGACCACGCAGACCCCGACCGGTGGTGCTGCCCCGACCACGGTCGAGGTGACGTTCCGGGTCGCTGCGGGCTGACGTCCCTGCGACTGACGCCCCCGCGACTGACGCACCCGTCCGTCTGACGCGCCGGGCACCCTCGTCACGAGGGTGCCCGGCGCTGTCGTTTCCGGGGCGCGTGTCGGCCGTCCCGGGCAGGATGGAGCTCGTCGTCGGCACTCCATCGGCGCTTCGTCGACACAGCCACGGCGTGTCGAACGCGTGTTCGACCAGGGCTGTCCACGGATGTCGGACGCGGTTGACATCATCGAACACATGTTCGAATATGAGGGCATGCAGACGGCCGCCGCACTCCGGTCGCCCGTCCCCGACCGGGGCGGGCGGAACGGTGCAGCACGCGGCGGCGGCGGTGCACGGCGGGGGAACGACCACCTCGGCGACGCTCGCGCGGCCCTCGACCGCATCACGTCGCTGCGCTCCCGGGTCGCCGACATGGAGTCCACCCGGGTCGACACCGCCGGCCTGCCCACGGCACCGGCCCTCGAACCGCTGCTGCCCGGCGGGGCGATCCGCGTGGGTGGCACGTACGCCGTGCCCGAGTCGGTGCTGCTCGCGATGACCATGCTGCAGGCGGCCTCAGCGGCGGGCGCGTGGTGCGCGGTGGTGGGCGTGCCGTCCTTCGGGGTCGAAGCCGCGGCCGCCGCGGGGATCGACCTCGAACGGCTCGTGCTCGTCCCCGACCCGGGCGACCAGTGGCTCGCGGTGACGGCGGCGATGGCCGACGTCGCGCAGATCGTCCTCACCCGGCCGCTCGGTCGGGTCGTCCCCGGTGACGTGGCCCGGCTGTCCGCCCGGCTGCGGCAGCGGGGCGGCGCGCTCGTCGCGCTCGGCGCCTGGCCAGGAGCGGACGTCACGCTCCGGGTCACGTCCTCGACGTGGAGCGGCATCGGGCAGGGGCACGGCCACCTGACCGAGCGCCGCGCCACGGTGACGGCCACCGGGCGAGCCGGTGCGGTGCGGCCGACCAGCACCGAGCTGCTGCTGCCCGCTGCGGACGGCGCGGTCCGCGCCGCGGTCCCCGTGCCGTCGGTCGGTTCCGGCGACGGGCGGGTCCTGCGCCCGGTGGCGGTGGCGTCGTGATCGCCCGCGGTCGCATCCGCGCCGACGCGATCGCCCGCGGCGGTGCCGTGCCGGAACCGCCCCCGACCCGGACCGTCGTGCTCTGGTGCCCGGACTGGCCGGTGATCGCGGCTGCCCGCGCCGCCGGGGAGCCCCCGGAACAACCCTTCGCGGTCGTGTCGAAGGGACTCGTGTTCGCGAGCTCCGCCTCGGCCCGGCAGCACGGTGTCGTCCGGGGGCTCCGCGTGCGCGAGGCGCAGGCGCGCTGCACGGAACTCGTCGTGCAGCCCTACGACGACGCCCTCGACCACCGCGCCTTCGAACCCGTCATCCGTGCGGTCGAGGCAGCCGTGCCGGGGGTCGAGGTCGTGCGGCCGGGGACCCTCGCCCTGCGCTCGCGCGGTCCCGCGCGGTACTACGGCGGCGAACGCGCCGCGGCGGCCACGCTCGCCGGGATCGCGGCCGACCACGGCGCGCCTGCGGTGCGGGCGGGGGTGGCGGACACCCCGTTCGCCGCCGAGCAGGCGGCACGCGCGCGACCCCTCCGCCCCGGGGAACGCGTGCGGATCGTGCCCGTGTCCGGATCGGCCGACTTCCTCGCGGACCTGCCCCTCGGCGTCCTCGGCGACCCCGAGCTCGCGACCGTGCTCGACCGGCTCGGCATCGGCACGCTGGGGGACTTCGCGGCGCTCAGCGACGAGCAGGTCCGCGACCGCTTCGGGGTGGCAGGGGCGTTCCTGCACCGGTTGGCCGGCGGCCGTGATCCGCGCGAGGTCGCGGCACGCGAGGTCCCGCCCGAGCTCCGGGTCGAGGCGTCCTTCGAGCCGCCGCTCGACCGTGCCGACCAGATCGCCTTCGCGTTCCGGCGCTCCGCCGACGACTTCGACGCCCGGCTCCGGGCCGCCGGACTCGTCGCGACGACGATCCGGGTCGGGATCGTCGACGAGCGCGACGTCCTGCTCGAACGCACCTGGGCGCACCCGCGCTGGTTCGACGCCGCCGACGTGGTCGACCGGGTGCGGTGGCAGCTCGCCGGCGGGGTCGACCCGACCGGGCTCGAGGCGCCGGTCACGTCGGTCGTGCTCGAACCCGTCGCGGTCGACGACGTGGCGAACCACGAGCGCGGGCTGTGGGGCGCCGGCCCCGACGAACGCGTGCACCACGGGCTCGCCCGCATCCAGGGCATGGTCGGCCACGACGGTGTCGTCAGCCCCAGGATCGGCGGCGGTCGCACCCTGTCGGAGCGCGTGGTGCTCGTCCCGTGGGGCGATGCGCCCGCGGGTGGTGAGCGCGCGCTGGCCACCGTGCGCGACCGCCCGTGGCCGGGCAGGCTGCCGGGGCCGCCACCGGCCACGGTCCTCGAACGTCCCCGCCCGGTCGACGTGGTCACCGCCGGCGGCGCGAGCGTCGACGTCGACGAGCGCGGGGTGCTGTCCGGCCCGCCGGAGCACTTCCGTGCCGAGGGCGACCGCGGGGGCGGGTTCTCGGCGGTCTCCGCGTGGGCGGGGCCGTGGCCGCTCGTCGTGCGCTGGTGGGAGTCCGGCGGACGCCGACTGCACCGGCTGCAGCTCGTCGACGCCGAGGGGCGCGCCTGGTACCTGGTGCTCGCCGACCACCGCTGGTGGGCGGAGGCGATCGCCACGTGAACCGACCCGAGAGCAGGACCTGATGGGCTACAGCAACCCGGCCATCCCGTGGTCGCAGTTCGAGCGTGCCCTGTCCGACAAGCGGAGCCCCGGCACCGCACACGACGGCGACGGCGGCGACAGCCCCGCGTGGTCGCGCAAGCGCGAGCGGTACGTGCCGACGACGCTCGACACCGACGACGCCCCCGTGGTGCCGTACGCCGAGCTGCACGCGCACTCGACCTTCAGCTTCCTCGACGGCGCGAGCCAGCCCGAGCACCTGTTCGAGGAAGCAGCCCGGCTGCGGCTGCACGCCCTCGCGCTCACCGACCACGACGGCTTCTACGGCGCTGCCCGGATGGCCGAGGTCGCCGAGGCGTACCCCGCGGTCGGCACGGTCTACGGCACCGAGCTCTCGCTGGGGTTGACCGAGCCGCAGAACGGTGTGCCCGACCCGCAGGGGTCGCACCTGCTGCTGCTCGCCGACGGCCAGGACGGCTACCACCGGCTCGCGGGCGCGGTGACGAGCGCGCACCTCGCCGCCGGGTCCGAGAAGGGCAGCCCGCGGTACGACCTCGACGAGCTCGCGGCGCGGGCGGACGGCCACTGGCGCGTCCTGACCGGCTGCCGGAAGGGCACCGTCCGGCAGGCGCTCGAGCAGGGCGGCGAGTCGGCGGCCGAGACCGCCCTGCGCGTGCTGCTCGACCGGTTCGGCACCGGCAACGTCGTGGTCGAGCTCCTCGACCACGGCGACCCGCTCGACAGCGCCCGGAACGACGCCCTGGCGACGCTCGCCGAGCGGTACGCGCTGCCCCTGGTCGCGACCGGCAACGTCCACTACGCCACCCCGGACCGCTTCCCGGTGGCGACGGCACTCGCTGCGGTCCGCGCCCGGCGCAGTCTCGACGAGATCGACGGCTGGCTGCCGGCGGCCGACACCGCGCACCTGCGCTCCGGCGCCGAGATGACCCGTCGGTTCGGGCGGTACCCGGGGGCGATCGAGAACACCGTCACCCTGGCCGACGAACTCGGGTTCCGGCTGCGCACGGCGAAGCCCGGGCTGCCCGACATCGACGTGCCGGACGGGCACACCGCGATGTCCTGGCTCCGCGAGCTCACCTGGGCGGGGGCACGGCGCTTCTACCCGGGCAGCGCCGACGGGGTGGAGCCCCACAAACGCGAACGGATCGAGCGCGAGCTGTCCGTGATCGAGGACAAGAACTTCCCCGGCTACTTCCTCATCGTTCGCGACATGGTGCAGTACGCCCGCGGGCGTGGGATCCTCTGCCAGGGGCGGGGGTCCGCGGCGAACTCGGCGGTCTGCTACCTGCTCGAGATCACCGCCGTCGACTCCATCCGCTACGGACTGCCCTTCGAGCGGTTCCTGTCGGCGATGCGCGACGAGGAACCCGACATCGACGTCGACTTCGACTCCGACCGGCGCGAAGAGGTCATCCAGTACGTCTACGACAAGTACGGCCGGTACAACGCCGCGCAGGTCGCCAACGTCATCACCTACCGGCCGAAGGGCGCCGTGCGGGACATGGCGAAGGCGCTCGGGCACAGCCCGGGCCAGCAGGACGCCTGGTCGAAGCAGGTCGAGCGGTGGGGGTCGGTCACCGAGAGCCAGGACCACGACATCCCGCCCGAGGTCGTCGGGCTCGCGAGCGACGTCCTCGGCTTCCCCCGGCACCTCGGCATCCACTCGGGCGGCATGGTGCTCACCGACCGCCCGGTGGGCGAGGTCGTGCCGATCGAGCACGCCCGGATGGACGGCCGCACCGTTCTGCAGTGGGACAAGGACGACTGCGCCTACATGGGCCTGGTGAAGTTCGACATGCTCGGCCTCGGCATGCTCGCCGCGCTGCAGTACTCGTTCGACCTGGCGGCGGAGCACTGCGGGGAGCGCTGGGAGATGCACTCCATCCCGAAGGAGGAGCAGGGCGTCTACGACCAGCTCTGCCGCGCGGACACGGTCGGGGTGTTCCAGGTGGAGTCCCGCGCACAGATGGGCACCCTGCCCCGGCTGCTCCCGCGACGCTTCTACGACCTCGTCATCGAGGTCGCCCTGGTGCGCCCCGGGCCGATCCAAGGCGGCGCCGTGCACCCCTACATCCGCCGCCGCACCGGCGAGGAACCCATCACGTACATGCACCCGGCGCTCGAGCCGGTGCTCGAACGCACGCTCGGGGTGCCCCTGTTCCAGGAGCAGCTCATGCAGATGGCGATCGCGGTGGGCAACTGCTCCGGTGACGACGCCGACCTGCTGCGGCGGGCGATGGGGTCCAAGCGCGGGCACGAGAAGATCGACCGGCTCCGCGACACGCTCTACACGGGCATGGCGGACAACGGGATCCACGGGGCGGACGCCGACGCGATCTACGCCAAGATCCAGGCGTTCGCGAACTTCGGCTTCGCGGAGAGCCACTCGATCAGCTTCGCCCTCATCGTCTACGCGAGCGCCTGGATACGCCTGCACTACCCGGGAGCGTTCCTGGCGGCCCTGCTGCGGGCACAGCCGATGGGCTTCTACTCGCCGCAGACCCTGGTCGCCGACGCCCGACGGCACGGCGTGCAGGTGCTCCGCCCGGACATCCTGCGCTCCGGGGTGGACGCGACGCTCGAACCGCTGTCCGACGATTCCGCGCAGCCCACCGGGCAGGACGCCTGCCTCGCCACCGAGCAGCCGCCGGTGCTGCCATTCGACAAGGCGCTCCCGGACGACACGGCCGAGCACCGTCGCGACGGCGCCTTCGCGGTGCGGCTCGGACTCGCCGAGGTCGCGTCGCTCAGCCGGAAGACCGCCGAGAAGATCGTCGCCGAACGCGACGCGCACGGCCCGTACACCGACATGTCCGACCTGGCCCGCCGGGTGGGGCTGACCACGGCGCAGCTCGAGGCCCTCGCCGCGGCGGACGCCTTCGCGCCGTTCGACATCGACCGTCGCGGGGCGATGTGGTCGGCGGCGCAGGCCGCGGCCGAGCGTCCGGACCAGCTGCCGGACACACAGGTCGTGGTGCAGCCGCCGCTGTTCGGGCAGATGACCAGCGGCGACGTCCTGATCGCCGACATGTGGTCGACGGGCATGACGACCGACGACCACCCGGTGCGGCACGTCCGCGACCGGCTCGCCGCTCGCCGCGTGCTCACCGTGCAGGACACCGCCACCGCCGAGACCGGGCGTCGTGTCGAGGTGGGCGGCATCGTCACCCACCGTCAGCGACCCGCGACGGCCTCGGGCATCACGTTCCTGAACGTCGAGGACGAGACCGGGCTCGTCAACGTGATCTGCAGCGTCGGGGTCTGGGGCCGGTACCGACGGGTGGCCCGGGAATCGCCGGCGGTGGTCGTCCGGGGGATCCTCGAGCGCTCACCGGACGGCGTCGTGAACCTGGTGGCGGACCGCATCGAGCACCTGCCGCTCGCCGTCCGCACCCGGTCCCGCGACTTCCAGTGAGCGGCCCTACTCGACCTCGGGCAGGCGGATGGTGACCTCGAGCCCACCGGAACGGACGTTCCGCAGGGCGGCGGTCCCGCCGGCACGTTCGGCCACCGCGCGCACGATCGCGAGTCCCAGTCCGGAGCCGCCCGGCATCGGGATCGCGCCCGTGGTCGGGTCCGGGTTCGCCCGCGAGGTCCGCGCCTCGTCGGGACGGGTGAACCGGTCGAAGGCCACCGGGATGAACGACTCCGGCACCCCCGGCCCGTCGTCCGTGATCTGCAGGACGCCCTCGCCGTCGCTGCTGCGCCAGGACACGAAGACGCCACCGCCGCGGGGGAGTGCGGCGACGGCGTTGCCGGCCACGTTCGTCACGAGCTGCGCCATGCCACCGGTGTCGATGCGGTAGCGCGGCTCGGTGCCGCCGCCGGTCGCCGGCGCCTCGAGGTCGAAGTCGACCGTCACGTCCTTCGCCGAGGCGATGAGGCGGACGCGGTCCACGGCGGCCATGACCTCGTCGCCGAGGTCCGACCAGCCGGTCTCCGGCTGCCGGTCGCCGTCCTGCTCCCGCCGTTCGGACTCCTCGATCCGCGACAGGGCGAGCAGGTCGTTCGCCAGGCGGGACAGTCGGGCGACGCTGTGCTTGGCGCGCTCGATGTGCGCGGCCAGGGCGGCGGCGTCGTCGCCGTCGAGCGACGCCAGGTCGAGCTGCGTGGTGAGGATGGCCAGGGGGGTGCGGAGCTCGTGGCTCGCGTCCGAGACCATCTGCCGCTCCCGTTCGGTGGCCTGGCGGGTCCGGGCCAGGAACGCGTTGAGCGTCGTCGCGAGCGAGGCGAGCTCGTCCTGGGCCGGTCCGACGGGCAGCTCGGCGCGCTCCGGGGCGACGGAGAGCCGCTCGGCCTCGCGGCGCATCCGGTTCACCGGGCGCAGTGCGGCGGTGGCCAGGACCCACGACGCGATGCCGAAGGCGACGAGGATCGCGACCCCGGTGAGCGAGAGCGTCGAGGTCAGGTCGTCGACGACGATCGCCTCGGCCTGCGAGTTGCGGGCGGCGACGACCGTCCAGCGGCCGACCTCGTTGACGGGGTGCTCGACGACGACGCGGTACTCCGAGCCGGAGACCCGGATGATCGACGTGCCGGCTGCGGTCGAGGTGAGGCTGCCGAGGGCGCGCTCGACCCGGTTCGGCATCGTCGACAGCACGATGTCGCCCTCGGGGGAGACCACGGCGACGAGCTGCAGGTTGCCCGGCGGCGACAGGTCCGGGTCGCTGTCGACCTCGAGCGTCGCGACGTAGGGGTCCGCGTCGGCGTCGAGCAGGGTGCGGGTGGCGCTCGCGACGACGCTCACCACCTGGAAGCGCATCACCAGGACGAGCAGGACGATGACGACCGCGGCGATCGCCGTCGAGCCGATCGTGATCCGCGCGCGCAGGGACAGCAGGCGGAGCGGCCGGACCGGGCCGCGGCGCCGAGGCTCCGGCGCCGACGTGGCAGAGGACCCGCTCACGCCCCGATGAGGTCGAGCCGGTAGCCGCGGCCGCGGACCGTCGCGATGGCGACCGTCGCCTCGTGCGCGGTCAGCTTCTTGCGCAGGTACGAGATGTACTGCTCGACGACGTTCGGGTCCACGTGCTGCGACCCGTCCCAGACCTCTTCGAGGATCTTCGGCCGGTCGACGACGGTGCCGGCGGAGCGGGCGAGCAGTCGGAGCAGCGAGAACTCGGTGGGGCTCACGGCGACGCGCTGGCCCTTGATGGCGATGCGGCGGGCCTCGGAGTCGATGGAGACGTCGCCGACCTCGATCGTGCGGGGCGCACCGGCCGACTCGCGCCGGCCGAGCGCGCGGAGGCGGGCCGTGAGCTCGGCGAAGGCGAAGGGCTTGGTGAGGTAGTCGTCGGCACCGGCGTCGAGTCCGAACACCCGGTCGTCCACCGCGTCGCGGGCGGTGACGAGGAGGATCCGGACCGGGTCCTCGCGCTCACGGATGCGCCGTGCGAGCTCGAACCCCGACATCCCCGGCATCATGACGTCCACGACCGCGAGGTCGAAGGCCTGCTCGCCGAGGGCGATGAGCGCCTCGACCCCGTTCTCGACCGCCGTCACGCGGTACCCCTCGGCGGCGAGACCGCGCTCCATCAGGGCACGCATCTCGTCGTCGTCCTCGACCACCAACAGCCGCATAGTGGACCTCCTCGGACCCATCGTGGCATCGAACCGGTCCCCGGGTCCGCTCTCCGGGCCGAAGTCGCTGAATCTCGTCTCAGCAGCGGGCGGAACGGTCTGTCCCACGTTCGTGGGTCGTGAGGCCGAAGACCCTTCGTTGCTAGGCTCGCGCAGCGGTGGACGTGACCCGAAGCGTCGGCCGCTGCACTGGGGGAGCACCATGGACCACTCGACCGACCACCCGGCCATGGCGCGGCTGCGAGCAGAGCTCGACGCCGCGTGGAAGGGCATCGGCACGCTCGGCGACCTCGAGGACGCCCCGCGCGACCGCGTCGTGGCGGAGCTGCGCACCGCGGTGCCGGACGTCGCGAGCCGCGCGGCCCGCGCGGTCGGTCCCGAGGCCGTCGTCGCCGAGATCGACCGCTACGCCGGTGCCGGGCTGCCCGGCTCGGACGACGCCGTCCCGGCCGCCGTCATCTGGGGCGACGTCGTGCAGACCGCGGCAGCGGCGGCCCGGGCGACGAGCGGCCAGCACACGACCGGCTGAGCAGCGACCCGCACACGACCGGCCGGGCAGAGCAACCTCCGCACGACCGGCTGAGCAACGACCCGCACACGACCGGCCGGGCGGAGCAACCTCCGCACACGACCGGCTGAGCAGCGCGGCCCGCGCACGCCGCCCGGTCGGACCGACCGGGCGGGCCGACCGACCGGCCGGCGCACGACCGGTCCGGCTCAGTCGTCCTCGCCGAGCAGTTCCTCGCGCACGCGCCGGATGTCCTCGAGCAGAGCGCCGATGAGCACCCAGTGCCGTGAGTTCGGGCGGACCACCTCGAGCGGAGCGGTGAGCGCCGGTTCGGCCGCCTCGGGCACCGGGTCCGCGGCAGCGGTGGAGGGGTCGAGCCTCGTCGACTCGACGCGGGCACTGAGCGCCCGGACATCGGCCCCGATCCGGGCGACCTCGGTGGCGATGCCGCCGACGACGGGGTCTGCGCGCAGGTCCGGAGCGGTGGTGTCCCGGATCGCGCGGGTCATGCCGGTGACCCGGGTCACGAGCACCCGCAGGTGCTCGGCGATGACGACGTCGCGGTCGAGGATCGTCCGGTGGCGGCCGCCGCGCGGGTTCATCGTCAGCGACTCCCGTGCGGCGTTCAGCGACGCCTCGGCCTTCGCGTGCTGCTGCCGCAGGGCGCGGGCCCGCACCAGGGCCTCGTGCCAGCGGTCGTGGTCCCACCCCTCGGTCAGTCCGATGGCGACGCGTTCGAACGCCGCAGCGGTGTCCCGGGCCAGGCGTGCGACGGCCAGGTGGGCGGGTTCGAGCAGGACCGGGGGCACGATGAGGGCGTTCACCACCAGGGCGACGACCGCGCCGATCACGGTCTCGAGGATCCGGTCCGCCGAGTAGTTCGGTGTGACGACCCCGGCGGTGAGCACGAGCATGCCGCTGATGCCGACCTGGGTCGCCGACGTCGGGGTCAGCCGCAGGGCCCACGCGATGAGGATCGCGAGCACGATGACGAGCAGCACCACCCAGACCGCATCGCCGAAGAGCAGGTGGAAGCCGGTCGCGAGCACGACGCCGAGGACGACCCCGGCGCTCCGTTCCAGGCCCTTGACGAACGACTGGTTGATGCTCGGTTGGACCACGAGCAGGGCGGCGATCGCGGCGAAGGTCGGGAACGGCCCGTCGATGACGAGCCGACAGAGCAACACCGCGGCGACCACCGCGACGGCGGTCTTCACGACCTGCAGGAACGGCGTGCGACTGGAGCTGCGGAGGCGCGCGACCGGGTTCACACGGACCACGCTAGCCACGGCCCGCACGCCGAGCCGTGCACGAACGCGACGAAAACGCCCGGACACGGTTGACTGTGGTCGTGTGGCCCAACCATGAGCGCGTCATCCCGCAGGCCTTCGCCGGCTCCGGGACCTCCGTGGTGGCCGCGCGGGCGCACTCGGTCGAGCCCTCCGGCAACGGCTACCTGTACGGCTACGAGGTCGACACCGTCGACCGGAACGGCCAGCCGGCCACGGTCCTGACCTACGTCGACACCGGCGGCACGCACGACCAGAACAGCGCCATCGTCACCGACCCGACGACGGGCGAGCCGGTCTCGGTGTGGGCCTACCCGAACGACCCGGGGCTGCCGGTGCTCGCGCAGGTGACCTACCGCGACGCTGTGGCCGAGCTGCTCACGACGCTCGGCATGCCCGTCACCGACCCGGTGCTCAGCGTCGCGGCCTACCGACCCGGCAAACGCGCCGTCGTCCGGGTGGACGCCCCGGAGCGCACCGTCTTCCTCAAGGTCGTCCGGCCGCACCGCGTCGCGCCGATCGTCGAGTCGCACGAGCAGTTCGTCGCAGCGGGGCTGCCGGTCCCGCGGGTGTTGTCGAGCCGCGGTGACGGGCTCCTGGTGCTCGAACGGATCCGCGGTGTGCCGGCTGGCAGCCGCATCCTCGACATCGCCGACGACCCGCGCTTCGTCGCGTCGCTCGCCGCCCTGAGCGGTCGGGTGGCGACCGTCCCGATGACGCAGCAGGCCCGCGCCGACGCGATGGACCACGCCGACTGGCACCGTCGCACCCTCGTCACCGCGCTGCCGCAGGACGCGGATGAGATCGACCGCCTGTACGACGCCATCGGACGCCGGTCGATCGGGTGGACGAACGCCACGAAGCAGGTCGTGCACGGGGACCTGCACCTCGAACAGGTCTTCGTCGACGAGGACGAGCCGTGGCGGATCTCCGGCCTGCTCGACATCGACACCGCCGGCTGGGGCTTCCCTGTGCGGGACATCGGTGCGGTCGTCGCGCACCTCGTGGTCACGGGTCTCTGGCACCGCTCGCGCGGCGACGCCGACCGCGGGGCCGCCGCCGAACGCCTCGCCGATGCGATCGCCCGCGACTGGGTGGCCCGCAACCCGCGGGAGTCCGACCGCATCGGACCCGCCATCGGCGCGCAGCTGCTCGCCCACGCCGGTGGTCAGGCGACCACGGGTTCGGCGAACGGGATCCAGACCGCCGAGCAGCTCCTGGCCGCCACCCGAGCGGCCCTGGCCGAGGCGACCCCGGTCCTGCCGTCGGGCGGCACGGTCAGACCGCGGTCCGCACCGCGCGTCTGACCCGCGCGGAACGGCAGCGGGAAGGTGTCGCTTCCGCGGGGTGGTCGCGTCCGGTGGCGGGGGACTCTGGCGCGAACGCGACAGGCGCACGCGGAACGTTCGCGGGAATCTGTCGCCTTCGCGGGGTGGTCGCGACCGGTGGCGGTCGGGAGGCTCGGGGCGGGGCCGATACGGGCCTCCCGTCCGACGTCGGGGGACTCTGTCGCGAACGCGACAGGCGCAC